>NZ_AP024862.1 GCF_024346755.1 Vibrio aerogenes | reverse complement strand
ATGAAAAGAGAACTGACGATAGATAATCTCTATCAACTTGCAGAGCAAACAAAACAGGTCCAGGCTGACAGGATAGAGATTGTTCTTGAAGAGAGGAATGATGAACCATTTCCCCCGATGTCTAAAGCACTGATGGAGACACGCTCTGGTCTCACCCGGAGAAAACTGGACGAAGCCATCTCTAAGATGGAAAGTGAAGGGCATCAGTTTACCAAAAATAATGCAAACCACTATTCGATCTCTTTATCTGAAGCCCATATGTTGATGGACGCAGCAGGGGTGCCAAAATTCCATTTACGTAAGAATAGCCACGAAAATAAACCTTGGGTGATTAATGTCCAGAACCAAAAAGGTGGAACCGGTAAATCGATGACTGCGGTTCATCTTGCTGCTTGCCTGGCCTTGAATCTGGATAAACGTTATCGTATTTGTCTGATTGACCTTGACCCACAGGGCTCACTTCGCCTGTTTCTGAACCCTCAGGTCAGCCTGGAAGAAAATACCAGTATTTTTTCTGCTGTTGATATTATGTTAGATAATGTGCCGGAAGAGATGACTGTCGATCGTTCATTTATCCATAAAAATGTTTTAATGGATACCCAATATCCAAATTTGAAAACAATTTCTGCGTTTCCTGAAGATGCGATGTTTAATGCTGAAGCCTGGCAATATTTATCTCAGAATCAGTCTCTTGACATTGTCCGGCTCCTGAAAGAAAAATTGATTGATAAAATTTCTGATGATTTCGATATTATTATGATTGATACAGGCCCTCATATTGACCCATTGGTGTGGAATGCTATGTATGCCTCGAATGCTTTATTGATTCCGTGTGCTGCAAAACGGCTTGACTGGGCCTCAACTGTCAACTTTTTTCAGCATTTACCTACGGTATATGAAATGTTTCCTGAAGACTGGAAAGGACTTGAATTTGCCCGGTTAGTACCAACGATGTTTGAAGATGACAACAAAAAGCAAGTTTCTGTATTAACTGAAATGAATTATTTATTAGGTGAACAGGTCATGATGGCGACTATTCCCAGAAGTCGGGCATTTGAGACCTGTGCCGATACGTATAGTACTGTTTTTGATTTGACTTCCGGGGATTTTGAAGGCGGAAAAAAAACACTGGCCACAGCACAGGACGCTGTTCAAAAAAGCGCTTTAGAACTTGAACGGGTTTTACATTCAAACTGGCCATCACTAAATCAGGGGTAAGAAAACATGGCAATCAAAACATCTGAGCTCAATGCTAAATTATTCGGAAAAGCAGACAAGCGTCGGGCGACAACCCCTCAGGAAGCTCAGCATGCAGTTAAAGATAAAGCACAATACATCGAACTGGCCGTAGCGGGAAAAACTCAGGTTACTTTTGAATTGGTTTCTATACCTGCTGAAGACGTTGCGACAAAAACCGTAGTTTTTGAACAGAATTCACGGGAACAGGCATTTTTGAATGAGCACGCTTTGTCAGATATTCTGTCCACGCTCAGAGAAAGAGGACAACAATATCCAGCTGTCGGGCGTAAAACATCTGATGGCAAAATTGAGGTTCTGGATGGTAGTCGCAGGCGGATGGCTTGTATTTTAGCCGCACAACCCTTTTTAGTTTACGTTGCTGAAAATGTGAATGAAGAACATGCGAAGTTTCTTTCTGATGTCGCAAATGCGCATAAGCCTTTATCTCTGTACGAGAAAGGAAAAGAAATGTTGGCAAAATTAGAAAGTGGCGAAGCGGAAGATCAAAAAGCGTTGGCAAAAATGTTCCAGTGCAGTGAGGCTTTGGTGAGTGGCGCGCTTAAAGCCGCTGATTTGCCACTGGAATTGTTACAGGCATATCCGAATGTTGTCGAGCTGGGCAGGCCTACCATTGTGAAACTTCACAAACAGTTCAATGGCCTGGATGATTCACAAAAGTCGGTTTTACTTGAAAAATGTCGCTCAGAAGATGGCTTTGTCTGGCAACAGAGTAAAGCTCAGGGAGTTGCCCGTCTAACGAAGGATGTCACAGAAACACTGGAAAACTGGATTGAATCTTTAGCACCCCCGGCGCAAACAAATGTTTCACAGAAAGTTGAACTGGTCAAAAACCGGGTGAACTATGTTCGTCAGGGAAATCGTTTAGTGTTGAATATGAAAAAAATTGACGATCCACTCATGAATGAAATATTAGATTTTTTGCAGAAAAAACTACAATAAATTTCAGGAAAAACCCAATGAGACACATTGGGTTTTTTTATATTCGCATTCTTTTACCTGAACTACATCTTCCAGCGATACCCTGAATCTTGTATCTTTGAGAGTTGGGTGTACGAGTCAGCTCTATGAACATCATCACCATTTATGGGAGATAAATATTGTATTTCCCGGATTTCATTATTTTTAAGTACCAAGTGCTATGTCTGAATTTAGTCATTATTTTTCTGAGTTAAACGCTCTCCTTTCACATACACAGCAACGAACAGGATTAGTGATACGGGGTCACTCTGAATGGACTGATTTGAGAATAAAAGACATCATTCATTGTTACCGTAAGAAACGTTGTCTGCAGTTAGGGGGGGGAATCCCTGCATGATGTTGAAAAAATTAGCAGGGTAAAAGGACGACATTTTTTAGGACAGGAATGTCACTTATTGATTGTCGATCTTTGTGAACCCGTTGATGCTGATAGTCTGAATGCTTTGCTTGGCACATTGGTTGTCGGTGGCCTGCTTGTTGTCATTTATCCACTGGCTTATCATGCTCAGTCATTGGCATTTCAATGGTTCATCAGGTCTTTGAAAGAATTCATTCTGATAACGCAGGGCGAGAAGCTACCTGCATTGCCTCAGTTCATCGAGCTAACTGAACATGATGTGTTTCTGGAACAGAAAAAAGTCGTGAATCAAATCATGCATGTAAGGGAAGGACACAGTAAAAGACCATTGGTAATTACGGCGGACAGGGGACGGGGGAAGAGTAGTGCTCTTGGTATTGCGGCTGCTGAATTAATGCAGAGAAGATCGGGTATCAAGATTGTGATTACTGCGCCTTCACCTCAGGCTGCCCATGCTATTTTCAGCCATGCTCAGCGACTTTTGATGCAGAAATCTCAGGCACACATAATAAAGAATATCTGTCTGGATAGATCTGAATTAACTTATATTCCGCCTGATGAACTTCTGAGAGTTGATTGTCAGGCTGACCTCCTGCTTGTTGATGAAGCGTCAGCAATTCCGGTTCCATGTTTGCAACAATTGACCAAAAAGTATAACCGGATTGTGTTCTCTACCACCATTCATGGTTATGAGGGATGTGGTCGTGGTTTTACTCTGAAATTTCTCAATTGGCTGAAGAATTTTCGTCCTCAGTTTCAACATGCTCATTTGTCACAACCTATTCGCTGGACTAATCATGATGAACTTGAAAAGTGGCAGTTTCGTACTTTTTTGCTCAATACTGACTTACCTGAGATAACCAATGATATTGATACTAAAGAAATTCAATATCGGTATGTCGACAAAAATTTATTGTTTTCCTCTGCAGATTTCTTCGCAAACGTTTTTGCACTACTGACACAAGCCCACTATCAGACTTCTCCGAATGATATGATGAGAATTCTTTCTGATGATAATATTTCTCTTTTCATTGCTGAAGCGAAAGGTATGTGTTTGGGGTGTATTCTTACAGTTAAAGAAGGAGAGCTGTCAGTTTCCTCTGTCGAAAAAATTGAACAAGGCTTACATCGTCCTCAAGGACAGCTTGTTCCGGTGACATTAATAAACCAACTGGGTTTAACAGCATCGGGCAAAGAAAAATGTTGCAGAATTATGCGAATTGTCATTCATCCTCAACTCCAGAGAAAGGGATTCGGTAGTCATTTGTTAAGTCATTGTATTGCACAATGTGATTGTGACTATGTCGCAACCAGCTTTGGTGCTTCAGATGAATTACTACGCTTTTGGATCAAGCAGCAGTTTTTTCCGGTTAAACTGGGCTCCCGGCGGGATCAAAGTAGTGGCTGTTATTCTGTGTTAATGATTCATCAGTGTCAGAGTGATTGGCTTTTATCGGCAAGGACACAGTTTGCCTATTACTTTCTTCATACCTTGAAGTCTGAGTTTTGTCAGTTGGAACCCTCTGCTGTCCGGTATTTGCTTTCTGTATCTGAGTCTGTATTGGTTGATAGTCTTCCGGTGTCACTATTGGAAAATTATGTCAGGGGTGGTGCTAATTATGAGAGCGTTGCGGTTTGGATTCATGCGTTGGTTGGTGCTTTTCCGCAGTTTATAGCAACGTCATTGAGTGACTTACTGATCATAAAGGTTTTGCAAAATCGATCATGGTCAGAAGTTTCAGCTATAGAAGGACTGCCTGGGAGGAAAGCCCTTGAGTCTCAGCTTAGAGAAGATTTAAAGACCCTCTTGTTAAATTTACAATGTAAATAAGCATCTTATTCTGTTTATCATTTACAGTGTAAATTCACATGATATATATTTTACAGTATTATTATTGGTGTAATAATATATATTTTAGATATATAGATTGAGTGTTCTCTATCTTTGTTGTTGCATATGTAACAGTTTCGGGGACAGGAAGAATATATAATGTAGGGTTCTTTATCCACATTAGTGATGACCATCAAAAAAAGCATAACTTGGTTGTTGCTGGTTTGTTCTAAACAAGTATTTTAAGTGGATACAAGGAATATGTACTTTGGGTTTAAGTTGGTTAGGATGTCATTGAGGTAACGATGTATGTGGAGTCAGATTTTATCGATGGCTCATGACGGAAATTCTGTCATCGCCAGGCTTGAGGATTCAGATAGCCTGGACAGAAAACTGTCAAAGACGGGAATTAGTGAAACACTGGAAGCTCTGAATGCATCTTCATTTTATCTTGATAGTGAGGCTTTAGAGAGTTTTATCAACTTTGCTAATGAAGGTAAAGGTGAAGCGTTTCAGGGCTTATGTATTGCTGAAAAAAGAAATGCTAGTGTAACCGTTGACGTTGAAGATGATGGAATGATTGCCAATATGGTTGTTATTGGCGCTTATTGTGGTCGTGGGTTAAGAGGTAGTGAAATAGTTCAGGCATTGGCTGAGGCACATGTAACAAAAGGTATCAATAAAATAGCTTTAAAAAAAGTACTGGTTATGAGCAGGAACCTTGCCGCAGGGGAAGAATTTGTCCAGCCTGTAGCACAGGGAAAGCCTCCTGTTCATGGTGCTGATGAAAAGTTTATGCCGTTAGTTGAGGATGTTACAAAAAGAGTTTTAGCGCCTCAACGCAAGTCTAATTCCAGTAAACTGGATATGCGGAACCTTGGTGAAACCATCACAGTTGGTGAAGGTGATGAGGTGATGCGTCGTGTTCCTGCAACAAAGGGGATTCCCGGATATACCGTATTAGGTAAAGAGATTGAATCTAAACCGGGGAATAACACGGTGTTAAAACCAGGTAAAGGAACGGAGATTTCGAGGAAAGATCCTAATCTTTTACTTGCCAGTACATCGGGTTTACCGATTATCAAAGATAAAACCGTTGATATCGATAATGCGCTTTGTATGCAGAGTGTGAGTGTTGGAACCGGGCACGTTAAATTTAAGGGATCTCTGGTTGTAACCGGTAATATTGACCCGGGAATGATTGTCCGGGCCACTGGCTCAATTACTGTCGCGGGTTTTATCGAATCTGCAGATGTTCAGGCACAGGGTGATATTCTTGTTGGTAAGGGGATCATTGGTCATACAACATCTGATGAAGAAAATAAGACTTGTGTTGTTAAATCCGGTAGTTCGATTAAAGCGAATTATGCGCAAAATGCAGAGCTACAGGCACAGGCTGATATTCATCTGGCACTCTATGGCATCGGTAATAATATTCGCTGCGGTCGTGATTTGGTAGTGCTGGATAGTAAAGAATCACAAGGAACACTCAGTGGTGGTGTTGCCAAGGTTGGTAACTCAGTTGTGTGTTACAACTTAGGCGTCGAAGGAGATACGCCAACTCACGTTGAAGCATTTGCCTCATATACCAGTTACCGGGAAAAATTAAATCACAAGAAAAATGCGTACAGTAAGGCTCAGGAAGAAACCATGAATATTGTACGTCGTGAGCTTGATTTTAATAAGAAACCCAAACATGAACGCAATGAGAAAGAGGCTGCTGAAATAGCCGATCTGAAGCAAAAAGCAGAAGATAATATGAAAAAAGCCAAGGAGGCTGTAGAGCGTTTTACGGAAGAATTTGATGCGTTACTGGAAGTGAATACAGTGACGGCTAAGAGCAAAGTATATGGTCATGTGACGGTTTGTTTTGGTGATGAAAAAACCATGACGAAACGAGCTCATGGTGCCAGTGTATTTTCCTTCAATAAATATAATATTAAGTGTACCTCATTATTTAACGAAGATGATTTAGCGCCTCAGGTTGTTTCTGAATCCGGTTAATTGATAAACCCTGATAAAATTGCACTATCAGGGTTTGATATTTTTTGTGTGACAGGCTGGTCTGGCGAGTCCTTCATTCCTTGTTTGTCACTATCCCGCCTTTCGTGAGTTCTGTTTGCTGTCTTTGTCTTTTTCTATCATTGTCCTTTCGATTTGAGATGACATTTGATCTAAATTTTTAATAATTGATTTTAAATCTTTGGTTGTCTTTTTTGGCAGTACTGCACCGTGAAATAGTCCCCGGCTGACATTCAGCCTGACAGCAGAATAGGTATCTCCGTCAAGCAACTGTCTTAGAGCGTGTATATCTTTCACAGTCTAACCTGTAGTCGCTTGAACATTGCTCCACCAGACACATCCGGATGATCAGTTTATTTTCCAGATTGGTATAATACAGGCTCAATAGCACCATTTCAGGGAGGCATCTTCTTTATTTCTTGCTGATATAATATTACGCTTGAGTTCTGGATATGAAAGGCGCAAAATCACGAAAAAATCAGGAGCAGATGTTGAATATGGAACTCTCAGATATTCGTCGGGAATATATTCAGGGTGGTTTAAGAAGAAAAGACTTAAATGAAAACCCTTTTGGACAATTTGATTTTTGGCTGAAACAGGCAATTGAGGCAAATATTTCTGACCCAACGGCCATGACAATTGCAACGGTTGATCAGGATGGGCAACCCTTTCAGAGGATTGTTTTACTGAAGAATTCCGGCGAAGATGGATTCATTTTTTACACGAATCTGGGAAGCCGGAAAGCAAACCATATTCAACACAATAATAAAGTCAGCGTGCATTTCCCATGGCATATGCTTGAAAGGCAGGTACATATTACCGGACGAGCCGAAAAATTATCTGCTATGGAAAACTTTAAATATTTTACTTCTCGGCCTAAGGACAGCCAAATAGCTGCAATTGCCAGCCATCAGAGTAGCCGGATTTCAGCTCGGGGTATTCTTGAATCTAAGTTTCTGGAATTAAAGAAAAAATTCTCTCAAGGTGAAGTTCCTGTACCCAGTTTTTGGGGAGGTTACAGAATTATTCCGGAAAGCTTTGAATTTTGGCAAGGGGGAGAGCATCGATTGCATGATCGCTTTTTATATACGAAAAGTAGCCATGAGTGGTTGATAGAACGACTTGCCCCATAAGACAGACATAGTGTTGGATGACATTTGATAAAAAGGAAAGAGGGATTCTCTTTCCTTTTTTCAATTAAAGCAGATGTCCGATGTCCAATGCTAATATTGTCTTATTCTTTGATCTCCCGAACGATACGGAATCCGATGTAATTCGCTGCCGTAGATGGCGCTGTGAATAAGCGGCTGAATGATGTCGCATTTTTCGGTGAGAAGCTCCAGGCGCCTCCTTTTGCTATTCCCTGAGGATCATTGGTCCATTCCCAAACATTGCCTACAACATCATATAAGCCCAGTGGATTGGGAGAAAATGATTTTACTGGTGATGTACTTTTGTTAGACCAGTTCGTTCCACCCCATCCTGTGTTTGCACGGCCTGATTCAAAATTGTTTCCCCACCAATAATCAGTTTGTGTGCCTGCTCGGGCAGCAATTTCCCACTCATCCTCTGTCGGAAGGCGATAAGTAAAGCCAGTTTCTTTAGATAACCAGCCTGCAAATGCTTTAGCATCGTTGACACTCACACACACAACCGGAGAATCAAGCGACTGCTTAAAGCCCGGATTTCTCCAGTAATGGCCTGATTGAGGTGACATTTGGTTATTAATCATGGCTGTACATGTCTTCATCAGCTCAGCATCTGATTGATAATTTGTATTCTTTACAAATACTTTAAACATCTCAACGGTTACAGGGGTTAATGAAATCGCGAACGCATGATCAAGGATAACCTGTGATGAAGCATATTCACCGATAAAGAATTTTCCCGGGGTAATGCTGATTAATTCAGGACCGGTTATGTTTTCTGGCAAAGGATCCGCAAACCTGAACCCGGTTTTCAGTTGATTTCGCTCTTCCTGTAAGACTGCGCGGATTGAATAATCTGAGGCCAGTCTGAAAGATGTACGATAAGGTATATAGCCGTTTTTGGTGACACTTATCTGATGAAGCCCTTCCTGAAGAGTGAGTGATAATGGCGTATGACCATATGAAATACCATCAATTGTGACATGATCATCATAAATATTTGAACGAATATTCAGGTTAAACCAGGCAATTTCTTTTTGTTGATTATTGTCTGTTTCAAACAGGCAGTATTGTTTTCCGATATTCAGTAACTGACATATTGTCGTATTTGAAGGCCGGGCTTCTAATTGTGCTTCAACAATTGTTTTATACCGGCTTGCATTATTAAACCCGCTCTGAAGTACTTTGTGTTTCAGTACATGGACGTTGAGGGCTGCATGATGTGCGTATTTTTGTACTGTTTCATTTTCAGTGGTC
Organism: Vibrio aerogenes; assembly: GCF_024346755.1. Taxonomy (NCBI): domain Bacteria; kingdom Pseudomonadati; phylum Pseudomonadota; class Gammaproteobacteria; order Vibrionales; family Vibrionaceae; genus Vibrio; species Vibrio aerogenes. The sequence goes on along the minus strand of NZ_AP024862.1, from coordinate 1,338,699 downwards.
TGATTGATCAGTGAAGACTTAAACTGTTTAACTGCTTTTTGTAAAGCCAGCTTTGTTGTCTGTTCTTCACATTGACGGATAGTCATTGCCGGGTTACAGCGATTGGTAAAACTGACTTTTTGCGTGCCCGATAAAGATAACTCATTATTCAGCCGCTTGGCTCTGGCTCTGAGTTTACTCTGTTTTAGATCAGAAATATTTTTCCGGAGTAAAATTGCGGTTGTTTTCTGGTCTTTGAGTAACCCTTCCTGTTCTTCCAGTGCTTTTTCCAGTTCGTAGCGGGTTTTCTGATTTTGCTTGTGATTTGACCAGGCATTCTGATAAGCAGTCTGATATTTTGTAATATCCAGCTTGGGATTAGTGATCATTTGCTGGTAGGCGTTCTCCAGCTGTTTTTTGGTTTTATTTAAAACTTTATCGATTTCCCTGGCCTGTTCTGTCAACCGGTCAAGCTCAGAGTGTTGATTGGACACTTTCAGCTGTTGGTTTCTGAGGGTTTTTTCTGCTTTTTCCAGCTCTGTATTTTTACTGAAAATTGCATCATCGATATCCATCACTGAGTCAGGATTTTCTTTAATGTTGGAAGGTGCTTTCTCTTCAGCATAGGTATGAGCCGAAAAGGCAATACCCAATGAAAAAGTTAGTAATAAAGCCTTAAGTCCTTGTCGCATTCTTCTTTACTTCAATCTTTTGGATTATCGAGTTGTCTGACCATTGTAAACGAAAACGCCATTTGGTCATAAGTCATATAATAATAACTTACAGACAAAATGGCGTTATCACCACATCTTTGTGAACTCAGGCCAAAAATAATCACCCTTATCAGGTGGTTAACTGTCTTTATTTGGACGAAGTTTCACCCACACCGTGTCATTTCCATTAATTGTTATCACCTGGTTGTATGTTTCATATCCGTCTTTTGAGACTGTAAACTGATGGCGGCCATGAGGGAGAACAATTTCAACAGGTGTACTGCCGTAGCTAACGCCATCAATGGTAACAGAGTCCTGATATTGATCGGAGCGAATGGTGACATTTGCCCACTGTTTTTCTTTCTTTGGTGTATAAGTTTTTTTGCCTTGCAGACAATAACGAGTGGAAACGCCAAGTAACTTACAACCGGCAGTGACTTCCGGTCTGGCTTGTAACTGAGCTTTTATCTGTGTGTAGTAGTCATTGTTGCCCTGAAAACCACTGGATAAAATCTGGCTGTCCTTCACTGAAATATTCAATTCAACGTTTTTCAGGTTTTGCTTGGCTAAAATTGACTCAGTCAGACTATCGATAATCCGATCATGGAATGTTGCAACAGCTTTCTGCTTGGTCAGATAAATGCCCTGGCTGGAACATTCACCCAGAGTCATTGTGGTTGAACAAGTCGTTTTATAATGTGTTTCTAAAACTTCCGTTTCCATCAACTCCGCGTTGATACGTTTTATACGTGCCTCAACTTTTGCTTCTTTGAGGTTGTCGTATTCATTTTTCAGACGGGCAACTTTTTGCTTTAGCTGAGACAAACGCATTTGAGCTTCTGTCATCGCCTGGTCATTATCAAGGTTGTCTGACTGATTTTTCTTTAACTCAGCCCAAACGGACTGATACTTTTTCTGGAATGTAACTAAATCTGTATCTGGATCTTCAAGAAGACGGCTATACTGTTTGTCCAAATCAGATTTTGCCCGGTTTCTTTTTGTTTCTAGTGCATCTCCTTCGCGTTTCAGACGTTGCTGCTCATTCTTCATTTGCTGAAGTTTTGCAACTTCATCATCATATTCTGATGAGGATTTTTTAATTTCGTCTTGTTTGATATTTAACTTTGTATCAATGACCGCAACAGGATCTCCCTGCGAGGCATTAGATTCATCAGCATATACAAATGCTGAACTCAATAACGGGCAGAGCGCCAACAAGAGCGCTGGAATGTGACGTACTATCATAGGTCCCTGCAACAATTAAGTAATTAAGCCACAGCCACTCTGTGGAGAAAGTAAGAATTGACAGTTTTTTTACAAAGTAACTATCTCATAATTCTGAGTACATTAGAGCCATGAATTGTACAAAATGCAACTTAGGTCTCTGATTTTGTATATTTTACAATATGCAACTTCCATTTTGGGCCTTATAAGAAAATATGCAAGTTTTTAGCATGGATCTCAGAATTCTTTTTCAATCAGCATGACACTGACCGTAATTTATCCATGTTTATGTATTGTTCCACAGAAAACTATATTAATTGATATTGTTGTTAATTGTAAGTCACCTTTTTCTCACAGAATGACTTCCGGGAGAGGACAAAAATTGATTCCTGATCATTTTCAGGGTAGGTTAGAGCGTGTTTATCTTTCACATCCTCCAGCTAGGAACGGCGATGAAAGATAAACACGCTCCAGGCTTTGCTACCGGTGTGTGGTTGAATTTTGTTCCTGTCAAAGCGAGGGATTTGAAATGTTTGAATTGAATTCATCAGTTGACATACAGTTGCCTAAACCCGCTGAGGTGGTGACTCTGCCATCTGACATGAGTTGCCATGATCACGGCTATGCCCAGATCGTGATTGGGCTGAAAGGCCAAAGTGAATTTGAAATCAACGGATACGGAAACCGTGTCGGACCCGGGCAGGGGTGCGTTGTTTCAGCCGGAGCAAATCATGCTTTTGGAGGCCTTGCAGATCAAACAGATATTCTGGTTTTAAATCTTCCTGTTCCTTCTGTTGATGAGTCTGTTGTTTTACAGCAGATTTATGACTTGTCTAAATCTGAAGTCTATTTCCATATTGATGAACGTTTGAACCAAATCATACGTTTGCTTTCACAGGAAATGGCCCTGTTTCCTGAAGATACTCTCCTGAGTAAAGCATGTCATGACACACTGGTTACCATGCTTTTCAGACACATGACACGTAACGTGTCTGTCATCAAAGAATCCCGTTTTGATTTGGCCGTGATTGATAATTACATTGAAAGTAATCTTAGCCGTCGTATTACGATTGCTCAGCTTGCCGGAAGTGTGTTTTTAGGCGAGAGTCAGTTCCATTGCCGGTTCAAAGAGCTGTTAGGTATGACGCCACATCAATATGTGTTGCAGAAGAGGATAGAAGCGGCCAGGTCTTTAATTGATCAGGGGGGTTATACGCTGGGTCAGGTTGCTGAACTGACCGGTTTTTCTGGCCAAAGTACCTTTTCTCATGTTTTTACCCGTCTACAGGGAATGTCTCCTTCTGTTTATAAGAAACGAATACAATAATCTGAACCAGATGCTGAGCCGCACCTGTTCTCACCATTTTCTTTTATCTTCTTCTATCAAGTCCCTTTTTTATAAAGCACCTATTTTATAAAGCACTTATGTAAGTTGACTTCTGGGCTCTTTCCCCGGTTTCATCTCCCCGAAAAATTCCTGATGAAAACGATGTTGTCCCGTCATTACCATTAGTGACAAAATGGATGTTTGTGAAAATTATTTACTATTTTTGTGTTTTTATTTTGTTAAAAAATGGACTTTCCAGCAAATGATCCGGATTTTTTGACAAGTATTCTTTCTCCACTCAGAATACACTGCTAGCTATTGTTGACAATCAGCTAATAAGAAAGAGGTTGAAGGAATACATATGTTTACTGCAACGGATGTGTTAAAACCTGAGTTTATTGAGCAGCCACTTGATAAACTGTGGTCGCTGATTTCACCACTATACATGGTGGATGAATCACAATGGCTTGAAGAGCTTTTGCCACTGGCTACGCCTTCTGAAAACGAAAATAATGAAATTACGCTCAAAACGACAGAATTAATTGAGGCGATCAGAGCCGATAAAAAGTCAGTTCAGATGATTGATGCGCTTTTACTGGAATATAGTCTGGATACACAGGAAGGCATTTTGCTGATGTGTCTGGCAGAAGCATTAATGAGAATTCCGGATAAACTCACAGCGGATGCTTTTATTAAAGATCGCCTGAGTATCGCCGACTGGAAATCTCATTTGCAAAATTCAGACTCTGTTTTTGTGAATGCCTCTACCTGGGGGTTAATGATTACCGGTAAAGTGGTTGGTATTTCTGATATTGAAAATACGACGCCAACCAGTGCTGTTAACCGGCTGGTCAGGAAATTTTCTGAACCGGTGATTCGTCAGGTCATGCACCAGGCAATGAAGATCATGGGTCATCAGTTTGTTCTGGGGCAGACAATGAGTGAAGCCCATGAGAACGGACGACCGATGCGTGAGAAAGGGTATACTTACTCATTTGATATGCTTGGTGAAGCCGCATTAACAACAGCAGATGCGAATAAATATTTTCAGGATTATCTGTCAGCGGTTGAGTCGGTTGGAAAAGAGCCGCATTCGGGTGATCCAAAGCTCGCACCTTCTCTCTCTATTAAATTGTCAGCATTACATCCCCGGTATGAAGTTGCCAACCGTGATCGGGTCATGTCGGAGTTGTTTGATTCGCTGGTCCGGTTGATTACCAGAGCCAGAGAGCTTGACGTGGGCCTGACCATTGATGCTGAAGAAATGGATCGGCTTGAACTTTCTCTGGAATTATTTGAAAAACTCTACCGGCATGAAGTTGCAAAAGGGTGGGGTAAATTCGGGCTGGTGATTCAGGCTTACTCCAAGCGCGCGTTACCTGTACTTGCCTGGTTATCTGCATTGTCTGCCGAGCAGGGCGATTTAATTCCTGTTCGTCTGGTAAAAGGCGCATACTGGGATAGTGAGATTAAGTTATCACAACAGCATGGCTTTACCGGCTATCCGGTTTACACCCGAAAAGAATCTTCAGATGTTTCATACCTTGCCTGTGCCCGTTTCTTGCTGAGTGAGCATGTTCGTGGTCGTTTATTTCCTCAATTTGCCAGCCATAATGCGCAGACAGTGACGGCTGTGGCTGTAATGGCCTCGCACGAAGACTTCGAATTCCAGCGTTTGCACGGGATGGGAGATGGTTTGTTCCATTACGCAATGCGTATGTTTAAACAGGCTGTACGGATTTATGCTCCGGTTGGAAATCATAAAGATCTGTTGCCATATCTTGTGCGACGTTTGCTGGAAAATGGCGCAAACAGCTCTTTTGTACATCGTCTGGTTGATGCCCGTTGTCCGGTCAGTGCTCTGACAGAGCATCCTGTTGATACACTTAAACGTCAAAAAACTTTTAACAATACCGCAATTGCTTTGCCACCTGATATCTATGAAACCCGCAAGAATTCTTACGGTGTCAATATTGATATAGAAAGTGAAGTGAAACCTTTCGAAGAAAAAGTGAATCAGTGGATGGCATCCCAATGGACCGCTGCTCCTGTGATTAACGGTACTAACCTTTTCGAAAGCATGATCAAGGATGGAGCATCACCTGTTGCTGTGACTGCACCTTATGATCGCACAGTTGAAGCGGGTAAAATCGTGATGGCAACTTCTGAACAGGTGAATATTGCTGTTGAAGAGGCCGCCCGCGCATTTGAGTCATGGAATCAATCCAGTCATGAAGAGCGTGCAGACAAACTGAATTGTCTGGCTGATTTGCTGGAAGAAAATCTGGAAGAGCTGGTTGCTATTTGCCACAAAGAAGCAGGTAAAACCATTCATGACAGTATTGATGAAGTCCGGGAAGCCGTTGACTTTTGCCGCTACTATGCGCTTCAGATTAAAACAATGACACCTCAGGAAGTGCAAGGTTTTGATCAGAAAAAACGTCTTGTTTCTCAGCAAGGTCGGGGAGTATTTGTCTGTATCAGCCCGTGGAACTTCCCGCTGGCTATCTTCCTTGGCCAGATTAGTGCAGCGCTTGTCGCAGGTAATACGGTGGTTGCCAAACCAGCCGAGCAGACATCCTTAATTGCGACACGAGCCGTTGAGCTGATGAAAGATGCCGGTTTCCCATCGGGTGTGATTCAGTTGCTGGTTGGAAATGGCGCTGAGATTGGTACAGCACTGACCAGTCATCCGCTGATTGCCGGAGTTGCGTTCACAGGTTCAACTGCAACTGCTCAGCGTATCAATCAGACCTTAACTGAGCGGGATGCGGCTCCGGTTCCGCTGATTGCTGAGACCGGTGGGATGAATGCGATGATTGTTGATAGTACGGCTTTGCCAGAACAAGTCGTCCGTGACGTGATGCGTTCGGCATTTGCTTCAGCCGGGCAGCGGTGTTCCGCACTTCGGGTATTATATGTTCAGCGTGATATCGCGGATCGGATTATTGATTTAATTCGCGGTGCGATGAATGAACTCTCTGTGGGGAAACCATACCTTCATTCAACTGATGTCGGACCTGTTATCGATCTGCAAGCCAAAACCAAACTAGTATCCCACATCGAGCATATGCGTCACACTCAGACGCTGATCAATCAGATTCCACTCTCTGATGAATGTGCAAATGGTGATTTTGTTGCGCCAACAGCATTCGAGATTGACAGCATTCATGCCCTTGATGAAGAAAAATTCGGTCCGATCTTACATGTGGTGCGGTTTGAAGCAAAAGACCTGAAAGAGGTCGTTGAAGAGATTAATAACACCGGATATGGCTTGACGATGGGTGTGCACACCCGCAATGAGACGACATATCGCTGGATTGAGAAAAATGCCCTTGTCGGCAACTGTTACATTAACCGGGATCAGGTCGGTGCTGTGGTTGGTGTACAGCCTTTCGGCGGACAAGGATTATCCGGTACCGGTCCTAAAGCCGGCGGCCCTCATTATTTATACCGGTTTATGAAAACCAGTTTTAGTCAGATTTGATGATCAGGGAGGTTACAATGACACAGGAATTAACATGTTTCTCTGATGCCCGCACTGCGTGGAAGCATTGGAATTTTACGGCTTTTGAACAAAGGTTTGAGGCGTTGAGCAAGCTGGCTGGCTTGCTCCGCAAGAAAGATTCTGAATTAGCGGATGTCGTGCAGTTTCACATTGAGTCTGCCAGACCATTTGTTTCAGTTTGCCATGAACTGAATGGCCCGACTGGAGAAACGAACGAACTATATACTGCTGGCCGTGGTGTGGCTTTGATGTTTTCCAAACAAGAAGGCCCCGGTGCATCAAAAGCGATTCTCGCATTGATCTCAGCAGCATTAATTGCTGGCAACAGTATTGTTATGTGTAGTGAAGACAATGTCTTCACTTCCATGCTGAGTTCGGTCTTGAATGAGGCTGATTTACCAGAAAAATTGATCCAGGTTTTGTCAGAAGAACAATGCAATGCTTTGATTTCTTCTGATATTCGTAGTGTTGGATTTGTTGGAAAAGAAAACGATGAGAGACACCTGAGCCGTGCTTTTGCAAAGCGTGAAGGTGTCATTGTCAGCTTCGTTTCTGAGACAGATTTAGTGGATTTACCTACTGCTCACGACCCTTATCTGTCTTTACGTTTTATCACGGAACGAACCCGCACAATAAATATAACAGCAATCGGAGGAAATGCCTCTTTACTGGAAATGGGGCACTCCCCACATTAGATGTATCTTTGTATCCACTGATTGGAGAACAGGGAAGGCGATCTTATAATACGAGGAAATTATTATGGAGAATAGCTTTGCTATTATATCGACCTTTATCGTATATCTCATTTTGATGTTAGCGATAGGGGTTTATGCTTACTTACGAACGAAGAACTCAACTGACTACTTCTTGGGGGACGCTCTTTAGGTCCCTGGCCAGCTGCTTTGTCAGCGGGTGCATCTGACATGAGTGGTTGGTTGTTACTGGGTCTTCCGGGGTACACATATGCTGCTGGTCTGGAGTCATTATGGCTGGCGGGCGGTTTATTGATCGGAAACTGGCTCAACTGGTTGATTGCGGCAAAACGTCTTCGGACATATAGCATCACGACTGATGCAATCACAATTCCGGAGTTTTTATCGCGCCGTTTTAACGATCAGTCAAAACTGATCCAGACAATTTCCGCATTTTTTATTCTTCTCTTTTTCCTCTTCTATACGAGTTCTGGTTTAGTGGCTGGCGGTAAATTATTTGAAACTGTCTTTGGACTGGATTACTCAACTGCGGTTATTATCGGAACGGTTTGTGTTGTCTCTTATACATTGTTCGGCGGATTTTTGGCTGTATCCTGGACCGATTTAGTTCAGGGATTACTGATGGCTGCTGCGTTAATGATTGTCCCAATTGCTGCAATGGAAGGTGGTTTTGGCGACTTGAGTGATCAACTGGTAGAGATAAATCCTGAGTTATTAACTATCTGGCATGGTATTGATGGCAAACCACTTTCTGCAATTGCAATCATTTCACTTGCTGCATGGGGATTAGGATATTTTGGTCAGCCTCATATTCTGGCCCGTTTCCAGGCAACCCGATCGAATAAAGATATTGGTGTTGCACGCAGAATTGCAATTGGCTGGTCTGCGTTGTCTATGTTTGGTGCGATCATGGTTGGACTGGTCGGTCTGATTTATGTGACGAACCATCCGACAATGACACTGGCTGATGGTGAGAAAATCTTTATGATTCTGGTGAATGCGGTATTCCATCCCGTTGTTGCCGGTATTTTGCTGGCCGCAATTCTTGCGGCGATTATGAGTACAGCAGATTCTCAGTTACTGGTTTGTTCATCTGCACTGGCAGAAGACTTCTATAAACAGGTACTGAATAAAAATGCATCTTCAGAACAGATTGTGATGGTGGGGCGTTTATCGGTAATTATTATTTCTGTGATTGCACTCATTCTGGCAATGACACCTGATAGTTCTGTATTAGGCTTAGTTTCTTACGCCTGGGCGGGCTTTGGTGCGGCATTTGGTCCTGCGCTTGTGATCAGTTTGTTCTGGTCTAACATGACAAGAAATGGTGCTCTGGCAGGGATTCTTGTTGGTGGTATTACCATTGTTGTCTGGAAGCAGTTATCTGGTGGTATCTTTGATGTGTATGAAATTGTTCCTGGTATGATTTTATCGACCATTGCGATTGTGGTTTTCAGTAAGCTTTCTGAAAAACCGGATCAGACAATTCAGGCACAGCATGCGACGTTTATCAATCAGCTGAAAGAATTCGACTAGTTCTATTTCAATCCGATCTCATCGCTATGAGATCGGATTTTTTGCGTTTTTTACTATGTTTTGTGTCATTATTTGACCTGATTTGTGCAGCATATCACTGAATTTGTGTTGGCATCTGACAAAATGTCCCTCAGTCGAAACATTTGTGTCACTGAAACATCTGCTGGATTCATTGGAGGTTGTATGGTCAAGGCATATTGCCCGGTTTGTCGAAAAGTCACACCTCATAAATCAGTGATGCGTCGTTGTCCACATGATCATTGTTCCCGGCTACAAGTTCTCCAGTCTTTTATTAGTTCTCTGATGCAAGGTCATCATTATTATAAACTTGAAAGGCAATGTTTTTGTCGCGTATGTAATCACCAAAGTGTCCCATCTGAACTTCCCTTTACAGAACCCCGAATATCCTGATTGCTATTAGTTGGAAAATAGCTATTACTTAGAAAATAGCCATTAGCCAGAAAATAGCTATTAGCCCAAAACAGCTACTTTTACAGTGTAAATCAAGCCTCATTCAGATGATCAAGTATTGAATGGGATTTGTATAAAATGGTATTCACATTACAACCCACTACACTTGTAAGTATGTGGGATTCATCATGTTTACCCGATTGTTTAATATTGTATCTGTGCATAATTTTTATATGCTTGTATATTGATATGACTGGGTTATATCATGGTGCGGATTCGGTGCTTTATCAGCAAGGATAGAGCACAGATAAAACCAATTAATTTGTACTGAATATATATCTTTAGACAGCTTTAAATTAAATATTCAAACTTGTTAAAAGTGTCAGGGCTATGAACCGTAGTGATAACGGTATTTATCTCATGTAAGCACTCTCTGTCCGGATTTATTTCGGTCGCGTATGGAGAATCCCTGTCTGGATATCTGGCAGGATTCTTTTTGATAGATAAGGGGGGAAAGATGGATCGATCAATGTACTCCGCAAGACGATTGTCGACTGGGTTTATTCTTGTGATTTCCTTGTGTTTATCTGGCTGTGATTTGAAGGGAAAACTGGAGCGTTGGCTGAATGAAGAAACATATAATTTTAACGGCATATACTCCAATCAATATAATGACGACCAACTGATTTTCAAAGAAGCTAAAGTGTTAATGAAAACAAATGGTGATGAGTCGGTTTTTCCTTTCTCCGTTGATGATACATATTTACATATTCAAATCAGACATAGTACCAGAGAGAAAAGACCTGACATTGTCATGAGAATTCATGGTAATGGTGAAGTGTTAACCTGTAGTGCCTGTGCAAAATACAGGCTGAGTAATATTTGGGTGAAGGAAACGCCTAAGTAATTGAATCATCGACTGTCGTGGTCCAACAAAATATGATTTGGGCCTGATTAATCATGAATGACAGGACGACAAATACAGGCGAGCTTTATCTGGTTTCTATAATTCTCGTTATTGTTAGTAAAAATAATATTTGCAATGATAATCAATCTCATTATGATTGCTCATCCGATATAAAGCTAACTTAATCTGAGTCGTATGAGTCGCCTTACCGTAAAGAATATTCAACATAAAAATAAAAAAAATTTTTCAGCTAAAAAGATTTATCTGGTTTGCTCTCTTTCATTCGTGAGTGTTTCTGTCTCTGCGGCAGTGAATGAATCTCAACAGGATAAATCTCAGGATACTGATAACATGACAGTTTATGGTCGTGCATTGTCAATATACCGGGCTGGAGATACCTCGCTTGCAACCAGAACACCAACCCCGGTCGATGATATTCCACAGTCTGTTCAGGTTTTGCCCCAACAATTAATTCAGGATCAGGGAGCCCGTCAGATCACGGATCTCTATCGATCAGTGAGTGGTGTCAGTCAGTTTTCATACTCATACGTGACTTTCCGGGGATTCCGTCAGGATGAAATCCTTTATGACGGTGTCAGAGGGAATCCATTTGAAGGCCTGGCTGTTCCTCAATTATTCAATATTGAGAGAGTTGAAGTTTTAAAAGGACCTTCTGCTGCAATCAGTGGAAGCGGTGAGCCGGGTGGGGTGATTAATTATGTCACCAAAAAACCGACGTACGATGACCAACGCTACGTTAGTCTTACCGGAGGAAATCAGGATTTTGTCAGCGGTAGTATGAGTTTGTCCGGTGCAGCAAATGATGATCGCTCTCAGCGATATCGTATTGGTGTTTATCAGGACCATGAGAATCCATATCGGAAGAATACAGATATCCGGAATCGTATTATTGATTTGGGATACGAATGGGATATTAGCCCGGACACAACATTAGGTGTTCAGTATACCGATATTTTGCAGCACTATGGCGGCGGAAGAATCAGAGGGATTCCAACGGATGATCAGGGGAATTTCCTGACCAGTACAGAGTGGAACGCGAATGATGCCAGTGATCATCTTTCTCTGGATGCAGAGGTTTATCAGGTCAGGGTGAATCATGATTTCAACTTCTGGCTTTCCGGTGATGTTACATTCCGATACTTTGAGAATGAAGATATCCAGAAATATCATGAACCGAAAAAGTTAAAAGATACAAATGATGATGGCATTTATGATTGGGTTGACCGTGAATACCGGGATCAGCTGAGAAGAAATAAAGCCGGCTCTGTGACTGCGAATCTGGTGGCTGAACTGGATGATCATACGCTGTTGTTTGGCATGGATTATTATCGGCTGGATAGTGAGTTTATTTATTACAAGGCTTCTTCTGCCGGAGGTGTTTCAGGCCGGAGTTTAATCAATCCCGATTATACGCCTGATGATGTCAGTCTTTATACTTATCAACTGGCAAAACATACGGATACACAGTCAGAACGTTACGGAGCGTATATTCAGGATCAATGGTCATTGTCTGATGTCTGGAATGTGACATCAGGTGTCCGTCTGGATGGATATCATGATGAAATCAATGATATCCGGAAGAGTAATTTTGAAAGTTATACAGGGTCTGGTGCATCCTATCGTCTGGGTTCTACGTATCAGCTGAATGAGCAGTTGCATCCATATATGGTGGTTGCAACGGGCTTTGTGCCTCAGGATGCTGCAGATCAGGCAACAGCGAATGGCGGACCATTTGATCCTGAAGAAAGTCTGATGTATGAAGCTGGGGCGAGGAGTTACTGGTTCAATCATCGCTTGAGTGCCAGCCTGGCTTTCTACCACATCACAAAACAAAATGTGTTGCAGACTGATCCCGATGATGACTCAAAAATGGTTGCCTACGGGAAAGTTCGTAGCCAGGGGATTGAAGCTGATCTCATGGCTGATTTGACAGATAACTGGGTGGCTAATTTGTCTTATGCCTACAACGATACAATCGTCAAGCAGGCTTATGATGGTATTTCCCGGACTGTTGGACGTCGCTTTGCAAATGCACCGCATCATCAGCTGGGATTGTGGACCCGTTATGACTTGCCGGTGCTCAATTCGTCGGTTGGTTTTGGTGCGGATTATGTGGGACAGCAGTGGAGTCAGGATGGACAAATCGTCAAATCATATACGGTTTATGATGCTTCATGGCAAACCCACTGGCAGGACTGGAAATTCCAGCTGAATGTGAAAAACCTGTTTGATAAAACCTATGCTGTCAGCGGTTTTCTTGAACGCACAGGACATTTCCCCGGAGAAAAACGCCGCATTTATCTGACGGCTGACTATTCATTTTAGTGGCAGATAAATGACGCCAGTACCTTTATCTGGCTGAGTTCATTGCCCGGCGATTCGCCGGGCTTCATTGAGGGTCTGTTGACCCTGACAACCCCAGGTTAATATTTATGATGAGCAGAAAACTATTTATCCGGGCCATGTGTTGCCTGAAACTATATTTTCTTTCGGCGGTCTGTTTTGCTGCAGTGACTGTTGAAGATAAGCACGGTACATTTCATATTGATTATGTTCCTTCCCGAATCGTTGTACTTGAGTTTTCATTTGCAGATGCACTGGCTGCTGTAAATGTAAGTCCGGTTGGCGTTGCCGATGACAAAGATCCAAAACGCTTATTACCGGAAATTCGTCAGAAGTTTTCTGACTGGGTTTCGGTTGGCACGCGCTCTCAGCCATCCCTTGAAGTCATAGCCTCTTTAAAACCTGATTTGATTATTGCTGATGTTGGCCGGCATGCAGCTGTGTATGATGATTTATCCAAAATTGCGCCAACACTATTACTTTCGTCCCGTCGTGAAACTTACGAAGAAAACCTTCAGTCTGCGGCTTTAATTGGCAAAGTCGTTGGTAAAGACAAAGAAATGCAACAGCGCTTGTCAAAACATCGTCAACTGATGAAGTCATACAGACAAGAATTATCCGCATTTGCCGGAAAGACCATCCAGTTTGGTGTGGCAAGAAAAAATGGTTTCTTCGCTCACCCAAATGATTCGTATACCGGTGGGGTGATGCATCAACTGGGTTTTGGATTCCCGCCTGATATTCTGGGTCATCATGCATCACGGCAGATTGGCGTTGAACAGTTACTTGCACTCAATCCTGATTTTTTGGTGATTGGTGACTATACAGCTGACAGTATAGTCCGTACATGGCAAAAACAACCGTTGTGGCAATTATTAAAAGCAGCACAAGCCCATCATGTAAGTCATGTCGACGGTAATCTATGGTCCAGATGCCGGGGGATTCTCGCTGCTGAATATATTGCCAGAGATCTGCTTCAAATCGTGAAGGGATCATGAATCTGAATATGCTTAAACCCACTCTGATTGTCTGTATGGGAATACTGGTGATCGGTTTGAGTTGGATGAGTATTGTCTCTTTCTCTGTTTTACCCTTGCCGTGGCATGTACCCGTGCAAATGCTTTTGCACGGGATGTCCGGAACGATGACAGAAATGCTGATTGCAGATATTCGTTTCCCAAGAGTTCTGGCTGCGATAATCACCGGGGCTGGTTTTTCTGTGGCCGGTGTTCTCATGCAGACCCTGACCCGTAATCCGCTTGCATCCCCCGGACTTTTTGGGGTAAATGCAGGTGCCGCATTGGGCGTTGCTCTGGTATCGGGAATATGGCCTCAGGTTTCGTCGGTGACTTTACCGGTGGCTGCTATCGCCGGTGCTGGTTTTGCGTGGGGCCTGGTCATGGTTCTGGGACGCTCATGGCGTGGTGGCAGTGAAAGCAGGCAGCTGGTGCTGGCCGGAATTGCTGTTTCAGCTTTGTGTGGATCAATGACAAAAGCAAGTCTGATTCTGGCTGAAAATCAGGCGACACCGGTTTTGACCTGGCTGGCAGGATCATATGCCGGTATCGATTGGCAGACTGTTTTTTGGAGTGGACCGCTCTTGTTACTGCTTTTGGTTATAGCGTTTATGTTTGCGCCATCTCTGAATTTATTGCGGTTAGGAGACGAACGGGCGAAGAGCCTGGGGGTTCGTCTGAAGTTGATTCGCTATGCTGTAAATGCTCTGGTCCTTGCGCTTGTTGGGGTTTGTATCAGTAGTGTTGGTTCGATTGCTTTTGTTGGGTTAACCGGGCCTCATATTGCCCGTTTCTTGTTTGGACATGATCATCGCTGGTTGATGGCAGGAGCTGCGCTCACCGGAGCGATTCTTACCGTTAGTGCTGATATTTTAAGCCGTGCGGTTATTTTTCCTGCTGAGACTCCGGCCGGCGCTGTGCTTGCGTTAGTCGGTGCGCCATGTTTTATTTATCTGGTCAGGAAGAAAAAGTCATGAGTGCCGCGGGAAAGACAAAGACAATCATTTTGGGTAAGACAGCTATTTTATCAGGATTATTAGTGATCAGCCTGATCCTGAGTATTTCTTTCGGGGCTGTGACGATCGAATGGACACAATTGATAGCCGGACTGAGTAATCAGGGCGATCAGGCTTTTACTATTTATGAATATCGTCTCCCCAGAGCCTTGCTTGCTGTCATTGCCGGTGCAATGTTATCTGTTTCCGGTGTACTGGTTCAGGGCGTTATCCGTAACCCGCTGGCTTCTCCCGATATTTTGGGGATCAGCCATGGTGCAGGGCTGGCTGCAGTGCTTTTTATGGTTCTTTTCCCTGAACAAAATATCGCTTATATCCCGTGGATTGCACTTTTGGGTGGTTTGTTTGCTGCGTTATTTCTTGTTTTGATTGTCCGGGGAAATTTAGCGCCGGTAACACTGGCCGTGACTGGTATTGCTTTGTCAGCTCTGTTTGCCAGTGTGATTGATTTTGTGCTGCTGATTCACCCGTTTGAAATTAATAATGCGCTGCTATGGCTGACCGGAAGTTTGTGGGGCAGAGGCTGGGAGCAGCTAAATTTATTATTGCCGTGGGCTTTGTTATTACCGGTTGCTTTAGCGTTCGCTCATCCGCTTAATTTACTGGTACTTGGGGAAACAAGGGCTGAAACTTTGGGCCTGCATGTTTATCTGATGAAAGGACTTTCACTGTTTCTTGCCGTCTGCTGGACTTCTGCTGTGGTTTCTTTTTGTGGACCTGTCAGCTTTTTAGGGCTGGTTGCGCCTCATATTGCGAGAAGACTGTACGGTGGACGTCATCAGGCGATTATTCCGTCAAGTATGTTAATTGGGGCGATCATCTTAGTGTTTGCTGATTTTTGTGCCCGGGTGATTGCGCCGCCGATTGAGCTGCCTGCCGGTATATTTACAGCGTTGGTGGGCGCTCCCTACTTTTTATATTTACTGATGAAAATGAGATAAAACATGACATTAAGTACAGAAAATCTGGTTGTCGGATACGGAGATCATCCCATTATTCATCAGGTGAATCTGCAAATTATCGATGGAAAGATCACTGCACTTATCGGCCCCAACGGTTGTGGTAAATCAACGCTGTTGAAGGCTTTGGCGAGATTGTTAGCACCTGAATCAGGAAATGTGATGTGGATGGGCAGTGATATCCGGCAGTATCCATCGAAAGATCTGGCTCAATTATTGTCGCTGTTACCCCAGTCACAAGAAGTGCCGGAAGGCGTAACAGTCCGCGATGTTGTCGGGTATGGACGCACACCATACACCGGATTTTGGGGGAGACTCAGCGATGTTGATCAACAAAAAGTTGATGAAGCAATGGCCTTAACCGGGGTCAGTGAGTTTGCTTCGGCCGAAATTACGGCGCTGTCCGGAGGACAACAGCAAAGGGTATGGTTAGCGATGACTCTGGCACAGGATGCTGAGTATATTTTTCTCGATGAACCCACAACTTATCTTGACCTGAATCATCAGGTTGAGCTCATGAAACTGATGCGTTCACTGAATGAAAATGGTAAGACGATCATCACCGTCTTGCATGATATTAATCAGGCATGCCGTTACTGTGATCATTTGATTGTCATGAAATCTGGTCAATTGATTGACCAGGGTACGCCGGAACAAGTTTTGAGTGTTCCGATGCTAAAAGATGTGTTTGGCCTGGATGCTGCCATTCATCGAGACCCCATAGCAGAAACACCGATGTGTATTGTGAAATAGAGAATGAGCCGGTCAGATGGACTGCGAGACCGGCAAAATCGAGTTTCGGTTAATCACCCTGCCTGTGAATTCAATCTGGTTTGGGGACGTTTGATTTTGTGCCAGCTTTAAAGCCAGATGAATGGCACTCTCTGTCATTTCTTCAATTGGAATGCTTACAGTCGTCAGTGGTGGAAAAGCATATTGTGAAATCGGAGAATTATCTATGCCACCAATAGACATATGCTCTGGTACGCTAATTCCTTTTTCTGTCAGCGCTTTCAGGCTGCCGACGGCCATTTCATCACTGCATGCAAGTATGGCTGTAAATTTTACCGGTCGACTCAACAGGTTTTTACATGCCTGATACCCTTCCATAAAATGGTTGTGACCTGACTCGGTCAGCGCTGGATCGAATGGAATATCAAATTCAGCTAATGCTTGTCTGTATCCCTGAAGCCTGGCAATTCCTGTATGTGTTTTCAACTCTCCGGTAATACATGCGATTTGTCTGTGCCCCATCTGAAGTAAATAAGAGGTAATCATATATGCTGCACCAGCCTGATCGAATGTGATACAGGGTAAAGCCGGACTGGAGAACTGTCGGTTAATGGTCACGACAGGAATCTGGATTCTCTGGATGAGTTCAGCGAGCATTTTTTCCGGCATATGACGGCTATATAAGATAATTGCGTCACAGCAACGATCACTCAGCAATAAGATGGCTTCTTTTTCCATGACAGGGTCGTTATGTCCGTCGGTGACAATCAGTTGTTTTTCATACCCCTCTGAAGAACTGGCCGCTTGTTTTAGCAGAGAACCGTAGTAAGCGCCTTCAAATTCGGGAACAACTAACCCAATGGTATTGGTTTTTCGGGTGATAAGTGCTCTGGCTACTGAGCTGGGCCTGTAATTCAAAGCATTGACTGCTGTGATTACTTTTTGTCGGGTAGCATCAGAGACTTGTCCGGTATTGTTTAAAACACGTGAGACAGTGGCTTTTGATACACCGGCAGCTTTACATACATCAGCGATAGTTGTCATAAAACTCCAGTCATTAGGTTGTATCAGAGGAGGATTGTCCGCCCGGATTATGTTTCGCGGAAGTATCTTCCTCTGAGTGGATGATATCTCAATAGTAGCAATAAATTGGAACCGGTTACAATTTGTTGCTGTAAATTTGAATCAGGTTTGAATTTTTATCTGAATTTTTATCTGAATTTTTTGCATGAAGACTGGTCTGAGTCTTTTGTCATCCTGAAGTTCATCAGACCGTAGCTTGTGTTATACCTGAGGGGGGATCATACCGGGTATGGATATGTCCGGGTTGATTCCCGGGCTTCAAGCATTCCTGAATATTCGTAGTGATGTGAGTCCTGAGTGCTTTTATCTGATAAAGATACCGCCAGATTTACCGCATCCTCAGTCAGCTTTTCAACAGGAAGAGAAACCGTAGATAAGCTTGGAATGGCGTAACAGGCTGCCGGTTCATTATCAATGCCGATGACTGAAATATCTTTGGGTACGGAAATATTTTGATCGTGAAAGGCCCGGATTGCACCGATTGCCATATTATCATTACAACAGAAAAGCGCTGTGAATGAGGTGTTTTTTTCAAGCAGTTTCATTGCAGCAGTATAACCACTGGGAAGTGTGCTGTTTCCCTGTACAATGAGGTCTTCCTGAACTGGTATATTCCGGTTATTCAGACAACTTTTATAGGCCTGAAGTCGTTGCTGACCCGTTTGGCTGGTGAGGGGGGTTGCAATACACGCGATATGCCTGTGTCCCAGCTCCAGTAAGTGATCAACGGCGATTTGTGCCAGTTGCTTTTGATTGAACCCAAAACTGAACAGTAATTCTTTTTCCAGACAACGGTTCAGTACAACAAGCGGAATCTGCAAATCTTGTTGAGCTGTGGCTAACTGGGTTTCGGTCAGATGCCGGCTGTAAATAATGATGGCATCACAGCGTTGAGCAGCAAGGGAGTGAAGTGCTTCGATCTCGCCACTCATGTTATCGTGGCTATCCATAACAAATAATTTTTTATGTTTCAGCTGAAGTATTTGAGCTGTTTTTTTAAGCACCGAGCCAAAATAGTTATTTGCAAAATGGGGCAAAATCAAACCAATAGAATTGGATGTATTTGTTGCCAGCGCCTGAGCTAACAGGTTGGGCTGATATCCCAGTTGTTCCATAATGGAAAGTACATGTTGTCTGGTTTCTTCCCTGACCTGTCCACTGTGATTAATGACCCGGGAAACTGTTGCTTTGGATACACCGGCTGCTTTACAAACATCATTAATCGTAGCCATCTGATTCCTCTTTTATTTTATCTGATTTTTTACAGCAGACATCTTATCCAATTTATATAGGTCGTGTTAATATTCTCTGCTCAAATTGCGGAACAGAGAATATTATTTTTACTGTCCTGTCAGTTTAGAAATCGTCTGAATATTTTGATCAATATAAGACAGTTCCCCCTGTACATTGTCAATTTCATTGATGCTCGCCTGTATACTCCCTGAAGCTTCTTGAGAAAGAGAGAGCATTTTGCTCATTTCGTCATTGAGCTCTGATGATGAACCTTTGACATGTTCCATAATTTCCACAGTTGTGGAAATCACTTCTTTAATTGAGTCAATCGAGGCATGAAGGCTGCTGATTGTTTCACCCGTAGAGCTCAGACTTTCCTGAGTGCTTTGGGATAAATTTCTGACTTCATCTGCTACCACTGCAAACCCCCGGCCTTGTTCACCAGCACGGGCTGCTTCAATGGCTGCATTCAGGGCTAATAAATTTGTTTTTTCTGCAATACCATCAATCACGTCCAGGATATCCTGAATCTTATTTGAGTTATTCTTCAGTGTTTCTACATAATTTTGCAGCTGATGACTATGCTGAGTTTGCTCCTGGACTTTTGATGACATTGATATAAAGCGTGTCTGAACCGTTTGAGTTGCTTCAGAAGTACTGTTAGCAAACAAAGCGATATCTTTCAGGTTACTCAGTAAGTGATCGAGTAAATCTTTGTATTGAATGAGATAATGAATATTTTTTTCCTGCAAAGAGACTGTTTTACGTAAACTTTGCAGCTCTGTTTCTATAAAGTAGCTTTTGTAATTGCCGTAATACAGTGGAAAGTTTTCAGCGTGCTCATCATAAAAGCTATCTGTATCGTTTAGTTTGTAAAAACTAAGTGCTGTTAAGGTCTCATTCTGGTGCACACCAAGCATTTCCCCGAAACTACTAAAGCCTGCAATCGCCGGAATCTGATCAAAAGTATGAACTGATGCCAGAGATTCACTATTATTCAGGCGGCGTAAAATGCAGTCATTGGCGATCATTGCAATTGGATTGCCAGGCTTACCCTGTTGAAAAGAGGCATAGTCTTTCTGCAATGCCTGATTAAAGTCTTTTGCTTTAACCAGATATATTTTATCGCCAAATGTGAAGTCACAGAAAAACTTGATATGGCCCGTATCAATATCGATACTGGCGATGGATCGAATGTAGATTTGTCCACCGATTTTTACGCCAAAGCTATGTTTATGTAGTCTGGAGGCTAGTTCACCAGGCTGACAGCGGAAGTGTTCACATAACATTTCTACCGGTGTTTTCAATGTCATTTGCTTTTCATCGAGCAGTGTGCGGACAATCCGGGTTTCTGCATCAGCTTCTGCAACAGTGAAAGAAGTGGAGGTTGGCTCAAAATTATGGGTTTTTAAAATACCATACCTTATTGATGGTGCCAGCTTAACAAAAATTAAAGTGGCACAATTGGGCACCATTTTCCCATTGATGGCGATATCTGCCTGAGAGAAATCCATTTTCCCCCCGGCTGACCCACCGATAAAATAGCAGGGCAGTTTTTCGGATTGATAAAGAGCTTTCACAAAAAAGTTCTCAGAAGCGGATATACCATCAAAAAACGTCAGCGCCAGCGTGTCGATATAGTTGACTGAGAATGGCAGCTTAACTTTTTGAATTTCACGCTTGATTTTTTCAACACGCTCATCTTTATCAAGCTTTATTTGTCCAGCCTTAATATCTTCACAGAAAAGAGGAACCTGAGCGATATCGACATGAGGAAACAGATTTGAGCTGAAACTTTGTAAAACAATACCATCCCATTCACCCTGTGTATCGTGGTAGAGCTTTTCTGATGTACCGCCCAGTTCACCGGCGGTCATAATTGACACAACATGTTTAGAAAATGGCATGGCATCTTTGAGTTGCCTGGATATGCTGTCAAAAGGCAGATGGGGGGAAACAAATGCCAGTACAAGAGCGGTTGAGTTATCTCCAAAGCTCATTTCCCGGAGTTTCTCTGGGGAAATATCTTTGCTGCGAATCGTTTTAACTTTAACGTAAAGGTCTTCCTGCAATGATCGCGGAGTTTTATTCTTTTTTGGGCGGAAAATATTTAACATAAATCCTCTTTTTGTTTATTTCTTCCAAATGTAATCGATTATATTTTCTCAGATATCATGTGATTCATAGTTATGATAATTCTCTTCCTGCTACCGATAATTACCAGTTCATATGAGATCATTCCGTTTACAATGCCGGTTTTATCATGCTTGACCCAAGTGTAAGTCAGATAGCTTCTTATCCGTTTGACATATCCGTTTCTGTTAGATTGCCGGGATTTGAGTCATATTTCAGTGATTGTAATAACGTAAAGCGGAATTATACAAAGAGTTGAGTAAATGAACGAAGTGATTGGATCAAATTATTACATGTTAATAAACATAATAAATATGGAAATATCTTAAATAATTAATTAATTGATTGATTGCTTTGATAATTTTATTCTCGTTCAGGCCCCATGAAGAGACATAATAATATGTTTTACTCTATCAGGTGTGTGATTTATTCGTATTTGAGCAGGATTGAGTTTTATTTCATTAAAAGGAAATAAATGTCAACAATAAAGATGATGAAATGAATACATTAAATTTTGGGTGAATATCACAAATATTTGAAATAGATTAAAATTGTCGAATTAATAATCATAAAACAACGCACATTTCCAGACCCCCAAAGCGAGAATTATGTCAATTTATGGTTAATTTACTCGCGTTTACCAAAATAAAATATCGAACATTTGTTGTTTTTTAGTGTTTTTTGTGACATTCTCCACTTCGTTGGATGGTTTTTCTGATATATATATTTTTAGTGTTTTGGCACTAGATTATTTTGTCAATATAAGGGAAAATCGCTTCAGAAAGTTAAAGCGGGCAACAAGTTGCCTGATTCAGGCAATAAATTGCCTGAATGGTTAGAAAATACTCAAAAAATTAGCTCAAATAAAAAGAAAATATTAGGAATTCAATAATATGGTGAATAACAGGCTGAATATTCATCATGTTTTGGATTGACTAACAACGATGAGGCAAATATGGGAAATGGAATAGTCGTCGGACATACAGGGTCCGATCATGCTGGGTTTCCGCCAACACCGGTACTTGCTGGTTCTGGCACCGTAAAATACGATGGTATTCCTGCAGCTCGTAAAGGTGATCCACTGGCTCCGCACTCAAAACCTAAACATCCTCCTCATGGACGATCAATTTCTGGTGGTTCAGGTACAGTCATGATTGATGGCAAACCGGCTGCGAGAGTCGGCGATGCTGTAAGTTGTGGTGGTTCTTTGAAAGGTGGTAGTAGTGTTAATATTGGCTAAACATGTCGGTGTTTTATCCCGTGTAGTGTTTTTAGGAATAGCCATATCGGCACAGTCTTTTCCTCTTTCTGCTGCGTTATTGGATATACCAGGAAATATTATTCCTGATCCGGTTACTGAAACAACTGAATCAGTCAAAGCAAAAGCAACGGCTGAGTTAGTTAAAGAAGTCAACCAACATAAATCTGTGACAAAAAACGCAGAAGATAAAGACGCTGGAAAGAATAAAGAAGCTGACAGAAAAGCTGATATCAAAGCATCAAATAATGCTGATGATGATTCGCAAACTGTAAAGATCATTGTTGCGGATGAACAGACCTATGATTATGACATTGAGTCGATGTCGGCTGATCAAGCCTATAAAAAAGGACGTCTGTTAAGGGCGCAATTTAAAAATAGTGATGCGCGTGCTTATCTTCGGTATGCCGCAGATAAAAAACATGCGGACGCTGCGTTTTTATATGCTGTTGAGTTGATGAAATATAATGCAACCGTCCGAACGCCTGCTGAATCAAGAAAATATATTGAATTATCAGCGAAGTTGGGAAATTTGCATGCGATGAGATATCTCTATAAACGTGGAGACTGGCTTCGGCCAAAAGATCGGAATACCTGGAAAAAACGTTATCATGATGGTTTGATTGCTTTTGCTGGGCAGAATCCAGGAGAAGCAACATATTTACTGTCTCTGTTTTTTCAGAATAGATTTCCGGATAAGTCTGATTATTATCTCCGTCGTTCAGTGAAATATAATTATCCATTAGCATTAATGGAGAAAGCACGCAGACAACAGGGGAGTGGAACACCTCAACTGAAGTTTTCAACAGATGGCAGTCGTGATCCGGATGTATTGCGTACATATAAGCAAGCTGCATCGGAAGGCTTTATTCCTGCAATCAAAGCATGTGTTGAATTATATGAAGCCCGGGATGATTTTCAGGAGGCATTTAAATGGCGTTTAAAAGCCGTGGAAGCCGGAGATCTAACCTCCTTATTTGCAGTTGCAAAAATATATTCTCATGAAGCGGCGTCGTACCAGTTCGTTGACAAGGATTTAATCAAAGCACGAGCTTTCTCTGAACTTTATCTGGATTTTGCCGGAGATGACCGTTTTACTAAATTACATCAAATGGTTGAACAGTTTTTTGTTGATGTAACAGAACAATTAACACCTCCGGAAGTTATCGAAGCAAATGCTTTTGTGACCGACTATAAAGAGAAAACTTTATTTTACAATCACGATATTTATTGGGATTTGTAATTACTTTGAAATAATTTGTGTTTATTTAAAAATATATCTGGTTATCAGGCGTCTTTTGGATGTTGGATAGAATGATAATGAATAATTAATCAGATATATCTAATTATTTTTTATATTCGGATCTTTTCGGATATTACGGAGTGTCTTCATCTCAAAATTATATTTATGAAATAACGATTTATTTCGTTGATATTTTTTGATGTGAGATGAAAATCGGTAAGCAACGACTATTGGCATAGGTATTGGAGACTTTTTATGTCTAAAGAAGGTAGTGTCGCTCCCAAGGAGCGCATTAATATTAAATATGTTCCTGCAACCGGAGATCAGCAAGCTGAGATAGAGTTGCCAATGAAGACCTTAGTCATTGGTGATTTTAAAGGTCATACTGAAGAAACTCAGATTGAAGATCGCCCTACAGTTTCGGTTGATAAGAATAATTTTGAATCAGTCATGCGTGAAAGTAACCTTTCAGTTAGCACTTCTGTGAAAAATAAATTGAATGGTGAAGAAGATTCGGACTTACCTGTTGAATTAAGCTTTAAGTCACTGTCTGATTTTGCCCCTGATGCGGTTGCATCTCAGGTACCTGAACTGAAAAAGTTAATTGAACTGCGTGAAGCGTTGGTTGCCTTGAAAGGCCCTCTGGGGAATATCCCTGCATTCAGAGAGCGTTTACAAGAGCTGATTGCATCTGGTGAATCGCGTGACAAACTACTTGCTGAATTGAATATCATCAGCGGTGGTGAAGGTGAATCAAAGCCGGAAGAACCTCAAGAATAATTGTCGACGCGATACATAAGGTATTTCGTTTAACTTTTTTTATACGTCAACTTAGGAATTTGATTGATGTCTGCTACAGAAACGGTACTTGAACAATCGCAGGCCGGTGAAGCGAGCCTGCTTGATGAGATAATGGCGCAAACCCGCCTCGCTCCTGATGAAGAAGGCTATGATGTAGCCAAGAAGGGCGTGGCTGCGTTTATTGAAAATCTGATCGGTTCTCATCAGGAATCTGAGCCTGTAAATAAATCTCTTGTCGACCAGATGTTGGTTGAATTAGATAAGAAAATCAGTGCTCAAATGGATGAAATCTTACACGATGAGCAATTCCAGCAAATGGAATCGGCATGGCGTGGATTGAAACTATTAATTGATCGCACAGATTTCAGAGAAAACAACAAAGTCGATATTATCCATGCAACCAAAGAAGAATTGCTGGAAGATTTTGAATTTGCTCCGGAAACTTGCCAGTCAGGTTTGTATAAGCAAGTGTATTCTTCAGGATATGGTCAGTTTGGTGGTGAACCAACCGGTGTGATGATCGGTAACTATGCCTTTACCCCATCAACACCAGATATGAAGTTGCTTCAGTATATGGCTGCTCTGGGTGCCATGGCTCATGCGCCATTCCTGTCCAGTGTTGGTCCTGAATTCTTTGGTATTGACTCTTTTGAAGAGCTGCCAAATATCAAAGATGTGAAATCTATTTTTGAAAGCCCTAAATTCACCAAATGGCGTTCACTGCGTGAATCTGAAGATGCGCGCTATCTGGGTCTGACTGCACCTCGCTTCCTGCTACGTGTGCCGTATGATCCAATTGAAAATCCAATTAAGACTTTCAATTATCAGGAAAATGTCCGTGAATCTCATGAGCATTACCTGTGGGGTAACACTGCATTCGCACTGGGTACACGTATCACAGACAGTTTTGCGAAGTACAGATGGTGTCCGAATATCATTGGTCCACAAAGTGGTGGTGCAGTTGAAGATCTGCCTGTCCACGTATTTGAATCAATGGGTGCGCTGCAGGCGAAGATTCCTACAGAAGTTCTGATTACTGACCGTAAAGAATTTGAACTTGCCGAAGAAGGCTTTATTGCACTGACCATGCGTAAAGGTAGTGACAATGCTGCATTCTTCTCTGCAAACTCGATTCAAAAACCAAAAGTCTTCCCGAATACGAAGGAAGGTAAAGAAGCAGAGACTAACTACAAACTGGGTACTCAGCTTCCTTATATGATGATCATCAACCGTCTTGCACACTATATTAAAGTGCTGCAACGCGAACAGATTGGTTCATGGAAAGAAAGACAAGATCTTGAACGTGAATTGAACACCTGGATTAAACAGTATGTCGCTGATCAGGAAAACCCACCAGCAGACGTACGTAGCCGTCGTCCACTTCGAGCAGCGCGTATCGAAGTGACCGATGTAGAAGGCAATCCTGGTTGGTACCAAGTGTCTCTTGCGGTTCGTCCTCACTTTAAGTACATGGGTGCGAACTTTGAGTTGTCACTGGTAGGACGTTTAGATCAGTAATGTCTTACATTGCACCTGAAGAGGTTGCATTTGGCGTCGGCTTCTTTGAACGATTGGAAGCCGGCGATAAACCTGCGTCTCTGACGCAGGGACCAGATGCCGATGACGTGCTCTACTCGATTAAGCGGAATGTTTCTAATTTACTGAATACGCGCGTGGGAGGAGCTCAGAGTGCACCGGACTTGGGGTTAGTTGATTTTAATGACGCCACGCTGGAAACTCTGGATCTTTCAGTCAGAATCCGTTTAGCCATAGAGCAATGTTTGAACCAATATGAGCCACGGTTAAAAAATATTGTGGTGACATCAGAGAAAGATAATTTTAATCCACTGAGCCTTCGGTTCAGCATTGTTGCAGAAGTGAATACAAGTGCGATTCACAATACAGTGAAGCTGAGTTTGTTGCTGGATCAAAATCGTCAGTATCGAGTGTATTAATACATGGCACAAGATAAGTATTTTCGGGAAGAACTTTCATTTTTGAAAGAGCAGGGAAAACATTTTACTGAGGTTCATCCTCAGTTGTCCCGTTTTCTGCATGGTCAGGTGACCGACCCTGATGTTGAGCGTTTGCTGGAAGGGTTTGCATTTCTGACTGCGCGCTTAAGAGAAAAAGTTGAAGATGAATTTCCTGAATTAACCCATTCGTTGATTAACATGCTGTGGCCGAACTATCTGCGTCCGGTTCCGAGCATGAGTATTGTCGCATTTGAACCTAAATCAAGTGTGAGTGAGAAGCATGTGATCAAATCAGGGGTTCAGCTTGATAGTGCCAGAGATGTGTTAGGAACAACATGCCATTTCCGCACCTGTCGGGATGTGTCGCTGTTTCCGCTTGTCATTGAGGGAATTACCTCCCATCACACCCGCGAGTCGAGTACGGTGAATATTTCACTGATGATGCAGGGTGAAATGTCAGTCGGTGAAGCTTTGGTTGACAGCTTAAGATTTTATTTAGGTGGTGATATCTACAGTGCACAAATGCTTTATCTGTGGCTCAACCACAATTTAAATAAGATCGTGATTGATGTGGATGGTACTGAATTTAATGTTCCAAAAGATGCGCTGAAATCTGTAGGATTTTCATCCGAGGATGCATTATTACCTTATCCAAAGAATGTTTATGAAGGGTATCGGATTCTTCAGGAATATCTGTCGTTTCCACAAGCATTCCATTTTATTGATGTATTTTCTTTGGATAAAGTGATTCCTTCGTCAGTACGTGGTCGTATGACGATGAAAATTCGTTTTTCAAAAACACTGCCAACAGATGTCCGGATTAATGAGGAGAGCTTTCAGCTGTATTGTGCTCCGATTATTAATCTGTTCGAACATGATGCGGATCCGATTGATTTAACAGGTAAACAGTCTGAATACCGGATCATTCCTTCAAGTCGTTACCCTTCACATTATGAGGTCTTTAGTGTCGATGGTGTGTATGGCTGGCAGGATAAAACTCAGGACAGCCAGAGAATTCGTGGTGAGAAACGTGTTTATCACCCGTTTGAAAGTTTTCAGCATCAGGTGGAACGGGTCCGCAATCGCCAGGTTCTTTATTACAGAACCCGGGTGAAAGATAGTATTCGTGGCGATGGGTTTGACTCGTTCGTTTCCTTTATACGGGGAGATGAGACGCGATCAATTGATGTTGATGAAGCCGTTTCTATTCAGTTGACCTGCACGAACCGTTTATTACCCATTGAATTGGGTGTCGGAGAAATTTGTCAGCCGACGGATACTTCGCCCGATTTTGTTACCTTCAGAAATATCACGATTCCATCGCAGCCGCTACGTCCGGTATTGGATGGTAGCCTGCTTTGGGGGCTGATCTCGAATCTGTCGCTGAACTACCTTTCTCTGCTATCAAAAGATGCATTAAGTAGTGTGTTGCGGGCTTATGATTTCAGAGCTTTAGTTGACAGACAGGCTGAGCGGGTTGCGAAAAAACGGCTGGCCGGAATCATTGATATTAAATCGAAGCCAGTTGATAAGTTATTGCGGGGATTACCGGTTCGGGGGTTGCAGTCGGAAATATTTATCGATCAGACCGGGTTTGGTTCAGAGGGTGAGTTGTATCTGTTTGGCCGGGTTCTGAGTCACTTTTTCGCGTTGTATGCCAACATTAATTCTTTCCACGAACTGATTTTGGTCAATGTTAGTAATAATGAGAAGTATACATGGGGAACCCGGATAGGAATGCAGCCCTTGATTTAGAGGGTGAGCAAGAAGAATGTCTTTTGCCTGAGCGGGTCAGGTCATATAACTTTTTCCAGTTGGTGGAATTATTACAGCAGCTGCAAAAAACAAACCCTGAAGACGAAGACTGGGAAATGTTGTGCAGTCTGTTATTTAGCGCAAATCCCAGCCTGGGTTTTTCGCCGGCTGATGTCACTGATTTAACCCGTTTTGATAAAGATCACCTGATCTTACAGACAAACTTTTTTGGTTTGACTGGTGCGCAGTCACCACTGCCGGGATTTATTCTGGAGCAACTGGTTGAGGAAGAAAGTGGTGGTTTTCGCCGGCCTTTCCTGGATTTCTTCAATAACCGGCTGATCACCCTGGTGTATCGTGTTTGGCGTAAGTATCGCTATTACGTGCGGTTTCAGGATGATGCGCAGGACCTGTTCTCTCAGCAATTATTTGCTTTGGTTGGACTGGCTGACCCGGATCTGCGCGGAGATACGCCAATTAACTGGTGTAAAATGCTTGCTTATGCAGGTGTTTTGGCTGGCAGAAGCCGTTCTCCACAAGTTGTTGCCGGGATTATTGCGCACTGTTTTGATCTGGAAGATGTCACGATCAGGCAGTGGGAAAAACGGAAAGTTGCGATCAATCAGGAACAACAATTTTGTCTTGGCAAACAAAATGGTCAGTTAGGCATGGATAGTGTTATCGGAGAATCTGTGATGGACTGCAACGGGAAATTTGTTGTTTGCGTCAATGGGTTGTCCCGCCAGCGTTTCACTGACTTTCTTCCGATTGGGAAGGAGTTTCAGCCATTATGTAAATTGGTTGAGTTCATTCTCAGGGAACAAATGGCATATGATATTGAATTGTCTCTTGATGAGAAGGAAATTCCGGAACTTTGCCTGAATTCTGAACAAGGTGTTGCTTTGGGCTGGTACTCATTTTTGGGCAATAAAAATTTGAATAACAAAGTGTTGATACAAGTAAGGCAGTAAAGTATGACGATAGAAGAACAGCCTTTACTCAATATGGTTGTCGTTAACGTACAGTTGCTCGAATCCGGTTTGACACCTCAGTCCTCTTGGACCCCGGATGGTGGCCGTATTGGTACCTCAGTAGATAGTTTTTGGCGACTTACGGATAAAAATGGCAACATCCAGCCGAATCATGCCCAGATTGAAATGATTGACGGGGCTTTTTGTCTCCGGGATCTGTGCGGTGAAACTTATGTCAATGGTTCCCTGATGCCTCTGGGCAGCGGAAAGCTGGCAAAGTTAGAAAATAAAGACGAAGTCCAAATCGGCCCCTATAAAATCCGGGTCTATCTGGGGCATAACATCAAAGAAGATATGGCATCCAACCACGTCCTGGAGCAAATGTTTGATAATCAGGATACGTTACTGGCCGATGATAACGGTGAAGCTGACCTTCTGCATCTTTCAGCCAAAGAAACGGGAGTTGTCGATCCATTACTTGCTCTCGAAGAAACCATGGTGAAAGTTGAAGATGACAGCAACTCTCTGATTGAAGGTGTGGAAGAGGAGCCAGCGGCAGATGAAATAGAAGAGAAACGTATTCTTTCTTCTGAAGGTTATGAGTCTCAGAGTAAAACACTGCAGGAAACTCAACAGGAAGATGGAGAATATGACATGACTTCGTCCATCAGCCTGAAGAAAATTTTTAGTTTTGCCGGTTTTAATAAGACTGGCAGAAAATCAAAACAACAATCTTTACGGCATCAGACTTCTGCTTCTGAGAAGACAGGTGAGCCAGTAAATCACAATTTAAATACAACAGATTCAAACCAATCAGAGGGCTATGGAATGGATGAAAATGTACTGGATCTTCTTGAAGAAGAAGTCGCAAAAAGTATGGTGTCAAAACCGACTCAGTCTGATGCAGAAAATCGTTACGGGCAGCATCTCCTGACTGGCCCGATGCTGGATGGACTGGGGGTTAATTTTCTCAATGATCAGGATATGGAAAAAATGCATTTCCTGTCTGAGGAAATTGGTCAGTCACTCCAGTCATGTATTAAAGGATTACTGGAGCTGCATCGTCAGGTTGATCATGGCCGGTTTGAGATGTTGAACCGTAATTTGCAGCCAATCGAAGATAATCCATTAAGGCTCGGTCTCTCTTATGAAGAGACACTGAAGACACTCTATGACTCAGATAAAAGTCTGGTGCATCTTTCTGCTCCCGCAGCCATCGCTGAGAGCCTGAAAAATATTCAGGATCACAATGACGCAGTATTGCATGCAACCACTGAAGCATTGCAACAGATTTTAGCCGCATTTTCACCTCAGGTTTTGTTGCGTCGTTTTAATAACTACAAGCGTTTGCACGAAGTTCATCATGAGTCGGAAGAAGCATGGGCCTGGAATATGTACAGCAACTATTATCAGGAGCTGACTTCGAATCGTCAGAAAGGTTTTGAGAAGCTTTTCTGGGAAATTTTTGAGCAGGCATACGATAAGAAAATCCGAGAAAAACAACTGGAGTTCTGACTGTGAAAAAACTGGCTTTTATCCTGTTGGTTTTGACGATGTTGTCGGCTTGTAGTAGTGGCGGTGATAACCCGGCTGAAAACTATAATCCGGCTCAGGAACCGACAGAAGTGACATTTAGTATGGTCATTGATGATGGTGTCAACCCGAATATCTGGGGTGAAGCTTCACCGGTAGAAGTTCAGGTATTTGAGTTAGAAGACGATTCGATGTTCATGTCAGCCGATTATGATGCAATTAAAGAAGATTATAAGAAGGCACTGCGAAGTAATTTTGTCCGGGATTATGACTATGTTCTGATGCCAGGGCAATTTAAGTTTGTCGACCAAATTCACCTGTCTCCGGATACTCACTATATTGGAGTGATGGCTCATTTTGCCGAACCGGAAGTCAGTGAATGGAAAAAAGCAGTCAAGGTTCTGAATAAAGGTCGTAAGTACCATTTGCTTATGTACTTTAAAGATTACGATGTCAAATTAAAAAGAGTGGAATAGTTGAGATGTTTGCCCGTAACCGTGTCATCTGGAATGAAGGTCTTTTTATAAAACCTCAGCATTTCCAACAGCAGCAACGACACACTGAATACTATATTGACGAACGCATGAATACTGTGAGTCGTTATTTGTATGGTGTGGCTGATCTGACTTTAAACCCTGAATATCTGGCGTTCGGACGTATTGCGATTGAACGTGCCACTGGTGTAATGCCTGATGGCACTGTATTCAATATCCCTCAGGAAGATGCAATGCCTGAACCACTGGAAATTCACGGTGAGTCTGTTGCAAATCAACTTGTCTATCTGGCGCTGCCATTGCGAACTGAAGCATTGATGGAAGTGACCTGGCCCGAAGAGCGTGGCTCAGGCCGGTATGTTAGCCGCCGGATGGATATTCGCGACGTACAGAGTATGCAGGGTGATACAACGACGATTAATGTTGCCCCCGTTTGCATGCAACTGATGCTTGAATCAGAAGATCGCAGCTCTTATGCGTCTTTTGCGATTGCCCGGATTCAGGAAAAAAGGCCCGATGGTAGTGTTGTTCTGGATCCTGAGTTTATCCCTTGCCATATTAATTCATCAGTGAATGTTACCCTGCACCGGGTTGTGACTGAAATGGCTGGCCTGATGACGGAGCGGGCCAGAAATATCGCGCAGCGTATCAGTTCTCCAAGTCAGGGAGCTGTGGCGGATGTTTCTGATTTTATGTTGCTTCAGACATTAAACCGCATGCAGCCACAGATGGAGCACTTAGCGAAGTTGCGTAGTCTGCATCCGGAGCGTCTTTTTGAATGCTTTGCCTGTGTTTGTGGTGAGCTTTCTACATTTACTGACGAAAGCCGGCTGCCACCATCAATTCCGGTGTACAACCACGACATGCCTTCTGACTCCTTTATGGCGTTGATTCGGTATCTGAGACAGAGCCTGAGTGTGGTACTTGAGCCTAGAGCTGTGTCGATCCAGCTGGATAAACGGAAGTATGGCCTGATGGTCGCGCCAATCCACGATAAGATGCTGATGGAAGACGCTGACTTTATTATTGCTGTGAAAGCGAAAATGCCTCTGGATGAGCTACGCCGGGTATTTGTTCAGCAGACCAAAGTGGCTTCAGTTGAAAAAATCAGAGAGCTTATCTCATTACAATTACCAGGTATTCCGTTGGTCGCACTTCCTGTTGCGCCAAGGCAGCTGCCATATCATGCCGGGTATACATACTATCAATTGGATAAATCAAGCTCGGCATGGTCAATGTTGCATCAGGCCAGTGGATTCGCATTCCACGTTGCGGCAGCATTTGAAGACCTTGATTTACAATTCTGGGCAATCAGGAGTTAATTGTGGAGCAGGAAAATAATTCTAAGCCGCTTAACAACTTACTGTTTGATAATGTTGAAAATATCGATCGCGACCAGGACTATTGGTTCAAATTACGTGGTGATAATCCTAATGTCTTGATCGATGCTGCGACGCCTTTATTTGGATTGTCGTTGCGGGTTCGCGGGTTAACGGCTTGTCCGAATATTGAACAAATTTACAATCAGACGATAGAAGAAATTAAAGCCATCGAAATCGAATTGAGTGAGAAGGGTTTTGAGAATGCTGTCGTCATGGCATACCGGTATATCTTATGTACGTTTCTTGATGAAGCGGTCATGGGAACGGAATGGGGAGCGTCCAGTATCTGGGCATCTCACTCAATGTTGTCCCGTTTTCATAATGAGACCTGGGGTGGGGAGAAAGTGTATACCATTCTTGCCCGTCTGGAAGGTGAGCCCAAACGCTATCAACCCTTATTAGAATTCATTTATTACTGTCTGATTCTGGGGTTTGAAGGTAAGTATCGTGTCATGGTGAATGGTCATAATGAACGTGAACGGGTGATCAATCACCTGCATGACCTGTTAACCACTTTGGAAGAACCCCAGATAAAACCATTATCTCAGGCTAATCAGCATGTTGTTGATGCGAAGTATCGTTTGAATCACCAACTGCCGGTCTGGTCGGTTTTTGTCGGATTTGCTGTGTTGTGGGCTGGTGTCTTTTTAGGATACACCTGGTTACTACATGAAAAATCGTCGGACGTTATTAATCAGTTAACGCAACTTCTTTAATTCATTTTTAGGCTAGGTGATTACTGTGATTCGAATTGAATTACCCACTCTTATCTCAAAACTAAACCAACAAAGTAAGCTGGCACTTGAACAGGCAGCTTCACTTTGTATTGAACGTCAGCATCCTGAAGTCACTCTGGAACATTATCTTGATGTGTTACTCGATAATCCCCTGTCTGATCTCCGCGTGATCCTGAAGCAGGCTAATATTGATTTTGAACGTGTGAAACAAGCTATTGCAAGTACTTACTCACGTGAGCATGTTTTGGATACTTATCCTGCGTTTTCTCCATTACTTGTTGAATTGCTGCAGGAAGCATGGTTGCTTTCTACAACTGAACTGGATCAGCAAGAGTTGCGCTCTGGTGCAATTTTCCTGGCCGCTTTGACCCGGGTTGATCGCTACTTATCGACACCGTTAATTTCTCTGTTTGATTCAATTAATCGTGAGAACCTTAAGAAGAATTTTGCAGCGGTTGTGACTGATTCTTCTGAGACAGAAGTTGAAACTCCATCTGCATCAGGCAAGGCTGCGGGTAATATGTTGCAACAGGAAGCGAATTCTCCGCTGCAAAAATACTGTACAAATGTAACGGAGCAAGCGCGTCAGGGTGAATTAGATCCTGTTCTTTGTCGGGAAGACGAACTGAACCTGATGGTTGATATTCTTTGCCGTCGCCGTAAAAACAACCCGATTGTGGTTGGTGATGCCGGTGTGGGTAAAAGTGCCATGATTGAAGGTTTGGCTTTGCGGGTGTTTGCCGGAAAAGTACCGGATCAGCTGAAAAATGTTGAAGTGATGGCTTTAGATTTAGGCTTATTACAGGCGGGTGCATCGGTTAAAGGTGAATTTGAAAAGCGTCTGAAAGGCGTGATTGATGCGATTAAAGCAGCGCCTACCCCAATTATCCTGTTTATTGATGAAGCACATACACTGATTGGTGCCGGTAATCAGGAAGGTGGTGCGGATGCCGCGAACCTGCTTAAACCTGCACTGGCCCGTGGTGAGTTGAGTACGGTAGCTGCGACAACCTGGAAAGAATACAAAAAGTATTTTGAAAAAGATCCAGCACTGACCCGTCGCTTCCAGCTGGTTAAACTGGATGAACCTTCTGTTGATCAAGCGGTAGACATTTTGCGTGGTCTGAATAGTGTGTATGAAAAATCACATGGTGTATTGATTACTGATGAAGCACTCAAATGCGCCGCTGAACTTTCTGCAAGGTATATTTCAGGCCGTCAGTTGCCGGATAAAGCGATTGATGTGCTGGACACTGCGTGTGCACGGATTGCGATTCACTTAACGACACCGCCGAAGCGCCTGGCATTGCTCGAAAATAACTGTCATCAGCGTCAACTTGAGATTGATATGCTTGAACGGGCTCAGTTCCTTGGACAAGACTATGAAGAAAAACGTCTTGAAGAGTTGAGATTGCAGGAAGCAGATGATGAAGCAGAGAAAGAGATCCTGCTGGCCAGCTGGGAATCTCAGAAATCTCTGGTAGAAAATATTATTGAGTTGCGTGGGCAGCTGATGGCGTTTTCTGAGCAGGATGAAATTTCTGAAGAAGAGATGGATGCTGTGGAAACGCTCAAAGTGGAATTGAAAGAGAAATATGATGAGCTCGAAAATATTCCGCATGATCAACGTTTGATTCACCCTCAGGTTGACGTCAATCAGATTGCTGAGGTGATTGCCGACTGGACAGGTGTTCCGGTTGATCAGATGAATACAGATGAACTGCATAAAATCACCAACCTGACTTCCATCTTAGGCGAAACGATCAAAGGTCAGGACATGGCGATTGAGCGGGTGCACCGCCACCTGCTGACTGCCAGAGCTGATCTGCGCCGCCCTGGTCGTCCAAAAGGGGCTTTCCTGCTTGTTGGTCCAAGTGGTGTTGGTAAAACCGAAACGGTTATTCAGTTGGCTGAGCAACTTTATGGTGGACAACAATTCCTGACGACGATCAACATGTCTGAATATCAGGAAAAACATACGGTTTCCCGCTTAATCGGTTCTCCGCCAGGATATGTTGGTTATGGTGAAGGCGGTGTGCTGACAGAAGCAATCCGTAAAATGCCTTACTCAGTTGTATTGCTCGATGAAGTCGAAAAAGCACACCCTGAAGTATTAAACATTTTCTATCAGGGCTTCGATAAAGGTGAAATTGCCGATGGTGAAGGCCGGGTGATTGACTGTAAAAATGTCGTCTTCTTCCTGACATCCAATCTGGGTTATCAAACGATTGTTGACTATGCAGATGAACCAAAGCTAATCAGTGAAAGGCTATACCCTGAACTGGCGGATTTCTTTAAACCAGCACTGTTGGCCCGTATGGAAGTGATTCCTTATTTGCCGTTGAAGAAAGAAGTACTTGCTGAAATTGTTCAGGCGAAACTCAAACGTCTTGAGAATCTGTTTAAAGAGCGTTATTCCGCTGAAGTTGAGATTGATGATTCTTTGATTGAAGAGATTCTTAACCGGGCGACGCGCTCCGAAAATGGTGCGAGGATGCTTGAAGCGATAATCGAAGGGCAACTATTGCCACCTGTTTCTCTGGCTTTACTGAATAAGCTGGCAGAAAGAGCGGATGTGAACCGCGTATATCTTGGTGCAGAAGACGGTGAGTTTATCGGAGAGGTTGAATAAAATGAGTCGCTGGTTAACTTATGCCACTGATTTAATTGGAATCAGAGAGCCACAGCAATTAGCACAGCTTTTTGCTGAGACTGTAAAGCATGAGTTGGAGCTTGAGACTTGTTTAGTTCTCTTCCTGAGTGCAGATGGGCGCACGCTGGTGCCCCATCTGCAATCACTGAATAAAACCTGGTCTGTGACTGACTTTGATTGTCCGTTTGCGCATGTTCTGCAGTCCGGAAAACCGATGGAAATTTCGTCAGAAGAGTTGGTGTTCTGGCAGCAGAATCGTGATTTTTGTCAGTTGACTGAATCCATGAGCATGTTTTCTGCAGCGAGAGTTGAACCACTTCCGGTCAGTCACCAGTCTGTCAGAGCCGTTCTGTTTGTTGTCGGCAATGCGGACAAAATACACGACACATTTACCGATGAAACATTTCATCGTTATAAGCAGGTTTTCAGTCAGCAAAGGTCATTGTTGATCGACATGCAGCAAGAAGAGTTTACCCAACGTAATCTGCGGGAATCTTTATCTGATGTAGAGCGAAATAACCAGCAACGCCAAATGGTGAATGAACTTTCCCGGACACTGGTTGGCTGCAGTGAAGCAATGAAGAAGCTGAGAGAGCAGATCATCAGTGCTGCTGGTTCCCGGTTGTCTGTGATGGTTCAGGGAGAAACCGGAACGGGAAAAGAATTAGTTGCTCAGGCAATTCATGATTTCTCTCCCCGTGCAGGAAAACCGTTTGTTGCGATTAATTGTGCCGCGATTCCGGAAAATTTGCTTGAGAGTGAGTTGTTTGGCTATTGCAAAGGTGCTTTTTCCGGAGCGGATACAGACAAGCAGGGACTGATTGAACAGGCTGATGGCGGTACTTTATTTCTGGACGAAATCGGAGATATGCCGCTCGTGTTGCAGGCGAAGCTGCTTCGGGTGCTGGAAACTCATCAGTACCGGCCCATCGGCGGGAAAGAAGAGTATGCTTCTGATTTTCGTCTGGTTTCAGCAACCCATGTGAATTTGCAAAATCAGGTACATCAGAAGTCTTTTCGTCAGGATCTTTATTATCGTTTGTTTCAGTATCCGTTACTGGTTCCACGCTTGGTGGATCGGATCGAAGATATTGAATTACTCAGTGATCACTTTGTTGCAATTTATAATCAGGTTCACGGGACACATGTCCGCGGACTGAATTACAAAACGGTTGACTGTCTGAAGCAGCATAACTTTAACGGGAATGTACGTGAGTTGAAACATCTGGTTGAATTCGGATGTGCGCAGACTCAGGATGATCAGGAAGTTTTAGCAAACAGTCTGATTCACCGGATTCTTCCCAGAGAAGAGCTTAATCTTCTTTCCGTTGAAGAACCTGAATCATGTACTGTCATTAAAGATTTGAAGCAGGCACTACAGGATTTTGAATCGAAAATTATCCGGGAGCGGTTACGACTTTTTTCCGGAGACCGTACAAAAGCCGCTGAAAGCCTTGGAATTCCAAAACGAACTTTGGCTTACAAATGTCAAAAGTTGGAGATTAAATCGCCATGAAATTAAGAGTATCCAGCTTATTTATTAGCTTGATTCTGTTGATACACACTGCTTTGGTTCATGCGCAAGATGCACCTGAATCAGATTCAAAACTATTGATTGAAAAAGCAAAGCAATGTCGTGACGTCACGGAGCGTTTAGACCGGCTGCGCTGCTTTGACCGCGTATTTGATACACCGCTGATGCATATTCCAAAGATTGTTGAACATAACCAGGCATCCGTTGGTTGGATTCGTGCTATGGAATCAGCGGCAAAAACACAAGATGGAAGCATGATGAATCTGACGGTTCAGGGAACCGAAGATGAACATGGGAATGCATGGTTAACACTGTTGGCTTTGAATGATCAGGGTCGCTTCAGTAAAGATCAAAAAGCCGTATTAATGATGAGTTGTATTGATAAAATCAGCCGGATTGATCTGGCGCTTCCGGAAGCAATTCCTGAAGCCAGAGTGAAAGTCAGTGTCCATGGTACGACTCAATATTGGCGGAGTGATGATGCCGGGCTGTTACTGTCCTCCGGCCGGGGGATGCCCGCGATCAGCCTGATGAGAAAAATAGCATCGCAAAGCAGCATTGCTCTGCGATCGAATGCGGTTAAAGTGGACGGTTTGTCTTTCGATACACATGAATTGAAACAGGCACTAAAACCGTTAAGAAAACGTTGTGGGTGGTAAGAATAAGCATGGAACTTTCTGAATATCGCCAATGTGTTGCTTCACCTATCAGTGATGAGAATCCGGTAGGTGAACGGTTACTTGATGATTCTTTATTTGATTTTGTCGAAGACCAGATGATGAAAGTTGGTTCTTTGTCGCATGCGAGTGTCCAGTGGGACGAGGTGGAACATAGTGTCCTGAAGCTGCTCAAAGAAAAATCCAAAGATATCAAGTTACTGGTCTATTTACTCCAGTGTTTGCACCACGAAGTCATTCCTGCCCGGTTTAATATGTCACTGTTTATTCTGGCTGACTTTATTTCCCTGTATTGGGAAGAAAGCTTTCCGGCGCCGGGACAACGGGGTAAACTCCCGCGCCAGAAGTTTTTCGGGCAGATTATCCAACGGTTCAACCTGATTATTGAAAAGCAGGAATTTGAACGTTTCACCGGCGAACTCATGAGCGATCTGGAAAATGCGCTGGCGTTATTCAGCACTGCCGTTGAAGAAAAAGAGATCAGCAATGATGCTTCTGATGATCTGTTAAAAACGGTCCGGACGAAAATGCGTCTTGCTGAAGAAAGGCAGCGTGTTGAGCAGCAGGCGTCAGATACCGGTTCGTCTCAGTCTCAGAATGTAACTGAGTCATCTGCGACTGTGACGGCAGCGCCTGCATTGTCCGTTGACAGTTCTAGTGATAAGGCGACAAAGCAGACTTTATTTAAAGTATCAGATTTTCTTGGTGAAAATGGAGAAGGGATTGCTCTGTCTGTCCGGGTTCGCCGTTATGCTGTGTGGTCCGGCATTCACTCAGTGCCTGATCACAACTCTGATAATGAAACCATGCTAAGACCAATGCAGCAAGATCGGGTCAAAGATTATCAGGATTTAATGCGTAGTCCGGATATGGCATTGTGGCGAAAGGTAGAGCAGAGTCTGACTGTCGCGCCTTATTGGTTTGAAGGACAGCTGATGAGCTACCGGATCGCAGAAGAATTAGAGAAGCCGGTTTGGTGCAAAGCGATTAAAGAAGAGACACAGATGTTTCTTGAACGTCTGCCTGCGTTAAAAGAACTGAAATTCAAAGGTGGGCAGCCATTTGTGACTGCCGACGTTCTTTCCTGGCTTGATGAGGAAGATGAGCAGGCTTCATCTCCTGTCGTTGCCGCGACCGGAGGGTGGCAGGAAAAACGTAAGGAAGCGTTCACTTTGGCCAAAGAAGCTGGTATTGCTGTTGCTCTTTCTATGATTAATCAGGGTCTTGAAAGTTCAGTTGAACCACGCGACAAATTTTACTGGCGATTGCTATCGGCGGATTTACTTGAAGAGTATGGTTTTTCTGCGATGGCGCAAGAGCAGTATTTCACATTATACCGTCAGGTGAATGCAGCGAGTGTCTCAGATTGGGAGCCCTCTCTCATGCAACGACTAGAAAAATATTCAACGTCAGAATAAGCGAAGGACAATTATTCCATGTTATCCATCTTAAAAAAAGTGTTTGCTCTACTGAAAAAAATAAAACTGAAGCCAAAACCAGGCATGTTAGCTGTCATGCCTATGTTACTGTTCCTGTGTTTTATTTTAATCAACGTTGCTATCTGGTGGGCAGGCCCTTGGCTGACATTGTATGATACAAAACCTCTTGAAAGTGTCACAAACCGGGCAGTTGCCACGACTGTATTCTGGCTTTTGGTTGCCGCAATCTGGGGGGTATGGCAGTGGAAAAAGCTTCAGGGTTATGAAGAGCAGCAGGAACGTGAAGAGCGTTTTCGTCAGGATCCAATCAAATTACTTGAAGAGAAGCAGGAAGCTGAGCTCAATAAAGTCATTGCGAATATGCGGAAGAATATCAATAAACGGGATTTTCTGTATACGCATCCCTGGTATTTGGTACTTGGATTAGAGAACGCAGGTAAAACCAGTCTGATTAACCGTTCTGGTCAGAACTTCACCATGACCTCGGTGATGAGAGCATCCGGACAAAAAAGTGAAAATCCATACTCGTTTGACTGGTGGATTGGTGATAAAGCCGTTGTGATTGACCCTGATGGTGAGTTACTGACTCAGGGCCATCGTGATGCGGATACAGATGGCGAGATGGAACGCCGTTTATGGAAGCATTTTGTTGAATGGCTGGAACGTACCCGGAACCGTCGTCCTTTAAACGGGATTGTTTTAGCGCTGGATGTGTCTCATCTGGCTTCAGTGAAAGCGTCTGAGCGTAAAGCTTACGCAAGTATTCTGCGCGCCCGGGTGCGTGAAATTGTTGAAACGATGTCAATTCAGTTACCGGTTTATATTGCTTTGACCAAGCTGGATTTACTCTACGGATTTGAACCCTTCTTTAAGAATTTTACCAAAGAGCAGCGTGAAGAAGCCCTGGGCTTTACCTTCCAGCTGAAGCCGGATGATGATGACGATCAGTGGTTAGCTGAATTTGAAAATGAGTACGGACAGTTTGTTGATACGGTGAATGAAATGCTGCCGGTTTCTGCTTCTGCACCGATGGAGCTGGATGAAAGAAACGGTATCTATAGTTTCAGCCGTCAGGTTGCCGGGTTAAAAGATATTCTGACTCAGTTCTTACGGGAAGCGCTGGGGAACGATCAGTACTCTCTCTCTGCGATTGTTCGTGGGGTGTATTTCACATCGGTGTATCAGCAGGGTGTGCCAAGTAATGCGTTTGATGATGCCGCCTCACGTCGTTATGGGCTTGAGCATGCGATTAATAAAGCGCAGATAGCAAAGAACTCAACCGTATATTTTACCAATCAGCTATTTACGAAAATCATTTATACGGAATCGGGTTTAGCATCAGACAATAAAAAAGTGATTAAGCAGAAGCGTCGTTTATTGATGCTGTCGACTGTCGCCTGTTCGATTGTGACTTTACTGCTGTTTGGTTCATGGCAAAAATATTATCTGTCTAACGTGAATCACTCGGATGCGGTACTGACAAAGGTCAATCAGTTTAAGAATGAGCTGCCCAAAAATATTTATAAAGCCTCTCAGCAGGACATGCTGGATTCGCTGAATAAAATCCGGGAAGCAACGCTTGAGTTTGGTTTCTTCCGGAATAAATCACAGTATTTTGCGGATATGGGACTTTATCAGGGCCATACAATTGGACCCATGGTTGAAAGTACCTATCTGAATATGCTGGAAACCCGGTTTTTGCCGATTCTGATTTCTGATGTCATTGTTCAGTTAAATCAGGCGCAAACTGATGAAGAAAAGCTGGATGCTTTACGTGTTTTCCGGATGATGACGGATAAGAGCGGCCGCTATAAAGACATGGTGCTCGATTATTTCGGCAAATACTGGCAGCAGGAGTTTCCGGGTAAACGGCTGGTTCAGGAAGAGCTGCTGGGCCACTTAGATTATGCGATGGATCATACCAATCTGGCGATAGCCCGTGCTCAGGGTGACAAAAATGCGGATAAGGTATTGCGTCCTTATGATCAGACAATTGCTCAGGTGCAGACAGAACTGAGTACAATGCCAAACAGACAGCGGGTTTACCGTAACCTGAAGCAGAATGCACAAACAATTCTTGGCCCGGATATTAATCTGAGAAATCTGATTGGTCCTGTGTTTGATCTGGTTTTTGATGAGCGGGTTGTGAACAGCGACGGATTATATATTCCGCAAATGCTGACCAAGAAAGGCTTTGAAGAATATTTCATTCCTCAGGTTGAATCAGTTTCAAAACTGGCATTGATTGATAGCTGGGTACTGGGCCAGAGTAAATCTGCTGAATTCAGTGAAGCGGATAAACAGAAACTTCGTGATCAAATCCGGGAGTTATACGTTTCTGATTACACGAAAACCTGGCGGGCAGCACTGGCTGAGATCGATATGAAATATTTCAGCGACATGAACGATGCTGTTTCAGTGCTGGAAAATATAACAAGCAGTGTTGAGCCTATTCAGCGTTTGATGAGAACTCTGGAAGAGAATACAAAGCTGTTTGATATTCAGCCAAAAGATGAAGAAGCGCAGAAAGAATTACTGAAACAGCCGAAATACCGGATGGCTGCAGCGATTGACACACCATTTGCTGACTTAAACAGCATGTTGACAGCTGTTGGAGATAAGCCGGCTTACATTAATGAAGTGATTGGTGCTGTGGATGAATTGAAACTTTATTTGAAAGGTATTCAGGCATCTCCTGATGAAGGGATGGCTGCGCTGAACGCGACTAAGTCCCGGATGAAGCTGGTAAATGCCGATCCGATTTATACACTGAGACGAATTGCATCAGGCCTGCCAACACCACTGGATCGTATCTTAACCAAACTTTCTGATGAAAGCTGGCATGTGATAAAACAGGAAGCGATTAAGTATCTTGAAGTGCGCTGGCATAATGATGTTTACCGGGTGTTTGAAGAAAAGCTGGCGAACCGTTATCCGTTTAATCCCGCTTCCAAGAAAGACGCATCTCTGGCGGACTTTGAATCATTCTTCGCCCCAAATGGTATTCTGGATAGTTTCTATCAGAATCAGCTCAAGATATTTATTGATGAGAAGAGTGTTCTGGGTAGTGAAAGTGAAGGTTCTCAGGGCGTGGTTAAAAATTCAGTGCTTGAACAGCTGAAACAGGCGAAACAAATCCGGGAAGCCTTCTTTAACCGGAAAGGGATTCTTGATGTCAGTTTCTCGGTTGAGCCGTTACGTTTAACCAGTAACAAACGCAGAAGTGTACTGAATGTTGATGGACAGTTCCTGACATACAGCCATGGTTCGAGAGAAAATGCTGAACTGATTTGGCCGAATACTTTGCGGGATTCAGCCATATCGAAGATCACTTTGATTCCGGCTAAATCGAATCTTTCACCACGAAGTATTGTGATTCAGGGGCCATGGGCATTCTTCAGATTGCTTGACTTTGGTGATGTGATTGCCGCAAGTTCAACATCGGTTGATTACCGCTTCCGTGTTGATCATGGTGATATGATTTACCGGATTAATTCTGAAGATGATGTGAATCCGTTTACACAGAGATTGTTTAAATCATTCAAACTTTCTGCAAATCTGTATTAGATATAGAAGCTTAACCGCAGTTAGTTTTATGGAGCGCTTCTGGCGCTCCCTTTATTCAGGGGTCGCAGGGGATATGTCCCAACGCATCTTTATTGAAAATAAATCATTTATGATAACCAGTGAACATGATGAGCTGGCCGGGCATGCACTTTATCAGTCTGTTAAGAAAGAAGTGTATAGCGAGCGTTCACCATTTTCTGGTGGAACAAACTGGGAGAAAGTAAAGCAGGAATGTGAGCAACTCTCTCAGGAAGTTGGTGCTGATATGGCGGTAAGCACTTACTATACAATCGCTCTGCTAAAACTTGATGGATTACGTGGCTACGCCCTTGGGCTGGAGTTTATGTATAGCTGCATGCTTAACATTGGTGAAGTCGTTCACGAAACTGAACGCCAGATACAGCGTTTGTTACGCTGGGCGAATGCACAGGCATTGATTGAATTGCAGAATCTGAAAGCAGGTTATGAGATGCTGAGATATTTGTATCAATGTGAGCAGTATTGCCAGCGAATCAGCTATTTGCTGCAAACTGATTATCCGTCAGTTAAAGCTGATTTTGAATCCATTGGCTATGTCATCTTTGAGCATATTGAT
Source organism: Vibrio aerogenes (assembly GCF_024346755.1). Taxonomy (NCBI): domain Bacteria; kingdom Pseudomonadati; phylum Pseudomonadota; class Gammaproteobacteria; order Vibrionales; family Vibrionaceae; genus Vibrio; species Vibrio aerogenes. Next base: position 1,295,230 of record NZ_AP024862.1, on the reverse strand, counting down.
GGTCTTGAGACCTGTTATCAGGTCGCGCTGAAGAGAAATGAAGTCAGTGAAGCCGGGCAAAGTGTTCAGGTCGTGAAAGCAGGCAAACGATCCGCCTGGCCGGTTTTGTTTGCCTTTATTGGCGGAGGGATTCTCTCAGGTGCCGGATATTGGTTTTGGTTAAATATGCAACTCTTTAGCTGATCACAAATCATCTGTATCAACTGATTTTGCAGATGATACAGATGGTCTTTTGAGTCGGTTCAGACACAATTGTTTTATCTTGTTCAGGCTGCAGCAATATATTTTCGCTGGTGGTTTTTCATTTCTTTGAGTGTTGAGATGAGCTTATCGATATCTAACGGTATGTTGAACTGCTGCTTTAAATTCGCCAGATAGATAATATCTTCACACATCGCTTTTTCTGGTTCATCGCTGATTTTGGCGACAGGCCGCCCATTACATTCAGCCAGCTTGATGACAATTGAAAGCGGCGTATAAGCTTGGTTTTGAGCGTTTTCCCATGCACCGAGGTCATTGGTGAGGAAGGTGCCGATACCAAATGAGATCTGGATTCTGTCGGCAAAATATTCACAAATGTCTAAGGCTTGATCAAAGTTGAGTCCATCAGAAAAAACAAACAGTTTTGTTTTCGGATCGATTCCCAGCTTTTCATAATGAGCAATCATTTTGTCGCCCCAGGTGTAAGGGCAGCCTGAGTCATGACGAACGCCATCATAGGCTTTTGCCAGATGAACGTTAAAATCATGAATAAATGCATCAATTGTGAGTGTGTCTGTCGGAGCGATTGAAAGTTGTCCGTCAAAAGCTTTCAGCCATTGTTCCAAAGCGACCTGCTGCGAATCTGCCGGGTTAACAAGCGCCTGATGTCCCATAAACCATTCATGCGCGATAGTGCCAATGGGTTGCAGGTTAAACTCCCGGGCAAAATGATAGTTGCTGGTACCAAGTAATAAGTCTGGTATGTATTGTTGCATATAATCGATCACCTGATGCTGCACCTCAGAAGAGAACCGGCGTCGTGTGCCCATTTCAGTGATTTTGAAGTTATGAATCCCCCGTTCAGTGAGTTTATTCTTCAGGCTGGTTATTTTTTGGAACAGTACATCTTTGGCCCGGGTCGCTGGCATATCGCTCCAGTGACTGCGGCTGCGGACCTCTGAAATGATCGACATAATCATTGTTTCGTAAAGAATTGTATCCCGCCATGTACCATGAATACTGACGCGCAGCTGTTTTTTGCCGTTTTCATGGATGATGCCCAGCTCAACCTGCTGCTCTGGCTGGAACCGAAAGTAACGCAGGGAATGCAAGAATGTCTTTTTCAGATGAGGGGAACTTTTTTCCAGATACCTGATATCACGTTCAGAAAATTGCAGATGTGCCAATTGCTTTATCTCATAGCGAATATCGCTTAGCAGATCACTGATATCTTCAGCAGATCTGACAATCAGTTCATAACGGACTTCTGTATCCGGATAGAAGGAGTGAATTGCCTGCATCATATTGATTTTATATGCATCTAAATCCAGCAGACTTTTAATCATATGTTGGGAAAACAGGCCTGTATTCATAATGACATCCTCACAAAGTCATATTAGTAACATGATGTTCCTAACTTGAGCGACATTAAAATAGCTCGTACTATTTGTCAACTGGTTGTGTATCAATAATCCTGAGACATTGTTATGCTTTATCGCAGGTTTTTAATGAGTTGACTGAGTTCAAAATGTGTGGAACAAATAAAAAATAGAGTGATATCAAGTTTGTAACATCAAGTGATTAAGTTTGACCTCTTATTCATGCATTTTTAGAATACGTCTCCGGATAATCAGCAGGAACGGCGATGAAAGATAAACACGCCCGAGGGGATAGATGAGTTTTTTGCAGGGAAGGTTTTATGATTGTTACCATTGATATGATTTGTCTTCGTCTTTCAGGCAAGGGTATACAGGCTTTGCTTATGAAGCGTTCTAATCCTGAAAGACCACACTTTGGTGAGTGGGCGATACCCGGTGGTCTGGTTTACGACGAAGACATGACAGACGCAGGTGGAGAGCCCGTAGACAAAGACTTTGACGCTGCAAGGAGAAGAATATGCCGGCAGAAAGTTCATACTTACCCTAATTTTATCAGCGATCCATTAGTTGATGGTAATCCTAAACGGGATCCGGATGGATGGAGTGTCAGCATTTCACATTATGCATTGCTGAATCCATCTAATGCCAGGCAAATTGAAAATGCAGGCGTTGATCGAAACCGGTTAGACTGGTTTGATCTGGATGCATTGATCACGCATCAATTTCAGATGGCATTTGATCATGTCGCCCAGATAAAGCATGCATGGAAAAAATTACGTGCGGCGGTTGAATATACATCCGTTGTGCTGTTTTTTCTGGATAAAGAGTTTTTAGTAGCCGATATCATAGAAGCATATGCACAGTTTGGTGTTGAAGTAAACCGGATGACAGTCAAACGTCGTTTGATTGATTCTGGTGTCATCGTGAGTATGAACAAAGTCGTGCCTACAGGTAAAGGGAAGGGGGGAAAGCCTGCAACTGTCTACTGTTTAGCAAGTGATCAGGTGACCTATTTTCAAACCTGTCTGAAAACGGGTTAACACATGTCCGGTTTTGTGAGGTAATTTCCGTGCAGCGATTCTGGATGCACAAGTCACTCATTTTCAATATAAGAAACGTTTTCGAATCAGAATCGCCCTTAAACCGGTGATTTACTTCAGGATCAGAGACATCTTATCAACTACCTGTATTTTGAGAGGAATGTAAAGATCCTGGCATTTACTCTTTTTCTGCTGATTAAGTATTGATAAATAGTCTGTTTTTTACTATACCCGGCATTAAAAGTATCAACAGAGTTTAAAAGCATCGTCTGAATAAACCATATGATAGCGACGATAAGTACTAAACTGATTTTAAGCGATGGTTTGATTATCAGAGATTAATTGCATTGTGCTGTTAATCTTTTGGATTGATTTTATATTGGTAAAATAATTATATGTCACTATTCAATTGGTATAATATGTCATTAAGCCGGAAAATAAGCACGTTATTTATCGTATTACTTTCTTTTCTTTTAATTGTGATTATTTACTCGATTTATAAACTGAGATTAATAGAAAATGAAATGAATGAAGTGGCATATATAGATATTCCTCTGAATCAGATTATGAGCGAAGTTGAAATGATTCAGCTGGAACGACATATTTTGTTTGAACAATTTAAACTGAAAGAGAAATTACCCAAAGAAAAGAAAACACCGCATCAGGAGTTTGTCTATCAAAAACAGCAGTTAAAGCTTTTGCTTGATAAAGCTGTCAACGTGATTGCTGAGAACCTGGTCAATCATAAGATTCGCTTTGAACGACATGAACACCAGCATTTGCTGGAAGTTATAGAAGCGTACCATGTACAGAGTGACAGGTTTGAGAAAAAACTTGCTGAAGCTATTTCTCACGAGTCTATCCCAAGCGCAGAGCGATATCAGCTTGAAGAAACCTCAACCCAACTGGAATCTGCAGTGAATTCGATATTGCAGCAGCTCGATGAGATGACATTTGAAGCCGGTAGGTATGCAGAAAAACATGAGCAAGAGTTTTTATTTGTGAATACCGCGCTGGGTGTGTGCGCACTGTTACTTGGATTATTTTTGACAATATACACAATTTATATTTTCCGGCAGCGTATTAATAAAATCCAGGATGGTATTCAGAATATGGACTTTTCTATTGAGCAAGGCTACCCAGCTCTGGGGAAAGAGATTTTTCAGGTTGACGGCCCCGGTGATGAGCTGAGTGAACTTGAACAAGAACTGATGCTTTTGATGCAGCGTTTGACAAAGGAGATCACTAACCGGGAACAAGTTGAGAAACAACTGTTGCAAATGGTGACTCAGGATAAACTAACCGGAGCTTTTAACCGCCACAAGTGGGATGAACAGGTTCTGCTTCATCTGGATTTGGCACGTCGGGGCAGTTTTTTCAGTTTGATTTTGCTGGATATTGATTACTTTAAGCAAATTAATGATGAATATGGCCATCAGGTTGGTGATCAGGTCTTGCAAAATCTGGTACATCGTTTGAGCACCGGATTGAGAAAGACTGATATGCTGTTTCGTTTGGGTGGAGAAGAATTTGCGATTTTGTTGCCTGTTCAGGAAGCATCATCGGCATGTATGTTGGCAGAAAGGCTGAGAATATTAGTTTGCCAGGATTCAGACGAAGGTCTGCCATCTTATACGGTCAGTATTGGTGTCACCTCTTATCAGGAAGAAGATACCGAAGAGTCTGTTTTTCAGCGTGCAGATAAAGCGCTTTATCAGGCTAAATCCTCCGGTCGTAATCAAATCTGTCAGATTTAGACATGATACCTGCCTCATTGTCCTCAGGGCGCATTTGCAGCTTCCTGAGGACATGGGCATACAGAAGGTCTGCTACATCACACTGGATGCTCATTGGGTCAATATTATTTCTTATTGATTTCCAGTATCACTTTTCCGATCACTTTGATGTCGTCCTCATGAATTTGAAGGGTCGAACCAAGAACGTCGATCGAACAGCGTCTGCCGGGTAAGCGCTGAATCGTATTCAAAGAGTAAAAGTCTTCCATATCAATAAGATACATGCCAGCTACAATTTGTGTGACAGACCGGTCAATGACATAAATGGTATTTCTGTATTCGATACTCAAAGGTTGAGTCACTTCCAGTTTATATAAATAGTCATGATCAAAAATTAATCTTTTACACCTGAACAGCTCTCCATTGATGAGTTGAAAATGTTCGATATTGGCGATCTTTTTGTTCTTTATATCCATATTTTGTTCATATTGAGAACTTTTTTCCGGATAAGGTTCGCCTTTGCCTAATAATAAGTACTCCAGAGCAGCTCCTGTATGTAAATGCACACGAAGAATCACTTCATAAGGTGTGAGTTCCCGCTGATGCCAGGTTGATATTGTTGAACTTGATATATTCAAAAGCGAAGATAATTCCAGAATAGTATGACAATTTGTCACTTCTTTTAATCTTTTTGTGACGTCATGACCTTTTATGTACGCTTTTGGGTGAATTTTATCTTGTTGTTCATTCATAAGCGATCTAATATTGTTGCATTGAAGGGCGTTTGCGACTGAAATGCCCGGCAATAAATTGACTCAATAGCGTACAAGGATAACATTATGCTTTCATATCAAGTAGTCCTAAATTCATCTTTTCAGGGGTTCGGATAAAATCCGGTTTCTGGCTATCACTTTGCGGTGTGCGTTGTGCCAAATGATAAAACTGCGGGTTGGTGATGACATTTTGGTAATGGCACTTTGATGATGATAGTGTGGCTTGGATATGAAACAGGGTTTCTTTTTCTTTTACGTGATAAAAATGAATATCAGGAGGTTTTTATATGGCAGAAGTTTATACAAATAATTTTGAAATGCACAAGTGTGCCTGTTATCACTTGATGATCATGCAGACGATAATGACAGATACTGAACGATGTGAGCTGGATGAGGTGCTTCTGTATCTGCATTGTTTGATCGCAAGGGATATGTATGACAGGACATGATGGTCTGATACTATAAATATTGTATCGATTGAATAAAATTAATTGCATATCTGTTATGAATATATATTTTTAAGCTACGATTCACTTCATTTTTTTGTCATAAATGTCGATCATTTTGTAATGAAAGAAATATTTGGGTATATATTTAACAGACATACTTTATGCTGAAATGAGTTTTATTCTTTCCATAATATATTTAGTCAATATGTCTGTCTGCGTGTGAGTTTTATTTATATCATTCTTTGGGAATATTGAGGTTTATATTTTATTATATGGCGTTTTTTATTTTAAAGGGGAATAGTATGAGGTCTAATGATTAACATATTGATTATTGTGGATGAATTCTAATAAAAAACATAAACATGTTGTATTTGAAGAAGATTATATTATTCTGTGTTTTTACAATAATATACATTCATAAATAATCATATGTTAAGTTGGTGCTTTAAATGCATGATTACAATCGGCGATTGTTCCCTTTATCTGCAGCGCAAAGGGGAATCTGGTTCTCTCAAATAATGAATCCTTCTGCCCGGGCAGAAGTTTATAAGATTACAGAATATCTGGAAATTTTTGGTGAAATACAAACAGATATATTCGAAACCTCTCTCCGCCAGGCTATTCGGGAAGCTGAATCATTCAATCTGGTGTTTGAAGATACAGAGGATGGACCCAGGCAGTATATAATGCCGCAGAAAGACTGGGATTTTCCTGTGATAGACATGCGTCAGGAAGAGAATCCGGAATTATCTGCGGAACAGTGGATGAGAGCCGATATGGCCCGCCCCTTCAAACTGAATCATGGACCCCTGTATTCATTTGCTTTGCTTCGGTTGAAAACGGACCTTTTTTTATTTTATGCCAGTACGCATCATTTAGTCATGGATGGCTTTGGTGGTTTTCTTTTTGTCCGCCGCGTTGCAGATATTTATTCAGCGATGGTGAATCATTCGAAGATACCTGAATGCCCTTTCAGCACAATATCCGAAGTATTTGCTAATGACATTGAATATCAGAATTCAAAACAGTACCGGATAAGTCAGCAATACTGGCAGTCGCAGAAAGAAAACGGGTCAGAGCCATTTAGTCTGAGTGGTGAAAATAAGGTTTGTAGTCAGGTGATTCGTTGTCAGGGAACACTTTCTCCACAAGATAATATCAATCTGTCCTGGCTGACCAGCGTCCATCATACATCCCTGCCGATATTACTGACGTCTCTTGCCGCGATATATATTCACAGACTCGCTGATCAGAATGATTTATTATTTGGCTTCCCTATGACAGCCCGTCATAACCGTTTATTGCGCTCATTTCCGGGAATGGTAGCCAATGTACTACCATTTCATCTGAAGTTGAATGCGGCAATGACCCTGACTGATGTGTTACTTGCGGTGAAACAACGGATTCGCTCCATGGCCAGGCATCAACGATACCGACCGGATGATTTAAACACCAGCTCATGGGCCGAAGGTCGTGAGAAAGGATGTTCAACCATCATTAATATCATTCCTTTTCCGTATGATATGCACTTTGGTGAGTTTGAGTCGGCAGTTCATAATTTATTATTTGGCCCGGCTGATGATTTGGTGATTCACTTTTGTGATTATGGCCCCCGGCGGGGGATTCATATCTTTATGGATGCGAATACAAATCTTTATACCGAGTCGCAGCTGCAAATGCACCTTGATCGCTTCATTCATTTCTGTTCGGAAATCCTGACTGAAGCATCTGATTTGTGCCTGTCGCAATACCCCCTTCTCTTACCTGAAGAACAACAAAACATCACACTGTGGAATCAGACAAAAGCCGGTTATCCGGCCAACTGTAGTCTGTACAGCTTATTTGCAGCACAGGTGCGACAGAGCCCTGATGCTATCGCTGTTATTTGCGGTGAAAGACAATTGACTTATGGTGAGTGTGAGTACAAGGTTAATCAACTGGCTGGTTACCTGAGATCGTGTGGGGTTGAGAAAGGAGATGCAATTGTTGTCTGCCTGGAACGTTCAGCTGAGTTGATTCTGATTCAGCTGGCGATTGTTCATTGCGGTGCCATTTATGTTCCGGTCGATATTCATGCACCGGATGAACGACTGAATTATGTGCTATCGGACTGTCAGGCCCGGATGATATTTATTTCACCTGACAGGCAGTCAGCGTTTATCCCCGGTGTGAAGGTGGTTCCGTTTACCCTGAGTATTTTTACGCAATTACCCGCTGAATCAACATATCCGGAAAATCTTAGTGGCCTGGATCCTGCGTATATCATGTATACATCTGGTTCGACCGGGAATCCTAAAGGTGTTTTGGTACCCCACCGTGCCGTCATACGTTTGGTGGTTCAGTGTGGTTACGCTGATTTTAATCCGCAGGACAACGTTGCTTTCGCTGCAAATCCTGGTTTTGACGCTGCAACCATGGAAGTTTGGGCTCCTTTGCTGAATGGCGGGAGCGTCGTTGTGGTTGAGCAAAACGTTTTACTTGATCCACTCCGGCTTGAGGAAAGTCTTCTTCGCCACAAGGTCACTGTTCTGTGGATGACCGCAGGATTATTTAAACAGTATGCAGAGGTCTTAGGGAATACTTTTCAACAACTGAGATACCTGATTGTTGGTGGTGATGTTCTCGATCCTTCAATGATTCAGCGAGTGCTGGAAAATAATGCTCCCCGCCATTTGCTGAATGGTTATGGTCCGACGGAAACGACAACGTTCGCCCTGACATATGAGATACAGCCTTCAGCGGGCATTATGCAAACGATACCTTTGGGCCGCCCAATCAATCATACGCATGTCTATATCCTGGATTCAAATCATCAGCCTGTTCCGGTGGGTATTGTGGGTGAAATCTATATTGGTGGTGATGGTGTGGCACTGGGTTATATGAACCGTCCTGATTTAACCCGGGAAAGGTTTCTGCATGATCCTTTTTCTGAACAATCAGATGCCCGTATGTATAAAAGTGGAGATATGGGCCGGTGGCGTTCTGACGGCGTGATTGAGTTTACCGGCAGGAATGATGAACAGATTAAGATTCGGGGATACCGGATTGAGCCAGCTGAAATTGAACAGGCGTTGCAGGCGTGCCAGGGTGTTCACTATGCAGTAGTCATTGCTGAGAACACTCCCGCGCAGGGAAAAAGACTGGTTGCTTACTATGTCCCTCAAGCTGAAATCCGGGTGTCAGCTGAAACACTGAAAACATCGCTGGAAACTCAGTTTCCTGACTATATGGTTCCGGCTATCTATATTGAACTGCCATGTTTGCCTTTAACGCCCAACGGCAAAGTCGATCGGAAAGTGTTACCAAAACCGGATGAGAATGCCTTTATCCGGGATGAGTACGAAGTACCACAGGGCGAAACAGAGCAGGTATTGGCTGGCTTTTGGCAGGATATTCTGCATGTTCACCGGATTGGCCGGAATGATCACTTTTTTACACTGGGCGGACACTCCTTACTGGCGGTTCAGCTGATTTCCCGGATTCGTGAACAGTTGAACGTTGAGCTCTCTTTAGCGGATATGTTTGCATGGCCGGTGTTACGTCAAATGGCTTCCCATATCCAACAGATGCAGCCCTCGAAAGTCGCTGGTCCTGAGATACCGGCTTATGACGGTGGGTATGAAAATAGTGTATTTCCATTATCATTTGCTCAACAACGTTTATGGTTTCTTGCACAAATGGACAGCGAGGCTGCTCATGCTTACATTATTGCAGGTTGTGCCGATTTGAAAGGCCGGTTAGACGTTCATGTCCTGAAGCAAGCGCTTGATCAGATTGTTGCCAGACATGCGATATTACGGACACATTTTCAGGTTATATCTGGTACTCCATGTCAGATCACCGGGTCAGCAGCATGTGGTTTTCCCCTGCAGGTGATTGAGATTCAGGAACAAACAGCAGAAATTGAACCTTTTTCTCCTGTTTTTGATCTGGAGAAAGGCCCGCTAATCCAGGGACAATTACGCTGTTTCCCCGGCCATATGTACCAGTTGCAGCTGGCCATGCACCACTTGATAGCCGATGGCTGGTCAGTGAGTGTTTTCATCAACGAGCTGAATATTCTTTACAGTAACCTCTGTCATCGTCATCGAAAAAAGACACCATTGGCCGATTTGCCGTTTCAGTATGTCGACTATGCCCGGTGGCAGCATGAAAATTTACAAGAAGACGAACTGAAGAAACAACTATCCTACTGGGTTGAACAACTCGGCGGTATTCCTGAATATATCAATCTGCCTGCTGATTATCCAAGGCCTAACATACAGGATTACAGCGGGAAACTATTACCGGTGAAGCTGGATCATGAACTGACTGCCGGGCTCCGGTCATTCTGCAAGGATCAGGGCTGTACTATGTATATGTTGCTGCTGGCAGGATGGTCTGTGGTGATGGGACGGCTTGCCCGACAAAATGATATTGTGATTGGATCTCCCGTTGCCGGAAGAACCATGACTGAAACCGAATCATTGATCGGCATGTTCGTGAATACGATTGCGCTTCGTATTGATTTGTCTGATAGCCCGGACACCCGAACCCTGCTGGCACAATTAAAGTCGACAGCCTTATCTGCAATGGAAAACAAGGATATTCCTTTTGAGCAGGTGGTCGAGGCAGTTTCACCAGCCCGAAGCTCGTCACACAGCCCGGTTTTTCAGGTGATGTTTGCCTTACAAAATGTGCCTCCGGCACAGATAGATTTACCGGATGTGTCGCTGGTGTCCTTTGAGCCGCTGGTCAACAATGCGAAGTTTGATTTAAGCCTTGAAATGACAGAAAAAGGGGAGTCTCTGGAAGGTTTTATCAACTATGCTTCAGCTTTGTTTGATGAACGGAATATTCAGGAATATCTGAAATACTGGCAGCATTTACTTTGGGAGATGATCCATCATCCGGAGCAATCTGTACATACCTTACCGATGCTTTCTCCGCAGGCATCATCTGATTTATTAAATCGATTCAGTATGGGGCATCGATCTGCAGTGAGCCATTTGAGTGTCCATGAATGGTTTGAGCAACAGGTGCAGCATACGCCTGATGCCATGGCTGTGATTGCCGGTGAAGAGCAGCTGTCTTACTATCAATTAAATCAGCGGGCCAATCAACTGGCTGCTTATCTGCAGATGCAGGGAGCCGGTCCTGAAACGAGAGTGGCTCTTTTTTGTAACAGAAGTACCGAATTTATTATTGCCATGCTTTCTGTACTGAAAGCTGGTGGCGGATATATCCCAATTGATCCCGCCTGTCCCGCTGAGCGGCTGCAGTTTATTCTGTCTGATTGTCGTCCGGTATTCATTCTGACTGACAGGGAGGAGGGGACTGAATATCTGTCCGGCAATTCTGGAGTGTCAGTCCCGGTGATTCATCTCATACAGGATATTGACTTGTGGGAACACTTGCCTGCAGACAATCTCCGGCAGGATAGCTCCGGGCCGGAAAATCTGGCTTATATCATTTATACATCAGGTTCGACCGGCCGCCCGAAAGGAGTGATGGTCGAACATCAAAACCTGGCCCATTTAATCCACTGGCATCATCAGACATTTAAACCCGAAAACGGTACTTACGGTTCCAGCGTCGCCGGTTTAGGGTTTGATGCCGTTATCTGGGAAATCTGGCCCACATTATGTGCGGGCGCCTGTTTATTATTACCTCCGGTTTCTGCTTCAGAAAATCCAGACCAATTACTGGACTGGTGGTATGAGCAGCCTTTACAGACCAGTTTCCTGCCGACCCCTGTTGCTGAGCTTGCTTTGGCCCGGGGGGTGACTCATCCGACGTTAAAAACGTTATTAGTCGGGGGGGATCAACTCCACAGCAGTCCATCGGATCAGCATGCTTTTTCTCTGGTCAATAATTATGGCCCGACAGAGACCACTGTCGTAGCGACTTCAGGATGTATTTCTCCGGAAAGTCATTTGTTGCATATTGGCCGTCCGGTGACGAATACAAACATTTATATTCTTGATGAGTCGAAACAGCCGGTTCCGGTTGGTGTTGCGGGAGAAATTTATATTGGTGGTGCAGGGGTCAGCAGAGGATATCTGAATCGCCCGGAGCTGACAGCAAAGCACTTTTTATCTGATCCTTTCAGTCACGAGCCGAATGCCCGAATGTATCGTACAGGAGACCTGGGACGCTGGAGAGCAGATGGTGTGATTGAGTATCTGGGCCGGAATGATCAACAGATTAAAATTCGCGGATACCGGATTGAACCTGGTGAAATCATGGCTGCTATACAACGCTGTCAAGGCATTCAGAGTGCTGTGGTTACCGCAGTTGGTTGTCAGCTTAATAAAAGACTGGTCGCTTATTTTACTGAGCATCCGCACAGCCATGTTTCTGTTGAACAATTGAAAAAGCAGTTAAGTGAACAATTACCGGATTATATGGTGCCTTCTGCCTACATACGTTTAGCCCATCTTCCTTTGACGCCCAATGGTAAAATCAATTACAGGGAATTGCCTCAACCGGATGACCGTTCCTTTATCCGGCACCGTTTTGAGCCACCTCGTGGTGAAAATGAACAAATATTAGCGACTATCTGGAAAAAACTCCTCGGGGTTGATGACATCAGCAGACATGACAACTTTTTTGAACTTGGCGGCCATTCATTACTGGCTGTTCAGGTGATTGAAAGCCTGCGTCAGAAAGGATTCCACCTCGCGGTCAAAACGCTTTTCAGCCAGCCTGTACTTTTGTCACTGGCGGAGAGTCTGGTGCCTGAATCCGCTTGTGAGGATTGTGACGTTCCGCCTGATTATATTCTTGAAAAGACAGAAAAAATTACGCCGGATATGTTACCACTGGTTCATCTGACACAATCACAGATTGATCGTATATGTGATGACATTCCCGGAGGTGCGGCCAATGTCCGGGATATCTATCCGTTAACACCGCTTCAGGAAGGTATTTTGTACCACCATCTTGTACAGCAACAGGGGGATTTGTATGTCATCAGGAGCATTCAGTCTTTTCCGTGTTTATCGCGGTTACGGCAATATACGCAAGCGATACAGGCATTGATCGATCGCCATGATGTACTGCGTACCTCTTTTGTCTGGGAGGGGGTGGCAGAGCCGGTTCAAGTCGTATGGCGTCAGGCTACACTTCCTGTGATAACGCTGGATATTGAAGCCGGTGATGCCGAATCTCAGCTACGCCAGCATCTTGAGCCTGGCCAGTGTAAAATGAATATTCGCCAGGCCCCAATGCTGGAAGTATGGCAGGTTGAGGACAAAGAAAATCAGTGCTGGTTAATGTGTTTAAGGATTCACCACTTGTGTACCGATCACTTCAGCCTTGAGCTGATGGGAGAAGAAATTCACAATTATCTGCAGTATCCGGAAAGACAGTTACGTCCTTCATTGCCATTCAGAAATTTTGTAGCCAGAACCCGGCAGAAACATGATCCGGATGCGGAAGCCTCTTTTTTCCGCCAGCAGCTCGGCGATATTGAACACCCTTCTGCGCCCTTTGGTTTGATGGATATATACGGAGAAGGTCAGCAAATTTCAAGACGACATCTGTCAATTGATGCGGCACTTGCAAGGCGTATGCGTGAACAGGCTCAGTTATTGGGAGTGAGTTGTGCCAGTGTGTTTCATCTGGCATGGGGGTTGGTCATCAGAGCCTCTACCGGCCGTGATGATATTGTTTTTGGTACCTTGTTATTTGGTCGTATGAATGCTGTAAAAGGTGCAGACAGAATGATGGGCTTATGTCTGAATACGTTGCCATTTCGTTTGTCTCTTGATCATGCTTCCGTGAGAGATTGTGTATTGGAGACGCATCAGAAACTGGCACAGTTACTTGAGTTTGAACACACGCCGTTGACGAGGGCACAACAATACAGTCGTGTTGCATCACCATTGCCGCTCTTTAGCAGTCTGTTAAATTATCGTTATCAGCAGGACTTTATCTGGCTGCGTCAATCGGAAGAGAGTCTGAAGCCAGAGATTCTGTTCTGCGAAGAACGCTCAACTTATCCGGTCAGTTTGTCTGTAAATGATTTTCCCGGAGGCGAGTTCTCATTAGACATTCAGTCTGATATTCGTGTGAGTTGTGAGCAGCTCGGGCTGATGATGATGAATGCGTTGTCTGGTGTGCTCACGGCACTGGAGACGACACCGGAATACCCGGTGAACCGTCTGAACGTCTTACCGGAACATGATGATTTGGAAAATGGTGTTCTTCCTGAGGCCGTTATACAACCGATCCGGTTTCAACAGAATAAGCGTTTAAACCAAGGGTATGTACCACCGAAAAACAGCACAGAGAAAATACTGGCGAAATTGTGGCAGACATTACTGAACATTGAACGGATTGGCCGGAACGATGATTTTTTTGAACTGGGAGGCCACTCATTATTGGCTATCAGGCTGATTCATGAAGCGAGAGCACAGGGTATAGAATTTTCGTTATCTACGTTGCTCAACGCATCCGTGTTAAAAGATTTGGCGAAGAAGGTGAGCTTATCCGCCACGGAGTGATTCTGACAATCCCCAAACACCCTCAATTATGAATCTTGAGGGTGTTTGGGGACAAGGCTCCGGAACGATTGGTAATATTCAATAAATTCGGAGATTTCCAGCGAATCACTGTAATACCAGCCCTGTACCAAAATATCCGGTTGTTTTGGAATGAGCGAGAGTTGCTCCCGGGTTTCCACTCCCTCAACAATTACACCGAGCTTTTGGCTGTGGGCGATATCAAATAAAGACAAGAATAAACTTCTTGCTTTTGGCTGGTGGATATTCTGTAAGAAGCTGCGGTCGATTTTGATTTCATCGAGATTAAATTTGGGCAGATAGCTGAGTGAAGAGTAACCTGTACCAAAATCATCAAGATGAATTCTGACACCAAGTGATTGAAATTTTTTGAAAATGTCCGCAATGATATGTTCATCTTGCAGCAGACTTTTTTCGGTGATTTCGATATCAATTCTGTCTGCGACGCCCGATGACTCAAGTAACTGTCTGATTGTTGTGACGGCGTCGTCATCGAGCAATGTGTCGATAGAAATGTTGACGCCCGTCCGGATGTCGACACCTGTGTCTTTCATCATCCGGGCATCACGGATAACCTGATTGAAAACCCACAAATCCAGGTCTGTCATCATCTCTGCTTTTTCGAGCCAGGGAAGGAATGATGCAGGTTGATATATCTTATTCTCGCTGTCTCTGACCCGGATGAGCGCTTCAGCTCCGACAACTCCGGGATCAATCAGAGAAACCTGTGGCTGATATTCCAGATAAAATTCGGCCGAACTTAACCGGGTTAACTCTTTCTCGAGCTGACGGTGCTCTTTTTTACTTTGTGATAAGTAGCTCACCAGATCCTTGGTTAATATTTGTGCTTCTTCTTCTTTTCGCTGGTAGTAAGTATCGAATCTTGAAAAATAGATAGACCTGGTTCTGTAGGAATGACTGAGTCTTTTAACGAATGGCAGGTAAACCAGAGTCCCGATACCAATATTAACCAGTTGCAACAATACGGCATACCAGTCTCCGTCTGTCGCAATGTATGCATTGGCAAAAAGCGGGCTGATATAGGGAACAGAGACGACTGTTGGATGAACCCAGCCAGCATTGGTCAGAAACAGGGTCAGACTGATATTTAATATCGGGACGATCAGAAAAGGGAAAAATAAGGCCGGATTAAGAATAACAGGAATGCCGAAAATCAGAGGTTCATTAATATTAAAAAAACCGGGTGGAATACTGAGCAGTGCAATAATCCGTAATGATTTTTCTTTGCTGAACAATAAAATAGCAATAATCAGGGAAAATGTGGAACCAGCGCCTCCGAGCCGGGAAAATACACCAATAGCCGTGTGATTCAGGGCAACAAAATCCGTATTTCCCTGCATATAGCTCATCACATTTTCGGTCGTTGCCTGATAGAGCCCCTCATTCAGAAACGACAGTGTATAAAAGCTGTGTAACCCCAGAAAGTGAGAAATAGCACTAATCACCGATATCAGGTTGCTATACAGGTAGGGGTGTGTTTTTAAATCTTCATATTCGACGGTTGGTGGTGAGATCGCGTCCCAAATATTCAAGAGGGAGTCATGGACCAACAGGACCAGCAGCATCGTGATAAAAGCCGGAATAATCAGCGCCATGACCTCTGAAAAAACACCAGATAAATGTTTACTTTGCGGGGACCTGAAAAAGCTCAGGCTCTGTAGCCATGTGATTAAAGGAATCGTATAAAAGGGCGTAATAATTGCGATCAGATATTGCATTGCCATCCCCTGAGGATGCTCCGGGATAAAGTACTGAAATAAACCCAGATAGAAAATTGATAGCAATATGAGTGGAGGGCGGGGTTGTTTCCATCGGATAGAAATGGTGAATGTCAGAGCAACGGTTAACAGGTAACTGAATAAAGTGTGGATTTGCTGGTAAAACCGGACGACCAGCAGATAGCTGTGATCGTTTTCTGTTGAGAAATAATGGAATACACCCACCAGAAGTATCAGCATCGAATACAGGATAATACAGGGAACAATCCAGAGTAATGTTATCCTGAAATCAGCAAGTTGTTGTGACAAGCCTTCTTTCATGGCATTCAGGTATGAAGTTAATCTGGATAAATTAACGTTGAACAAGTTCTTCCCCACTTTTAAACGACACTGTAAAGAATGGACCCGCTGATTATCCGCAAATCAATATTAATGACATAATACTTTATAGTTTAATGGCCTGTTTGTCTTGGCATTCTTTAATATTTATGATCGGGTTATCTTAGGGTCAACAGACCCTAAGATGAAGCAATGTATATACCCAAGTGACCTCAAGATGCAGAATTCAGAGCGCCATCAACAGGTCCGGTTCAAGGAAAAGAACTGAAGGAATGCACCCGCCTTTCGAAGTTATTTGACGCAGAAATGGACCTGTTGATGCGCTCCCGAAGGGCGAGATTGATTGGCTCCTGCCCTGTGTTACTGATTTTCAACGTAGAATGACTATGTTTACAAATCAGTGCCTTGGTCAGAAGCCAATCAACTCTCGCTGAACATGCATCTTGAGGTCACTTGGGTATACCCACTTTTAAAATTTACCTGGTGCAGAAACCTGTCGGTATCTGTCCCGGAGCGATTTTTTACTGGGGCTCATTGATGGTATTTATTACTGATTCTGTGAGTTATTCCGAAGAATCATGAAAAAATCACTGAACATTGATGTGATTCGGACGCCTTTTATTCTTAAAGTCGTCAAACCTTCCGGGATACACATGGCGTTTGCAGATATGGAGCAGATTTAAGGAATACCATGATTAATAAGGGCTCATTAACATTCTTTTATGGAAAAACAGGGACAGGAAATTGTGCATTCTTAAAAAAGATTGCTTCAGAAAAAGCAGCGGTATTACTTTCTGAGCACGAATGGTTGTCCACACTTTATCCGGGGTTAGTCATCTCACATGATGACTATCTGGCATATTCATCCCGCCTCAAACCGCGCATTAAATCGTATACACAACATATTTTGTCGATTGGGACCAATGTGGTGATGGATTTTCCGGCACAAACACGTCAGCAACGAAGATGGTTTTTGGATCTTGTGACTGAAATCAAGGCAAAACATGAGCTAATCCTTATTTCAGATCATCACGTCATTCATCAGCCAGAGGCCTGTTTCGGAGCAGATTTCGGGGTGTCTGAGGTTCCTGATGTCAGCGAAGGGCTAGTCATCCGGACTTGCTGACTTTAAATACCAGTTCCTGACTGTGGACCACTCAGGCAGATATAGAACACAGACACACATCACCTTTGGGGATCTGCCGCGCCCTCTCTGGCGCGGATGGTCTGCTTATCGCCATCTTCCCCGTAACCAAAAGTGGCGAATATTCAGGAACACCGAGTTAAGCACCAGAGCTCACAGAAGGTGGGATACAATCAGAAATCGTTATTTTAAGCCATAGTCTGAGTTTGTTTAGGGTATAAACCGGTGTTTTTCTGAGCCCTTTCAACACAAGGTAATAGTCAGGTAAACAGTCGCTGTATATAAATTTAATCGATAGTCAGAAAATGATGAATAATGCCTTTCAACAAGCAATTCAATGTAGTATCCATATCAAACGAGACAATGCAAATATTATTTGGGAATGAAGTTAATATTGATTGAATTCAATAGAATTTAATTTGTAAGTGATTGTTTTTATTGGATTATGTTTGATTTCCAATAGAATCATCACCTTGGAAAAATTATTGATTATTCATGTTTTTTTATTTTATTCAGGAGTAGAATTACCAGATGTTTTAAACGGGAGCTATTCTGGTTATTTATTTCATACTTGCTTAACCATATAAAATATAGTGGTAAACATATTTGTATATTGTATGAATACCGGATGAATTGTCAGCATATACCCCCAACAACCTGAAGATGTGGTGTTTAGTGAGATTTTTCCGGGCTTGAAGTCCATTTCCTTCCCGAATTAACAGAAAAAGCCAGCATCAGTTTGATTCAGTTTTCAGGTGGTGGTTATAAAAAGCCTTTGTCACCAGGGCTACATTCTGGTGAAGAATAACAGATACATTGAGGTTTTAATGGCTACAGATAATAAAGAGAATAAAGAAAATACCACTCAAAATAACGATGAGAAATCGAATCATAGTGATTTGCCACCTGCCCCAAAGGGAAAACGGAAAAAAAGTTTACTCATATTTGTGTTCATTTTGTGTGTGATTGCGGGTGGTGCAACAGGCTGGTATTACCTGTTTGAAGCTGGTCATGTGACCACTGAGGATGCCTATGTTGATGGCAATCTTGTTCAGATAACGCCCCAGATTGTTGGCACAGTAACCCGAATCAGTGTTGATGATGGTGATTATGTCCAGCAGGGAAGTGAGCTGGTTCGTTTTGACCCAAGTGATGAATATATTGCGGTTCAGACTGCAAAAGCAAATCTGGCACAGACGGTTCGCAAAGTCCGTTCATTATTTAATAATGTTGAGCAGGCAAAAGCCGTTGTGGCACAGAGAGAAATTGCACTGAAAAAGGCGAAGACAGACTATCACCGCCGGCAGGAAATGGTGAAGTCCGGAGGGTTATCCAGGGAAGAACTCAGCCATGCAAAAGATATGGTTGATTCATCTCATAAGGCATTATTAGTGGCGATTCAGCAACTGAAGTCACAGGAAGCGATGACTTATAACACCGATGTTGAATCCCATCCACTGGTCCGTACTGCAGCTGCTCAGTTACGTAAAACCTATCTGAATCAGCTAAGAACCCGGGTCGTTGCTCCTGTATCCGGGTATATCGCACGACGGAATATTCAGGTTGGACAACGAGTCAATCCCGGTGCTGCGCTGATGGCTGTCGTTCCATTGAATCAGGTTTGGGTTGATGCGAATTTTAAAGAAACACAAATGAGAAACATGCGGATAGGACAGAAGGTCACACTGATTTCTGATCTGTATGGTGATGAGACGGTATTTCATGGTGTGATTGAAAGTCTGGGCATCGGTACAGGCAGTGCATTCTCATTGTTACCGGCACAAAATGCGACGGGAAACTGGATTAAAGTCGTTCAAAGGTTGCCGGTCCGTATCAGACTGCAAAAAGATGAGTTGGTGAAACATCCGTTGAGGATTGGGTTGTCGATGCAGGTTAATGTTGATATTCAGGATCAACAGGGTAAGTTGCTCTCTGGTACATCTCCGGCGTCACCCCGGTATCAGACCGATATCTATCAGGCACAGTTATCCGGCGTAGAAAAAATCATTCAGGATATTGTTAAATCCAATGATATTGTTAATCATAAGGATTCATAATGGATGAAGATCAAGGTTTTCGGCCTGCCAATTTTTCACTCTGTGTGTTTGCAATTTCACTGGGTGTATTTATGCAGGTGCTGGATAGTACGATTGCGAATGTCTCCCTGTCGACCATCGCAGGAAATATGGGCGTCAGTCTGAATCAGGGAACCTGGGTTATTACTTCATTCACTGTGTGTAACGCTATCGGGTTACCTGTCACCGCCTGGTTGAGCCGGCAGATTGGTGAGGTCCACCTGTATGTTGGCTCTCTGGCTGTTTTTGTCATCACTTCGTTTTTATGTGGTATCTCTCAATCGATGACCGAACTGGTCATGTTCCGTGCACTTCAGGGATTGGCCTCTGCGCCTTTATATCCGATGAGTCAGGTTTTGCTCATGTCCATTTTCCCCAGAGCCAAACGGCCAATGGCGTTAGCTTTGTTAGGGATGGTCGCGGTTGTTGGTCCGATTGTTGGCCCGATTTTAGGTGGGTGGCTGACTTATAATTACACGTGGCCATGGATATTTTTTATTAATATTCCGATTGGTATTTTTACAATTTCAGTTGTTTTAAGCCAGATGAAAGAGCATCCGCATGAGCCGCAAAAATCCCGCTTAGATTACATCGGTTTTGTCGGATTAGCTTTGGGGGTTGGGGTATTACAGGTTGTTCTGGATAAAGGAAATGATCTGGACTGGTTCAGTAATATCTGGATTATTGCCGGATCCGTATTTGCTGTCATCATGCTGGTGTTTACGGTGATCTGGGAGCTGACCGATAAGGCTCCTATTATTAATTTGCGCTTATTTACGAACTGGAATTTCTGCTTTGGTACGTTATTGCTGACGTTAGGTTATGCTGGCTTCTTCAGCATTAACCTGATTTTGCCTCAGTGGCTGCAAAGTCAGATGGGGTATACCGCGTTATGGGCAGGACTTGCTGTTGCTCCAATGGGGATTATTCCGATATTTCTTTCGCCGGTTCTGGGGAAGATTGGTAACCGGTTGGATATGCGACAGCTATCTGCGATGGCATTTGTGGTGATTGCATCAAGTTGTTATTTCCGGGCAACATTCAATCATTCAGTTGATTTTGAATCCATTGCCTGGGTGCAGCTGTTTATGGGGATTGGTATTTCCCTGTTTTTTATGCCAATAACAAATATTTTACTTGCGGAATTATCCGGGCCTGAAATTGCGGATGCTGCATCTTTGTCCACATTTATCCGGACAATCGGGGCGAGTTTTGCTTCTTCACTGACAACCTGGATATGGACAAGAAATGCCAGTGTGCATCATTCGGTGTTGGCTGAACAAATATCACCCTACAATCCACTGGCGTCTTCGGTGGTACAAAGTGGTTCTCCGTCAACGCTTGCTTATGCGAATCAGACAATTACACAACAGGCCTATATGTTGTCCACAATTGACTTATTCCAGATACTGATGTGGCTCTTTGTTTTTCTGATACCATTTTTGTTTATTACCAGGCCGGTAAAAGCACATTCTTAATACTGTTCTGCAACAGGTCTGGATTTTCAAGGCCTGTTGCGTGCTTCCATGACAAAATGGCAGTTTGCTGGTTTTCAGGCTATTTTTTAATGAAGTTTTTCATATAAAACTGATTCTTAAAATGCCTGAGGATATGAGTCATGAGATATATGTGTGCCGTGTACGCACACTTCCTTGTACTGTTTCTTTCATTCAGTCCACAAGCGAGCGCTAAGCCCGCGGAGTTTATTTACCCGGTAAAAAAATCAGAGATGGATCACCGGTACAATGATGTGATTGAACTCATTGATACTGCTTTGCAAAAGACGCTTATCAGTGATGGGCCATATATACTCCGTCCCGCCCGGATTTACATGTCCTGGAAACGTTCTCTGGCAGAGATTAAAAAAGGCAGTGAGTTAAACATTATCTGGGGGGAACCGACACAAGAGAACCTTCAGCACTTGATACCGGTTCGGATTCCGCTCAGAAAAGGTTTATCAGGTTATCACTTGTTATTCGTTCGTACAGCACATCAGGCTCAGTTTGCTCAGGTGAATTCTCCCGGTTCTTTTCGAAAACTACGTCCCGGATTATGGACTAAAAGTAACGAGGTTGATATTTTCAGGCTGAACGGGTTTGATTATCTTGTAGGTAACAGCTATGAGGGACTGTTCCGCATGTTAATGATTGGACGGTTTGATTATCTTCCCCGCAGTGTGAATGAAATTTTTAAAGAAGCGGAACAAAGAACAACAGAATTTCCTCAGATGGCTATCGAAGAAACGTTGGCCTTGTATTATCCGCTTCCCTTATTTCTTCTTGTCAGTAAAGATCATCCTGAACTAGCCAGAAGGCTGGAAAAGGGATTGAATGCCATGGTGAATGATGGCAGCTTTGACCAGATTTTTTACAAGTATCACCGTCACAGTATTGAGAAAGCTAATTTAAATCACCGGAAAGTCATGAGAATGTTAAACCCGCTGCTGTCAAACGAGTTCATACCGTTTGACAGGAAGAAATTGTGGCTGAATGTTGCAGACCCGGAGCACAATGTCACTCCGGATTCACAGTAAAAACACTCAGCCCAGAGCGGGTAGTATCTTAAAGGTAATCAGACATTGTGCAAAGATAATCATTAAGCCTGCCAGTGTCACCAGATTCAGGACTGACTTGCCGCCTTTCACCCGATAGACTTCGGTTGAATTTGTTTTTCCGGATAATACCGGATTATCTGAATTTGTAGTTTGTCTTGCTTTATGAATCATGGCGACAGGAAGAAAAATCGCCAGTACTGTTAACGCGATTGCTGCATATCCCAATGCCATGATAAATCCCTGCGGATAGAATAAGGCAAAACACATCGGTGGCAGAAAAGTAATAACTGCCGGGAAAATTCTGTTCTGTTGACTACCCATGCGTTTCTTCAGGGTGTCGCCAAGAAATTCGAATAAGCCCAGACTTACACCTAAAAATGAAGTTAGCAAGGCAAGATCAGCAAAAACACCGATGATTTGGTTGAGCTGGCTGAAGTGGACTTTAGATGATAATGCATTAATTAATGCGTTCAGCCGATGGTGATGTGATAACTCTTCCTGACTGATAACACCCAACGTGACGACCTGCCAGAAAATGTAGATGATAAGCGGAATCGCTGAGCCGAATATAATCGCTTTTTTTAAGGCGCGGGTGTCACCGTCAAGATAGTTGACGATAGCAGGAATACTGCCATGAAAGCCAAATGAAGTGAAAATAACCGGGATAGCCGCAATCACCAATCCCTGTTTCAATGGCATGTCCAGCAGATAAGATTCGGTGACATTTGGTGTCAGAAAGAACAGGACGGTTACCATTGCGATTACTTTTGCCAGAAACAGCAGACGATTAAAGTGATCAACTGTTTTCGTTCCTATGGTGACAACCAGGCAGACAATGAGTGTGAAAATCACTGTTGATTCTGTTTCTGTCAGCCGGATACCAGCGATCTGTGACATTCTCTCACTGAACTGAGATCCCCCGCCGGCAATATAAGCGGCACATAGTGCATAAAATAAGAACAGCATGGCAAATCCTGCCACCCACTGCCCTTTATTTCCGAGAAATTGTTTGGTTAATGTGTGTAATGTTGCGTTGGCGGGGGCGTGTTGATGCAGCTCTAACATTAATAGCGCGGTATATGTCATCAGAGCCCACAGAACCAGCATGATGACCAAAGCGGTTGAGAAACCAATCCCGGCCGATGCCAGTGGTAATGCGAGCATCCCCGCACCAATTGTCGTACCGGCAATGATCAGTGTACTGCCAAAAATCTTCGATTTATGCATTTGTATAATTATCTTTACAAAGTATGATTTATTAACATGTAAATAACACTATAAATTATCATTTATGGCGCTATATATAGGATTTTGAGCCGATTATTCAGTATTTTTATTTGTCATTCAAGCGGTATGTACAAATAAAATACCGTGATGTAATTTATTATTTACACTCTGTCTTTCTCTGTTTTAGTGCAGATCATTTTGAGATCCAAATCTACGAATTTATGTACCGGGCTTTTCGTATTCACACATCTGTCATATAAACGGATTAAAAACAGACACAGACAGAGTATGTTTTTACTGGCTGACAAAGCGGAGTTTATATGAGTGATTACGAATATAATGAAGATAGCCTGGAATTGCTGGATGCAATGGAAATAGGAATTGATATTTCTGAAGTACAACAGCTGATTCAGGAAACTGAAACAGAGCATCAATAATTTTACCTTTATAAGTTAATCTACAGTCTCCTTTTCCTTATCTATGAATTATTTAGCGCACTTACATATTGCAGATGCCTGCCAGTCCAGTTTACTTGGCAACCTGCTGGGAGACTTTATTAAAGGGAATCCGGAAGGAAAGTTTCCCAATGCGGTGGTTCAGGGTATCAGGCTCCACCGTTTTATCGATGCATATACGGATCATCATCCTGTGATCCACGACTTGAAAAATCTGTTTGACGGCCCGGCCAGACGTTTTGCATCAATTGCACTGGATGTTTTCTGGGATCATTGCCTTTCTCTTCAGTGGCATGACTTTCATGATCTGCCACTGAGTGAATTCTGTCATAATGCACGAGAGCGACTGGAATCGGAGATGACCTTTCCTGTACCGGAAAGGTTCAGATCGGTGAATCATAAAATGTGGCAGGGGATGTGGCTGATGTCTTATGGTGATATGGATAATATTGAGCGGGCACTAAAGCGGATCGCTTTACGTTCAGAACGGATGCATGCTTTGCATTTATGCTATCCATTTCTTAAGGCTCACTATGATACTTTACGGGCTGGTTTTGAGCAGTTTTATCCCTTGCTTTTAACAGCGGCTGAAAACAAGTTAACAGCCACTGGCAATGCCTCATCCGGAGATGTTATGGATGAGGCAATACAGACTAAAAATAACTTTTAAGCTCCGCACGGGTTAAATCTGCGGATGTAAAGTCAGAAATAATGACGCCATAGTGATGATTCCCGGCATTCTGACCATTAAAGTAACTGATCAAACGCTGATTGATATCATTCGCAACGCCCGGGATATTCGGAATACCTAAAATGGGACGGTAACCGCTGGTGAAGTTAAGATACATTTCACCATTGCTGCTTTTGGCTGCATTCATATTTTTATAGACCGCCTGCCACTTATTGTCATTAGATGAAGCGCTGACTTTATAATAGTCCTGAACATGAATTGGTGTGTTTCTTGAATCTTTTATTGTAAATTCAGCATTATCGGACCACCGGGAAATATCAATCCCGCCGGATGTCCAGAATGATCCCGCAAAGCGCCTTAACAATACAATTTTACCACGGGCCTCCCCCAGTTTGGGCAGATAACTGTGTCCCCACCAGAATTTACTGTATTGGGACCTGTTTTTATACTGAACAAAGGTTTGTTCAAATGTACGGGTGTTATTAGCCGGTTTGTACTCCTGTGATACTTCCATAATCACTGTTTCGGAAGGATGAATAGAAAGGAAGTCGGTGACTGACTGAAGTACGTTGTCAAAGTTGAGATGTTGATAGACGGAACCGTGATGGACGACCAGAGCATCGCCATAGTGACGTAAACGAATATCGAGATAGCGCACACCAATTTTTAACTGGTCGGAAATAGAAAGATTTTGTGTCTTTGCAATACCGCTGACAGGTTCATGGGTTGCACCAGAATCATGTGTACCGGGAATGGTTATATTCGTGAGAGGTACTGAGTCATCTACATTATTCATCCAGTCAGATAAACTGGCAGCAAAACATGAAGCAGGTAGCGAGAGTGCTAAAGTTAAGGAAAGTAAAGTAAATTTCATATTATTATTTCTCATGTGAAACATATTGCTTAAAAATTAAAGGTATCAGGGAGTATGAAGTGAAGGGAAGCGTGATTTCAATTTCCTTGGTCAGGAAGAGATCTTCGTTCGTTTTTCATGCACACTGAATCAAATATTATTCATGTATCAAATAAGAGGGTTTATGGATCAATTGATGACACACATGCTTTCAGTTTTCATGGGTTTTTTTGCCATGATGAACCCGATTGCTAATACGCCGGTTTTTCTGGGATTAACCGCTGACGAAACCCCTGATGAGCGAAAAAAGGTTGCCTGCAGGGCATTGATGGTGAGTTTTGCCATTATTTTTGTGTTTGCTGCCGGTGGAAAGCTCATTTTTGAATTGTTCGGGATCACATTGCCTGCATTCAGGATTACAGGTGGAATTCTGATAGGTTTGGTGGGATACCATATGTTGCAGGGTGGGGAACATTCTTCTATTCAGCATCCCAGCGAAGAAGACAAACAAAAAAGCAGTGATGCATTGATGAGCATTGCTGTTTCTCCGCTGGCGATGCCAATTCTTGCCGGGCCTGGAACGATTGCGACCGCAATGAATTTTTCATCTGCCGGTGGAATGACTGAATTTGCAGTGACCATCATCGCATTTCTGATTCTTTGTGTGGTCAGCTATGTGTTTTTTGTCTCTGGTGAAAAGTTTATAAGCTATATCGGTCACAATGGTGTCAAGGTCATAACCCGGTTAATGGGGTTAATTCTGGCTGTGATTGGTGTGCAGATGTTAATTGAAGGTATTGGTGGTGCGGCGACTTACCTTCAGGTGCATTAGCTGGCAAGTTTTTGTGTGAGATAATCTGTTCAGCATGCCGGAATGATAGCTTAATGAAATGTCACTGTAGTGATATTCGCACCATTCCGGCTTTATTTTTTATTTAATTATGGGGGGCATATAAAGTGGTGGGTACTTCGGTTTTACAACGATGGATATCATAGTCGTTTTGCATGCCGCCATTGCCAAGAAAAGTCATTCTGACGACCATTCCCCGGTCTGTAAACCATTTAAAATCTTCACAAGCAACTCGGTAACTTATTTCTTTGATATGTACTCGTTTCCAGCGTAATCCTCCACCATGGGTTGTTAATGTGTAAGCGATTACACCATTATCAGTGACTTCTATATATTTGTTTTCTTTCAGTTTATCTTTAGCGACCTGAATAGTTTCCATTGACGCAGTCGTTTGAATCTCATTTATATTTTTTGCACAGCCACTGACGATGAAAGTGGCACAGGTTGCAAGGACTATCGTTTTTAGTTTCATTTTTCACTCTGGTTGATGTGATGAGCTTTATTCTTGGAGCGCGAGATTAACATATCTATAGACATGCTGCCTTAAGAGAACGAATTATTCTGAACGGGATACAAACATATCATTAAGAACACTATTCGGTTAAATGTGTGATATTGGTCACAAGGATAGTTCTTTTTTGAATAACCATATATGAAAATCGTTTCATTGTTATATATCATAAAAACAAACCTGATTTTTTCTGTTTTCTGACATAAATCTGAACAATGAGATTGAAAAGTATACTATACGCAATAACAGTGATTGCGATGGCTTCTGTAAGTACGGAAGCGGGTCTGAATACAAGGCAAGATCATGCCATAAATTCAGTTGAGCCCATGTCAGTACTATGGACTGAGAATGACTTTTCCGGACGAACGGTTATATTAAAGAATTTTCTGGATATCAACTCGTTGAACCAATCTTACGAGTTAGATTCCAAAGCCTCTCTGATAAGGCTGGAAAATGGCGCAGAGATCATTTTTTACGATGACGAATATGGCTTAAATTAAAAATGATGCAAGTGCCAGAATGATCCCAAATGAATGACAACATCAGAAAGTCATTCATTTCTCTTCCTCTTATTTATACCGCCAGAGATGATACCCACAGAGATGAATTATGTTGTCTGACTGAATGGTTGTCGCTACATAAACAGTGCATCTTTGAGTCAGACCTAATTATTCATTCATGAATTATTTTGTTGTTTTATGAAACTAGTATTATTTATTTGGTAATTCCGGAATTATTTCATATCAATATTAATAATATATATATGCATCTTTGTTATTATTAGGTTCACTTATTCTGTGATATGACTCAATTTGCGACATCTGATTCTATTTTTTAGCGGTTAAATGTCATACGATGGGATTGCGGTTGGAAACCGCTTTCCTGTTATTGACATGATTAAGCAAATGATTATTGATCCTGGCATCGTTTGTACCGAAATACCAGGCAGTGCTGAATGATGTCATTTTTCCGGAATCTTTATCCAAACCTGATGGCTTAACAGGGGCAGATATCCCGGAAAATAATTCATATAAATCTCAGGGCAGCAGTCTCCGGACAGATCACAGGCTTACTTGTCCTTATATCAACCGCGAAACGTTTATCTGATTTTCTTTGTTGTACTGAAGAAGAAACCAAAAGACAAAAGAAGTGCTGATCGCATAATTAATCAATCATGATCAGTGGGCAGAGAAACGTCATAAAACAATGAATTAAGACGCTCAGTTGGGAGTATATAGAATGATAATTGAAGACATAAAACAGCATTTGGGAAAACCCATTACAAAATTATCACTCGGGGGCGTTCGCCCCACACACGAATTAACCGAAAGCTGGATTGGTAAGGTTTTTCTTTTTGGTCAGGGAGAAACGCTTCCCCGTGATGATCTGGGAAACGAGATGATTCCTCTGGCCCAGATTTGCCTGAAGAACCTGCCTTATGTTCCTGAAGCAGTGGCCGGAGTAGAACTCATCACTTTATTTGTGTCGACAGAATTTCCTCAGCCGTTTGACGAAATGGGCAGTAGTTGGCTGATTCGCGAATATAGTTCTGTGCAGGGACTTGAAAGAAAAGAGGTTGTTTGTCCGGATTTAGAACCTTTCCCACTTCATCCGGAAATGATAGAAAGAGATTGTCCACTCTGGGAAGACCAGATTCTCAGCAGTATGAAAAGTGATATGCCGGTGATGGAAAATAGTGGTGAGATCGAATGTTACTATGACACGATTGATCATTATTACGCTCATAAATTTGGTGGTTACCCTTCATATTGTCAGCCGGGGATTGATTTTGGTGAAGGATATGAATTTGTATTTCAAATTGCTTCTGATCCGAATGTCCGGCTAACCATTGGTGATGACGGCAGTTTTATGTTTGCCAGAAACAGATCGGATGGACGTTGGGTGATGTATTACGATGAGTACTAATTTTTTCTGTTTGCGAGAAGATTAATGATGATTGCCCGGTTATCTGAACCGGGCAATTTTTTATCCGGAAAATTTCCGGACAGATGAGACCTATCTGGTTAGAGCGTGTTTATCTTTCACGGCCTAACCTGCCAGACTATTCAGATATACTTCAAGATGAGTATACTGACTGCCGGAGCCATATTGGCTGCTGTCGGATGGATCTGAAGCATTGAGTCCGTGTGCTTGTTCCCATGCATCAGGCATTCCGTCTTGATCACTATCTTGTTTCGCATATCCTGAATTCAGATCAGGCAAACCACCCACTTCTGTCTGGCTGTCAATAATACTGCCGGAATTATTTTTTACCTGCTCAATAATACGCTGATCAATACTGTCGCGAACCAAAGATGCGCCAACTTGTTGGAGGACGATTTTGTAAGCCTGATCAGCAGAGACTGTCGGTACTTCAGGAAATGACCAGCGTTTCGTCAGTTTCTGATTTTTCTTGAATTTAGGGAAAAGATCCCAGCCGTTGTTTTTACCATCCAGCTTGCCATTCATATTATTATCCAGCTTATTATCATGCTGATACGTCAGAATGCCTTTGGTTTTTTTCTCATCCCACAGAGAAGCAGCATTTCGTGAATCCTGATTGGCTATTGCATAGTTACCGACATAGTTCAGGTGAACGTAACCCCCTTTTGTGCCATCAATGGCTTCACCGGAACGGTTCCCCCAGCCATAAATCACGTTATTGACAAAATCGAGTGAAAGCGTCTCGTATTTTTTGGAGGTCTGATTCGCACCGGCACCGGGATTCCGGCCATAGTTATGTGCATACAGATTGCGATAAAATGTATAACCGTCGCCGCTGGTCGCTGCCCTGATCAAAGAGCCATAACCGTGTTTTCCTTTTTTATGATGAGAGTTGTTCAATGCTTCTGAAATCATGGAATTCTGAACGGTCACATTATTCGAATTCGTGACAGATAAAACTTCATCCATACTCCAGGATGTGGACACATGATCGATCATGACATATTGACTATAACCCACATCCAGCGCACCGGCGGAACTGCCTTTCAGGTTACCTTTGCCTTTTGCGGGTTTACCATTCGCTGCGACTGCATTGTAATCACCACAACGGAATCGCATATACCGGATAATGACATGCTGTGCTTTACTAATCTCCACCGGATATTCTGCCACAGTAATACCGTCACCGGGTGCTGTCTGGCCAGCCAGTGTCAGGTATTTACTCTGAATTTTCAGGGGAGACTTCAGGTGAATCGTGCCACCGATGTCAAAAACAATTGTCCGGTGATCGGCGCTGACGGCATCGCGCAGAGAACCTTTTCCAGAGTCTTTCAGATTGGTCACATGGTAGACATCACCACCCCGGCCACCAATCGTCTCTGCACCAAAACCTGCCGCGCCCGGAAAGGCGGTGACTGCCATTGCCGCTTGGGCAAACAGGGGGGAAGTTATGGCAGAAACAAGTAATGATTTTTTTAATAATGATTTTTTCATAATATAACCTGTTGTTATAATTTACTTTTATGGTTAGCTGGTCATCTGTGTTATCCGGTGTGATATCAGATAAGACAGAGATTTTTACACCGGAATGACCAGTACAATTGAAAATTTTACGGTATTGTATTCAATCAATTGCTTAATAAATATTAACCAAATCAGTGCAGAAAAGAAATCATTCTGTTTTGAGCAACTCTTCGCTTTGCGGACTACTTGTCCGGGGATCTCTGAGTTTTTGACGAACCTGAACAACCAGAATAATGGCAGCTCCTGTCAGTCCGGCAATCAGCAGGGACCAGATGACCTGAATGCCCGGCGCATGCCACCACCATCCCTGCACACCCACAACGTAACTTAGTGGCAGTATGAATATCCAGTAAGCGGCAAAAGTCGCGATTAAAGGTTTGATGAACTCCTGCATGCCTCTGAGGATCCCGGAAGCGACGATCATAATCGCATCGGCAAACTGAAATAAAGCAATATAACCCAATAACGTTTTTAACAGACGCTGAACTTCCGGGTCATGGCTGAAGCCGGTAACGATTGGTGAAATAAACCAGTTGATCATCACTGCCATCAGAATGCCGTAGGCCATGGTGAGAAAGAATACAGCTGAACTGGTTTTGGCCGTATTATCCTGCTGCTGATGGCCTGAAAAGTGGGCAACACGGATGGTTGCTGCACTACTTAAGGCCAGTGGGATCATAAATACGACCAGTGCAATATTGATAGCAATCTGGTGTGCAGCGATGACTGCTGTTCCCATAGAGGACGCAAAAAATGCCAGCAGAGTTAAAGCCAGTACTTCGACCACGATAGAAATTCCGACGGGCAGCCCTTCAAAGAAGAGCGCTTTCGTTTCATGTGTATTGGTGGTGACAGGCGTGACAGGAAAAGCAAAAGGAATATGTCGTCTGGCGAGAACATGAATCATGACGGCACCGGTTGTAACAGAGATTGCCGTGGCCAGTCCGCAGCCGGCTCCACCCAGCCGGGGCAGAATCCCCCAGCCATTAACCAGACCGTAATTAAGCAGTAAATTAATCCCGGAGAGCACAACCGTTGTCAGGAATACAGGCTTCAGGCAGCTGTTCCCTTCACAGAAAAAGCGGTTCAGCACCATATAGATCAGTCCGGGCATACCAAAAGCGATGTAATGAAGATATTGCCGGGTGACGGTGGCGACCTGTTGATCATCAATCAGTAGCGGGCAAAGAAAAGCCAGTAACTGAATCAGAATAAACCCGACAGTACTGAGGATGACGGTTATCTTTTTACCGTGCTGAAATAACTGTTGCATTTGGGTATATCGCCCGGTACTGGCTGAAGCCGATATTTTCGGAACCAGTGCATAAAGAACACCTGTAATCAGTGTCAGTACCGGTGTCCACAGGCTGCTGCCAAGACCAATTCCAGCCAGATCGATAACATTGTAACGGCCCGCAACAAATGTATCTGCTAATCCTAAAGACGCCTGACATACCTGAATAAACATAATGGGAATGGCGAGTTTTAAAACCGGCGTAACAATTTTGTCTGTAGCCATGAACTGTCCTTATTTAAGCAAATTTGTGAATATACCCAAACAACCTGAAGATGCATGATTCAGCGTCAGCCGAAAGGTGCAGTTCAAGGAAGGTGAATGCAGGCATGTAAACACCTGTCAAATTCACCTGACGCAGAAATGTGCGTTTCGGCTGACGCCCTGCGGGTGAGATTTGTCCGGGCTTGACCCAGCGTTACTGATTCTCAACGTAGAATGACTATGTTCTCAAATCAGTGCCTTGTTTCAAACCCGGACAAATCTCACTGAACACCGCATCTTCAGGTCGCTTGGGTATATATTATAGAGAATATGAATGATAATTATTATTATTTACATGTAAAGGGTTTATTGCTAGTATCGAAAACCAATTGAAAATCAGACCCTCATTCGTCAGTTAAATGTCGGTGAATTATTGGCCAGAGATACGAAGGATAAACACCATGTCGATTCCCAAGATTGCTTCCTACGAGTTGCCTGACTCAGAGCATTTTCCACAAAATAAAGTGAACTGGCAGGTTGAGCCCCAAAATGCGGTACTGCTGATTCATGATATGCAATGCTATTTTATGAACTTCTTTGATACGGATGCTGCGCCTGTACCGAAACTCAAGCAAAATATACAGTCTCTTGCAAAAGCGGCCCGTGAAGCGGGAATTCCGGTCATTTATACCGCTCAGCCGGTGAATCAGGATCCGGAAGAACGGGCATTACTTACAGATTTCTGGGGGCAGGGTTTGACATGTGATGCTGAAATTATCTCTGAATTAACCCCGGAACAGAATGACATCTGCCTGACGAAGTGGCGCTACAGTGCTTTCCGGAAAAATGAGTTACATGAATATATGCGCAGTCATGGCCGCAATCAGATCATCATCTGCGGGGTTTATGGGCACATCGGCATTCTGTCTACGACACTGGAAGCATTTATGCTCGACATCAAGCCCTTTGTGGTTGGCGATGCGATTGCTGATTTTTCAGCTGAAGAGCATGAATGGACCATGAAATATGTCACAGGACGTGCCGGCGCAGTAAAATCATTACAAACTGTATTGGATGAAATCTCAGTCCGGCCAGACGCTATTGTACCTGCTGGTTTGACGCTTGACAGAATGAAGCACGATATTGCCCAGGTTCTGGAAATCAGTATTGATGAATTGGACGAAACGGAGAATCTGCTTTTTTATGGTCTTGATTCTGTCCGTGCAATGACGTTGCTGGAAAAATGGCAGCAGCAGGGCACAACCATTACTTTTGCTCAGCTGATGGAAAAAGTGACGTTGCAAGAGTGGTGGCAGCTGATTGAAGATCAGGCCGCGATGACACCGGCGGGTTGTGCTGCCTGAGATCAAACAGAATCAGAGATAAAGACATAAAGAGAAGGAAGAAAACCGGATGAGTCAAAACAGGCAGGCTGGCGGCCGTCAGCCGCGTTTCATAGAGTGTGTCAGAAAAACATATCTGACTCCTCATTTTGTGCGGGTGACATTCACCGGAGACGATCTGAAAGGATTTCCGTCCGATGAAAACGGTGCAGCAATCAAAGTCTTTTTTCCTAATCAACAGTCTGGCACGCTGGAGCTCCCCCACTGGGAAGGTGACCAGATTGTCTGGCCGGAAAATAAGCCTGCATCCCGCGCTTATACCATCCGGTATTACCGGCCAGAAACGAACGAACTGGATATAGATTTCGTTGTGCATGGTACAGAATCTCCCGGTTCCGGCTGGGCCATGCGTTGTCAGCCGGGCGACCAACTCGGGCTTGCCGGGCCGGGACAAAAACCAGCGTTACCAGTCGCTGACCGTTATATTCTGGCCGGAGATTTAACCGCTTTACCTGCGATGAGCGCTGTACTCGAAAGTCTACCTGAAGACGCAGTGGGGCATGCTTTGATTGAAATTGATCATCCGGAAGACCAGCATGCACTGACTCATCCTGCGGGGATCGATGTGCGTTGGCTGGTCAGGCATCCTGAGCATATGCCGTATCCGCTGATTGATGCGGTGCAGTCTGCCGGCGTTCCACAGGGAATGACGGTTTCTGCTTTTATCGCCGGTGAAAACCGTACAGTGATTGCCTGCCGTAAGTTTATGATCGAGACCTTTCAACTGACGAAAAAGAATATGTACGCGATTCCCTACTGGCGCCGGGGGAAAAGTGAAGAAAAATACCATGATGAGCGGCATGAAATCATGGATGAAACCTATTAAAGATTCATCGACGACAGGCTGTTCCCGAATTTCACTGAGCACAATGCTTTTGGTGGTTTAGGAAGCACTGAACAGCACCAAAAAGCCGGTTTCATATGGAATCGGTTTTTTTTCTGCGGAAAAGACAGACAGGTACAGGCAAATCAGCATGGATAAACATATGCAGCAGGAATTAACACCGATGCAGGCGGCATACTGGAGCGGCCGGCAGTTGGAACAGGACGGAGAAGGGGTTGCTTCTCATTTATATACTGAATTTGATGGACATCATATTGATGTCAGCAGGTTGCAACAGGCTGTCAGGCAGCTGTTTGAGCTTCACCCGATGCTTCGGGTCTGTATTTCCGGACAGGGCTATCAGATGATCATGCCATTGGGGACGCAACATATGCTGCGGGTGGTTGACTGGCGCGATCTCGGGCAGGAAGAACTGGCAAAAAGGCTGGTGGCTGTTCGTCTTGAAATGTCACATCAAATGCTTAATCTTAGTCAGGGACAGGCCGTTGACTTCAGATTAACACGCTTACCGGATGAGCGGTTCAGGTTTCATTTTGATATGGATATGATCGCGGCAGATGCGCTCAGCTTCCGGATTATTCTTGAGGACTTAGTGAAATTATACCACGGCTCTGACAGTCTGAACCCGGATCAGGAGGTTCGTTTTTTTCGCTATCTGGAGCATGCTCATCAGAGCAGGCAGCGAAAGTCATCACGGGATCAGAGTCGCCAGTGGTGGCAGAATAAACTGGCCTCAATCCCACCGGCACCACCATTTCCTTATCTTTCTCCTGAAAACCGGAATCAGGACCAGAAAAATCAAGGGACACATTGTCGTCTGTCTGCACAGCTCACTGCCGCAGAGCGTCAATCTTTGGAGACGCTGGCAAAACAGCATCATCTGACGATGACGAACCTCTGTCTGGCCGTATTTGCCCAATCTGTTGCCATGGCTTCCGGTGCCCGGCAGTTTCGTCTCAATGTTCCGGGATTTTACCGGGCCGGTTCAGGTATCGATGTCAGTCAGGTTGTCGGGGATTTTTCGAGACTGATGATTCTCGGCGTTGAGATTGATCACCAGGAAAATCTCCTTTCTCTGGCCCGGAAAATTTCACAGCAAATGCAGGAATTACTGACCTATGCCGATTATCCCGGAGTCAGCGTCATGCGTGATTTGTCACGTTATCATGGTGCTATGGAGGTCTCCCCGGTGGTGTTTACTTCCGGTTTCGGTTTGTCCGGAGGTTGCTTGTTGTCTTCGCAAGTTCATCAAACTCTGGGTCAAATGGTCTGGACAATCTCTCAGGGACCACAGGTGACGCTGGACGCACAGATTGCAGAATTTGCCGATGGGTTGCTGATCAACTGGGATGTCCGTCATGATGTTTTTCCCGATGGATATACAGAAACATTGTTTGAACATTTTACGGGACAGTTACAGGGGTTAGCCGCTTCTGCCGGTTTAATACATGCGGTATTTGTTGTAGATCAGGAGGCTGATGAGAAGACCGCTTCAGTAAAACATCCGCTGCAGCCCGGTGATATTCAGGTACTCAAACCGCTGACAGTGTTGCAACGTGCTTATCTCGCCGGAAGAAACGAGTTTCTGCCGTTAGGTGGTGTTGCGATGTATGATTTCCGGGAATTTCAAGGACAAGCGGATCCATCTGTTCTGGCAAAGCGGCTGGAACAGCTGGTCCGGGAATATCCGCTGCTGCGCACCGGTATTGATGAAGCGACACTGAACTGTTATGTCTCCGGCGACATCATCATGAATTTTGATGTATGTGACTTATCTTCCCTGAATTACGAAGAGTCGCTGGCAGAAGCCGATCTTATCCGGCAACGTTACCGGCAGCAGATTTTTGATCTGTCCGGGCCGTTGTGGGCGATGTGTCTGGTGATAATGCCTGATGATACCGGGCCATCAGATAAAGGTGATCATCATGAAGGGGAAGGCCGGAAACCATCTGCAAAACATCTGCTGTTTACCGGTTTTGATGCACTCATCGCGGATGGCAGAGCCATCTCAAAGATTTTATATGCACTGCTGGCGGATCAGTCTGACCTGTGTTTTTCTGCAGAGGTCAAACATCCGGGAGCATTCACATCTTCCCCCGAATTATCTGTTGAGCCGACAGATAAAGCCTTTTGGCAGGAAAAACTCAGCACAGTCGCGGGCATCCCTTCACTTCCGTGGAAGCAGCCTCTGGAGATAATTCGCCGTGCAACCTATCAGCGGCAAACTCTGATACTGAGTCAATCAATGCTGAAACAACTCACCCGGCAGGCAGCACATGCCCGGCTGTTACAGAATTCACTGCTCAGTGCCATATTACTCGAGGTATTGTCACACTGGTGTGATGAACCTGAGCTATGTATCGGTATTCCTGTCATGCGGCCCGGCGGGGAAGAGGTGTCGGGGAATCATTCATCATTTATTGCTGTTGTTTACCGGTACCGGCAGGGAACATTTGCAGAGAGAGTCCGGCAGTTGCAGCAGGATATTATGGCCGGGATGGAGCACTTAACCTATTCCGGGGTTGATTTGAACCGTTACCTGCTCAGCAAGAATGGTGGTTCTCTGGCACTCCCGGTCGTGTTAACCAATGCGCTGAGCTGGCCGGTTTTACCGGCAGACAATCTGATGCAGCCGGTTGGCGGCCAGACGCAGACCCCCCAGGTCGCCATTGATTTGCGCTTGACATATGATCCGCACAAGAACCTTCAGATTAGTGTCGATTATGCTACTCAAGCGATAGATCATGGCTTAATCAAAGCTTTCTTATCCGGTGTTCGGCTCACAGCAGAAGCGATTTGCCGGGAAGTTGCGCTGGATGATGTTCAGGGGAGTGTCATTGATGGGGCTCACTATCGCTGTAATGACCCCGATGAGATGTTTGTCCGCAGTGATTTTTTACAGAAAATTCATCACCATTTATATGGTTCTCAAAACCATACGACAGCCCTTATTTATCAGGATAAGCCCGTTAGTTATCATGAGCTGGGCAGTCTGGTCACACAAATCAGGCAGCATTTGTCTGCTGCCGGACTGAAACCCGGTGACGTTGTTGCGGTGTGTCTGCCGAGAAGCCCCGCACATATTGCCGTGTCGCTGGCATGTGCTCTGTCCGGAATTGTTCGTGTGCCGGTTGATGCCTCTTCTCCGGCGGACAGGCTGGCGTATCTGTTGCGTCATTGCCATCCTGATTTAGTGATTTATCAGGAAATGCCAGAGTTTGATGAGCCTGTACCTGTCTTATCCGTAAATGAGTTGATGCAGCCAGTGAGCCTTGATGATATCTCTGTGCCTGATATTGATTTGTGCGCACTGAGTCAGAGTGAGTCTCCTGCTTATTATTTATATACATCCGGTAGTACAGGTAAACCTAAATGTGTGGTGGTGAATAATAAAGCCACTTCAAATGTGATTGAGCAAACGCTCAAACGATGGCAGATCACCCGTGAAGATGTGAATATTTCGGTGACTCCGTTGCATCACGATATGTCAGTCTTTGATGTGTTCGGCACATTAACGGCTGGTGCAACGCTGGTTATTCCGCATCAGGAGGAAGAGAAAGATGCGATTCGCTGGAATCAACTGGTGAAGCAACACGGCGTCACTCTTTGGTGCTCAGTGCCTGCGATTCTGGAAATGTTACTTGCCTGCGGGATGACGGATTCACTCCTTTCGCTCCGGTTGGTGGCGCAGGGAGGTGATTATATTAAGCCGGATACAATTGCTTTATTGCGTCATCACTATCCGTCTCTGTGCTTATTTTCTCTGGGCGGGCCAACAGAAACAACAATATGGAGTATCTGGCATTTACTGACGGCAGAAGACACAAATGTCATTCCATATGGGCAACCACTACCGGCAACACAGTATTATATTGTGGATGAAAATCAAAGCACCGGCACAACCACCTGCCATTGCCCACCTTATAAAACCGGGCGGATTTTTACCTCGGGTGTGTGTCTTGCACTTGGATATTTGCAGGATGGACAATTGAACCAAAATGACTTTGTCACAATCACTGACCCCGGTGGTAAGTCTTGCCGTGCATACCGGACCGGCGATTTAGGATATTACCGGGAAGACGGTACCATCATTTTTGCCGGACGGGTCAATGGCTATATCAAAGTTCGCGGTGTCCGGGTATCGCTGCCGGATATTGAAACAGAGCTGAGGAAACATCCGCAGGTTTCTGAAGCGGTGATTGTGGATTATGCTGAGCAGGGACATGGCGATGTGGGTTTAGGTGCCGTCTTTTCATGCCCTGAAGGGATATCTTTATCTTCATCTGAGTTACGGGACTTTCTCCGCGACCGGCTGCCGGTTTCTCATCTGCCCGGTGTTTTTCATCAAATATCGCAATTTCCTTTATCCGCCAACGGTAAAATCGATCGCCGGCAGATCCGGCAGCAATTGATACAATTACTTGCTGCACCTGCTGAAACGTCGGTATCAGCCCGGACATCTTTATACCGGGAGTTGCCGGATTGTTCGCAAATCATACGGGTTTACAGTGTAAAACTGTCAGTTTCTCCAGAGACATTTACGCCTGAAACAGCCTTTATCCGTTATGGATTACGACCGGATCATCTGGCTGAGCTGGCAAAATCCCTGAACCAGCTTTTTGGCAGCCAGATTCAGCCACAGAGACTTGCCGGGTGTAAAAATGCAAAACAGGTCAGAGAGTTATTAAGTTCATGCTGCTGGTGATATTCAGCACAGATTCCGGCAGAGTGACCTGAAGTTTATAACATCATGGTCTTGAATTGGTCATATTCAAAGGTATAGTACGCGCTATCAATATTTTTATAAAAAGAGATGCATTCAATATGTTTGCTAAAACGATTGTTGGCGCGTTTGCTTATGCGAATTTTTACAAAGTTTCTTTATTTAAAGTGACTCTCATCCCAGTCCTGATGATGCTTGGACTTGAAGTATTGAGTGACTATGTGACTTCTTCTTCATCACTTTCTTTATTCAATCTGCTTGCAACCGGTATTTTGCAAACAGTGATGGCTTTAAATATATGTCGTGTTGTTCTTCTTGGCCCGGATGCTGTACCAACATGGGGACGATATTCCCTGGGCCGAAGTGAATTTAAAGTTATCAAAATGATGTTTCTGCTCGGGGCTTGTGCAGGATTAGGTGCCTTAATCTATAGTGTTTTGCTGCTGATACTTGAAACAACGACGGCGATCAGCCATCTCGTTATAGTCGTTATCAGTGCTCTTTTCTGGGCTCCAGCCGTTATTTTTGGTAGTCGCCTGCTATTGGTGATTCCGGCGATTTCGGTAGACCATATGATGACATTGACTGAAGCCTGGGAAAAAACGAAATCAAAAACGGCTTATATGTTTGGGATCATGATTATTTTTATGCTGATCACAATCCCTGTCGCTGTCATTTTGCCTCAAATCGGTTTTCCCTCACCGGCTATCTCTTTGATTTGTTATTATGTCGGTATTGTTTCAACGATTGCATTATGTCTGGCTTATCAGTTGATTATGAGGCATGAACAGTCAGAGGCTGAAGTACCGGCTTCTCAGGAATAATCGCCGATCAGTTACACGAATGACTATATCCCAATAATCTCAATCATGCATCTTGAGGTCACTTGGGTGTAGTAAAAACGTTATGGTTTGATACTTTGACAACCTGAAGCAATACTCTGGCAGGTTGTCCGGATACGAAAGGAAAGAAGATGAATTGTACGCACTGTAATAATGGAACGCTCCGTCCCAGTTTTATTGATGGCTTGTTCAGAGCGCATACATGCTCCGGCTGCGGGGGAAACTGGATACTGATTGAAGATTTCGTGACCTGGAAAGAAAAAAATGAAGCATATCATTTTCCGGCTGACTATCGTCTTTCTGAAGAAGTTGGTGAAGATACCAAGCGCGCATTAATTTGTCCTGTCTCGGGAGTGATTATGCGGAAATTTAAGATTTCCGCGAAAAATGATCACCGGATCGATTACAGTGTGCCTGTCGGTGGTATCTGGCTGGATAAAGGTGAATGGGAATTACTGAAAGCCGAAGGTCTGGCCGGAGCTCTGAATCAGGTTGTGACGGCACAATGGCAGAAAAAAATTCGTGAAGAAAATGCTGCAGATAACTTCTCTGCACTCTATGAAGCAAAATTTGGTCAGGCCGATTATGCTAAAATTCGTGATATTCGCGAGTGGCTGAATGCGCACCCTCAAAAAGCCGATCTGCGTTCTTATCTTCTTGCGGAAGATCCATATTCAGCAGAAAAATAATCCGGCTGTTTCAACTTTTCTTCGGCCTTGGTTCCCCTGAACTGAGGCCATCCATCCGGCTGTTCTGGCCACTTTTTCAGCGACTGCCTGCTCAATATCTGCCTGAGTAACCTGCAATCGGGAACCGGTATTCAGAGATATCACTGTAGTGAATTGATAGATATAAATACATTCTCACAACGCAATAAATTATGATTAAGTTGTTTTAAATCATGATCTTATATTATTCTTTATCTGTTATTTCTCAACCGTAAAAATAGCATGACTGATGCAAATATAAGCAGATGAATCCGAACTGATTTTTTATTTTCCGGATAGTGATTCTGCGTATTGATAAAGCTGAAAATTCATGAGATTGTTGAAAGCGGTTATCTGATACACCCGCCTGAAAGGAAAGCTCTGAGCTGTGATGTTGCCGTGTATCGATGATCAACTTTTTAACCATCAGGAAACGGAGAATCCGCATTGGAACCCAGAATCAGTATCATCACCTTAGGTGTTGCCAGCCTTGAACAGTCATATCATTTTTATAGTCACCTTGGCTTTCCCACATCCGGTAAACCGACAGATGGCATCATTTTTTTTAAAACCGGTGGTGTATGTCTGGGATTATATCCTTTGGAAGAGCTGGCAGCTGATGTATCCCCGGACTTGAGTGCGAAACGTGACGGTTTCTCCGGAATAACGCTGGCACACAATACAAGGACCAAAGAGGAAGTTGATCAAGTCCTGAGGCTGGCAGAAGAAGCGGGAGCCCGTATTGAGAAACCTGCTCATGAGACTTTCTGGGGTGGCTACAGTGGTTACTTTTCAGACCCGGATGGTTATTTGTGGGAAGTCGCATACGGGGATTGCTGGGACTTCAGTGAAGATGGTAGTCTGATCATCGAGTAACCGGAATATCCGCGGGTTCAGAGAGTAGCAAGCGTCGTAAAAGGAAAGATATGGAAATCAGGATTGATGATTTGCAGGGGGGAGAAGTGATTGCCCTGCTTGAAGAACATTTGGCAGATATGTATGCCACTTCACCGCCGGAAAGCGTCCATGCTCTGGATGTCGAAGCGCTCAAATCACCGGAAATTACTTTTTTCAGTTGCTGGAAAGATCAAACGTTGCTTGGTTGTGTGGCGATTAAAGAGCTGGATGCAAAACATGCCGAGCTGAAATCCATGCGGACTTCCGGTCATGCCAGACAATCTGGTGTCGCTTCAAAACTGTTGACGCATGTTCTGGCAATAGCTGAACAGCGCCAGTATGAGCGGATTAGCCTTGAAACGGGGGCGGAAAACTATTTCAGGCCTGCCAGAAATTTATATGAAAAATTTGGGTTTGAATACTGTACGCCATTTGCTGATTATTCCCCGGATCCCAACAGTAAGTTCATGACCCGCACGGTATCTGTATCACACCTGCCGGCCTCATGAAGCGATGAGTCATACCTGTGAGCGGATTCATTTTTCTTTCACCGGTTCCCGGATGATGCAAAAGCTGAGTCAGCCGGTACTGAATAAAAATTGAGACGTATTACCGGCTTTGAACATGACTGTGCCAGATTATTCCCTGTCCTGACTACTCAGGACAGGGACGATGTCGCCAATGGCTTATCGATTGTGTTGTTGTTCTATTTGAGTTGAAATTGTTGAATTAACTGGTTCAGGTGCCCTGATTGGCTGGTTAATTCTGAGGCTGCGTTCGCGCAGCTTTCTGAGTTATGACTGTTTTGATGTGTGACTTCATCAATCTGATTAATACCTTCCGATACCTGCTCAGCTCCCAGTGCCTGTTCGGCTGAAGCCTGAGCAATTTCTTTCATCAGAGCAGATACTTCACTAACATTCTCCACAATTGTGGCCAGCGAAGCGGTGGTCTGCTGAGACAAAGTCATCCCCCGCTGCGTCTTTTGTGCAGAGTCTTCAACCAGTGCTGCTGTCTGTTGTACGGCTTTCGCACTTTGAGCGGCCAGTTGGCGAACCTCATCGGCGACGACGGCAAACCCCCGGCCCTGTTCTCCGGCTCTTGCTGCTTCGATCGCAGCATTGAGTGCTAACAGGTTGGTTTGCTCGGCAATCCCTTCAATTGTGCTGATAATATTATTGATGTCATGACCGGAAGACTCGATTTCCTGCATCGCTTCCTGAAGTTCAGACATCAGGGAGTAACCCTGCTCCGCAGATTCATGGGTCTGCCGGGACAGTGTATTGGCTTTGCCCGCATTCTCTGAACTTTGCTTTATCTGAGCCGCAATTTGTGTGATGGTTGCACTGATTTCTGTGATTGATGAAGCTGACTGAGTGGCACCACTTGCCAGATCATGACTCAGGTCTGCGACTGAAGCCGCGTTATCTTCAATAATCTCAGAGCGCTGTTTGATTTGACTGACCAAACTGTTCAGATCGGTGACCATTTGCTGCAATGCACAGCCCAGTTGATCCTGGTCAGATGCGAGAATGACATCAAGATTCAGGTCTCCCCGGGATATTTTCTCAGCAATATTGACCTGTTTTTGCAGAGATGCCGCCATAGCATCCAGTGCATCAGCCAGTTGTCCGACTTCATCTTCTGCATGATAGTTCAGACGATCATCAAAGCGGCCACGGGCGATTGTTTTTGCCATGTTGACTGCGGATAAGATGGGCTGGGCCAGTTTTGTCGCCATCATAACCAGAATGCCGATTGCGGTGATTGTTATGAGTAAGCCGATCAGCAGTTGCCAGTTAATATCGCTTCTGCTGTTTGCCTCCAGCGTTTTACTGAGTGCCTCAACATTAGCCAGGACCAGCTGTTTGTCGACTTCAATCGTAATACCCCAGTGAATATCCGTATTACCAATTGTAATTGGAACCAATACCTTGACCTTCTGGGTTTGCTCATCATCTTTTGTATAGTTCTCTTTCTTCTTAATCAGGTTCAGCACCTTATCCGATAAGTTACCGTAAATATGATCAATGGACTGACCAATAAACTCAGGTTGCTTACTGTCTGCAATGACCAGACCGCCCTGAGTAATAATGGAGACTCTGCTCTGCCCTTGGTAGAGCTCCTGAGACACCTCTTCACTGAGTTTCTGGACGAAATCCAGATTATAGTCAGCACCCACGACGCCGGAAAATTTGCCATTCACAATGACAGGCACAGAAAATGTGGCCAGCCAGATGTCTTTTCCCTGTACAACATACGGCAGTGGGGCGGTGACCGTCTCATGCATGGTTTTTTGTGGCACCTGATACCAGGCGCCTTTGTGCACACCGTTTGGATGTGTTTGGGCGGAGTCATACTCAACCAAAGGCTGGACATTGATTGAACCTGAGATGTCTCTGGTCCAGTAGGGGGTAAACCTGCCTGTTTGCGGATTATTGCCATCCTGATGATTTCGGTTATCTGCATCCAGATGATCAAAAGCATCGGGCTCCCAGCAGCTATAAGTACCATTCAGATCAGGATTATTATTGAGTACTGCTTTGAGCATATTATTGAGGGTTGACCGGTTCAGTGTCTGAATATGGTTGTTATCATCCTCAGCTTTGATTGCGGAAACTGAGTTTGCAATAGCACGGGCTGAAGTCAGGCCATCTTCGATCCGCCGGCTGATCGATTGTGCATATCCGGAGGCTGTTGTTTCCAGTTTTTTGAGGGTGGTTTTTTTGACCAGTTTTGAAACTTGATTTGTTACCAGCTTTTGATTGGATGATGCAGAATAAATACTGAATCCAACCAGAACACCGGCGGTTGTAAATAAACAAATTCCGGCAGCGAGTGCGATTTTTGTTTTGATTGATTTTAATTTCATTGAATATTTTTCCTTCGCGAAATACCACATGTAAGGCTGAGCACCATGAGCCACTCAAGTGAAAACAATATGATGCGGTATGGTTGACTGAACGCAATTACGACCAACTTTGCTGCAGAACTCATTTTTCATCGATGTATTCAGAGGAACAGATTTATTATATGAATCTGAATAAACAGAGATTCTGTAAAGAAAAACTGCTGCGATATATTTATATAGTTATTTTAAGCCTATATTTTATCAGGATTAATAATTGGTTTGATTGATAAAGATAATGATATAAGAACATTAATATCAATAAATAAAAGTTGATTCAGATCAGTTAAATACTTGTTCTCTGACTAGAATTTATTAATTTTAGGGAACGATTCCAAAATGTGAGTTTTTTCTTGAATTAATACATATTGATTCTTTGTTTCTGCTTAACAAATAAATAACGAATCATGTTATTTTGTCTGATTTTAAAAAATGCCTGCTTTCTGAAATTTCCCCGGTATGTATACCCATATATGGGTATACATTCTGAAGTCCGTGGTGGATATGGCCTGAGTGTAAACTTGAGTAAATCAATGAATTTATCCGCGTTGATTCGTTCATACTGATATGCCTAAGTGACCTCAAGATGCATGTTCAGCGAGAGTTGACAGGCTTTATAGATGAATGAAACCAAACGAGGAAAAAATGAAAAGTAATATCCGTTTTACATTAACCATTTTTATGGCTTTGCTGATATTTCCGGCGCTTTCTTTTGCATCCGATTCATCCCGCAGAGAACCTCCCGGACCGCCGCCATCCTTTGCTGATTCAGATCTGAATCATGATGGTGTGCTGACTGAGGATGAGGTGAGGGGACCGCTGGCTGAGGATTTTGATCAGATAGATACGGATGGTGATTCACAACTGACGGAAGAAGAAATAGACGCATTCATGCAGTCACACAAGCCGCCAGAGCCACGTTAAGCTGTGCTACTGGATGGCATCGAATTATTCAAAACCGGGGCTGGCTGCCCCGGTTTGATATTCAAATTTTATATTCATTGACTACCTGATTCATTTCCTGAGCGAGTCCCTCAAGATTTGAAGCCGTAGTTGCGCTGCCTTTTACAAATTCGTGATTTTCTAAAGCCATTTTCGCAACCTGCTCAATATAAGAAGCAATACTTTGACTGGCTGTGTTTTGTTCTTTAA
This sequence comes from Vibrio aerogenes, assembly GCF_024346755.1. Classification (NCBI taxonomy): domain Bacteria; kingdom Pseudomonadati; phylum Pseudomonadota; class Gammaproteobacteria; order Vibrionales; family Vibrionaceae; genus Vibrio; species Vibrio aerogenes. The sequence continues at coordinate 1,250,265 of NZ_AP024862.1, read as the reverse complement.
TGGCTGTGGCAATTTCGTCTGCCATTTGCATGGATTGTGTGCTGGCCTCTGTAATCCGTACAATCGTACTGTTTGCCTGCTCTGCACATTCAACGCCATTGATAATGAGTTGCTCAGCTTCTGACATTTGGCGGACAGTATCAGCAGAGACTGATTGAATCGCCGAGATCATCGATGAAATTTCCTGTGTTGACTGAGCGGTGCGTTCTGCAAGACTTCTCACTTCATCAGCAACGACAGCAAAGCCCCGTCCTTTTTCCCCGGCCCTTGCTGCTTCAATTGCAGCATTCAGTGCCAGCAAATTCGTCTGCTCAGCAACATCATTAATGACGGTAACAATTGAGGAAATATTTCCGCCATGTGTTTCCAGTGCTTTTACGCCAGCAGACACCGCATTGACCGATTTTTCAATGGTATGAATATGTTCCGTTGTCTCCTGAATGACATGGATGCCTTGCCTGGCAAGTTCGCGGGTTTGGTCAGATAAATGGCGTGACTCATCTGCCCGTTCTGCCACACCTGAAATACTGACCGTCATTTCTTCAATGCTGGCTGCGATATCCGCCGATGCATCAGTTTGACGCGAAGAGGCTTCTGTCGCCTGAGATGCTGAATGATGCATTTCAGTTGATGATTGTTTGAGTTGTGCCGACTGTTTTAAAACCATTTTAAAACTGGTATTGAGGCGATCTAAGACCCGGTTAAATGAATTGGCAATGTATGCCATTTCATTATGACCGGAGACATGCGCCCGGACCGTCAAATCCAGATTCGTTTCAAATGTGTTCATGGCTTTCTGTATTTCCGTCATAGAACTGCGGATATTGTGTACAATCAAAAAGCTGAGCAGCAGAACAACCCCGATTGAAATCAGTGTGGCAATCACAGACGACCAGGTCCCGGAATTTGCTCTCTCTATCGCGTGTTGGGCTGACTGCCGTGCTTTGCCAATCGTATAGGTGAGATGTTGATCGAATACAGCGGCAAGTTCTGCCCGTTTTGCTCCCATCGGGCCAGCCATAGCGAGGGCATTTTCATGACGGCGTGATTTTTCAAAATACTGATTTAACATCGTCAGATATTCAGTGATCAGCTGTTGCTCAGTTTGATAGATCTGCTTTTCTTTTTCACCGGTCACAAATAATGCATATTGATGGGCACCAGATTTTAGCTGGCTGGCAAGCTGGTTCACTGAATTTTCAATCTTATGCTGGCCTGCCGGTGTTTTAGCCAATGTATGACGAAAAAGGTCGATGGCAATTTTTTGTTGATCTGAGCGCAGGGAGTGAAGTAAATTCAGCCCGGGAATCGCTTTCTCGTTAATTAATTCGAGTGAGTCAGTACTATTCTGGGAAACCCAAAAACCGACACCGGAAACAATGATTAATATTAAAGTGAACGTGCAGGATAATAGCAGTAGTTTTTTTGTGATAGTCATATTCAATCCATTGTGTTTAGGCTTATTTTTTTGTATGTATGCCTGAGGATCTGTTGATTTATACTGTGTTTAAGTGTTCAGCAAATCTCTGGTTGATGGGAATAGATTTTGTTATCCCGGATGCATATTATAACAATTAACCCTTCAATTGATATGACTTAATTCTGTGTTTCAGTCATCAAAGAAATATTGTGCTGAAAGAGTGACTTATATTCAGGATTTATTCAGAAAGCGCTTATCAAAGTATTGTCAATTTTGATCACCGCCCACATTATGAAGCATATTTTATATGTTAATGTCATTTCCAGGGCACAATGTTTCATCAGAATGATAGGTTGAACTCAATTCATATCTAAATAAATTGAATTCAGCAAAAAATCTATGGCACAGATCAAAATTATTGCATGATATCTTATTTGCAATAAATTTAATATGTGATGTTTGTCAGTTTATGGATGTTTTTCTGTGAAATTATTCAAAATATTGGCATTGTCACAGAAAAAGAAATATTCACTAACTTTCCAAAATGCCATCAGTACAATAAGCGCCCGTTTTGTGACAGATTGCATACCTGTATTCCGGTTATGCGTCTGGTTGTGTTTATACGTCAGTCTTGTGTGAGGGACTTATGATATTCAGACAAACACTTCGATTAGTCGATGATGATTATTCATCAGTGACTAAAGTTTTTGATGTGCTGGTCATTAACTTATTATTATCAGGCTTAATCCACAGTACAGGTGCCAGTGAAACCATCGCTGATATATCTGCCGGAATCTTCTTGAGTGCGTTATTTATTCTGATTGGGGAGATGACCCGGCTATATTCGCAACGTTTCACCAAACAACTAAAAAAATCTTGCTGGTGTTTTTTGCTGACGGCTTCGATCTCTTATGCCGTCATTGCCTTGGTGGTCAATATTTCAGATGATTTTGGTAAGTTGTCTGAGAGCCATTTGCACCATTTGAATTTTCTGACGTTTCATCTGTGGTTTTTCTTTGCCATTGTGTTGATGCTTGGCGCCCGTCTGGGGAGCCTGTTTCTCGGGCGTGTTTTTAAAGTGAAAAAGCGGGTTGCAATTATTGGTTTAACGAAAGCCGGGATTGCAACGAAGAACGCGCTGTTAGAAGAATTTGGTTCGCGGGGTATTGATCTCAAATTTTATGATGAGCGGGATTCTCTGATGGGCTTACGCAGCAGTCTTTATGGTGGCTCGCTGGATGAGTTGGTGGCAAAAGCGAAAAAAGAACAGATTGACCACGTTTATATTGCGTTGCCGATGGTGGCCCGTGACAGAATTAAGCATTGTCTTGATCAGCTGTCAGATACCATGGTAGACACATTTATGGTGCCGGATCTGGATAGTTATCATCTGGCCGTGTCCCGTGTGAATACAGTCCGTAATGTGCAAATTTTCAGTGTCTTCTCTTCACCTTTTAATGGCTTCAGAGCTTTTGTTAAACGTTTGGAAGACATCTTTATTGCCAGTTTTATTATGCTGATGATTTTACCGGTACTGATTGTCATTGCGATCGGTGTCAAACTGAGCTCTCCCGGACCGGTTTTATTTAAGCAGGATCGTTATGGTCTTGGTGGTAAGAAAATTAAAGTATGGAAATTTCGTTCAATGCGGGTGATGGAGAATGAAAGCCATGTCCGGCAGGCAACCAAGCATGATCCACGGGTTACAAAATTTGGCGCTTTTATCCGGCGGACGTCTTTGGATGAATTGCCTCAGTTTATTAATGTGCTTCAGGGATCCATGTCGATTGTTGGTCCAAGACCTCACGCAGTTGCACATAATGAGCAATACCGGGCCATTATTTCCAACTACATGATTCGTCATAAAGTGAAACCCGGCATCACAGGATGGGCGCAGATCAATGGTTACCGTGGTGAAACTGAAACGATCGATAAAATGGAAAAACGTGTTCAGTACGACATTCAGTACATGCAAAACTGGTCGTTGTGGTTTGACTTAAAAATCATATTTAAAACAGTTTTTGTAGGGTTTGTCAGTGAAGCGGCTTACTGACCTGATTGGGCTGGCCTTGATGATTTCCTGCTCTGCCTCTGCTGCTTTGACGCCAAAATCACATCAGCTGATTGCCGGAATAAAGTTCAGGAGTCAGGTCGAAACACAATTTGGTGACAATTCGAATGTGACTTATCAGAACGGGCGCTCTGCTGCCAGAGCCGCTGTCCGTTCTGATTTTATGTTTATTCGTCCTGAAATCGAAGTTTCCGGTCAACCTGGTCAGGGAATTTTCCGTTTGATGTATACCGGCCAGTACCGACAGTTCCGGCAGAGCCCGGCAGATGATTACTCGGACCATATGTATGCTTTCTCGGGCCAATGGTTGCCGGAAAAACGACACACTTTCAGGTGGGATATCCGCCGGATATCTGGTCATGAATCCCGCGGACAAGGTGTGACGGAAGGACTGAGTGATATTCAGCTAAGGCGGTATGGGGTTAACCGACCGATACAAACGTCAATGCTTGATGCTGAACTGGCGTATGATTTTGGTTTACCCGAGGGAAGCCCGAAGCTGACGACTTCTCTGCGCGGGAAAACATTTTCATTTTCTGATACCGGAAATATTGATGATAATTTCCGATCTTATATTCGCGATCAGGCATGGGATGAACGCTCATATACTGTCGCATTGAGCCAATGGCTTTCGTCAGACAGCCAGCTCCGGTATAGCCTGATGGCGACACAGCGGGCGTTTCAAACCAATAAAATCAAGGATTCAGAAAAATACTTCCTCCGGTTAGGTTTTCAGACCCGGTATTCAGGGATGACCCGCTTGGCCGGGAATGTTTCCTGGTTACATCAGGAGTTTCCGCACAACGAGCGGGCCCTGAATTTTGAGGGCCTGAACTGGAATCTGAGTGCGCAATGGCAACCAGTGAAGCATTCTTTATGGTCCCTGAATGGCTGGCAGCAAGTGGAAGATCCGACGGAGAACGGTGGATATATTCTTAACTCCGGTGCCGCCATTTCCTGGTTACATCACTGGGGAAATGATAGGCTTTCAACCCGGCTCGGGTGGTCATATCAAAGCGGAAACTATCATATGTCCGATAGTCAGAGGCAAGATGTCATACGAACATCTGAGGTCGTCATTGGCTATGATTTCCGCCCCTCAGTCCGTTTTGAGCTGAGTTATCAGCAACATAAAAAAACTTCAAATCAGCCCGGTGATATTTTCTTTATTGGTCCTGACAGGGATGAAGCAGTGATGCGCATGCCCGGTTATGACCAACATCAGTTCCGGCTGTCAATAAAGGTACAAATTTAAATGAGAGTGTTCGTGTTTTCTATCCTGAGTGTTTGTCTGCTTGTGTCCTCTTTGGGTGCTGGCTGTGCTGAGCGTGCAGAGAACAGTGGTCAGACTGGCAGAACAGATATTTTACCTTACCGGCTGGCGGCCGGTGATCAGATCCGGATTATGGTCTACAACGAGCCCGGTATGTCAATGACGTTGATGGTGAGTCAGGGTGGTTCAGTCAGTTTTCCGTTTATCGGAAAAGTCAGGCTGGCTGGCAGAACCCTGACTCAAATTGAGGAGAATATCGAACAACGTCTCAAAGGGGACTACCTGCGTGATCCGATGGTGAGTGTCACAATAGAGCATTATCGTCAGTTTTATATTACGGGAGAAGTTGAATCACCCAATGGCTATGAGTACCAGCCTGATTTAACCATAGAACAAGCTATTGCGCTGGCAGGCGGTTTGACGGATCGGGCTGATGAGGATGATATTCAGATTCGTCATCCGGGCCGTCAATTGCTGAAAGATATTCCTGCTACCTATCCGGTTTATCCGGGAGACACGATTATTATCGGGAAGAGTTTTTTCTGAGATGACCATTTCTTTGATTGCACAGAGTGCGAATGTTGAAAGCCGTACTGATTTTGCACCATTTTTCAGGGCATTCAGAAAGCATGTGCTGAAAATTGCTTTGATTACAATGGTATTGACAGTCGTTCCGGTGCCGTTTATTGCCAAAATGACGGCCAAATATCTTGCCACAGCCACTGTACTGATTAAGGCTCAGGCCGATAATGCCACGCCTATCGATCCCGTGGATCATTATGATTCGACCCGTCCGCCGTATTATGAAACACAATATAATTTGATGCAGTCCCGTGTGGTACTTGAGCGGGCAGTGAGAGATATGCATCTCGATAAAAACCCCCGGTTTAACGGCGTTGATCCGGATAAAGCTGAAATACAAAAACCATCTGACCAGGAACGGATCAATCATGCGCTACAGGTTTTAAGCCGGGGTCTGACATTTACGATAGTGCGTCAGACACAATTGATTTATATCTCGTATAAATCAGAATCCGCAGTTGAATCCGCGCAGATTGCGAATGGGGTTGCCCGGGCGTTTATTCAATATTCTGTTGATCAGAAAGTGAAAAAGACCGCACAGGCGCAGGCATGGAATACACAGCAGGTTCAGAAGCTGAAAAAACAACTCACAGATAAAAAACAGCAGCTGAAGCAGTTTCTCGATGATAAAGGTCTTTTGATGTTCCATGGGATCGATGGTCTTGAAAATGAAAAAATGGGACTGATAACGAACAAATTATCTGATGCGAAAGAGCGCAGGCTGGCAGCTCAGGCTGCTTATGAAACCATGCTGAATACGGACAGTTCATCTGTGAGTACCTTCGCTTCACTGCCGGAGATCGCTGATCATGCCCAGTTGCAGGATTTAAGGGCGGCGCTGACTCAGGCAAAACGCAAGCTTTATGAGTTGCAGCGGCTTTATGGCCCGAAACATCAAAAGGTACTTGCTGCCAGTGCTGAAATTCAGGCGATTGAATCTCAGTCCCGGGCACTTTTTGCTGAATTGAAAGAAAGGATTACTAAAAAGTATCAGGAAGCAAAGATTAAAGAGCAACGTTATCAGGCTTTATTGCGTGAACAGACTCAGCAATTCAGAGCGCTTGTAGAGAAACGGAATCAGTACAATGATCTGATGACAGAAATTGACAAGACAGAGGAACTGTACAAAACCTTATTAAAACGCAGTAAGGAACAGGGATTAGCGGCGCAGTACCGCGAACCTGACGCGATTCTTTATGATCCTGCTGCAGTACCGGTAAAACCCCAGAAACAGAATAAAAAGCTGTTAATTGTGATGGCATTTGTGTTGTCGCTGGTGCTGAGTGTGCTGGTGATTGTCGTGATGACTGCGATGGATCGCCGCATTGCCGGGATGAATCAGTTAAGAACCCGTCTGGGGCTTATACCTGTTGGCGATGTTCCACTGTTTGATAAGCATAGTGACTGGGTCAATGTCGTCAGTCGCCATCCACATGCTGCCGAAATTATTCATGGTATCCAGACGGCGATAGATTTTTGTAAGCGTGATATCAAAGTCTTGGGTATTGCCTCCTGTTTCCCGCATGAAGGGGCTTCCTCGATTGCCCGTTTGATTGCCCGTTCTGTCGCCAGAAAGAAAAGCACTTTGATTTTAGATCTGGATTACCGGCATAGCACGCCACTTAATGAACCGGGAACAAAGGCTGAGAATCCCGGAGGATTTGCTGCGTTTGTTTCTGGTGCTTCTTTAAGTACAGTGGTTTCTCCTGTGGAAAAAAACCTTGACTTACTAACCCGTGGAGAATTGACAGATTCTCCACTGATATTTTTTGATACCCAGGCTTTTACCAGCGCTCTGGACTCTCTGGCGCAAAGTTATGAGCAATTGATCATTAATATGCCTGTGATTGAACAGAGTAAGGATAGTCAGCTACTGATGCGGGTATTGGACTCACTGGTTGTTGTCGTGAAAGCGAATCAGTATTCCGCTCCGAATTTGCAAAAAGTGATAGCGAAATTACCGATCAGAGAGAATCAGGCGGTTGTCGGTGTGGTAAATCAGGTCAAAGACGATGATTTACTGAGTGAAGAAAGTCGTCAGTTTATGGCCAAAAGCAATATTGCTGATTTAGAGAGGATGGCGCAAAGATGAGCCTGATTAAAAGTATTCTGACTATTGCCAGTTCATCACTGATGTCTCAGATTATCGGTGCGCTGTCTATCTGGCTTATTTCTCACCGGTATGGGATGGCAGATGTTGGTATTTATGCGCTGACATACAGTATTGTTATCATTGGTGCGCAGCTGTGTACGTTTGCTTCTCATTTATTGATACCCGGGCAAAAAACATCTCAGCTTGGGCAGAATATTGTGTTCTGTCTGCTACAGACGGGCCTGTTATCCCTGATCTATGCCATTGTGACTTCGGTTATTTTTGAGCGATCATTCTGGCTGATTTATCTGCTCAATATCGCACACGCCTGGATACTTATCTCGGAAAACCTGTTAATCAGGGCAGAGAAAATGCGTCATCTTGCCTTTCAGCGATTGTCTGTCTCGGTGCTGGTTTTTGCCTCTGTTTTAATCACTGGCTCTGCAAACAATATTTATCCTGTCTGGGCCGGCGGATTAATGATTCTGATAATGATTTGGCTGAGTTTTTCTGTGGCACGGTCCGATCTGAAACGGGCTGAGTGGGGATGGAAAGCAAACTGGCGTTTTGCCTGTGAAAATAAGGCACACCTCAGCCATGTGGGGGTGGCCGAAGTTCTGGCGATTGCGAATACGAATTTACCGACTATTTTGATTAACTTTTGGTTTTCTGCGGTTACTGCGGGTTATTTTGCAGTTGTCAGTCGCTTTTGTCTGTCACCGGTGGTGATTGCCGGAAATGCAGTCCGCAACTCTGTCTTTTCACGCTGGTCTGCTGATTCCCGTCGTCAGTTTTTTAATTTTGATGAATTTGTAAAAGTTCGCCGGTTGCTGCTGGCTATGGCCATCATTGCAACAGCAGGAATCTTTATTTTCTATCCGTTACTGGTTCAGCTGGAATGGTTTCATCAATGGGCTGACTCCGTGCCGACTTCCCGTTATATATTGCCTTATATATTCCCTTCGCTGGCGGTGTGTCCCTTAACCATTCTGGAACTTGTATTTGGTTCAAAGCGGTATTTCATGAGAATTCAGGTGGAACAGATGCTGGTTGTCCTGATGGCATTTCTTGTTTTGCCGGCCTTTTATCAGAGTTATGCCGTGTCCGTTTTTATGTACGCGTTACTTTCGGCACTTAGGTATACCTTTATTTATGTTCGGGTGAGTCAGCGTGCTGTCAGTCTCAGGCAAAAAATCAGTGGGGCGGTTGCGTGATGGCGCTTAATCATGGGCTGTTTTTTCAGCTATATAGCCTGGCAACATTGGCCTTTTGCGGGATAATTCAGTATTTTACCGGCATCGGTGCTGTGTTGTGGTTGCCTTTTATGCTGGCATTTGTCATGGCCGGACTGCTACTGATGCAGACCCGCTATGCTGATTTCTCCCTCGATACGGAAGAAGTGATTGTCCTGATTCTGTTTGTCGGTTTTTTTTCAGTGGCTGTGCTGTCTACGTTTTTGCAAAATGGTGTCACGATTACTATTGTCGGGCTGAAGAATGAACTTGCGCTGAGTCTGGTGATGGCTTGTCTTCTGCTTGGTTTTTGTGGCAGTTCACAGCTTTACCGGATCGTCCGTTTGTTGCACTGGATTTTTTACGTGCAGTTTCCGGTGGTTTTATTCCAGGTCCTTGTTATTGTTCCCAAGCGTGTCGCGGTGAAAGGTGAATTTGAAAAGTGGGATTCCGTTGTTGGTACATTTGGTGGTGATCCCATGGGCGGGGGAAATACCGCGGCGATGGGGTTATTCTGCCTGCTGATAATGCTAATCAAGTTCTCTGAGTATAAACATGGTGTTGCTTCCAGACTGCAAACCGGGCTACACATCGGTGGTGCCTTTATTTTATGTGTTTTGGGCGAAATTAAGTTTGTTATTCTGTTGTCTCCGCTGCTGATGACATTTATCTGGTTTTCTCCGAGTTACATGACCGGGATGAAACGTTATGACTGGAAAATCATTCTGATTATTCTGGGAGGCATGATCGGTTTATTGACGCTGGCCGTGTTTGTGCTCGGTGCGTCTTATGCTTCAGCATTTGGTGCTGACCCTGGTAAGAGTGCATTTGACCTGTTTGTCAGCTCTCTCGATTATGTGTTTGACCCGGATTACATTATGCCTTCCGGGGAGCTTGGACGTATGACCACAGTTTTTTTCTGGGCCGGACACAGCGATTTATACGGCTGGCCCAGCCAGTGGTTTGGATATGGTTTAAATGCCACTAATCATGGCAGTGCTGTTGCGCCGGGTTTTTTAAATATCATTTTTAATGTCCTGCTGGATTCAACATCCCTGAGCATGATGTTGTGGGAACTCGGGCTGGCAGGCACATTGTTTTTCATCCTTCTGGTGTTCTACACCATCAGGGTTGCCACACCCCGGCCGGTTTTTGAACCCGGACAGCTTTCGTTGCAGGACCGGCGTTTACTTTCGTGGCAACCGGCATTGATTGCGTTTGCATTGGCCGGGCTGCTGAGTCTGCCATACAGCCAGATCCTGATGTTGACGCCAATGCTGCAGTTTCTTTTCTATTTTGCCCTTGGGGCAACTTTTATCATTCGTAAGTCTGTTTTAACCGTGAGTGCATCTTGCTATGAATCAAAAGCCTTTTATCAGTGTCATCATTAAAACATATAACGAACAGTCAGGCATTGCCGGCACGATAAACAGTATCCGGGAGCAACTGGATTTTCTGCATATGCAATATGAAGTGATTGTTGCCGATAGTTTGTCCGATGACAAAACCAGAGAGATAGCAATGCGTCATCAGGCAAAAGTGGTGACCTTAAAAGAGGGGAAGGACCGATGTTGTGGTGTTGGGCATCAACTTGGTTATTTATATGCACGGGGCGAATTTTTATTGCTGATGGATGGCGATATGGCACTCCAACCGGGATTTATTGAACGGGGTGTCCGCTTTTTACTCCGGAATCCCGATTATGCGGGGGTTGCAGGGACAGTCACGATGGATGAAGCTGTGAGCTACGAATTTCAGTCCCGGCAGCAGCGGTTACATAAAATCTATCCACTTGGCGATTGTAGTCATCTGGGGGGCGGGGGACTCTATCGCCGCTCTGCGATTGAACAGATTGGTTATCTGACTCACTCAGGGCTTCATGCTTATGAAGAAGCTGAACTTGGGATGCGTTTAAAACATGCGGGTTATCGTTTACGCCGGCTCAATACACCTTATTTTTTTCACCAGTCTTATGATATGCCGACATTTGCTCTGTTACGTCATCGCTGGCGTGGCGGATATGCATTTGCATCTGGTGAGTTGCTCAAAAGTGCGTGGAAAAAACCATATTTTACGGATGCTGTACTGGCTGTAAAAAATGAAGCGGTTTTCAGTTTATATTTGTCCGGATTGTGCTTATTACTTTTGAGCGGAAACCTGCGATTCATCGGATATGGATTGTTACCCGTGATTGCATTTTTTCTGTTGAAGGCAATGAAAAACCGTTCTGCGAAAGCCGCTGCCCTGAGTGTGATTAATCTGACGGTTTTCTCTGCAGGTTTAATCCGCGGGTTGCTTTCACCATTAAAAGCACCTGATGTCACCCCTGTGCATGAAGTATTGGAGGTTTCAGAATGAAAATCCTGATGGTGAATAAATTTTTCTTTTTGAAAGGTGGGGCTGAAACTGTATTTTTTCAGGAAAGAGAGATGGCTGCTGAAGCAGGATTTCAGGTGATCGATTTTTCGATGCAGCATGAACGAAACCTTGAATCTCCATTCAATGATTTCTTTGTCCGGAATATTGATTATTACGATCATCATGGACTGATATCGAAAGTAAAAACCGCGATTCGCTTTATCCATAATCAGGAAGCCTGTCAAAAACTTGCAGCACTGATCAGGCAGGAGCGACCGGATATTGTGCACTTTCACAATATTTATCATCAGCTGACACCTTCGGTAATTAAAGTCGCGAAAGCAAATGGCTGCAAAACCGTGTTAACAGTTCATGATACAAAAATAGCCTGTCCTGCGTATACCATGTACCGTGATGGCCATACCTGTGAAGAGTGCCTGCAGAAAAGTGTCTGGCATGCGACCAAAAACAGGTGTCAGAATGGTTCATTATTCAAGAGTTTGCTGCTGTCACTTGAAGCCCGGTTTCAGGAAATTTCAGGTAACTACCGGGCGCTGGATATGATGATTGCTCCAAGTGAGTTTTTGGCCGGGATTATCCGCTGGAAACTGCCGGATAACCGGATTGAAGTGATCGTTAATGGTATTGATGAATCGATTGGTGTTAGTCAATCTCAAAATGGTGGCTATTTTCTGTATTTAGGACGTCTTAGCCGGGAAAAAGGGGTTGAAACACTGGCAAAAGCTTATCAGTTATCCCGGCGTCAGTTGCCATTAAAAATTGTTGGAGACGGTCCGTTAACCGCAGGACTGTCCCGACAGTATTCCGATATTGAATTGTTAGGGTTCAAAAAAGGAGATGAACTCGAATCTTTGATCCGCAATGCGACTGCTGTGATTGTACCATCCGAATGTTATGAAAATTGTTCTATGTCTGTTCTTGAAGCGATGGCTTATGGAAAACCTGTGATTGGGGCCCGGATTGGGGGAATTCCTGAGCAGGTCAGGGATGGTGTGGAAGGTCGTCTGTTTCCTGCCGGAGATGGTGTTGCGCTGGCGCAACTGATGGATGAGTTTGCGACAGCGCCGGAATTAGTTGATGAATACGGGCGAAACGCCCGTCTCAGACTGGAAGAAAAGTATTCATTAACCCGCCATAAGCAGGCATTGCTTGATTTATATCAGTCTTTGACGGGAGAATTGAAATGTTAAAAGTGACTGTGCTTGGAACCCGGGGGATACCCGGCGTGCTGGGAGGTGTCGAAACCCACTGTCAGAACCTGTACCCTGAAATTGTCCGGCAATCCGGTTCGGAAGTCACCGTGATTGCACGCTCTCCTTATGTGGGCTACAAAACCGCTGAGTATCAGGGGGTACAGTTGCGTACAGTGACTGCGCCAAAGAAAAAATCGCTGGAGGCAATCATACACTCTGTATTTGCCGCGATGACAACGTTGACCGATGGCTCTGACATTGTACATGTGCATGCAATTGGTCCGGGACTGGTTGTTCCTTTGTTGCGTCTGGCCGGAAAGAAAGTGGTTTTTACCCATCATGGTCCGGATTATGACCGGCAGAAGTGGGGCCGGATGGCAAAAATGGTCCTGAAACTGGGTGAGAAGCTGGCTGTGAAATTCGCCAGTGAAGTCATCGTGATTTCTGAGGTGATTAATCAGCTCATTAAGGGAAAATATGGCAGAGAGAATGCGCACCTGATCCATAATGGGGTGAATTTGCCAAAAGCATTAGACCAGGCGACCAGTGATGCGGTACTTGCGCAGTATGACCTGACACCCAAAGGTTATCTTGTTGCCGTAGGCCGGTTTGTTGAGGAAAAAGGGTTTCATGATTTGATTCAGGCGTATCAGCAGTCTGGCATATCAAAGCCTCTGGTTCTGGTTGGTGATGCTGACCACCCGACGCCTTACAGTGAATCCCTGAAGCAGAAAGCCAGGGAAACAGAAGGGGTGATACTGACCGGATTTTTGAAAGGCGATGCGTTACAGGCTGTTTTTTCACAGGCCGGGTTATATGTGATGCCGTCTTATCATGAGGGACTGCCAATTGCTTTGCTGGAGGCGATGTCATTTTCATTACCCGCTATCGTCAGTGATATTCCGGCAAATCTTGAAGTTGCGCTGGAAAGAGAGGTTTATTTTCCGGTCTCAGATGTGGCGGCTCTGACTGATAAACTCATTCTGAAGCAGCATGAAACGTATTGTGACTACCGTTCACATCTGAAAAAGTATGACTGGGCGATGATTGCCGGCCAAACGCAGGCCGTTTATAACAAAATCACAGGGAATTGAAGAGATTGACAGAGAATAAAAGTAAGGTAGCTGACAGGTTTTGGCACATTGTGAATCCTGAAGTTGCTGCCAGTTTTGATGAAGAGCAGCGTGCAGAGATTGAACGTACCGTGAATATCATATGTTTACTGAGCCGGCATGCGATTGATGTCCGTAAAACCATTCCATGGATTGGTAAACGTTATTATTTTGTTTGCCTTGTGGGAAGGGACCGCCGACAACATGCACGCGGAGATAAATTAAAGTGCATCGATATTTTGCTGGCGATCTTGATTGCTATCGTCATTTTGGCAACGGTCGTATTGGCTTTGCTGGCTTTATACCTGATCAAATCGGCTTTGGGTATCGATGTATTCAAAAACTTTTCTTTTGGCATTTGGGACTGGTTTCAGAGTTTGTACCATTAATTGCAAAATGAAAATTTATTTTTATTTTGCAATTTTATTATGAACAACTACGCAATGAGATAATAGACGCTTAAAATAAAAATATAAATATCAATATCTTATATTTTTTACAAAAGTTGGCACATTAAATGCTTAATATATAATGACCCTTTTAAGCCGAGGGTCACCTAGCCAACTGACGTTGTTAGTGAATTTATTTATTCACATTTTTCAGCCAGTCACTGTTTTGTGACTGGCTTTTTTTTTGCCTGAGATTTGATTACAGCATAGTAGAAATTAATTGGTGTGATATCAGTTATACCAATATAGAAAATAAACGACTCATGATGATGACTTTCTTATGATAGCGACGACATAGCCCAGAATCTTAATTGTATTTGATAAATGGATATTCAAACTCTGTTGAGCATATGTTGAATATGGTCTTCCGGACATGCTGCGGAGGTTTTGAATATGAATTTTTCCATTGATATCAAGCAGGAAATGTCCGGAATCTACATGATGGATTTCACTATTGATAAGATAAACGCTGTCTTTTGTCTCGATTTCAGCAGCATGCTCAATCAATGAAGCGTGATGTTCTTCACTACCTTGCTTCCGGATGGATTGTCTGATGTGATCTGACGATCTGATCGGATAGGCCATAGGGTAGCAGTAGATAACCGTTGTTCGTTGTGTGTGCTGTTGATCTGAGAGTGCAATTTCATAATTATTTTCTGTGTCCCGAACCGCGGGGAGCATGGGGCGTTTATACTGTAGTGAGGTGTGGACCTCTGTGGCCTGGATATGTTGGGGTAGTGCAAGATCTTTAACCGGAATATCCATTGCAAGATGAACTCTGGCAATCACTTCATAAGGTGTTCTTTGATTCCGGTTCCAGGAACTGAGGGTTGCTCCCGGGATATCAAGCAGGGAAGAAAGCTCCCTGAAATTTTTACTTCGGGTCAGTTTTTTCAAGTTTTCTGTAAAATCAGTACCTTTGAGATAGTCGTAGGTTTTAATTTTTTCATGTTGCATACAAAATAGTCCTTGCTGGTATGAGATGGTAAAAATCCTGTCCGGGAGAAAAGAGTTCATCTCATGGCAACTTATCATGATGCAGGTATGAGAATTGTTGGGTTTTATGTCAGATTCGTCGCAAAATATTCCAAAATATGGATTGAGCTGATGTACAATACCTTGTTTTATCAATGATTTTTATGACAGTTGGCTTTGTTCATTCTGAATTTATTTTGACAGGATAGACTGGATATCAGCCATTGTTTCAGAAATGCTTTCAGCGAAAAGCCGTATCGTTACGTGAGGTGAGAACCAAGATGGAAATACTTGTTACGGGTGGATTAGGGTATATCGGAAGTCATACATGTGTGCAGCTTATTGAAGCCGGCATGACGCCAGTGGTTGTCGATAATCTGTGCAATTCTGATCCTGAGGTATTAAATCGTATTGAACATTTAACCGGCGCTAAAGTGGCATTCTGTCAGGGTGATATTCGCGATGAAGCGTTCCTTGACTCTGTGTTCAGCAATCATAACATTCAGTCGGTCATTCATTTTGCCGGGTTAAAGGCTGTTGGAGAATCCGTTGAACAACCATTGGCGTATTATGATAACAATGTGAATGGCTCACTGGTTTTAGCCCGAAGTATGCATAAGGCTGGTGTCAAAAGTTTAATTTTCAGCTCATCAGCAACGGTTTATGGTGACCCTGAAACTGTTCCTTTAACAGAGGATGCTCCAACGGGTGCGACAACCAATCCTTACGGTCGAAGTAAGTATATGGTTGAACAGTGTTTGACTGATTTATTCAAGGCTGCTCCGGACTGGAGTATCACTTTGCTTCGCTATTTCAATCCTGTCGGCGCACATCCCTCCGGGACCATGGGAGAAGATCCGCAGGGGATACCCAATAATCTCATGCCATTTATTGCTCAGGTTGCTGTGGGCCGCCGTGATAAATTATCGGTATTTGGTGATGATTACCCCACACCAGACGGAACCGGGGTGCGGGATTATATTCACGTGATGGATCTTGCTGACGGGCATATTGCCGCTTTGAAAACCGTTGGGGAGCAAGCCGGATTGCATATTTATAACCTCGGCACCGGGCAAGGGTCGAGCGTTCTGGATATGGTGAAGGCGTTTAGTCTGGCGTGTGGCCATTCTGTCGCTTATGAAATTTGTCCTCGTCGTTCAGGGGATATTGCAGCGTGTTGGGCCAGTACAGAGAAAGCTGAGAAAGAATTGGGCTGGAAAGCCAGCCGGTCAGTTGAAGAGATGACGTCCGATACCTGGCGCTGGCAGTCCGGGAATCCAAACGGTTATCAGTCTTAATTGGTTTCAGGTCACCTGTATAAACCAGAATAAAGACAAACTTGCTTTTCTGGCGGGTTTGTCTTTGGGTTAATCTGGTTTATCGTGGACAGGTTAAATGAGACGGCCTTAATCACCTTTCGCAATGGTTAACATCACTTTCCCGTTAATTTGAACATCATCTTCATTGACGGTCAGCAGGGATTCGTTAAATGCTATTGCGAGCTGTTTACCCGGAAGTCGCTGAATCTGACAAAATGACTGCAGTCCATCAAGCTCAATCAGATACGTACCATTGGTTGCATTTGTCGCTTCCTGATCGATAATGAAAGTTTTTTCACCTTCACGTACAGCAATGACGTTTGAAATATTCAGCTCATCCAGAAATAGCTGATCAAGTGTCAGTGTATGATAAGGATGGACCTTGCCATTTTTCAGCAGAAATAAATCGATATTTGCCAGTGGCTTCACCTTGGGCTGCTCTGGCTGATGCTGGTATGGTGTCATATTTGGATAAGGATCACCCTCATCAAGCAGTAACCATTTGATGGACACACCTTTACTCAAATGAGTCCGGATAACGATTTCGTAAGGGCATACCTTTCTTTGATGCCAGGTGGCAATTGTTGATGCAGGTACGTTGAGCAATTCAGCTAATGCTTTCGTATTTTTCAGATTAAACAGGGTTCGTAGTTTTTCTGTAACTTGTTTACCAGCCAGATACTCAAAATTTGGTAATGAAACTTGTTTTTTATTCATATGCGATCAATAATATTCGTGATTGGGATGTAATCAGGGGCGGCAACTCATCATTACATCTAAATAAACAATAACTTAGTAGAATACCATTATGCGCATGATTTAAGTAGGATTAAATAATAATTTTACCTGAAACTGATATTGAAAGCAGTGTGTGAAAATCTGGTGAACTGACAGATGCAGAGATTTTCTCGTGACACCTTGTTGATTGCTGAAGCTGTTTACTTTGCAAAGAAAAACAACAAAGGGGTGATATTACCCCTTTGTTGTTGTCTGTATTGATGAATCGTTGTATCCGGTGAATTAAGCTTCTGCCGGAAGGCGTTTATAGACGCTGATGAGCTCAGTAATGAGTTCTTTCGCTAAAATCGAAGTCATCAGGTGATCCTGAGCATGTACCATGACCAGTGTCATTTGTGTTTTACCCGTTCCTTCATCTTCTTCGATGAGTTTGGTTTGCACAAGGTGAGCCTCTTTCGCGAATTCATTTGCCTGTTCAAGCAATGTTTCTGCCTGAGCAAAGTTTCCTGCCTTCGCGCAACTCAGTGCTTCAAAACACAAGCTACGGGATTGTCCAGCGTTTACAATGATTCCCATTACGGCTTCTTCTAGATCTAACATACCCTTTACCTCTGTTTAAAATCCGTTATTTTTCGAAACTTCTGCATACCATTCACCACTTTTCTTAATCGTTCGGGTTTGCGTTTCTATATCAAGTTGCACAAAACCATAACGGTTTTTGTATGCATTACTCCAGGACCAGTTATCAATGAATGTCCACATGTGATAACCAAGGCAATTTGCACCTTCACTAATTCCTTTATGTAACCAGCGAAGATGTTCCTGAACGAATTCTATGCGGTATTGGTCATTGATCTGTCCGTCTTCCAGGAAGCGGTTTTCACCCTCGACACCCATACCATTTTCTGAAATATAACAAGGCAAGTTGCCATAGTTTGTTTTCAGGTTCATCAAAATGTCATAAATGCCTTTTTCATAAATCTCCCACCCTCTGTGAGGATTCATTTTACGGCCGGGCATTTCATAAGGATCAAAGAACCATTCTGGCATAAATGGTGATTCAGGATTCACTGCATTTTCACGGGCTTTGACCCTGCGTGGCATATAATAGTTGACACCCAGAATATCAACTTTTCCACCTTGAAGCAGGACAGCATCCTCAGGTTCGCAGTCAGGTAATTGATCGTGTTGACGGAGCAGGTCAACCAACGCTTGGGGGTATTCACCTTTGACTGCCGGATCGAGGAAACTACGGTTGAAAAGTAAGTCCGCAATATTGGCTGCTTTTAAATCAGCCGGATTTTGAGAACGTGGATATGAGGGTGTCAGATTAAGCACAATACCAATCTGGCCATCCAGATTCAGATCACGATAGAGTTTGACTGCTTTAGCATGTGCCAACATTGTGTGGTAAGCCACAGTTGCAGCACGACGGAAATCAACGACATTCGGGTAATGAAAATCGTATAGATATCCACCTTCTACCGGAACAATGGGTTCGTTGAATGTAAACCAGTATTTAACTTTGTGACCAAATAATTTAAAGCAGGTTTCGGCATATTGGCCATATGCATCAATCACTTCCCGATTTTCCCATCCACCTTTTTCCTGCATGCACAATGGCATGTCAAAATGAAAAAGGGTAATGAAAGGTTCAATGCCATTTTCAATAAGTTCATCTAAGAGAGCATTATAAAAATCGACTGCTGCCGGATTAACTTCACCACAACCATCAGGGATAAGGCGCGCCCAGGAAATAGACGTTCTGAAACTGTTATGGCCGATTTTTTTCATTAACTGGATGTCGTCGCGAAAAGAATCATAAAATGTTGATGTATCTTGAGGGCCAACCTGATTAAAGAATCGGTTTGGCTGCTCTTTGAACCAATGATCCCAGTTCGTTGGAGCTTTCCCATCCCGAAGGGCAGCGCCTTCGGTCTGGGCAGCTGATGAGGCACTGCCCCACCAGAAATTATCAGGAAATCTGTACTGCATGATTTGATTACTCATTTTCAGTTCATACTTATTAATTCAGTTAGATTATGCAGGAGTTGCTTCGCTTGCTTTAGCTTCCTCTTCTGCCTGTTGTTCACTTTCCTGTTTCAACAATGTTCTTTCATACGCTTTCAGGAATGGGAAGTACATGAGTCCGGCTACAACCATACAAAGGATACACATGATGACTGGCGTGACTGCCCAGTTTGCAGCCCAGGAAGCGCCGACAGGTCCGGGAGTTGTCCATGGTGTCAGGGAGACGACTCTTGGCAACAGGTCCATACTTGTCGCTGCATAGGCAAGCACAGCGTTCACCATAGGTACAAGAATGAATGGGAAGAAGAATACCGGGTTCATCACAATAGGTGCACCGAACAGTATGGGTTCGTTGATGTTGAATAAACCAGGAATCACGCCCATTTTACCAATTGTCCGTAAGTGGACCGCCCGGCTTCGAAGTAACAGAATAGCCAGTGGTAGTGTTGAACCAACCCCACCAATAAGCAGATAGTGATCCCAAAAGCCTTGAAGATAAATATGTGGAAGCGCATCACCTGCTGCAAGAGCTGCCTGGTTTTCTGCAAGGTTTGTCATCCAGAATGGGTTCATGATACCTGTGACGATCAATGAGCCATGGATACCAGCAAACCAAAGAAGTTGACAAATAAAGACAGAAAGTAAAACCGCAGGTAAAGAGTCTGAAGCCGATACTAAAGGTTGCAGTAAAGACATGATGGCTTTAGGCAGGATCATACCGGTTTCTGCTTCGATAAACAGGTTCAGTGGATGTAGAGTCAGAATAATAGCCATGACAGGGATCAAAATTTCAAATGATCGGGCAACCCCTGATGGAACTTGTTCCGGTAAACGAATCGTTATGTTTTTCCGCTTCAGAAATGCATACACTTCGGTTGAATAAATCGCACAGATCAGCGCTGTGAAAATACCCTGTCCAGAGAAATATTGCATTGAAATATTGCCATCTTTCACTGGTGCAGCAACAAGTAAGAATGACATCAGAGACAACAAACCTGTGGTAATACGATCCAAGTCATAATGTTTACCCAGACTGGCTGCAACACCAACCGAAATAAACAACGTCATCACACCCATACTTAACTGAAATGGAAGTAACAGCTCTGTTTGATAAGTTTTAGAAAAATCCAGCCATGCTCTGGCGAATCCCCATGACGTTTCCGGATCAAACGGAGGGAAAATGAAAACCAGCATGAAACTACCAACGATCATAAACGGTAAAGCAGCAATAAATCCGTCACGAATAGAGGTAATATATCTTTGTTGTCCAAGTTTCCCGGCTATTGGTGTGATGGTATCTTCGATCACAGATACCATCTTGTTATAAAGACTCATAATTCATCCTTTTTATTATTCTTTAAATTTATTGAATAAGGGACAATGCGAAATCCAGCACTTTGTCTCCACGTTGCATGCCGTAATCTGAAATATTGATAGGTTCAACAGGAATCCCATTCGCCCGTTTTTTCAAATCCGGTAACATGTATTTGACCTGGGGACCAAGTAAAACGACTTCGTAATTTTTAACCTGCTCATCAAAATCTGATGTTCCGAATGCTTTAATATCAACAGGAAGCTCACGTTTTTCAGCTTCAACAAGCATTTTTTTCACCAGAATACTTGTTGACATACCAGCTGAGCAGCACAACATAATTTTTTTCATTTTTTGTTCCTCAGTAACCGTTTTCATTGTCAATATAGCTTTTAGGAAACGACATGGAAACCGGTTTCCGAATAACGGCTGTTAACTATGTGCACCTGATCACCAAAGCAGTATCAATTATCCTTAAGAATGTGATCTGACTAGTATCCTAATCAATGTAAGCGGTTACCTGATATGTCCGGGATTGCTTTCGTTAAATAAGGCGGTATGCTGCGTGCGTTGTTGCTGAATTATGAGGAAATCAATGAGTGTTTACTGGATGCAGGTGCTGGTTGAGTGGATACAATGCTGGATGTTGCCTTTATCCCGTTATCTCACAAAAAACCGGTATTTGATGGCTCTGCGGGATGGCTTTCAGCTGGCTATGCCCTTTGTCATTGTTGGTAGTATCTGTGTTCCGTTTCTTTACCCTCCTTTCGTCCTTGATGAACAGAATTCCTTTACTCAGGCATGGCATTTTATTTCTGTACATTACCGGACATTATGGCTGGCTCCCTACCAAATTACCCTGGGTCTGGTTTCTTTGCTTGTTGCTTTTGGTATGGCTGCCAGCCTGGCGAAACATTATGGTCTGCCGGAACGATTATGTGGGTTAACAGGATGTGTTAGTTTTTTACTTTTATCCGGCTTTAATCAGGATAGTGGCATTGAATTTCATTATTTAGGTGGTATGGGAATATTCACTGCAATTCTTGCATCTGTTTACGCGATTGAAGTGATCCGTTTTTTTTACCAGCGAAACTGGACGATCCGTGTCCCGGAAGAAGTTCCCAGAATTACGGCGAGTGGTTTTTTGTTGATCGTTCCGCTGTTCGTCATTCTGTTTAGCATGACAGTCCTGAACATTGTCCTGAATGAGCATTTTGGAGCTGCTTTCCCGGTATTGATTGAAAAGTTATTTCGTCCGATGATTGTGGCTTCAGACACATTGGTTGCGGTCTGGTTGTCGGTATTAATCTGTAACTTACTTTGGTTTTTTGGGATTCATGGCTCTCTGCTTTTGACCGGAATTATGTATCCATTCTGGATGAGTAATATTCTCGATAATCAGGCAGCGCTTGCAGCGGGTGAGCCATTACCTCATATTTATCTGTATGCATTCTGGGATTTTTATTTACTTGTTGGCGGTGTCGGGGCGACTTTGCCACTGGTTTTTATGGCGTTAAGAAGCCGTTCCCAACAACTGAAAGGAGCGGGGAAGGTTGGTATTGTTCCTGCACTATTTAATATCAATGAACCGATTTTATTTGGTTTCCCGATTATTATGAATCCGGTTTTTTTGATACCATTTATTCTTGCGCCACTGGTGAATGCAACAATAGCGTGGTATTTAACAGAATGGGGCCTGTTGGATCGCTTTATTGCTATTCTGCCCTGGTCTATGCCTTCTCCTGTCGGTGCGGCTTTGTCAGCAAACGGGAGCTGGCGTGCCGCCTTAATGAGTATTTTTGCAATTGTGAATGCCTGGATTATCTATTATCCGTTCTTTAAAGTTCATGAGCGTCTTCTGCTGGAAGGTGAGCAACAACGGCAAAATAGAATTCAGAAGTAATATTTGTTATAATTTGGTACTCAAGTGGAAAGCGGTTTCCATATCTTGGCTTCTGTTGTAAGAGTGTGATGAAGGCGGGCAGATGACGACAATTTCAGATGTATGCAAACTGGCTAATGTTTCTAAAGCGACAGTCTCAAGGGTTCTGAGCGGTAATCGCAGAGTAAAGGACGATACACGCGAAGCTGTCATGCGTGCGGTGGAACAACTCAATTACAGGCCAAATCAGCTTGCTCAGACTTTAGCGACCAAAGTCAGTTTTACTGTTGGTGTGTTGACGCATGGTTTGAATGACCTTCAGCTCGGACGGACTGTCAGGCAACTTGAAAGAGAGCTGACCCGGCAGGGGCGATGCTTTATTATGGCAAATCACGTTCAGAATCGTGAAATGCTTGAAGAGAAATTAAGCTTTTTTGCCACAAAGCATTGTGATGCGGTGTTATTAGTTGGACGTCAGTTTGACTCAGACTGGTTCGAAGGCTTGAACCTTGATCAGTATCCACCACTTCTGACAATGAATCTTGCAATTCCCGATATTCAGGGGTTGAATTATGATCAGGCGACAACAACTGAAATGGCGTGTAATTATCTTTATTCACACGGCCATACTCAAATTGCGATGTTGTCTGAGGCCGGAATTTCAGGCATGCATATGCAGGAAGGTTATCGGCGCGCTTTAGAAAACAGAAGTCTGCCTTATAACAAACAACTGTTGGTCCGGCATGGAGACAGTGCTGGCGCCATTGGCATGTTGATTAACCGGTATATTCCTTTCACTGCTGTTTTGGTGGCTGATGATCATCAGGCGATTGAAGTGATTCGGACACTTGAGCAATATAATATTAAAGTGCCTCAGGAAGTTTCAGTATTAAGTCTGAATACCGATAACGAAGGGGCTTTTTACTCACCATCTGTGACTGGCTTTGAAATTCCTGAAGAAGAAATGTTGGTATCTCTGGCTTCATTGTTGGATGATAAAATGAGCCAAAATCAACTGAACGAAACCGGACATCAGGAATTTTTTGGCAAGCTGATCATTCGTGAGTCTGTCCGAACGATATCTGCTTAAGCAAAGATAAGACAACTGTCTCCGAAGGATGATAAGAAACACCGCGATTAGGGCGGTGTTTTTTATCCACGGAATCATCTCAGATCGACTTCTCCAGGGGATGTTGATCAATGATCACTCACCGGAAAGCGTGTCAGGTTCACGGATAAAATGATTTGAAGAGGCGTTTAATAATCTTGTGGTTAAAAAGGCCACCTGACCGGTCACATTCAGTTCTGTTTCATTCACTGTGAGAGTTGTATCCTGAAAGCGGATTGCCAGCTTTTTTCCGGGGAGGCGCTGAATCGCATTCAGAGAAAAGAAACCATCAAATTCAATAAGGTAGATTCCATTGACCGCATTAGTTGACTCCTGATCAACAATGTAAGTATTTTCCGCATCCCTTATCGCAATAACATTTGTGATGCCCAGTTCATCGAGTAAGCTCTGGTCAAATGTCATAATTCCCTGTTCGGCTAACTGACCATTTTTAATAGTAAATAAGTCAATATCAATCAGGTGTCTGGTTTCTTCTTTATCTGGTTGATAAGTATGTGGGCTCGCATTTGGATAAGGGTCGCCTTCAGCCAATAAGAGCCATTTAAGGGAAACACCTTTTCGTAAATGCGTGCGAATAGCGACTTCATAGGGGCAAATATCGCGTTGATGCCATGTTGCAATGGTTGAAGGAGAAATCTCAAGCATTTGAGACAAAGCCCTCATATTTTTCGCATTAAATAATTCACAGAGTCTTTCTGTGACTTGCTTCCCGGTCAGATAGTCATAGGAAGGTAATGAAACTTGTTTTTTACTCATAAACGATCAATAATATTCGCGATTGAGATGTAATGTCGGGCGGCTACTCTTCATTACATGAAGAACATATATGAAAAACAAGGATACCATTATGCGATTAGTACAAGTAGATCTTATTTAATCTTTTATGAAGTGAACTGCATTGTTTCATTTAGTTCAGAGAATAGGGGTGAGCTCTGATGAAGAATATCCCGGGAACTTGATGACTCTGCTTATTGTTATTTATCTCCTTAGCATACCTTAAACGACAATTGTCAAAGCTATTTGCCGTTGCTTTGCCCCCGGTTACGGGGGCTCTTTTCTGTACTGATCGGGCTTAGTTGTATGACAAAGATGTTATTGGCAGAAGAGTTGTTCTGCACAGAAACGGAAGAGTTAGTCCTTATTTATGATTGTTCGATGACATTACAGACAACCCCTGTATTTTGGCCTGTTACATTGCCGGACAAAGCAGAGAAGCGAATCTCTGATCTAAGCGCGGGGTCGCCTGAGTGTTTGACTATTCTGACCCGGTGTGAGTGGGCGACTATTTTTTCATCATGGGGAAAGTTTTATCAGCAACAAAATGTCTTACTGGAAAGTCCGGGACTCATCATTGAGATGTTAGAAGATTGTGGGATGAAAGCTTGTATCAAGATATACAAAGATGAAGATTATCTGGTTATTTTCGGGGTTCCGGAAATCTTGCAATATTTTGTAAAGGATTCTCCGGAGCAAGTTATTCCTCAGCAGAGGTTAAGAATTGGGGTGGCTGGACTGAGTACAGATTGGGGAATCACAACATCGGTTCATATATTAGCATCAGTTGATGTTATTGCCGGAGCGGCGATTCCGGATATTCAATATCTGTTAAATGATGAGCATCTTCTTATTTTGGGGGGAATAAAACAGGCAATCTTGATCGCAAATGCGATCACTGTTGTCAGTACCTTACTTCTGTCTGATGAATCGTTTCCGGTTTCAAAAGTTGTCGACCTTGGACTGATGTTGGTGAGTGTGGTTTTACCTGTCAATATCTCTGACAAGATTAAAGAGTACTTTACCGTTCAGGTTACAACTTTTGCATCCGGTGTGATGAACTTTAGAGATTGCCTGACTTAATATCAGTCCATTGAAATTGTATTGATGATTCGGAGAGGAATTGATATCTGAAATTAATGTATCGTTTTGATTATCCGGTTGAATGCCAGCCTTGCTTTATGTACGGATTGAAAATGAGGGATAAAAACATATTGATTAAAATGGACTCTCTTTATTCAATGCATTACAGACCTCGACAATAGACAATGACAGACCTGATTTGATGACTTGCTGCTGACGATGCAGCTGAAGTTGATAAAATTCTAAATCGATATCATCATCCGGTTCCTTGATATCCAGCTGTATCATTCCGATTTGCTGTACGATATTGAGCTCTTTTACCGGCTCAAGTATTTTGGGTGACGTAAATGAGTACTCAGTTCCATCATCATTTAACTGATTTTTGAGTTGAATGATGGCTTCTATATCATGATAAAGTTGATCCGGAAGAACGCCCAGTCCATACAATAGTTTCAGCCGTACTGTAATATCTCCCAGAGGACCTGAATCATGCAGTAATGGTCCTACAACGGATTGCACTGCAAAATTATCTTTCATAAAAATTCTCTTCATCAGTAAATCAACAGCAGTTTCAATAATGCTAACGGTCGTAATAAAAAAACCTCTGACTGAAGTTGTTTGATTGAGTTGTTCTATTATTTCATTTTCGTTTAGTTTTTCTGCCATATACTGTGTTGTCATAAGTTGTTGTCATTGGTTTATATCATTTCCGTTTGAACACCACGTTGATTCTGACCCGATGAAATACAATCTTCTGTATTCCATCGGGCTTTTAGCCGGAAGCACTTAAAATGTGTTGATTGCCCTCTCATTTTAATCCGGTTGATTGAAAATATATTCAATTTGTCTGACTTCAGCACTGTCTGGATCTAATCCAGAATATTGCTGCAGTGTGTGACTGACACCGTGATTTGTAAGTGATGTCTGTAATTCAACAGCTTGTGGGTCATTACGATTGGTATATTTCAAAGCAGCAGCAATTCCCCGCAGAAGCGCTTGATTTTCAATGTGATACTCCATTGTACCCAATAATGGCTTAATGAGTCGATCATCCGGTCCTAATTTTCGTATTGGCTGGCGTCCGACCCGGTTGACTTCATCAACCAGATAAGGGTTGGCAAATCGGTTGAGAATTTTTTCTATGTATGCTGCGTGAAATTCAGGTTCAAAACCATAACGGCGGATTAATACTTCACCACTTTCAGACATTGCCTGTTTGACCTGTGTGTGTATTTCTGGGTCAGCAATCGCTTCACGAATCGTTTTATACCCTTTCTGATTTCCCAGATATGCGGTAATACAATGTCCTGTATTCAGGGTAAATAACTTCCTTTCAATGAATGCCATCAGATTATCAGTCTGTTCCATCCCGTTGATGTCAGGCACTTCACCTTTGAACTGGCTTTTATCGACAATCCATTCACTAAAACTTTCCACTGTAACTTCCAGAGGATCGTCATTTGCTGCTTCGGCTGGCGGCACAATACGATCAACGGCTGAGTCCACAAAGCCAACAAGGCAATCAGCTCGTTCATGGTATGAAGTATCAAGATATCGGTAGACTTCTTTTTTCAGATGTGTAGTACCGCGAATCATGTTTTCGCAGGCAATAATATTGAGTGGTTTAAAGTGACCCAGTGCAAAACGTTTTTCAAGACCCGCAGCAATTGTTTTTGCTATTTTGTCCAGAATGTCAGGACCAACTGCGGTTGTAATCAGATCGGTGTGAGTAATACGATCAATGATTTCATCACCATCAGACCGTACCGCTGTCACATGTGTGACTACATCCGTTTTACACTCAGTGTCAACGACTTTGACCTTGTATTCCTGTTTGTGGCTCAGTTGATCAACCAAAGGGGCATTAATGTCGGCAAAGGTTACTTCTATGCTGGCATCTGCTAAAAGTTTACCTATGAATCCACGACCAATATTACCAGCACCAAAATGAACAGCATTTTTCATCATATTTTCCTGTTTAACTGTGTTTGACGTATGAAATTTCGGGTAGAGGCCAGCTAAACGGGGGTCAGGCATGGCCTCTGTTTTGCTTCAGGAGCAACTGTCAGGCTAAGCTGCCTGGTGACGTGCCAGAATCTTCAGCACATCTTCAACGTCATTGGTACTGGTTAATTGTTGGAGTGCATCCGGGTCATCGAGTGCATTCGTTATCGAACTGATGACCTGAATGTGTTCATCGTTTCTGGCGGCAATACCAATGACCAGTTTTGCCAGGTCATCCTGATCTTCGCCAAACTGGACACCCTGTGGGTATTGACATATGACGATGCCGGTTTTCAGTATTTGTTCTTTTGCTTCAACAGTACCGTGGGGAACCGCAATTGATTCACCCAGGTAGGTTGAAACAAGCTTCTCTCTCTCAAGCATCGCGGGAACATATTCTGGCAGTGCATAGCCAAGTTCGACCAGTTTATTTCCAGCATAGAGAATGGCTTCTTCCTTCGTTGCGGCTTTCAGCCCCAGACAGATATTCTGATGCTTAACCTGAAAAACCGGATGAGATGACTGCACGAAATGATCATCATTTGCAGCCTTGACTGGCATAGTCATCATTTCATCGTCATTAGCTGCCTTAAACTGTGATGCTGATAATTGTGTGACTAACTGGCTGTATGCCTCATTATCTAAAAAATTTGTCAGGGAAATGTGATAAGCATTTGGTGCATGCTGACGGGCCCGTGCGGTCAGATCCTTATGGGTCACGACAATATCTGCGTTTTCCGGCAGGTTGTTAATCGCAAGGTTTGTCACTTCAATTTTAAGTCCGGTATCCTGAATTTTTTTCTTCAGCATCCCTGCACCCATAGCGCTGGAGCCCATACCCGCATCACAAGCGACAATAATATGTTTGACGTGAGCCATATCAATATGGTTTTCACGATGACTGTCCGGGCGGGAACCTTTTGCTTCGGATTTCATCTCATTGATTTTTTCTGCGGCTTTTGCGAGTGCGTTTTCATCGCCTTCATCTTCTTCCGTAGAGCGCTGTGATTTAAGTAACAGGGATGCCACTGAAAATGAAACAAGTGCAGCGGCAGAGATGGAACAGAGCACGCCGATCATTGAGTCTTTTGGAGTCATGAGTAATACAGCGAAAATAGAACCCGGAGAAGCCGGAGAAACAATACCTGCATCAAAAGCGGTGAGTGTAAAGACACCGGTCATACCACCTGCAATCGCAGCGAGAATCAGGCGGGGATTCATCAAAATATACGGGAAGTATATTTCATGAATACCACCAAAGAAGTGAATGACAGATGCACCACCGGCAGTTTGTTTTGCCGTACCTTTGCCGAAGGCGATGTAGGCCAGCAGAATTCCCAGTCCTGGCCCCGGGTTCGCTTCAATCAGAAAGAAGATCGATTTTCCTGTTTCAGAGGCTTGTTGAATGCCCAGAGGAGAGAATATACCGTGATTAATTGCATTATTGAGGAAGAGGATTTTAGCGGGTTCAACAAATACAGAAGTCAACGGAAGTAAATGGGCATGGACTAAAAAGTGAACACCTGCCGCCAGTGAACTGGAAAGAATTTTGACAAAAGGACCAATAAAGTAGAAGGCTAACATGGCGCAGATCATTCCGATAATGCCTGCAGAGAAGTTGTTGACCAACATCTCAAAGCCACTTTTGATTTTTCCTTCAACTTTCTTGTCGAATGTTTGAATGGCCAGACCACCGAGTGGCCCAACAATCATCGCTCCCATGAACATTGGAATGTCCGTCCCGACAATGACGCCCATTGTGGTGATTGCCCCCACCACGGCGCCCCGGTCGCCTCCGACGAGTTTGCCGCCAGTATAACCAATCAGTAATGGTAAAAGATATGTAATCATTGGCCCAACCATAGTGGCCAGTGTTTCATTTGGTAGCCATCCGGTTGGGATAAATAAAGCGGTGATAAAGCCCCAGGCTATAAATGCGCCGATGTTCGGCATAACCATATTAGACAGGAAACGGCCAAAATTTTGTATCCTGATCTTTGCATCTGGTGATATCATAAGAATTCCCCGTTCGATGTTCTAAAGAATATTGTAGTGGTAACGGTTCGCCAAAACCGTTGATTGTCTAGTACCACATCAATCTACCACACAATTTTCATTTAGAACTGACAACGGGTTTTTTGTGATATGGATAGCATTTATTTTCATCTACAAATGTTTTTTTGGTGATCTGAGTCATGTGTTGGTGATGAAAATTTGTTACATTTTTGGTTTTTTTAAATTGTCAATTACTTTAAGTGGATTATTGTCACAATAATGACACGATTGGTATTTATGTTTTTGGTGATTTTGATCACATAAGTGAAATATCGGATGGGTTTTAAACTAATCTGAGTGATCTGAATCACAATTAATCGCTTCGTTGATGAATCAAATTAAAGAAATAAAAGCCGGCCGCCGCATTCTTGTAATTAAGATACAGTGCTTGGTATGCTGCACAGAGCATAACAATTACGTGGAGGAAATTTGTCGGTCGACTGCAAGGATAATCCACTGTGATTTTTGTGATGCTTAGCGTTAAATAATTGTGATTTCTAATCCAAACAAGGTAATAAGCTCATGTAACAGAATGATCCTTTTGGGTCTTGTATTCAGGATGTCCCTTTTTCTTGTTAGAATACCGACGAAGTTATATTCATGCTGCAGTTAAATCCTATGAAAGAAAGAGTTACCATTTCTGTCTCATCAATACATGGCACGAAACATTTCTATATCGGGAAATGGTTTCGTCATATGCTGAAGGGATTTGGCTCCCTTATCCTTGCTGGCTTGGCAATTACAGCCGGAGTGATTTACTACCTGGTGGATGAAGTTGACTTTGCTAAACTAAAACAAAGTGAGCTGGAAACCAAATCTATGTCTCTGTCTGAGGAAGTGACTTCACTCAAAGAGCTAAAAAATAATTTAGAAAATGATTTACTGGCACGTGAAGAGCGGATGTCTCTGGTTTCTGATCGTCTTGGTGACCTGGAAAAATTACTTGGTGTCGGAGACACTCAGGGTGAGCTTGAGTCCCGCCTGGATGCGGCGGCAATTACATCCTCAGTCAGAATGGTGATGTTAAACCAAATACCAAACGGTGCGCCGGTTCGTAATGCCAGAATTTCATCAGGTTATGGTAAGCGGGTTCATCCCGTGACAGGCAAGATTAAGTTTCATCGTGGTCAGGATTTTGCCGTCAATATCGGTACACCGGTTTATGCCCCTGCTGATGGTGTCGTTGAGGTTATCAGACCTGGTAACAGGGGGTCCGGTAATTTTATCCGGTTACAACATGCATACGGTTTTTCGAGTTCTTATTCTCATTTACAAAAATTTCATGTAAAAACCGGAGATTTTGTACAGAAAGGTGATTTAATCGCTTATTCAGGGAATAGTGGATTGTCCTCGGGGCCTCATCTTCATTATGAAGTGAGATTTGTTGGACGACCATTAAACCCCCGCCCCTTTGTCGATTGGAATGTTGACAATTTTGAAGCAATTTTTAGTAATGTTAGAGGTATACGATGGGAATCTTTGGTGGACAAAATAGAGCTCAGGGTCAGCGCTCAACTACAACTGTCATCGCAAAAGGGTGCACTCTTAACGGACAAATCAAGTTAGAAAGTGACATCCATGTTGATGGTACCGTTGAAGGGCAGATCGATGTTGTTAAGACGCTGGTTATTAGTGAAACAGGGTTTATCAAAGGCGAAGTTCATGCAGATCGTGTGATCATTAACGGTGAGTTCGAAGGGACGTGTTACGCGGATAATATTGAGATTTTAAGCTGTGGTCGTGTGAGTGGTACTATTTACAGCGATAATCTGAGTATTGAGCGTGGTGGTAAATTTAATGGTGTGACTCATGCAGCTCAAACTCATAAAAATGAGCAGCAGGTTGTTGATTTATCCGATGCTAAAATTGCTGCTGATGCAAAAAAGACCGAGACGAAGAAGGTAGCTAAAGGTTAATCTTTAGCTATTTTTTTCAGGCGTGCAGCCATTGTATGGTGACTGCTTTTGTTTTTCTTATGAAAAAAGAACTCTCAGAAGTTGTATCCAATGATTCTGAGAAACTGCATGAGTTGGTGAAAGTATTCGTTGACACAAAATGTGACGGTCGGCTGTTTTTGTCTTTTCCTGGATAGTTATTTGTTGATGCTGATCCGATTATTTATCTTGTTTGATTTTTCCCGTTTTCTGGTTTGGGGCCGCTCATGATTGACCCACCTCCTGATTCATTGAGATCTATCTCTTTCCACTCCTTTTTATGTATGTATCCTAGAGCGTGTATATGGTCTCCTCCATCATTGCAAGGATAATTAGTCATTTTGACAGTAAATAGGTTTGCGTTCGTATATCCGGCTTCTATTTGAAGTATTCATACTTCGAGCCTCGATGAACTTCGCACATATCGTCCTTATCGTTGACACGGATTTTAATCCAAACGCCCTATCAGGTTTTCGATATGCAGGTTTTACCTCTCTGTCATCACTTCTACTTATCCAGCAATCCTCGGAAGAGAACGACAATTTATTTTTACTAAGCTGCTACTAAATACTCTTCGTCGTAACAGCTGCCATTCTTAAGTATGGCCCAGCTCACTCGTGCAAGTTTATTAGCCAAAGCTACTGCAGCTTTATTTCTTCCCCGAGTGAGTATCAGGCGTTCAATCCATTTTGCCAGCGGAGTGTCTTTCCCTGCACTCACTCTAATCACAGCTCTTGCTCCGTGAATAAGCAAAGTCCTTAAATAGCCATCGCCACGCTTACTGATACCTAATAGATTATGTTTTCCTCCAGAACTATGTTGTCTGGGGACTAAACCTATTGAAGCTGAAACAGCTCTACCATTCTTAAAGCCGCTACCGTCACCAATATACTCATAAACAGCGCTTGCCACTATCGGGCCGATTCCCGGAACACTCTGTAGCCGCTGGCATTCTTCACACTGGCTAAGCTGTTTAATTTTTTGTGTATAAAAATCTAAATGATTTTTAAGCTCGACTAACTTCTGATAGTGATGCTTCAGTAACTCTTTGAACAGTTTACTTAAACCATTGTCTATTTGACTATCAAATAACTCAGGTAACCGCTTGTAAACATGACTAACCCCCAGAGGTATGACAATCCCCTGCTCAGCCAGAATCCCGCGAATACCATTGCAATTAGCTGTTCTGTCACGTTCACATTTTTTACGAAGAACATGCAGCGCTTTGATATCTAACTGCTCTTGGCTTTTAGTTCGTACAAAGCGCATTTCTGGCCGCACAACGGCTTCAGCGATAGCCAGAGCATCATTGTAATCATTCTTATTGCCACGAACATATGGCTTCACATGTTGTGGGGCTATCTGTTTAACATCATGCCCACACTTCTGAATTTCTCTTGCCCAATAGTGTGCTGTCGCACAAGCTTCTACACCAACTAAACACTTAGGTAATTTTGTGAAAAAGGTCAGTATTTCTGAACGGCGGAGCATTCTTTTCCTGACTATTTTTCCAGCTTGGTTACAACACACGACATGGCTTACATTTTTTGCCAAATCCAGTCCAACAGTTGTAATATTCATATAGGTCTCCTCGCCTTGTTAACTTGAATCCTCAAATCCAAGTTTGGCACATTGCGATGCCGTTAAAGGGAGGAGACCATCTCATCGTTTATCTGTCATCGCCGTTCCTGCTGGAGGCTATTTTTTACTCTGGCAAGGCGGCAAATTTAGATAATAGCAATCTATATTTAACATTTGCCAACACGGTCAGAGTAAAAAATGGCCCCAGCCCTTCGGGTAGTGCCTGAAAATTGCTCACTCTGTGTTGCTCAAAGTTCATTTAGAATCACTAAACGACACTTTTCGCGCCTTGACTGAGCAATTTTCAGGCGACTACAGGTTAGGCTATGAAAGATATACACGCTCTAGTTTATATTGTTCTCAACAAATTTCATTGAAATCTTATGATAATCCTTGTGAATAATATCCGTTTATGAATAAAATTTATATCGCCTGAATTTCAGCCAGATAACTGATTGACTGATCATCCTGGTGTGTTTTTGTTATGAATGAATAAGTGTATAAATCATGGATAAAAATCTTGCGATTGGAATCGATTTGGGTACAACAAACAGCGCGATTGCTGTTTGGCTGGATGGGAAAGCCACATTGATTCCCAATTCTTTGGGGCAATTTTTAACACCGTCAGTCGTGAGTATCGATGAGCATCATCACATTCTGGTTGGTGAGGCCGCCTATTCCCGGCTGATAACCAAACCATTACAAACGGCTTCTGCATTTAAACGTTTTCTTGGAACCGAAAAAACTTACCCTTTGGGAGAAACAACATATACACCCACAGAACTGTGCGCAATGATTCTGAAGTCTCTCAAAAGTGACGCTGAAGAATATTTAAAACAGCCAGTTCGGGATGTTGTCATCTCCGTTCCTGCATATTTTAATGACCAACAGCGGAAAGAGGTACGTCAGGCTGCTGAACTTGCTGGTCTCGACGCTGTGCGTCTGATTAATGAGCCTACAGCGGCTTGTCTGGCTTATAGCTTACACGAAACGCATGATCGTCGTTTTCTGGTCTTTGATCTGGGAGGCGGAACATTTGACGTTACCGTTGTGGAATATCAGGATAGTTTCATCGAGGTCAGGGCTTCAACCGGGGATAACCGGTTAGGAGGAGAAGATTTTACTGCTGCGTTGGTTGATGCTGTTATGGCTAAACTGAATATTTCCGCTGATAGTTTAGCGCCGGCTGAACTGTCCAAAATTGTTCAGGCCTGTGAAACAGCCAAAAAGAGAACATCAGCCGAAGTGTCGGTGGCATTGCCGGAACCATGGGCTCAGTCTGTGTGTTTTACAACGCAGGAGTTACTTGATATTTGGCAAGAAACGCTGAATCGTTTGTCTTTTCCAATCCGTCAGGCTTTGAACGATGCCCGCATCAGTCCTGATGAGATAGAAGAATTAATCTTCGTTGGTGGAGCGACACGTTTAAAAGAAGTCCAGCAAATGGCGACCCGGTTAATCGGGCGTTTTGGCCAAATTTCGCTGGATCCTGATCTTGTGGTGGCTTTGGGTGCAGCAACACAGGCTGCGTGTCGTTTAAGAGATGAGGCTGTCGAAGAAATTGTGTTAACGGACGTTTGTCCTTTCAGTCTGGGTATTGCTTCAAACCGCGAAGGGCAGCATGGTGTATTCAGTCCCATTATTGAGCGCAATACGGTGATACCCGCATCGCGGGTTGAGCGCTTTTATACCATACATGATGAGCAGGATGTTGTACGTATTGCTGTTTATCAGGGAGAGCGGGTATGGGTTGCTGAAAATGTTTTGATTGACGAGTTTGAAGTGGATGTTAACCCGGCTGCCGCAGGGAGTGAATCTCTTGATGTTCGGTTCAGCTATGATATTAATGGCCTGCTTGAAGTGGATGTAACGGTTGTATCAACCGGAAAAACGATTCAGAAAGTCATTGACCGGACACCCGCAGGTATGAGTGATGCGGATAAATTGTCCAGTCGTCATCGTTTGGAAAAACTGAAATTTCATCCAAGAGATGCGTTACCTAATATCACTTTAATGGAGAAGCTGAATCGTCTTTATGAAGAAAAACTGGCTGAAGAGCGGCACTGGATAGAACAGATGATTTTACACTTCTCCCGGATGCTGGAAACTCAGGATGATCATAAGATTAAAACTCTGAGAGACCAAATAGAATCAGACCTGAAAGCTTCAGGCCTGTAGTGTTTTATCAGATGGCGGTTACGCCATCTGTTGATGATTTGGAGAGGTCAGAAAGCACTGAAAATGCTTTTTAAATCTATTTTTCTTTGCCGGATGATTCTTTTCTCCCAAAATCCATTGGCTCTGAGTGGTGATAAACTGTAGATGAAAAAGAAATGAATCGACAGGTTCATCACAATAAATATTTTCATATTGAATATACCGGCAGCCATTAAGGTCATAAACACAAAGCAAAGGTAGTAAACCTGACTACTTCGCATAAACAGATATTGTGTGACCCGCCAGGTGATAAAGCACTCATATGCCAGCAGCACACCAGAAAATATCGGGTTATACCCATAAGCGCTGGTATGTCCAACCGGCGCTGTATATAAAGTAGTTAAGATGTTAAATAACCAGCAGATGACCATCAGCAGAAAATAATACTTAAGGCGACTTTTACTGTAAGACTTGATTTTCTGATTATCCAGTTCCAGCTCCAGATGTTGTTGACAGAGAAATTCAAACTCTCCTAACGCTAAATTTGAAACCTTTTGCCTGCATACTTCAAATTCACCCTGGTGCCTGATTAATGGTTTCAAAGGCGAGATATCATATCCGTCCTGAGAGATACCATGTTGTAGTTGGGTGATGATATAAAACATCGGATAGTGAAATATTCTGGCTTCTTTGTCGGGGATAATACCGGCGATTTCTTCGGGCGGGTCAAAATGTTCGGTTTCTTTTAACAGCATCCAGTACAAAATTTCTGGTTTTGCAAATTCATAGTAATCCTGTTCCAGTTCCCTTGTTCTCCGGATCGTTTGTAATGCCTGCTGCTGCCAGTCAATGACTGCGTTGTATTGTGCTTTTTCTTTGGCCGCAATCACCAAAAGATTCCAGCAAATGATTGCTTCTTCAAAGTGTTCCTGTTGCCATTTGATAGACAGCGCTGCATATGCAGGAGCCTCTCCCTGCCGGGCCAGCGAAATCAGGGTATCGGTAGAACAAGTATGCGTTAATAACTGTATCTGATTGTTGGTGATATATCTCAGGACAAACTGTTCGGGATGTTCGCTGAATGCTTCAATGGCTTCATTATGGTATTGCTCCGGAGCATCGATAAATGGTATGAATTTGCACAATGCACTTTCACTCAGACTGGCGGGAAGCGGGGGTAAGTATTGCGCTAATCCTGAATTATCCGGTGTAAAAGACGTGACAAGCTGTCCATAGTATATCGTCGCCCAGTTGAAACACCCTGCAAAAGATTGATTTTCCCAGGGTGAAGTTAAGCGGAAACGGGAGTTCACGCACCGGTAAAAACACAGCGTGTCAACATAATAGGGATATAAAGGTGATTCATCGAGTATGTCTGTATTGATCAAGTCTTCATCCATTAAGCGGATAAACCATTGATCAGGAATGAGTGGATGACGGCATAAAAGCTCCCGCCAATCGGCAGGAGAAAGAGAATGAAGCTCCTCATCCGTTAATTCTGACTGTTCAAAGAAGTGATCCTGTCCGTAAGAATCCAGTTTAGTGAGTAGCGAATGGGTCCCTGCTCTGGCAGACAGCAGGTGTTTCAACCAATACTCTGTGAGTTGATACAATGTTTTCCATTCATCTGACTCTTCTGACTGATCACTGAGTCTTTCCAGTTGCTCTGATATACATGCCCAGCTGCCGTATAAACCAGCCCAGAAGCAGTGAAGCAGTAAGCCATATTGACCCGACTGATCGCGTAAATCCAGCTGGTGGTTAAAGCGATTGTCCGGCTGACTAATCAACTGATTATAAATCCAGCTATACAAAGGGAAAGCCTGTTTGTCCTGTATGATTTTGTATAATGGTCTCTCTGCCCGCCAGTAAATCGCCGGTAGCTGTGTCCATTGTTGATGAAGAAAGGCAAAACAAGGTGCCATTGCGGAATGCGACTGAATAGCCAGTTGATATTGAATTTCAGCTGCTTCTTTTTGTGCTTCCAACAGGTATAGCCGTGAGCAAATTTTATCTGCCTGTTCCTGGTGTCCTAATCTGAGATAAGTTTGTGCGATAAGCTGTAACTGTTCTGCTGAGAAACCAGATAGATTTACATCCCCGGTGAGGCCTGACAGAAAATATTGAACAATATTTCCGGAGATTGCCGGACAGTGCCTGGCTGCGCGTAAAACTGAAAATGCTAACTGAGGTGAGTGATGTAAAACCCATGGCATTGGTTGGGTAAATAAATAATTGATGGCATTGGGCCAGTGATCTTCCAGAGCATTCTGAAGGGGCCGCAAATAGCTGAGAATCCCCCGTTGCTGCGCAGATGACATCCCGGTTAGCTCAGATAAGGCAATGAGTGATTGCTGATGACGCCATTGATCAAGAAATTCACAAACTTCTGTTTCCTGGCTTGTTCCTTTCAACAGGATTTCCCATCCCAAGCCACGCCATATCCAGTTAATCACTTCTCCCGGTAACCAGCGATTAGACAAAACTAATTTTAAAGTGGCATCAGAAATCAGCTCTTGTTCTTTGATTGGAGCTTGTAATACCTGCTGAAACCACTGCTGCCAGTGACGGGAAGAAAATCGCTGATTTGAATTGCCGAGCATTGTATATAATGCCTGAGTCAGGACATGTGAATGCGTTTGACTTTGCTCGGGTTCCTGCCGTTGAGGGCTCTGTATGATTTTGCCGATATCCTTGGTATGAATCATTGCCGCTTCATAAGCTTCGCGAACCTGTTTAAAGCCTTCAGGATCTTCTTCCGGGTGATATTGACGCAGTTTGGTCCGGTAAGCTTTTTTTATAATATTTTTATCCGATGTTGGTTCTAACTCGAGTATTTCCCAGAAGTTCATTGGTGTTGATCCCTTTCGCTTTCTTCTTTTAGTAATCGATGCAAAGTCTCCGGTACATCCAGCTCAGGCAAGGTAACATTCCATGGTAATTCAGGGATCGGGCAGTCAGGATCATCTTCGATTTGTTCAAAAAAACGGGAGACACCTAAATGAAACCCGTCATTTAACAGGTAAGGTAAATTATCTTCATCGGGATCTTCATCAACAAGATATTGCCAGTAACTTCTGCCAAAAATAAAGCTTTGTAAGTATTGTTGCCAGTTATTGAAATAACGTTGAATCTGGGTGCTGATATAATTTAATAAGAAGGAAAACTCTTCTTCTGTTACCCAACCTGTATAGAGTCCAAATCTGGTTAAATAAGAACCCCTGCAATAGTCCCATCCACGAAAACCGCTCATTCCCACATGTCGGTACAGAGCATCTAAAAACTGCATTTCACCCCGGTGAATCATGCTCTTTTGATTAACATGCGCTGCCCATTCACGATCAGAACAGCAAGCCCTGAGTGACAGTTCATTTTGCCAGATACTGCCATGTGTTTGTGCGGTAACCAGCGAATAAATTGTCTGGTGCAATCCTTTTCTGTCTGATATTCCCCACGAATCATCAATATTGTTGAGCCACTCTTGTTTGTCCAGCGATTCACTCATTGCCGGCAGATGGTATTGAAGCAAAGGCCGGTTATAACTGATTTGCGGAGAGGTCGTGGCCAGCCACCACTGACAATGAAGCAAATCAGGATCAAAATAATAAGGTGACGCTTTCATCATGAAGTGATACGTAATGAATATAAATTGAAGTATGCTTATTGTGACGATTTATATACCTGATTTGAAGTCATAGTTTTTATTTGATGCAAAAAACTCAACGATTCGCAGAAAAATAAACATCCGTTATGAGCTTTCTGTGATGCTTATATAGATGTTGCATTTTTTTTATGATTTATTTGTAGGTTTTTGCGGGTAGTCAGTCTATTTTCAGAGGCTGAAAATGAGACATTCCTCGTATTTGTGTTCTTTATCAGAAGATTAAGAAATCATCATGTTACTATGAATGAGTTTTATGTTAGTTATATATGTATTGAAATTGTTACGATAATGTAAGGCTTATTTGGATGTTTGTGCTTCACGGTCAGAATTTTTTAATGATGATTATCGATTGATTTCTGACGGTTTTGATGATTAAGAAAGTGAACAAGGAATAATTTGTTGACAATTTAATCAGTAGTGTTGCACCATTTGTGGCTGGCTGTATCAGTGGTGTCGGGGCAATGCTGTTTCACAACAGGATTGAACATACACACCAGGTGGCTTATTAGCTGAATCCCGGAACCGCTTGGTGTCCCGGAGATACAAGTCAGATTTTTCCGGTTATGGTATGAATGCAAAACAGAGAAAACAGCGATGAGTAGTAAAATAATTCTACGTCCTCTTAGTCTGGATGAGTTGGAGGTATTGGTTTGCAAGGATGTAGTCACGAGTCGTCAGATTGATTTTTCTAAGTTGGTTATCAGTGAAGTTCAACGGTCTGCCATGCAGATTAAAATTGAAAAAATGAAACAGATAAAAAAGGAATTTCACCACTGGTTTACATACTGGCTTATGATTAGTAAACAATCCTCCAAGGCGATGGGGCTGGTTGGGTTCAAGGGCATTGGTGAAAACGGTGTCTGCGAAATTGGCTACGGTATCTCTAAACAATTCGAGCGAAATCAATATACATCTGAGGCGGTGAAGCTTTTAGTTCACTGGGCTTTTCAGCATAATTATTGTAAGCAGATTGTTGCCCATGGTGTGCAGCCTGATAATTATGGCTCACAACGTGTTCTAGTGAGAAACGGCTTTGAAAAAGTCAGTGAATCAGCAGAAGGGTTTTCTTACCGCTTGAGTCGTCAGCACCTGAAAAAACCCGTATATAAATAATGGTTCTTTATCCGGGGTCTGGTGACCTTTCGTGAACATTTTTTCCGTAATTTGTTCGTGCTTTAAATAAGGCAGAATACGCATTGTATTGCTATGTCAATCAGATATTCAGCGGGCGATACACCGCAGAAAGTGCGGGCAAATACGGTTTTTTGGGGTTCTGAAAGCCTCTCGTGCTGTGTGATTTGCTAATTGCACAGAACAACTTACTTCTCATACGTTTTGAATGCCTTTCACTTTATCGGCACCTGACCCGTCTTCTCATGCTTGTTTTTCCGGCAGTTTGGTTTGGCATCTTAAATTCTTCACTGGATGTTTCGTCGTTCAATTGTAAAAATGAAGAAAGTTAACAAGCGTTGGAAGTTCGATGAAATATACAATAGAAACCGATATACATATGCACACCGTGGCGAGTGATCATGCATTTAGTACGGTGCATGATTATGTGGCACAAGCCCCTAAAAACGGGATTAAGCTGGTTGCAATCACCGACCATGGGCCCGAGATGGAAGATGCTCCACATAAATGGCACTTCATCAACAGCGCGGTTTTTCCCCGTGTCGTGAACGGTGTTGCGTTGTTACGCGGTATTGAAGCAAATATTAAAAATACCGATGGAGACATTGACTGCTATCCTGACATGGAACAGCAGCTGGATATCATTCTGGCTGGTTTTCATCGTCAGGTTTTTGCACCACAGGACAGAGAAACGAATACGCTGGCGATGGTGAATACCATCAAATCAGGCAAAGTTCATGTCATTACGCATCCCGGAAACCGGAGTTTCCCGGTGGATATTGAAGCGGTGGTTAAAGTTGCGGCAGAGTGTCAGGTTGCTCTGGAAATCAACAACAGTTCATTTATCCATTCCCGTAAAGGCAGTGAAGAAAACTGTGCGAATTTTGTTCGTTTGGCCAAACAGTATGATGCGCTTCTCAGTGTCGGCTCCGATTCCCATATTGCATACAACGTCGGGTGTTTCGATCATGCTTTGGCCCTGCTTTCTGAGTATGACTTTCCTCAGGAACGCATTATTAATCACTCCGTTGATTCTCTGTTCGCTTATCTGAAATCCAAAGGTAAAGATATTGCACATGAGTTTGGTGATTCAGGATCAGATGGATAGGTGTTAAACCGCAATCGATGCCGATATAAAACTTATATCCTATAATCAATCCATCAGGTATTGATGGACAAGGTCAGTGAGTATTCTGAAATATATATTTTATACTGGTTTATTATTTATCCCTTTGATGTCTCAGGCAGAAATCACGCCAGCAGAATGGCGTGATTTCAGTGACATCGGTGCAGATACCTTGGTCGGTTCTGCACTTGTTTTACCGGTACTGGAAGGGGACTGGACTGGTTTTCAGCATGCCGGGCTGAGTATCCTCACTGCGACAGCTATTGTCGGGACGACGAAAGCGTTGGTGAAGGCCGAGAGGCCTGATAAAAGCGATCATAACAGCTTCCCTTCTAATCATACGGCAAATGCTTTTGCAGCCGCGACTAATTTGCATATACGTTACGGATGGCAGGTTGGTGTCCCCGCTTATACTATTGCTGCTTTAGTGGGTAACGGGCGGGTTGAAGGGAATAAACATCACTGGGAAGATGTTGCTGTCGGTGCCGCGATTGGCATATGGTCGGGATGGTATTTTACCAGTAAAAATATCTATTTATTCTCCTGGGCCGATAGGGATGAATTTGGCGTAATGGCTTCTCTGAACTGGTAATTTTACTTTCTCTGGCTCAGGTTTTTGTATG
Source organism: Vibrio aerogenes (assembly GCF_024346755.1). Taxonomy (NCBI): domain Bacteria; kingdom Pseudomonadati; phylum Pseudomonadota; class Gammaproteobacteria; order Vibrionales; family Vibrionaceae; genus Vibrio; species Vibrio aerogenes. The sequence continues at coordinate 1,208,944 of NZ_AP024862.1, read as the reverse complement.
CATGATAATGTGTATTCAATTTTTTAATTCATGATCATCAAATGAAACGAATTGTATTAATCTATTAATTTCATATAAATGGGCTTTTTATTCAACACTATGTTGCCCGGAAGAAAATCATGAAATTATTATTTATCGGAGAGGCAGTCACGCTGGCTCATGTCGCCAGACCCTGGACTCTGGCTTGTTTTATGGCTGAAAGAGGTTATGACGTCCATTTTGCCAGTGAAGACAGGTTTAACTTCTTATTTGATAACGATACCCCGGTTACCCGGCATCACTTGCCATGCCGGAGCCATGAGAGTTTTTTAGAAGCGGTTGAGAATTGTCGCCCTTTATTTGAATCAGAGACTTTGATTCGCTACGTGGAACAGGAGACTGAACTACTGAAGCGGGTGAAGCCCGATGTTGTGATTGGTGATTTCAGACATAGCCTGAGTGTGAGTTGCAGGGTTTTGTCTGTTCCATATGTGGGGTTAAATAATGCTTACTGGAGCCCCTATGTGGTCAATTCTGTGCTGCCTGTGCCTGAACATAAAACTATTCCATTCAGCAAAGTTGGCTTTTTAAACCGGTTGATGCCTGCGATCACCCCGATTGTGTTTAAGCTGATGTTGTCGAATCTGAATAAAATGCGTCGCCATTATAGTTTTTCTCCCTATAAAACATTTCGTGAAGCGCTGACTGATAGTGATCTCACTTTATATTACGAACCACAGGGGTTTATTGATATGACACCCTTGCCCGAACATCACCGCTTTATTGGTTCTGTCAGTTGGGCTCCCAAATTGCCTTTGCCTGATTTTTTCAGTCAGCTCAATCCAGACAAGCCTTTGGTGTATGTCTCTTTGGGATCATCCGGTGTTCATGAGATTGAAGAGGAAATTGTCCATGATTTGAAAGCATGTGGTGTGAATATTGTTGTGAATAGCCGGTCTTCTTATCCGGATGTATATCATGCTTCTTTAATTCCGGGAGATTTGGCGGCTGAAAAAGCGGATTTAGTGATCTGTAATGGCGGTAGTCCGATGGCTTATCTTGCTTTAAGTCAGGGGACGCCTGTGCTGGGTATCCCGGCTAATAATGATCAGCTCTTAGTGATGAAATATGTAGAAGCGAAACAGTTAGGGCAGGTTGTCCGGTGGCGGGAAGTGAAAGAAGGACTGCTGAAGTCGGTTGTTCCTGACATGCTCAATAATACCCGGATGAAAAATACAGTGAAAATAATGGCTGGAAAGTTGAATCCGGAATTGGCACCGTATCATTTTGAGCAGGAAATGATTCGTCTGATGGCGCAATGTTCAATCGATCACCACCAGAATGCTGTCTGAATATCCTGAATTTTCTGCCGGGTATTTTTTCCGGCAGTATTTTTGCAGTTGCATTGAAGGAATCAATACCGGTAGAGTAGGCCAATCTTTTGCAATCGACCCCGTAAATGAACCGATGTTGAAAATTTCAAATACAGTCTCCCTGGCCGGATGGGAAATCGAAATGAATGCGATTCGGGCGATGGGAAGCGGCGGACAAAATGTCAATAAAGTGTCATCGGCGATTCACCTGCGATTTCATATTCAGCGTTCTTCACTACCTGCGGTATATAAGGAGCGGTTACTGGCACTGAATGACAGCCGGATTTCCGGGGAAGGCGTCATTATTATCAAAGCCCAGTCTTTCCGCACACAGGAACAAAATAGAGAAGATGCTTTGCAAAGGCTTGCTGAATTGATCCGTTCAGTGATGGTTGTACATAAAAAACGCCGGGCAACAAAGCCAACCAGGGCGTCTCAGGTCCGTCGGGTCGATGGTAAAAAAAAGAAAGGTCAGACAAAATCGCTGCGGGGAAAAGTGAACTATTAAGTGATGGTTTCCCAGCCACCGGGCTTCAGACAGGGTGTTGGATTCATTGCTCACGCTACACCCTGAAGCCCGTGCCGCCAGACACAATAAATGCTTAAATACCGCGGGCACACCAGACAACTTTGCCGGCAATCCGGCTTGGCTGTGCATCAGATGGTGTGATTTGCCAGCTGGGATATTCCGGATTATCACTAATCACCTGAATTCCATTTTTATTGGTTTTCAGGCGTTTGGTATGCAGGCCATCTTCGGTTTGCAGCAAATAAATGCCTTCACGGACCAGCTGGTGCTGTGATAAATCAACCAGGATCATATCTCCGTCTTCCAGAGTCGGATTCATACTATCACCTTTGACTGTGACAAAAGCGACTTGTTCTGAATGGACGCCAAGCTGAGAAGTGAGCCAGTTTTTATTGAAAGCAAAACTTTCACTGACTTCTTCACTGAAAGTCACACAGCCACTTCCCGCACTGGCTTCGACATCAAACTGGGGGGCAAATACCAGTTCTTTGTGACCGTGAGTTGTTTCCTGACCGGTACTGTGTTCTCCGGTCAATAACCAGTTCAGATCGATACGGAATGCTTCATAAAGTTGTTCCAGATAAGCGGTTGAAGGGCGGCTGGCACCACGACATATCCGGTAGATTGTGGAAGGTGATTTTCCGGTCAGTTGGGCAAAATGTTTTTTACTCCCGTTAGCCATATGGTCAACAAGGCTTTGAAACCGGCGGGCGAAGGCTGTTGTCATAGATAAAATCCTGTATATATAAACAGGTGTTTGATTGTAGCGGGATCGGGTGAGTTTGTGAAGTTCTGTTGGCCGGTAATTTTTAATGATCAGATAACCAGAGTTATTTTATGGGCTTTCACTGCAGTTTGTTCATGTGCTAAAATCGACGGTGTTATTCACTCGATTGATAAGGAGATTTTGATGATTGTTGTACGTATCCACCCGGCAAAGACTGCGAAGCTGAGTGCATTTTAATCTGTCTGAATCCTGAATTCAGATTCAATACTTTCCTTCCTTTCTGTTGCCCGGTGCTTTTTGACCGGGGTCTTATTGTTCATTGGACCCTGACTATTCCTTGTTTGAATAAATCGCAGAGAGTCGTCTGTGTGGGGAAAAACAATGAATTCAACATGGTCTTTAAGTCAGCTTGGCTGGCAGCCTGTTTTTCAGCAACAGCTGACATTAGATGATTACGATCATTACACCATCGCCCGAATTTCGGAACATCACAGAAGCCAATATATTTTGTTGTCCGAAACGGGGAAAAGTACACTTCAAATCCATCATTCTTATCCGGCGATGACCGTCGGTGACTGGGTATTGATTGACAGCGAACAACGGTTTGTCCGCTTACTGGATCGCGCTTCACTCTTCAGCCGCAAAGCGGCGGGCAGTAAAGTCAGTGAGCAGTATATTGCTGCAAATGTGGACACTTTATTTATTGTTTGCGCACTCAATCAGGACTTTAACCTTAGCCGGATTGAACGCTATCTGGCACTGGCACAGGAAGCGAGAGTTGAGCCGGTTGTGATACTGACCAAGCGGGATCTGTGTCAGGACGGCGCAGAGAAGCGAGCTGCAGTACAGGCGCTTGATCCAATGTTAATGATTGAAATGGTCAATGCGCTGGATATCGCTGACAGCCCGGTTCTGAATCGCTGGTGTAAACCAGGAAAAACGGTTGCATTTATGGGGTCATCCGGTGTCGGTAAATCAACGCTAATCAATATGCTGATGGGACAGACGGAGCAACTAACCGGAGGGATTCGCGAAGATGACGGCAAAGGCCGCCATACCACGACTTCCCGATCACTGCATTTTACGCCTGACGGTGGTGTGGTGATTGATACTCCCGGAATGCGGGAATTGCAGCTGGCAGACTGTGCGACGGGTGTTCAGGCAGCATTTGCCGATATCGACATCCTGAGCCAGCAATGTCGCTTTAGTGATTGTCAGCATCATGAGGAGCCCGGATGCGCTGTCCGGCAGGCGCTTAATGCAGGCACACTTGATCAGCGCCGGTTAAGTAACTATTTCAAATTACGGACTGAACAACAGAGGAATGCTGCATCTTTGAAAGAGAAGCGGGATAAAGCCAAACAGTTTACGAGGATGTGCCGGAATTATCAGAATCACTCCCGCAAAGAAAAGAAGGGGTATTAATCTGTATAAAAAAGCGCCGTTACGGCGCTTTTTTTTGATGAATCCCGGATGAAGTCCGGGATTAATTCTGACTGACTTCACCTAATTTCAGCCAGGTATCAATCACGGTATCCGGATTGAGGGAAACGGAACTGATTCCCTGTTCCATCAGCCAGGCTGCCAGATCATCATGATCTGAAGGGCCCTGACCACAGATCCCCACATATTTTCCTGCTTTTGTGGCTGCATCAATCGCCATTTTAAGCATGGCTTTCACTGCTGGGTTACGTTCATCAAATAAGTGGGCAACATCGCCGGAATCCCGATCCAGACCTAATGTCAGCTGCGTCATGTCGTTGGAGCCAATTGAGAAACCATCGAAGTATTTGAGGAACTCTTCAGCCAATACAGCGTTTGAAGGCAGTTCACACATCATAATGACTTTCAGGCCTTGTTCGCCACGGCGAAGTCCGAACTTAGACAGCAAATCAATCACCGAAGCAGCTTCACTCACGGTCCGGACAAACGGAATCATGACTTCCACATTCTTCAGGCCCATGTCATGACGAACCCGCTTCAATGCCTGAGTTTCCAGTTCAAAACAATCTTCAAAGACCGGTGAAATATAACGTGATGCCCCACGGAAGCCCAGCATTGGGTTCTCTTCATGGGGTTCGAAGCCCTGACCACCAATCAGATTACCATATTCATTTGATTTGAAATCTGACATCCGGACAATCACACGTTTTGGCCAGAATGCAACCGCAATTGTGGCAATCCCTTCGGTCAGCTTGCTGACATAAAAATCGATAGGATCTTTATATCCCCGGATTCGTTCACGAATCTGTGCTTTCAGCGCATCACTCTGAGCATCGAAATTCAGCAGGGCTTTCGGGTGAATACCAATCATTTTATTGATGATAAATTCGAGGCGTGCCAAACCAACCCCTTCATTCGGCAATTGAGCAAAGTCGAAGGCACGATCCGGATTACCAACATTCATCATCACTTTGGTTGGCAGCTGAGGCAGCTCATCAACCGAAGAGCGCCGGACTTCGAAATCCAACAGTCCCTGATAGACATAACCGGTTTCTCCTTCAGCACAGGAGGCCGTCACCATTTCACCATCGGTTAATGCTTCAGTCGCGTGACCACAGCCCACGATGGCCGGAATTCCCAGTTCACGGGCGATGATCGCCGCATGGCAGGTGCGTCCGCCCCGGTTAGTGATAATCGCTGACGCTTTTTTCATCACAGGTTCCCAATCGGGATCGGTCATATCTGTGACCAGAACGTCTCCGGGCTGAACCAAAGACATTTGATCGAGTGAGCTGACTAACCGGACAGGTCCGCTGCCGATGCGTTGCCCGATAGCCCGGCCTTCAATTCTGATCTCCGCTTTATGTTGCAGTTGAAAACGTTCAATCACATTCTGATTGTTTTGTGAACAAACCGTTTCAGGACGTGCCTGGACAATATATAACTGGCCGTCAATGCCATCTTTAGCCCATTCAATATCCATTGGCCGCTGATAGTGTTTTTCGATAATCATCGCTTGTTGTGCCAGCGATTTGATTTCGTCATCGGTCAGAGAGAACTGGTTTCTTTCAGCGTCAGAAGTATCAACAATCTCAACCTGCTTACCAATTTCCTGATTATCGGAATAAATCATTTTAATCAGCTTGGAGCCGAATGTTTTTTTCACTATAGGGGCCTGACCCGCTTCAAGGAGTGGTTTATGAACATAAAATTCATCCGGGTTGACTGCGCCCTGTACCACCATTTCTCCAAGTCCCCAGGCCGAAGTAATAAATACGACCTGATCAAAGCCTGACTCTGTATCCAGCGTAAACATGACACCCGAAGCTGCCTTATCAGACCGCACCATGCGCTGAATACCGGCTGAAAGGGCAATTCCCCGGTGGTCGAAACCCTGATGGACCCGGTAAGAAATTGCGCGATCGTTAAACAAAGAAGCATAAACATGTTTGGTTGCTTCCAGGACGGCATCAATCCCTTTCACATTCAGAAAGGTTTCCTGCTGGCCGGCAAATGATGCATCTGGTAAGTCTTCAGCTGTTGCAGAAGAGCGAACCGCGACTGAAACTTCATCATTACCTTCGGTAAGTTCGATATAATTATTCCGGATGTCCTGTTCCAGATCCGCCGGGAAAGGTGCTTCTAAAATCCACTGACGAATCGTACTGCCCGTTCGGTTCAATGCGTCAATATCATCGACGTCTAACTCATCGAGTAATTGATGAATTCGCTCATCCAGCCCCTGATAGTCAAGAAACTGGTTAAAAGCCTGAGATGTTGTTGCAAATCCGTTTGGGACTGAAACGCCTGCATTGGTCAGGTGAGAGACCATCTCACCCAGTGAAGCGTTTTTACCACCAACCAGATTGACATCATTCATCGACAGGTGATTGAACCAGAGCGTGTTTTGTTGCATATCCTTCTCCAAGATATATTGTTTTTGTAGGGAGCAATCGATTGCATTCTGGCGATGTAAAAATCAATGATGAATTTTTAAAGTTGCCGGGAATGTCCTTGAATGCCGGGTTTTGTTATCGGTATTATTCTTAAATGCTTCGCGGTTGTTAAATCTCACAACTGCTGTATGGTAGCTTACTCAAATTTATTTTAAATTTTAAACAAAATATGCAAAATAATCATCAAAGTCGTGATGTATTCTATGTTTCCGACGGAACAGCGATTACATGTGAGACATTAGGTCATGTTGTTCTGGGTCAGTTTGCACTTGTTGCACATGAAAAAACTTTCCCATTTATTGAAACTGAAGAGAAGCTGAGTGAACTGCTTCGTACCATCGATTTATCTTATCAAAAAAATGGTATACCACCGCTGGTATTTTTTTCAATTGTTATCCCTGAAATAAGAACACAACTTTTACATTCGCCAGCACTATGCTACGACGTGCTTGAAAGTCTGGTGCAGCGTGTGAAGGATGATTTACAACTGGAACCGAAGCCCAAATTACACCGCTCCAGGAGTGTCAGCAAAGATGTTGATACTTATTACGACCGGATTGCTGCGGTTGAATATACACTGGCACACGATGACGGCATTACCCTGAAAGGGATTGAGCAGGCCGATATTATCCTGCTGGGTGTGTCCCGTAGCGGAAAGACGCCGACCAGTTTATATATGGCGATGCAATTTGGCCTGAGAGTGGTGAACTATCCGTTTATTGATGATGATCTGAAACGGTTAAAGCTTTTGCCTGAATTTGAAATCCACCGGCATAAATTATTTGGTCTGACGATCGATGCGTCGCGGTTAGCCGAAATTCGTCAGAGCCGGCTTGCTGGCAGTGATTATGCAAGCTTGCGTCAGTGCGAAGATGAGCTGGCTGAAGTCGAAGCATTATTCCGCAGAGAAGCCGTGCCTTATATCAATACCTCATCCTTATCAGTGGAAGAAATTTCAACCCGGATTTTGGAAAAAGCAGGTTTAAAACGCCGGTTGTTTTAATCTTGTTTATTTTAATGACATGCGACCGGCGTATAATTTGTGGCTGGTTTTGATGAAATAAGCAGCAGGTCACTATGTTAAGTCATCTTGTACAGCAGCTCTTCAGTGATACTCCGCGCTCGACCTTGTATCACTACACGACGCTTGGTGGTTTGTTAGGTATTGTTCAGTCAAAAGTACTGTGGGCCAGCGATGTTCGCTACATGAATGATGCCGCTGAGCTGCATCACACGCTGGGGTTACTGAAGCAGACGATTCAGGAAAGAATTCAACGGGGAGATGAACAGGCCGGTTTGCTGAAGCATTTTTCCCACTGGATTAATCAACGTCTGAATAAAGGGCATATGTTGTTTGCTGCCTCTTTCCGGGCGAACGGTAATTTGCTGAGTCAGTGGCGTGGGTACAGTACTGTAGGGAAAGGGGTCAGCCTTGGCTTTCATCCGGAACATATTATTCACTGGGCCAGGGAGCAGCAATTTCAGGCCGGGCGGTGCATCTACGACCCTTACCGGCAAAAGCAGCTGGTTGAACAGGCTGTCGATGCAGTCTGCAGAATGAACCTGCCGGAAGAGGCGTTGTTTGCGGCGGTAGAAACTGATTTGCTTCGTCTGGCTGTTTTACTGAAGCATCCGTCTTTCCGGGAAGAAGATGAATGGCGGGTGATTCTGCCGGTTGTCCATCATGAGCTGGATGTCAGGGTGAAATTCAGGGAAGGGAATGCGATGCTCAAACCCTATACCGAATTTGCGCTGTACAGTGCTGAGCAGCCAATGGCACTGGAGCACGTTTATCTGGGACCAGGGCCCGATCCGACACTCTCGGTCAATTCTTTGCATCTGTTTTTCCACCAGCATCAGTTAATGCCCTGCCGGGGGATTGCGGACAGCAACATTCCATACCGGGCGTGTTAATTCCCTGTTCCCGGCCTGAAGGCATCGCTGGCCGGGGCTGGTTTGTGAAATGAATGACTCATCAAAATGAGCAGAGCATCAAACCTCGAACTGATTGACTAACCCGATCAGTTCACCTGCCTGAGTGTTCAAAGTGTGACTGATTTGGCGGTTATCGTTGGCGATATCTGCCGAATGATGACTTTGATCTGAAATCGTGGTGACGCGCTCGGAAATGTCTTGTCCAACCTGGCTCTGTTCTTCTGTCGCAGTGGCAATTAATGCATTCATATCCATGATAGTGCCAATGGCATGAACGATATCCTCCAGCGCCTGACTTGCGGCATTTGCCTGATTTACACTGGTATCACTTTGACTGACACTCATCTGCATGGCCTGCACTGCTTCTTCTGTCGCTGATCTTAACCTGAGCAGTACATCGTTAATACTGCCGGTACTTTGTTGTGTTTTTCCTGCCAGTTTTCTGACTTCATCAGCAACAACCGCGAATCCACGCCCCTGCGCGCCTGCGCGGGCAGCTTCAATGGCAGCATTCAATGCCAGTAAATTCGTTTGTTCGGCAATATCCTGAATCACATCCAGTGAAGAGGCAATCAGGTGAACATTGCTTTCCAGGCGGGTAATAACCTGACTGGCCTGTTCGAGCTGTGACGCCAGTATTTGAACGGAATTAACGGCAGCGTCAACTGTTCCCAAGGCGTCTTTTGCCCGGTCATCTGCGGTCTGCGCTGATTCTGCAGCATTCATGGCATTTTGAGATATTTCATGCGCGGTCGTGGTCATCTCGGTAATCGCTGTTGCGACTTGCTCAGTTTCTTCCCGCTGTGCGACTGCCAGAGTATCAGCCTCGTTTGCTCTGGATGTCATCTGTTTTGTTTCATCTGAGATTGTCTGGCTGACGTGTGTGACATTTTTTACAATGGACTGAAGGTTGGTCACAAAGATATTAAAGTTTTGACTGAGGTTGCTGAATTCAGGGATATGGAAGGATTCCATTCTGGCTGTTAAATCGGCATGCCCGCCGGCAAAAGAAGCAATTGATGTATCGAATTTTTTCAGTGGCGCCAAAATACTGCGGCTGATGAAAAAAGCAATCAAGGCAACCAGAATAACCACAAAGGCACAAGTTGTGACAATCGCAATCAAGCCCTCTTTTGTGGCCTGTTCAGAGCGCTTGTCCATGCTTTGGATGGTTTGTTCAACATCATCAATATAAAATCCGGTGCCAATTACCATGTCCCACTGAGACTCGTAGACATTGTAGCTGAGTTTTTCCGTCGGCTCGGTTGCACCAGGTTTGGGGAAGTAATATCGGGCAAAGCCACCCCCAGGCTTCTTCCCATTATTCACTATATCCCGGATAAAAAAGTTGTTTCTTGCATCTTTTGCATCCCAGAAATTTTGTCCGGTTCCCTTGTTGCTGCTTCCCAGAAAAAGCCGGGTGCCCTGGCTGTCATAGCCAAACATATAGCCATTTTTGCCAAATTTGATCGCAGAAAGCTCTTGTATTGCTTCTTCTCTGGTGGCATGACGGGCTTTGAGCTGTGTCAACGCTGAGTCAGCCAGCTCAACATAGGATTTCAGTTCACTCTCTTTAGCCTTGACCATTTGGGTGCGGACAGCTTGCATTTGGGTGGTATTCAATTCTGATATTTTCATCCCGGTAATTATCATCATGCTGACAACAGTCAGAATCAAAGGAATAAATGACAATATATAAAGACGATATTTTATTGAAATGTTAAACATATAATAAATCCTTGTTACACCATAAAGATGCCCACCGGGAATATAATCCGGATAATATGGAACCGTGTTCATTTGGGGTGGAACTATCAGAAGATAATAAATATGAGGGAATTTATTTACCCGTACAAATAATTTGTTCTGTTAATTTAAAATATGGAATGAGTCCCTCAAATTAAGTCCGGCTACTTATTGATGCAATAATGTAGGTACAATAAAAATAAATTATTTTTCTCTTATTGTGATTATTTATTCACTGGTATTTAGTCATCAACAGATTATTTAATCTCTCGGATCATGTTATATGATACATTTATCTTATTTTTAATAAACACTGACAGGTATTTTTTATAAAGATAACGCTGTGTTTTGAAAAAATAAATGTGAATGGCTATCTGATTCATAGCCATTGGTATACAGACAAGCACTGTTCAATCAGATTTTTTCTCTGACACCCGGACTGGTTTGGGCCTCCGGTATTTGAGTATCAATACGACAATGGCAATCTGCAAAATTGCGGTTAACAGTAATCCGGCAATTGTTTGTAACTCATTATATTTCTCGGTGTAAATATAGAGCGAAACATTACCTGTTGCGAAGGCAATCCATGTGATCAGAGAGACGCCATCGGCAGATTTTGTTTTAAGCAGATGAAAAAGCTGGGAAAGGGTTGCTACCGGAAAAATGATCGCCGGGATATAGCCAATAATGTCGATAATAGTCACTCAGACTCCTTTTCATAAATATACCCGTTCCCCCAACTGGTGCCTATTCAGAAACAGCTATTGCAGGTATTTTGGATATTTGCCACATAAATGACAGATTTTGGTTTGGGAAACAGAACAATATACCAGAATGAGATAAAGGATTCACGCTTTGGTTTTCATCTGATGAATCATTTTTATTTGAAAAGGACGCGGCATTGAGCTGCGGTGGTACTTGCCGATGACACGCCGGGTGAGCAACATGCTTTGGCTGAGGAATGTTTGGAAATCCATGTTTAATTACATGGCTTGACGGTGTCTCTCTGGGTTCAGGAACAAAACAAAATTGTCAGTGACAAAAAGGTATGAAATGACCCGAATTACTCGGTATCCGGTTGATGAATTTCTTTATCTGTCTGCCTGATCAATGTCTTAAGTAAGTTCGGATTCTCTTCCATCATACGGCCGATATATACCCAGTGCTCAATTTGTTTCGCCGCAGATCTGGACTGTGACTGACCTATTGCTCTGGCATTTTCTACCAGATTATTATCTAACCAAATACTTGTTGCCATATCGTGTCCCTCCGTGACAGCGTTTTGTCGTGGTTGACCTGATTTTTATTATTTTGTTTATTTCTTCATAAATCATACGGTTCATTATTTGTATGATCAGCAAGTGACATCATGTCATAAACGATGGTCAAATAGTAACTTAAATGCTGCAAAGAAGTCTTGCATATTTGTGCCAGGATCCAGAAGCTGATCACTGTTTATCATGAATCCTGTAATTATTTACAGTATGATATGTTTTAATAAAGAACCAGAGAAGACAAAGTTCACTTCGTTGTGGTGCATTTGTTTTCCTGTGCAACAAGTTCAGATTCGTTACCTATACTATATTTGTGACTTGATGAGTCATATTCCCAAAAAATTTGCCGCTATACCCAAGTGACCTCAAGATGCATATTCAGCGAGCATTGATTGGTTTCTGAGCAAGGCACACCTCCTTTATAAGAAAAGGGGGCAAACATAGTCATTCTACGTTGAAAATCAGTAACGCAGGACAGGAGCCAATCAATCTCGCCCTTCGGGAGCTCATCAACAGGTTCATTTCTGCGTCAAACAACCTTGAAAGGCGTCATCATTCCTTCGGTTATTTTCCTTGAACTGAACCTGTTGATGAAGCTCTGAATCCTGCATCTTGAGGTCACTTGGGTATATATGCTCAACGGATCCGGGATAACTCTCTACCGACTAAGTACGGGAAAGAAAATGAAACGACTGAATTTTATTCCTGTAATCGCATTGTTTATTACTATGGTTTTTGGCGATTATTTATATAACCGGACGCAATCAGGCCGTACACAGTTATGTCAATACCGTCAAACCATTGTATCCGGAAGAATCACTGGCGGAGATATCAGGAGAATCCTGAGCTTTGCGTTGACTTTATTCTTTTATTCAGTAAGTTACAGGCATATCAGTGTAATAAATATGATGGCATATCGATGGAAATTGTTTTTGTCCGGCATGGAACACCGGATTATACGCTGGCAGACCAGCGGCAGATGACTCAGCTCGAAAAGGATTATGCGCCACTTACCCGCGATTGTATCCCATTCATTTGCTCTCAGTCACAGAAGGCGGTATTTGCCGGTGCTGATCTCATGATTTCATCCCCTTATACCCGGGCACTTCAAACTGCTGAAATTCTCAACAGACCTCTGGGGCTGCCATTGTTTGTTGAACATGATCTCAGGGAATGGCGGGCAGATCTGGCTGGTGGATATATTGATTTAAGCGAAAGAGACCGTCGCTGGCAGGAATACCGGTCAGGGATAAAGTCTGGTGGCACTCAGCCGGATGCGTTATACGAATCCGCAGTGGATTTGAGAAGCCGGGCTCTGAAGGTTTTACAGCGATACAAGGATTGTAAAAAAGTGATTGTGGTTGCTCACTTTAATGTACTGGAAAGTGTGCTTGGTTATCAGAAAGATGGGATTGGATGTGGTGAGTTCAAAGTTTTCTCCCTTCAGGCTGTTGTCTCAGTTCAGGATACGGTATAAACCCGCTCTGGGGGGGAAGGGAGATTTATTCAGTACGAAATGCAAATATTCAGGATTGACTTCATTTTGGAGTAATCACAGTCGACACCGCGAATATTGGCTTCTATCCACTCCCCGGCATTGACTGTCTCAAAAGAAATTTTAAAGCCCGCATTGATTGTCAGATGTTCAAACAAAACCCGTTGTGCTCTGCCGTTTCCTTCACGAAAGGGATGAATCATGTTGAGTTCACAATAATAAAAAGCCAGCCTGTCAATAAAGCGGTCATAGCTCAGATCAGCCAGATAGTGCTCTTTTGCCAATGCAGAAAACAGCTGATTTGCCTGCTTTTCAACAAATGACATGTTACAGAACCGGGTGGTGCCTTTGGTGATATCAACCCGTCTCAGTTCACCAGCCCAGTCGTACAGGTCCTCAAATAAACGGGTGTGTATTTCACACAGATAACTTAAATCATAAGGCGGTTCAGCAAAGTCAATGGATGCGGCTGCCACACAACTCAGATCCCGCTCAGCCTCTTCAAGCAGGCTGGCCTGCTGAATTGAGAGTTTATTTTTCAGCACCCGTGTTCCGGGATAGCAATAAGGGTCATCCCCGGCACCATATTTATCCGACATGACGTAATTGCTCCTGAGCTTTTGTCGTGTAGAGTTTGATCAGCGCTTCTCTTTTTCTTTTGAGTTGTTGTTTATCCTGCTCCGGACTGAAAGATGCGGGATGTATGCCTTCCAGCCGCATACTTTCCTGATAATTCTGCACTTTGACAGCATCTGAATACGCTTTTTTTTCCGGGAATGAACCGAGTGCAGTTTTGCGTTTTTTCATGGTTTCGAGCCGGGCTGATTTTGCTTTGACAAGATCGAGTGAGATGAGCTGTTTTTTCAGCGCATTGCCTGACTCGAAAATACCCCATGATCGGACGTGCAGATAGCTGATTGGATCGTCAGCCGCTTTTTCTGTGACTTTCTCAATCCCCAGACCCAGCTCCGTTGTTAAAGTATGAATGACAGATTGTACCTTCCTTTCTGAAATGCCGGTTGCATTGGCGATGAGTTTTATATTTGGATATTTATACTGGATAAGTGCCGCCAATATTTCAAATTCATACTTCACAGGTCTCTCCGGTACGGCTATGTATAGAATTAAATGTATATCATATTTCGCAACACGCAAAAACATATGACCACTGTTCTTTGGTATATACCGGATAAAATCAGGCCACGATAAAACGTGGCCTGACCGGAAAAAACACTGATAAGATAGTTAAACTTTAAATTTCCCCATACTGTTTGCCAGCTGTCGGGCAATGTCCGACACATGATGGCTGGAGGCTGACACCGTTTCAGAAATCGTATTGGCTTCATCCGTTTTCGCTTTCAGGTCATGCATTCTGCCATTCACATCTTCGATGACAGAGCTTTGCTCTTCTGTTGCGGCGGCAATTTGAATATTCATGTCCTGAACGACGGAGATCAGTTGTTCAATTTCTTTAAATGCATTATGCATGGTATCTGCCATTTGCACCGATTCCCCCATCAGGCCGCTGCCGGCTTGCATAGCCTGCTGGGTTTCCTGAACGCCCTGAATCAGACGTGAGATCATTGACTGTATATCTTCAGTTGAATCCTGAGTTCTTTTTGCCAGTGTGCGCACCTCATCGGCAACCACTGCAAACCCACGTCCCTGTTCACCGGCACGGGCCGCTTCAATGGCAGCGTTAAGCGCCAGCAGATTCGTTTGATCGGCGATCCCGCGAATCACATCCAGAACCGATGTGATTTGCTCAGTATCTTCTGCCAGTGACTCAATTTTATCTCTGGCACTCTGGAAATGCTGAGCCAGCTCAGAATTCATTCCCTGATTTTGATCAACCAGTGACATACCGGATGCGGCTGCATTTTTTGCATCTTCGCTTTGAGAAGAGGTATTCTGCGCATTGGTTGAGATTTCCCTGACAGCCTGATTAATCTGTTCAAATGATTCAAATAACACCTCCAGATGATGTACCTGACTATGTGAAATGCCGCCGGTTTTCTGAATCAGCTGGTTTAAACCGGTATTTTCACGATTGAGTTCAGACACATTCTGGACCGCATTTTTGATCAGAAGCTGCAGTTGTTCGAGCAACATATTAACACTGCGTTCGAGCATGGAGAGCTCATTATCACCTTCGGCCGGCAACCGGGTCACCAAATCACCTTCTCCCTGAGAAATATCTTTAATTTTTTCCTGAATGGCATGCAGTGAATCTGAAATAAATTTGGGAATCAGATAAACAAAAACAGCACCAATAACCACGGAAAGAACACCAAATATGATATTCCACTCCTCCCGTTCAACAGCCAGTGATATGGCATGCGCTTTCTTTTCTCCGGCAATTTTGCCGACTAATTCACCCGCATTGTCTAATTGATCCCTGATAACAGAGAAATCTTTTTTCAGCGCCAGATATTCCTGAATTGCTTCCTCTTTTTTACCAGACTGGACCAGAGTAAATAAACGTGATGCTCTGTTTCTCCATTGATTAAACTGACGGTCAAAGTCAGAGAATTCAGAGCGAATTTCGGGGAACATTGCCGTTTTGTCGAGATATTGATGCATTCGATCAAAGACTTGCTGTGCATTCTCATCGAAGCGTGTTTTGGCATCCTGAAGAACTTTCTCTCCTGAAATCAGGATATCCTGCTGTGCTTCCAAAGCCTGATATAAATCCCGGTCTGCATTTAAAACGCTGCTTTGGGCTGGCATTAAAGAGGATGAGAAAAGTTTGATATTATCCTCTAAGTCTTTTATTCCTAATAGATTAAATGTACTGACACCAATTAATATTAATGTCATCAGGAGTAATGGTATCCCAATTTGATATCTGAATTTCAGACTTTTCCACATCATGTGTTTCCTCTGGAAATTTTAAGCCGGAAATTGTTTATATAATTATTAATATTAATGTAAAAGTAATGAACAGAATGAAACCAGTCAAATAACAAATGCTGGAAATGGGGGCAAAAAAATGTTTTTTACGACAATAATCTCTTTCATCAAAGACGATTCAAATTAAATTGTAACATGATGAAATTTGTTCCTGAATTTGAGACAAACCACCGGGTATATTCATTGGTAATCAATAGATACCGGGATAATTTATCTGTCAT
Organism: Vibrio aerogenes; assembly: GCF_024346755.1. Classification (NCBI taxonomy): domain Bacteria; kingdom Pseudomonadati; phylum Pseudomonadota; class Gammaproteobacteria; order Vibrionales; family Vibrionaceae; genus Vibrio; species Vibrio aerogenes. The sequence goes on along the minus strand of NZ_AP024862.1, from coordinate 1,192,853 downwards.
TGAGGGTCACACAAAGCAATTGCCACTTGATGAGTATGGCCATTCCTCCTTATAATGCTTATCGAACTATGTTTTTTATCCTGGAATATGATTGATGAAATATTATATCTGCTGGCTGGCGTCACTTTTACTGTTGAGTGGCTGTACGGTTAACCCGGCTGATTCTGAAGCCGAATATTTGAAAAACACACCACGTTATACGATGGAAGGACGTCAGGGTTACATGCCGGGGCGTGATATTCGCTTTGGTCAGTATCATGGCTCCGTAGAAAAAGACTGGGTCAATGCCCACGGCATCCGGATATTGGGCGACATGTTGTCCGATGATTCTCTGCAAAAGGTTTCGCTAAAGGTTCGGGATTCTGCACATCATTCTGCTTCAATCGGGTATCGACAGGCCTGTGGCTGGGATCTGCTGTCTTTTTTGAATGATGGCATGATAAAGCTATTTGACTTTAAAGGAAAAATCCATATGGGAAACAAAGTATGGACCTTTGACGACCCAACCCGAATCCGCTTCGGAACCCAGTGGTTCGGGCTGGATAAAGATGAACTCAGCAACACCTCCGGCGAGGTATATACCGTCACACTGGATGATAATGTTGTGGCTGAATTGCATTTATCGGTCTATTTAGGCGGGTTATCGCAGGCAGATTATGTCTGGATGGATGAAAGTCAATCTGCCGATGTGCAGTTGATGACTGCTTTACTGGTGACTTATGCGGCAACTTATGCGCCACCTCAGTGTCATGAATCTGAAAACAGAATTTGATGTTTCAGTGTTGTCATGGCAATTTTGTACAATTATTTTTGTTGGATTGAAGTAGTCTGGGGATATGAATGATATAACCCGGAAATGGAGTCATCATGGACATGACAACAGAGAGTATTCAACCCCGTTCCGCCTGGAATCTGTTTATCAAAGGAGCGATTGCAATGATGCCATTGAGCATTGCGGTGCTTCCCTGGGGGATTTTAGCAGGTTCTTATGCGCTGGATTCAGGCTTGTCCCCATTGCAGGGACAGGCACTGTCGGCCATTATGTTTGCTGGTTCTGCCCAGTTGGTTTCAATTGGGATGTTCAGTGCCGGAGCCGGATTACTGTCGCTGCTGATTACGATTGTATTTATTACTTCCCGTCACCTTTTGTATAGTATGTCGATGCGTGACCGCATCAGCCCGCTACCGCTTCGCTGGCGGGTTGTTCTGGGTTTTTTACTGACAGATGAGTTGTTTGCTGTCATGAATCAACGGGAGCAGAAAGCGTTTAATCGCTGGTATGCCCTCGGCGCCGGGCTGAGTTTTTATCTTATCTGGAATCTTGCCACGCTTGCGGGGCTGATTGCCGGTCATATGATACCAGACCTGAATTCACTGGGGCTTGACTTCGCTATTGCGGCGACCTTTATTGCGATTGTGATTCCCCAGGTGACGTCGTTACCTGTATTTGTCACCGTGTTTGTTGCATTGCTCATGTCCATTGTGCTGAATGCATTTCAGGTGGAAGGGAGTCTGGTGATCGCCAGTTTGTGTGCCATGGTCGCAGGTTATACGACAGACAGATGCCGTGGAGGTTGCTAATGGTCATGGCAGAAATTATTATTCTGGCTTGTGTTGTTTTTCTCAGCAGGTATTTGTTTCTTGCGCCGGGTATTCCCCTCAAGCCCGGGGCTGGATTGCAGCGTTTTTTAAGTTATTCCGGTCCTGCTGTTTTAAGTGTGATCTGGGCTCCGATCGTTTTTATGCCGGCCCAGAAGTTATGGATAAACTGGCACAATCCGTATCTGTGGGGAGCGCTTCTGGCTGGTATGATTGCGTGGAAAACAAAAAATGTACTGTTTACCACGGTCAGCAGTATGGCTGTGTTTTTAGTATTGCATTTATGGGTGTTACCTGACGTTAATTTTCATCTGCCCGGATGATTAAAATATGGTTTCAGGTTATTCTGACCGTTCGGGAGTGAACTCAGGCGGCCTCCGGATGCCGGTATTGTTGCTTTTGAGGAAAAGTACTGATCACGTGAGGAAAAGTACTGATCACGGATATCGTTATTTTGTATCTGAAATCAGTCCGTAAGCCAGAAATGATTCTGGCTTTTTTTGTCATATTTTGTTGATTTGTTTTATTTTTTGCCAGATTTTGGCCGTTTTTACAAAAAATTTGCTATCGCGGATTTTTGAAAGGTTTGATTATGAAATTCAGGTTGTTTAGCGCCTTTTGTCTATTGTTATTTTTCGTCCTGCCTTGCCGGGTGGGGGCTGTTGAACAGAATGTCTGGTATCTGGCCCACGCTGCAGACAAGTTTCGTCAGGGGTTCATCCGGGTGACCAATTTGTCTCAGACGCCCGGCAGCATTTGGTTGTACGGTATGGATCATAAAGGTAAAAAGACGCACACAGTCACACTGACAATTAAACCACAGCAAACCATTACGCTGAATTCTGAAGATATTGAAGAAGGGAATAAAGCCAAAGGACTGGAAAAAGGTATTGGCCCGGGAACAGAAAACTGGCGTCTGGTTTTAAACAGTGATCTGAATTTCAGGGTGAACAGCTACGAGCGTACCGGAGATGGTTTGGTGATCAGCCTGCATGATATTGTTAAAAGTAAAGACGGGCAGTTTGACGTGCCGTTTTTTAATCCGGGTTCTAACAAAAATCAAATCAGTGTTCTGCGTGTTTATAATGTCGATAACAAAAGAGCAACGGTAAAAATTACCGGCAAAGATGACAAAGGCCGGTCATTCGGGCCGGTGATCTTGTCGGTTACTGCCCAACACATCGCTGAAATTACTGCCGAAGAGCTGGAAAAAGGCAGTAATATTGATTTATCTTCCGGGCTTGGTAATGGTTCCGGCAAATGGCGGTTATCGGTGTCATCGAAAGAAAACATCCGGTTGATGAGTTTATTGAAAGATCCCAAAGGGCACGTGTCCAACTTATCCTCTGATGCTGCCGATGATTCTCACTTGTCGTTGTACTCGCGGAATTTTGAAAATGGCGGTGTGATTCCGTCCCGTTTCTCCTGTACGGATGTCGGCGGATATAACCAGCCTCCTGCATTTGTCTGGAGCAATGCCCCGGTTAATACAGAAAAATTTGCCCTGATTATGGATGATGAAATTGCGCCGTGTGGCATCCATTCTGATTCATGCCCACACTGGAGTGTGGTGAATATTCCCGGTGGTGTGCGGATGTTAAATGAGAACGCCGTTGTCAGCAGTTTGGGGGCGACAGAAAATCTCGATGGTTACTTTGGGCCATGTTCAAAAACTAATCATGCCTATAGTTTTACGCTTTATGCTCTCGGCTATGGAATGCCTGACATTTCAGCCAATATTTTGGGACAAAACGGGATTACCCGCAGCATGTTTGAATCAGCGTATCAGGCCTATATTCTGGATAAAACGACCCTGATGGGTGTCTTTCGTGTCGCACCTGAGCAAGATAAAGCCCCGTCGAAAAAGAAAGGCAAGACCAAAGTGAAGCCATAATGATGGTGGTTTAAATAGTGAGTATACGATGTTGATGACGGATGAAATCGTCATCAACACTTCGATTGTGATTTACATCCTTATAAAAGGCTGAATTGTGCATTGGGCGGGCTGGCAACCCATTCGGTTTCAATTAGTGTTTTTTCTCCGCTTTTCAAACGGGCCAGAAATATATCCCCATCCTGAATCATGCCCACGCCCTTGGGCGTTCCGGTCATGACGATATCGCCATCACATAATGTTGTATATGTTTTCAGTTCATCAAGAATAGTTTCCGGAGCGTAAATCATTTGCCGGACAGTGCCATACTGGACCCGGACACAGTTAATAAATAATTCGAAACTCAATGAAGTGATATCCATGCCTTTGAGCGGGATAAACCGGCTGAAAACAGCGGAATCGTCAAATGCTTTCGCCCGTTCCCAGGGGAGCCCCTTTTTCTTCAGGTATGATTGCAGTGTCCGTTTCGTCAAATCCAGTCCCAGCCCGACGGCATGGAACTGCTGATCTTTGATCAAAAAAGAGATTTCGGCTTCGTAGTGCAATGGTTCCTGATGATGAAAAGAAACAAGCTGGTCTGTGATGCTGCTGTTGGGCTTATGAAATACCACCATTTCTTCCGGAACGGCATTGTTTAACTCCTGAATATGCTCCAGATAATTGCGCCCGACGCAGAGCACTTTACCGGGTGTCCATTTTCGGTTTCCCAGACGAACCGTATTCATGTCGTCATCCTTGATTGTGTCGAGTGGTGCGATTAGTTTAACTGATTCGGGGAGATAACCAAGACTTTGTCTGACCAGAGTGGCCAGTCAAAGTCGGTTTTTGAAGCAGAAACGGATTTATCGTATGTGATCCATCAGCCTGATTCAGAAAAGGTCGTAGTTCAGCCACATGTGTACTGCGATACTGGCGATGTAACCCAGTAAAATCACGGGTGTCCATTTCAGGTGACTCAGGAATGTATAACGGCCACGCGCTGCGCCCATCAGAGCGACACCGGCAGCTGAACCAATTGATAGCAGGCTTCCCCCGACACCCGCAGTGAGCGTGACCAGCAGCCAGTGACCTGTTGGCATGACAGGATCCATGGTCAGCACAGCATACATCACCGGAATGTTGTCGACGATTGCAGAAAGAATACCGATGAATGAGTTTGCCCATAGTGGATCCCACTGGGTATAAAGGCAGTGAGACACCAGCTCAAGATAACCAAGCAGGCTCAGGCCACCGACACACATGACGACACCATAAAAGAACAGCAGGGTATCCCATTCGGCATGGGAGATACGCTGGAAGACATCGAACGGGACGACAGAACCCAGTCTTTTCAGTGTCGCTTCATCATTATTTGCTTTCGCCTGGGCTGTTTTCTTCTCGACATAACCATTGAATGTTTTACGCAGGAAGAAGCCGAACATCTGAAGATATCCAAGCCCCATCATCATACCGACAACCGGCGGGAATCCGAATGCAGTGTGGAAGCTGACCGCAGTGCAAATCGTCAGTAAGAACAGGGCAATGATTCTTTTTGCGCCTCTTTTGGCTGAAACATGCTCCGCAGTCGACTCCGGTACACCTTTGGGCAGGAAGAAGAACATGATGATCGCAGGGACGAAGTAGTTGACCGCGGACGGCAGGAACAGGTCGAAGAACTGGAAGAATGATGTTTTTTCAGCCTGCCAGACCATCAGGGTGGTGATATCCCCAAATGGGCTGAATGCGCCACCGGCATTGGCAGCAATGACAATATTAATACAGCAGAGATTAATAAATTTTCGGTTGTCTTCGCCCACTTTCATGATGATGGCGCACATCAGCAGTGCCGTTGTCAGGTTATCTGCAACAGGAGAAATAAAGAAAGCCAGCAGCCCGGTTATCCAGTAGAGCGGCCGGTAACCAAAGCCTTTACTGACCATCCAGGATCTCATTGAATCAAACAGGCGACGCTCTTCCATGGCATTGATGTAGGTCATCGCGACGAGCAGGAACAACAAGAGTTCTGAGTATTCCAGTAAGTTATGTTCGAAAGCCTGTTTAGCGACTTCCATTTCTCCGTATTGTTGATAAACGTAGCCGATAATCGCCCAGATAAGTCCCGCCGCCAGAAGAACGGGTTTGGACTTTCTGAGTTTGACCAGCTCTTCCAACATGACAATTGCATATGCAACAATAAATAAAATCAGGCACGAATAACCAATCGGAGAAGAAGTTAACTGGGGAACACCAGATTCTGTTGACGCAAAGACAGAAGACGGGAAAAAAAAGAAAAACATCAAAAAACAAGACAGAAATTTGAACATCATGGCAACATCCATATAGAAAGAGTGATCTCAGTCTAATAGTCCCATCTGAATAGCAATGTGAGTTAAATCAAGAAATTTATCGTTTTTTATGAAACAAAAGGCATCAATATTGACATATAAAAAAACAGAACTAGCAGAATCAATAGAACAATAAATTTGATGAATCATTCACTTGATTTATATTTTTATGCATGTAAACCTTATTTTCCTCACTCAGTTTTATCGTCAGATGACGGATAGGGTATGTTATTCCGGACAACATCACCACACAAGTGACGGAACCAGCGTCCGCCGGGATCTTCGGCCATGGCTTTTGGCCAGCAGATGTAATAGCGTGGGTCGGGAAATTCAAAGGGCAGATCATGGATGACCAGATTAAATTGTTCCTGAAACCGCTCTGCAAGTAACCGGCTGGAACTCAGCAGCAGGTCCGTTCTTCCGACCGTTGCCAGTGCTGCCAGAAAATAAGGGGTCCGGAAAGTAAAATGACGCTCCCGGACCCGCTCGGCAAGGGCATCATTCATGTAAATCCGCGAGCTGCCGCCGATATTGACCAGAATATGGTGATAATTCAGATAGTCATCCAGTGTAATCGAAGATTGTTGTGCCAGCGGGTGGGTGGCCGACATAATACAGCCAAACTTTTCATGCCCCAGTAACTGGCGTTCATAAGAGCCCGGTAACTGAATATATTCACTGCATAACACCACATCGGCATGATTATCTGTGGTGTGCAGCAGGCTGGTTTCTGTCACTGTACTGGTTTCAAGTGACGCATGTCTCGCATGCTGATAAAACTGAGATGCGATAAAAGGGACGTAAGCCTGTGCCTGGTAGTGTGTGGTTTGCAGACGAAAAGTCCGGTCTGTGTTTTCCGGAGAAAAACGCTGAGGTGAGGTCAGACCGGCCATATTTTCGATCATCACCCGGATGGGACGTTCCAGAGCTGTTGCTTTGGCGGTCGGGATCATGCCTTTTGATGTCCGGATAAATAGCGGATCATGAAATGCGTCACGGAGTCGCTGCAGTAACCGGCTCATGGCGGACTGGCTGAGAAACAGCCGGTTTGCTGCCCGCCCGACGTTTCTTTCTTCCAGCAGATAGAGCAGCCCCATCAATGATTTCATATCTAAGTGTTGTAACTCCGCTGATAACATGACTAAATCCCGGTTAATGCATAATAGTTAGGAATATTATGCATTGGATAATCAAAAAAGAGAACTGCATGATAGAGGTATCAGTTAGAGCGTATCAGGAAATCAGGAGCCGGTTGTGAATGCATCTCGCGGATTTATTTATGGTTTATTTTTCAGTTGTACCACTGCGTTATTTTGGGGAATGTTGGCGATTGCATTAAAACTGACGGCTGATTTTACTGACCCGGTGACGTTAACCTGGTTTCGTTTTATGGTCGCAGGTGTCATTGTGCTTCTGTTGCAACAGCGTAAGAACAAGCTGATTCAGTTTCAGGGGTTATCAAAAAAAGAGTGGCTGAGGCTGGCGCTGGCTGCAACTTTCTTGATTATCAACTACACCTGTTATGCCTGGAGCCTGGTATACCTGACCCCCGAAGCCAGCCAGTTATGCATGCAGGTTTCTCCGCTGTTTTTATCTTTGGGCGGGCTGATTGTCTTTAAAGAATATATTTCCCGGATGCAGTGGTTTTGTTTCGCCTGTCTGTTTGCCGGACTGGTGATCTTTTTCCATCCGGTGGTTGAAGGGGGCGCTGAGCAGGAAACAGCCACATTAATCACAGGCATGCTGATCATTCTGGTTTCTTCACTGTCGTGGTGCTGTTATGCGTTAGTCCAGAAGTCTTTATTCAGCCGGCTGGACTCATCCAATATCCTGTTGTTTATCTATCTGTTTGCGATGGTTGTCATGTTACCTTTTACTTCACCGGCGGGGTTAACCCGGTTATCCGCAGAAGATATGATGATTGTGCTTTTCTGCTGTCTGAACACAATCATCGCTTATGGTGCTTTTGCTCAGGCACTGCGCTACTGGGAAACTGTTCAGGTCAGTTCAGTGATTGCGATGACTCCCGTGGTTACATTTTTGATGATTGGCCTTTGTGTTTTCATGAACTGGTGGCCGGATGTGATTCATGCAGCATCTGCAGACTGGCTGAGCCTTGCAGGAATGGCAATGGTGGTTTTGTCTGCAATCAGTATTCAGGTGCTGAGTAAGGTCAACGCGAAGCGAAAAGCAATTGCACAAGAGACTGACAATATGGCCGGGGCGTCCGCAGCGTAGAGCAAAGTAAAAGCCTGCCTGCGGCAGGCTTATATCGGAAGGCTTTTACCAAAGTGCCTTATACCAATCACATCAAATACCTGATGAGAAAATCAGTGGAATTGGTATTCATCAGACGACCAGCGTTAATGGTCTGGCAACCAGAGAGGCCATTAAATTTTCTTTTTCAGCAACAGCGACAAAGTTTTGGAAGTGTGCGGTTTGCTGATGTTGCTCCAGTACCTGCTCCGATGCCCAAATTTCCCGCATAATGAACAAATCCGCTTTCGTTTCATCCCGGTATAATTCGTAAGCGACACATCCTTCTTCTTTTCTTGATGCTTCAACAAGTATTTTCAGCTGGGCTTCAATGGCTTCGGCTTTACCTTGATGTGCCTGAATTTCAGCAATTAAACAGAATTGAGACATGGTGATTCTTTTCCTTCTATGATTTGAGATAGATATTCAACTGATTACTGATCTGAGTCATGCACTCTAACGCTAAGAGAAACAGGGAGCAAGTTTCATCCCCTGGGATATTCAGATAAATAAAACAAAAAACCGCCCGGTATGATGCGGGCGGTCTGATATGATGTGAGCTGGTATTTCGGACAGTTACTTCGTCAGTCCGAGTGCTTCATTCATGACATGGAAAATGTAATTCTGCTCAACAGCGCCCTGGAACAGGTAAGCTTCTGGTCCGCGGGCAAAGATAGCGACATCTTCACCTGAGTGTGTTTCAGAATCCAGTTTGATCAGCGACTGTTGCTTGTAATCCAGCTTCAGGACTTCTTCCTGAGTCGGATTATGGCGTGAACCCGCGGCTTTTTTCACTGCACCCGGACCATTACCGTAAGCCAGAGTTGTATAATGTTTGCCATATTTATCTTTGCTGTATTTACCGTTTTTCTTCGATAAACCAAGAATCGGATTACCACGGTCCGCATAACCATTTGAAATCAACGTATGCGCATGGTCAGCAGTTACGATAATCAGCGTATCTTTCGCATTTGTTTTATCCAGCGCAGCTTTAATCGCATCATCATAAGCGACGGTATCTGCCAGAGCACGGGCTGCATTGCCGGCATGGTGCGCGTGGTCAATCCGGCCAGCTTCAACCATCAGGATATATCCGTCTTTATTTTGTGACAGCACATCAATTGCTTTTGAGGTCATTTCTGCCAGAGAAGGTTCACCATCACGGCGGTCGGCTTCATATTTCATATGGCTGCTTTCAAACAGACCAAAGACTTTTTTCGTGTTTGGCGCAATGGCATCGAAACCGGCTTTGTCATAAACATAAGCACCGTCCGGATGCATGGCCTGCCACTCTTCAATCAGATTACGGCCATCTTTCCGTTTCCCTTTCTTGCCTTCAGGGTCGATGGTTGTTTTGGGAATGAATTCACGGCGGCCGCCACCAAGCACAACATCCAAACCTTTGCCATCGTTAAATGAAATCAGCTGGCTTGCAATATCCACACAACCCTGATTTTTAGCAATGTTTGGAAGCTTCGCATCATCTTCCCAGTTCCGGTCTGCACTGTGTGCATAAGCGGTTGCCGGTGTTGCGTGCGTGATACGGGCCGTTGAAACGACGCCCACTGACAGGCCTTTCTCAGCCGCCATTTCCCAGGCAGTTTTAGCTTCATTTCCCTTTTGGGTATTGCAGAATCCGCGCTGGACATTGTCATTAATACTGATCACGCCTTGCTTGGTTTTGACTCCGGTCACCATGGCAGAGGCTGTACCTGCTGAATCAGGTGTTTGCGCATCTGTATTATATGTTTTGGATAAAGCCACATAAGGCATTTGTTCAAAGGCGAGTTTATACTCTTCTCCCATCATGCCCCGGCGTTGTCCTTCAAAAATCCGGGCGGCTGTGATTGTGCCGATACTCATGCCGTCACCGACAAACAAAATAACGTTTTTTGCTGGTTTATCAATGGGCTTATTCGCTTTTGCTTTGGCGATTTGTTGTTGCGCTTCCACAAACCACGCATCATTTTTTTGTGGGGCATCAACATAAGAATGGTTGGCTGTACAACCAGCAAGAGACGCTAAAATACCACTCGCTAACAGGATATTACGTTTCACAGAAATTCTCCGTTTTATTGTCTTTTGATTTCCGCTATCAATGCTTGGAAATCTGTAAATAATTCTCACTTATTAACTGTTATTTATATGAATTATTTATGAAAAAATGATGAAGCTTTCATGTTTGTAACAATTTTTTATTATTATTTTCAGCATGTTATAACATAACAATTAATGAAAAATGGCCAAAGTCATACGTCTTGGAGTGTCTGAATGAAGCAATTTAAAAAAGTACAATGGGTATGTTTGCTGGTCTGTCTGATCAGTAGTTTATACAACGCAGGATGGGCGATCGCAGCCAAAGAAACACAGTCCGAAGTCATGGCGCTGAACTGGGAAGATTTGATCCCTGAAAAAGAGCGTATGCAGGTGCCGGTGGTCGATGATACACCGGTTGATCATGATGACGATACGCCGCCTCAGATGAAAATTGGCAGTGTACGTCATGAGCTGAATAACCGGCTGATTAAAATTCCCGGATTTGTGATTCCGCTGGAAGGCGATGATAAATCCGTGACAGAATTTTTGCTGGTGCCATTTCTCGGTGCCTGTATCCACGTGCCGCCGCCGCCACCCAATCAGATTATTTATGTGAAATTTAAAGATGGCGCTCCCATCAAAAAGTTGTGGGATATTGTGAATGTGGTGGGATACCTGAAAACGGAAACCGTCAACCTTGATTTGGGAGAGGCGGCGTATGTACTGTATGGGAATCAACTGGAAGATTACCAGTCTGAGTTGTAATTCTGCTCTGCTCATCAAGGGCTTGATTGACCAGAATTGCCTGTTTGCTGAGCGATTGCAGGCTTTTCCGTGAATTTGTTGCGATATGTGAAGCAATTCTTGATACAGGTATCAGGTAACTCTATGAAGGAAAGGTTGTTTTGGTTTATTCTTGATGGCATACCCGAATGAATGAAGTTGGATGGAGGTCAGAATGGCAGAGGGTTGGGATCAACTCGCAATCACATGGGAAAAAGACGAATCGAACATTGAGTTTGCAGAAAAAGCCTTTGCTGAATTGATGAAGAAAGTGTCTCCGGAAGGCTGCCATGTGCTGGATTTTGGCTGTGGTACCGGATTATTGAGCCAGTTCATTTCTCCTCATGCAAAGTCAATTGTTGCCTTGGATGCTTCTGAGTCCATGATTGAAGAACTGGATAAAAAAGAGCTGGTGAATGTTGAACCTGTGGTTGACTCGTTAACCCGCGGACTGGTGGCACAACATCCGGCATTCCGGAAACAGTTTGACCTGATTGTTGCGTGTTCTGTATGTGGCTGGCTGCCACATTTGGCGGAGTCTTTGACGGTGGCTTATTCGCTGTTAGATCAAGGCGGACAGTTTGTTCACTGGGATTTTATTTCTGATGATGAAGACCGGGCATCCGGTGTCGGTATGGTAGAAATGCAGGATGAACTGATTCAGGCTGGTTTTGCGGATGTGCATGTATCAAGGGTTTTTAAAATCACTTGCGGGCATAAACAAATCTCGGTGATGATGGGAATCGCAACCAAATAATCAGGCTGGCAGTGCCGGCGTGTACGGCTTCATTATTCCGCTTTTTTGATGATTTTTCATGCTGAAAAATCATCCCTTGTCAAAATACCCGGTTTGCCGGGTATTTTTCTTTCCACGCAGGAGCATCCGGACTCTGGCCATTCATTCGCTCCTGCCGGGCAACTATTTCCCTGTCTCTGTTGTCTAACCGCCATTCAGTCTTTCAGGCGACTCGTTGCAGCGGATTCCTGAAGGCAGGCTTCAGGTAAGGAATGGTAATGAAAGAAAAAACCTTAGAATATGCCGGTTTCTGGGTACGGTTTGGCGCGACATGTATTGATACATTTCTGTTTTTATTAATCAGTGCGCCTTTGTTGCGCTGGGCTTATAGCGGTTTCTCTTTCAGTAGCGGGGTTCCTTTTTTCAGTGTCTGGAATATTTTACTGAACTGGATTTTCCCGCTGGCGGCAACGGTGGCATTCTGGGTTTACCGCTCTGCGACCCCCGGTAAAATGGCATTAAAATTACAGGTTCTGGATGCAAAAACCGGAGAACCCTTATCGGTTCCCCGGTCTGTTTTGCGTTATTTTGCCTACTACATCAGCGCCTTTCCTCTTTGCCTTGGTTTTATTTGGGTTGCATTTAACAGCAAAAAGCAGGGCTGGCATGATCTGATAGCAAGAACAGTCGTGGTCCGGCCGGCTGACCGGGGTGTTGAGGCGGTTCAGTTCCATGAGGTCACAGAGAAAACACCAGAGGAAAAGGTCAACGCTCAATAACTTCCCCGTTACTCTGGTGACACGATTCAGACCGGAATCCCGTTCTGTAGTCAGTCGAATTACCGGCTCCGTCGCCAGACTGAGCCGGGTTGATTTGACTATTGTTTCAATATTCTTTCACTATTTTTTCAATATCCTTCCACTCACTGTTCAATAGGATGTTTTGGCTTATCCCTGCTTCATCCGGAAGAATGACAACTCATTTGCCAGTTGTTGTGTCAGCTGTGAGATATCATTATTAAACTGAGATGTTTTAGTCGTATCTTCCTGATTGATATGAACAATATGGCTGATATCTTCGATTTGTTTTGAAATGTCCTGTGTCACTGAGCTTTGTTCTTCGGATGCCGTCGCGACCAGCGTATTGATTTCGGAGACTGTTGCGATTTTCTCAGCAATGCTCTGGAAGGCCGCTGATAATTCATCAGAGATGGCATTGGCTTCTTCCATCAACCCGGAGTTTTGTTGCATCGACTCATCCGCTTTTCTGGATTGCGCCTGTAACTGCTGGATAATGTTCTGAATATCGACCGTGGACTGTTGTGTTTTTGCCGCAAGTGCTCTGACCTCATCGGCGACTACCGCAAAGCCACGTCCATAGCTTCCCGCACGGGCTGCTTCAATGGCTGCATTCAGGGCCAGCAGGTTGGTTTGCTCAGAAATTGAATTAATCACTTCAATCACCTGGCTGATTTTCTCTGAATGAATCCGTAATTCGTTCACCGTACCGGTTGACTCAAGCATGGAGGTCCGGACCTGCTGTGTAATATCTTCAGAGCGTTTAAGCGTCTCTGAACTGGCGGTAATCACATCCATGGCACCGGATGTCGCTTCTTCGGCATGCGAAGCATTCATTGCCACATCTGCCGCTGTCGAAGACAATTCCGTAGCCGCTGTCGCCACCTGTTCAACAGCAGAGAGTTCCTGATCACAATGCTGCAGGTTGCGCTGCACAATCTCTGTAATATTACGCTGATTCTGCGCCAGTTCATCCATACTCTGTTCAGAAACCCGGACAATCTTGGATATCTCGTTTTGCAGGGTATCCACCGCTTCGTTGATGATGTCCAGCTCGTTAGCGGAAGAAGGGATAGCTTTGGCTGAAAAATCCCCCTGAGACATATCATGAATCACGGAAACTGTTTGAGGCATATGCCTGAGCTCTCTTCTCAGGGCGATAAAGAGAACGATTGCATTCGCTGACATATAAAAAACGGAGATCAGTAAAATACTGTAAAGGATGGCGTCAGATAAATGCACTGCTTCTTCCTGATTCGTCAGGTTCCAGAAAATATTACCGTTTTCCAAAGTATTTTTCGTGACACTGAACCACTCACCGTCAGGGCTCTGATGCATAAATGGCTTATCGCCGACACTGATCTGTTTAAAATCAGGCTTAATTTCAAAGATGTTTTTGCCAATCCACGCTTTCACTGCACCATCTGCCAGATATACATCACCATTAGGCTGGCTCATCACAAACGTATTCCCCGTTTCCGGCATCAGGGAAAGGGGATCAATGATGATCACTAACAGTGCTGAAATCTTGTTGCTTTTCTGAACCGCAGCAACAATCCCGACAGAAGTGCCGCCACTGGCGTTTTTATAGGGTTGGGTGACAAATCCGCTTTCTGCATGCCCAAACCCTCTGACATAATATTCCCGCTGCGATTTTTTGGCATTAAAGCCATGAATGTAACCATCACTTTTCAGCACCCGGCCATCCGGGAAAGCAAAGAACGCATAAGAGAACATCGGGTTGGCTTTTTCTATCAGCCTGATTTTGTATTTCAGGGTTTCATCAGAAAATGAGTCAAACCCATCCGCCATTTGAGAAGCGACTTCTTCAGCCTGATGAGTGGCCTGTGATTCTGCATAGTCCAGCAGCGTAAGTAACATCTGTTTTGACTGAGTATCGTTGTTCACGGTTCGCTGGTTCTTCCATCCTTCAAGATAAAAATAACCAAGAGCAATGACTAACGCCATGAGTACAAAGGAAACGGCAATTGTAAAAATATTCAACTTCTTAATCATAGTGTACGTCCTTCTGTGTCTACTGATTTGTCAATAATTATTCTTATTGTTATTCTATTTTGTGAATAATACTGGGTAAATATATATGTTTATCATATGGTTGCGCGGGGTTTTGTGCAATTGTAGTTTTTGATAAAAACAATGGTAACAAGAAGTAGTTCACAGAATGGTTTTTCCGCAATGCTGCTTGATGTGGTCTGAACATCCAGTTTCAGGTGACATGCATTTTCAGATAGCTTGGGTATATATTTGATCTCAGCAAGTCGTATATTATTAATATTATAATTAGAGTTATTTATCTAAATTAATATTTTGATCGCATCCGATAATTTTGTAATTAATATTAAAGTTTTTTGTCTGTTTGATGATAAAAATAAATGCGCCATCGACTGGTAGATATAACTTTTTTTTCATTGTGAATTAACAAGAAGAACCATTCAATGTTATTAGTATTGAATTCAGTGTATGTGGCTTTATATATTTAAGCCTGGTTCGATTGGATCAATTATATCGGCATAATATACAGATAGTCAGGAATTCATTCAGGATAATATTTTGCATACATCAGTGTGTTCCTGCTTTTTATCCTGTATTGACATTTACCTGTGACACCATTTTTTAATTATATTGAAAGCTTACCGATCTGGCTCCAGACAAGTGGATACAATTTTTTAACTCATGACAGGGTTCACAACAGCCATAGTTAACGGCCTGATTCTGTTCACATCCGAATCATTGAGAATAATTTCTATTCAATATATGACTGATAGTGCATATTATCATGTCAGGATTGTGTTAGTAGTGATATTAATATCAATTTTATGGGTTATAAATAAAGCGTAAGTCATATTATGAGCAATAAATTTTAGTAATTTAATCATTTTTCATGATCCCATATTTTTCAGGGAAATGGATTGGATTTTCATTAAACTCTGTTTTTTTTTAAGACACATTATTTATTATCATTTTGATTTTTAAGGATAAAAAATCAAAACCCTGTCTTTTGAACAATGTGTTTTTCTTCAAAAATAGCTCCCAAATTATTATATATTAATATCAATAACGGTTTGTTTTTTAGAGTATTTGCTCCATGGTTTTATGTATTAATAATAGTTTTGTGATTATAGTTGTATGATATTTAAGATTTAAATAAATTGATTATTTTATAAATAATAGCTTTATTCATTTAACCTAATTGTTACTTGATTCTCATACTTTTGTTGATGTATTTTGAAACCGGGTTTTATTAAAAATCTAATGAGTTAGGTGTGAATTTAATACTTTTATTTGAGGGTCGCATTTAGATTCTTATTATATTTATGAACATTTAGTAGATTATAAATCATCGTTGTCATGATTATATTTCATCATCTGTGACTGAGTCCGGATGTATGCGGTATTTTGACACTTAAAAAACGTGGTAATAACGCGGTAATAAAACTAAAACTAATATTAAGTTGGTGTCGCTATGTATAAAGAAAGTCAAAGTTTCTGTAAAAATCAGGAAACTCCCCCGTCGATTGTGTTTCCATTATCAACACCTCAACAAGGCATCTGGTTCGCTCATCATGTGATGCCCGATGCTGCCGGCAAAGTGCTGAAAGTTGCAGGTTTTGCCAGTATTCAGGGATATGTTCAGCCAGAACTGATGGAAGCTGCCGCGAGACAGGCCATTCATGAGTCTGAAACACTCAGAGTCAGTGCATTCTATGAGGCAGGTCATTTATATCAGCGTGTTGAACCGTTTACGGACTGGCACTTTTCTCTGGTGGATTTCACCGGAGAACCCGAACCTGATGAAGCCGCCAGGCGATGGCTGAAATCACGCACTGACTTCCCGCTTCCCCTTGATCAGAAACAACCTTTATTCGATATCGCGCTTCTGAAATCCGGCCCCTCCCGGTTTTATTTATATTGCAGTACCCACCATATTGCCGCCGACGGATACGGCTTTATGCTGTTTAACACCCGGCTGGCTGAAATTTATTCAGCACTGGTTGCCGGTGTACCGGTCCCACCCAGCGACATTCTTGGCGTTTCAGCACTGGTCGAAGCGGAGCAGACTTACCGGGCATCATCGGCTTTTCCGCGGGATCAGGCATTCTGGCTCGATCAGATGAGCCAGAATTATCACGCCGTCAGTATGGCTTCTGTGCCGGTGACAGCCTGTACGGATGTATTATCTGAGCAGCTGAAAATTGAGCCGGAGATATATCACCGGCTTCAGACACTGGCTAAAAGCTATGACAGCCAGTTGTCGACACTGGTGATTGCGTTAACTGCTGTCTATCTGCATCTGATGACGGGTGAAACCTCACTGATGACCGGGTTTATCCACAGTGGCCGGATGAGCCGTTCCCTGAGGCGGACGACCGGGTTGCTGGCAAATGTACTGCCGCTGGGGATTCATGTCAGTCCTGAGATGCCGTTAGAGGAACTGCTTGAACAAGTCAAACTTCAGGTCAATGCGACATCCCGCCGTTCACGTTTTCCGGCAGAAGATTTACGTCAGCTTGCGGGGCAACAAGGCACGGAAGACCGCTGGTTTTCGACCATTATTAACTATATTCCCTCCGGTTACCGTCTGAATTATGGTGATGTCTCATCAGCGATTACCTATACGGCGATTGGTCCGGTGGATGACTTCTCATTCAATATCTACGACTGGGGCGCTGAGCTGGGATTCAATCTGATTTTCAATGCCAATGCAGCTTTGTATCAACAGACCGACTTACAACGCCATATCCACCGTTTTCACCACTTCCTAACTCAGATTGCATACTCAGACAATCCGTTTCCCTGCCGGACGGACATTCTGTCTGAAGAAGAACGCGCTCAAATCATGACGCAGTTTCAGGGGGCGGCGATGGCGTACCCGAAAACAGCGTGTATTCAGCAATTATTTGAACGGCAGGCGATGCTTCGCCCTGAAGCGACCGCGGTTATCTGCCATGGCAGCACCTTGTCGTATGGTGAACTCAATGCCAGAGCCAATCAGCTGGCACATGCACTGATCGAAAAGGGTGCCTGTCCCGGACGTTATGTGGCGATTGCCGTGGAGAGAAGTTGTGACATGGTTGTTGCCATGCTGGCAACCCTCAAATCCGGTGCGGCTTACGTCCCGCTGGATCCTGTTTTTCCTGCACAGCGTCTGCAATATATGATGGCTGACAGCCAGCCTGTGGTCCTGATTTCTGATAGTTCGATGGTGCTTGAAAGTGTCATCGGCACTCAGCTTTCTGAGCCGGATGTCATCGATCTGAAAAAAGATTTGCCATGGTTCAGTCTGCTGCCTGACACGAATCCGGACGTTCCTGCGCCGGATGCAGAACAGCTGGCTTATGTGATTTATACTTCAGGTTCAACCGGGAATCCGAAAGGGGTGATGGTGCCTCACCGGTCCGTCATGAACTTCCTTCTCAGCCAGCAACAGCAGAATCATGTCACTCAGGACACCCGCCTGCTGGCCGTGACCACCATTTCATTTGATATCCATGTGCTGGAAATTTATCTGCCGCTAATCTGCGGCGGTGAGCTGCATCTTGCCGGAAAAAATCTGAGCCGGGACGGCGATGCGCTGGGACAATATCTGACCACGCATGATATTACGCTGTTTCAGGCCACCCCCGCGACGTGGAAATTACTACTCGCTTCGTCATGGCAGGGATCGCCTCAGCTGATTGGGCTGATCGGCGGTGAATCGTTCCCTAAATCACTGGCGGATTCAATTCTCAGCCGGGTTGGCCGTCTTCGTAACATGTATGGACCTACCGAAACCACGGTTTGGTCTGCGACATGGGATATGCGTGAAACCGACCCTTGTGTATGGATTGGCCAGCCAATTGCCAATACCCGGATTTACCTGCTGGATGCACAGCACAGGCAGGTTCCGGTTGGGGCGATCGGTGAAATCTGCATCGCGGGTGACGGCGTGACTCATGGTTATCTGAACCGTCCGGATTTAACGGCAGCAGCGTTTGTGGAGGACCCGTTTTCTGACCAGCCCGGCGCGCTCATGTACCGGACCGGCGATTTAGGCCGCTGGCATCCTAATGGTGCAATTGAGTGCTTGGGCCGTTGTGACTTTCAGGTCAAAATCCGCGGATACCGGATTGAGCTGGGTGAGATTGAATCCGTGTTACTGGCATATGACGGGATTGAAGATGCGGTGGTCAGTGCTGCTGATATCCGCGGTGGCGAGCCGGTGTTGGTTGCCTACTACACCACGTCAGCAGAAATTGACACCAGTGAACTGAAAACGCAGCTGCGGGCGCGGTTACCCGATTATATGGTGCCGGTCGGCTATGTGGCGCTGGAAGCTTTTCCGCTGACCCCGAATGGCAAAGTCGATCGTAAAGGGCTGCCGGTGCCGGAGATGAATGTGCTGGTCAGCCGCAGCTATGAAGCGCCGCAGAGCGGTACGGAATCGCGTCTGGCTGAAATCTGGCAGCAACTGTTTGAGATGGAACAGATTGGCCGGAATGATCATTTCTTTGAACTGGGCGGCCATTCACTCCTTGCGATGCAACTGATTGCCAGAGTCCGGGATGAATTCGGCCAGGAACTGGCGCTGGCGACCATTTTTGCACAGCCGGTGTTATGTGATATGGCGGATGCCGTGAGAGCCGCAACCTCAATCCATGGCATGCCGGCAATTCAGCCCCGTCAGTCAGCGACGCCGCCACCTCTGTCTATGGCACAACAGCGCCTGTGGTTGCTGTCCCGTTTCCACCCGGAAGCCACCGCCGCGTATAATATGGTTGGCAGCATGGTGCTTGACGGGCAGCTGAATATTCCGGCACTCCGGCAGGCACTCGACCACATCGTCAAGCGTCATGAAGTGTTGCGCAGTTATATTGAAGTCCGCGATGGTGTGCCGGTTCAGCAAACCGGCCCTGAAAATCAGGGGATGATGCTGTCGGTGATTGACGGAGATTCCGACACTGCTTCTGTTTTCCCGCCTGTCTTTGATTTATCAACCGGGCCGCTGATTCAGGCACAATTGATCCGGCTGGATGAACAGACTCACCGGCTGCGTCTTGCAATGCATCACATGATTTCCGATGGCTGGTCCGTCGGCATTTTAATCCGCGAAGTCAGCCAGCTGTATGCCGCATATGTTCAGGAGCAGCCGGATCCACTCCCGGCACTGCCCGTTCAATATGGTGACTATGCGTTATGGCAGCGCGACTATCTCCGGGGGGAAACGCTACAGGATCAGCAACAGTACTGGACCCGTCAGCTTCAGGGGATTCCGGATTGCCTGACGCTGCCTGCAGATCGCCCCCGGCCTAAAACGCAGCAGTTTTCCGGCGCCAATATCACCCGGACTCTGGATGCTTCACTGACCACTGCCCTGCATGACCTGAGTCAGCAGAATCGCTGTACGCTGTTTATGACCTTATTGTCCGGCTGGGCCGCCTTGATGGGACGGCTGGCGAATCAGGATGATGTGGTGATTGGCACGCCGGTCGCCGGGCGGACACATACCGAACTGGAATCGCTGATCGGGATGTTTGTCAATACACAGGCGATCCGGATAGGTCTGGAAAACTCACTGACGACAGCTGGTTTACTGGCACAGGTGAAAGAGACGGTACTGACCGCACAGGAATATCAGGATCTGCCGTTTGAACAGGTGGTTGAAGCGGTTTCTCCGACCCGCAGTCTGTCTCACTCGCCGGTCTTTCAGGTGATGTTCGGACTACAGAATCTGCCGGAAGCGGACATTAACGTACCGGGGCTGGTGTGCTCAGACGTTGAAACGGAAGTGACGACAGCCCAGTTTGACCTGAACCTGCAAATTTTTGAGTCGGGAAATACCCTGGTTGCGACGCTCAATTATTCAACGGCACTCTTTGATGAGCCAACCGTTCAGCGTTATCTGAATTACTGGCAACAGCTGCTGACCGCCATGACCGCCATGCCGGAATCGCCGCTCTGTCAGCTCCCCATGCTTGATGAGGCTGAGTATGCGCTGGTGATTGACGGATTCAATCAGACTCAAACGTCATTCCCTGACACGCAGCTCCCGGAACCGGACGCTCAGCTGCTTGATAACACGTGTGTACACCAGCTGTTCGAACAGACGGTATGTCGTCAGCCGGATGCCACAGCCGTCGTGTGTGAGCAGCAGACACTGACTTACCGGGAACTGAACCAGCAGGCCAATCAGCTCGCACGCTGGCTGGTGGCGCAGGGTGTCTGTCCCGATAGCCGTGTCGCGGTGTCGCTGGAGCGGAGCTGCGACTTGGTGGTGGCACTGATGGCGACGCTGAAAGCGGGCGGCGCTTATGTACCGCTGGATCCGGGATACCCGCAGGAACGGCTGGCGTATATGCTGGCCGACAGTCAGCCGGTCGTCGTGCTGACCACCGCAGACCTGCAAACCCGTCTGGGTGACATTCCTGAGCAAACCGTTGTGGTTGATATGACCGCAGCCCGTCCGTGGCTTGATGAAGCGCCGGAAAATCTTAATCTGCCTGAGCTGAATAACCGTCATCTGGCTTACATGATATATACCTCCGGGTCGACCGGTCATCCGAAAGGCGTGATGAACGAGCACCGGGGCGTGGTCAACCGGCTGAGCTGGATGAAAGATGATTACGGCTTCAGCACCGATGATGTGGTGTTGCAGAAGACGCCGTTCAGTTTTGATGTGTCAGTGTGGGAATTCTTCTGTCCGTTGTGGGCGGGTGCCACGCTGCTGATGGCGAAGCCCGAAGGACACAAAGATCCACTGTATCTGAAAGCACTGATTGAACAGCAGCAGGTGACAATTTTGCACTTTGTGCCGCCGATGCTGCAAACTTTCCTTGAAGTCATTTCTCCGGCGGACTGTCAGAGTCTCCGCCTGGTCTTCTGTAGCGGGGAAGCACTGCCCGCAGCCGTGGTTCGCAAAGCGGCGCAGCGTATGCCACAGGCTGAAGTGCATAATTTATATGGTCCGACGGAAGCCGCGGTCGATGTTACGGCATGGGCCTGTCCGAAAGATCTGGCAGGAGACCGGATGTCGATTGGTGCGCCGGTAGCCAATACCCGGATGTATGTGCTGGATGCACAGGCACAACCGGTGCCGGTGGGCGTTGCCGGTGAACTTTATATTGGTGGGGTTCAGGTCGCCAGAGGCTACTTCAACCGGCCTGAACTGACCGCAGAGAAATTCCTGCCGGATCCATTCTCAGCTCAGCCGCAGGCCCGGATGTACCGGACCGGCGATGTCGGTCGCTGGCTGGCAGATGGCACTATTGAATATCAGGGCCGTAATGACGATCAGGTCAAAATCCGCGGCTTCCGGGTTGAGCTGGGTGAAATTGGCTCAGCACTGCAAGGCTGTCCGGGAGTGCATGAAGCGGTTGTGATCGCCAGTGGTCAGGGCGCAGAAAAACGTCTGGTGGGTTATTACACCCTGCGTGACCGGGCACAATCACTGACACCGGAAACCATTAAAGCTTCACTGGCAGAGCGTCTGCCGGATTACATGGTGCCCGCGGCCTATGTGCTGCTGGATGCGCTGCCGCTGACACCGAACGGAAAAGTCAACCGCAGAGCCTTACCCGAGCCAGATGATTCTGCGTTGATTCATCATGACTATGAAGCGCCGCAAACCGAAGCAGAGCAATGTCTTGCTTCGATCTGGCAATCGTTGTTGCATGTTGAACAGGTGGGTCGTCATGACAATTTCTTTGCTCTGGGCGGTCACTCCCTGATGGCGGTGCTGCTGATTGAGCGCCTGCGTCAGCAGGGCTGGCATCTGGCCATCCGGGAATTGTTTGAACAAAACAGCCTGGCCGGACTGGCGTCTGTCCTGACAACGTTGCCATCTTCACCGGCGGTGGATGTGCCGCCAAACCTGATTCCCGCGGACTGCCGGCGCATCACGCCGGAGATGTTACCGCTGGTTGAGCTGACACCGGCCGAGATAGATTCGGTTTGCAAGACCGTGGCTGGCGGCGCTGCCAATATTCAGGATATTTACCCGCTGGCACCACTGCAGGAAGGGATTCTGTTCCATCATCTGATGCAGCCTCAAGGTGACCCGTATGTGACCCGCTTCATTCAGGCCTTTGAAGATGAATCCAGTGTGGATGCGTTTGTCGCGGCACTGCAACATGTCGTTTCGCGGCATGATATTTTGCGTACCGCCGTTGTCTGGGAAGGGCTGGAAACACCGGTTCAGGTGGTCTGGCGCGAAGCACCGGTGCGTTTATCGCGTCTGGATTTTGCGCCGGGTGACGATATCCTCAGTGCATTACAGACCCATTTCGACCCGGCGCATACCCGGATGGATGTCCGGCAGGCGCCAATGATTGAAGCGTACAAAGTCGCTGATCCGCAACAGGACCGCTGGCTGCTGTGCTTCTTACTGCATCACCTGTGTAACGACCACACCACGATCGAGCTGCTGGCAGAAGAAGTGATGCTGCACCTGTCAGGCCGGACCGATGAACTGACGACACCGCTGCCGTTCCGCAACTTCATTGCACAGACGACGTCAGACGCGGATCGTGAAAGTCATCAGGCTTATTTCCGGCAGCTTTTATCGGACCGGGATGAAGCGTGTGTTCCGTTTGGAATCGCTGAGCGGCAAGCAGATCAGCCGATCCTGACCACGCATCTGAATCTGGACGATCAGCTGGCCCGGCAGCTGCGTGAGCTGGCGCGGCAGCGCAAAATGAGTCCCGCTGTGATTTTCCATCTCGCCTGGGCGATGGTGGCGCGTGTTGCCACCGGACAGGATGACGTAGTTTTCGGCACCGTATTGTTTGGCCGGATGGCGGGTGGAGAAGGTGCCGACCGGACTTTAGGTATGTTCCTCAATACGCTGCCGCTGCGTCTGTCTCCCGGAGAGTTAACCGCGGATCAGGCACTGCTTCAGACCCGGCAGCGACTGGCGGAACTGCTTGATCATGAACATGCGTCACTGGCCCTTGCACAGCAGTGCAGTGGCGTCAGCCGTCAGGCAACCTTATTTAACTCGATGATGAATTACCGTTATCAGGGCGGTCATTCACAACAGACCACTGAATCGGGCGCAGAAGCACTTCGCAGTGCGGTGGTCTTTGTGGAAGAGAACACCAACTATCCGCTGACTCTGACGATTAACGATGTTGCCGACGGCAGTTTCTCTGCTGAAGTTCAGGCGGATGTGCGGATTGGTTCAGCGCGCGTAGCAGCGATGTTCAGTCAGGCACTGAATGAACTGGCCGCAGTGTTGATACAGACCACCGAAGCACCGCTGCGTCAGCTGAATCTCCTGCCGGAAAGCGAGCGCTTTCAGGTGCTGGCAGGCTTTAACCAGACGCAGACACCATTCCCTGAGCAGCAGTGTATTCACCAGCTGTTCGAACAAACTGTGGCCGCGCAGCCGCACGCGACAGCCGTGGTCTGTGAGCAGCAATCACTGACGTATCACCAGCTCAATCAGCAGGCTAACCAGCTTGCCCGCTGGCTGGTCGCGCAGGGTGTCTGTCCCGACAGTCGTGTTGCCGTCTCGCTGGAGCGCAGCTGCGATCTGGTCATCGCCCTGATGGCGACGCTCAAAGCCGGAGGCGCGTATGTGCCGCTGGATCCGGGTTATCCGCAGGAGCGGCTGGCGTATATGCTGGCCGACAGTCAGCCGGTGGTCGTGCTGACCACGGCTGAATTGCAGCCGCGGCTGGGCGACATCCCTTCAGCGACCACGGTGGTTGATATCACGGCAGAGCGTCCGTGGCTGACCGAAGAGACACATAACCTGAACCGGACCGGCCTGACGCCGCGCCATCTGGCGTACATCATTTACACCTCCGGCTCGACCGGCAACCCGAAAGGTGTGATGAACGAGCACCGGGGCGTGGTCAACCGCCTGAGCTGGATGAAAGAGGATTACGGCTTCGGCCCGGCCGATGTGGTATTGCAGAAAACGCCGTTCAGCTTTGATGTGTCGGTGTGGGAGTTCTTCGCCACACTCTGGTCGGGAGCGACGCTGGTGATGGCCAAACCGGAAGGGCATAAAGATCCGCACTATCTGAAAGCACTGATTGAGCAGCGTCAGGTGACGATTCTGCACTTTGTGCCGCCGATGCTGCAAACCTTCCTTGAAGTGACAGAGGCTGGTGACTGCGGCAGCCTGCGGCTGGTGTTCTGTAGTGGCGAAGCGTTGCCTGCGGCGGCGGTGAGAAAAACCACGCAACAACTGCCGGATGTGGCGCTGCATAATTTATACGGCCCGACGGAAGCGGCGGTCGATGTGACGGCCTGGGCGTGTCCGCGGGACCTTGAAGGAGACCGGATGTCGATTGGTGCGCCGGTGGCGAACACCCGGATGTACGTGCTGGATGCACAGGGTCAGCCGGTGCCGGTCGGTGTTGCGGGTGAGCTGTACATCGGTGGCGTGCAGGTGGCGCGGGGCTATCTCAACCGCCCGGAACTGACGGCAGAGAAATTTATGGCCGACCCGTTTGCCGAAGATGCGGATGCGATGATGTACCGCACCGGCGATGTGGGTTGCTGGCTGGCGGATGGGACGATTGACTATCAGGGCCGCAATGATGATCAGGTCAAAATCCGCGGATTCCGGGTCGAGCTGGGTGAAATCAGCTCGGCGTTGCAGGATTGCAGCGGGGTACAGGAAGCGGTGGTGATGGCGCGTGGCACTGGTGCGGCGAAGCAGCTGGTGGGTTATTACACCAGTGATGAGGCCGTTGGTGCGGAAGCCGTGAAAGCGGAACTGTCAGCGCGTTTACCCGCGTATATGGTGCCGTCGGCCTACGTGGCGCTGGAGAGCCTGCCGCTGACGCCGAATGGTAAAGTGAACCGTAAAGCACTGCCCGAACCGGATGACAGTGCGTTAATCCGTCATGAATACGAAGCGCCGCAGGGTGACACGGAACAGACACTGGCGGCGATCTGGCAGCAGTTGCTGGGTGTGGCGCAGGTGAGTCGTCACGATCACTTCTTCGAACTGGGCGGGCATTCGCTGCTGGCCGTACAGCTGGCATCCCGGATTCGTTCAGCGCTTGGCGCAGAACTGCCGCTGACAACACTGTTTGCCCGGCCGGTTCTGTCTGAGCTGGCAAACGCGCTGTCACACGGACAGGAAAGCGGTGAACCGGCCGCGATATTACCGGAGATTGTGCCGCTGGCGGATGGCACCATGCCGCCATTGTCACTGGCTCAACAGCGTCTGTGGTTTTTGTCAAAAATGGAACCGTCGGCTACGGTTACTTATGTCATTCAGGGCGGCGTCCGGCTGACCGGCGCACTGGATATTGATGCGCTGCAACGGGCACTGAACCAGATCGTGACCCGCCATGCACCGCTGCGGACGCATTTCATCGACCGGGATGGGGTGCCGGTGCAGATTGTCGCCGATGTGCATCAGGGATTCCCGCTGACCTGGCTGGAAGGTGAATCTGTTTCCGATGAACTGGCGCCATTCTGCCCTGAATTCAATCTGGCCAGCGGACCACTGGTGAAAGGTCAGCTGATTCATGTCCGTGATACTGAACACTGGC
This sequence comes from Vibrio aerogenes, assembly GCF_024346755.1. NCBI lineage: Bacteria > Pseudomonadati > Pseudomonadota > Gammaproteobacteria > Vibrionales > Vibrionaceae > Vibrio > Vibrio aerogenes. The sequence continues at coordinate 1,166,913 of NZ_AP024862.1, read as the reverse complement.
TGCGGCTGGCGATGCATCACATCATTACCGATGGCTGGTCGATGGGCATCTTTACCCGCGAACTGTCTGAACTGTATGCCGCCTTCAGTCAGGGGCAGGCCGATCCGCTGCCACCGCTGACCATTCAGTATGGTGACTATGCGGCATGGCAGCAGACACACATGCAGGGCGACGTGTTACAACGCCAGCAGCAATACTGGACGGAACAGCTCAAAGACACACCGGCATGCCTGACATTGCCGACAGACCGGCCCCGCCCTGCCGCTCAGGATTATCGCGGAGCCAGCATTGATGTCACACTGGATGCGGCACTGACTTCCCGGCTGAAAACTTTCAGTCAGCGTCACGGCTGTACCCTGTATATGACCCTGCTGACAGGTTGGGCCACATTGATGCACCGTCTGTCCGGTCAGGATGAGGTGGTGATCGGCTCTCCGGTCGCCGGACGGACCCGTGCGGAACTGGAAGGGCTGATTGGCATGTTTGTCAATACGCAGGCCATCCGGGTGAACCTGTCTCAGCAGCCGGATCCGGCAGCGTTGATTGAGCAGGTCAAAGCGACGGCATTGCAGGCGCAGTCGCATCAGGATCTGCCGTTTGAACAGGTGGTTGAAGCAGTCGCACCGGTTCGCAGCATGAGTTACAGCCCGATTTTTCAGGTGATGTTCAGCCTGCAAAATATGCCGCAGGAAACCCGCCAGCTGAACGGGGTGACGTTATCCGCGCTGCCGGAACAAATGACCACCGCTCAGTTTGACCTTAGTCTGATTCTGCGTGAATCCGGTCAACACATGCCTTCCGGGCAGATCAGCGGTGGACAGATCACCGGGTTCCTCAATTATGCGACCGCACTGTTTGATGAAGCGACCGTGCAGCGCTATCTCGGTTACTGGGTTGCGATCTTAGAAGGTATGGTCTCTGAACCGGCTTTACCGGTCGGACAACTGCCGATGCTGTCTGAAACCGAGCATCATATGCTGACCGAATCCGTGAACCAGACACAAAGTGATTATCCGCGTCATCTGTGTGTACATCAGCGCTTTGAACAGCAGGCCGCGGCACATCCACAGGCCATTGCCGTGATTGATGGTGAACACCAGTATGACTACGACACGCTGAACCGGATGGCAAACCGGCTTGCCGGTCACCTGCGTGCCAAAGGCGTACAGGCCGGGCAGTTTGTCGCGATTTGTCTGGAACGCTCCGCAGAACTGATGATTGCTGAACTGGCGATTCTCAAGTGTGGTGCAGTTTATGTGCCTCTGGATACGCACGTACCGGCTGAACGGCTGCACTATATTCTGGAAGACTGTGCCGCGAAGCTGATTCTGGTTCACGAAGATGCAGCGACACAGCATGCGCCATTACTTCAGTCATTGCATCAGACCGGGGCAGAGATGCTCGCGGTCACGCAGGCTGTGCTGCATGCCGGTGACGGAGAAAACATACCGGCTACGGTTGACAGCGAATCTGCGGCTTATGTCATGTATACCTCCGGCTCCACCGGACAGCCGAAAGGTGTGGTGGTACCGCATCAGGCGATTCACCGGCTGGTGACTGATTGTGGTTATGCGGATTTCCGGCCAACGGACCGGATTGCTCTGGCAGCGAACCCGGCCTTTGATGCCACGACGATGGAAATCTGGGCACCGTTACTCAACGGCGGTGCTGTGGTGGTGATCGACCAGACGACACTGCTTGATCCGACACTGTTTGCCGCTGCGCTGAAACAGCATGAAGTGAGTATTTTGTGGATGACTGTCGGCTTGTTTAACCAGTATGCCGCTCTGCTGGGCGATACGCTGAAACAGCTGCGCTACCTGATGACCGGCGGTGACGTGCTGGATCCGGAGGTGATCCGGCAGGTGCTGAATCATCACGCACCTCAGCATCTGCTCAACTGCTACGGCCCGACAGAAAGTACCACCTTTGCCCTGACGCATCAGATTGATGCGCTGGATGATGACGCCATCAGTGTGCCGATCGGGCGGCCAATCGGGAATACCCGTGTGTATATCCTTGACCCGTACGGACAACCCGTACCGGCCGGGGTGACCGGAGAACTGTTTATCGCCGGTGACGGACTGGCGCTGGGCTATCTCAATCAGCCGGAGCAAACACAGGCTCGTTTCATTCCTGATCCCTTTGTGGCAGATCCGCAGGCGCGGATGTATCAGACCGGTGACCTGGGTTACCGGCGGGCCGATGGGGTGATTGAGTTTGTCGGACGGAATGACTTTCAGGTCAAAATCCGCGGTTTCCGGATTGAGCTGGGTGAAATTGAAGCCTGTATCCGGGAAGTTGAAGGGATTGAGCTGGTGGTGGTTCAGGCACCGAAAATGGCCGACGGCTCGCGGTTGCTCGCGGCTTACTATGTTTCCACAAACGGTACGAGCGCCACAGAGGCGGGTTCCGGCAGCGTCGGGGCTGAACAGCTGCGGGCTCATGTGGCCGGGCGACTGCCGGACTGGATGGTGCCTTCAGCATGGATACCGCTGGCATCGCTGCCGCTGAACCCGAACGGCAAAGTAGACCGTAAAGCGTTACCGGAGCCGGATGAAGCGGCGGTCATTCGTCAGGTATATGAAGCACCCCAGGGTGAACTGGAAGAGGTGATTGCAGAGATTTGGCAGGAACTACTGGGTGTGGAACAGGTTGGACGTCACGACAGTTTCTTTGAACTGGGCGGGCATTCGCTGCTGGCGGCACAGCTGGGTTCTCAGATTCGTGATGAACTGGAACTTGAAGTGCCTCTGACAGAACTGTTCTCCCACCCGACATTAGCAGAATTCAGTAAGCGCGTGGCTTATATCGGACTTGCTGAGTTTGACGTCAGTGATTTGATGGATTTGGCAGAATAAAATAAAAAAGGCAGTACACGATGGACCAAAATAAAAAGAGCAATCCGGTCAGCGAACTACCGGAAGATGAAGTCGTCAGACTCTTTCAGCTGGCAAAAGCAAAAGGATTAAAACGGAAAAAGAAAGCCGCCAACCGGACGATTGAGCCGGTGGCGCGTTCTGAAGAAGGCGAACCCCTTGGTCTGGCACAACGCCGGATCTGGTTTTTGTCCGAAATGGAGCAGGAGACCTCCGAAGCCTATATTATTAACGGCGCATATCGTCTGGAAGGACAACTTGATATTGACGCATTGCAAACCACGCTTGATCGCCTGGCGGCCCGTCATGAATCACTGAGAACCTGTTTCTCCCGGCATGACGGTCAGCCGGTGCAAAAAATTCTGCCGGCGGAGACCGGGTTTCGTTTCACTCATGCTGATGCGTCAAATACTGATCTGTCAGCACCTTATCTGCCTCAGTTTGATTTAACCACCGGACCACTGGCTTGTGCAGAACTGGTCCGGGTTTCAGACCAGCAACACATTCTGCGGGTCGCCTTGCATCATGCGATCGCCGATGGCTGGTCAATGAGCGTGCTGATTGGTGAAGTCGGCCGCCTTTATGCAGCGCTGACACAAAACCAGCCTGATCCACTGCCTTTGTTGCCGGTACAGTTTGCAGATTATGCCCACTGGCAGCAGGCACTGCCTGCTGAGACCATGCAAACTCAGAAAGATTACTGGCTTAAGCAATTGGGAGATGCGCCGGAATATCTTGATTTAATCACGGACTTCCCCCGTCCGGTGGTACAGGAACACCGGGGCAACAGCCTGAAATTCAGCCTTGATCCGGCGCTGAGCGCCGCACTGAAAAATCTGAGTCAGCGTTTTGATACCACCTTATTTATGACTTTATTTGCCAGCTGGGGTGCGCTGATGGGGCGTCTTGCCAATCAGGACGATGTCGTGATTGGGATTCCGGTCGCAGGCCGAAACCGTGCAGAGCTGGAAGGGCTGATCGGCATGTTTGTCAATACGCAGGCATTGCGGGTCGACCTCTCTGACAATCCGGACACTGCGGCCTTGCTGGGGCAGGTGAAGGCGACGTCACTGGCGGCACAGTCTCATCAGGACATCCCGTTTGAGCAGGTGGTGGAAGCCATTGCACCGACGCGCGATCCTTCCCGTTCCCCGGTGTTTCAGGTGTTGTTCGCATTACAGAACCTGCCGGATGCGACGCTCACACTACCCGGATTAACCCTGTCAGCGGTTGATGAACCCATGTCAACCGCGAAATTTGAACTGAGTCTGCTGATCGATGAATGTGGTGATCAGCTTTGTGGCTATCTGAATTATGCGACGGCGCTGTTTAGCGAAGCGACCATCACCCGCTATCTGAATTACTGGATCCGCCTGCTGGAAGGCATGGTGGCTGAGCCGGAAACGGCGGTCAAAGCGCTGCCTTTACTGGATGAGCCGGAATATCAGCAGGTGATCCATCAGTTTAACGACACCCGCTATGACTACCCATCAGACATTGGCGTTCACAGCCTGTTTTCCCGTCAGGCACAAAAGACGCCGGACGCACTGGCAGTTGTGTATGAAAACGGCATGCCGGATGGCGGGCACATGGATTATGCCACACTCGAAAACCGTGCCAATCAGCTGGCACACCGGTTGATTGAAGCCGGTGTATCCCGCGGTCAGTTTGTGGTGATTTCACTGCCGCGTTCGCTGCAACTGGTGGTGGCAGAGCTGGCGATTCTCAAATGTGGTGCAGCTTATGTGCCGATGGACCCGAATGCCCCGCAGGATCGTCTGGATTTTGTGCTGGCAGACTGCGGTGCAACGGTGATCGTGGCCGCCGGTGAACCGGTGGTTGTCGATGCTGACGTGCAGATCATCAACATTGATGCTGTCTCAGAGGAAGCCATCTTACAGGGACAGGCACTACAGGGACAGGCAGCGGTCGATGTGCCGGTGCGCGGTCATGACCCGGCTTATGTGATGTATACGTCCGGTTCAACCGGCAAACCCAAAGGGGTGATGATCCCGCATCAGGGCATCGCCCGGCTGGTGATAAATAACGGCTATATGGAGATTGACCCGGCAGACCGGGTCGCGTTTGCCGTCAACCCGGTGTTTGATGTGTCGACGATGGAACTCTGGGGCCCACTGCTCAACGGGGCATCCGTGGTGGTCATCAGTCAGGAAACCCTGCTCGATGCCGATGCTTTTTCAGCAGCGCTGAGCCGCCATCAGGTCAGCATTTTGTGGCTGACCGTCGGTTTGTTTAACCAGTATGCGACGCGGATCGGTCCGGTCTTTGCCGGACTTAAATATCTGCTGGTGGGCGGTGATGCGCTGGATCCGAAAACCATTCGTCAGGTCTTGCTCAATCATCCGCCGCAAAAATTGCTCAACGGCTATGGCCCGACCGAAGCCACCACATTTGCACTGACCCATGACATTCAGTCGGTGGGAGAGCAGGATGCCAGTATCCCGCTGGGGCGGCCAATCGGGAACACGCAAATTTATGTGCTCAATGACAACCGCCAGCCGGTGCCGTGTGGTGTGGCTGGTGAAATTTATATTGCCGGTGACGGCGTCGCGCTGGAATACCTCGGACGCCCGGAGCTGACAGCAGCCAGCTTTCTGCCCGATCCCTTCTCGGATCAACCCGGTGCCCGGATGTACAAAAGTGGTGACTTAGGCTACTGGCGGCAGGATGGGATTCTCGAATTTCTGGGCCGGAATGATTTTCAGGTCAAGATTCGCGGCTTCCGGATTGAGCTGGGAGAAATTGAAGCAGCGCTGCGCGATTGTGCCGGTGTGCAACAGGCGCTGGTGATTGCACCCACGCTGCCATCCGGCGAGAAACGGCTGGTTGCTTATGTCAGCGGCCAGGATCTTTGCGCAGAAACGCTGAAAGAGAAACTGGGCGGACGCTTACCGGCCTATATGGTGCCTGCTGCCTTCATGGTGCTGGAACAGATGCCACTGAACGCCAATGGCAAAGTGGACCGCAAAGCCCTGCCTGCACCCGATGAATCTGCCTTTGCCCGTGCGGAATACGAGCCGCCGCAGGGCGAGACGGAACAGTTGCTGGCCGGTATCTGGCAATCCCTGCTGTCGATTGCGCAGGTCAGCCGTCATGATAATTTCTTTGAACTGGGCGGCCACTCGCTGCTCGCGGTGCAGATGATCGAACAGCTCCGTCAGCATCAGATGCATCTGGCTGTCCGGGATCTGTTCAGCCATCCGACGGTCGCGGGTCTGGCTCCGGTACTTGCCGGTCAGTCCGCAGCACAAACGGCTGTACCGCCCAATCTGATTCCACCGTCATGTCAGGCGATCACACCACAGATGTTGCCACTGGCTGAACTGACTCAGGCAGAAATTGATACCGTTGCGGCCCGCGTTGATGGTGGCATGGTAAATATTCAGGATATTTATCCGCTCGCGCCATTGCAGGAAGGGATTCTGTTCCATCACCTGCTACAGCAGGACGGTGACCCGTATGTGACCCGCTTTATTCAGGCATTGCGTGATGAGTCTGAAGTGGATGCATTTCTTGCGGCGCTTGAGCCGGTCATTCAGCGCCATGATATTCTGCGCACCGCTGTGGTCTGGGAAGGACTCGAATCACCGGTTCAGGTGGTCTGGCGTCAGGCGCCGGTCCGGGTACAAACGCTGGACCTGACTCACAGCGAGGATGTGGCAACCGCCCTGCAACAGCATGTTGATCCGGCGCATACCCGGATGGATGTGCAGCGTGCGCCGATGATTGAAGCGTACAAAGTGGCCGACCCGGCTCACAACCGCTGGCTGCTGTGTTTCCTCTGCCATCATTTATGTAATGACCACACCACGCTGGAACTGGTGGTCGAAGAGGTCATGGCACATCTGGCAGGACAGGCAGACCAACTGCCGCAGCCGCTGCCATTCCGTAATTTTGTTGCCCGCTCGCGTTCGGTCAGTGATGCTGAGCATCAGGCCTATTTTACCCGGCAACTGGCAGAGATTGATGAACCCTGTGCGCCATTCGGCCTGCTGAATGTCCGGCACAACGGTGAGCAGAATGAAAATCTGAATGTGGCGCTGGATGCGTCACTGGCACAACGCCTGCGGAGACTGGCCCGCCAGCGCGGGATGAGTCCGGCGACGTTGTTCCATCTGGCATGGGGGATGGTGACCCGTGCGGCCACCGGTCAAAACGATGTTGTCTTCGGCACGGTCTTGTTTGGCCGGATGGATGGCGGTGAAGGGGCTGACCGCGTGATGGGCATGTTCCTGAACACACTGCCACTGCGCCTTTCACTGGCGGATCTGACAGCGGAACAAGCCTTGCAGCACACCCGCGATCAACTGGCCGGATTACTGGCCCATGAACATGCGTCGCTGGTGCAGGCACAGCAGTGCAGTGGTGTGGATGCCGGTACACCATTATTCAGCGCATTGCTTAATTACCGTTATCAGGGGGGCAGCCAGCAACTGGAAACCCCCGCACCGCTGAAGATGTCGGTGGTTTTTGCAGAAGAAAGTACCAACTACCCGCTGAATCTGTCGGTGAATGATATCGACGGGGCGGATTTCTCACTCGATGTGATGGTTACCCGTCAGATTGGCGCGGAACGGATTGCCGGCATGATGACAACCGCACTGGCCGGGCTGGCGGATGCACTGGAACAGCGCTCCGCCACTGACATTATCCGGCTGAATGTGTTGCCCGAAGCGCAACTGAATCAGGTCTTACATGGCTTCAATCAGACCCGCAAGACATTCAGGCACAATGTCTGTATTTATCAGTTATTTGAGCGTTTTGACTGGGAAACGCCGGACGCGGTTGCACTGGTCAGTGATCATGAATCGCTGACTTATGAACAGCTGAACAGCCGGGCGAACCGGCTGGCACACTGGCTGATAGCGCAGGGGATTCAGCCGGATGACCGGGTCGGCGTTGCGGTGCCCCGTCATGTCGATCTGATTGTGGCGATGCTGGCGACCTTCAAGGCCGGTGGTGTGTACGTACCGATGGACCCGAATTATCCGGACAGCCGTCTGCTGCATATCCTGACCGATAGTGCGCCGAAAGTTTTGATCACAACAGCAGATGTTGCGCCCCGTTTTGCCCAAACTCAGGGGGGATGGAAGAAGATTGATATTCAGCGGCATCAGTCGCGCTGGGCAAAACAGCCGGACCACAATCCACAGGTGGAAGGTCTGACGCCTCATCATCTGGCTTATCTGATATATACATCCGGCTCTACCGGGCTGCCGAAAGGCGTCATGGTGCCACATCACGGCCTGTGTAATGTCGCTTCGGCGCAGCGTCGTCTGTTCAATGTGGGGGCCGACAGCCGGGTGTTGCAGTTCAGCTCGATTAGTTTTGATGCCAGTGTCTTTGACATGGTGATGGGGCTTTGCACCGGTGCAGCACTGCATCTGGCCGGTCCGTCACAGCTGCTGGGAGACGCCTTGTCTGATGTGCTGGAAGCCCGGCAGATTACCCATGTCACACTGCCACCGGCGGCGCTGTCCAGCCTTGACCCCGCCCGTGCGCTGCCGGATCTGAAAGTGCTGATTACGGCCGGTGAAGCACTAACCCGAGCGGTGATTGAGCCCTGGCTGGATGGACGGAAAGTGTTCAACGCTTACGGCCCGACAGAAACAACCATCTGGGCAACAACGGCTGCATTGCATCAGCCGTTTACCGGCCAGCCTTCCATTGGCCAGCCGGTGGAAAATACCCGGATTTACATTCTTGATGCTCAGGGTGTGCCGGTGCCGGTGGGTGTCTGCGGAGAAATTTATATCGGCGGTGTCGGCATTGCACGCGGCTATTTGAACCGGGACGATCTGACGCAGGAACGCTTCCTGATCGATCCGTTCTCAGATCAACCGGACGCCCGGATGTACCGCACCGGCGATCTCGCCAGCTGGCGGCCCGACGGCACGATTGACTACCTTGGCCGGAGCGATCAGCAGGTTAAAATCCGTGGTCACCGGATAGAGCCGGGTGAGATTGAAACCGCGCTTCAGCAGTGTCAAGGTGTGGGCAGTGCCGTCGTCGTGGCGGCGAAAGACCCGTCGGGTTATCTCAGCCTGACCGGTTATTACACGCTTTCATCCAAAGCAGGTTCATCAGAAATGCCGGAAACTCACGTTACCCCGGCAGCACTGAAAGCCCGTTTAAGTGAGTGCTTACCTGAATACATGGTGCCTGCCGCCTATGTGATGCTGGATGCACTGCCGCTGACTCCGAATGGCAAGGTCGATCTGAAAGCGCTGCCGGCGCCTGATGACAGTGCCCGCGTGACCCGGCAATATCATGCGCCGCAGGGGGAAACAGAAACGGCACTGGCCGGTATCTGGCAGCAACTGCTGGGTGTGGCGCAGGTCGGCCGGGATGACCACTTCTTCGAACTGGGTGGACATTCACTGCTCGCTGTCCAGCTGATCTCCCGGATTCGTTCTGTTCTTGGATGTGAGCTATCGCTGACAACCTTGTTTGCGGCGCCGGTGTTACACGCACTGGCCGGTGAAATCTCCGGACAACAGACGTCACCGGACGCTCTGCCTGAAATCACACCATTGGCTCAGGGCGTCAGGCCACCGCTGTCTCTGGCACAACAACGGCTGTGGTTCCTGTCACAAATGGCTCCGTCGGCAACAGCGGCGTATACCATTACCCGTGCGGTCCGGCTGAATGGCGCACTGAATGTCGGTGCGTTGCAGCAGGCGCTGGATGAAATTGTGGCCCGGCATGCACCGCTGCGGACCTGTTTTGCAGATGAGGATGGTGTGCCGGTACAGGTGATTGGTGAAGCGACACAGGGCTTCCCGCTCACTTGTCTGGATGCAGCAAACGACGCGTCTGAGCCATGTTTCCCTGAGTGCTTCCCTGAGTTTGACCTGTCTGCCGGTCCGCTGGCTTTGGGGCAACTGATCCGCATATCAGATGACGAACACTGGCTGCATCTGGCGATGCATCACATCATTACCGATGGCTGGTCGATGGGGATCTTTACCCGTGAATTGTCCGCTTTATATCGTGCGTTTAACCGCGGAGAAGACAGCCCGTTAGCGCCGCTGACGATTCAATATGGCGATTATGCCGCGTGGCAGCAAACGCATCTGGCCGGTGAACGGTTACAACAGCAGCAGGCTTACTGGAGCACCCAGCTGAAAGGGATTCCGGAATGCCTGAGCCTGCCGGCCAGCCGGCCACGGCCTGAATATCAGGACTACAGTGGCGCGACCGTGTCCCTGAATCTTGATGCCACGCTGACAAATGCGCTGAAAACACTCAGCCGAAGCCATGATTGTACTTTGTATATGACGCTGCTGTCCGGCTGGGCCGCACTGATGAGCCGCCTGTCCGGTCAGGATGATGTGGTGATTGGCTCGCCGGTGGCTGGCCGTACCCGGACTGAAGCAGAAGGGTTGATCGGCATGTTTGTTAACAGTCTGGCTATCCGGGTCGGCTTCGAAGACCATCCGGATACCGCCGGTCTGCTGGCGCAGGTAAAAGCCACCGCCTTACAGGGACAGTCGCATCAGGATTTGCCGTTTGAGCAGGTGGTGGAAGCCGTGGCACCGCAGCGGAATCTGACCCATAGTCCGGTGTTCCAGGTGATGTTTGCCTTGCAGAATATGCCGGAAGAATCACTGGAAGCGGATGGATTAATCCTGTCTTCACCGGCCGCAGAAATGACGACGGCGCAGGTTGACCTCAGTCTTCAGGTACATGAAGCCGGAGACTCGCTGGTGGCGACGCTCAATTATGCCACCGCACTGTTTGATGAACCGACGGCCCGGCGCTATTTGCACTACTGGCGCAATCTGCTGTCAGCGATGATGATGGCACCCGCACAGCCGCTCAGTGAATTGCCGCTGATGGATGAAGCGGAATATCAACAGATCATTCATGGTTTCAACGCAGATCAGACACAATTTGCTTCTGAGGCGCTGATTCATCAGCAGTTCGAACGGCAGGCTCATGCAACGCCGGATGCCGTTGCCGTTGTCTTTGAAGAGCAATCGCTGACTTACGGCGAGCTGAACCACAAAGCGAATCAGCTGGCGCACTGGCTGCGTGAGCAGGGTGTCCGGCCGGACAGCCGGGTGGCGATCGCGCTGCCACGTTGTCTTGAACTGCCGGTGGCGATTCTGGCGACACTCAAAGCGGGCGGAGCTTATGTACCACTGGATCCGGATTATCCGGCCGACCGGATTGCGTATACCCTGCATGACAGCAAGCCAGAGGTCTTAATCACCACCTTGTCGGTGATGTCACAGCCAGACGGGTTCACGACCGAAAGCCTTGACCCGGCCATGTCACTGGTGCTGCTTGATCAGCAAACACAGCCATGGGCTTCCTGTCCGGCAGAGAATATTCCGCTGCAACAATCGGGCGTGAATTGCCATCATCTGGCTTACATTATTTACACTTCCGGTTCGACCGGAAAACCCAAAGGCGTGATGATTGAACACCGCAATGTCATCAGGCTGATGGCGGCGACTCAAACTGATTATCAGTTTGGCGCGCACGATGTCTGGACCTTGTTCCACTCTTATGCCTTTGACTTTTCTGTGTGGGAAATCTGGGGTGCGCTGCTGTTTGGCGGACGTCTGGTGATTGTGCCGCAGCTGACATCCCGTTCTCCGCAGGACTTTTACCTGCTGCTGTGTGAACAGGGTGTCACGGTACTGAACCAGACCCCAAGTGCATTCCGCCAGCTGATCAGCGCTCAGGGTGAAACTCCGGCAGCGCATCAGCTGCGCTATGTGATTTTTGGCGGTGAGGCGCTCGATCTGGCGGCACTGACGCCCTGGTATCAGCGCCCGGTGAATGCTGCGACTCAGCTGGTGAATATGTACGGGATTACGGAAACCACAGTCCACACGACGTATTACCCGGTGATGGCAGAAGATGCCGGACGTGCCGGACCGAGCCCGATCGGACGGCAACTGGCTGATTTACGTCTGTATATCCTCGACCCGCATCAGCAGCCGGTGCCTGTGGGTGTGGCCGGTGAATTGTATGTCGGCGGTGACGGTGTGGCCCGTGGCTATTTCAACCGGCCGGAACTCACGGCAGAGCGCTTCCCTGAAGACCCGTTTGTTACCACACCGGGAGCCCGGATGTACAAGTCCGGTGATATGGGACGCTGGCTGGCCGATGGTTCCGTAGAATATCTGGGACGTAATGACGATCAGGTCAAAATCCGGGGCTTCCGGATAGAGCTGGGTGAAATCAGCTCGGTGCTGCAATTGTGTGATGGTGTGCAGGATGCATTTGTGATTGCCAAAGGTGACGGGGCTGAAAAACGGCTGGTTGCGTATTATTTGCCTGCTGCTGTATCCGGCACGGCAGTGACCCCGGATGAACTGAAAACCCGCCTTGGTACTGCCTTACCGGATTACATGATCCCGGCCGCGTATGTTGTGCTGGATGAGATTCCGCTGACACCGAACGGAAAAATTGACTACAGAGCGCTGCCGGAGCCGGATGAAGCCGCCCTGATCCGCCACGAATATGAAGCGCCTCAGAGTGAGACGGAACAAAAGCTTGCAGCGATCTGGCAACAGTTGCTGGGGATTGAGCAAGTGGGCCGGCATGATGATTTCTTCGCGCTGGGCGGTCACTCTCTGATGGCGGTACAGCTGGTTTCACGGCTGCGGACAGCGCTGGATACGGAACTGCCACTGACTACGCTGTTTGCAACGCCTGTCTTACATGAACTGGCACGGGCGCTGGATACCATGGCGGGGGCGTCTGCGGCGTTACCTGAGATTGTGCCGCTGGGCAGTCATGAAAATCCGCCGTTATCTCTGGCGCAGCAACGGTTATGGTTCCTGTCACAGATGGAACCGGCCGCCTCTGCCGCTTATGTGGTTTACAGTGGGGTGCGTCTGACCGGAGCGCTGGATGTGGACGCATTACAGCGGGCACTGAATCAGATTGTGACCCGTCATGCGCCGCTGAGAACCCGGTTTGCCGATGCGGGTGGCGTGCCGGTACAAATCATCAATGATGTGCAGCAAGGCTTCCCGCTGACCTGGCTGGAAGGGGAAGCGTTGCAGCATGATATCGCACCGTTCTGTCCTGAATTTAATCTGACCACCGGCCCGCTGGTGCAGGGACAGCTGATTCACATCAGTGATGAGGAGCACTGGCTGCGTCTGGCGATGCATCACATCATCACCGATGGCTGGTCGATGGGGATTCTGACCCGTGAACTGTCTGCACTGTATGCGGCATACAGTCAGGGTCAGGCTGATCCACTGCCGCCACTGAGTATTCAGTATGGTGATTATGCCGCATGGCAGCAGACGCATTTGCAGGGAGAGGTGCTGCAACAGCAGCAAGCTTACTGGAAGGAACAACTGAGTGGCATTCCTGAATGTCTGACGCTGCCGTCAGACCGGCCAAGACCCGCTCATATGGATTATCGTGGTGCAGCGGTGCCGGTTTGTCTGGATTCAGCGCTGACTGACGGGCTGAAAGCGCTCAGTCAGCGTCATGGCTGTACGTTATACATGACATTGCTGTCGGCATGGGCTGCTTTGATGAACCGTCTGTCCGGAGAAGACGACGTGGTGATTGGTTCCCCGGTCGCAGGACGGACCCGCGCAGAGCTGGAAGGTTTGATCGGGATGTTCGTCAATACCCAGGCGCTGCGGGTGGATTTATCCGGCCAGCCGGATACCGCATCGTTGCTGTCTCAGGTCCGGGCGACTTCATTAGCTGCACAGGCGAATCAGGATTTACCGTTTGAGCAGGTGGTGGAAGCCGTTGCACCGGGACGCAGCCTCAATCACAGTCCGGTTTTTCAGGTGATGTTTGCCCTGCAAAATATGCCGGAAGAAATGCTGGAAGCCGACGGGCTCACTTTCTCTTCTTTACCTGCCGAAATGAATACGGCACAGGTGGATCTCAGCCTGCTGATGTATGAAACAGCAAACGGTCTGGAAGGCATGCTGAATTTTGCCACCGCTCTGTTTGACGAAAAGACGGTGCAGCGTTATCTCGGTTACTGGCAACAGTTACTGGCGGGCATGGTGGCGAATCCGGATGCACCGGTCAGCACTTTGTCGCTGATGGATGAAGCGGAATATCAACAGGTGACTGAGCTTTTCAATCAGACGCAGGCAGATTATCCGTCTGATACTGGCGTACATTCACTGTATACCCGTCTGGCACAGCAACAGCCGGACGCACCGGCCATTATTTATCCGGATTTGGTTACCACTCAGACACAGGCCGCAGAAGAGGTTTGCTGGCGCTATGCGGCGCTGGAAGCTGCCGCGAATGCACTGGCTGGCCGGTTACTGGCATCCGGGGTGAATCCGGGACAGTGTGTGGCAACGTTATTACCACGTTCACCGCAATTGATTGTCGCTGAGCTGGCGATTCTGAAATGTGGTGCCGTCTATGTGCCGTTAGACCCGTCTACACCACCGGACCGGCGTGATTATGTGCTCAGCGATTGTGGTGCTGAGCTGATACTGACGGAGGAAGGGTGTCATGTGGATGTTTCGGCTCAGTTACTGACAGTGACTGAAGAGATGCTCAGCCAGTCCGGAGCCCCCGTTGTTGATACACAAGTTCGTGGTGATGCACCGGCGTATGTCATGTATACCTCGGGGTCAACGGGTCAACCTAAAGGGGTGGTGGTTCCTCACCGGGCGATTGTCCGGCTGGTGATTGATAACGGTTATATGGATGTCAGCCCGTCCGATCGCGTGGCCTTTGCGGCAAACCCGGCATTTGATGCCACCACGATGGAAGTCTGGGCTCCGCTGCTCAACGGCGCTTCTGTTGTGGTCGTTCGTCAGGAAACACTTCTCAATGTTGATGCACTAGCAACCACACTGACTGACCATCAGGTCAATATCCTTTGGCTGACCGTCGGATTGTTTAACCAGTACGCAGACGGGCTTGGTCAGGCACTGAGCCGGTTGAAATATCTGCTGGTTGGCGGGGACGCGCTGGATCCGAAAGTGATTCGTCAGGTGCTCACGGACAACCCGCCGGAGAAACTGCTCAATGGCTACGGTCCGACGGAAACGACGACCTTTGCTTTGACGCATGAGATTGATTCAGTCAGCAAGGATGCGGTCAGTATTCCGCTCGGACGGCCCATTGCGAATACTCAAATTTATCTTCTGGATAGTCACCGGCAGCCTGTGCCTCGTGGAGTTATCGGTGAAATTTATATCGGCGGCGATGGTGTGGCGCTGGGATATCTTGGGCAACCTGAACTGACGCAAAACAGCTTCATGCCGGATCCGTTTTCGGCCAGCCCGGATGCCCGGATGTATAAAAGTGGTGACACCGGCTACTGGCGCGCTGACGGCACATTAGAATTTGCAGGGCGAAACGATTTTCAGGTCAAGATCCGTGGTTTCCGGATCGAGCCCGGTGAGATTGAAGCCGCGCTTCAGGCATGCGATGGCGTGCAAAAAGCACTGGTGATCGCCCGGACACAAGCTTCCGGTGAAAAACAGCTGGTTGCGTATGTCACCGGGACGGATCTGACAGCCGCTTCACTGAAAGCCCGGCTGGGAGAAAGCCTGCCGGCTTACATGATTCCTGCCGCATATGTTGTGCTTGACCAGATGCCGCTGACCAGTAATGGCAAGATCGACCGCCGGGCATTGCCCGCACCGGATGAATCCGCATTTGTGACCCGCACTTATGAGGCCCCTGAAGGCGCAATGGAAATCCGGCTGGCTGCGATCTGGGAACAGTTGCTCGGTGTCAAACAGGTCGGCCGACAGGACGATTTCTTTGAACTGGGCGGCCACTCTCTGCTGGCGGTACAGCTTATTGCTGAAGTGCGTCATCAGCTCAATCTGGAAGTGACGATTACACAACTCTTTGAAAATGCTTCGTTATCTGCATTCGCAGCAAAACTGGCTTATATCAAACTTTCTGCATTTTCTTCGCAAGATATTGAGAAGGTCATGCAACGTTTATCAAAAGGAAAAATGAATGACTGATACACGCTTTTCTCTCGATCAGTTATCCCCGGAAGAACTGATGGCCGTCCTGGAACAGTTAGAGCAGGACGACGTAAAACCAGTCCAGAGTGAACCTCTGGTACCTGAGATGATCGTTGCAGATCCGGAGCGGCGCGAATTCCCGCTGTCTCTGGCACAGAGACGCTTATGGGTGATGTCTCAAATGGAAGCAGAGACCACCGCCGCGTATGTGATCGCTGGCGGATTACGGTTGTGCGGCCAGCTGGATATGGATGCACTGACCCGTGCACTGGACCGGGTGGTTGCCCGGCACAGTGCGCTGCGGACACGCATTGAAATACGTGATGGTGAGCCGGTTCAGGTGATCTCATCACAAGACGACGGCTTTCCGCTCGAAGAAATCAACCACTCTCAGGTGACACCGGAAAACCAGCCATTTGAGCCGGAATTTGATTTGGTGAATGGTCCGCTGGTCTGTGGGCAACTGATTCATCAAAGTGAGCAGGAGCATATTCTTAAAATCGCTATGCACCACATCATTGCGGATGGCTGGTCGATGGGGATTTTTACCGCTGAACTGAGCGCACTCTACGCTGCCTTTGTTCAGGGGCTGCCGGATCCGCTGCCTGAACTGCCAATCCGGTTCGGTGATTATGCCTGCTGGCAGCAGTCTTATCTTCAGGGTGAGGTGCTGGAGAAGCAACGGGAATTCTGGGTGTCCCATCTCAGGGGTGCGCCGGAACTTTTGACGTTGCCGACAGACCGGCCACGACCGGAACTGCGTGACTATGTGGGTGATAATATTGCTGTCACGCTGGATGCTGAACTGACCGCCGGGCTGAAAGCGCTGAGTCAGCGCCATGGTTGCACGTTATATATGACATTACTGGCCGCATGGGCGGCTTTGATGAGCCGTTTGTCCGGACAGGAAGAGGTCGTGATTGGCTCGCCGGTAGCATGCCGGACCCGCAAAGAAGCCGAAGGACTGATCGGAATGTTTGTCAATACGCAGGCGCTGCGGGTTGATCTATCCGGAGATCCTGATACTGCGGCGCTGCTGGCACAGGTGAAATCGACGGCGCTGGCCGCTCAGTCTCATCAGGACATGCCGTTTGAAGATATTGTTAAAGCCGTAGCTCCCGTGCGTCATCTGTCTTATTCGCCGGTGTTCCAGGCGGTGTTTGCGTTACAAAATCTGCCCAAAAGCGAACTGTCTTTGTCGGGGATGAGCCTGTCTTCTGTTGATGTGCCGGATAAATCAGCCAAGGTCGATCTGGCGCTGATTCTGAATGAAAGCGAAGCAGAGATTACCGGAGGGCTCAATTATGCCACCGCACTGTTTGATAAGGAAACGATGGAGCGTTATGCCGGTTATTGGGTCAGGTTACTCAAAGGCATGATAGCCCAGAGTCATCAGCCGGTGCAGTCACTCCCTGTGCTTGCTGAAGCGGAACGACTTTATTTGCTGGATGGACTGAATCAGACCCGGATGGATTTTCCGGAACATGCCTGTATTCATGAAATATTCGAACAAATGGTGGCTGCGAATCCACAGGCTGTGGCATTGGTCACGGATTGTGAGTCGCTGACTTATGCGGCGTTAAATCAACGTGCCAATCAGCTCGCGCACTGGCTGATTGAGGACGGTGTGCAGCCGGACAGCCGGGTCGCAGTCGCCATTCCCCGTAGTGCTGACTTACTGGTTGCGATGCTGGCAATCATGAAAGCCGGTGGTTGCTATGTACCGATGGATCCGAATTATCCCGATGCGCGCTTGCAGTACATGCTGGCAGACAGCGATCCGGAAGTGCTGATCACCCATGCGGAGATGCTGGCTCGTTTAGGTCAGACAAATGATCGCTGTACGGTGATTGATATCCGGCGTGACCTGCATTTATGGCAGGATTATCCGGCTTCTGATCCGGATAAATTTGCGCTGCAACTGACGTCTCAGCATCTGGCTTACATCATCTACACATCCGGCTCGACCGGTCAGCCGAAAGGGGTGATGATTCCGCATCAGGGCGTGTGTAATGTCTCTGCGGCGCAGCGCCGGATGTTTTCCGTAGGGCCGGGCGACCGCGTGCTGCAATATGCCTCGATCAGCTTTGATGCCAGTATGTTTGATATCATTATGGGGATCTGTTCCGGTGCAGCGCTGCACTTTGCCGGGCCGGGACAACCGTTGGGTGAATCTCTGTATGCGGTGATGAAATCCCGCCGGATCACCCATGCGACACTGCCTCCGGCAGCCATATCCAGTATGCGTCATGATGTCGATTTGCCGGATCTGACCTTTTTGCTGACGGCCGGGGAAGCGATTACCCGCAGCGTGATTGAGCCATGGATTCAGCCAGGGCGCGATGTCTACAATGGCTACGGCCCGACGGAAACCACGATTTGGGGGACAACCTGCGCGCTGCATCAGGCTTTTGAGGGGCAGCCGCCGATCGGGTTGCCCCGGCCGAACAGCAAAGTTTACATTCTTGACCCGTCGGGTGAGCCGGTGCCGCTGGGTGTGACGGGGGAAATTTATCTCGGTGGGGTTGGTGTTGCCCGAGGCTACCTGAACCGGCCGGATTTAACACAGGCGGCTTTTCTGCCGGATCCGTTTTTTGCTGATGAGCCTTTCACCGATGACGTCTTGACCGGAGAACCGGGCCAGCGCATGTACCGCACCGGTGATTTAGGCTGCTGGGGCGCGGATGGACTGATCCATTATCAGGGGCGCTGCGACAATCAGGTGAAGATCCGTGGTTACCGGATTGAGCTGGGTGAAATTGAAACGGCTTTGCAGCAGTGTCCGGGAGTTGAAGAAGCTGTTGTGGAAGCACAGCAAAGCGCTGCTGGTCATCCGCAGCTGGTGGCTTATTATATTGCTGCATCCGGTGGTATAACTATATCTGATGGTATGACTATCTCAGGTGATGGTGAATCCGCTGTCGACGTGTCGGCCCTGAAATCTCAGCTGAGTGAAACATTGCCGGATTATATGGTCCCGGCCGCTTATGTCAGGCTGGATGAAATGCCGCTGACACCGAACGGAAAAGTGGACCGCAAAGCGCTGCCGGTCGCGGATGAATCGGCATTTGCCCGGCAGGCCTATGAAGCGCCGCAGGGAGAAACCGAACAGTTACTGGCACAGCTCTGGTGTGAACTGTTAGGGCTTTCCCGTGCCGGACGGCAGGATCATTTCTTTGAGCTGGGCGGGCACTCACTGCTGGCTGTGCAGTTGATTGAAAAACTGCGTCAGCACGGCAGACATCTCGATGCCCGCTCACTGTTTAATCATCCGACGATTGCTTCGCTGGCTGGTGTGTTATCCGCAGACCCGGCGGGTGGGATTCAGATTCCGGAGAATCTGATCCCGGCGCAGTGTGCCGCGATTACACCGGAGATGTTGCCTTTGACCACCTTGTCACAGGCAGAGATTGACTGCATTACAGCGACTGTCCCCGGTGGGGCTGCCAATGTTCAGGATATTTATCCGCTGGCCCCGTTGCAGGAAGGCATTTTGTTCCATCATCTGCTGCAACCTGACAACGATCCTTATGTGACACCCGCGATTCTGGGCTTTGACAGTAAGCCGCGTCTGGACGAATTTCTGACCGCAATGCAGGCGGTGATTCGGCGTCACGATATTTTGCGGACCGCCGTGGTGTGGGACGGGCTGAATGAAGCACAGCAGGTGGTGTGGCGGGATGCGCCGCTGCAGGTGACGGAAATCACAGCCGATGCGTTGTTGTTTGACGATGTGGATGCGGTGGATATTGCTGACGCATTGCAGCGCCGGTTTGCACCGTCAAAAGTGCGGGTTGAGATCACACGTGCGCCGATGATTGCTGCCTGGCAGGTGGCAGAACCTGCGGGTCAACGCTGGTTCCTGTGTTTGCAAATGCACCACCTGAGTATGGATCACACGACACTGGAGCTGGTACTGGCGGAAATTCAGGCGTATCTGACCGGGCAGGAGGCCTCTTTACCGGCACCGGTACCGTTCCGGAATTTTGTTGCGCAAGCCTCTCAGGAGATGGATCGTGACGCTTATCTGAGTTATTTCCGTCAACAGTTATCGGATATTGATACGCCCTGTGCACCGTTTAATCTGCTGAATACACAAAGTCACGGGCAGCAGATTGATTCCGCGCGTTATCCGCTGGATGACGCACTGGCACGACAGCTGCGTGAACAGGCCCGTGAGTTGGGTGTGAGTGCTGCCAGTCTGTTCCATCTGGCCTGGGGCATGGTTGTCCGGGCGGCAACCGGCCGGGATGATGTGGTATTCGGCACCGTATTATTTGGCCGGATGGCGGGCGGCGATGGGGCTGACCGGGCGTTGGGCATGTTCCTCAATACGCTGCCACTGCGCTTATCGCTGGGTGACATGACGGTGGCTGGTGCGGTGCAGGAAACACATACCCGGCTGGCTGAACTGCTGAATTACGAACACGCGCCCTTGTCGATGGTACAGCAGTGCAGCGGCGTGGCGGCACAAATGCCTTTATTTACGTCGTTGTTGAATTATCGTTATCAGGGCAGCCATACACCGGCATCATCCGAACAGGCCGAAACCGTCTGGCAGGGCGTGGAGATGTTATCCGGCGAAGAACGGACCAATTATCCGGTTGGCCTCTCGGTGGATGATATCGCCGGACAGGGATTCTGTCTTGACCTGAAAATTGATGCGCAGATTGGCTGTGAGCGGGTCGCGATGATGATGACTCAGGCACTGGAAGCGCTGGTTGCAGCGTTGGTACAACCGCAGCAGGGCACCTTGATCAGCCAGCTGAATCTCCTGCCTGAAAGCGAGCGCTTTCAGGTGCTGGCAGGCTTTAACCAGACGCAGACACCATTCCCTGAGCAGCAGTGTATTCACCAGCTGTTCGAACAAACCGTGGCTGCGCAGCCGCACGCCACCGCCGTGGTCTGTGAGCAGCAGTCACTGACGTATCACCAGCTCAATCAGCAGGCTAACCAGCTTGCCCGCTGGCTGGTCGCGCAGGGTGTCTGTCCCGACAGTCGTGTTGCCGTCTCGCTGGAGCGCAGCTGCGATCTGGTCGTCGCCCTGATGGCGACGCTCAAAGCCGGAGGCGCGTATGTGCCGCTGGATCCGGGTTATCCGCAGGAGCGGCTGGCGTACATGCTGGCCGACAGTCAACCGGTGGTGGTGGTGACCACGGCTGAATTACAGCCACGGCTGGGTGATATCCCTTCAGCGACCACGGTGGTTGATATCACGGCAGAGCGTCCGTGGCTGACTGAAGAGACACACAACCTGAACCGGACCGGTCTGACGCCGCGCCATCTGGCGTACATCATTTACACCTCCGGCTCGACCGGCAACCCGAAAGGCGTGATGAACGAGCACCGGGGCGTGGTCAACCGCCTGAGCTGGATGAAAGAGGATTACGGCTTCGGCCCGGCCGATGTGGTGTTGCAGAAAACACCGTTCAGCTTTGATGTGTCGGTGTGGGAATTCTTCTGTAGCTTGTGGGCCGGTTCAACGCTGGTGATGGCGAAGCCGGAAGGCCACAAAGATCCACATTATCTGAAAGCACTGATTGAGCAGCGTCAGGTGACGATTCTGCACTTTGTGCCGCCGATGCTGCAAACCTTCCTGGAAGTGACAGAGGCCGGTGACTGCCACAGCCTGCGGCTGGTGTTCTGTAGTGGCGAAGCGTTGCCTGCGGCGGCGGTGAGAAAAACCACGCAACAACTGCCGGATGTGGCGCTGCATAATTTATACGGCCCGACGGAAGCGGCGGTCGATGTGACGGCCTGGGCGTGTCCGCGGGACCTTGAAGGAGACCGGATGTCGATTGGTGCGCCGGTGGCGAACACCCGGATGTACGTGCTGGATGCACAGGGTCAGCCGGTGCCGGTCGGTGTTGCGGGTGAGTTATATATCGGTGGCGTGCAGGTGGCGCGGGGCTATCTCAACCGCCCGGAACTGACGGCAGAGAAATTTATGGCCGACCCGTTTGCCGACGATGCGGATGCGATGATGTACCGCACCGGCGATGTGGGCTGCTGGCTGGCGGATGGGACGATTGACTATCAGGGCCGCAATGATGATCAGGTCAAAATCCGCGGATTCCGGGTTGAGCTGGGTGAAATCAGCTCGGCGTTGCAAGACTGCCGGGGCGTTCAGGAAGCCGTGGTGATTGCCCGTGGCACTGGTGCGGCGAAGCAGCTGGTGGGTTATTACACCAGTGATGAGGCCGTTGGTGCGGAAGCCGTGAAAGCGGAACTGTCAGCGCGTTTACCAGAATATATGGTGCCGTCGGCCTACGTGGCGCTGGAGAGCCTGCCGCTGACGCCGAATGGTAAAGTGAACCGTAAAGCACTGCCCGAACCGGATGACAGTGCGTTAATCCGCCATGCATATGAAGCGCCGCAGGGTGAAACGGAACTGAAGCTGGCGGCGATCTGGCAGCAGTTGCTGGGTGTGGCGCAGGTGAGTCGTCACGATCACTTCTTCGAACTGGGCGGGCATTCGCTGCTGGCGATTCGTCTGGTGAGTGAAGTGCAGAAGCAGGGTTTCCGGCTGGATCTGGCGACCTTATTCACTGCGCCGGTTTTATCGTCACTGGCGAGCGTGATCACTGCCTCTTCCGCTGCATCATTGGCGGCCGATCCGGTGATTCCGTTCCGGACGACCGGGTCTCAGACACCGTTGTTTATTGTGCCGGAATTCAGTGGTGAACTGTTATACGGCCCGGCTTTAACAGCCGTCATTGACGCGGATATCCCGGTGTATGGACTGTCCGCACCAGACAGAATGCAGCCTTCCCTGAAAACCTATCAGCACATGGCAACCCGCTATGTTCAGATGATTCGCCGGACACAGCCGGAAGGTCCGTATCGTTTGCTGGGCTGGTCAACCGGTGGTGTGGTGGCGTATGAAATTGCGGCTCAGCTGCTTGGACTTGATCAGACCGTTGAATTCCTTGGCATGCTGGACAGCTGGAAGCCGGGATTGATTCAGCGACCAGCGCTGTCCGGACAGGCGATGATGCGTGAACTGAGCCGGGGTATGGTGAACTACCTGATGCAGCAAAGCGGACAGACGGTTGATCTGCCGCAAAGCGGTGACTGGCAGGATGATTACCGGATTGCCAAAGCCACCGGATGTTTGCCTGCCAGCTGGAGTGAAACCTATTTCCATAACATGCTGATTCATCAGAAAGACTTCCTCAATGCGGAGTATCACGCCCTGCCTTTACCGGTTGAGATTGATTTGTTCGCAGCGCAGGATAATCCATCTGCACTGGGTGAGTTGTATCTGGGCTGGGATCAGGTGCTGGATACGGCACAGATTCATGTGGAAAGTGTACCGGGTGAGCACTTTGAGCTGGTCACCGGGGCTTGTTTGCCTCATGTGGGACAGGCGATTTCGGCAGCGGTGGCCCGTCGCCGGAAGGCCGCTTCATCAGGCTTGTTATCCGGTCAGCAAACGGGTCAGCCTTATGAGCCGGTGGTCACGTTGCAGGCCGGGGTGCCAGGACAACCGGTGTGCATCTGTATTCCGGGCGCGGGCGATAATGTGCTGAGCTTTGTCGATCTGGTTCAGTCAATGCCGAAAACACAGACGATGCTGGCGTTGCAACCCCGTGGATTATGGGGCAATGGGGTGCCGCATGCCAGTGTTGAAGCGGCGGCGGCATTTTATCTGCAGGCATTAACACCAAGACTGCAACAGCGGGAAATCCATGTACTGGGACACTCTTTTGGTGGCTGGGTGGCGATGGCGCTGGTCAAACAGATGGAAGATAAGGGGATTCAGGTCGCTTCATTGACGATGGCAGATTCGCGTGCGCCGGTGACGCCACGTCAGGAGGAATATACCAATCTTGAAACCATGATGTGGCTGATTCGTTTGTTTGAGATGCGCGGCAAATCGCTGGGTCTGACTGAAGCCATGCTGGCACCGATGGCACCGGAAGCACGGCTTCAGCGCTTGCATCTGGCCCTGACTGAAAGTGGCCTGATGCATGCGAGAACCACACTCAAAGAAGTGACAGCGATTTACCGGTCATTTTCGGCTAATGTCCGGACCCGTTACCTGCCGGAGACGTTACCGAAGACACCCGCCCGGTTGTTACTGGCGCATGATGTGCCGGATACGCGGCAACCGGAGTGGCAGTCTTTCATGCCATCGGTGCAGATTTTCCATAGTCCGGGGAATCATGTCACATTGCTGAAATCGCCGGATGTGACGCTGTTGGCTGAGATAATTCTGGGCCAGGCGGCCATTTAACGATGATGTTCTTGCGTGTTGCCGGAAACGGCAGCGGAAGATAAATGAGGAATGAAGATGTTTAAATCTATTTTGATCCGCTTTAAATGGTCGATTGTTGGCGCGACACTGTTGAGTGTGGTCGGGGCGCTGGCCGGGATTGTGATGCTGAAAATTATTACGATGCAGGTCAGTCAGCTCGGTGCAGGCGGGTCGCCCGGACCGTATGCTTTCCCGATCTTTGTCGGCGCGGTGTCAGCGGTATTGCTGTTTAGTCTGTTGTCCCGTTATCTGCTGGCAAAACTGAGTGCGCGGATTGTCTATGAGTTTCGTGATTCACTGGCAAAGCGTCTGCTCGCAACCAGTTATGCCAGTATTGAAAAGATCGGCGGACACCGGATCATGGCAGCAATGAAAACGGATGCGTCGAAGCTGTCTGATGGGTTGCTGCTGTTGCCCGGCTTCATTTACAGCTTTGTGACGGTGCTGTTGTGTCTGGGATATATGGTGTACACCTCATGGCAGCTGTTTACCGTGGTGTTTGTACTGATCGCGCTGATTATGTTTGTCTCTAAACTGATTCTGAACCGCGGCCTGCATCATTATCTGCGGTTGAGAGAGTACGAAGATGATATGTTCAGCGGCATGAAAACCCTGGTCGATGGTGTGAAAGAGTTGACGATTAACGCCCGTCGCCGCCGGTTTACTTATGATGAAATTCTGGAGCCGAACTTCGCGGTGATTCGTGACCGTAGTGTGAAGGTGTCGCTGATTTTCACCATGCTGGGCAGTATGGCCTCAACGCTGGTCTTTTTTGTGATTGGTGTGATTGTGTTCGGCAGTCAAGTTTATTTTCCGCAGGTGCCACTGGGTGTGGTGGTGACGTTTGTGCTGACGATTCTGTATATGGTGACCCCGCTGCAAAGTGTGGTGGATTCCATGAACCGTTTCAGTGATTGTTCGGCGTCTTACCGCAATATCGAAGGGCTGGAACTGGGTGAACCGGATGAGTTCGAACGGCGGACGGATCTGACCCGTCAGGTGGATGATTCGGTGGCTGACTGGTCGACACTGGCGGTCCGTGATCTAGTGTTTGAGTATCAATCTGATCTTGAGGATGAATACACGTTTCATGTCGGCCCGGTGAATACAACGTTCCGGCGCGGCGAAGCGGTCTTTCTCACCGGCGGGAACGGCAGCGGCAAGTCAACCTTTGCCAAGTTGCTGGTTGGCTTATATCAGCCGGATCAGGGCAGTATTCAGCTGGATGATCAGGCGGTGTATGATGCGGTGGATATCAGCGATTATCAGCAGATGTTTTCCACCATTTTCTCAGACTTCCACCTGTTCGAGCATGTACTGAATGCGGCAGGAGAGCTGGAAAGTGATGAGGTGATCGGCCGGTATCTGACGGAATTGGAGCTGGGGCATAAAGTCACGTCAAAAGACGGGAAATTCTCTTCTGTGGCGATGTCGCAGGGGCAGAAGAAACGCCTGGCACTGCTGATGTCTTATATTGAGAACACGCCGGTGTGCCTGTACGACGAATGGGCCGCGGATCAGGATCCCCGTTTCCGGGAAATCTTCTACACGCAGATTATTCCGCAGCTGAAGCGTCAGAATAAACTGGTGGTGGTGATCAGCCATGATGACAGGTACTTCCATCTGGCGGATCAGCTGGTGAAGTTTGAAAACGGACAGATCGTGGTGGATGAGCGGCAGGCTCAGCCGCAGCAATATCATGTTTCTGAACAGGCTGAACTGGTGATGGCTTAAGGCGGTGAAAGAAAAACACGCCTGATGATTGTGATAAAGAAGGCCGGTTTTGACCGGCCTTTTGCATGTTGGCAGCATCAGGCCTGAGCAGTATAACTGGCAGCCGAAGCAACGCGTAGGCTGTCCAGCCCGAAGGGCCTGGTTGATTGGTTATGTTTTAAAAAACGATTAAGTGTGTTTCTCATCAAAAATAGCTCGTGCGTGTTCTAAATCAGACTTGTGCTGCTTACACCACTCCGCCAGTGATGCAACCTGATTCGAAAATGAATGTCCGAGAGCGGATAGTTCATAAGTTACGCTTGGAGGAATCGTGGGTTCAACATGTCGAAGAACATAACCATCACGTTCTAATCTTCGTAGTGTCAGTGTCATCATCCTCTGCGATATGCCAACTAATGCCTTTTCAATTTCCCGATAACGTTTCGGGCCACTGGAAAGTTCTGCCAATGTCATCACAGTCCACTGCTCGCCTAAGCGATCAAGAATCATACGCAAGCCACAATCCTCATGCTCATTGGAGCCACAGGGAGTCAAGGGTGTTGCTGTAGGACGAACATTTATGTGCGTATCAGACAAAATTGTGCCTCCTTACAAAGAAACTGGAATTTCTCTACAGTAGAGAAAACTAACAATGGAGGAAATACTATGATTCTCATAACTGGAGCTTCAGGACAACTATCATCACTTATTATTGCCAAAGCAAAAGAGCTGGGTTTAGATTTTATAACAGCGAGCCGAGCACTTAATGCTGATAGGCAGATGGACTTTGATCATATTGAAACATTAGATTTTACAGGTGTCGACACTATTTTCCTGACTTCCGCTGGTTATGCCGAAGATGATATTGTTATCCGCCGGCACAATAACGTTATTACTGCAGCCAGTACGCAAGGAGTAAAGCATATTGTTTATACAAGCCTTTCTTGTGCAAGTGATCATCTGGGTTTTGCCTTAGCTCACCGTTGGACGGAAAGAAGGTTACAAGAAAGCGGTATGGCATGGACAATATTGCGTAATGGTCTTTACGCTGGATTAATTGGCAGTCTTACTAGTTCCTGTGAAGGTCGAATAACCGCACCTTTTGGTAGCGAAGAAATTTCAGCCGTTTCACGAGAAGACCTTGCAGATGCAGCGGTGACAGTGCTCAAAGATACAGCAGCGCACAATAATAAGGTATATGAGCTATCTGGGGTAAAGTCATTTTCAGTGCCCGATATTGCCCGACGTCTTTCTGTTCATTACGAACCAACTGACTTAAGCACAGAAAGAAGTAGACTGGATACTTTACAACTACTTCCCTTTCAGGTTCCTATGCTGATGTCTATATATGCTTCGTCAATGGCAGGTTTCCTAAAAACTGACTCTAGTGATCTAACAAAACTAGTACCTAAGCCCAGAGATGCACTTGCAATCGCTTGTTCGGTGGTAACGAACGCTTAGTTGTGCCTGTCCTGCTTAGTTATATGGGCTGTGTGCAATGGGCTGCATTTACTGAGCTTAAATAAAGGTTGATTTTATGTTTTATGAAGATTTGAGTAATTATTGTTATTACTTAAAAACACCTGTTTCAACGGTGAGAAATGTTGGTTGGCTAGAGAAAGATCAGCCCTATAAGACAGGCAAAGTGTTGGATGGTTTTCTATCAAAGTTGTCCAATATTATTTTGGGAAATGACTCTGTTGATGCACAAGTAAACCGTATACGTTCAATGCATCCTTGTTCTTTATATGATTGCGGCATGTTAGAAATAGAAGTTAACGGGAAAAAATCTTCTTTAGGGACTGCGGAAATATGGGTTCCATCAAAAGATGGAAGTGTTTTTTTTGCTGCACCAACAATGGTTTATCACTATGTTGAAAAGCATAGCTATTTACCACCTGAAAAATTTGTTTCTGCGGTAATGAACTTTGACTTATCTATGCCTTACAAAGCTCAAGATATTTACTTAAAAGAAATTAAAGGGCATTTTTAGTTTTAGTGAACTTTCATAGAGAGGATCTTAGGGATAACTTTATATATTATATAGAGACTGTCCAATACACACAGCCGCCCGGAAATCCGGGCGGCAGCGCCAATAAACTCACTCCCCAATCCGGGCCAAACACACCCGTTCCACCAGTCCTTTCAGCTTCAAAACTTCGCCAGCCAGATAATCTAATTCATCTTCGGTAATTTGATAATGCTCTGAATAACGGGCCTCGATATAAGCGCGTTGCAAGCGGCGAAAGCTGCGGCGGTGAAACTTGCTGTCCAGCGGCAGAATGGTTTTAAATTCCGGGTCGATTTGTGCGCAGAGCTTGCCAAGTTTTTCAATATTGTGGGATTTTGGCAGGTAATTGGTGCAGGTGAGCAGGGTACAGGCGTAAAATTTTTCTGTCACTTGATGAAGTTGAAATGCCGCTGTTTTGTAATGGCCATTTTTGACCATCAGTTCGAAATAAATAAAAAATTCATTGGCGCTGGTAAACCACTGATCATAATGTTTTTTTGCAATGACTTTTTTTTCTTCGGGAGTTAAGCCTCCCGGCTGCGCTAACTCTTTCGGTATGGCTGAGAAAACCTCAATGCCTTCTTCGCGGATATCTTTAAAAAAATAATGACCTTGCTGGAGTCGTTCGTTGACATCATGGAGCGAATGCACAATCAGGCCAAGGGGCGCAGACGTCACTTTTCGGTCAATCTCTTCTCTTGCCCGCTGCCAGATAATGTCTTCTTCCACGGCATCATCATGATTCACCACCACCAGAATATCGTAATCCGACACATAGCCATTGTCCGGGTCATTAACCTGAGTGCCTTTGGCGTGGCTGCCAAACAGAATGATTTTTAAAATCCGGAATTCCCGCTTACTCCCTTGTTTATGTTTCACGAACTCATCCATGGTATTGCGAAAAATCACAGACATCGTCCGGAGTTCGTGCTGTTTGAGGTCGGGGAGGTGTTCAAGGCTTTTCTTCATGATACGGGTGACGGATGTATAAACAGATAATTGAGTCAGTGTGGCCGGTTATGGGGGAAATGTCTATAGGTTTCAGGGTGATTGGGGATTCAATTCGTGGTTCAGCAGGGTGATGTTGTGCCTGTCCTGTTTATTTGAGTGTTTCCGGCCATGAAGTGAATTTGTTGGCCTCAACCGATCACAGCCAGAGTTCAAGCCAGACCAAATCCGGTCATCTCGGTGCCTCGATGACGGTCTATGGGGCAACGGGTGGTGGTATCAATGTAAATGCCAGTTACAGCCGTAATGAAAACAGCGACCGCTCAGAAACCCATACTAACAGCACGCTGAATGCGGACAACATTCAGATCACTTCCGTGGGCGATACCAATGCGCAGGGCACGACGGTTCGGGCTGAAGATGAGCTGGAGATGCATGTTGGCGGCGATTTGAATGTCGCATCGGTGCAGGATCATCATTCATCCAGCAGCCACGGGAACAGCATCAGCGGCGGAGTCAGCCTGACAGGCGGGCAGGCTGCAAAAGGCAGCCATGTGATGTCTGATACCAGCAGCGCAGGGACGCTGACTGGTGTCAATGGCGGGTTCAATGTCTCCAATGGCCGCGAGCGAAGCCGTGACACTGTGTTGACCAGCCTGACCTCCGGCGGCACAGCTCATATCACGGTCGGCGGCAATACCGATATCAAAGGCGCGACGATTGCCACCACAGATGAAGACGGCAAAGACACCGGCCAGCTGACGCTGCAAACCGGGACGCTGACCTACAGTGACCTGAGTAATACCAGCTACAGCAGCAGTATGAGCGCCGGTCTGAATACCGGTGTTGGGATTGGTCAGGCGGTCAATGAAGACACCGGAGAAACCGAAACCACGGTCAGCGCGGGCTACAACACCAGCTCGGCGCAACTGAGCAATACCTCGAATTATCACAAGGGTAAAACACTGGCCACCATTGGTCAGGGCAACCTGATCATCGGTGATGAAGCAGGCAGTGACGACACCACGGCACTGAACCGGGATGTGGAGAACTCAGATACCGACCTGTTTACGGTAGAGCGCCAGCAGGGGAATTTTAATGTATCAATCGACCACCGGTTGTATAGCGAAGAAGGATGGAATTCGATTGCGGAGGATGCTTACCGGACGATGCTGGCCGGTAGCTCAGTGGCCGATGTGTTCACACAGGAATCCGTTGCTGCATCTGATACAGCAGAACATATGGATGTGGTGCAAAAAGAGCTGGATGTTGAATTGCTGGTCGCGAAGGAACATGGTGATTCGACAGTCAGTATCAACAATCTGGATACAGCAACCGCAGCACAGAAACAAAAAGCAATCAATGATTATGCCGCAGCTTATGCGCAGGTATTCGGGATCAGTATCGATAGTGCGCTGGTGATTGCCGTCAATAAAGCGATGGGCGGTGCGCATTATTCATCCGGGTCTGGTGGCAGCAACATTGTTATTAATGACGCTGCTCTGAAAAATGCGAAAGAGTACATGACCACACTGGCGCATGAAGTGACACATGGTCTGGAGTCTCAGGGGGTGATTGGCTCAAAAGGTGATCAGAGTGAAAATTATGCAGAGCTGATAGGTTCCTATGGGGCAGAAAACTATGCATTTGCACTGGAGCACGCCGGGCTGGGCAGCCTGAATACCGGCAATGTGAATCAGCATATCGGGAATAACTCCGCGTTAATTCAGAATAACTGGAACACAGTGAAAGATGTACCGGTCAGCCAGCTGGACTTTGAAATGGTTCAGGATGGCGGTTACAAGCGTTTTGCTCAGTTAGTTTCCACTGAACCCGCTTTATCTGATGTCACATTAGGTCAAATGAATCAGATTCTGGATGATGCTGTTTATCTGATGACTTATGGTGCGATGGCAAATGCGCCATCTTCATCTGATAACAAGATGGCGTATGTTGTTGATCGGTTGAAAGAGCAGGGCGTATCTCAAAATGTTTTGACATTCCTGTATAACAACCGATATCAGTTGGCAGATTATGTGATTGAAGCCGATGAGGGACAAAAAGAGGCATATAACCGGGCACTGACAAATGTGATGTCGATGGGGATTGCCGATCTGGTGCGTGATCCTTCAGGTAGTGAGCGGGTGAATGCCATTCAGGAAACATGGGATAACGCTTTCACTGCGGCTGGAGTGCCTTCAGGGGCGATGGGTTTAGCTGAGCTTGGAACGGATATAGCCAAGCTGCTGGTTCAAAAAGGCGTTCCATCTTTAAGTAAAACCGAGTTGATTGCAGCGGTGAAATCCTGGGGGATTGATATTACTCAGGCATCGAAGCAGGAAATGGACAACCTGTATCAGAATTATGTGCAGGGGAGCTCTGCTGCTCAAATAGTGAAATCTGAGCCATTGCCGAATTACACTGGTGGAAATGGGTCGTTTATTGCTGAAGGTGTGACAGCGCTGGATAGCCCAGCATATACATCTACATCAATGGTTGACTCGTTGTCTGACAATCAATTGGGACTTAGTATTGATGTTGGGGATGCGGGCAGGCTTGTTGATAATTTTGCTGATGATGCAGATTTCTCTGATGTTGGTGCCGGGACGGTGTTGGCGGAAAAATGGTCTGGGTCTGGTCTGGAGGCAGGTGTGCTTGGTGCAAACTCATTATCAAGTTCAACTCAAGCCATACAGAATTATTATCCTAAAGAAGGTAGCATTGAATTTATATTTGATACCAAATCAGAAACGTTTTTAGTTGGTAAACCTAAAAGCGGAATTGCCGGTTTATCTCCACATCAACAGTTAGCTCATACAATAGATGCTAATTCGTCTGATGTTGTTGGGGGAATGTTTAGAAGAGGAGCTAATGGTGAGATTATAACTAACGAGTTTAGTGGTCATTTTTGGGAAAATTGGAACCAAGAGAAAAGGCAGCAGTTTCAGCAAACGCTTAAAGCTCATGGAATCGTAGTCCAGCATAATGAAGGAATGTAGCTATGACAGAAGAATATGTTTCATTTTTTAAAGAATTGGGAAAATCGGCTATGATCCAGTTCTCGGCTATGAGTGGTACTGAGCAGTTAGTTGGCTGGTTTCCCGTGATACCTTTAAATGAAGAGAATTCTATTTGGTTGGGTATAAGTGACTCTGGGATATGGGTCATTAAAAAAGAGCTAAAATTAATGGCTCTAGATAACGAGGATAGATATAAATATCTGATTGTTCTTCTTGAGTATTCTTTTGATGATATAAAAGATAAAATTGATGAACTTGATTTGAATGAATTCTTAAAAGAAAAAATAATATTTTATTTTCCATTTAAAAACATTATTCAAGTTGCCTTTAAATATGGTTCTAATTATTGGATTGAATTGGCTCTGAATTGGTATGTGAATATGGATATTAAGGATAGGATTGTTTTTTTTGACTCTCTGAATGAAGTTGTTTTAAATAAATCGATTTCACAACGTACTCGTCATTATGTGTTAAGTGAGATAAAGAAAATGTCTCTATTAAAAAAGAACAAAAATGACATGGACATGTATTGAAGTACTAACAAGGACAAGCTCCCTAACAAAGGTCACACAAAAATTTCTTTACCATAGAGAAGTATGATTCGGGAACTACCTTGGATATATTATTGCAGCCTAACAAGGTGATGTTGTGCCTGTTCTGTTTATTTCATGGCGTATTTACAAGCCGGAAATAGTTCCTGAGTATATTAATTCATTTGAACCTGAAGTTAGAATTCCACAATTGCAGAAGGGAAGTTTCTAAAATGAGAGTTAGAGAATACAGTGATGAAAATACAGCGAGAAGAATTTTTCGTCAGGTAATTGGAAAGGTGTTTCGGGTTGGTTGGTATAGGGCCGACCCCAGGGCAAGATCGCGAACGTTTTTTGAACTATTAGAACGATCAGGTTGACGATCATATTTACCTGTGATCATATATGCTCCTTTGATGAAAGAGCGCTTCCTATTATGCACATTGACGAGTTTAAAGAATATTTCCATGCGGTAACAGATGAACGCCAATCTGCAAAGGT
The DNA here is from genome assembly GCF_024346755.1 of Vibrio aerogenes. Classification (NCBI taxonomy): domain Bacteria; kingdom Pseudomonadati; phylum Pseudomonadota; class Gammaproteobacteria; order Vibrionales; family Vibrionaceae; genus Vibrio; species Vibrio aerogenes. Next base: position 1,134,077 of record NZ_AP024862.1, on the reverse strand, counting down.
AACCTATTGCCTATTTGAGGTATTGTTTGGCTCTTTATGTGCCGTTATTGCCGGAGCAAAAGGGTGGTTTGACATTCGCGAATACATTCTTGGTCATCATGATTGGTTTAAGCGTAATGATATGTTTATTAAAGACATTCCTGCCGATGATACGATAGCCCGTATCATCTCCAGAATTGACCCAGAGTCGTTTCACGTCTGCTTTATTGACTGGATGTCAGCGGTGCATTCATTGACTGATGGTCTCAAGTCGTTGCTATCGATGGAAAGACGCTTCGAGGCTCATACAACAGAGATGATCGCGCCAGCACTATTCACATGATTAGTGCTTATGCCTCTTCAAACAAGTTGGTGCTTGGACAGCTTAAAACAGAAGAGAAAAGCAATGAAATCACAGCAATACCTGAGCTGATTAAACTTCTCGATATCAAGGGTGCTTTGGTCACTATCGATGCAATGGCGTGTCAAACCGAAATAGCGAAAACGATCGTCGACCAAGGTGCCGATTACTTACTTGCAGTCAAAAACAATCAGGGCAAATTACGTCAGGCAGTCGAAGCAGTTTTTGCGACGCAACGGGCAACGACGCCAGAACGTATCAGGGTTGAGCAAGGTCATGGTCGTATTGAATCCCGTCAGGCATACGTATTAAGCAGTGAAGCTCTCGACGGTGATTTCTCGCGTTGGAAAGGACTTAAGTCCATTGTTATGGTAGAAAATTTCCGCTATCAAAAAGGCAAAGAGGCAGAGCTCGAGTATCGTTACTACATCAGCTCAAAGCAGTTGAATGCAGAGCAAGTAGCAAGCGCAGTTAGAGAGCATTGGGGCATAGAGTCAATGCACTGGGTTTTAGATGTCACCATGGCCGAAGATGCTTGCCAGATTTACAAGGGTCACGGAGCAGAAAACCTCTCTTGCTTACGTCATATTGGTCTAAATATGTTGCGTTCAGAGCCAACCAAACTGAGCATTGTTGGAAAGCAAAAACGCTGCATGATGAATACATCCATGTTGGAAGCCGTCCTTAATGCTGGTTTGAACTCGATGAATAAAAGTTAAACACTCATGCGGTCACCCTAGGGCCGGCCCTATTCTTGAAGGTAGACATTATGACTTTTTACTTTATGTTTTTTTTCATGTACATCCAGAAGATGCAGATAGACTAAATAACTGTTCCTAAATGTAGATCACCGGAGAATAAAAAGGAAAGGAACTCGGTAGCGTTTGCGCGATCTGATTAGTCGCCAAACCCACAAATCAACAATCACTACCGAGAGCCATGATTTTAACATTACCTGACCGTGCAGAGCGACGCCGAATTATCAAAAAAATGCATAAGACAAAGGATAAAGACCATTATCGTCATTTGAATGCCATATTACTTCTGGCTGACGGACAGACTGTCACAAAAGTTTCTCTGCTACTTGCTGCCGCCCGTTCATCAGTCAACCGATGGATTCACTGGTACACCGAATATGGACTCAAAGGGTTAGAAAGTCTCAGCCGTGGCAGGACGAGCGTATTACCTTTTGTTCAGATAGCTGCCATCTTGAAGACATTGATTGAAATAAACCCACAGCACCTTGGCTACCAGCGCTCCCGCTGGAGTACAGAGTTGATGGCCATGGAAGTGAACCGAATTTTTGACCTGAAGGTCCATGCATCAACGATTCGTCGCTGGTTGCCAAAACTTGGGATCGTCTGGCGCAGAGCCGTGCCAACACTTCATATCAAAGACCCGGAGAAAGAAGCAAAACTGGCTCGTATCAAACAGGCTTTAGAACAATGTGATATTGACCATCCGGTCTTTTACGAAGATGAAGTCGATATTCATCTGAACCCGAAAATCGGTGCAGACTGGATGCATCAGGGAAAAGGTCAGCAAAAGAAAGTGGTTACGCCGGGGCAAAATGCCAAACATTATCTGGCTGGGGCGCTGCATGCGACAACAGGGAAAGTCACGTATGTTGCCAGCGCCAGTAAGAGTTCAGAGTTGTTTATTGCGATGCTGGAATGCTTGAAACGCCAATATCGGCGGGCAAAAACAATCACGTTGATTGTCGATAATTACATCATTCATAAAAGTAAAAAGATCCAGAGCTGGTTGAAGAAAAATCCAAAATTTATTCTTCTGTTTCAGCCTGTTTATTCTCCGTGGGTGAATAAAATAGAGAAGCTTTGGCACGCTTTACATGAGACGGTGACCCGGAATCATCAGTGTAAAACGATGTGGCAATTATTGCAGCGGGTGCGTTACTTTCTGGATAACGTTTCACCATTCCCCGGTGGGGGTCATGGCTCGATGAAAGTGGAGCGTAATTAGGAACAGTTATTTAGAAAAAATACTACAGGATTATATAAATAATAATAATTTTTGGATTATGGAAAGGAAAAATGTAAATCATTTTTCCTTATGCTCAAAAAAATTAAAAAAATACACTCAGGTGGACTTCATCAAACTCAGGAGTATGCTTTAGAAATAATTAATAATCATGTGGAGATTGGCATAGAAACTACAGATGAGTTACTCCTTTTGTCTGATTATCTTTATGATTTATATTTAAAAAATAATAATGATATACAGAAATAAAAGATATGTTTCAATGTTATTGATAATTGTGTTATCATTGGCATTCTATTTAAAATAATCGCCGGAATAATATATATTTGTCATTCATTGGAATAACGGAAGAATGATGGCATATTTTCAGGGCAAAAATAAACTGGCTGGTTCTGTTTTTACTCGCATAATTTAAGAGGTATGTATGCAACGTTTTTTATTGGTGTTAATTAGTGTTTTGTTTTTTTCTGGATGCGCTGGTCACAAATATTATTATTACATGGAACCAACTCCTTTGAAGAAAGAAGTGACAAAGTATTCATTAGGTGAAGTGAAAGTTAATTTAATCTTAGGTCATGGTGCAATTCCTGGGGATAATAAATTTGCTTCCGAATCTGTCTTGAATCAGGAATTTTATGATTTTATTAAAAAAAATATGGAAGAAAAAGGAATTTTAGCGTCTGAAAAAGGGGAGAATACTCCAGAAGTCAATATTGTGGTTAATTATATAAGGAAATTTAACTATGGTGGAAAAGCGTTAAATAAACCTGATGTATCACACGATGTAACTGTTTTTCAGAATGGCAATAAGTTAGCAAGATTTGGAAAAGATCACTACACAACAGCGTATGGATTCCTTGAAGATACAGCTGTAACTTTAGAAATCGCAGCATTCACATGGGATGAAGAAGATGAACCCAGAGATGTTGCTTTGATCTCCAGTTTGATTGTCAAAGATCTGGCGGGATTGGGTCAGTAGTGATTAATTTTGTTGGGGATGAACGGTCGCCCAATCCATACAACCGCCCGGAAATCCGGGCGCTAGCCGATAATAAATTCACTCCCCAATCCGGGCCAAACACACCCGTTCCACCAATATTTTCAGCTTCAAAACTTCGCCAGCCAGATAATCTAATTCATCTTCGGTAATTTGATAATGTTCTGAATAACGGGCCTCGATATAAGCACGTTGCAGGCGGCGGAAGCTGCGGCGGTGAAACTTGCTGTCCAGCGGCAGAATGGTTTTAAATTCCGGGTCGATTTGTGCGCAGAGCTTACCAAGTTTTTCAATATTGTGGGATTTGGGCAGGTAATTGGTGCAGGTGAGAAGGGCACAGGCGTATAAATGCTCCGTTGCCTGATGAAGCTCAAAAGCTGATTTTTTTAATCTTGATCGTTCTCTTGCATAAGTATAAATGTCAAAATCGTCTGCAAAATTTTCCGACCATTGCTGATAATATTTTGTTGCAATGGCTTTTTTCTCTTCTTCAGTCAGTTTTCCCGGCAGGGAGAGTTCTTTCGGTATCGCTGAGAAAACTTCAATGCCTTCTTCGCGGATATCTTTAAAAAAATAGTGACCTTGCTGGAGTCGCTCGTTGACATCATGGAGCGAATGCACAATCAGGCCAAGGGGCGCAGACGTCACTTTTCGGTCAATCTCCTCCCTTGCCCGCTGCCAGATAATATCTTCTTCCACGGCATCATCATGATTCACCACCACCAGAATATCGTAATCCGACACATAGCCATTCTCCGGGTCATTGACCTGCGTACCTTTGGCGTGGCTGCCAAAAAGGATGATTTTTAAGATCCGGAACTCCCGCTTACTCCCTTGTTTATGTTTCACGAACTCATCCATGGTATTGCGAAAAATCACAGACATCGTCCGGAGTTCGTGCTGTTTGAGTTCAGGGAGGTGTTCAAGGCTTTTCTTCATGATACGGGTGACAGATGTATAAACAGACAATTGAGTCAGTGTGGCCGGTTATGAGGAAAATGTCTATAGGTTTCAAGGTGATTGGGGTTGCAATTCGTGGTTCAGCAAGGTGATGTTGTGCCTGTCCTGTTTATTACGTTGCTGCATCTGATACAGCAGAACATATGGATGTGGTGCAAAAGAGCTGGATGTTGAATTGCAATTCTGAGGACATTTTAATCCCCCTGAAAGAGACAGACTTTTCCCGGCAACCGGCCACACTAAAGCTAACCTGCGGACATAAAAAATGGCGCGATTATCGCGCCATTCATCAAGTTTCATTTGCTTGGCAAATCAGAATTTGTAAGTGACGTCAAAGTAGTGTGATACGCCAGATGATCTAAAGCCTGAAGAATCTTTAATGCCGTAAACATCATCAAACACTTTCAGACCGTAACCGACTGCATAGCGGTTGCTGTGCCAATAGATACCGTTAAACCAAGCCAGGCCGTGATCAGATGTTGCGCCGGCTTTTTCTTGCAGGTCGAATTCGTAATCCAGGTAACCCTGATAGGCGATAAATGAACCGTTGTCAAAGTTAACAAAAGGCTTGAACCATACTGTCGAGAACTGGTAACCATTCCACTCGTTGTTTTTGATGTTGTAAGATTTGTAAAGGTTAAATTGCACTTTACCAAACCATGGTACCATGACGTCGGCACCGATACCGTTTTTGGTCGCGTAACCGCCATCGTTATTGCCATCAATCGTGGTGTAGTTAGCAACATACCATTCTTTAATTGGGCCAACAGATAAATCGGTGTTGAACAAACCATCGATAGACATACGTGGTGCAAATTTAGCGAACGTTTTAGCATTGTTGCCTTTGTTTGCGGATTTATCACTGTCATCATCGTCCGTCAGGTTGAACACATCAAGGTAACCATACAGATCAAAAATTCCTGAACGACCGCCAAACTCCATTTCGAAGTATGTGTGGTTATTGTTACCAGGCTTTTCATTAAGTACATGCATCAGGTTAAATTGCATCCACTTATAATCGTTTTTATGAGTGTTACCATCAGTGTAATCAGCGGCCAGGGCAGGAGTGGAAACTGCAGCAGCCAGACTTAGTGCTAAAAGTGATTTGCGCATTGCTGTGATTCTCTACATTGTGATTTTCAGTTTATATAATCGATTGCGTTGACGTCATCGGTTACTAATGCCGAAGATGATAGCGATTTATCTCTCAATTAAAAGTAGAAAACCAAGAAACAGTGAATATTTATTGTGATGCGAGTCACATAAATGTGTTTATTATGGAACTAAATAAAATAACAGGGACATGCACCTTAACAAAGGTCACACAACAACTGCCTTTACCACACGGAAATACAATGTTGCATTAAAAAAGGATGAGCTTTTTAGTCTTTTTCGCTAAGAAAACAGCACGTTTGAGGTAATTCAGATAAGGAAAGCTGGTTGTTGATTCATTCAGGATGCAGCGAAACCCGGATTAACAATAAATCCCGTGAATTCGCTGTTTGTTGAAAAAGGTTTTCACTATCCGGAGCTGCTCAGGTGGTCCAATCCACCCACATCGGTTTTGTTCCAGATGAGTACAGAGCTTGAGGCATTCAGTCTGGTTCAGGGAAAGACGCAAGACAATGGCAGGCTGATGCGCATCGATATAGCCCGGCTTATCTTGCCGGATTTGCCGCCCGACAAAATCAACCCATTCGAGATAATCCATGAGCCGAAACGGAATGCCTGCGGGGTTTTCCTGATGTTCATAACCTGTAAAAGGGTGCAGGCCAGCAGGCGTTGGCTGGTGATTTTCGAGACTATCCAGCCGCTTTTTCACGGAAGTATGCTGTGAGGTTTCCGGGGTGGGGCTGACCTTTGCCCGAATGGGGTTCAGGTCAACATACGTCATGGCTGCCAGTAAGGCTTTCTCATCCAGCAGTGCCTGAGATTTGAAACGGCCTTCCCAGAAATGACCCGTGCAGTGATCTTCCTGATTGGCTTGTTTGGCTATCTCCTCATTGAGTTCTTTCATCAGCCAGCTCAGAGACCAGAGGCGCTGGCGCCATGCTTCGATAATGACTTCACATTGTCTGTTTTCAGCGGGTGTTAATGGGAGATGTAAATAGCGCTGAATGATCGTCGGCAGTTGATGCTCAACAGACCAGCGTTCAATCACTTCAGCATTTGTCAGCTGTGCTGCCTTTTCCTGATTGATATGCACCACAAGGTGATAATGGTTATGCATCACCGCATACGCACAGATATCAATACAATAAACCTGAGCAAGCGCAAGAATCCGGTTTTCAACCCACAGGCGACGGTGCTCATAAGACTTGCCTGAGAACTGATCTTCCCCGCACAGAAAAGAATGCCGGACACAGCGGGAGACGCAGTGGTAATAAGGCGTGATATCAAGAGAAACTTTCTGTGCTCTGGGTGTGGTCATAACTTCGTCAGGTTGATTGTGCTTGAGTCAATCATACCGGTTGAATGACATGGTTGAAAATGCAGTAACAGGAGATGCGATGGACTTTGCGTTGTGAATGAAATCGTATGTGATATCAGTATGATGTCTTGAGTTTTGACCTACAGGTTTCTGGTGCGTGTCCCCGATAACTTCTGGTGCGTGTCCCCGATCATGGTTTCTGGTGCCTGTCCCCGATAACTCGCCGATAACTGCGCCTATAACTTGTCAGCTCTTATAAATATTCATGATATGCAGATATTTATTAAGATGATGATAAATAAATAACAGATGTATTATTAGATATGAGCCATATTTTGTTAAATATTAAACATAATATTCCCTTTTGTGATATGTCGTTTACGCTATATTTATTAAATATACAGGCTTGTTAGTATAATATTCTTTCTATTTTTGTTAATTAAGTGTTAATCGATGCGATTTGTATAAAAAATCACCACAAAAAGGTTTGTTATTCTGGATTTATTTAAAATAAAAAATATACAACTGGTTTGATAAGTTATTATCATATCTTATTCTGAGTTATGGTTTATCTGTATGCTTGATAAACTTATATACAGGTTAGTGTTTTTTGTATCATTTATATTAAATGCTAAAAATAATTAAATTATAATACTTTGTTGTATTTTTAATGATGATAGTGTTCTTTGTGTCTTTTTAACTATCTGTTTTTCTTTGTGTTTAATATATTTTATATATATTTTAAAAATATTTTAATGATATGTTTTATTGGGTTTTCCTTTGTTTTTTTGTTTATTTTGTCATTTTTTAATGATGAGATAGTTATTTGATTGAACTGTTTTGTTAAACAATTATTTAATATTTGATTCACTTGAGTATAAAAAGCTTTTTGTTATATTCGGTTTTATATGTTCGTTATGAATTAGTTGTTGTGCGTTACATAAATTGTTGTTTATTCATGATGTTTATATTTAAAAAATTATAAAAATGGGACGGATTCATCTCTATTTTACTGGCCTCAGTATTTGACGGATGACAGGCTTATTACGTCCTGAAATAAAAATATGATTAACCGTTAATAATATGGAAGTTGGTGTTATATGAATTATCAAAGTAATAACCTCTCTGAAAAAAAAAGGTCTGAAGAGCTTTTGCTGCCGCTCTCCACCGCACAATGGGGCATCTGGTTTGCTCAGGAAATTAACCAAAAAGCAAATCCCAAAGTTTATAAGGTCACTGAGTGTCTGGAAATTTTCGGCCCGGTCCGGACCGACCTTTTTGAAACAGCAGCACGTCAAACGATTGGTGAGACTGAATCTTGCCATCTGGTTTTTGAACGAACGCCGGACGGGCCACGGCAACGGCTGATTTCATTGCCATTCTGGCCATTTCCGGTACTTGATATGAGTGGTGAAGATGATCCGGATGCAGCTGCCCGTGAATGGATGACATCTGATATGGAGAGGCCTTTTGACTTACAGCAAGGGCCTCTTTTTTCATTGGCGTTACTTCGCGTTGCGCCGGAACGTTTCCTGTTTTATCTCAGCGGTCATCACATCATGATGGATGGCTTTGGCGGAGTGCTTTTTTCTTCCCGTCTGGCACAAATATACTCTGCACTGATTGCCGGAGAAACGCCGCCAGCCTGTCCGTTTTCCCGTTTATCTGATGTTATGCTGGCGGATCAAAATTATGAAGCATCCAAACAGTTTCAACGTGATCGTCAGTATTGGGGCGACCTGATGGAAAACCGGCCAGAGCCATTGAGTCTGGCCGGGAAGGAAATGGCTTGTGCTGATGTATTGCGCCGTCAGGTCTATTTACCTGATGCAACCAACCAGTCGCTGCGACAATTTGCTGTGACATGCGGGACGACGCTGCCACAACTTCTCACTGCCCTGATCGCGCTCTACTTTTACCGGGTCACGGGAGAAGAAGACTTGGTGCTTGGCTTTCCTGTGATGGCCCGAAACAGCCGGATGCTGCGGGCTTTTCCGGGGATGATGACCAATGTGTTGCCACTGCGGTTGTCACTGAACCCGGATATCCGGTTACGGGAATGCCTGGAGCAGGTGAAGCGTCAGGTCACGGCTGTTGTCCGGCATCAGCGTTACCGCGGGGAAACATTGCGTTCTGACCTGAACCTCAGCACCGAAAGTGGTACGCTTTATTCAACTTCCATCAATATCATGCCATTTGAATATGATATCCGCTTCGGAGCGTACCCGGTTGCGGTGCATAATCTTTGCCTTGGTCCTACCGATGACTTGTCGGTGAATATTTATGATCGTGGTGCTGAAAACGGGCTGGAACTGTGTATCGATGCAAACACAGCCTTGTATGATGAAGCCTGTATCGAATCCCATTTCCGCCGTCTGGTTCACTTTTTCTCCATTGCCTCTTCACAAAATCCAGATTTACCCGTCACACAGTATGATTGGCTTCTGCCTGAAGAGCGGACGCAGATTCTGGCACAGTGGAACAATACACAGGTGCCATATCCGGCTGAGTTCTGTGCGCATGAGCTATTTGAACACTATGCGGCATCCGCACCGGATTCTCTCGCCGTTGTCTGTCATCACCATCGTATGACGTATGGTGAGCTGAATGCACAGGCGAACCAGCTGGCCCGTTATCTGCGCAAATTGGGGGTTGGCCCTGAAAAACGGGTCGCTCTTTGTTTTGACCGGGGCAGTGGCTTGATTGTTGCTATGCTGGCGACGCTCAAAGCCGGCGCGGGCTATGTACCGCTGGACCCGAATTACCCACAGGAAAGGATTCAGTATATTCTCGAAGACAGCACACCGGATGCTTTGCTGACCGATGGCATTTTATCCGGTGAAGTGTGGGCCGGAGTGTTTCCGGATGAGGACATGGGCCGGTCGAAAATGCATCATATCAACTTTCGTACGGATGCTTATCTGTGGGTTGATTACTCAGAAGAAAATCTACCGCGCGGCAATCTGACACCGGATAATCTTGCTTATATCATCTATACCTCTGGCTCGACCGGAAAACCCAAAGGTGTGATGGTTGAACACAAAACGCTGACCAACCTGATCCACTGGCATCGCCAGTCATTTGATTTGCAGACAGGAGACTGTTCTTCCAGTGTTGCCGGAATGGGATTTGACGCCGCAGTGTGGGAAATCTGGCCGCCACTATGTGCCGGTGCTTATCTGGTTCTGCCGCCGCTGGCTGTCTCGCGTGATCCGGAACAGCTGCTTAACTGGTGGGTCAATCAACCGATTCAGGTTGGGTTTCTTTCCACGCCGATTGCAGAACTGGCTTTTGCCCGCAGGATCAAGCATCCGACACTGAGAACCCTGCTGGTCGGTGGTGACCGGTTGAATGTACTTCCTGAACCGGATGCCGGTTTTACACTGGTCAATAACTATGGCCCGACCGAAACAACGGTGGTTGCAACGTCCGGAGCCATTTGCGCAGACGATTCAGTGCTGCATATCGGGCGTCCGCTGAATAACATGAAGATTTATATTCTGGATGAACAACGTCAGCTGGTTCCGGTGGGTGTGGAAGGTGAAATTTATATTGGCGGCACTGGTGTGTCGCGCGGATACCTGAATCGCCCCGATTTAACCGCGGAACGTTTTCTGGCTGACCCTTTCTCTGAAGTGCAGGGCGCCCGGATGTACCGAAGCGGTGATCTGGCCCGCTGGCTGCCTGATGGCACCATTGAATACTTAGGCAGGAATGACAGCCAGGTCAAAATCCGTGGATTCAGAATCGAGCCCGGTGAAGTGGCTTCGGCGTTGCAGCGTTGTGACTGCGTGAAAAATGCCGTCGTGGTGGCAATCAGCGGGCAATCTTTACAAGGACAATCTTTACAAGGACAGGCACCGTTAACAAAAGGACAAACGTTAGAAGGACAGGCACCACTAAAAGGACAGGCATTACAGGGACAGTCGTCCACAGAGAAGCGGTTGGTTGCTTATTACACGCTTTATGACGGGTATGAAACGGTCTCAGCGGCGAACCTGAAACAGCAGTTGAGTCAGGTGTTGCCTGAGTATATGGTCCCGGCGGCTTATGTTCGCCTGGCGCACATTCCACTCACTGCGAATGGCAAAGTGAATTACAGAACCCTGCCGCAACCGGATGAAAGTTCATTTGTCCGGCAGGCGTACGAAGCGCCACGGACACCGGCAGAAAAAGTGCTGGCCGATGTATGGCAATCCCTGCTTGGTGTGGAAAAAGCAGGCCGGATGGACAATTTCTTTGAATTGGGCGGGCATTCACTGCTGGCTGTACAGATGAGTGAGTTGCTGAGAAAACAGGGGTATCAGCTCACGGTGAAGACACTGTTTGAGCAGCCGGTTCTGGCAGAGCTGGCAGCCCTGATCGCCGCAGAAAAACCACCGGCAGAAGATATTCCGCCTTCACTGATTCCGCAGGACTGCCATCAAATTACGCCGGATATGTTACCCCTGGTCAGCCTGACACAAGCACAAATCGATATGCTGGTGTCTGAAATTCCCGGTGGTGCCGCCAATGTGCAGGACATTTATCCGGCCGGGCCGCTGCAACAGGGGCTGCTGGTTCAGCATCTGTTGCAAAAACAGGGCGATTTATACACGATTCGGATGATTCAGGCATTTCCCGACCAGCAAATGCTCCTGTCATTTACGGATGCATTGCAGAAGGTGATCCGCCGTCACGACATTTTGCGAACCTCGATGGCATGGGAAGGACTGGATCAACCGGTGCAAATCGTCTGGCGAAATGCACCGCTGGATGTTGTGACGCTCAATCTCGGGGCTGAAGATGTCGCCGATGAGCTGGAACGGCGTTTTCGTCCGGAACACAGCCGGATCAATGTCAGCCATGCACCGATGATCGAAGCGTATCAGGCAGAAGATGCCGCCAATGAACGCTGGCTGCTGTGCCTGCGGATGCACCACCTGTGTACCGATCACACCAGTCTTGAACTGATGATCGAAGAGGTACAGGCGCACTGGCAGGGTAAAGCAGAACAGTTACCTGAACCGCTGCCATTTCGCAACTATATTGGCAAAGTTTCACAGCAGGACGAACAGGCCGCGCGGGCGTATTTCTCCCGTCAGCTGGGGGATTTCTCAATGCCTTCAGTCCCGTTTGGCTTAGCGCATACGCAAGGTGAAGGCGGGCAGGTGAACACATTGCATCTGGCTGTCAATGACCGGCTGGCGCAGCGATTACGCCGTCAGGCAAAACTGCATCAGGTGAGTACGGCCAGTCTGTTCCATCTGGTCTGGGGGCTGGTACTTCGTTCGGCGAGTGGACGTGACGATGTGGTTACCGGCACTATTTTACTTGGCCGGATGTCTGCCGGAGCGGGTTCAGACCGCACACTGGGGCTGTTTCTTAACACCCTGCCTTTCCGGATGCGGCTGGATAAAACGCCCACAGACGAAATGGTCCGGACCATTCATCACCAGCTGGCAGAGTTGATGGATTACGAACATACCCCCCTGTCACAGGTGCAACAATGCAGTGGTGTGCCTGCCAGTCAGCCCTTGTTCAGCAGCCTGCTGAACTATCGCTATCAGGGAGGAAATGCGCAGGTCGATGTGCTGGAGCATTTACCGGTGGATATTGTCATGGAAGAAGAACGTTCAACTTTCCCGCTGTCTTTGTCGGTCAATGATTGTCCCGGAGAAGGCTTCTCGCTTGATCTTCAGGTGGATGCCCGGGTCAGTTGCGGACTGGTGGGTACGATGGTCACCGGGACGCTGGCCCGTCTGGTCAGTGTGCTGGAACGTTCGCCGTCCCGGCCGGTCTGTGATGTGGATGCGTTTGATGAAGAGGGCTCACCGACAACCATCATGCATTCAGGCGTCGATTTCCGCGCATTGCCTGCGCCCGGAAATGATGACTATATCCGCTGTGACTATACGCCGCCTCAGGGACAAACGGAGCAGACGCTGGCCCGCTTGTGGGAATCGGTGCTGGCAGTTGATTCAGTTGGCCGGGAAGATGACTTTTTCGCCCTTGGCGGCCACTCGATGATGGCGATTCAGCTGGTCAATCAGGCCCGTCAACATGGTATTGATTTCTCATTAAAGATGCTGTTTGATGCGCCGGTTCTGAAAGACTTTTCAGCTGCGGTTGCCATTCGTCATGCCTGTTATGGGGCCAAAGTGACGCAGGAACAACCGGATGAAATGCCCGTATAAATCCAGTGCCGTCTTGTCAGCGTTCCGGGGGAGCGCTGACGGACCCATCTGATACACGCCCTGATGGATCATGTCGTCAGGGTTTTTGTGATCTTGATTCCATATTTACCGGGCAAGATCTTGCTCGCCGGGCAACTTTTTGCTCGCTTCTGAGCAAGATCTTGCCTGTATTTATAAATATATAACTACAACCCATTGATTCTTTGATGTTTGCCAAAGTGGCATAACCATTGCTGAAGTGGATGTCAGTCTAAATATATCCGGGTATGTTGAACACACCGGATACCACACTTTGATGACATCGCCCCGGCTTCGGTTGTTATGGACGATGTCTTTGTTATTTCCGGCCAATCCGGAGACGTTAGGTGATGAAGTTGTGAGTGAGTTACAGACACTGTTTGAAGTTATGACCGCGTCAGAAGGGAAAACCTTTTACCTTTTATATGACAGGTATAAATCCGACGAAGCCAGCGAATTCTGGGACACCATGAAATACCGCGACGATGTGCAGTGGTGTGAGCTGGTGCGCGGCACCGCACTTCAGTATATGGCGGAAGGTTCGCCGATCCTGATGTGTATCGCGGACGGCAATCCTGCGGAAACCCTGTTCTACTGGCTGGATGAAAACGAACCCGCCGCCGCTGGTTTTGGTCTGGCCGGGGTGTGGGACGGCGATTTTGACTCCCTTAAAGCCCACTGGCGGCCCTGGGTCGATGGCTACTTTCCCGATGGGACTTACATCATGCCCCGCTGGTACGACCCGGCGGTTTTTCACGTCTGGCACCGGATCCTCACCCCGGCGCAGCGCCTGCGCTTTTTCGGTAGTCACACGCAAATTTACCTCCCGCAGCGCGATGAAGCCGACAACAACACACTCAAACTTGCCCCGGTTGAGCCGCTGACCACTTCGGCATCCGGGCCGGACTTACTCCCGTTTGATGATTTCCCGCTGCACCTCACCCAGCCGCAATATGACGAGCTGTATTACCCGCAGCTGCTGGAAGCCTTTCTCGATGATTTATATACCCGGCTGACGGTGCGCGATGGCCGGACGCTGACCCGCGAGGCGATGGTCGCCGGTTATGAAGAAGGGATGGCGCTGGCACAGTCGCTGTTTCCGTCATCAGATTTGCTGGCCCGGCGCACCTTTGCGGTGTACCGCTTTCATTTAGGCGATGGCTATTACCGGCATCCGGAATTTGTCCGGCTGCGTAAATTTTATCCGCTGCGCGAGGCGACCGGTGAGTTTGATGATCGTTTCCGGGGCCGGGAGGATGAACTGGCCCCTTACCGCACCGCAGGCTGGCCGGATGAACTGACGGCAGAGGCTTCTCCTGCAACCAACAAGCCCTCTGCAACTGACAATACGGAGTCCCAATGAACGAGACGGCACATGAACCGGCAGCAGCGCTGATGCGCACAGCGCCGACCCAAATCCCGCTGGCGGACTGGCAGGCGATGCTCAGTGAGCCGGGCTGGTTTCTGGTGGCGGAAGCCTCGGTCAATGATGATGTGATGATGTTTGCCGAAGCGCAGGATACGCCGGATAAAAACCGGCTGTTCTGGGGCGCGATGGGGGAGCAGAACGCTGCGCTGTCGCCGCACCTGCTGCGCCCGGAGTCGTTTGAATGGTTTGAGGAATATATCGCCACTCAGCCGCCGTGGGGGATGGCGGTGCGGCTGGACCCGTCGCTGCTGTCACAGCCCCCGGCGCAGCAGCTGGAGATGGTGCTGCGTCATCTTCGGGCGTGGACGCTGGTGGATTACCCGCAGGAAGGGACGATCATTTTGCGCATCAGTGACTGGGAGATATTCACCACCCTGTGGCAGGCCAGCGGCGAATTGAGCCGCCATCAGCTGCGTGGCCCGCTGGGCGCGGTGGCTTACTGGCAGCCGGGTGCAGAGACCGTGGATTATCTGGCCTTTGAGACCCCGCCGGATATTGTGCAGGCATCGACCATTGAGCTGCCGCTGGTGCTGACAGCGCCGCAGGATAAAGCGCTGACCATCCGCACGGAGCAGCAGCGCTACCGTCAATATCAGCAGCACCTGCAAACACACCACGGCGAAGAAACCGCAGACTGGGATGAAGCCCGGTTTGATGACTATTTATACACCCATCTCAGCCAGGCCAAATCGCATGGCTTCGGTGACCGTGTTGAGCAGCTGAAATACCTGACCCTGACGATTGCGGTGGGGGAGGATTTTATCACCCGGCCGTGGGCGCAGGAAATTCTGCGGGAGAATCAGGTGAAAGGACTGAAAGACCGGATAGACCGGCTGGTCGAACGGGGACTGAAAGCATTAGGAGAAGCGCATGATGAGGAGTCAGACGTCGTATGAGTAAGAGTAACCAGCAGAAACAAGCCGACATTCTGTCCAGTGTCGAGGCGGCTGAGCAGAATTTCTCCACCGATAAGGTGCTGGACTGTGGCTGCGTAAAATGCGGCTGTGAGCTGTTTATCCGCTATCACTATGACGATGACCAACCCATCGCCGGGGCGGAAGTGGTGCTGACCGACAGTAACAAAACGGAGGTGAGCGGCACCACGGATGACAACGGGCTGCTGAAAGTCAAGGACATGGGCTGCGGCGGGTATGATTTGATGCTCGGGGAGGGCAAAGACACCTTCAAGCCGGAAGATGCGATGGAGAACAATCCGGTATTGCAGAATAACCCCAAATATGCGGTGCTGGCGGGGGAATATTTTGCCCTGTATGCGACGCTCAACCGGGCGGGTTATCTGGAATATGATGCCAGTGACAGCTCGGATGATGAGATTGATATCGACCGCCACTGGATGAAAGGCAGCATTCCTGATGAATATGCGCCGGCGTATGACCGGTTTCAGGAATTAGTCAAACAGATTAACCACGGCTCGGTGGATTTGCGCAAGGCGGTGAACAAGATTCACAGCAGTCTGGCGGGTGAAATGGCGGGTCTGGCGCATGACAACACGGCAATTCTGCTGTTTTGTGAGGTGGCGCTGGGGTTTGTGCCGGTGGTCGGTCAGGCGATGGATTTGTATGACCTGGGCTGCTGGGGCTGGGATACCTGCACCAAAGACGAGCTGGATTTCTGGCACTGGGCCGGAGGCGTGCTGGTGGTGATTGGTTTTATACCGGGGCTGGGGGATGCGACCAAAAAGACCGGTAAAACGATTATCGAAGCGCTGCAAAAGGCTGATTCGCGGGTGATTCAGAAGGCGATTAAAATCCTGCGCAGCCTGTCGAACGGCAATCTGGTGAAGTATCTGAAGAAATTCGGCAGCACGCTGGATGAGTATGCGGGCAAAGCGAAGAAGCTGTTGCAGGAAATCATCGCCGGGCTGACGGATGCGGTGAACAAGAGCAACAACTGGGCGGTGGTGCTGATGAAAGATGCCTTCATGAAGCTTGTGGAGGCGATGAAAAAGCTGGAAAACAAAATCGATGAGATGACGGGGAAAATCAAGTCCAAAGTCGATGAGTTTGTGGACAAGGTGGTGACACACAAAACCGGCACACCGTATAAGAAAAAGACCATGAAAGACCCGGTGAATACCAATGCGGGCAAAGAGAATTACCGTAAAAAAGATCTGGAAGATGCTGAGCTGAAAAAAACGCATGAAGCGCAGCAGGCTAAAGATGCGGAAACACCAACAGACAAGACCAAAGCCAAAGAAAAAGATCCGATAGTGTGTAAAGACGATCCGGTGGATGTTTCAACCGGGCAGGTGTTTGAATCCCGTCAGGACTTTGTCGTGGCGGGTTTCCAGCCGCTGATCCACAGCCGCTATTATCATTCGGTTGGCCGCCGGGAAACCGGGTTGATGGGCGCCTTATGGCGCAGCAGCTGGGATATCAGTCTGGAAGTTAACGGGACCGATGTGACCTTTACCGATGAAGATTACACCACTGCCGAATTTATTCTCCCGTATCAGGATTTGCCGACTCAGTCGGCTGAAAAGCCACAATACTGGTTGCACCGGGGAAATTGTGGTGAGCTGATTTTAAAACACAAAGACGGTCAGCAATACTGGTTTGAGCATGCGATTGGCTCACAGCTGCGCCTGACCCGCATCCGTGATGCTTACGGCAATGAAAACGCCTTTTTGTATGAGCGCGGCACACTGAAATGGGTGATGCTGAGTGATGAACGTTTAGTCAAAGTGGAAACAGAGCGTAAGCGTATCACTTGTCTGACTTTGTGCGACAAACAGAAAAATCCGCTGCGCGAGCTGGCCCGTTATACCTATGATAACAAAGGCTGGCTGATGTCTGTTCGTGGTGAGCCGGGACGTAACTTTGACTATCAGTACAGTCCGGAAGGCTATCTCACCCGCTGGCAGGATTTGGCGAAAACCTGGGCTGAGCATGATTATGATGAGCAGGGGCGGGTGACGGATAACCGCTGTGCGGAGGGCTACTGGAGCGGACAGGTCCGTTACGACGATGAAAAGCGCATCCACTATCATAAAAGTACCTTTGGCGGGATCACCGAATTTCATCTCAATGAAGCGTACCGGGCGGAAGCCATTGTTGACCCGGAAGGCCATCGTTCAGCACAACACTGGCAGGGCGATAAACTTGTCAGTGAAACCAATCCGCTGGGTGAGACGAATACTTATCAGTACGACGAATGGGGCAATGTGACCTCGGTGACCCTGCCGGACGGCACGGCGCACACTTACACCTATAACGACAAAGGCTGGCTGACCGCTTATACCAATCCCGCCGGGGCGCAGTGGCTGTATGAACATAATAAGCAGGGTGATGTGACTAAAGTGACCGACCCGGACGGGCGGCAGTGGCTTCAGACGTATACCTCACGCGGCCTGCGCGACAGTGTGACCGGGCCGGATGGCAGCGTCACCCGCTGGCAGTATAACGATCAGGGTTTGCCGCACAGGCTTGAACCGGCGACCGGATACGGGATGACGTTCTACTACGATGTACTGGACCGGTTGATCAAACGCGAGAGCGACAATAAACAGGTGCGGCGCTGGTGTTATGAAGGCAAACAGCTGACGCCCTCACAAATTATTTATGAGGACGGCACCACGGCCCGCTTCAGTTATGATATCGAAGGCAATTTAACCAGTGTGACCGACACGCTGGGTCATACCCGCCGGTTTGAATATGGGGCGTTTGATAAACTGCGTGCCGTGACGGATCCGACCGGTGCGACAACCCGTTATCACTATAATGTGGAAGCCGAATTTGCCGGAGTGACCAACAGCAAAGGCGACCAGTGGTTGTACGAGTTCGATACGCTGGGCCGCATCAGCAGCGAGCGTCATTACGACGGCCGCAAAGAGCAGTTCAGTTACGACCCGGCCGGGCGGATGGTGAAACGCACCAAACCGGACGGCCATCATTATCACTACCAGTACGATCCGTGCGGGCGTTTGCTGGAAGCCCAAAGCTTTGACCCTCACAACAATCCGACCGGCAAAAGCTGGTATGAATATGATGAAGCGGCGCGGCTGAAATATGCAGAAAACGGCGATGCCTGGGTGGAGATGCAGTACAGCCCGGCGGGACTGCTGCTGAGTGAAAACCTTAACGGCACGCCGATCACCCATGAATACGATGCGGCGGGAAGACGCACAGCCATGAACGGCACTCAAACCACCCGCGCCTATCAGTGGCAGCAGCAACAATTAATGCAGCTGCATATGGGTGAGCACGACCCGCTGAAATTCGCCTATCATGCCAGTGGTCAGGAATCGGCCCGTACCAGTGAGGCCGGTTTTGGTCTGTTCCATGACTGGAGTGCGACCGGGCTGTTAACCCATCAGCGTTTAGGGGCGGGTTACGCCCCCGCCGGGCGCGGCACGGTGCTGCGGCAATATCAGTACGACGCGCTGGACCAGCTGACGGCGATTGAGGATAAACGCCGCGGCCACACCGAATTTACCCTCAACCCGAACGGGCAAATCAGTGCGGTGCGTCAGCGAAAATCGTGGGAAACCAAAGCCAGCTTTGTGCAGCTGTTTGGTTACGACAGCGAGCTGAACCTCAATGAAACCGGCACCGGCAGTGAATACTCGGGCAATGTGGTGTCGATGGCCGATGAGCGGCTGAAACGACAAACCAAACAGTATGATAACGCCGGGCGGGTGGTTGAAACCGGGCGCTTCAAATATGTTTACGACGAATGCGGCCGGGTCACCACCAAAACCGAAAGCAAAGACGGTTTCCGGCCACAAACCACAAAATTTATCTGGAACGATGAAGACCGGCTGACGCATATCGAGCTGCCGGACGGCACCCGTTACCGCTACCGCTACGATCCGTTCGGGCGCAGAATTGCCAAAGAGTGCCTCAAAACCCAGACAGAAACGCATTATCTGTGGGATGGCAACACGGTGGTTCAGCAGAGCAAAATGACGGCGGACGGGACGCAGCTGCAAAGCACCGAATATCTTTATGAGCCGGACACCTTCCGCCCGCTGGCGCAAATTACCACCGACCATGACACCGGCCGCGAGCGTTTGCATTATATTGTCACCGACCATGCGGGCACGCCGCAGGAGCTGTGCACCCCGGACGGGGAAATTCAGTGGCAGGGTGACCAGCATTTATGGGGCAAATACCAGCAGCAGCGCACCCAGGTGAACCGGGGTTATTTAGAGCAGGTCGCCAATGATGCGATCACCTGCGACCTGCGTTATCAGGGCCAGATAGAAGACAGGGAGTCCGGTCTCTATTATAATCTCAACCGTTATTATGATGCGGAGAGCGGGCAGTATTTAAGTCCTGATCCTATTGGGTTTGCGGGGGGATTAAGGCCGCAGGCTTACGTAGATAATCCGATGGAATGGGCTGATCCGTTGGGGTTAGCAAAATGTCCAAAAGGAAGAGCTAAGCAGTATAGAGATAGCGGAAATGTCGGAAAGAAAAGAAATATTGCGACTTCTGACTATGAAATTAATGGAGAAAAGGGTATGGCCGATGCCGTAAGTGGAAAGAATACAAATGACGCACCATTTGTAAAAATTCCAGATGTAGATAATAGAAAATTCTCTACATTTGAAGTTGGCCACGATAGAGCTTTTGACTCAGAAGTCAAAATATTTGAGCATATAGCTAGTAAATATCCGACATCTGCAACAGGAAAAATTGATTTGTACTCTGAGTTGGAATGTTGTCCGTCATGTTCTGAAGTAATAAATCAATTTAAAAAGATGTATCCAAATATTGAAGTGAATGTGATATGGGGATAACCAAGTGAATAAAGATAAATTTATTAATATGATTAATGACTTTATATCAGTTTTGGAAATTAAAGATGGTGCTGTAAAAGGATGTAGTAATAATCAACTATCTGATCTAGAAAATAAATATGGGCTATTGCCAGAATATTATAAAATATATCTCTCTCTACTTGGAATATCATCGGGGGATTTTAAAAAAGGAACTGATGTACTATATGATGAATTAGATGATATAAATGAGTGTACCATTGAATTAATGGATGAAAATGGGATAAAAGTTCCTGAAGGCATGTTTGCATTCTTATTGCATCAAGGATATTCATCTTTGTTTTTTTTAGAGCGAAATGATAATCCAAGAGTTTATTGCTATACGGAAGGAGAAGAAATTAAAAAGACAGACTATTTATTTAGTGATTATATACGAGCCGAAATAGAGTTATATAATAAATATCAAAAATAATATATTCGAGATTCCGCAGCTAATTTAGGAATAAACGGTTTCATATAGATTGGACCTTAAGAATTAAGGAGACTGTTTATAATTTTATGCCGCATTCATCAAGCTAGAAAATAAATACTCAAATGAGACATCTTTAAACCAACAGCCGGGATCACCATCCCGGCTGTTTTATACTCAACTCACTGAATCCCGCCGGGGCGCAGTGGCTGTATGAACATAACCGGCAGGGCGATGTGACCCAAATCACCGACCCGGACGGGCGGCAATGGCGCTACACCTATACTTCAAACGGACTGCGCGAGTCGGTCACCGGACCGGACGGCAGTACCACCCGGTATCAGTACAACGAACGCGGCCAGCTGACCCGGCTTGAACCAGCGACCGGATACGGGATGACGTTCCACTACGACGTACTGGACCGGTTAATCAAGCGCGAGAGCGACAACAAACAGGTCCGTCGCTGGTGTTACGACGGCAAACACAGTCAGCCGTCGCAGGTGATTTATGAAGACGGCACCACGGCCAGCTTTAACTATGATATTGAAGGCAACCTGACCGAAGTCACCGACGCCCTCGGCCATCCCCAGCGCTTTGAATATGGCGCTTTTGACCGGCTGAAATCGGTCACCGATGCGCTGGGGGCCACCACGTATTATCACTACAATGCGGAAGGTGAATTCGCCGGCGTGACCAACAGCAAAGGCGACCAGTGGTTGTACGAGTTCGATACGCTGGGCCGCATCAGCAGCGAGCGTCATTACGACGGCCGCAAAGAGCAGTTCAGTTACGACCCGGCCGGGCGGATGGTGAAACGCACCAAACCGGACGGCCATCATTATCACTACCAGTACGATCCGTGCGGGCGTTTGCTGGAAGCCCAAAGCTTTGACCCTCACAACAATCCGACCGGCAAAAGCTGGTATGAATATGATGAAGCGGCGCGGCTGAAATATGCAGAAAACGGCGATGCCTGGGTGGAGATGCAGTACAGCCCGGCGGGACTGCTGCTGAGTGAAAACCTTAACGGCACGCCGATCACCCATGAATACGATGCGGCGGGAAGACGCACAGCCATGAACGGCACTCAAACCACCCGCGCCTATCAGTGGCAGCAGCAACAATTAATGCAGCTGCATATGGGTGAGCACGACCCGCTGAAATTCGCCTATCATGCCAGTGGTCAGGAATCGGCCCGTACCAGTGAGGCCGGTTTTGGTCTGTTCCATGACTGGAGTGCGACCGGGCTGTTAACCCATCAGCGTTTAGGGGCGGGTTACGCCCCCGCCGGGCGCGGCACGGTGCTGCGGCAATATCAGTACGACGCGCTGGACCAGCTGACGGCGATTGAGGATAAACGCCGCGGCCACACCGAATTTACCCTCAACCCGAACGGGCAAATCAGTGCGGTGCGTCAGCGAAAATCGTGGGAAACCAAAGCCAGCTTTGTGCAGCTGTTTGGTTACGACAGCGAGCTGAACCTCAATGAAACCGGCACCGGCAGTGAATACTCGGGCAATGTGGTGTCGATGGCCGATGAGCGGCTGAAACGACAAACCAAACAGTATGATAACGCCGGGCGGGTGGTTGAAACCGGGCGCTTCAAATATGTTTACGACGAATGCGGCCGGGTCACCACCAAAACCGAAAGCAAAGACGGTTTCCGGCCACAAACCACAAAATTTATCTGGAACGATGAAGACCGGCTGACGCATATCGAGCTGCCGGACGGCACCCGTTACCGCTACCGCTACGATCCGTTCGGGCGCAGAATTGCCAAAGAATGTGAACGCACCCAAACCCAAACGCATTATCTGTGGGATGGCAACACGGTAGTTCAGCAGAGCAAAATTACCGCTGATGGCACGCAGCTGCAAAGCACGGAATATCTGTATGAACCGGACACCTTCCGGCCGCTGGCACAAATCACCACTGACCATGACACCGGCCGGGAAAGGCTGCATTATATTGTCACCGACCATGCGGGCACGCCGCAGGAGCTATGCACCCCGGACGGGGAAATTCAGTGGCAGGGCGACCAGCATCTGTGGGGCAAATACCAGCAGCAGCGCACTCAGGTCAACCGGGGTTATTTAGAGCAGGTCGCCAATGATGCGATCACCTGTGACCTGCGTTATCAGGGGCAGATAGAAGACAGTGAGTCCGGTCTCTATTATAATCTTAACCGTTATTTTGATGCGGACAGTGGTCAGTATTTGAGTCCTGATCCTGCTGGCTTTGCGGGGGGACTGAGGCCGCAGGGGTATGTGGATAATCCAGTTGGATATATCGATCCGTTGGGATTGGCTAAATGCCCGATTGGGAAGCTGAAAGAAAGAGGCTTTTCAGGAGTAAAACGTAATGATAATGGAGGGTTAGATTACTCCGAGAGTAATGCGTTATATTCGAATCCTGAAAGATTTAAGCCAGACGGTTCTCCTGTAGAATCAATTGTCAAAATTGATTACACAGGAGATTATCATGCGGATTTTGAAGCAGCTAGTATGAAAGGGTTTGGTCAAAAATCTACACCTAGTCTTAATGGTGATAAATATGTCTGGCACCATTTGGATGATTATGATCCTGTTACAAATCAGGGCACAATGCAATTAGTAAGGGTTGATGCACATAATGGAATTCAGCATTCTGGTGGGGTCAGTCAGTATAAAAAAGCAACAGGTAAAAAGTATTTGTTTAAAAAATGGTAGAGGAGATGAATTGTGGTTGAGCTTGTTCATTATGAAAAAAAATTAACTGAAGATGAATATACAGAATTTGAGAAACTTTTTTCCGCTAAGTTACCATTATCCTTTAAAGAGCATTATATAAGAATCAATGGTGGTTTTTTAGCAGAGGAAGATGTAGAAAATGATTTATGGGGTTTACCTGTCGGTGGCTTTAACCCTATAAAATATGGGAAAGTTACAATTGAACAACTTGTATCTGACATTGAATCTATTGAGAACCCAGACACAGGTGAAGAATATCAAGAAGGAGAATATGTACCTTTCGCATATGATGATGGTGGTCATACTATTTTCATTTCGTTAAAAGAAGGTGATTATGGTCATATTTATCTTTATGACTGTGATGGTGAGAGTTTTTTCCAGATCTCAGAAAAATTCGAAAAATTCATTAGCAGGTTGTATAAAAATTAATAGGAGCTAGTTGAATTTCCGAACTAGGTGCTTATCTGAAACGGTACTACAACCAAAAGCCGGGAACACCACCCCGGCTTTTGACTCATTCAACTCACCCCAGCGCCGCTTTTAACTGTGCCAGTTGCTCGCGCAATGTAAGCGTCCGTGCAACTACACCTTATTCTTTGATATATAAAGTAATTTTATGAGTAACAAAATAGAATTAGCAATAGTGTCAATCGAGAAAAAATTGTCAGCTAAATTTCCTTTATTATATAGACGATATCTTAAAGAGAATATTAAAGATAATGAGCCGTATGAAATTGAAATATATAATGGAGATTTTGTATATTTTTATAATTGTTTTGATCTTGAAGAGAGAAATGAAACATATGAAGTTCATATATATGCTCCGGAATATTTCATGATTGGTCAGGATGGGGACTTGGGCTATTTTATCAGATTAAAAAGTAGTGATGATAAGATTTATAGCCTAGATTTAGGGGCATTAGGTAGCATCCCAATGGAGGAGGCGGCTCAAGATATATACTCATTGATTCGTACGTGATATGCCTAATTTGATAGTATTAGATATATTACTCATTTACGAGGTAATAGTGAAAACAATCGCTGAGTTGGTTAATCATTTAAATAATAATGCTGATGACGAAGTGTTTTGGTTAGGACAGGCAAGTGATGAACAGATCCACCTCTTAGAGTCGGAGTTAGGGGCGATACTTCCTGAATCATTAAATAGTTTTTTCCGCTTAGTTGGCGGGGGTGGTACTGTAGAAGAAAATATATCCGGAATCATTTCTGATGATGCATTAACAGAATCTCATGGTGGCATGCTGTTTGATACATTTTATTGCAGAAAAGAATTTGGATTACCTGATTATTTTGCCGTTATATATTTTAGGGAAGATGAGGTCTGTTGGTGTATCAATTTATTGCCGGACGAATTTGGTAAGATCGTTAGTTATAATCTGTTCAAGCAGGAACCAGATAAAACAATGTATGATTCTTTTGAACTTTTCTTAGAAGAATATGTGGAACTGAGAACAGAATAAAAATCGATATAGCCGGTGACTTGTGTGCCGGTCTCAAATCCGGTTCAAAATATATACACTCAAAGTGTTAGTAATAAGTAAGAATAATGAACATAAAATTAGAGAATACGGGAAGACAATTAGCTCTTGGTGACCTTTTGAACTTGGAGAAAATAATAGGTTTTGAGCTTCCGGAACAATTTAAAAACTTTTATTTAAAGAACAACGGTGGGGAACCTGACCCCGATCATTTTCCTGCTCATAAGGAATTCGATCCAATATGTATTTCCTCTTTTTTGCATGTGAAATATCCATGTGGCACTGAAAATAATATGGAAGATACATATCAGAAAGGAGTACAAAAAAACTACCTGCCGAGTGATTTATTACCATTCGCTGTTGATTGGGGTGGTAATTATATTTGTATAAATAAAATGAATGAAATATTTTTTTATGCAGTAGATAGATGGTGTGAAGATTTAGACAATCACGAAAATATGAATAGAAATAAGAGATTTATTTGTCAGTCATTTGAAGATTTTACTAATTCATTGGTTGATGAAGATGAAGCATATGATTAATGTTTATCTGCACTTCATTAACAGCCGGGATCACCATCCCGGCTATTGACTCACTCAACTCACCCCAGCGCCGCTTTTAACTGTGCCAGTTGCTCGCGCAATGTAAGCGTCCGGGCAACCCCACCTAACCTCTCAAAATTAACCGGGCTAAACTGTCATTTTTCACCAGAGGAATAAAATGATGGGCTTCTCACCAAAAAAGAACAAAAGCGCAGTAGTTGGCTGAACTTACCCAGCCAGATATTCACGTTCTGATTCGGTGATCAAATTATGAATAAATACCTGAATTTGCCATAAATCCCGGTATTCAATCTGGGGATGACTGGAAAGAACGGCCTGCATCAACATCAGATATTCGCGGGCTTTGAGGTGAATATTCAAGTCGGTGTCATTGACTTGTGGTTCTTGAGGATTGAAGCGCCGTTTTTCCTGCTCCGGGGTGAGTTTGGCTTGATGGAAATAGTTTGATTTAGGCATAGTGAGCCTCTCTACGTATTGTGACAATTAATAGAAATCGCTACACAAAGGTTCCTACGCTCTGGGTGGCGAGCTGAGCGAGGTTAGGAACTGAAAGTGGTACTCCTATTGGCCCTTGGATAAGTGAATAATGAGTGAAACGATTATCGGGTATATAAATTCAGTCCCAAAAAATGAATTGATAGATTTAGAGCGAGATGTGCAGCAAGTGACACCTTTCGGGTTTAAATTTACGGATGAGTTAAAATTGTATAACTATCCTGAAAGTCATTTGCAGCGAAACGATATTACTCAGTTTGTAATATCAGATTCGAATACATCTAACACTGCAACTATATTGCTTGAGGAAGAAGACTACGATCCAAATGATGTATCAGAGAGTGACTTTCAGAAGAAGTTTCCCTCGATGCTAAAGGACAGAGTTTTTGAAATCACGAAGATCATTAAATGCCTAGTGCAAAAAAATTGTGTGCGAGAACTAGGTTTTTCAATTAGTTTCTGCGATGAAATAGAGCAAATAAAACATGTTTCTATTGAGTCATTTGAAAATATTGTCGTTGCTGATTGTGTAAATAGTTGTCCTCCAAATACACTTTACTTAATAGATAAATAAGCTAGATCAGATAGCTAACAGCCGGGATCACTATCCCGGCTTTTTAGTTTGCCCAGCGAAGCTGGCAAACCCGTCAGGTTGAAAGAAACCTGAATCACCCCGACTGAGGGGTAAGCGTCCGGGCAACCCACCTAACCGCTCAAAAACAACCGGGCTAAACTGTCATTTTCCACCATAGGAATAAAATGATGGCTGCTCCCCAAAAAAGAACAAAAGCGCAATGGCTGGCTGAACTTACCCAGCCAGATATTCACGTTCTGAATCAGTAATCAAATTATGAATAAACACCTGAATCTGCCATAAATCCCGGTACTCAATCTGGGGATGACTGGAAAGAACGGCCTGCATCAACATCAGGTATTCGCGGGCTTTGAGGTGAATATTCAAGTCGGTGTCATTGACTTGTGGTTCTTGAGGATTGAAGCGCCGTTTTTCCTGCTCCGGGGTGAGTTTGGCTTGATGGAAATAGTTTGATGTCGGCATGATGTGCCTCCGTTTTGCGATTGAAAATTTATCACCAAGCAAAGGTCTCAATCAATGGGTGGTGAGCTGAACAAGGTTGAGACTACCGCTCGCAATACACGGCCAACCCGAAGGTTGCCTCATCCAGCCCACCATAATTCAGGTGCACTAAAGCAGCACATAGAAAAACCGACTCACGTCGGCATCTATGTGCATTGCGAGAACGGGGTCTCAAACCCGACACTGTTTTTTGCAGTGCCGGGGTAGAGTAATTGGACCAGATGTTTTATTCAAGACAGAAAAGTATGGTTTTAGTATGAGGGAATGTGATCTGAGTCGTGTTTTCTGCTCGGGTCTGTTTCTGGCTGTTGATGATTGCTACATACAACACTTGGAAAGCAAATTTACCTCCCGCAGCGCGATGAAGCCGACGACAATAAACTCAAACTGGCCCCGGTTGAGCCGCTGACTATTGCAGTGTCCGGTGCAGATATGAGCGACCCGGACTTACTTCCGTTTGATGACTTCCCGCTGCATCTCACCCAGCCGCAATATGACGAGCTGTATTACCCGCAGCTGCTGGAAGCCTTTCTCGATGATTTATATACCCGGCTGACGGTGCGTGATGGCCGGGCGATTTCCCGCGAGGCGATGGTCGCCGGTTATGAAGAAGGGATGGCGCTGGCAGAGTCGCTGTTTCCGTCATCAGATTTGCTGGCCCGGCGCACCTTTGCGGTGTACCGCTTTCATTTAGGCGATGGTTATTATCGGCATCCGGAATTTGTCCGGCTGCGTAAATTTTATCCGCTGCGCGAGGCCACCGGTGAGTTTGATGATCGTTTCCGGGGCCGGGAGGATGAACTGGCCCCTTACCGCACCGCAGGCTGGCCGGAGAGTCTGATGGCGGATTCCCCCTCTGCAACTGACAATACGGAGTCCCAATGAACGAGACGGCACACGAACCGGCAGCAGCGCTGATGCGCACAGCGCCGACCCAAATCCCGCTGGCGGACTGGCAGGCGATGCTCAGTGAGCCGGGCTGGTTTCTGGTGGCGGAAGCCTCGGTCAATGATGATGTGATGATGTTTGCCGAAGCGCAGGATACGCCGGATAAAAACCGGCTGTTCTGGGGCGCGATGGGGGAGAAGAACGCTGCGCTGTCGCCGCACCTGCTGCGCCCGGAGTCGTTTGAATGGTTTGAAGAATATATCGCCACTCAGCCGCCGTGGGGGATGGCGGTGCGGCTGGACCCGTCGCTGCTGTCACAGCCCCCGGCGCAGCAGCTGGAGATGGTGCTGCGTCATCTGCGGGCGTGGACGCTGGTGGATTACCCGCAGGAAGGGACGATCATTTTGCGCATCAGTGACTGGGAGATATTCACCACCCTGTGGCAGGCAAGCGGCGAATTGAGCCGCCATCAGCTGCGCGGCCCGCTGGGCGCGGTGGCTTACTGGCAGCCGGGGGCAGAGACCGTGGATTATCTGGCCTTTGAGACCCCGCCGGATATTGCGCAGGCATCGACCATTGAGCTGCCGCTGGTGCTGACAGCGCCGCAGGATAAAGCGCTGACCATCCGCACGGAGCAGCAGCGCTACCGTCAATATCAGCAGCACCTGCAAACACACCACGGCGAAGAAACCGCAGACTGGGATGAAGCCCGGTTTGATGATTATTTATACACCCATCTCAGCCAGGCCAAATCGCACGGCTTTGGTGACCGTGTTGAGCAGCTGAAATACCTGACCCTGACGATTGCGGTGGGGGAGGATTTTATCACCCGGCCGTGGGCGCAGGAAATTCTGCGGGAGAATCAGGTGAAAGGACTGAAAGACCGGATAGACCGGCTGGTCGAACGGGGACTGAAAGCATTAGGAGAAGCGCATGATGAGGAGTCAGACGTCGTATGAGTAAGAGTAACCAGCAGAAACAAGCCGACATTCTGTCCAGTGTCGAGGCGGCTGAGCAGAATTTCTCCACCGATAAGGTGCTGGACTGTGGCTGCGTAAAATGCGGCTGTGAGCTGTTTATCCGCTATCACTATGACGATGACCAACCCATCGCCGGGGCAGAAGTGGTGCTGACCGACAGTAACAAAACGGAGGTGAGCGGCACCACAGATGACAACGGGCTGCTGAAGGTCAAAGACATGGGCTGCGGCGGGTATGATTTGATGCTCGGGGAGGGCAAAGACACCTTCAAGCCGGAAGATGCGATGGAGAACAATCCGGTATTGCAGAATAACCCCAAATATGCGGTGCTGGCGGGGGAATATTTTGCCCTGTATGCGACGCTCAACCGGGCGGGTTATCTGGAATATGATGCCAGTGACAGCTCGGATGATGAGATTGATATCGACCGCCACTGGATGAAAGGCAGCATTCCTGATGAATATGCGCCGGCGTATGACCGGTTTCAGGAATTAGTCAAAGAAATCAACCACGGCTCAAAAGACCTGCGCAAGGCAGTGAACAAGATTCACAGCAGTCTGGCGGGGGAAATGGCGGGTCTGGCGCATGACAACACGGCGATTCTGCTGTTTTGTGAGGTGGCGCTGGGGTTTGTGCCGGTGGTCGGTCAGGCGATGGATTTGTATGACCTGGGCTGCTGGGGCTGGGATACCTGCACCAAAGACGAGCTGGATTTCTGGCACTGGGCCGGTGGCGTGCTGGTGGTGATTGGCTTTATACCGGGGCTGGGGGATGCGACCAAAAAGACCGGTAAAACGATTATCGAAGCGCTGCAAAAGGCTGATTCGCGGGTGATTCAGAAGGCGATTAAAATCCTGCGCAGCCTGTCGAACGGCAATCTGGTCAAGTATCTGAAGAAGTTCGGCAGCACGCTGGATGAGTATGCGGGCAAAGCGAAGAAGCTGTTGCAGGAAATCATCGCCGGGCTGACGGATGCGGTGAACAAGAGCAACAACTGGGCGGTGGTGCTGATGAAAGATGCCTTCATGAAGCTTGTGGAGGCGATGAAAAAGCTGGAAAACAAAATCGATGAGATGACGGGGAAAATCAAGTCGAAAGTCGATGAGTTTGTGGACAAGGTGGTGACACACAAAACCGGCACGCCGTATAAGAAAAAGACCATGGAAACGCCGCAGAGCACCAATGCGGGCAAAGAGAATTACCATAAACGGGATGCCGACCAGGCTGAAGTGGAACGTCAGCATAAAGCGCAGCAGGACAAAGACGCCGGGAAGAAACAGGAGCCGACCCACGAGTGTAAGGAAGGCGGTGAGCCGATTGACCTGCTGACCGGGAAAATGTTTGAGCAGCGCACCGACTTTAGCGTGGCCGGACTGCTGCCGCTGGCGCATCAGCGCTATTATCACTCGGGTGGGCGGCGCTTTACCGGGCTGACCGGCAGTCAGTGGCGCAGTGGCTGGGACCGGTGCCTGACGATTGAAGGCAAAGAAGCGACCTTCACTGATATGGACGATAACCAGACGGTGTTTGACCTGCCATATCAGGATTTGCCGACCCGCTCGCCGCTGATGCCGCAGTGGGCGCTGCACCGGGGAAATTGTGGTGAGCTGATTTTAAAACACAAAGACGGGCTGCAATACTGGTTTGAGCATGCGGTCGGCAGTCAGCTGCGCCTGACCCGCATCCGTGATGCCTATGGTAACGAAAACGCCTTTTTGTATGAGCGCGGTACCCTCAAATGGGTGATGCTCAGCGACCAGCGCTTAGTGCAGGTCGAGACAGAGCGCAACCGTATCACGCGCATGACGCTGTGTGACTCACTGAAAAATCCGCTGCGTGAGCTGGTCAGTTTTGCCTATGACAAAGAAGGCCGCCTGACGCAGGTGCGGGGGGAGCCGGGCTGTAACTTCGATTATCAGTATGACAAAGCCGGGCAACTCATCCGCTGGAATGATTTGGCGAAAACCTGGGTCGAGCATGATTTTGATGACCGGGGCCGGGTGGTGGCAACCCGCTGCGCCGATGATTTGTGGGTCGACCAGCTGCGCTACGATGATGACAATCATATTCACTACTATAAAAGCGCCTTTGGCGGGGTGACGGCTTATCATCTCGATGCGCGAAATCTGCCATCAAAAATCATGGATGCCGAAGGCCATGAAACCACCCAGCAGTGGCAGGGGGATTTGCTGGTCAGTGAGACCAATGCACTGGGCGAAACCACCGCCTATACCCATGACGAATGGGGCAATGTGACCTCGGTGACCCTGCCGGACGGCACAGCGCACACTTATACCTATAACGACAAGGGCTGGCTGACGGCTTACACGAACCCGGCCGGGGCGCAGTGGCTGTATGAACATAATAAGCAGGGTGATGTGACCCAAATCACCGACCCGGACCGGCGGCAATGGCAATACACCTATACCTCAAACGGACTGCGCGAGTCGGTCACCGGACCGGACGGCAGCACCACCCGGTATCAGTACAACGGGCGCGGCCAGCTGACCCGGCTTGAACCGGCGACGGGATACGGGATGACGTTCCACTACGACGTACTGGACCGGCTGATGAAACGCGAGAGCGACAACAAGCAGGTGCGTCGCTGGTGTTACGACGGCAAACACAGCCAGCCGTCGCAGGTGATTTATGAAGACGGCACCACGGCCAGCTTCCGTTACGATATTGAAGGTAATCTGACTGAAGTCACCGATGCCCTCGGCCATACCCAGCGCTTTGAATATGGCGCTTTTGACCGGCTGAAATCGGTCACCGATGCGCTGGGTGCCACCACGTATTATCACTACAATGCGGAAGGTGAATTTGCCGGAGTAACCAACAGCAAGGGCGACCAGTGGTTGTATGAGTTCGATACACTGGGTCGAATCAGCACCGAACGTCATTACGACGGCCGCAAAGAGCAGTTCAGTTACGATCCGGCCGGGCGGATGGTGAAACGCACCAAACCGGACGGCCATCATTATCACTACCAGTACGACCCGTGCGGGCGTTTGCTGCAAGCGCAAAGCTTTGACCCTCACAACAATCCGACCGGTAAAAGCTGGTATGAATATGATGAAGCAGCACGGCTGAAATATGCAGAAAACGGCGATGCCTGGGTGGAGATGCAGTACAGCCCGGCGGGATTGCTGCTGAGTGAAAACCTCAACGGCACGCCGATCACCCATGAATACGATGCGGCGGGACGCCGGACACAGATGC
This sequence comes from Vibrio aerogenes, assembly GCF_024346755.1. Classification (NCBI taxonomy): domain Bacteria; kingdom Pseudomonadati; phylum Pseudomonadota; class Gammaproteobacteria; order Vibrionales; family Vibrionaceae; genus Vibrio; species Vibrio aerogenes. The sequence goes on along the minus strand of NZ_AP024862.1, from coordinate 1,102,041 downwards.
AGGGCACTCAGACGGCCCGCGCGTATCAGTGGCAGCAGCAACAATTAATGCAGCTGCATATGGGTGAACATGACCCGCTGAAATTTGCTTATCATGCCAGTGGTCAGGAATCGGCCCGCACCAGTGAGGCCGGTTTTGGCCTGTTCCATGACTGGAGTGCGACCGGGCTGCTGACTCATCAGCGGTTGGGGGCGGGTTACGCCCAGGCCGGGCGCGGCACGGTGCTGCGGCAATATCAGTACGACGCGCTGGACCAGCTGACGGCGATTGAGGATAAACGCCGCGGCCACACCGAATTTACCCTCAACCCGAACGGGCAAATCAGTGCGGTGCGCCAGCGAAAATCGTGGGAAACCAAAGCCAGCTTTGTGCAGCTGTTTGGTTACGACAGCGAGCTGAACCTCAATGAAACCGGCACCGGCAGTGAATACTCGGGCAATGTTATTTCGATGGCCGATGAGCGGCTGAAACGACAAACCAAACAGTACGACAACGCCGGGCGGGTGGTTGAAACCGGGCGCTTCAAATACGTTTACGATGAATGCGGCCGGGTCACCACCAAAACCGAAAGCAAAGACGGTTTCCGGCCACAAACGACCCGGTTTATCTGGAATGATGAAGACCGGCTGACGCATATCGAGCTGCCGGACGGCACCCGTTACCGCTACCGCTACGACCCGTTCGGGCGCCGAATCGCCAAAGAATGCCTCAAAACCCAGACAGAAACGCATTACCTGTGGGATGGCAACACGGTGGTGCAGCAGAGCAAAATCACCGCTGACGGCACGCAGCTGCAAAGTACCGAATATCTCTATGAGCCGGACACCTTCCGCCCGCTGGCGCAAATTACCACCGACCATGACACAGGCCGGGAAAGGCTGCATTATATTGTCACCGACCATGCAGGCACGCCGCAGGAGCTATGCACCCCGGACGGGGAAATTCAGTGGCAGGGTGACCAGCATTTATGGGGCAAATACCAGCAGCAGCGTACCCAGGTCAACCGGGGTTATTTAGAGCAGGCAGTCAATGATGCGATCACCTGCGACCTGCGTTATCAGGGGCAGATAGAAGACAGGGAGTCCGGTCTCTATTATAATCTCAACCGTTATTTTGATTCAGACAGTGGTCAGTATTTGAGTCCTGATCCTATTGGGTTTGCGGGGGGACTGAGGCCGCAGGGATATGTGTTTAATCCGGTGGGTTGGGTTGATCCGTTGGGGCTATCTGATACTAGTCATGAGCAGAAAGTTGTCAAAGATGGAGTGTCTGGACGCCTTGCTCCTGATGATGATGCGAGTGGACCTCATACTGTCTACAAAAGGCATGGTAAAACTAAAGAAATTACTCACTATGCAGAGTACGGTAAGCCTAGTCATCCAAAAGATCCAAGAAAATGGGTTGAACAAAAAAGGTATGATGGTGGTGAATCACCAGCTCACTTCAATAAAGTAACAAAACAAGATGTTGGTACTCCGCATGTTCATGATCCGAAAACACCAGGTGGAGTTCGGCCTGCTAACCCGGAAGAAATACCAGGGAATAAATAGCTTATGTCATTAATTAAAAAAATTCAAAATTGGTATGTAAATCAATGTGATGGGGGTTGGGAGCATGAGTTTGGAATTACAATTGAATCACTGGATAATCCGGGGTGGAAAGTTGTAATTCCATTAGAAAGAACTTCATGTGAGAAGAAAGAATTTAATATTGTTGATATAGAACGGTCAGAAAACGATTGGATTCGGTGTGAAGTTAGAGATCTAAAATTCTATGGTTATGGTGGTTCTGAGAACCTTGAGGAGATAATGAGTATATTTATTAATTATGCCTATATAGAGTGATTTCTATCTATAGTGTTCAAGAAAGAAATGCTAGGATTTTTAATGGAAAATTTAAGAAAGAACTTTTTGGACAGACTTTACACTATTTTGCAAGAGGGTTATCAGCCCTCTGTCATTGCCAAATATGCATATGAGTTTTATCTAGACTATGATATTGACGATGAAAAGCTCGCGTATGTTGTTGACTATGTAAAAGGCATGGATGCAAGCCCTGAGTTTGAATTATCCCAATCTGAGTTAATTTCTTTTATTGGGGATAACCTCTGCTAAGAAAGATACGAGTCAATTCGCCCATGCTATAAATACCAAAAATGATCGAGACAGCCGGGATCACTATCCCGGCTGTTGACTCACTCAAACTCACTCCAGCGCCGCTTTTAACTGCGCCAGTTGCTCCCGCAATGCCTGCTCCTGCGGGCTGTCCGGGATGAGCACAATACAATCCCCGGCGATATTGACGGTAACCTGCGTGCCGGTCTCAAACCCGGCCTCGCGCAGCCATTTGCCTTTAAGATGAATATCCGGGGTGCTGGTATCGCCCCCGTTTGGGACGTACCCGACGATATAACGCCGCTGCGCTTTGGAAACCATAGAATGCGTGTTAGCCGGTTGTTGTCTTTTCATTATTATCGCCTCTCCTTCCTTACCCAGCCAGATATTCACGTTCTGATTCGGTGATCAAATTATGAATAAATACCTGAATCTGCCATAAATCCCGGTATTCAATCTGGGGATGACTGGAAAGAACGGCCTGCATCAACATCAGGTATTCGCGGGCTTTGAGGTGAATATTCAAGTCGGTGTCTTCAATATCTGATTTTTTGGCACTGAAGATCCGTTTTTCCTGTTCTGGAGTGAGTTTAGCGTGCTGGAAGTAGTTTGATTTAGGCATGATGACCTCCTTATAGATATGAGTGAGATTCACCAGCCAGAGGTACCAATCAATGGGTGGTGAACTGAACAAGGTTGGTACTACCGCTCTACAAGGATGACGGCCAGCCCGAAAGCTGCCTTGTCCAGCTCACCATAATTCAGATGTAGTGAAGCAGCATAGAAAACGCTGATGAAAAAGCCAGCGTTGTATACGCCTTGTAGATAGTCGGGGTACCAAACCCGTGAAGGTTAGAGGCGTCTGTCCTCTGTTCTTCTCTTCCCGGTTTTTCTCTATAATTCCAGATAGTTAATATGGGATTCATCAGAGGAGACAGAAAAATGTATCAGGGTTCATGTCTTTGTGGGGCTGTAAAATTCAGCGTCTCAGCAGATTTTATTTCGACAGATGCCTGTCATTGTGATCAGTGCAGAAAATGGACCGGCCATTTTCTGGCAAGTGCTGATATCCCGAGGGATTCACTGACAATTTCCGGGTCAGAATATATCACCTGGTATCAGTCATCAGAAAAAGTCCGGCGTGGATTCTGTACTCAGTGTGGCTCTTCTTTATTTTTTGACCCGCTTGATAAGGTCAAACACGCCTGGACATCGATTGCTCTGGGCGCTTTTAATAAACCAACACTTACTCATCTTGAACGCCATATATTTGTCGCAGAAAAGGGAGACTATTACGACATCAATGACGGCCTGCCACAGAATGATCATTAATTAAGACGAGGAAACTGATAGTGATTAAGGTCTGCGGCCCTTTGGGTTCATCTAAAAGCATCTAGTGATGATGAACGGTAATTTCTCCGCAGGCTCAGCCGCAGGAATTTCATGTTTCTGAACATTGGTAATTGGAGAACGCGATACGTCCCGGACAATTGTTTATGTGCTTATCAGAGGGGATTTGCCGGAGGAGATGGCTGACTTCAACAGAACTCAGGCTGCGCCACACCCTTATTCTTGATGAAGTCAGCCAAAAAGGTGACATGGTAGTGGAAAATAGCCTCCGGCAGGAACGGCGATGAAAGATAAGCACGTCCCCAGGTCAACAGACCCTAAAGATCGGAATAGGCAATATAACCGATTTGATACACTTCTCCGGTGTCTGTATGTTCTTCCGGCTCCTCGCCGGTTAACCAGTCTGCACCGATGGTTTTCCACTGAAAGAAATCTGTGCCCTGAACATCGTGGCGTGCGGAGCGGCAACTAATATGTGCAGCGCAGTGATGAGCCAGTGGCATGGTGACGTGACCCTCTGTATACCAGATATTGACGGCAGGACGAGCAAATTGATCACAGAGTGCTTTGAACCCCTCACTTTCCAGAAATGACTGCATCGCTTCATGATTGCGCCAAACATAAAATGGCGCATAGCTGTTCACTTTTGCCGGGTATGTCTCTGAATCTTTTCGTGAGTATAAATACGCTTTGAAAAATAACCCCGGATAATCGTTTAATAAGTGGCCTTTATCCCTGATTCTGGACTCAATTTGTTCCATGGGATAATCAGCAGGCAAGATAATTTTGTATTGCATTGCAATCATCGTCTGTCTCCTTCGAATTACCGGATGGTTCGGTTTTTGATTCTTGTCAGCGCAGATACAGCAGCTGGCCAGCCAGCATAAAAAGCCAGATGGGTGCATAATTCGGTCAGTTCACTGGTCGTGATGCCATTGTTTTCTGCATGCTGAATATGAAAATCAAGTTGCTCAAAGCGGCCCAGAGAGAGCAGGGAAGAAATGGTCACGAGGCTTCTCTCCCGTGGTGAAAGCTCTGCCCGTTGCCAGATGTCGTCATACAGCACATGCTCAGTCAGTTCTTTAAATTTGGGTGCAAGATCAAGCATGTTGAGTTCATTTTTGATATTTTTCCCTGCCATGATGGTTCCTCTTTAAGCTGGAGTCGCTATAATGGCATGCAAATATTGTATTGAAAATCAAAACATATTGAATTGTTAGTCCTGAATTTTGGGATGGTTGAAAAATGAAAGAACCGGTTTTAGATCTTTACGCATTAAAGACTTTTGTTCTTGGTATCGAGCTTGGCAGTTTTGCGCTGGCTGCTAAACGACAGAATAAATCAACATCTGCGGTGAGTGCTCAGTTAAAAAAGCTGGAGCAGCAAACTAATGCTGTACTGGTCTGTAAAAGTGGTCGCTCTTTGCTGCCGACTGCACAGGGAGAACAGTTGCTCCAATACGCCAGAAAAATGCTGGCACTGAATGATGAAGCACTGGAAATGTTAAACCGTCTGGATTTAAAAGGGGCTGTTCGTCTTGGATTTCAGGAAGATTTTTCTGCCAATATACTGACCCGTAGTCTGAGCCGGTTTATGAAAGTGAACCCGGATGTTCAGCTTGAGACAGAGGTTAATAAATATCGGCCGCTCATCAATTCTGTTTTACAGGGACGTTTAGATGTATGTGTGACCTGGCAGGGCGGAGAGGATAGTCGGTATCAGGAAAAAATTGCAGAAACGCCGATGCACTGGATTGCCTCCCCGGATTTTCCATTGCAATCCTTTCTGGAGCATCAACAACCGCTGCCTCTGGTGGTTGTGGAGCCCAACTGCTTCTTTAAACAGCAAGCGATCAGGCAACTGGAAGCACACGGCATTCGCTGGCAGGTCGTCTGTCAGAGTCAGAGTCTGGCCGGGATCTGGCCTGCGGTTGCATCTGGTATCGGGGTGACGGTAAGAACAGAAACCGGGATGCCAGAATCGCTGATAACAATTGATGAATCCTTACCAGCACTGGATCAGATTGGTATTGTGATTCACCGGATAAAAGAGATACCGGATTCATTGTGTGAAAATATGATTGCTTTAGTGAAAGAGATTTTCTCCGGTGGTTAACATGATTAAAGTGTCTGTCCCCGCAAGCCGTTTGCCATATAATTGATGAGCTATTGTAAATAACCGGAGAAAAAATATGTATTTAGTCCCATTAAAAGTGCCTGCTGGGTGGGAAGTGAAGTGGAACCATTTCTATGATATCCGTGCTGAAGATCAGAGACTTGAAGATGGTCTGATTGATTATCCGTTTTGCGAGGACATGCTTTATATGACTCATCAGGGTCGTATGCGGGCGATTGATTTAGGCTGGTATCCAGAGTGTGACCCGGAAGGTGCATATCATCTTATTTTACTTCAGGGGCATCTTGAAATTCCGGAATTCACTCATCAGGTCAAACAGTCTGTAACCAGAAAAATCGGAGGACAGTCTCTTGTGTACCGGTTGGAAAAACAGATTATTTATGATTTTGAACACCCGGTTAAGTCGTTTCAATCCAAAGATATTTATCAGGTTCAGGCGCAGATCGATGTTTTTTTATCTTGTGAATAATCGCAGAGTTTAGTCTATATATTTCATGTCATATAAATCGTGTGTGAAATTTTATTTGAATTCACACTCAAAAATTATCGTGATAAATTAATATTTTTTATTGTTTTACTCAGATAATTTAATCTTTTGATTATCTCCTTATTTTTGATTATATACTCTAATTTATGATGTATATTTATTTTAATGTTTAAATAATGTTAAATTTATTTCAAATAGATTGATTTGGTCTGTTTGGTCATCTTTCATGGTTTTTGAGGATAGGATGATAATCATTTCAGTAGAGATATCAGATATCTATATATTCAAACTTTTTAATTTAAGTTATTGAATTAAATGGTTATTTTTAATTTTTAATTTTGTGATCCGTGCTAAAAATATTTGTGGTTTTTATACTTAATAAATTTAATATTGATATTGATCGAATAATATTTAAAATTTATTTTTATATTTGTTATTGTAATGTCATATTTAATATGAAGTTTTTTGTTTTAAAGTAATTACTTTATTTTTATTGGTCTATTATTAGTTTTAATAATATCTCTCTCTGTTGTCTGTGCTTGTATTGATGTGTACAATCGATTTCACTTGGTTACCATTTTTATATTAATTCTATTTTTTAATACTAATTATAAAAATGCCAGATGATAATTTTTGGTAATCAGGTTTAATCATTTTCTGGTTATTTCTTTGGATGCAAAATTACCATTTTGGTAATGATCATTTCGCACGCCTTTTATTTATCGATTCACACTATTCAAAATAATCTGACAATCATTGTTCGTAGTAGGTATATTTTATGTATAATAATATTTATTGTGATAATAAACAGACAGAACCGCTCAATTATCCATTATCAATGGCCCAACGTGGCATTTGGTTTTCTCAGGAAGTGAACCCTGATGCTGCAGCTCAGGTGTACAAAATCGCCGAATATCTTGAAATCCCCGGAGCGATTGATGTCGCTGTTTTTGAGCAGGCTGTTCGCCAGGCAGTACAGGAAACCGAATCACCTCACTTTGTATTTCAGCCTTCAGCAAGTGGTCCGGTTCAGTCTTTCAAACCCGTCGCAGACTGGACATTTCCGGTTGTCAGCTTCTGTGCTGAAGCCGATCCGGAAGCCGCAGCCAGAGCATGGATTGATAAATTTCTGGCACAACCTTTTGATTTGGAAAACGGGCCGCTCTACAGTTTTGCTTTGCTCCGGATTAGCCCGGACAAATTCTGGTATCAACCCTGTTTTCATCATCTGGTGATGGATGGATTTGGTGGTGCGGTTTTTTCTGCACGGGTGGCCGAAATTTATAATGCGTTGATTCAGGGAGACAAGCCGCCAGCTTGTGTGATGATGCCGGTCAAAGAGGCACTGGAAGTACAGCAAGCCTACCAGAATTCGAAACAATTTCAGCGGGATCGCCAATACTGGCTGGAGCAGCTTGAACATCGTCCTGCGCCAGTGAGTCTTTGCCGGCAGCAGGCTGAGTGTGCTGCTGTTATCCGCAAGCTGGATTTTTTACCGGCTCAGACCACGGAGAAACTGCGGCGTCTGGCACAGCACTATAAAGCGGGCCTGCCTCAGTTGCTGGTGACACTCATTGCGATGTATTTACACCGGATGACCGGGGAAGACGATTTAATGATTGGCTTTCCTGTAACGGGCCGGGGCAGCAGGGCTTTACGTTCATTTCAGGGGATGGTGTCTAATGTGTTACCGCTGCGGTTGATGGTTGATCCTGCGGCAACGCTGGCGGATTTGCTTGAGCAGGTTCAGCGCCGGATTTTGGGCATGGTTCGCCACCAAAGTTATCGGGGTGAAAGTCTGGTAACGGATCTGGGGCTTATCGCGGAAAACAGTTCACTGTATTCAACGGTGATCAATATCCTGCCCTTTGAATATCCGATGACATTTGGCGGTTTACCGGTGACCGGCACCAATCTCAGCCTGGGTCCGATCAATGATATGTCTTTCAATCTGTTTGATCGGGGTGAAGAGCATGGTTTGGCATTGTGTATCGATGCGAATACCGCACTTTATGATGAAGCCACGGTTTTCTCTCACTTCAACCGGCTGATGTGTTTTTTAAATGAAGCGGTGCTGGCTGGCGAAGAAACCCGGATTCAGGATTACCCCTTACTGACAGACGAAGAGCGTTCTCTGATTCTGACCCGGTGGAATCATGAACCGATCAGTTTGCAACCGGAGTCTTGCGTACACCGGATGTTTGAAAAGCAGGCGGCTTTACATCCCGAACTGACAGCCGTTGTGCATGATGGCCGCATGATGCAATATTGTGAGCTGAATGCCAAAGCGAACCAGCTGGCTTATTTTCTGCGGCTTTCCGGTATCGGGCCTGATAAGCGTGTGGCACTCTGCTTTGACCGCGGGCCTGATCTGTTGATTGCGATGCTGGCGACCCTGAAAGCCGGTGGTGGATACATCCCGCTTGATCCGGCTTATCCGTCTGAACGGTTACAGTTCATACTGAGCGATGCACAGCCTGATGTATTGCTTTCCGATGACACGGTGAACTGGCGTGAGCGGCCTGAAGCTATCGCTGACCTGCAATGGCTCAATGTCAAAACAGATGCTTTTTTGTGGGCTCAGCTGCCCTCAGATAACCTGTCGCAAATCCGGGTCAAACCTGAAAACCTCGCGTATATTATTTACACATCCGGCTCAACCGGTACGCCGAAAGGGGTCATGATCGAACATCGCAATCTGGTGAATCTGATTCACTGGCATAACGAAGCATTTGAGGTACATCTGGGGACCTGTACGTCGGCTGTTGCCGGGCTGGGATTTGATGCAACCGTCTGGGAATTATGGCCGCCGCTTTGTGCGGGCGCGACTCTGTTTTTGCCTTCGCTGGCCATATCGCGCGATCCGGATCAGCTGCTTCAGTGGTGGATGTCTCAGCCGGTTGAAGTCAGTTTTCTGTCGACACCGGTGGCGGAGCTGGCTTTTGCCCGTCAACTGATGCCGCCTCAGCTGCGTGTCCTTTTAGTGGGAGGGGATCGTTTGAATCGCTCGCCACAGGCCAATACACCATTCTCACTGGTGAATAACTATGGTCCGACAGAAACCACTGTGGTGGCGACTTCGGGTGTGATTGCGCCGGGGCAGCCGGTTCTGGATATTGGTCGTCCGGTTGGCAATACCCGGATTTATATTTTGGATGACCGCCAGCAGCTGGTTCCACCGGGTGTGACCGGGGAAATCTATATCGGTGGTGCCGGGGTTGCCCGTGGTTATGTGAATCTGCCACAACAGACGGCGGAGCGCTTTTTAACCGATCCGTTTTCGGACCAGCCTGACGCCCGGATGTATCGCAGCGGCGATCTGGCCCGATGGCAGGCCGACGGGACGATTGAATATCTGGGACGAAATGACAGTCAGGTGAAAATTCGTGGTTTCCGGATTGAGCTGGGAGAAATCAGTACCGCGCTTCAGTCTTTCACCGGGATTCAAAATGCCGTGGTCACTGTCACGGAAAATCCTGCCCGGCAGAAACGTTTGATTGCTTATTATACCCGTCATCAGGGAGCTGACATCAGCAATGAATCACTGAAAGCGCACCTGAGTGCTTTGTTGCCTGATTACATGGTGCCGGCAGCCTATGTCGCTCTGCAACAGATGCCACTGACAGCCAATGGTAAGGTGAACTACCGGGCATTACCGGCACCGGATGAAGCCGCATTTATCCATCAGGTTTATGCCGCGCCGGAAACCGTGCAGGAGCAGCAACTGGCACAGATGTGGCAATCGTTGCTTGGGGTGGAGAAAATCGGTCGTCACGATCACTTTTTCGAACTTGGCGGCCATTCTTTGCTGGCGGTTCAGCTGATGGAACAACTGCGGCAGGCCGGTTATCACCTTGCAGTGAAAGCATTATTTGATTATCCGGTGCTCTCTGAGCTGGCGGTGCAGCTGACTCAGGCCAGCCGGGCAGAGCCGGTGGTGCCGGAGAACCTGATTCCTGCCGGTTGCCGGCAGATTACACCGGACATGTTGCCGCTGATTGATTTAACACAGGCAGACATTGACACGATAGTCACGGCAGTTCCCGGTGGCGCAGCAAACGTTCAGGATATTTATCCGCTGGCCCCCTTACAGGAAGGTATTTTATTCCACCATATGTTGCTGGAAACCGGCGACCCTTACATCACACGGGTCATTCAGGCATTTCCCGACAAACATCAGCTGGATCAATTCACACAAGCGCTGCAGTCTGTGGTGCACCGGCATGATATTTTACGGACCAGTCTGGTCTGGGAAGGGGTATCACAACCGGTTCAGGTTGTCTGGCGGGAAGCGCCGCTTCATGTGATGACACTGGATATTGATGCAGATGATGTTGCAACGGTATTGCAGCGACAATTTGATCCGGCAATCATCCGGCTGAACATTCGTCAGGCGCCGATGATAGAAGCGTATCAGGTGGCTGACCCGGCTCATAACCGGTGGCTGTTATGTTTGCTGATGCACCATTTGTGTATGGACCATACCACGCTCGAACTGATGCTCGAAGAAGTGAATGCACATTTGCTTCATCAGGCTGAGCTGCTGCCGGATCCATTACCGTTCCGCAATTTTGTGATGCAAAGCCGGGCGAATAACCATCCGGAACGTCAGGCTGAGTATTTCAGCCAATACCTCGGAGATATCGACGAACCGTCGTTACCCTTTGGCCTGACCGATGTGCAGGGAGACGGGCAACAGGTACATGAGTTAAATTTACCGCTCGATGATGATCTCAGTCAGCGGTTGCGGGAACAGGCCCGGCTCAAACGCGTCAGTACCGCCAGTCTGTTTCATCTGGCCTGGGGGATGGTGGTGCGCGCTGCCACCGGCCGGGATGATGTTGTATTTGGTACGGTGTTGTTTGGCCGGATGTCGGCAGGAGATGGTGCTGACCGCGTGTTGGGGATGTTCCTGAATACGCTGCCGGTCCGGTTGTCACTGAAAGATCTGAAGGTTGAGGAGGCTTTGAGCCAGACGCATCAGCGACTGGCTGAGCTGCTTGAACATGAACATGCCTCTTTGTCGCTTGCACAACAGTGCAGTGGGGTTGCTGCGCAGAGTCCGCTGTTTAACAGTCTCATCAACTATCGCTACAATGGCGGCAGTCAGCAGCTCTCGCTGGATGCGATGCAGATGGATATCGTGTTTACGGAAGAGCGTACAAACTACCCGCTGACAGTGTCAGTCAACGATAATCCGCATCAGGGCTTTACACTGGATATTCAGGTGGATGAACGGGTAGGTTGCGAGCGGGTGGGTGCCATGATGATGAAAGCACTGGTTCAGCTGGTGACTGTCCTTGAAAGCGCGGTCCTTGAAACCGATGTTGTTCTTGAAACCGATATTGTTCTTAAAACCGATGTCCCTGAAACTGAGCCGGCGGGCTTATTACATACACTCAATGTGCTGCCGGATGATGAATATCAGCGCGTCGTCTACGGCTTCAATCAAACTGCGCAAGCCTGTTCCGGCAGACCTTTCGTGCATCAGTTATTTGAAATGCAGGCTGCACAGCGTCCGGATGCGGTGGCGGTTTCCTGTGACGTGCAGCAGCAGACTTACCGGGTGTTGAATGCTCAGGCGAACCGTTTGGCGCATTATTTGCGAAACCTGGGTGTCGGACCTGAAAAGCGGGTGGCGTTGTGTCTGGACCGGGGAACCGATCTGGTGATTGCGATGCTGGCAACACTCAAAGCCGGGGGCGGCTATGTGCCGCTGGACCCGACTTATCCGCCGGAGCGTTTGCAATATATTTTGTCTGACAGCGCGCCTGATGTCGTGATCTCTGACGGGATGGTGAATCCGGATGATTTGGTCGGAGACAGTCACCATTTCCGGTTAATTCATATTAAACAGAACGCCCCGTTATGGGCTGATTTGCCGGACCAGAACCTGTCCTGTCATGAATTAAAGCCTGACAATCTTGCCTATGTGATCTACACATCCGGCTCGACCGGACAGCCAAAAGGTGTGATGGTTGAACACCACAACTTAGTGAATCTGGTGCACTGGCACAATCAAAGTTTTGAGGTGACTTCAGAGACAACGGCATCCGCTGTGGCCGGGGTTGGATTTGATGCGACAGTGTGGGAAATCTGGCCGCCTTTGTGTGTGGGAGCCCGTTTGGTGATGCCTTCACTGGCGGTATCACGTAATCCTGAACAGCTGCTGAACTGGTGGATGGCACAACCCATTGAGGTCGGATTTTTATCGACGCCGGTTGCGGAGCTGGTGCTGAACCGGAAACTGAAGCACCCGACGCTGAAAACACTGCTGGTTGGTGGGGATAAACTGAACCGGCATCCTGAACCGGACACCGGATTTACACTGATTAATAACTATGGGCCGACGGAATGTACCGTTGTGGCAACCTCCGGAGCGGTGACTTGTGATGACACGGTATTGCATATCGGCCGGCCGGTTACCAATACTCAGATTTATATCCTCGATGAACATTTGCAGCCGGTGCCTGCCGGCGTGAAAGGTGAACTCTATATCGGTGGAAACGGGGTCGCCAGAGGGTATATCAACCGGGAAGACTTCACGGCAGAACGCTTTATCAGGGACCCGTTTTCATCTCAGCCCAATGCCCGGATGTACCGGACGGGAGATTTAGGATGCTGGCGGGATGACGGGACGATTGAGTATCTCGGACGGAATGATATGCAGGTGAAAATCCGCGGATACCGGATTGAGCTGGGCGGCATTGGCGCGCGTTTGTGTCAGTGTGATGGTGTTGAAGAGGCTGAAGTGATCGTCCATCAGACGTCAGCCGGCCACCCGCGTCTGATTGCTTACTATGTGGGTGAAGCGGAGATTGCATCTGTCAGGGATTATGCGGTGGCGCATTTACCGGATTACATGATCCCGGCTGCATTGATTCTGATGGCGGAAATTCCTTTAACTGCCAACGGTAAAATCGATCGCAAAGCGCTGCCGGAACCTGATGATTCAGATTATGTGACCCAAGCGTATGAAGCACCGCAAGGGGAGACGGAAGAAGCCTTAGCAGCTATCTGGCAGCGTTTGCTCGGAGTAGAAAAAGTCGGCCGTCAGGATAATTTCTTTGATTTGGGTGGGCACTCGATGCTGGCGGTGCAGATGATTAATGAAGCGCAGAATGCCGGGCTGGATCTGTCGCTGTCGACACTCTTTGCCGCGCCCTGTTTAAGCGAACTGGCCGTTGAGATGTATTCCAAATCCGCACGGGATGAGCAGGTTATTACGTTCCGGGCTGCCACTGGCAACCAGCGGCCGCTGTTTATTATTCCTGAAGCAAGCGGGGAGATGCTGTACGGGACTTTACTGACCTCTTACATTGATGCGGACATCCCGGTTTATGGCTTGGTGGCTCCGGATCGGGAACTTCCGGTATTTACGACCTTAGAAGGTGCGGCTGCCCGTTACGTTGAGATTATCCGGAAGACTCAGCCACAGGGGCCTTACCGGATTTTTGGCTGGTCGTTTGGGGGCACACTGGCCTGGGAAGTTGCGGCTCAGTTACTCGGACAGGATCAGGAAATTGAGTTTTTCGGCTTGCTGGATACGCTGGCGGTGTTACCGCCGATTCACCGGATTGAAGCTGATAAACAACAGCAGCGCCCGGAAGAAGAACGGCTGTTCCTGATGAGTCAGGAAGTCTTTGATGGTCTGGCATTTGATATTCATGGCTTTGTTGACAATGACGATCAGGATTCAGCATCAGAGAAGCGCTGGCAGGATTATTACTATCAGGCCCGGCAGATGGGGATTCTGCCATCAGGCTGGACGGATGATTATTACCGTCGCTGGCTGCTTCACCGCGAAGGACTGCTGAGAGCTGATTACCGGGTGAGGACACTTCCCGTTCATATTGATGTATTTATCGCGGATGAACGTCCGGCGGGTGAAAGTCCTGAAGTGTTGCGTTATCTCGGGTGGGACCGGGTGCTGCCTGTGGAGAATATCCGGATGATTCCTGTCCCCGGTAATCATTACCGGCTGGTCAAAGAGCCCTATGTGGGACATGTTGGCAAAGCGATTTCAGAAGCCGTGAAAGCCCGGACAACCATTGCGCCGGCCTGTTCGCAAAAACAATCCTATCCGTATGTTGTTTTGCAGATTGGACATTTATTGGAGAGCGGGCCAGCGCAGGGACATTTACAGCAGCCCACACTATTGTGTTTTCCCGGAGAAGGTGAAGAAGCCGATTCGCTGACGGATGTGGTGACGCCTCCGGGCGGAGACTGGAATGTCATGGCGGTTCAGCCACGGGGCTTACAGTACAGAGAAGTGCCACATACCTGTATTGCGTCAGCGGCGGCTTATTATCAGCGCTATGTGTATCAGCGTCTGCTGACCGGCCCGCTTCATCTGCTGGGGTATGGCCGGGGGAGTCTGGTTGCCATGACACTGGCCGCACTGTTGCAGGCGGATGATATTCCCGTTGCATCACTGACATTACTCGATCCGCCTCTTCCGGCTGAGGCCGGCAGTCACCGGGAATATACCGATGTTGAGGTCATCATGCAGCTGGTTGCTTTATTTGAAGCCCGCAGCGGCAGGCCGTCAGAGGTGGAGGCGCAGACTATCGCTGATTTGCCTTTATCTGAACGGATAGCATGGGTGTATCGTCACCTGTTCATCCGGGATATGCTGCCGTCATCCTGTCACCGGAGCGAATTTGAACAGATTTACCGTTTATTTGCTGCCCAAATCCGCGCCGTTTATCAGCCGGTGAGCCTGTCAGGCATTCCTGTAAACCTGATTGTGTCAGAAGATGGCGGGCAGGCCGCAGCACAGTTCTGGCAGCAGCGGCTTTCTCAGAGTCGCGTCTTGCTGAGCCACAGAAATGAACGGGGACAGGTGATGTTACCGGAAACGCAGTTACTGACCGGTACTCATGATCAGGATTGTGTGAAACAGCCGGAATAATCCCAATCTGGAAAATAAACAGATCATCTGGATGTGTCTGGTGGGGCAAACATACAAGGGCATGGATGCCCTTGTTAAAGCGCCTTTCTTATCAACGAAAAGGGATGGCTTGAGCGGTTTGCGGAACCAGATATATCCAGATCAGAAAATGACTTAGAATGGTATAATCCACTGAACAGATTTCAGTATGCGTCATGGCGAGCCCCGGCCATGATATGTATCTCAGCCATCTCAGGAGACAGGATTCGCCTGAGATGGCTTTGTTTTATTCGTTGTATGCAGGCAGAAAACATGTCGAATTTCTTCAATTCTTCCGGTGGGTTGTTTTTTATGCTGTTGTTTTCACCTCAAAAGGAACAACACGATGTCTCAACGCGCAAATTATTACCAGTCTGCACCTCAGGTTTTTGATCTTTTGCTGAAACAGGAGTCGATGCTGAAAACACAA
This sequence comes from Vibrio aerogenes, assembly GCF_024346755.1. Classification (NCBI taxonomy): domain Bacteria; kingdom Pseudomonadati; phylum Pseudomonadota; class Gammaproteobacteria; order Vibrionales; family Vibrionaceae; genus Vibrio; species Vibrio aerogenes. The sequence continues at coordinate 1,086,592 of NZ_AP024862.1, read as the reverse complement.
TTTGAATCGATCCCGGCTTTAGGTGAAACGCTGCTGGAACTGATTAAATTACGGGTTTCCCAAATCAATCAGTGTGCCTTTTGTCTTGAAATGCACAGCACGCAGGCGTCTGAGTCCGGGGAGTCTTACGCACGTATGATTGCTTTGAATGCATGGCAGGATTCACCGCTTTTCCGGGAATCAGAAAAGCAGGCGCTACAGTTTGCAGAGCAGCTTGCGACCGGCCAAAGTATCCCGCAGGCGCACTATGAAGCGCTGATTGATACATTTGGTGAATCTGGTTTGACGTATTTAACACTTGCGATCAATGCCATTTCAGGCTGGAATAGAGTCGTAAAAGTTTTTCTGCCTGAAGTCGGCAGCTGGCGACAGGCGGGTTCTTAATCTGAAGTGGACAGGATCTGAAGCGGACAGGTGAGCGATGACGTCTTTGCAATTTGAAATTCATTTTCCGCAGGGACGTCTTTCCCCCTGGGTACAGGCTATCTGGTCGGCAAGAACGGATGAAACCCAGCCGGGTCTGAGCCGGCGGTTGTTTGCCGATGCAGGGAGTGGCCTGATGATCAATTCCGGGCCGGAAATTCGTGTCGACAATCAGATACTGCATGACAGGATATGGTTTCAGCCGACACAAAAAAAAGCGCACATGGTTCATTTACCACCGGGAACAAATCTCTCCGGCATCCGTTTTCATCCCGGTATGGGCGCATGTTTTCTCTCTCAATTCGTCTCGCATCCGGAACCCGGTGCAGCGGCGTTGTCCGGGCATTTTGAACCACTGATACAACAGCTTCGTGATGATACTCATCCGCTCAGCCGGATTGAGAAAATGACCCGGACGCTGATCCATCATCTCCATGATGAAATGCATCATCCTGTGATCTTCCGGCAGGCGGTGCAGATGCTGGAACATGCTCCGGATGTCCGGCAGGTGAGTCAGTTGCCGTTGAGTCAGCGACAGATAGAACGGTTGTTTCAGCGCAGAATCGGTATGACGCCGAAATATTATCAGCGTTTAAGACGGATTCGCACCGTACTGAATGATTTGAAAGAGAATCCGCATCAGGATCTTGCCCGCGTTGCGGTTGAATTTGGTTTTTCTGATCAGGCCCATTTTATTCGTGAATGCCGGACGTTTACCGGGATCACGCCGAAGCAGTATGTGAAATCGCGTCAGGATAGATATACCCATATATAGGTATAACGGGGGCTGGCGTCCGCACTGACCTTTTTTTGGGTATTCACCCGGCAACGCATTTCTATCTTGATGATAATCCATCACTTTTATACTATGGGGGCCTCCTCCTTTTCCGGAAACACCGCATGACCTGGATTTTATTTACCCTGCTCGCTGCTTTTATGCAGTCCTGGCGAAATGCCTTTCAAAGTCACCTGTCTGGTGAAGTGAAGACTGCCGGAGTGACGCTGGCCCGTTTCCTGTGGGCCAGCCCGCTGGCTGCGGTTTATCTGTGGGTGCTCTATCTGATTGATCCGGTTGCAATTCCTGAATTTAACGTCGTATTTATCCGCTTTGTGGCGGGAGCCGCTATCATGCAGATTATTGCAACCGCGCTGATGGTGAAACTGTTTAAATACAATAATTACGCGGTTGGAGCCGGGCTGGCAAAGAGTGAGGCACTGGTGGCTGCTGTTCTGGGGATGTTGCTGTTCGGTACGCACCTGAATCTGCTGGGCTGGGTTGGCGTGCTGATTGGTGGTGTGGGTGTCTTTTTGATGAGTACTCAGGGGAATTTCCGTCAGTTGTCGGTGCCAACGATTGTCCTTGGCCTGAGCAGCGGCAGTGCGTTTGCTTTAACCTCACTCTGGATCCGGGAGGCCAGTTTGTCGATTGGTCTGCCTTTTCCACACAGTGCTGCCTGGGTACTGCTGCTGGTGATTAGTCTTCAAACTATCATATTGACGGGGTATCTGCTGCTGCGGGATCGACAAACCCTGAAAGTGTTATGGTCAAAACCTAAAATGACGGTGTTGACCAGTGTGAGCAGTTGTATTGGTTCTATCGGGTGGTTCAGTGCCATGTCTTTGCAGGCGGTGCCTTATGTGAAAACGCTGGGGCAAATCGAAATCTTTTTCACAATGTTGATTTCTGTTTTTTGGCTGAAACAGAAAGTCCGGGTGAAAGATGGTTTGGGGCTGATTATGGTTGCGGTCGCGGCAGTTTTGGTGATGTGGACTTAGGGTCAACAGACCCTCGGGTTATAGTGAGCAACTTTGCAGGAATACAGAAATGACATTGAACATTGATTTTACGTTATCACCCACATCAGAAGAGATTGAAACGATCTATCAGGGGTTGGGTCAGTTTAACCAGAAACATGTGCCTGAAATTGACGATCAGGCGTTTGCTTTCTTTATCAGAGATGAGTCAGGCGCAGTAATCGGTGGTTTGACGGGGTTTATTTATATCACATCGATTCAAATCAGATTTTTGTGGCTCTCTGAAGCGCTGAGAAATCAGGGCACTGGCCGTCAGCTGATTGAACAGGTTGAAAACGAAGCGAAGCAAAGGAACATCCCCAATATTGCGGTCGATACTTACACATTTCAGGCCCCCGGATTTTATGAATTATGTGGTTTTGATGAGATCGGACGCTACAAAGATTATCTGACTCAAGGTGTTGATAAGATTTTTTACCATAAACGAGTTACAAATAACGGATAATTAAAAGCGCTGAATAAAACAGCGATTTTTTTTCGCCAACCTGCTTCAGATTGAAACTGAATTGCCATGTAACGCCTGTTTTTATTTTGAACGTAGTTCAAAAAAATACATTTTTGGACTGTTATTTTTTCTGACTTATTTATTCTTATTTTCGATGTTTAACTAACAATAAATAAGTGATGTATATGAAAAAAATAACATTCAAGCATCGTATCCTGTATGCCGGTTTGTTGTCTTCCGCTTTGGTGTTCAGTGGTCATTCCGTTTTCGCGTCAGAATTAGCAGAAACTCAGGCTGTTGTGTCCAGCGCAGCAACTACCCTCAGTCCGGATATTGATGATTACTATCTGCCGCCGGAACTCTCTTTTATCAGCTGGGACTATCCGGTTGTGGGCCATACGGGCCTTGATGTCGACTATAAGCTGACCGGTTACGACTGGTTTAACCGGGAGCTCTCCTGGTCTGTGGTGTCTGGTCCCGCCGGGATGACCATCGACAGTGATGGCACCCTGCACTGGAAACCAGCCACCGAAGGTGACTATGACGTGACCATCGCGCTGGATATCGGCGGTCAGCAAACGCTTCACAAAACTTTTACCATGACCGTCGATAACGCCCGTACTATTTTTATAGCCCCTGACGGGGACAACACCACCGGTGACGGCACTATTGAGAATCCTTATGCAACATTTGGTGATGCGGTCGCCAAAAAAATCCGCGATTTGAAAGGGAAAGCGACTGTGTATCACCGGGGTGGTTCGTATCAGAACTACCGGATGGACTGGTTTGGCGATCTGGCCAGCTGGAATATGAAGAAGCTGAACAGTCAGCTCAGAATCGACAAAGAACATGCGGTGATGATCCGCAACTATCCGGGAGAAAATCCGGTGCTGAACTTATCCGGAAATGGTTTCCGGATTTATCAGGATCACTGGATTTACTACGGCATGGAGATCACCGGTGGCTTCGGGAGCGAAGGGGCGAACCTGATTGTGTTCGGTGAATCCGTCGCGAAGCGGGTGTTAGTCTCTGATTACCATCATTCTTATAAAACCAATCCAACGGGAATTAAAGCGGCTGGTCCGGTCATTCTTGATCAGGTGATTGCGCGGGATAACTACGACAGGGAGAACCCATCACATCATAATTCAAGTAATTTCCTGTTTTATGGTGAAAGCCGGTATTCAAAGACTCCTGCGTTTTTTATTGATTGTTTGTCGTTATATTCAGACACGGTGGGTGTCGGTTTTAAAGTCAAACATGCAGGTGATGATGATGGGACGGGCACGATTCTGCATATCCACAAAAGTGCCGACATCGGCAGCCGGAAGCCATTTGGCATGGTACAGAATGGTACCAGTATCCGTTATTCGTATGCTTATTCCGATACAGATAAAGGGGCGATTAACCTGTCAGTGACTGACCCGTTATCACCGATTCCGCAAACCAAAGAGAAAGATTATGAAACCCACACTGATGAAGGGATGCTGATCGAGCACAATCTGCTGATTAACAGCAGTGCATCAGGCCGGGGCATGTCGCAGGTTTTTTGGGCATTAAATCAGGATCCGGAACATCCGGTTGTGTGGCGCAACAATACCATTGAAACGCATGGTGCCGGTAAAGGGAATCTGTTTACTTCCGGGCTGTATGATCCGTTACCGGAGACATGGACGATTCAGTTTAACAACAACAAAATCTATACGCCAAGCCCTGAAAACGCGGTGATTATTGATGAAAAGACTTATTCAGCAGATAAACTTGCTGAATATGGCAGTGCGAATCAGCTGATGACAACCGATGGTACGTATCAGTTTACGGTAGCGAATCAGGTTTTCAACATCAGCCATGGTGAGCTGGTGGATTGTGAATCTGCATCTGAAGTCTCTGTTTATTCGCCTTGCAGCTACGTTTTCAGTGATTCGTTTGAAGACGGCACGTTTGATGAAGCGGATGAACTGTTCGACTGGTCAAACTCTCCTGTTGTAGGTATCTCTTATGTCAAAGACGGTCAGTCATACTGGACCCGAAGTACGACCGGTGAAACGATTCAGATAGATAGTGATGCGACGCCACTGCCACTGGCAGAATACGGCACAGTCAAAGCCGGTGAATCTGAACCGACCAATTTGTACTCAATGGATATGAAATACAACGCCGAATCTCATTGGTCAGAATTACATTTTGATTTAGGTAAGCCGTATAAGGAGCTTTGGATTCGCTATTGGTTAAGAGTGCCGGAAAACTTTGAGCATCGCGGAGAACAACGCGGTGGCTCCAATATGAAGTTACTTGCGTTGTATATGGATGGCTATTCTCAGCACGGAACTGCTGCAACAGCAGTATGGGAATTTTGGAGAGACAGTCATGACAACGGTGATTCCCTGTTGGCATGGCACTACCGGGATGTTAATACGGATGTGAATACCGGCCACAGAGAGTTGTTTGAATTCATTCGGGTCCCGGAAGACCGTGGCCGCTGGATGCAACTGGTGATGCACGTGAAAGCCTCTTCTGAAAATGGTGTGAAGGATGGGGTTCTGGAGACTTATCGCCGCTGGTCAGATGAAGATGAATTTACCCGTTATCACTATTCTGATACCGAATATTTCTCCGTCCCGGAAGACCCGGAATATGCAGGCTGGCGTAAAGGTTACTTTATGGGCTGGTCCAATCCGGGCTTTGCCGAAGAAACCCACTGGCTGATTGATGGGGTTGAGTTTTCCGAAAAACCACTGCTTGATGTGGTTGGTGTCACCGATGCGTGGGCGAACTAATCTCCACGTTACCATTTACCTTTCGTTTTACCATCACCGCCGTGTGCGGAGGTATTCACCTGCCCATGTGATGGGGCAGACAAAAACAGGATAACAAATAATGAACGATTATAATGTGTATGAAGATCATGACCACTGGGGTTGGCTGGCACAACCAGTGCTCTCATTTGGGTTGTTGTGTTTCACAATCCTGATGCTTTTGTGCGGTGTTTCTTCAGCAACGGCTGCAACAACAGATACTTCGGCTCAGCTGATGTTTAGCTATCAGGCTGACCTGTCGGATGCTCAGGTACTTCAGGGAGCGACTGTCCAGCCTCAGCCCGTCTATCTGTTCATGCAAAATGCCTCTGGTTACCGGGGTGTGAGATACCTGTGTTGTGATGCTGCCCGCTCCGGCACGGAGCACTATGTGTCAAACGCACCGCTGTTTACTCAATCATATGATTTCACCGGACAAACACCGGGCGATAAAGGCGTGTATTTGGACGAATATACTTCGGCTGGCTACCAAAAAAGAGCAGTGACATTTACCCTTGGCAGTGCAGCTTCTTCTGATTATCCCCCTGGCTATGTATTTTTAGAAGGCAAAGGCAACCTGAATGTCAGTGGTTCCGGAACCGGCAACGAATACTGGGTGGATATCAATAACCCACTCGCAGATGATGATTCTGCAGGTACCAAAGATGCACCGTGGAAAACATTCAGTCATGCCGTGAAAACTGCAACTGCTGGTGATACGGTTTATGTGATGCCGGGCGTGTATGAGGATCCGGAAGCGATTATCAAAGATGAGATGCCTCACTTTTCTCCGGTTCATTCAGGTGAGCCCGGCAATCCGGTGACTTATAAATCGGTGGTCAAAGGCGGCGCAATTTTAAAATCAGAATCGCAGGATAACAGTGCGGCCTCAAACCACAAGGCTCTGTCTGTTTACGATAAGACGGATCTTATTTTTGATGGCTTCAAAACCATCGGTATGGTCCATTTTAAGAATTCGGAACGCATTAATTTCATCAATGGTGAAGTGACGGTTGGTTCTCTGCTTTGGAATGACCCGTCTTTACTGTCCGGCATTACGCTGGAACGTGCTGACAATTGTGTCATCCGTAATAACTACATTCATGCCATCGCTCCGGCTTATCAAGGTGGAGAGGTGTATTCATCGCACAATCAGGCTGCCATTATGGTTTTAGGTACCCACGGCGAAACAGAGACAGACTATGTCTCGAATGATAATCTGATTGAGTATAATCTGGTGGACGCCTCTGATCATGCGTATGCCGGATTAGGCACGAAAGCTGGCAGTATCAAAGGTAATGTCTGGCGAAATAACTTTGTGAAGAATGCGGTTTCCGGGATTTATTCAACCGGTTCAACGGATACAAAGGATAACAGTACCTCGTCAGACCAATCCGTTTATACGAATAATATCGTGGTAAATGGCAAGAATGGTATTGAGTTCAATTACTTAGTTATTGATGCGGTCGTGAATAATAATATTATCGCGAATGTAGAATATGGCTTCTGGTTTACCGCGCTGAATTCCACCAATATGATACTGAAGAATAATCTCTTCAGCGACGTTACCAAAAGTGTTTATCGGGCTGTCGCAAACTGGGGTGTGATTGAAGGCGAGAGAGATCGCTTCTATCAGATGTTTTCTGCAATGGATGGCAATCACTATGATCAGTACCAGCGTTTCTCATTTCAGGAACGTGCTCAGGGACATTTAATTCATTCATCACTGGCAGACTTTCAGGCGGAAGCGCCAACCTTAGAAGTGAACGCAGTGGAGACTCCGGTAGACTTTATCAATCCCGATGGAGATGCCGCTGAAGATTTCCGGCCTTATGTGACGATGGGAGAAATCTCTGCCGGTGCTTATACAACAGCAGAGACAATTGTTGGTACTTACTAAACCTGCCAGCCCTATGAAACCGGACTGGCATACAAATATACTGTTGCCTGTCCATCATATGTAGTTTATGCCATATGTTGCTTTTGTCACCGCACCTTTCCTGGTGCGGTGGACTGGTTTTGTGATGAGCCATTTCTCACATCCGGGCTATTCTTCTGGCTGAAATCTGAACCTTCTGACGACCGGGAGATCAACACTTTCATCACACTTTTATGGCGAGCCTCTTTTGTCCGGAAAAAATGAGAGTATCTTTTCTGAAAAAAGGAAAAAATATGAACAAGCTTGCGGTGTTTTTGGTGTTGATTTGCTTTCAGGTCAATGCATTCAATGAGACTGAAACCAATCTGGATTTTAGTCAACTGGCGGTGACAGGTTATGATGTGCCAGATAGTGGGTATACCTACCGGTCAGACTATGTAAATCAAGAGGTTTTAAAAAGAGAACGTCCGGTTTCCGGTCCGGTGAATTACTGGGGACAAGGTGGTACGGTGGAAACCCTGATTGCGATGGAGGTGACGGCCGGCGGGTTGTCATTTTGGGCGTCAAAGGATCCCGAGAGTTTTGCCGGGGTTGCCGTCACTGCCGGTATTGGGGCTTTGACTGCTTTTCCTGAAGGGCTTCTCTGGAGTGTCCCTCTGTTTGCGCTGGCTGACTATAACTACAGAATGGATGATCGCGATGATTTGGAGGAAGAGGATATCTTCATCCGTAACTACATTGCGATTCATGCCTTTTATGCCACTGTGTATGCGTCAGCCTTACTTTTTCCTCAGCTTGATGGTGAGCTGGCGCTATATCCGGATACACAAGGCAACTGGTTTTTGAACTACAGCTATTCATTTTAGCTTTTCATTTTAAGGCTGCACCAGTGTGGAAGTGCCTTTTCCCGCTTCACTAGCTTCGCTAAGCACTTCGTAAATTAAGTACTTCGCAAAAATAAGTACTTCGCAAAATAAGCACTGAGTAAACCCGGTACCGGGTCAAGTTAGTCTTTGGTCAACTTTGTCCTTGGTAAACTTAGCAAAATGAAGCCTTGTGTGGCCGATAAACGGTAATCGTTCCGTCCGGAATGTCACGGGTCAACCGGGTGATTTGCTCGACGCATTGAGAAGTCATCCGCCACTGAAATGGATGGGATTGAACTAACATCCCGGTGGTAATCAGCGCCCGGTGTTTTTGAGAAGGTTGACAGACTTGCTTGAGTGTCTGCTGGAGTTTGAACAGTTTGGCTTCCGGGCATGAGCATGGAAATGCAAGAATCAATGTTTTTTCTGTCCGCTGATACATATAAGGTTCAAACTGAGAAGCCTTCTCTGCAACCTGGCTCAGCAGTGGCTTTGCAGCTGCCTGAAACCAAAGAACGATGCTTTTTTGTGGGTCGCATTCCGGTAAAACCGGTCGTTCAGCGGGCCGGGCTGATTCATGAACGATCAGTTCATCGATGGAAACAGAAAAAAAATGGGCGAGGCGGGCTACTGTTCTCTGGCTGAGGGTTCTGCCGCGTTCCGCACGCTTGATTGTCGCGATAGACACACTGCATCCTTTGATTTCCCGGCAGGCTTGTTCTAACCCTTCTTGTGACAACACATGTTGTTCTCTGAGCCGTCTGAGTTTATTGCTGTCAATCAGAACTGTATGTGCCATACATGCCTCCTCATGAAGTGTTTGATAAACACGCCCTGGGTCAACAGACCCTGGTCATTTTTATGGGTGAAAGATATCCGCCTGACCCTTTGAACTTATACACTTCCGGCGGGAAAAACTATTACACCTTATTACAAGCCAGCAGAAACATGACAGGCCAGCAGAAACAGGCTGATGGGTTTCAAAGCATCTTGTGCACTGAGTTGATTTGAGTATATTGATATTTCAATATCAGATACAGCGGGAGCATCATGGAAAATTTCGAAGACGGCAGGACTTACTTTAATGTTTCATTCAGCGGTCTTGAATGGCCGGAAGCGGATTACAGTGACATTGAGTTTGAGGAATGTCTGTTTTCAGACTGTGATTTCTCAGGCACAACATTCAAAGATTGCCGGTTGACGAACTGTGAATTCAGAAACTGTAATCTGAGCCTGACTGAATTGACTCAGAGCCGGTTATTCGGCATTACATTTCAGGACAGTAAATTAGTTGGTGTAGACTGGACCCGGGCCGACTGGCCATCTTTCCACGTGGATTTTGAATTACAGTTTATCCGCTGTCTGCTAAATGACTCATCCTTTTTCGGACTCACATTAAATGAACTGATTTTGCAGGAATGTAAACTGCATGACGTCGATTTTCGGGAGGGGAATTTTAAAAAGTCAGTTATGTGTGGCTCTGATTTCACCCGGAGTTTATTTATGCGCTCTGACCTGCAGGGAGCTGATTTCAGTGATGCAACAGATTATATGATTGATGTGCTGGAAAACCAGATCAAAGGCGCGAAATTTTCCCGGTATGAGGCGTTGAACTTACTCGGGACTCTGGGGATTGAGCTGGTTGACTGAGGATATTGGGGTATATAAAAAATCCGGATATCGCTGATACCCGGATTTGCAACAGAATGGTTGATTCACCGTTGTGCTTATTTTGATTCAAAAGACCCTAAATCAGGTGCGTCACCATTGTAGTCCAGACCAACATCTGTCCCTGCATCGATGAGTTCGCTTCCTTTTTTCAGGTGGAAGAACTCAACGACAGGCAAGCTGCCATCGCTCTGACGGGAAGCCAGTAAGTCATCAATGTCGACACTTTCGAAGTCAGATGAAGAGAATGAAATACTGTTTTGCCAGCTGTTGTTTTTGATGCTGGTTGAACTTGCACCAAATTTATCGCTGCTGCTACCGTCCAGAGACACACTGTTTTTAATCGTCAGTTTTTTCAGCTCGCGTGAACTGCCATCCCCTAAACCGAAGTTACGGGAGTTGTCATAAGCCACTGCATTGTAAATTGTGACGGTTCCCCGGTTACTGTTCTGGTCGTAACCATCAGCGGTATTCCCTGCTGAAATGGTATTAATGTAAAGACCATTGTGAGCTAAGTCTTTGTCATCACTCCCACCGGTTTTGAAGCCATTACCATCGCCCACACCTTTGGTGCCGTTTTTCTGATAACCATTGCGAATCATCCAGGAGTATTCCCAGGTTGTTGTCACGGTATAACCGTTGTCACGCAGGTAGCCATCAAAACCATCATCCAGATTGTTCCACGCCCGACAGCCGTAGAAGTAGTTGCCTGTTCCGACTTTCAGCTTCGCTGCGAAACCATCGGCGTTTTCAAGCGATGAATCTGCATTGTAGTAAGAGTCAGAGTTTTTAACGAAGTTATAAGCAGCGCCTTTGTCGATTTGCAGGCCGGTATCTGAGTTTTCATAGAACTTCATGAACTCGATGGTATTGTGTGAACCGGTCAGGTACATGCCGTTATCACCGGCCTTCTTGATATCAAAGCCATAAATGTGCCAGTAGTCGGCACTCACCTGAAACCCGCGGTTGCTGCTGTTTTCAGACATGGAAGAGAAATCAAAGACAGGGCGATCATCCCCCGGATAAGCACTCAGCACAATCGCTTTTGATGAAGTGCCACTGTTATCAATTTTGATGGTATCTGATGAATAGTAAGTCCCTTCGCGGATATAGATCACATCGCCTGCACTTGCATCATCAATTGCATCCAGTAAACCAGCCAGAGTTGAAACGACGGTTGCATCTGAATCAACAGTTTTAATGAATGAAGGTTTACCATTGGTCAGCGGTTCGCTGTTGGCGCCTGCATTTTTGGCTGCATCTGCCGTAGGGGCAGCAGCTGAGCTTGAAATATCAACGGATGAGCTTGAGCCGCCTGAGTCAGAACCGGAACCTGAAGAACCACAGGTTCTGTTGACAGGTTCAAGCCACCAGCGTTGAGAGCTGATACCCGCATCATCATTTTGATAAATGTCAGAGCCTTCAGTTGAGCCGGCAACAGTCAGCGACTTTCCTGACTTTTCATTGACGATCTTATAGGTGCCTTCATAAGTCCCCGATGTAATCTGAACCAGTTGCCACTCCTGACTGGATGAACTGCTGTAAGGTTTTTGCTGAACTGTAGCCCCATTACTTGTGGAACCGCCTTCGACTGTCGCAGCATATTCTGTATCTGACGCCTGAATTGCCCAATAACCATTACTTTGTTGGTTCAGTTTGAAACGTTGGGAGTCACTTCCGGTATTTTGTTGTAATTCTACGTTGGCTTTTTTAGCTGTTGACTCAGCAGCCATCAACTTTTTGGCACCCGCATTCACAATTTTATAAATGATGCCGTCTACTGGTTTATCCGTACAATAATCGGCTGCATAGAGTTGCCCGCTGAGCATGAGGGTGCCCATCGTACCGGCAATCAAAACAAGCCTGTTTCTAACGTTGTAATTATTCACAGTATGAGTCCTTATATGTTTAAAATTATGGTTAGAATTCAATCTAAAGCCACGGACTATCTGTACTTGACGATCACGTATTTATGATAGCCACTGGCTACAAGAGCAGTTCAGGACTGATTGCCTGTTGATGATATCAAACGCTTTTCTTATTTAATTTGCGAATATAAAAGATTGGGATGATTATTCAGAAAATTGAATTAATATTCATCTTTGTTCAAAAAATGACCGTCTTGCCATAGATTTGAAACAGGAAATGTGTACTGGATTTAAACAGATGCAGACATTCAAATGGGGTGATGGGCATAAAAAAGGTCATCATTGCTGATGACCTTTTGTCTGTCCTATGATTTTGTTTGGACCTGATAACGTGGTGACAACTTATTCACCGGTGCTTTCGCTGTCTGCGCTGTCAGAGCCAGTTGCTGAGCTGTCATCAGGTGTTTCAGTGTTGCCAGTTGCGCTGCTGTCATCAGGCGTTTCAGTGTTGCCAGTTGCGCTGCTGTCATCAGGTGTTTCAGTATTGCCAGTTGCGCTGCTGTCATCAGGCGTTTCAGTATTGCCAGTTGCGCTGCTGTCATCAGGCGTTTCAGTATTGCCAGTTGCGCTGCTGTCATCAGGCGTTTCAGTGTTGCCAGTTGCGCTGCTGTCATCAGGCGTTTCAGTATTGCCAGTTGCGCTGCTGTCATCAGGTGTTTCAGTATTGCCAGTTGCGCTGCTGTCATCAGGTGTTTCAGTATTGCCAGTTGCGCTGCTGTCATCAGGTGTTTCAGTATTGCCAGTTGCGCTGCTGTCATCAGGTGTTTCAGTATTGCCAGTTGCGCTGCTGTCATCAGGTGTTTCAGTATTGCCAGTTGCGCTGTCATCAGGTGTTTCAGTATTGCCAGTTGCGCTGCTGTCATCAGGTGTTTCAGTATTGCCAGTTGCGCTGCTGTCATCAGGTGTTTCAGTATTGCCAGTTGCGCTGCTGTCATCAGGCGTTTCAGTGTTGCCAGTTGCGCTGCTGTCATCAGGTGTTTCAGTGTTGCCAGTTGCGCTGCTGTCATCAGGTGTTTCAGTATTGCCAGTTGCGCTGCTGTCATCAGGCGTTTCAGTATTGCCAGTTGCGCTGCTGTCATCAGGTGTTTCAGTATTGCCAGTTGCGCTGCTGTCATCAGGCGTTTCAGTGTTGCCAGTTGCGCTGCTGTCATCAGATGTGTCAGTACCAGCATTGCTGCCGTTGTCTGAATTATCAGAGTTTGCTGCATCATCGGTATCCGCGATACCATTGCCATCACTATCTGTATCCGCCTGACCTGATGAATTCATCACGATGGCATCCAGTTCAGAATCATCACTATGTTTGGCAATTTCGTTTTTGATTGCGGTACTCAGTTCTTCTGCCCGATTCAAAAATGCATCAGTTTTGTCTGAATCACTCAAAATATCTTGCAGTTCTTCCGTGGACTCTGGCATGACACCGGTTGAAACCAGGTTTCGTGCTGCAAACGCTGATTTTTTATCTTCAGACTGAATATAATCGCCCAACACATGAGATGCATCGATGCCGAGTTGATTTGCCAGAGTGTCGACAGCCGCTTCGGTCGTTTCACTCTTACCTGCCTTGACATTCATGTGAACAAGGGTTGTCAGTGGTGAAATATATTGTGTACCGGCTGGTGCCGACAGAATGTAATCTATTGCGACAGCTTGTCCCAGATCGGCATCAACAGTTTCACCTTTCTTTGACTTCACGATCACAGAGTATTGCTCTGGATGTTCAACGTCTTCGACATTGAGCTCAGCGTGGCCGTCGTTGTCTGTCAAAGCGTTTGGTTCATCCGCATCAAACTCATTATTACCATTGATATCCAGCCATGCCTGAGCACCGTTCAAATAACCATCAATTGCAGTGATTTCATAGACAGTTTCTGACGTTGAATCAGCGCTTGAATCTGATGATGTGCTGCTTGAACTTGAACTTGAACTTGAACTTGAACCTGAGCTGGAACTTCCTGATGAATGGCTTGAATGACTGGTTGAGCCAGAGCTTGATGAGCCGCTGCTGGTCGAGCCTGAATGTGAAGATGAGGAACTGCTGCCAGAGTTGCTGCCGGATGAGTCTGTGTCAGATGTGTCTGAAGCATCACCGGCGTCAGATTGATCGGTGCCCTGATCTTGTGACGTTGAGTCTGAGTTGTCTGATGTATCTTCTGAATCCGTTGTACCGGATTGATCGGTGTCTTGATCTTGTGTTGCTGAATCAGATGAGTCTGATGAATCATTCACAGCATCATCGCTGTCAGCGATACCATTGCCGTCACTGTCAACGTCTGCCTGACCTGATGTATTCATCACAATCGCATCCAGTTCAGAATCATCAGCATGTTTGGCAATTTCGTTTTTGATAGCCGTACTCATTTCTTCCGCATTATTCAAAAACTCATCTGTTTTCTCTGAATCACTTAAAATGGTTTGAAGTGCTTCAGTCGACTCTGGCATTGATCCGGTAGAGACAAGACTTCTGGCTGCAAAAGCTGATTTATTATCGGCTTGTTGAATGTAGTCTGACAAAATTTGGGCAGGGTCGATACCAAGGTTGGAAGCTAAAGTATTGACTGCCTCTTCGGTTGAATTACTTTTGCCTGCTGCGAGGTTCAGCTGAACTACGGTTGTCAGAGGTGAAATATAGGGTGTACCGGCAGGCGCAGATAACACGTAATCAACGGCGACTGCTTGCCCGAGATCTTCGTCAACCGTTTGTCCTTTGATTGACTGAACCATCAAAGAATAATTTTCAGGATGTTCCACGCCATTGACGTTTATTTCAGCCTGACCGTTGTTCCCGGTAATTGCTGATGGCTCATCTGCATCAAACTGATAGTTGCCGTTCACATCAAGCCAGACACGGGCGCCATTTAAGTAACCGTCTATCGCGGTGACTTTATAAATATTATCTATACCTGAACTATCTGTATTTCCCTTATTATCATCGCTGCCACAGCCGACGAGAAGTGTACTCAAAGAAAATCCAATAGCTAAATTTAATAGTTTTATTTTCATATTTTTTATTTCATTAAGTTAATTGTGTGGTCGGTTTACCGCGGCTGATAATAAATTAATTAATTGTATCTTTTAACTATATCAATAGGGAAAAATAAGAAATAAAACAATATTCTCAATTATGAAACACAAAATTGAATAATAAATAAACAAATTCAATCTATTACTTATTTGATATTTTTATCAATAATAACAATGGTTTTTTGGGTGAGTCTATTGCATGAATTGGTTTATATAAGTGTTTTATTTCATAATATGTTCATTTTCATAACAGAATTTTATGAGGTACTTTTAAAATGAACGGGCGAATATTTAATCCCATCAACAGGTCATTGATTTTCATTTTTAACAGGATTGTTTTTGTTTAAATATATTAGAGCGTATTTATCTTTCATAGCCTAACCTGTAGTCGCCTGAAAATGTCTCAGTCAAGGCGCGAAAAGTGTCGTTTAGTTATTCTAAATGAGCTTTGAGCAACACAGAGTGAGCAATTTTCAGGCACTACCCGAAGGGCTGGGGCCATTTTTTACTCTGACCGCGTTGGCAAATGTTAAATATAGATTGCTATTATTTAAATTTACCGCCTTGCCAGAGTAAAAAATAGCCTCCAGCAGGAACGGCGATGAAAGATAAACACGCTCTAGGGTGTGATTGAACATGAGTTGAGTGATCAATAGAAAATAAATGTGATTGATATATAAAGAGCGCAGTTTTTATGGTCTGTTTGATTTGGGGCAGCTCAAGCTTTATTTGTTTTATTCAGGGCGGCTCAAGCATCACTCACTCGCAACATAATAGTTCTATACATATATACCCATATATGGGATATGCTGCGAATGAGTGCCTTGTTTCAAATTTCCCAATGTCCGGCAAAGAAATGATGTACCGGGCCGTGTCCCCGGCCGGTTTTTAATTCATCGGCATGTTGCAGGGCTTTGCTGATATAACGTTTTGCACGCCGGACGGCTTCGGGAAGTGAATCGCCCTGAGCCAGATAACTGGCAATGGCGGAAGAGAGTGTGCAGCCGGTGCCGTGCGTGTTCCGGGTTTGCACTCTGACACCGGAAAGGAGGCGGCTTTCTTCCGGCAGAATCAGCAGGTCGCTGCTCTCGTTGTCCTTTGTCAGATGTCCGCCTTTGAGTAATACCGCACCGGCACCTAACGTGCGTAATTTTCCGGCCAGTGCGTTCATTTCATGCAGGTTTTTGGGTTGTTGCGTTTGAAGCAGTGCTGCCGCTTCCGGCAGATTAGGTGTGATTACATCCGCCAGCGGCAACAGCTCTTGTTTCAGCGTGGTGACGGCATTCTGCGCCAGCAGTGGATCTCCGCTGGTTGCAACCATCACCGGATCAATCACAAGATAGGGCGGGCGATATTGTTTCAGCTTTGCTGCCACTGTCCGGATCACCGCGGCATCGGCCAGCATACCGGTTTTAACCGCGATGATATTCAGGTCGCTGAATACCGCATCCAGCTGCTGCGCAATAAATTCAGGCGGAACCGGGCTGACGCCGCTCACACCACAGGTGTTTTGTGCGGTCAGTGCGGTAATCACAGAGCAGGCATAGCTGCCGGTGGCTGAGATGGTTTTAATATCAGCCTGAATACCGGCACCGCCGCTACTGTCAGAACCGGCGATAGTTAAAACGATAGGTGGATGATTTGTTTGAGTGACTGTCATTATCTGTTCCCATTTAATCGACGGTATACGCAGGGACAGAGTGAGTCTGTTATCGGAAGTCCGGACAATTTACCCGGCAGAACAGGCATGACACTAGTTCCCTACGTCAGTATTAACTGAATCAGGTTCAACGGGTCCCACCGACGTGGTCTCAGCCCTCTGGTTCAACAGAATTTGGGCTCCCCGACTAATTATGATAACTTTGAATATCAAAGCGATTCTGCTGAGTGTACCAGACCGTTTTCCGGTTGCCTATTCCCGGCTATTATTCCCGTCTGTTAAAGCCTGTTTGCAACGCATCCATCTCAGTTATCGTTGTGTTTGCTATGACAGGGGCGTCAGCAATAACATGACTGACAGTGTCATCAGGAGGATAGCAACCAGCGCATCAAGAATACGCCATGCCACCGGGCTGCGAAACACGGGTAACAGCAGTTTAGAACCATAGCCTAATGAAATAAACCAGACAATACTGGCCAGTATGGCACCAAGGCCAAACCCCCATTGAGCGAAGCCGCTGTAACTACTTGAAAGACTGCCAATCATGATCATGGTGTCGAGGTAAACATGTGGATTAAGGAATGTATACCCGAGACAGGCAAAAAGCACCTGATTCCGGTTCACCGTCAGTTCTGAAGCGGGCGTTAGTCCGCTGGTCCCTTTCCAGGCACGAACGGCTGAATGGAAGGCATTCACACCAAGAAATGCAGCACCACCAAACCGGAAAATATCCAGTACGACCGGCCATTGCTGAACGATAAAGCCGATGCCGGCGACCCCACAACTGATGAGCAGGATATCGGCGAAGATACAGGTGGCGACAATCAGGCCAACATGTTGGCACTGTAATCCCTGACGCAGGACGAAAGCATTTTGGGAACCGATACTGACGATCAATCCTGCGCCGGTTCCGAATCCGGCGATAACAGAAGCAAAAAGCATAATAACTCTTAAATGTTTTGAAGATGATTGGGACGGATTATCTTTCAGTCGCTATCATTAGAAAAACGATATAATCTTAACTTGATTAAGATAATCTTAATCACAGTGAACAGCCCCTAAAGATTGAACATGGAACGGCAGGTTGAAAATGAATTTTGTTTCCCCCCAGATCGTGGCCTTTATTACTGTGATTGAAGAGTGCAGTTTTGAAGCGGCAGCGAGGCGCCTTTCAGTGACACCGTCAGCGATTTCTCAGCGAATCAGAACACTGGAAGATCGTATCGGACAATTATTGGTTGTCCGGCAGACACCGTGCAGGCCCACGCCAGCAGGTCAGCAGTTATTGACCAAAGTGAAGCCGATGTTGTTGCTGGAAGCTGAAGCGATGGCTGAATTTCATCTCACAGAAGACCATCAGGCGTCATCTGATCCATTTGCTATTGCCGTCAATGAAGATTCGCTGTCGACCTGGATGATTGCAGCCTTTGCCAGATTACAACATGAGTATGGTTATCTGTTTGATATCCGGATTGATGATCAAGACTTTACGCTTGACCATTTGCGTGATGGTTCTGTCATGGGAGCAATTACTTCAGAAGCGGTGCCTCTGCAGGGGTGCGTTGTGCACAGCCTCGGAAATATCCGGTATTGTGCCATCGCCTCTCCGGCGTTTGCTGAACGTTATTTTAGTCATGGTCTGAATGCAGAAAGTTTTGCACGGGCACCGGTGCTTGTTTATAACCGGAAAGACCCGTTACAAAACCGGTTTATTCATGCAGTCACGGGACAGTCAACAGAGCCGCGGACGGTTCAGTATCTGCCTGATTCCGCTGGTCTGGTTGATGCGGCTGCCCGGCATATGGGCTGGTGCCTTGCTGCTGAAGGGCTGATCACCGAAGCTCTGGCAACAGGCCGGATTGTGAACATTGCACCGGAGCAGTGGCTGGATGGACCGCTGTACTGGCAGCATGCTTCAATTCGTTCGGGAGTGCTGTCTCAGATCACTGATATTTTTTATGCAGAATCTGCCGCAACACTGCACCGGTAAATCAGGAAAGTAAATAGCGACTACAGGTTAGAGTGTGAAAGATAAACACGCTCTAATCCTGTTATTCTTGCAAGCACCCATTTAATATATATCTTGGTGACTTCAGGATGCATGTTCAGTTTATCCGCAACACGACGGATCGCTCGGCATTTGAATGATGTCACAACCCCACAATATGAAGATGGTATTGTCATTCTGAGCCGGGCTGATGCGGCGTTGCTGGTCAGGAAAATAAATGGAGGCGAATATTGAATCAACCCATTGTATTGCTCCGGGGTTTATTCCGTTCTCAGTTTCACTGGGGCATTTTCCCACAGATATTACAGGATTTGTATCCGGAGCGGTCTGTCGTTTGTCTGGATATTCCCGGTGCCGGTAAACGACACAATGAAATCTCGCCTTCATCGGTCCGGGGAATGGTCGAAAGCCTGCGGGCTGATTTTAACGGGGCTGTAAAACTGGATATTATCGCGGTTTCTATGGGGGGGATGATTGCGCTGAAATGGGCAGAACTGTATCCCGATCAGGTGGCTTCTGTCATCTGTATTAATACGACTGCGGCGGGGTTCAGCCCATTCTGGCAACGCTTGCTGCCCGACAATTATATTCGTCTGATTGTTGCCCTGTTTTCCGGAACATATCAGCGGGAATCTGTGATTTTCAGGCTGGTGTCTAACCAGCCATCTGATGACCGGCTGATAGAGCAATGGGTCGCCACTGACAAACAATATCCGATGCGGAGGATGAATTTTTTCCGCCAGTTGTACGCGGCTGCGACGTTTGAAGTCTCCCGGCCGGCTTGTCCGTTGTTGTTCATTTCTTCAGCGCAGGATCGTCTGGTTTGTCCGGAAGCGACACAAGCAATTGCACATGCATGGCGTGAACGTTTGATCATCAATGAGCAGGATGGCCACGATATACCGCTGGATAATCCGCAATGGCTGTGCCGGCATGTCAGCCCGTGGTTACATAGCGGCTTTGTTTCTCCTGAACCAAAGCGCGACCGGTCCTGACGGTTTTCTTTTTCGCCTTCGCTGGCAGTACCACTCAGGTGATGTGAATGCTTTACTGACGGTTTTCATTCAGCAGTGTTTCAATCCGTGTGTCCAGAATGGTTTGTAAGGACTGACGTTGTCCGGCTTCGTCACTGGCTTTGACTTCAGTCAGGCGGCGAAGAAATGCGGGTAACTGCGTCGCATGATGCGCCAGCATTTCCTGCGGATAGCTGTGTCTGTCTGAGTCAAAAGCAAAGTGCATCTGATTCGCCGATGGATCACTGCTACAGGTGATATTGAATCCGTCGGCAGCTCCTCTGGCGATCACTTCATGACGAACTTCACAGCCGGGCAGGACCGGTACATCAAAAGGCAGAATATTGATAAATGGTGTCAGAAAAAAGCTTTCTTCCTGATTCAGTCCCTGATCCGCTTCAATCCGCTCCAGCCGGTAACGGCCATGACGATAGATGGTGCGCAGATTTTTCACAGCCTGGCGGATATATTCACCGAGTGTTTGTGACCGATCTACGTCGATTTGATAGGGTAAAATGTTCACCATCAGGCCCGGAATATTGGCAGCCACGCTGCCCCAGCGGTTCATAAACGGCAGCCAGAGCATTTTTTCACCGGCCTGATGCAGATACAGCGCAATCAGTGTCACGAGTAAGTCAGGCCAGCCGGTGCCGAGCAGTTCGGCGCTGGTACGCAGTCCGGTTGAAACCTTTGCAGAAAACCGGGTTTCCAGGCGCAGAATATCCGCTCCGGCCATATCGTAATCCGGATCAAGCCTGGGAATATCCGGCGAAGCCGATAAATAGTCTTTCCAGAATTGCTGATCACCCTGATGCCGTTTGCTGCCGGTGTATTGATGCTCTTCATTCATATAGTCACGGAACGCATAAAACGGGCGTCCTTTTGGTGTGTGCCGGCATAAGTGGCTGTAAAGCTGACAACATCGCTGTTCGAACAGCATCATACCGTATCCATCAATCAGAATATGGTGTGAGCGGGTGTACCAGAGGTAATGATCCGGCCCGAGAACAAACAGCAGATGCACCGACATTTCAGGATCGAGAATATTCAGAGGCTGGCGGATGTCCTGCTGCATTTTTTTTTGTGCGGTCTGATAAGGCGTCTTATCTTGTGTCAGGTCGACCCGGACCAGTTGAGGCCGGTGCATGCCCATCTGCTGTTGCGGCTGGCGTGCTTCTTTGGGGGCAGCTTCTTTGAGAACCGCGGTGAAAATATCACTTTCATGCAGTGTCTGGTTGACAGCCAGTGTGAATGCTTCCTCATTCAGAGCGCCTTTAATTTCAAGATAATGAGCAATGGTTGATATTGAATTACGACCATACTTCCGGAACTCTTTCCAGTAATGTTGCTGTGCCCCGATAATCGGAAATTGTTCACAAGCTTGATGAGATAACATAAGCATCCTTGGTTGATGACTGATCAAATGTTTATTGCTGATCCGTTGTTTATTGCTGGTTAAGCGATTCATCGTGTAATGGGATGATACGCTTGTCTGTCCCCGGTACGACCTTCCCCGGTACGACCTGAGTCAGCGTAGTATCCGGAAGTTAACATACTGAATTTTTTGATGTCATTTATTAATAAAAACGATTATCATTTGCTTTTGTGTGGTGATGCTTGATCACCCGTTGGCTGTGTCCTGTATTGTTGTATACGAGTGATAATTGTCATATACAGGTGATAACTGCTTCTTTACTTTACGAGAGAAGTGGACTGTGTCCGGCTCAACAAAGTGAATAATAAACATTAACTGTAATGAGAATCAATATCATTATGAAAAACATTTTTCTGCTGGTTGCTGTTTTGTTCAGCAGCCTGACATTTGCAAATGACGCTGTATCTGACGCTGAATCCGGCTGGCCCCGGGTCTTCCACAATGATGATGGCACCACGACAACCATCCCTGCGAAACCCCGGCATATTCTTTCCACCTCCGTGACGGTGACCGGGACATTACTGGCGATCGGTGCACCGGTTCAGGCCAGTGCTGCCACCGTAGATGGCCGTTTTTTCGGCCAGTGGAAATCGGTAGCCAGTCAGCGTGGGGTTCAAAAACTCTGGTCTGCCGGTAGTGTGGATCTGGAGTCGGTTTATGTGCAAATGCCGGATTTGATTGTTGTGTCAGCTTCGGGTGCAGACTCGGCCATGGCTCAGCTGGCTGAATTAAAAGAAGTGGCTCCGGTTATTGTGGTTGATTACAGCGATCGGTCCTGGCAGTCGCTGGCGATCAAACTGGGACAGGCAACCGGACTGACCAAACAAGCGAAACACCAGATTGATGCATTCCGTCAACTGGTCTCAGACAGCCGGGCGCAGATGACGCTGCCTGAAGGTATGACGAATATTATCAGTTATCACGGTGCAGGTGTCGTGAATGCTGTGGCGAAGCCTGAAGGCGCGCATGCCCGTCTGTTGGCATCCCTGGGATTCAGGATGGAAGCACCGGATCCGGCGTGGCAGACCGGTGTTGTTCAGCACCGGGATTTTCTGCGGGTTAATTATGAAAATCTGACCCGGCTGAAAGCGCACACCACGTTTTTACTGGCATCCGGTGACAGCAATGTGCAGCGTTTTATCCATGATCCGGTATTGCGTAACCAGCCTTCGGTCCGGGCTGGTCAGGTCTATGGGTTGGGACAACATTCATTCCGGATTGATATGTACAGCGCGACAGAAATTATCCACGCACTGTTGAAACGGTTTGGACCGGAAACTGCGACACCGTGAACAGGTACAGAGGATGAGTATGAGCACATCGTCTTCCCGGACGAACATCGCAAACCCGTCGCAGGAACCGCCATGGGGAAAGCAACTCTGGCTGTTAAGCATGCTCGTTATATTGTTGGCTGGATTCAGTGTTTTCATCGGTTCAAGGCCTATTCCGGTGCAGGTGACGATAGATGCTTTACTGCACTTTAATCCGGCGGACAGCCAGCATTTACTGGTGCATTATCTGCGGGTCCCGCGGACCTTACTGGCGATTGTTGTCGGCGTTGCTGCCGGTGGTGCAGGGGTGCTGATGCAGGCTTTGACCCGCAATCCGCTTGCCGATCCCGGCATCTTGGGTGTCAATGCCGGTGCCATGGCTGCAATTGTTATGGCGATTGCCGGGCTGGATATGGTGGACGTGTCGCACTATATGTGGTTTGGTATGGCGGGTGCGGCAGTCAGCGGGATTGCAGTTTATTTTCTGGCGGGTGGCAGCCGGATGAATCCTGTCCGGATTGTGCTGGCTGGTTCTGCGGTGACGGTTGTGTTACTGGCATTGACCCATATCATCACCATTAACAGCCATCAGGAAGTGTTTGAACAATTTCGCCACTGGACGGTTGGCGCGCTGCAGGGACGTGGATATCCGGTGTTGATTCCCGTTTCTGTATTGGTGGCTGCCGGTGCTTTACTGGCCTTATCGCTGGCTTCTGTACTCAATACCGTGGTACTCGGGCAGGATTTAGGTAAAGCCCTCGGAGCCAGTCCGGTCCGGGTTTGGCTGCTGGCCAGTCTGGCGATTATTCTGCTGGCCGGTGCTTCCACTGCTGCCGTCGGCCCGATTAGTTTTCTGGGACTGACAGCACCTCATCTGGCCCGGTTTTTTGTCGGTTCAGATCATCACCGCCTGTTGCCATTCTCAATGCTGATCGCCGCTGTATTGTTGTTAATTGCAGATATTGCCGGACGCCTGATTGGTTATCCCGGTGAAATCAGTGTCGGTATTATGGTTGCGCTTATCGGTGGGCCTTTCTTTGTATTTCTGGTGCGAAAATGGAAACTGTCACAACTGTAAATCCGGCTGAACAGGCTGGCCGTCAGATATATTTATCCCGCTCGGTATGGCGGTGTGGGGCTTATTCGGTGACTTACTCCCGGCGTGAATTACTGGTGGGTCTGTTTCTGTTTGGTTTGCTGTGTCTGTCCGCTGTTTATGCCACGACGGTTGGCAAATTTCCCCTTTCGCTGAGTCAGGTCACGGATATTCTCGGGGGCGTGCCGGAACACCGGATTCAGGCGCGGGTATTATTTCATATTCGCTTGCCGAGAATTGCCACGGCGATCTTTGCCGGATGTGCGCTGGGGGCTTCCGGTGCCGTTTTTCAATCGGTTTCCCGCAATGTACTCGGTTCGCCGGACATTATTGGTTTTACCAGTGGTGCGGCAACCGGTGCGCTGATTCAGATTGTATTGTTTTCTTCCGGCACAGTAGCGGTGGCGCTGGCTGCAATTGGTGGCGGACTGGCGACTGCGGTCGTCGTTTATCTGCTGTCTTTCAAGTCCGGCAGTGTCGGATATTACCGGTTGATTCTGACAGGAATCGGTGTCGGTGCGGTGCTTTCTGCGCTGAATGGTTTGTTATTAGTGAAAGGCAACATCGATGATGCTCTGACAGCGAATCTGTGGCTTTCCGGATCACTGCATGCGCGTAACTGGACTCACGCACTGCCGGTGATGGTGGGCGTGGCTGTATTGCTGCCATTGATGAAATGGCTGGCCCGGCCTTTGATGATGATCGAAATGGGTGATGAAATGGCAAAACAGCTTGGCATCAGGATTGAGCGCGTCCGGCTGATGATGATGTTGTTTGCCGTGATTCTGGCGGCGCTTGCAACCGGCGCTGCCGGTCCCATTGCCTTTATTGCACTGGCTGCGCCGCAGCTGGCAAGACGTTTGCGCCGTTCCGGTCATCTGCCGGTTTTCAGTGCGGCACTGATGGGAGGCCTGTTGCTGCTGGCGGCTGACCTGCTCACCCAGCTGATTCCGCTGGATTTGATCATTCCGATTGGCCGGATGACCGGGATTGTCGGTGGCATTTATTTACTCTGGCTGCTGAATAGTTCCCGCCTCTTTCGCTGATGAACCGGCTCTGTCACTTCCTGCATCAGCAGCGCTTAGTCTCAGCGTTTGGGGCAGACAAACTTCCGGCAAACTTCCGGGGACAGACGCACGAGCATACGGGGACAGACGCCGCATGTTTCTCGGGACAGGCAGAACGAGCTTCTGGGGACAGGCTAATTTCAACTCAATTTCAACCAAGGTTCCGGAGCTTATGGGAGCTTACGGGGACAGACAAGGTTCCACCGAGGTTCCATGTCCCCGGTTATTGGCGCACCGCACTATGGCGTAATGATTATGGCGTCAAGGTGATACCGGATTGCATGCCGTTGAATAAAATCATTAAATGCAAATGATAATTCTTTACATTCTCAACATGTTTTCATAGAGTAGCAATTCTGAATTGCTGGCAGACCTGTGATGACCATTTTTTCAGCAATTCTTCTTTTTATAATCAGATTCTGGCAGCCGGGAAGCTCAGACGAAGATGACCGGGTGTGTATGACAGGAGTATCTCAGATGAAAGCAGTGCACACCGTGCAAAAAAATAAATCAAAAAAAGGCATGCAACAACTCAGTTTATTATCCGCAGCGGTGACAGGTGTCTGTCTGGGCATGGCCGCACCGGGTGCTGTTGCCGCAGACACGCAGAGTCAGCCGGCGCAGACCAAAGAACAGCAGATTCCGGTCGTCACCGTATACGGAGAAAAAACACAGCGGACATTGCAACAAACTAGCTCCAGTGTTGCCGTTTATGATGATGATCAGATTAAAGCGCTTAATGTCACAGAAGCGGGACAGTTACTGAAACTCACACCCAACGTGGTCGATGTGGGGAACGGAAATGCGGTTGCGACGATTCGCGGACTGAGCGGTTCCGGGCCGGGTTTTGGCGCCGTTTCCTTTTTGACGGGTGTGCGACCGCGTCTGAATGTGTCGGTTGACGGACGTTCCCTTTCTTATAATGAGCTTGCGTTTGGCCCACAGTCTTTATGGGATGTAAAACAGACAGAAGTATTCCTTGGGCCGCA
Source organism: Vibrio aerogenes (assembly GCF_024346755.1). Classification (NCBI taxonomy): domain Bacteria; kingdom Pseudomonadati; phylum Pseudomonadota; class Gammaproteobacteria; order Vibrionales; family Vibrionaceae; genus Vibrio; species Vibrio aerogenes. The sequence continues at coordinate 1,061,210 of NZ_AP024862.1, read as the reverse complement.
GAGCTATATTCAGGGACGTAATGCGATGGCCGGTTCAATGGTCATTACGACCAACGATCCTACCTATGATTTTGAAAGTGCGGTGAAAGCCTCAGCCGGAAACCAGAATTACCGTCAGTTTGCAGCAATGCTTAACGGTGCCGTGATTGATAATCAGCTGGCGATGCGTCTGACTGCGGAGCGTCAGCAACGTTTGAGTGAGGTTGATCTGGCGACCTATTCACCGGCGGGCGATTCACGTGAATTTCAGACCACCACGCTGAGAGCGAAATTCCTGTATGAACCTGAAGCGCTTCCTGACCTTTCAACCAAGCTGACGATTGCCAATTATGATACGCGGGCCCCACAGACAGAAAACCAGATCAGTACGGTTCCCCGGACCCGCTATTCTGCTTACCGGCCGGTGTTTGAAACCAATTCAACCAGCGGAATCTGGGATCTGGATTACCAAATCAACGATAGCCTGACATTTGCAGCCAAAACCATTTATACCGATTTTGATATTGACCGTCTGGCACAGACAAATGCTGCAACGATGAGTGGAGATGAGTTTCAGATCGAACCCAGCCTGCGTTATCAGTCTGCTGACCAACGGGTGCATCTGCTGACCGGATTGTATTATTTCACCAAAGATCAGGATGAAGAGATCGATGGTCTGGGGACATTCCGCGATGAAACAACCACGGCTTCTGCCTACGGAGAATTAACATATGCAGTGACGCAGGATGTTGATGTCACCGCAACCGCCCGCTACGAGACCGAAGATCGTAAACGTCATGGCGGAAACGCGCCAAGATTTGCGTTGTCCTTTGATGAGTCGTATCAAACCTTTTTACCGAAATTATCGCTGGCCTGGAAAGCGGATAGTGAGAACACATACGGGGCGAGTGTTGCACGTGGTTATCAGAGCGGCGGCGCTGGTGTCGAATTCACTAACTTCACGACTTACGAGTTTGATCCGGAATATGTTTGGAACTATGAGCTCTTCACCCGTCACCGGCTTGCAGACGGTCAGGTTGAGCTGACCTCAAACGTTTTCTATAACCGCTACGATGATTTACAGGTCCTGAACAATCTGGTGATTGTGAACGCGGATAAAGCCAGCTCCTATGGTCTGGAAGCGGGCGCGAACTGGCTGATTTCTCAGGACTTACAGTGGTTCGTCAACCTGGGCCTGATGAAAACCAAAGTTGAAGAATACGGTGCCGGTTATGATGGCAGTGAATTACCAAGAGCGCCGGGCTTTTCTGCAACCAGTGGTGTGCGTTACTGGTTTGGTGATTTTGAGCTGAGTGGTAACGTCCGTTACACCGATGGTTATTATTCCACCCTGAATAATGACAGTGAAGGCAAAGTGGATGGTTACAGCGTGGCTAATATGCAATTGGCTTATGTCTTCGACAATGGCCGTGTGACGCTGTTTGCGAACAATCTGTTTGATTCAGATGATGTGATTTATTACGGCACCACCAATGGCACGACGATCGATAAAGAAGGTGCGATTTTGCAACAGCCACGGCTGGTGGGTGTGTCCTTCAATTACGATTTTTAAATCTGCTTCCTGATACCGGCGCTCAGACGCCGGTATTTTCGGCGTTCAAGCGATGCAGTGAAGCGATTTTGTTTCAAACGATAATTGTTTCAAACGATAATTGTTTGAAACGACATTTGTTTAAAAACGACTGTTGTTTCAAAACGATATGTGTCTGAAAAAATATAGGTATAAAACGATCTATGTTGGAAAGGGTCTTTGGTGGCAAAGATCTTCGTAAGCAACAAAGGATGGTATACAGGAAAACTTATTATGACGTTATTAAGCCATCATCAGTCTGAATCATCTGTGTCATGGTCTGCTCAGACTGAACAACCCTCTCTGTCCGATACCGATAACCGTTCTGCCGGCTCTGCTTATTCTGTCAGAGGACATACCGCTAAAGAACATTCTGTTAACGAGCATCCTGTTAACGAACATCCTGTCAACGAACAAGCGGTTGATGACCATTCTGGTCTGTCTGCTTCTGCTGAAAAGCGGCCCGTTGATGAAGCGGAGTCTTTGCTGTGGTTATTGCATCAGCAGTCACAGGCGTGTCCTGTTCAGTACGCTGTTGCTTACCGGTTGCCCGTCGCGGCCGCAGACGGCGCAGCAGGGACAGACACCGGACGGCTGGTCACTGCGTTGATGCAGGTCTGCCGGCAGCATCCGGCACTGAGAACGGTTTACCGGTTTGATGATCAGATGGGCCTGTATAAAACTGACATGGCTGACTTTTCCCCGGTTATTGTAGAGCCTGTTGCTGGTGAGCAGCAGGCAGTTGCACGTCTGGCAAGCCTGCGCGCACGGCCATTTGATCTGGCAAGGCAGCCTGGTATTCAGTTCGTTGTTCTGATGACACCGGATGCGCTTATCCTCGGGGGTGTGATTCACCAGATCCTGAGTTCGAAAGCCAGCCCCGGTTCGCTTTTCAGCATGGTCGCGTCACTTTATAACGGGCAACCCGTGTCATTTCCTGCGATGTCAGAACAGCTGAATCCGCAGACACTGATGCTTCCCGATACCATTGTCGCAGCTGGTGTGCCGGGTCTGAATCGACATCCTGCCGTCGCTGAGGTAAAAAGTGTCTGTCCCCGTAATCATGTCCGTAACAGTGTCTGTCCCCGCAATACAGCGGAAGAGGATGGGGAGATGGCGGGCGCACATGACAGCGCACAGTTTTCAGTGTCGCTGCATCTGAAACCGCTGGCCGGTTTACTCGCGTCAGCCGGACAAACTCCAGCGGCCGTTCTGACGGTGTTGTCGACGATTATCGCCAGACAGCTTGCGGCTGTTTGCGGCCAGCCGGTTGTCCGGGTCTGCGTACCGGCAGAAGCGGTTCCCAGTGTGGATGCTCTGTATGGTTGCCTGACAGGGAAAGGCCTGAAAACCCTGACACTGGACTGTTCACAGCCAGATACGTTGCTCAGTCAGGCAGCACAACAGATGCAGGCTTCGGACTGTCGGCCTTATCAGGCTGATGGTGCAGCGCATCTGCCGCAGGTTTTGTTGATGGCTTTATCTGATCCGGCTGCTGATTTTGCCGGATTACAGGCACAGCGTTTTTGGTTGCCTGTTCAGTCTGTTCCGTTTGAACTGACTTGTTCGGTTGTACTTAGTCCGCAGGGGGAAGATACGCTGATGCTGACCACCGCAGAGAGCTTGTCTGCTTATGCCGGTGGCTGGCTGCTGGAACGTCTGGCGGCAGCGGTATGTGGTCACTCCCAGGCCAATATTCAGCCTGTCATGGCAGAAAATGGGATGCACTCCTGTGAAAGCGGCGAAACTGGCGCCGGAGAGTCTGTCACTGCTGAGTTGGCTTTGTCAGGTTTATCTGTGCCGGAAGAACCGGATTTATTCTCCGCATCTTCTTCTGGCCCTGCGTTTCTGCCTGTGATTCTCAATGCTTTCCGCGAAGCGCTTAATGCGCCGGATATGACCGAACATGATGATTTCTTTGATATGGGTGGTCACTCTTTGATCGCGACCCGGGTGATTGGTCAGTTGTTGAACGATCATCAGATTGAGATTCGGATGAATGATCTGTTTCGCTATGCCACACCCCTGGCACTGGCAGCGCATGCGATCGTACAGGGAAGCGGGCAATCTGGTGGCGGGATGCCGGAACACGGGAATGAAATTTCTCCGGTTCAAACCCATCCGGCTCCTGTTTGTGTGAGTGAACAGCCGCAAAGCGGCCCGTTTCCGTTGTCTCATGCACAGCATGCCATGTGGACCGTGGTTCAGAAGTTTGCGGCGATGGGGCTCAATCATGTGTTCAATATTCCATTCACCCTGCATTTTCCTGATGGTGTGGATGAACCCGCACTGTTTCAGGCTTTCCGGGATTTGCTGATTCGTCATCCGGGGCTGCGGACACATTTTGAAGCGGGTAGTGATGGCCCGGTGCAGCGCATTGTGTCAGTCAGTGAGCTGGATGAATATCAGTGGTTCCGGACGAGTGAAGACACGGTGTCAGAACCATTCCGTGATGCACTGAACCGCGAAGCCGCGTACGGCTTTGATCTGGCACATGAATTGCCGCTGCGGCTGCGCTTTATCCGCGACAGTGAAGCGGGTGAATTGTATCTTTCAATGTTGTTCCATCATCTGGTGCTTGATGAATGGTCGGTGAATCTGATGATGGATGAACTGGCTCAGGCTTATCAGTCCCGTACCGGCGGGCAGGCGCCTGAATGGTGTTCAGAGCCATTGCCTTTCCATATCTATGCCCAACAGCAAGCGGCGCAGGGCATTAATCAGCAGCACCTGGAATTCTGGCTGAATCATCTGCAGGGCGCACAATGGGCTCAGCCGGTATTTGATGAAGATCATCCGCTTCATGAGCCTGCATCGCAAAGTGCAGCAGGAGAAGGAGGCTGGGTTGAGTTCCGCCTTGAGCCCGAAGTGTCTGATGGGTTGCACCGGCAGGCCAGAGCCAATAATGCTTCGCTGTTCAATGTGGTGTATGCCGCGATTGTTTCATCTTTGTATTTGCTGGGAAATACCAAAGAGATGGTTGTCGGCACGCCGGTTTCCGGGCGAATGGATGCTGCATTTTTTGATACGGTTGGTTATTTTACCACGATAGCCGTGCACCGGGTGTTGCCTGATGACCAGCTCTGTGTCCGTGACATGATTCAGCAGGTGAAACAAACCATCAATGACTCGATGCCTTACACAGATATTCCGGTGGATGTGATGGAATCCGCACTGTTCGGAGCAGACAAAGACAAGCAGCCGGGACACATGTTTGAAGTGATGATTCAACTGCATGCCAAGAATAAGCTGCATGGTAGTCTGGTCTCTGCTGAAGGCTACCGGGTGAAATTCAGCCAGGTCGATCCGGAAAAACAGGAAGCGGCGCTGGGGCTGCAATTCGAAGTGATGGAAGAAACGGTGGATGGTGAACCGCAAATCAGGGTTCTGATGAGTTATTTGTCACAACACTACAGTCCGGCTCAGGTGACGTTATTACGCGAAGCCACCCATCAGGTGTTGAATACGTTTGCAGCCGAAAACGCGGCGGTGCTTTCTTTATCCGCAATCCGGCAGCAGCTTGAACCGCTGTTACCTGATCATGATTAATCACCGGAGAAATATGTGAAAGAAAAGGGTGTGGCAGTCGCTGAAAACAGGGTGGCTGAGACGCAGGCCAATGCGGGTGAACGTGTGCGTCTGTCCGGTCAGGAGTTAACGCTGGGCTATGAAGGGCGTCAGGTCTGCCGGGATTTGACGGTGAATATTCCGGACGGACAATTTACCGTGATTGTCGGACCGAATGGCTGTGGCAAGTCGACATTGCTGAAAAGCCTGTGTCGCCTGTTGAAACCAGAAGCGGGGACGGTTTATCTGGACGGCAAAGATATCCATACGTTGCCGACCCGGGATGTGGCAAAAACACTGGGATTATTGCCACAGAGTGCCAATGTACCGGAAGGAATCAAAGTGGCCGATCTGGTGGCCCGGGGACGTTATCCGCATCAGAATATGTTTCGCCAGTGGAGTGAAGACGATGAACAGGCCGTTGCCCGTGCGATGGCAGTGACGGGGGTGGATGGTCTGGCGGATCATATGGTGGACCAGCTCTCCGGCGGCCAACGTCAGCGGGTTTGGATTGCGATGGTACTGGCGCAGCAAACGCCGGTGATTCTGCTCGATGAACCCACGACTTATCTGGATATTGCACATCAAATCGAGCTGCTGGATTTATTCCGCCAGCTCAACCGGGAATCCGGTCATACCGTCATTGCTGTCCTGCATGATTTGAATCACGCTTGTCGTTATGCCGACCATTTAATTGCAGTCAGGGAAGGTGCGGTTGTTGCGCATGGCGATCCGGCATCGCTGGTCACGCCGGATCTGATTCAGCAGGTTTTCGGCCTGAATAGTTTGATTATCGAAGATCCGGTGAGTGGAACGCCAATGGTTATTCCCAAAGGGAATCGATAAAGTCATTTTTATGAATATTTTTAGCGATATCCGGTCATTATCTGTGTTAACATGCTGCTTATAAATATAATTGATAATAATTATGATTTGTATTCACATTAGCGGTTTGTCACTGCAGTGGGTTATATCTGGAATGTGATGGAGTGTGCTCCGAACATTGAACGCTATAAAGGATATAGGATGACGCCTGTTAAACTATCAACAAGAAAAAAGTATTTAAATCTGAGTATTGCTGCTGTTTTAGGACATGTTGGTCTGTGTGCACCGGCAATTGTTTTTGCTGAATCTCCTGCGAATTCGAAGTCGTCAGTGATTACTGTTGTTGGAGAAAAAATCAACAAGAACATTAACGATACCTCTTCAGCGGTTTCCGTGATTTCTGCCGATGAGTTTGAAAATGGCCGCGAGACCAGCGCCAATGATCTGGCGACGCGGATACCAAATGTCGTCAGCGGTGGTTTTGGGGCGATCAGCATCCGTGGCATCAGCGGGACAGGCGCTGCATTGGGTGGCTATGCATTTTACAGTGGCTCACGGGCACGGATTTCAACGATTGTGGATGGTGTGACTCAGTCCTGGTCTGGCTATAGTTTTACGCCGAGTAAACTCTGGGATGTCAGTCAGGTTGAAGTCCTGCGTGGTCCCCAGTCGACGACTCAGGGCACAAATGCCATCGGTGGTGCGCTGGTTTTATCAACCAATGATCCGACTTATACGTGGGAAAGTGCACTGCGGATGGGGATGGAGCATTATAAAAATGATAATGTGAAAAATAATCTGGCGTTGATGGTTTCCGGGCCTTTGATTGATGATGAACTGGCATTTCGTCTGGCACTGGATGGCCGAAAAGGTGAAGGCTGGATGAATTATAAGCAGACCGCCACTGAACTGGATAACGGGCCGGACGTCGATGATGCAAAAAATATCAATGCACGGATGAAGTTTCTCTGGGAACCGTCGGCTTTGCCGGATCTGAAAGCCAAACTGACGCTGACCCGTCAGGTCTACAAAGGTGAATATCTTAACTGGGCCAACGACAGTGAGACGGGATACACCTCACATACCATGACACTAAGCCTTGCTGACCGGGAAAACATCCGCCTGCAGGATTCTGATGTCGCATCTGTCGCAACCGATATCGATTACGCACTGACACAGGGACTGACCAATGCATTCCACTTCAGTTATCTGGTAACGGATGTTGAATTTGAACAGTATCCGAACAGTATGGTGGTGACTTCAGATAAAGATCATATGGTGTTTGAGAACCGGTTGTTATATCAGTCTGATGATGCTGCTTTTTCAGGGGTTGCCGGGTTATTCTGGTCCAGAGAAAAAACCGATCTGCAAATTGGCTCATCATTTGGTGGCCCGAATGAAGTGACGACTTCTGCACTCTATGGCGAGGGCACTTATGCAGTGCTGCCTGAGTTAAAGCTGATCGGTGGGATGCGGTTTGAAAATGAAAAAATCGATCGGTCACTTGCTTTTTCATGGCGTGATGATGATTATGCGCAAGATACCAGCAAGGATATTTTCCTGCCAAAAGCCGGCATTGTTTATGACCTGACTGACAACATGGTTGCCAGTGCATCGGTACGTAAGGGCTATAACGCAGGTAGTGCCTCTGTGAACTGGGATACCTTTGCTTACTATGATTACGATGAAGAAACGGTTATCGCTTATGAAGCTGGCCTGAAAACCAGTTTTGATGATGCAGACCTGAATGTCAGCCTGTTCTATAACGACTATTCCGGCTATCAGGCATTCGTACAGTCAGCTTATATTGATAACATTGAAGATTCACATACTTATGGGGTTGAACTGGAAGGCAGTCTGTGGGCAACTGATTCACTCCAGCTTCGCAGTTCCATTGGTTTGATGCGCTCGAAAGTGGATCATGATGATGTGTCCATGGCGGGTAATGAACTACCGAATGCGCCGCACAGTAACCTATCTGCCGGATTTACTCACTATGTCTCAGATAATTTCTCATTTGGCAGTGATGTTGTGTACGTTGGTAGCGCTTATTCTGATCTGGAAAATACAGCGGATCTCAAAGTGGATGATTATGTGACCGTGAATGCTCAGATCCAGTACATCTGGGGTGATCTGACCATTGATGGTTATGTGACGAATCTGACTGACGAAGATATTATCTACATGAAACAGAGTACCAGAGCATCGGTCGGACAAACTCAGACGATTGGTCTGAATCTGACTTACCGGATGTAATTTTCAGTTGATCGTTTTACCGGAGGAGCCCCGGCAATCACTGCCGGGGCTTTTTTGAAAATATGCAGGAAATGACAATATTAATATTTACTGGTTGAGACATAAACGTTATCTGAGCCAAAACCGACGATGTCATTCAGTCCGCTATGCCATCAGCAACTCAACCAACTGCCTTTGCTCCGGATTCATTGTTTCCGGTGGTGTAACCAGTGAATGATTCAGCACGGAGTGTGCCGCGGATTCCGGCATATTGGTTTGAATCAACGCTATCACTCTTGCTGCGATAGTCTGGGCACGTTCGGCGTTTTTCATCAGATTGGCAATGGCAAGCTCTGTGGTGACATTTGCTTCCCGCGGGTGCCAGCAATCATAGTCCGTCACCATCGCCAGAGAGGCATAAGCCATTTGCGCTTCAAGCGCCAGTTTTGCCTCCGGCATATTCGTCATCCCAATCACACTGGCATTCATTGAGCGATACCAGTTTGATTCAGCCAGACTGGAAAACTGTGGTCCTTCAATGCATAAATAAGTGCCACCTTGATGTAGTGCGGCTTCTGGTGCTGCTTGTTTGACAGCCTGACTCAGTAATCCGGCCAGGCCCGGACACACCGGTTGCGCCATTGAAACATGTGCAACGATACCATCGCCAAAAAATGTACTGGCTCTTTTTTTTGTCATGTCGATATACTGGTCGGGAATGACCAGATCCAGCGGTGCCATTTCTTCTTGCAATGAGCCGACCGCGGAAAAAGACAGCAGATATTTGACGCCAAGCTGCTTTAGCGCATGAATATTGGCACGGTACGGCACTTCTCCCGGCAATAGGCGGTGGCCACGGCCATGCCGGGCCAGAAATGCGACGGGCACGCCAGCAAGTGTACCGGTTAATATTTTATCAGAAGGCGTGCCATATGGCGTATCCAGAGCGTGTTCCGTTGTGTCTTCCAGCCCTTTCATCTCATATAGCCCGCTTCCGCCAATCATGCCGATTTTTATTTGAGTCATCAGTTCTTGTCCTCTGTTACCTGTCACTACGGGTTAGTCGTCACCGGAAGGCATTGAATTACAGTTGAACTGCAAAAAATACTTGTGACCTGATTCCTGCACCCTGAGTGTACTTGTTTGAGTGTAAGTGTGGATGCTCATATGTGCCAATACGATATTCTTATGCGTTTTTACGCAGGGTTTCTTACTTACCCCTTACGGGGACAGACGCATTTACTACTTACGGGGACAGACATCTTTATCATCTTTATCGGACAAAAGGGAAGCGCATCATTGCTATGAAAGTGGCAACATAGCTTTTTTGAACCAAACTATGTGTACAGCCTGTATTTTCTTATTGGCGGAAGAAAGAAGTCTTTTCTTGTGGGGACAGACGTGTTTGAACGTTTAAACGAACCGGCCTTGCAGGAGGACTTGCAGGGACAGACGCATTTATCTGACGCATTTATCTGTCTCTGAAGCGTCTAAAGGGACAGACGGTGCAATTAATTTTCTGTTTTGCTGTAAGAATTCCGGAGGTCGCTGCGACGAAAGATAAACCGGATGATTTTGTTTGAAAGCGGAGTTCATTATGAGAGCCATGTTACCCCTGCTGGAAGTGACCGATTTTCCAGCGATTCAGCGTAAACTGCTGGATACTTTGCAGGTGAATCTGGGTTACAAATGTAATCAGACTTGTCGGCATTGCCATGTCAATGCAGGACCGAACCGGACCGAAATGATGACAGAAGAAACGCTGGCGATGGTTTTGTCAGTTTTATCTGCCCGGAAAATTCAGACACTTGATTTAACCGGCGGAGCACCTGAGTTACATCCGGGATTCCGGAAACTGGTTCGTCAGGCAAGGGAGGCGGGTGTGCATGTGATGGACCGCTGCAATCTGACAATTTTGTTTGAGCCGGGGCAAGACGGACTGGCTGATTTTCTGGCACAGCATCAGGTTGAAATTGTGGCTTCCCTGCCGTGTTATTCGCTTGAAAATGTTGATAAGCAGCGGGGCAAAGGGGTATTCGATAAAAGTATTGCAGGTTTGCAGCAGTTAAATGCGCTGGGATATGGCCAGCCTGACAGTGGTTTGATTCTGAATCTGGTTTATAACCCTCAGGGACCGGCCCTTCCTCCAAATCAGGAGGTGTTGGAGGCCGATTATAAACGCGAGCTTCGTACCCATTTCGATATTGAATTCAATCAGCTTTACGCCCTGACCAATATGCCGATCAAACGCTTTGGCTCTTCTCTGGTGGCCAGAGGGCAGTTTGATGATTATATGCAATTGCTGAAAAACAATTATCAGGAAGATAATCTGGCGAATTTGATGTGTCGTTCGCTGGTGAGTGTGGACTGGCAGGGTTATTTGTATGACTGCGACTTTAACCAGCAACTGGGGCTGGCGATGTCCGGACGCCATCGAAAGCATTTGCGGGATTTATTGACGACGGACCCTAACGGTGCGCCTGTCTGTGTCGCTGATCATTGTTTTGGTTGCACTGCCGGGCAGGGAAGCAGTTGTGGTGGGGCTCTGGATTAATGCTTGTTTTCCGGCTGAACAAATAATTTTTACCCACGGGGAAACGTAATGAAAAAAGGATTACTACTGGTTTTGATTGCTGCTCTGGTCGCTGGTTTTTTTTATTTTGACCTCAATCAGCTGTTAACACTGGAGGGTATGAAGCATGGTTTAAATGAATTTGAATCATTGCGGGCAGCACAGCCTTTGTTTGTGAGTGGCGTTTTTTTTCTGATTTATGTGTTGGTAACAGCGTTGTCATTGCCCGGCGCAGCAGTAATGACACTTGCTGCTGGTGCATTGTTTGGTCTGGTTTGGGGGACGGTGATTGTGTCCTTTGCCAGTACTATCGGTGCGACACTGGCATTTCTGGTTTCCCGTTACCTGTTACATGATTTTGTTCAGCGCCGTTTTGGCATGCGAATGAAGCCAATGAATGACGGGATTAAAAAAGATGGGGCATTTTATCTGTTTACCTTGCGTTTGGTTCCTGTGTTTCCGTTTTTTCTGATTAATCTGTTGATGGGGCTAACGCCGATCCGGGCGCTGACTTTCTACTGGGTCAGTCAGGTCGGGATGTTTGCCGGGACGATTGTCTATGTCAATGCTGGTACGCAGTTGGCCCAACTGGACAGTCTCTCTGGCATTTTGTCTCCGGCGCTGCTGCTGTCTTTTGCGTTGTTAGGCATTTTCCCCTTAATAGCCAAAAAAGTATTGGCGATGATTCATGCCCGCCGGGTGTATGCCAGCTATCCGAAGCCAAAAACGTTTGACCGAAATTTGATTGTCATTGGTGCCGGTGCCGGCGGATTAGTCACCGCTTATATCGCGGCAGCGGTGAAAGCAAAAGTGACCCTGGTTGAAGCACACAAAATGGGTGGGGATTGCCTCAACTATGGTTGTGTGCCCAGCAAGGCCTTGATTAAAAGTGCAAAAGTGGCTCAGCAGATACGTCATGCGGAACGCTACGGACTGGAAAATGGGGAATCGTCTTTTTCTTTTCGCCGGGTGATGGCACGGATTCAAGAGGTGATACGGACTGTCGAACCTCATGACAGTATTGAACGTTACACTCAACTGGGTGTGGAAGTTATTGAAGGGTATGCACAGCTGGTTGACCCATGGACAGTTGAAATTAAGCGACATGACGGAGAAGTGCAGAGACTGACCAGCCGCGCGACTGTCCTTGCAACCGGAGCCCGTCCATTTGTGCCACCATTGCCCGGTATTCAAGAATCCGGCTATGTCACCAGTGACACTTTATGGGATGTTTTTGCTGAGCGGGACCAGGCACCGGCGCGCTTAGTGGTGTTAGGCGGCGGGCCAATTGGCTGTGAGCTGGCACAGAGCTTTGCCCGGCTGGGTTCTCAGGTGACAATGGTTGAAATGGCGCCACGGGTGATGGTTCGTGAGGATGAAGATGTATCGGCACTGGTCGCGGCATCACTGAAAGCGGATGGTGTCTCGTTATTAACCGGACATCAGGCCTTACGCTGTGAAAATAACGGCGATACGAAGCGGTTGATTGTCAGTACTGGTCATGGGGAGAAAGCGATTGAGTTTGACGAATTACTTTGTGCGGTTGGCAGAGTTGCCCGGTTAGAGGGGTTCGGGCTGGAAGCGTTGGGAATTGAAACCAACAAAACGATTGTGACCAATGATTATCTGGAAACACTGTATCCGAACATCTTTGCTGCCGGTGATGTTGCTGGTCCTTATCAGTTTACCCATACGGCGGCTCATCAGGCCTGGTATGCAGCGGTGAATGCGCTGTTTGGTCAGTGGAAAAAATTCAAAGTGGATTACCGGGTGATTCCGTGGACGACTTTTGTTGAGCCTGAAGTTGCCCGGGTCGGGTTGAATGAGCAGGAAGCTGGCGAAAGAGGCATTGCTTATGAAGTGACTTGTTTTGGGTTGGATGACCTGGATCGCGCAATTACGGAAAGTGAGCGGTGTGGATTCCTGAAGGTGTTGACTGAGCCGGGTAAAGACCAGATTTTGGGTGTGACCATTGCTGGGGAGCATAGTGGGGAGCTAATGGCGGAATTCGTGCTGGCGATGAAGCATGGGCTTGGTTTAAACAAGATTTTGGGCACGATTCACGCTTACCCGACCTGGGCCGAAGCAAATAAATATGCTGCCGGAGAATGGAAGCGGGCACATGCACCGGAGCGGATTCTTGCCTTGCTGGAGAAATATCATGGCTGGCGGCGTGGCTGTACTGAATCGTGATTTGTTTTATCTGTTTTACGGTGTTTTTGTGGGGACAGGCACCCAAAGTAAGACAAAGTTGCGGGGACAGGCAAAAGGTTGTGGTGAGGATAAAGTTTTAAGGACAGACACAAAAAACGCGGCTTACGGGGACAGACGTCACAAATAAGTATCCGGGAATAAGATGAAAAAAGTTAGTACATCAAAAAGACAAGATGACAGGCAAGCTGATTTCAATCTCACCCAGCCGCTGTTGTCTTTTATTGTGCCAATGCTGAATGAAGTCCAACAGTTGCCGGATTTGATCTCGCACCTGAAGGTTTGGCAGTCACATGGACATGAGGTTTTGCTGGTTGATGGCGGCAGCAATGATAGCTCCGTTTTTTTAGCTCAATCAGAAGGGTTACGGGTTATTCAAAGCGAAAGAGGCAGGGCAAAGCAGATGAATGTTGGTGCTGCAACAGCTAACGGGCGCATTCTGGTTTTTTTGCACGCTGATACCCGCCTTCCGCTATTGGCGGATCAAATGATGATAAAAGGTCTCAGACACAGAAAGTGGGGCCGGTTTGATGTCCGGCTGACGGGAGAGGCGTGGATGCTCCGTGTTGTGGCTCTGTTGATGAATTTTCGTTCCTGTCTGACAGGGATAGCAACTGGTGATCAGACCATCTTTGTCGATCGGGAAGCTTTTTGGACCATCGGCGGATTTCCGGAGCAACCTTTGATGGAAGATATCGAAATATCGAAACGTCTGCTATCACAAAGTCGCCCGTGTTGCCTGCATACCAAAGCAACCACTTCAGGACGTCGCTGGCAGAAACGGGGAATCTGGCGGACGATCTGGCTGATGTGGCGTCTCAGGTGGGCGTACTGGAGAGGTGTATCGGCTGAACAATTGGCGGAGGAGTATCGATGAATTCTGTCCGGATTATTTTGGTAGCTAAAGCACCATTACCAGGACTGGCAAAAACCCGTTTGGCCCCGGCGTTGGGTAAAGATGGCGCAGCGAAACTGGCACTGAAGTTATTGCAACACAGTGTTAATGAAGCAGTTGCTGCTGATACGGGGCCGGTCGAACTTTATGTTTCGCCGTCGGTAGCTGATCCGGTTTGGGATGGCTTAAATGTTCCCGGTTGCGTGCAATGGTCCCAACAACCTGACGGTGATTTAGGGGAGCGGCTGGCTGCTGTGGCACAGAGAGTCACTGGTCAACAGGAAGCTGTTTTGCTTATGGGGACTGACTGCCCGGGGTTAACGGCTTCGGTTTTACGTGATGCAGCCCTGGCTTTGACTGATGATGACGCTTGTTTAGTTCCGGTGAGTGATGGTGGTTATGCATTGTTGGGGTTAAAACAGTATTTGCCATCGGTATTTACCGATATGCCCTGGAGTACCAGTCAGGTTGCTGAACTGACGATTCAGCGGATTCTTGCCGCCGGGAGAAGCTTAAAAATTTTGCCAGAGCTACACGATATTGATGAGCCAGCTGATTTACAGTGGTTGCCTTCGGATTGGGATTGATCGAACGTGTTTTGTGGGGACAGGCACCCAAAGGTTGTCATAAACGTCATAAAAGGACAGATCGGGGATAAAAGGACAGGCAGTTCTTGACTCAGTGATTCAGATGTAAATTCAACATAAACGGAGAAAAATCAATGCATGACATAGTTCAGGATTATTATGGAAAACAGTTACAGAGCTCAGCTGATTTGAAAACGACGGCTTGTTGTGATGTCACTGCTGTTCCTGAGTGGTTAAAACCCTTGTTGTCAAACATTCACCCGGAGGTTCTGTCCCGTTATTATGGTTGTGGGCTTGTTTGCCCTACGCTTTTGTCTGGTTGCAGGGTATTGGACCTTGGTTGTGGATCCGGTCGTGATGTGTATGCACTTGCTCAGATGGTTGGACCGGAAGGCGAAGTTATTGGCGTTGATATGACAGAAGAACAGTTGACAGTTGCTCAATCACATCAGAAATGGCATGCGGATACATTTGGTTTTGACAATGTTCGTTTTGTCAGGGGATATATCGAAAGGTTAAGAGATCTCCCTCTGGAAGCTGGTTCATTCGATGTCATAGTGTCTAATTGTGTTGTGAATCTGTCACCGGACAAAGCCTCGGTACTGGAAGGCGTAAAACATCTGCTCAAACCGGGAGGAGAATTTTATTTCTCTGATGTGTATGCCGATCGGCGTGTACCGGATGATGTTCGTCATGACCCGGTTATCTATGGTGAATGTCTCGGTGGGGCATTGTACTGGAATGATTTTCATCGTTTGGCACTTACTTCTGGTTTTACTGATCCAAGGCTTGTGACTGATCGTCCGCTTGAAGTTACAGTGCCTGCGCTGGCAGCCCGTACGGGTAATATTCGTTTTTACTCGGCGACATACCGGTTATTTAATCTGGATGGTTTGGAAACATCTTGTGAGGATTATGGTCAGGCAGTGATCTATCAGGGAACAGTGCCTCATCATCCTCATTATTTTGAACTTGATAAACATCACAGGATAGAGGCAGGAAAAGTGTTTCCGGTATGTGGCAATACCTGGTATATGCTGCATGATACCCGTTTTTATGAGCATTTTACGTTCCTGGGGGATTTCAGCCAGCATTATGGCTTATTTGCCGGGTGTGGTTCGTTCATGCCGTTTGATACAAGCGGGAGAGATATGGATGAAGGAGGATGCTGTTAGGTCACTGTGTTTCTGTTTCTGGGACTAGTGTTTCTGGGACAGACATTAGTGGAAGGACAGGCATCAGTATTATGGCAGTGATAAGGGCTGGCAGCAGATACATCAGGCAGTAATAAGGACAGACATATTCAGGTATTTCTGCAAGACCATAACCATAGCTGCGTCTTTACAGGCGGATGTATTTATAGCCATCATTTTATAGAAAAAGTAAAGGGAGTGTGCTCTGAATGTGAACGGGTATGCAATGATATGTTACAGGCTCTATTTTTTACATGATAGTATCTGAGTCTATATGTTTATCCCGTAAATACGTTGTTTGTGGAAATAGTTTTTTACCGACAGGAGTTGCTCAGGTGTCCCGATCCATAAACAGTGTTTTTTCTCAAGTTGTGTGCAGGCTTTGAGTGTATCTGTCAGGTTGAGAGAAAGCCGGTCAATGATTGCTGGCAGGTAGGCAGGAATGCTTCCTGATTTGCTTTCCCGCATTTGTCTGCCAACCCAGTCCACCCATTCCATATAATCTATAAGGCGAAATGGAATACCATCGGTTTCTCTATTGGCGGTTTCTCTATTGGCATGTCCGGTAAATGGCCATAATCCTGCCGGTGTTGGCTGAGAATTTGTCAGTGAATCAATCCGTTTCTTAATCGATGTGTATTCAGACTCTTCCGGTGTTTCAGCCTGTTGAGCCCGGACTGGATTCAGGTCAGTATAAGTCATAGCTGCCAGCAGTGCTTTTTCATCCAACAGCGCCTGAGATTTGAAGCGGCCTTCCCAGAAATGTCCGGAACATCTGTCTTCTTTATTCGCCTGAAGTGCAATCTCAAAATTCAGCTCTTTCATCAGCCAGCTGAGGGAATACAACCGTGTGCGCCAGAGATGAATTATCTTTTTACATGTATTTATTTCTGCCCGTGAGCGGAGAAATCCTTTCATATAGCGGAAAACTAATTCAGGAAGACAGTGAATTTTTGTCCAGCGCTCAATGACTTGAATATCCGAGAGTTTTTCAGCTTTTTCCTGATTGATGTGGACAACGAGATGATAGTGATTACTCATCACCGCATAGGCGCAGATGTCGATGCAGAAGATGTGAGCCAGCTGATGAATCCGGTTTTCGACCCAGTCTTTCCGGTGTGCATAGCTCCGTCCGGAGACCGGATCGACTCCGCAAAGAAATGATCGCCGTACACAGCGGGACACGCAGTGATAATAGGGGGTAATCGCCAGATCAACTTGTTGAGAACGTGGGAGTGTCATTGTTTTTCTTAATCTTTATTGTCATCGGTATGGCTCATCATGAATTTGTCAAAACCGTAAATAAAGGATGGTGTTGCTAATTTGCGATGTGCCATGGTGAATCAGATGTAATGAATGTCAGTCAAGAATGAGCTGGTGTCGAAAGGCTTAGGATGTCTGTCCCCAAAAGCGCCCCAACAAAGCGGTGTGTCCTCCCTTAAGTATGTCTGTCCTTCCAAAATGCGTCCTGTCAATGATTAAAATTTGAAAGGTCTGTCCCCGTAAAATGTCCCCATAAAATTGCCGTAAAACCGTATTCATCCAGATGATTAAAAATAAAATGACCTTTCAAAAAGTTACATAGCCCTCATTTTTCAAAAAAAAATTCTACCAACCTCAAATGTTTACTTTTTGGTTGATTAAATCAAAATATTTTTACTTTAAAGTTGATAAAGTTTTCTGGTTGACTGAAGATGCATAGTGAAAAATCACTATTCACTGAGGTGCTAAAAACATTTTTGAACAATTCAACATAAAAAACGACGTGTAACAGGAGCTATTATCCTATGTCACCATTAACAATAACGATCACAATTTTAGTGCTCACCATTGTGGCATTTATGTCAGGAAGAGTTTCTTTCTCATTGATTTCAATGGGAATTATTCTCTCTCTGATTTTGACTAAAATCGACACCCCCGCTGAGGCTTTATCCGGCTTTGTGAATCAGAATGTTGCAATGTTTGTTGCGATGTTTGTGATTGGTGCCGGTTTGACCAAAACCAGTATTCTGGATCGGACACAATCACTGGTACTCAGGTACCGGGATAATCCGAAGATGCTGATATTTATTGCCAGCTTTGTGGCTGCACTGCTGGCGGTTCTCACCAGCGCGACGGCTGCAGCAGCAATTATGCTGCCGTTAATTATTGGTATTGCGAATGAAATTGATGTCAGCCGCAGTAAAATTCTTTTTCCGGCGATGGTGGTTGCAAATATTGTCACCGGAATGACCTTTCTGGGGCAGGGAGCAAGCAACATGGCGTTTAGTGACATCATGATGCAAGCCGGCGGCACAGAACCTTTTACGATTTGGTCATTCACAATTGCCAGGCTGCCATTCTTTCTGATTGCTCTGGTTTATGTATCCCTGATTGGCTGGCGTTTACTGCCGGACATCCCAAACGATCAGTTCCAGGACAATATTAAAAAGAAAGAAAGTGTGAAGCTTTCTCCGGCGAAAGAAAAAACAGCTATTTCACTGATTGTTTTAACCATTGGGGCGATGCTGTTTGCTAAAGAACTACATATGTCGTTATTTGTGATTTCAGCATTAGGGGCTTGTTCGCTGGTATTCTTCGGTATCCTTGATGAAAAAGAAGCTCTGAGTTCCATTCATTTACCGACGGTCTTTTTGTTTGCTGGTGTCTTGCCACTGTCTGCGGCGGTGAAATCAACCGGTGCCGGCGATGTTGTGGCTGACCTGATGATTCAGATGCTGGGCAATTCAACCAATCCTTATTTTATCATGTCGGTCTTTTTCATTGTGCCGTTGATTATGACGCAGCTGATGTCAAATCTTGCCACCATGACGATTTTCATTCCGCTTGTATCAGCCGCAGGCGCTAAAATTGGCGTTGATCCTCGTGCATTAGTGATGGGTGTTTTGATTGCGGGCAGTACTTCCATACTGACGCCAATGGCTGCACCGGCTCAGGCGATTATCATGGGACCTGGTGGTTATCAGCTGAAACATTACCTGAAAGCCGCGATGCCACTGGTCATTGTGATTACGGTGTTCTCTATTTTCTTCCTGCCCGTTTTATTTCCGTTTAAATAATATTCGTCAGCATATACAGGAGACGATATAAAGTGATTATTGAAAAAATTGAATTGATCCCAGCATCGAAGTATTTGTTTGTCAAAGTAACCACAGACTCCGGAATTGAGGGGATTGGTGAAATGGGCGCATGGGGTTATCTGGATGCCTGTGCTGGCGCACTGGAAAAGCTGAAAGATTATTTGATCGGTAAAGACCCACATCAGATCGAGCACCACTGGAACTACATGTACCGCAGTATGTACTTCAGAGGCTCGGTCATTCTGAGTGCAATTTCTGCCATTGATATCGCCTTATGGGATATTTTAGGTAAGTCTTTGGGTGTACCGGTGTATCAACTGCTGGGCGGAAAAACCCGTAACAAAGTGAGAACTTATGCGCCTGTGTTTGAATCTGACCCGGAAAAAATGGCACAAGGTTGCCTTGCATTGAAAGCTCAGGGGTTCACTGCGGCCCGATTGATGATCTGTGGGACGATGCGAACGAACCAAATGACACGTGAGGAAGATATCTTCAACGTTAAAATTGCGGATTACGTGAATCGGGTCCGTGTTTGCCGTGAAGCGGTCGGTGATGATTTTGATTTATGCCTGGAAGTGCACCGGAGCATGACTCCGGCACAGGCGGTCGCTTTTGCCCGCGGTGTTGAACCATATCGCCCACTGTTTTTAGAAGATCCGATTGCGCCAGACAGTCTGGAAAGTATGGTGGATGTTTCCCGTCGCATCTCAATTCCTGTTGCGACAGGAGAAAGGGCTGTCAGCCTTCAGGAAATGGAATCCATCTGTCAGCAAAAGGCCGCGAATTTTGTCCGGCCGGATGTTTGTGTGGTTGGCGGAATCTCTGCAGCGAAGAAAATCGCTGCGATTGCTGAAGCAAACTACATCCAGATTGCACCGCACAATCCGTTGGGTCCGGTTTCTACAGCAGCTTGTTTACAGCTGGATGCCTGTATTCCGAATTTCCTGATTCAGGAATTTCCTTCCTACTACCATGCTGGTGCTGAAGATGGGATGACCAAAACACCGTTAAAAGTTGAGGAAGGGTACATTTACATTCCGGATGCGCCGGGAATCGGTATTGAGCTGGTTGATGACATCACGGAAAAATATCCGCCGGCACAACGGAGTTTATCTGTTATGAATGCTTTTGACGGATCAGTTCACGACCGGTAAATCCGGTATATAACGGCTGAATATCAGTCTCTTTGAGCCCTGTAGCCTTTTGGTTGCAGGGCTTTTATTTTTTGCGGGATCATGTCTTTGACGAAGCAAATGTGCCCGGACTTTGATAGCATACGCAAATTATCTGTGATCATCAGAGACAAGCAAACATGGCTAAAAGTCTGAACTATATTATTGAAGTAGCGGAGCTTGGCAATTTAAACAAAGCCGCTGCTGCACTGGAAATCACCTCCTCCGCATTAAGTAAATATATTATTTCGAAGGAAAAAGAGCTGGGTGTTGACCTGTTTGAACGGGTCGGTAAGAAGTTTGTACTGACTTATGCAGGCCAGCGTTATGTCCAGTGGGCAAAGAAAATTTCACAGATGCAAAATAAAATGGATGAGGAGTTGAAAAGCATTGCAGCGTGTCGTAGCGGGATTATTTATTTTGGCTTTCAGCTGATGATGTCGAAAGTAGTCATTGCCGACATCATTCCTCAGTTTAAAGCACAATATCCTGGCATTGACATTGTACTTAAGGCGCATGCTACATCTCAGATCATCAAAATGCTGGAAGAAAATCAGCTCGATTTTGCCATTACTACGGTGAAAAACCGCTCTGACGATTTTATGTACGAACATCTCGCATTTGCTGAGGTTGTCCTGGGCGTTCCGAAAGATCATCCTTTGATTCAGACAGCCATAAAAAAAGATGGATTCCGTTATCCGTGGGTTGATATTCAGGATTTTAAAGATGAACATTTTGTCGCTCTGTTTCAGGATCAGGAGATGAGGCGTTTGATGGACATTCTGTTCGATAAAGAAAAAATATCGCCGACAATGGATATTCAGGTGCCAACTTCTGAACTGGCTTTGTTGAGTGTGTCCAATCATTATGGTGTGACGGTGACGTTAGATACTGCGATTCACGTGACTGGCTACAAGGATGAAATTGTGCCGTTATCTTTCGGTGAACGCCCCGAACATCATGAGCTGGTGATTATCTGGCATAAAAACCACCGCCTGCAAAACTTTTCTCAGGGATTATTTGAAACCTGTGCGCAGTACTATCGCTCGTTGTTTTAATTTGATTTTTGCAGGGACAGACGCTTTTGCAAATTTTGGCAGGGACCGAAATTTTGCGGGGACAGACGCCCTTCGCCCCCTTCGTATAATTTTGCGTCTTAAAACGTCTTAAAAGGACAGGCACAGGAATCTATGCTGCGTATTTCATCAGCGCTTATCAGGACAGACAGGTTTATTGGGGACAGACAGATTTATTGGTTTATTTTTAACGGGACAGACACTTGAATGAAAATCTTACACACATCTGACTGGCATCTCGGGCGAGCGTTATATGGCAGGAAACGCTACGACGAATTTCAGGCTTTTCTCAGTTGGTTAATTGAGACAATCAAAAAGCAACAGGTCGATGTGCTGGTTGTCGCCGGAGACATCTTTGATACCAGTACTCCCAATAATCGCGCTCAAACACTTTACTACCAGTTTCTGTGTCAGATTGCAGCATCTGCCTGCCATCACGTTATCGTTGTGGCAGGTAATCATGATTCGCCATCATTCCTGAATGCCCCCAAAGCGCTGTTGGAAGTGTTGAATGTCCATGTCGTGGGGGCAGTGACCGATGATCCGGCTGATGAAGTGATTGTCCTGAAAGACGGTCACGGTGAGCCTATGGTGATTGTTTGTGCAGTGCCTTATTTGCGCGACCGGGATATCAGGACTGTTGAAGCCGGAGAAACGATTGAAGATAAAGAGCAGAAATTACTGTCCGGAATCCGGCAACACTATATGGATATTGCCTCGGTAGCCCGGCAACAAAAAGTCGTGTTGAAAGCTGATATTCCGGTGATCGCAACCGGGCATTTATTTGCGGCCGGAGGCCAGACAAGCGATGGTGATGGTGTGAGAGAGTTATATGTCGGCTCTCTGGCCCATGTCAGTGCATCCATCTTTCCGGATGTATTTGATTATGTCGCACTGGGTCATTTACATATCCCGCAACTGGTTGGCGGACATCCTCATATTCGTTACTCAGGGTCCCCGTTACCGATGGGCTTCGGCGAAGCCCGACAGCAAAAAGTCGTCTGTCTGGCCGAATTTAGTGCCGGTGAAATGCAGGTTGAAACCGTGCCTGTCCCCGTATTCCAGAAACTTGAACAACTCAAAGGTGATCTGGCAACCATCACTGAACGGATTGAAATCCTAAAGGAGCAGGAGGAAAACATCTGGCTGGAGGTCACTTATACGGGAATCGATGTGATTTCCGATTTAAATACCCGGCTGAATTTGATGACGGACGAGAGCTGCATCGAAATTTTGCGGGTGAAAAACCCACGTATCCGTGAACAGATTCTGGGACAGACGCAGGTAAAAGAAACGCTTGATGATCTGACTGCAAAAGAAGTGTTTGAGCGGTGTTTATCGGCTCATGATGTGCCGGTTGAACAACAGGAAACGCTGATGCTTGCTTATCAGGAAATTTTGTCATCTTTAGATGAAGATGACCTTCAGGCTGAGTAACAGAACATATTACCGGGACAGACATGAGAATCCTTCAGTTACGTTTTAAAAATTTAAATTCACTGGCCGGAGAGTGGTTGATTGATTTTACTCATCCTGCTTTTACCGCTGATGGCTTATTTGCGATTACCGGCCCAACTGGTGCAGGAAAGACGACTATTCTTGATGCAATTTGTTTGGCACTTTATGGCCGGACACCCAGACTGAACCGGGTGACGAAAGGCATGAATGAAATCATGTCCCGCCAGTGTGGTGAGTGTTTTGCTGAAGTCACGTTTGAAACACAGTCCGGACAGTATTGCTGTCACTGGAGTCAGCACCGGGCAAGAAAAAAGCCGGATGGGGATTTACAGGCTCCGAAACATGAGATTTCAGACGCAAAAACTCAGACCTTGCTGGAATCAAAACTTAAGTTAGTTGCGGAACAGATCGAAAAACTGACTGGTATGGACTACGACCGTTTTACCCGTTCGATGTTGCTGGCACAGGGAGGTTTCGCTGCGTTTCTTCAGGCGGCACCTGATGAGCGTGCTCCGATTCTTGAGCAAATTACGGGGACCGGTATTTACAGCCAGATCTCTGTGCGGGTCCATGAATACCGCACGGAGCAGCGAAAAAAGCTGGAGCAGCTCCAGTCCGGATTAGCCGGAATGCAGATGTTGTCACCGGAAAAGGAAATGCAACTTAAAGAAGCGCTGGATGAAAAAACAGCGCAAGACGCATTATGCGGAAAACAGAGACAACAAAAGCAACAGGCGATGCAGTGGTTAGAAGGACAGACACTGTTACGTCAGGAACTCAATCAGCTTGAAGCGGATCAGAAACAACTTGAAACAGAGCGGAAAGCTTTTCTTCCTCAGCAGCAACAACTGGACACAGCGCTTCGGGCGATTGAGCTTTCAGCACCTTACGCTGAACTGAAAGCAAAGCGTCTGTCCCTGCAGGAAAACCATGCACAACTGGCAGCTTGCCATACCGAATTACCTGGCTGTACCACGGCTATGCAGCAGGCTGGAAAGGCATTTACCGCAGCGGAAGAGCACTATAATGCCGTAAAATCGGAGCAACATACCCAGCTATCACTGCTTCGTTCAGTCCGTGAACTGGATGTACAAATTGCCGCCAAAACAACACCGGCTGAAGAGCTGCGCCGGTCCGTCAAAGAGCAGAGCAAAGTCATCGCTGAACAACAACAGAATCAGCAACGCAACGCAGCTTTACTCCGGCAGAAAATATCAGAGTCAGAAGCTTTGAGTATTCAACTGGAATCGATGAAAGCAGACGAAAAGCTGACAACAGAACTGACCGGATTGCGTAGTCGCTTCCAGCAAATGCAAGAACTGACCGGACAAATTCATGCCAAACAGCAGGCCGTCAAACAGGCGACATCAACATTAGCTGATGATCAACATCAGTGGCGACAGGCATGTGAACAGCAGGAAATCGCCGGAAAAAAACGTCAACAAGATGAACAGTTG
Organism: Vibrio aerogenes; assembly: GCF_024346755.1. Lineage (NCBI taxonomy): Bacteria > Pseudomonadati > Pseudomonadota > Gammaproteobacteria > Vibrionales > Vibrionaceae > Vibrio > Vibrio aerogenes. Next base: position 1,037,312 of record NZ_AP024862.1, on the reverse strand, counting down.
GTAGCACAGCAGCAGGTGGCGCTCAATCATTGCCTCGGAGAGCAGACGCTTTCAGAATGGCGCCATCATCACACCGCGCTGATTCAGATGCAGAATAGGACAGAATCTGCATTGAATGCAGCTGAGAGCTTATCTCTGACCCAAAAAAAACGGGATGACCAATTACAGCGTGATGCGGTTTTGATGCAGGATATCTCTGTGGCAGAAGCCACACTGTCAGAGTATCAGGCGCATCAGCTGCAACTGGAGAAAGAAGCCGGTTATCTGGAAACACAACTCACGCTGATTCGCCGCATTGAGGACCTTGAACAGGCCCGGCAGCAATTGTGTGACGGAGAACCATGCCCTCTGTGTGGTTCAGAAACGCACCCTTATGCGCAGGGAAATATTCCGGTGGCTGATGACACGCAACAACAGCTCGAACAGCTCAGACAGAGGCTGGCCACTCAACGCCAGGCGGTCTCTGATCTGCGGGTGCATCTGGCAGGTTTTAATAAAGAGCGGGAACAGATAGCCAGCCGGCAAACAGAATATACAGCGGTGATTCAGGAAACCAGAGAGCAGCTAGCCGGTTATTACCGGGAAAGTGGTATTGAGCCAGCTGAAGAGGAGCACTGTCTGCAGCAGCTTGAGCAACACCTGCAATCAGTGCAGCAACAACAGATGTCTGTCCTCCGAAGGGTGAATCAGGCAGAGGAGGCTGAACAGACTCTGATGAATCTGCGTCAGGCACTTGAAACGACAAAACATGAAGCACTGAATCACGCCCAGACGGTACAAACATTATTGCTGAAACAAAGTACTTCAGCCGAAACACTTGAGCGATTGCAAAGAGAGACGGCAAAGCTACAAGAACAGCAGCAACAAGTGTTGCAGCTGCTGCAAACTGAACTTGATGTTTATGGTGTGGCTCAGGTAACGCCGGAAAATCTCTCAATCATAGATGCCGAATTAACGCAAAGAAGCCAGCGCTGGCAGGAGCAACATGCGCAGTATAGTGCTCTCCGGCAAGAAATCGCAGGTCTTGAGCTTCAGGTTCAGCATCAGAAAGCACAACTGAAGCATGATGAGAGTGGCCTGTCCGGACAGCAGAATAAACTGGCTGAAATGGAACGGGTTTTGGCAGCACTCCGTCAGCAGCGGAATGAGCTGTTTGGGGACAAAGATGCAGATCAAGAAGAATTACGTCTTCACCAGATGGCAGAAACCGCAGAAAAGCGGCTTGAAGAACAACGACAGTTATCTGCGTTAGCAGGACAGACACTCAACCAGTTACAAGAAAAGATCAGCGATCTGAAACGCACGCAAGACACTCAGCAAACCGAACTGGCGCACATGGAACAGGATCTTATCGTGCAGCTTGCCCACTGGCAGTTTGAGGATGAAGTGCAGTATCTGGACGCCTGCCTGTCCGGGGATGCGCGTCAGCGCCTGATGCAGCAATCACAGGCACTGGCAGAACAGTACACCCGGCTCAACACGTTGCTTTACGAGAAAAGACAATTGCTGGAGACAGAAGAGAAAAAACAGCTCACCAGTGAATCGCCTGAAATGCTTAAAAAAGCAGAAGCACTTTTAGCCAGTCAGCAGCAGCAATTTCAGCAGGAGATCGGAGGCATCCGGCAGCAATTGCTGGACAATGATAAACTCAGACAACAACAACAAACCCAGATAACAGCGATAGAAGGACAACAACGCGAGTGTCAGCGCTGGGATACATTGCATGAACTGATTGGCTCTGCAGATGGTAAAAAATTCCGCAATTTTGCTCAGGGGCTGACCTTTGAAATGATGATTGGTCATGCCAACCTTCAGTTACAGAAAATGACCGATCGCTATTTGTTGATCCATGATCCGTTAAATCCACTCGAATTAAGTGTCATTGATAATTATCAGGCAGGTGAAGTGCGATCAGCGAAAAATCTCTCTGGGGGTGAAAGCTTTATTGTCAGTCTGGCGTTGGCATTAGGGCTGTCCGGTATGGCCAGTCATAACGTCCGGGTCGATTCTCTGTTTCTGGATGAAGGGTTTGGCACGCTGGATGAAGATGCGTTGGATACCGCACTTGAAACGCTGGCTGGTTTACAACAGGAAGGCAAACTGATTGGTGTGATTTCTCATATTGCAGCCCTGAAAGACAGAATATCAACCCGGATTATGGTCTCCCCCGGAAATGGTGGCAAAAGTACTATCTCTGGCGCCGGGTGTCGCTCTCAGTCTTAATGTTTGAGGCAATTTACACCGTAAATTACCTGGGTCATGTTGACTTGTATGATATAAAAGCGTTGCAAGGACAGTCGTCATATTTTCAAATTTCTGGTGTGATTTAGTGCATAGAAAAAGACCGTCATTTTTGAGGTGCACAAAAAGACAGAATGTATCAAATGTGATCCGTGCCATGAATATGCCGGGCAAGATCTTGCTCGCCGGGCAACTTTTTGCTCGCCTCTGAGCAAGATCTTGCCCGTATTATTAATTTTGTAAACTCAACTTACTGTTTTTTATAGAAACGCAGAGTTGGCACATCCATTGCTCTATAAGTGACTGTAACGCAATGCGTTTACATTTATTTATTAATTAGATTTATATAAAAAGAGTAAGGAATTACAGAATGCCAACTCCATGTTATATCGCGATTGAAGGCGAAACTCAGGGTTCAATTACGTCAGGTGCTTGTACTGCAGATTCTATCGGTGATGCATACGTTGAAGGTCACGAAGATGAGATGCTGGTTCAACAGTTCGATCACATCGTTACTGTACCAACTGATCCTCAGTCTGGTCAGCCTGCGGGTCAACGTGTTCACAAGCCATTCAAGTTCACAGTGAACCTGAACAAAGCTGTTCCGCTTCTGTATAACGCATTGACTTCTGGTGAAAAACTACCTTCAGTGACTCTGAAATGGTACCGTACTTCTATCGAAGGTAAGCAAGAAAACTTCTTCACGACAACACTGGAAAACGCAACAATCGTTGATATCGATTGTGCAATGCCACACTGTCAAAACCCAGCAGATTCTGACTACACTCAGAACGTGACGGTTTCTCTGACTTACCGTAAAATTACCTGGGATCACAACAACTGTGGTACTTCAGGTGCTGATGACTGGCGTAAGCCTATCGAAGCTTAATCAGCTTCTTCTTTCATCGCCCGCCTCTGCGGGCGATGATTTCTTTATCTGAAGTTATCGTTCAGATTCAATCATCTGATTTGTGTTCAACAACAATTCTTTATTTCCCTGTCTCCAGACTGATTTCCTGAATTCAATGAGCAGGATATTGAACGAACACGGTATTCAACGAACAACGACAGGCGTACAACATGAGAACTTTAAACTTTCGTCTGACCGTCGATGGTGTAAACGACGACACATTGGTGGTGCGGCAGTATCACGGACATGAGTCCGTTTCAGATTCCACAGATGCACAGGGACAGCCGTTTTTCGGTTATCGTTATCAGATTGAGCTTGCCAGCCGGAACAGTGGGTTGACTGCAAAACAGATGGTTGACAGCAAAGCATTGCTCGAAGTGATCCGCAGTGGCGAAGTGGTGCAAAAAGTCCACGGCATTATCCGGAACTTCACCAAAGGTGATACCGGCCATCATCATACTTTTTATTCCCTGACGTTAGTCCCTTCCCTTGAACGTTTATCCCTGCGCCAGAACAGCAGAATCTTCCAGCAGAAAGATGTGAAAGCAATCCTGACAACACTGCTCGATGAGATGGGTATCAGCGATTACGCATTTTCAGTGAAAAGAACCCTGGGAGAGCGGGAGTTTTGCGTACAGTACCGGGAAACGGATTTAGCATTTTTCCACCGGATGGCTGCTGAAGAAGGGCTGATGTATACCTTCACCCATGAAGACAGCAAGCACACGCTGGTGATCACCGATAATCCGGAAGGGTTTCCGAAACTGGGCGCTGCCATTCCCTATAATGCGCTGTCCGGCGGGGCATCGGAAGAGCCGTATATTTCAGCCCTGAGTGAAACGAAACAGTCCGAAGTCAGCTCGATTGAAATGCGGGACTACAGTTTTAAAAAGCCGTCTTACAATTTTTCTCAAACACTGGATGGCAAAGATCTGGACTATCAAAAACAGACTTACGAGCATTTTGATTTTCCGGGCCGGTTTAAAGATGACGGGAATGGCAAAGCGTTTACGCAAATCCGGCTGGATTACTTAAGGCGTACAGCGCATACCGCCAGTGGTCAAAGTGACGAGGCAAAGATTCAGGCCGGGAAACGGTTTGACCTGCAGGATCACAAAGCCGATCCTGCCATGAACCGGTGTTGGCTGGTGGTTAAAGCCAGTCATGTCGGCACACAGCCTCAGTCACTGGAAGAAGGGGGGGATAATGGCGCAACGACTTATACCAACAACTTCCTGCTGATCCCCGGCGATCAAGTCTGGCAGGCCCATCCGCAGCCGAAACCATTAGTGGATGGCCCCTGTGTTGCGATGGTCGTCGGTCCGTCCGGTGAAGAAATTTATTGTGACGAGCATGGCCGGGTCAAACTGCATTTCCCCTGGGATCGGGAAAGCAGCCAGAACGAAAAAAGCTCCTGCTGGGTTCGTGTCTCTCAGGGCTGGGCCGGCAGTCAGTACGGGTTTATCGCGATTCCGCGAATCGGCCATGAAGTCATAGTTTCCTTCCTTAACGGTGACCCGGACCAACCGATTGTGACCGGCCGGACCTATCATGCGACCAATGTGTCTCCGTACCTGTTACCGAACCATAAAACCCGGACTGTGTTTAAAACCCAGACCCATCAGGGTGACGGTTCGAATGAAATCCGTTTTGAAGATCAGGCCAGTATTGAGCAGATTTATATTCACGCGCAGAAAGATCAGGATATCGTCACGGAAAATATCCGCCGTGAATCGGTTGGCACAGACAGCCATCACCGGATTGGCCGTCACTGGTATCAGATGATCACAGAGAACTTCAACCGCATGGTGGGTAAGAATGTGGTTGAGGAGTTCGGTCAGGATCATCATGTCAAAGTTGGCCGGAATGTGGTGCAGCGGATTGTCGGTAAACTGAGCCGGTTTATTTCCGGCGGGATTATCACCAAGGTCGAAGGCAGTGTCGTGACGCAGATTACCGCCTCGGAAGAGAAGGAAATTGGCGCCAATCAGCGGATTACTGTCAGTAATGAAAATTACGTCAAAGCCAAGAATATCATTCTGGAAGCCGGGACTGAACTGACGATTAAAGGGCCGGGTGGTTTTGTTAAAATTGACAGTGGTGGTGTGACGATTTCCGGCACGAAAGTGAAAATTAACGAAGGGGGTTCACCGGGTAAAGGCACCGCGCCGAAGATGGTGAAACCGGATGAGACCGATAAGCCGCAAGAGCCTGAGGCTCCCGATACAAGGATGTAGCCGTTATGCCAAAAGCAGGAAGATTAGGAGACAGCTGCTCAGGGCACGGCTGTTTCCCGGCGACTCCAATTATTGCAGGCAGCCCGGATGTATCGATTAACGGCAAGCCAGCCGCCCGGAAAGGGGATGCGGTGCTGTTACATGCCTGTCCTTGTCCGAATGTGCCACATGGCGTGCACGGGCGCAGCATATCAGCAGGCTCATCAAGTGTGTCGATCAATGGTAAGCCCGCCTCAAGGGTCGGTGACGCCATCGGCTGTGGTGGTTCCATCGCTGCCGGTTCCGGCGATGTGTTTATCGGCGATACCCCTTACAAAGGTGAGACGTTTGATTGCGGAAAAGACAGCGCACAGGAAAAATCGACGTTCCTGAAAATCACGCCACTGGCAGAAGCGGCCGACGCGATCTGGACCTGCCCGCCGTTTATCGACGAGCCGATCCGCAAGGTGGTGAAGGGGGAAGAGCAGGCGGTTGAGGTTGGTCAGGTTTCTGCTACCAGAACTGAAGCTGCTAATGACCTAAATGCTTTAGTTGAAAAAGATGCTCAGGAGCTTATCTCTAAAAATAAAACTTCAGGAGTTGCAGTCTCAAGGGCTGGAATTCCTGAAGAGGGGATCATTAGTGAACCTTTCGAAAATATACCATTTTCTCTTAAGAAGGGAAGAACGTTTCCGGGAACAGAGCGTTGTGGTGATAATAAAGAATTGATTAAAATTACAAATCAAAGAGAATATATGGATGAGTTATCAGCACTGTATGCGAAGTCAGGTAACCGATTAAACCCTGTAATGGAGAGTAAAATAAAAGAGCATGTGAAAGAAGGTGCTATATTTGGTTTGAGAGATGATAAAGGCCTAAAGGGCATTCCCGGACTTCATGCTGAAGTTCAGGCAGCAAATAATGTGTTAAATAAAGCTAGTGCAAAACCAGGATTTGATGTCAGCAAAGTACAGGTTTCAACGTTTAAAACTCAAAATAGTTTTGGACAAGGGAAAGAGTTTATCGCTTGTAACCACTGTAGTGGCATTTTAAATGGTTTTGATATATTAACTGGGCATTGATAATGATAGTTGTTAAAAACGAATTAATAATTGACGAATCAGGCTTGTTTTTCTATGAAAGTCAATTATTCACTGGTGTCATGATTGAATTAAAAGACGGTTTTATTAATTGTTGCAAAGAATGCGAGCGAGGTGTGTTGACTAGAGATTTTACTCTGCCTTTTCCCATTTATAAGACCGGTTGTATTTATATTGATGATTCTTTATTAGACGGTGATGATGAACCTTATTTATATCAAGGTTCTTTGTATGAGGGAATATCTTTTTATTTCGAAAATGGAATATGCTTAGAAATACGGCAATTTGAGAATGGAGAAGAGTCCTCCAAAGCACAATATACAAAATATGGCCAATTATATAATCTCGAGCATATACTCTCAGATGAGAGTTTAATACAAGAATATCGATGGGATGAGAATGATAATAAATTGACTGATATTAGTATTTATGCCCCTGGCAAATTTCAGTTCTCTACACATCTTGATAATGGCGAATATTTATCTTTACTTGTTTTACGGGGTGACTACTTTAAAAATGTTAAATCTGTAAATGATCATATATTGGTCAATCAGTTTAAGGATGCTGCTGATTTTGAACATGTAATATCTGGTGAGTATTTGAGAATATCTGGCTTAGATGTAGATGATGATCTATTGAATACCTTGATAATGAATGATGGTTTAAAGTCAGTGTGTCAGTTGCAGATCTACGATACAAAAATTTCATCAACAGGGCTTAATAAGCTCAATAAGTTGAAAAATCTTAAAGAGCTTTATGTTGAATCTGATGTATTGGTGAGAGAAGAATTAATCGGGTTCAAGTCTGCTCATCCCGAATGCTATATTAGGTTTAATGATGAAGAAATAGTAATTTAACTTGTTTATCTTATCATTTATAAATCAGGCTTATGCCTGATTTTTCTTTTCATATTTCTAAACTTCACTGAGATGAACAGTGGTGGCGTCACTACTCCCGTCAATAAAGTGAAAATCAACGAAGGCATTTTACTTGAAAGTACTTTACTTTGTTACAACACGAATAACTTATCTTCGAGGTCAAAGGAAGAAGACGTGCTATTGAGTGTCCTCGTCTATAGAGACTGCTCATAATTCCGTTTCACAGGGACAGCCGTTTTTCGGTTATCGTTATCAGATTGAGCTTGCCAGCCGGAACAGTGGGTTGACTGCAAAACAGATGGTTGACAGCAAAGCATTGCTCGAAGTGATCCGCAGCGGCGAAGTGGTGCAAAAAGTCCACGGCATTATCCGGAACTTCACCAAAGGTGATACCGGCCATCATCATACTTTTTATTCCCTGACGTTAGTCCCTTCCCTTGAACGTTTATCCCTCCGTCAGAACAGCAGAATCTTTCAGCAGAAAGATGTGAAAGCAATCCTGACAACACTGCTCGATGAGATGGGCATCAGCGATTACGCATTTTCAGTGAAAAGAACTCTGGGAGAGCGGGAGTTTTGCGTACAGTACCGGGAAACGGATTTAGCATTTTCCACCGGATGGCTGCTGAAGAAGGGCTGATGTATACCTTCACCCATGAAGACAGCAAGCACACGCTGGTGATCACCGATAATCCGGAAGGTTTTCCGAAACTGGGTGCTGCCATTCCCTATAATGCGCTGTCCGGCGGGGCATCGGAAGAGCCGTATATTTCGGCCCTGAGTGAAACGAAACAGTCCGAAGTCAGCTCGATTGAAATGCGGGACTACAGTTTTAAAAAGCCGTCTTACAATTTTTCTCAAACACTGGATGGCAAAGATCTGGATTATCAAAAACAGACTTACGAGCATTTTGATTTTCCGGGCCGGTTTAAAGATGACGGGAATGGCAAAGCGTTTACGCAAATCCGGCTGGATTACTTAAGGCGTACAGCGCATACCGCCAGTGGTCAAAGTGACGAGGCAAAGATTCAGGCCGGGAAACGGTTTGACCTGAAGGATCACAAAGCCGATCCTGCCATGAACCGGTGTTGGCTGGTGGTTAAAGCCAGTCATGTCGGCACACAGCCTCAGTCACTGGAAGAAGGGGGAGATAATGGCGCAACGACTTATACCAACAACTTCCTGCTGATCCCCGGTGATAAAGTCTGGCAGGCTCATCCGCAGCCGAAACCATTAGTGGATGGCCCCTGTGTTGCGATGGTCGTCGGTCCGTCCGGTGAAGAAATCTACTGTGATGAGCATGGACGGGTCAAACTGCATTTCCCCTGGGATCGGGAAAGCAGCCAGAACGAAAAAAGCTCCTGCTGGGTTCGTGTCTCTCAGGGCTGGGCCGGCAGTCAGTACGGGTTTATCGCGATTCCGCGAATCGGCCATGAAGTCATAGTTTCCTTCCTTAACGGTGACCCGGACCAACCGATTGTGACCGGCCGGACCTATCATGCGACCAATGTGTCTCCGTACCTGTTACCGAACCATAAAACCCGGACTGTGTTTAAAACCCAGACCCATCAGGGTGACGGTTCGAATGAAATCCGTTTTGAAGATCAGGCCAGTATTGAGCAGATTTATATTCACGCGCAGAAAGATCAGGATATCGTCACGGAAAATATCCGCCGTGAATCGGTTGGCACAGACAGCCATCACCGGATTGGCCGCCACTGGTATCAGATGATCACAGAGAACTTCAACCGCATGGTGGGTAAGAATGTGGTCGAGGAATTCGGTCAGGATCATCATGTCAAAGTTGGCCGGAATGTGGTGCAGCGGATTGTCGGTAAACTGAGCCGGTTTATTTCCGGCGGGATTATCACCAAGGTTGAAGGCAGTGTCGTGACGCAGATTACGGCTTCAGAAGAGAAGGAAATTGGCGCCAATCAGCGGATTACTGTCAGTAATGAAAATTACGTCAAAGCCAAGAATATCATTCTGGAAGCCGGGACTGAACTGACGATTAAAGGGCCGGGTGGTTTTGTTAAAATAGACAGTGGTGGCGTGACGATTTCCGGTACGAAAGTGAAAATTAACGAAGGGGGCTCACCGGGTAAAGGCACCGCGCCGAAGATGGTGAAACCGGATGAGACCGATAAGCCGCAAGAGCCTGAGGCTCCCGATACAAGGATGTAGCCGTTATGCCAAAAGCAGGAAGATTAGGAGACAGTTGCTCAGGGCATGCTTGTTTTCCACCCTCTCCGATTGTTGCCGGAAGTCCTGATGTCTCAATTAACGGTAAACCAGCGGCACGCAAGGGGGATGCTGTCATGCCCCATCCTTGCGGATGTCCGGGTGGTCATGGGGTGCACGGGCGCAGCATATCAGCAGGCTCATCAAATGTGTCGATCAATGGTAAGCCCGCCTCAAGGGTCGGTGACGCCATCGGCTGTGGTGGCTCAATTTCTGCCGGTTCGGGGAATGTATTTATCGGTGATACCCCTTACAAAGGTGAGGAGTTTGATTGTGGAAAAGACAGCGCACAGGAAAAATCGACGTTCCTGAAAATCACGCCACTGGCAGAAGCGGCCGACGCGATCTGGACCTGCCCGCCGTTTATCGACGAGCCGATCCGCAAGGCGGTGAAGGAGGAAGAGCAGGCGGTTGAGTTGAAGAGTAGCGGGGCTTTGTCTTCAGCGCCTGAGTATGTGAAAAAAGTTGCGAAATTCAATAATCAGTCGGTCGAACAAGTTCAAAGTTTTTACGAGGGGATGAAAGAGATAGGTGTTGACTACGAACCTCTAATTGAAAATGCTGTTAGCACTCATGGCTTGAGCTCAGATGAAGCTCATGCTGTATTTGGGTATACGACCAAGCTTTTTTACCGGGATTTAAATGCAACACTTGATAATGGTGGTAGCACAGAAGCCAATGAATTAGCAGAGTTAGTTAAGTCTGGAATGAATAAAATGCCAGATGCAGCCCCAACTCAATTTAGGGGTATTAGATTGAACAGTTCTGCGGATGAATCTGCGTTTGATTCAAAATTTAAACTCGGTAATAGTGTAAAGTCAAGCTTCTGGTCTACTGCACCAAATGAAAGTGATGCATATGAAGGTGCGAGAAATTTAGTGATTCAGACTAATAGTGCAAAAGATATCTCAGATTTAGCCTTCGGTGTTCATTTTCATGATAAGGTGGGTAAACCATCATATTCTTGTGAAAATGTTATTCCTCCGGGTAATAACTTTACTGTTGTAAACTCAGACTCTAGTGGAACGATTGAATTGGTAGAAATGTAATGAGATTAAAAAAATATATTGATTTGCCGTCAAACCTAAAATCACAAATTGCTGAAGATAAGTTCTTGCTGGCATACCAACTTACTGATTCTGAAAATATTGTTATCTGGGTGATCAATGATCATGTAGAGAGACGAGATGAGCTTGAATTTTTACCATCAGAGAATCGTTTTTTATCATTAGATGAAAGGAAAAAACGATTGCCAGAGTCAGAAGAATTAAATCTGTCAGATATGGCGGTGAAAGTTATTGTAAAATATGACTTTGAACCTGATACAAATGTTTTGTATGAATATTTTGATATAACTTCTGAAAATTCTGGTTTGAAAATGGCTGAAGAATCGAGAAATTTTTATAGCGCATATAAACCAGATTCCAAAAAATTCATTGTTCAAAAGCTGGAAAAATTGAATTTTCCTCTCAAATACCAAACTTTTAGTGTGGATGAAAAAATAAACTATTGGGTTGAAAAAATGTACCGTTTCCGGCGTCAGGTTGGTGAGTCCGGATGTGAGGAAAATGATGCATTTGATGTTACTTTGATTGATAACATGAAAAAGATTGATCCAGATATCTCTGATATATTACCGGATTGTCTGAAAAAGCTGGCGCAAATTGAACAAATCAATGCCGTGGAACTCGCTGAAGCATTTGAGAAAAGAACAGGTTATCAGTTAGGTTAAATAAACGATGTTAACAGAAATAGCAGTTGCAGATGCATACGGAGCCGGATTCGAATTTTCATCCCGGGATAAGATCGATCAGCATAATGACTTTTCTCAATACCTGCCTCATGAACTGTATGGGATGTCAGCTAAATATACGGATGATACCCAGATGTCAGTTGCGATTGCAGAGCTTATCATCCATGAACCAATTTGGAATGATGTTCTGATTGCCGACAAATTTGTCGAATGCTTTAAACGAGATCCCCGCCAGGGCTATGCAAAAGGGTTTTATGGTTTTCTATCTGATATTTCCAGCGGACGGGAATTTTTAGAAAAAATACGGAATACCAGTGATCGGAATGGTGCTGCAATGCGCTCAGTGCCGCTGAGTATTTTAGCTGATACAGATGATCTGATTCATAAAGCCAGTATGCAGGCTTGCGTGACACATCATACTGATATTGCGATTCAATCATCTTGTGCTGTCGCATTGGCGGGACATTTCGGTATACACAGAAAAGGGAAGCTCTCGCATCTTGAATCTTTTCTTAAAGATTTTCGGTTCTCAGACTGGAACTTCAACTGGACCGATGAAGTAACCGTGAAAGCTTATGATACTGTGAGTGCTGCTTTTAGCTGTCTGATTCGTTGTGACAATTTATGCGATTTAATCATTCAATGTGTTGATCTGGGAGGTGATACGGATAGTGTCGCATCTATTGCTGTCGGGCTTGCTACATGCTTCGATGAATATGATAAATCACTCCCACAGAATATGCTCAATACACTAGACGAAGCATCTTATGGTATTCATTTTTTATCTGAGCTGGATAGAAAGCTTTATTCTCATTTATAGAAATGAATATTAAAGAACCGCTGAAAAAAACACTTCAATATAGAATGTTACGACTCTCAGTTAATCAGTCAATGACTCCAGAAGAATACAAGCGACTAACAGAAGAAGATTTTGACTCTCAATATTTGTCTGGCTGGAAGAATTCTCAGCCGAGTTTCTACAGGTAGAAATATGAACATATTATGGGAAGAATATATTGATCCGTCTATTGGTGATGCAACAAAAAATGATTTGCTGTATCTTGAATCAGCTTTAAAAGTATCTTTACCAGAAGATTATAAAAACCTGATATTGAACCATCAAGGTAAAATGCCAACCCCAGAGACAATTGAAGCTGGCGAATTAGCATTATCAGTTTTTGGTCCGCTATTTCATGTGATGAAAGATGCCACTGAAGCGCAGGAACTCTATAGTGTACTTAAAAAGTGGGAAAAATGGTCTGATGTATACGAAAATATCATACCTATTGCTGGTACAGGTGGTAGTGGGTGCTTTTTTGCTTATGATTACAGGGATTGTATAGAAAACCCTCCTGTTGTTTTTGTTGATGTGGAAGAAGATCCTGATGATGAAGATGCTATTTTGTTTGTAACTGATAGTTTATCTGAACTTATTGATTCTCTTAGTTAAAAAAATTATTTTGATTAAAATCTAATTTTGTCAAAAATAAAGAATGGGATAGTGAAGCCCCCCAATAGTTGGATATCAATTATTGGGTTTTTTTATTACTTATCAAAGTAAAAAATATCTTGCTTGAAGCGAGACTGTTCATAATCCTGACAACACTGCTCGATGAGATGGGTATCAGCGATTACGCATTTTCAGTGAAAAGAACTCTGGGAGAGCGGGAGTTTTGCGTGCAGTACCGGGAAACGGATTTAGCATTTTTCCACCGGATGGCTGCTGAAGAAGGGCTGATGTATACCTTCACCCATGAAGACAGCAAGCACACGCTGGTGATCACCGATAATCCGGAAGGTTTTCCGAAACTGGGTGCTGCCATTCCCTATAATGCGCTGTCCGGCGGGGCATCGGAAGAGCCGTATATTTCGGCCCTGAGTGAAACGAAACAGTCCGAAGTCAGCTCGATTGAAATGCGGGACTACAGTTTTAAAAAGCCGTCTTACAATTTTTCTCAAACACTGGATGGCAAAGATCTGGATTATCAAAAACAGACTTACGAGCATTTTGATTTTCCGGGCCGGTTTAAAGATGACGGGAATGGCAAAGCGTTTACGCAAATCAGGCTGGATTACTTAAGGCGTACAGCGCATACCGCCAGTGGTCAAAGTGACGAGGCAAAACAAAATGATCCTAAAGTTGGGCAACTCGAAAAACAGAGTTGTAATTATTATAACTCAATAAGGAATTCTAATGGGTATAAGTAAAAGTAGACTTTCTAGCATAGAAGATATATTTATTGATTATCCTTTTGAAGATGTTATGTATCGATGGGATTCAAAGAATAAAAAAGTACATGTAAAATTTTATGGTAAAGAAGAAAGTAAAAATGAAGTTTCGCATGACAACCGTTTATTTAATGATGCACTATTGTTTGGTAATGAAATAACTAAAGATGAATATGCCGCTGGAAAAAAGAATAGACTGGATATGGCCATCCAAATTGCAACACAAGCACATAGTGGTCAGTTTGACAAGGGCGGGCAACCTTATATTTTGCATCCTCTGCGTGTCATGTTTCAATTCGATAGTGAAAAAGAAAGAATTGTTGCTGTGTTACATGATGTCATTGAAGACTCCAACATAACTCTCAACGAAATAAAAGGCAACGGTTTTTCAGATGAGATCATTGAAGCTTTAGATTGTTTATCCAGAAGGCAAGATGAAAATTATGATGAATTCATTGATAGAGTTTTAACAAATCAACTGGCATGTATGATAAAGATTGAAGATATAAAAGATAATCTTAATGTGACTAGGTTAAATAATATTAAGGAAAAGGATTTAAAACGACTATATAAGTACCATCAGGCGCTTAGTCGATTAATAAAACATGCTCGAAAATAGATTTTTGAATCCAGATATTAAATAACAGCTTCTAATTTTAGGTCAAATCAGGTGATATCGAACACAGACACGCATGACCTATCCTTGTTTTGGCGCTCTGTAACGCTTCTTGGTGCGGAAGATCATTTGCCTCCTCACCAAAAGTGGAATATGTTTGGGAGTGGTTAACATTGATTAGTGAAGAAAAAGCAATTCAGCTTGCAATGGAAAAATTACAGAATGAAGGGATTGAATATATTGAAGGTACTGCAAAAACTATATACAGGAAACGTAAACTTCCCGTTGGTGCGGAAAATGAAGGTTGGGTTGTTAGTTGTGATTTGAATGTTTCTCCTTCTATGGAGCCAAATATGATTATTGTATATATTTCAGACCCAGAAGGTAATATATATACCACCATTGATGTGATTGGTTATTGATGACAGCAAAGTAAATCTGCAAAAACAGGTGGAATAAAAGATGGTTTATCTGATGATGAAGCTCTTGATGGACATGTTAAGGTAATAAAAGGTAAGACTATTTTACCACCGATGTCATCCGCCTTTCATTCTTATGAGTTATTAGTATTTGCTGATCAGAAAGTTAGAAGTAACAGAGCTCTTAAAAAAGTAATTGCTCAGAGCCCAGGAAAAACCAGAATTACTGTAAAACCTGAGGATGTTGGAGATCTTGGTGTTGATTTAGGGCGAGGATTTGAAAGAATCGCTGGAAGTAGATATAAGCCCAAGTTGCAAGGTGCTTCTCGTTTAGTTGAAAATCTTAGAAGCGTTCAAGCTGTTTATGAGTTGAATGTCACTAAAACTATTTGGGAAACAATAACTATTTTTCCCGTGAGGTAACTTAAGTGAATCATTATCCATCTTTAATAAATTTATTTATGACTATTTTTTCTGTTGATGTTGGATTGGAAAAAGAGCAAGAATAAGCGGCTTTGAATAGGATTCTATCTGATCATAATCAGAGAAATAAAATAGAAGAAGAACTGATTAGTTTATTTCAGGATAAAGAAATTTCTTTGGTGGATTTTTTAGACAATGATGAATGTGTTGTATACCCGGCTGATGATGAGGAGGATGCAAAAGAGTATATTATGGAAGAAATTTGGAGCAAATTTTTCCTGATAATTAAAATAGAACTATGATTTTATTCTTTTAGTATTATATATCGTTAAAATTATTTCGGATTAATTTCTATCGTTTATAAATCAGGCTTATGCCTGATTTTTCTTTTCAGATGAGAAATTTATGATACCTGTTGACTCGAAAACATATCACCTTTTGTACACCGATGAATTTGGTGACGATGTTGGGCTTGATGAAGTTCAGTTACTGGATCCACCCCTGAAGGAAAGAATTCCTGACTTATTAGCTTTACTTGATTCTCCGGATCAGTTTATCTCGTATCAGGCTATGCTCATTTTGTCTGCTTGGGGTAATGATTCTGGTATTTATTTTCTTGACTCTATAATTGACGATGAAAAAATTCATGAGTCTGGATTTGAATTACACAGAATAACAGATGAAGATAATGTGTATGATGAATTAGCTTATGCGACATATTTCTAAACTTCACTGAGATGAACAGTGGTGGCATCACTACTCCCGGCAATAAGGTGAAAATCAACGAAGGCATTTTACTTGAAGGTACTTTACTTTGTTACAACACGAATAACTGAGAGGATCTTCTTCGAGGTCAAAGGAAGAAGACGTGCTATTGTGCTTGACCAGTACAGAGAATCCAGGTTTATAAAGATTGACTCAATCTGCCAACGTGAATGACTCCGTTTTGTAACCACCAAAATTCATCACATGCGCTGTTCCAGCCCTGTGTTTTCCCACACAGAAGTGTGGGAACAATACACAAAAACTATATTTTTGAACACGTTTCAATGACAAAGCCAACAGACCCGTCATTCAAAAGCAATTTGCAATCTGTTGATAAGGCATCTCCAGCTCAATGCCGAAATAGGTTTTTAACGCGGAGAAATACGATGGCTCATTATCAAGGACAATCTCATGAGTTCCCTCAGGACGCTTTATGCTTAAACGATTGTTTAATAGTGTCAGAATGCCATCATCTGTCCTGAGTGTCGCCACGCAATTTGAGACGAATACGGAATCTGGGTTGGTTGAAGTAAAGTGATTGCCGTAAGCAATATCACCATCACACACATGGCCCATATCCAGACTGTATAAATCCCTCCAGCCGGAGTTGACCTTATTCTGCAGCATTACGCCAAATCGCTCATCCTGAATAAAGCGAAATGTTTGAAGATCTGTAGAGATTTCCTGATTAAAAACAACAGGAAGCGGGGCCCGGGGGGTGTTTGCACCAAATCCGGCATCGACAATCCATGATGTTTCCCCGAGGGTGACCAGATTAATGAAGTGCCCGCGGCCCGATGGTTTTTCTTCCAGATGGATTCTGCCGAGTAATGGCCTGACGTCAAACCCGGTAAACTTGAGTACACAGGACAACAAACCATTTAATTCAAAGCAATATCCGCCTCTTTCGTTGATCACAAGTTTTTGATAAAGCGCTTCTTCAGACAGACACGGGGTGGTGCCATTGAGCACATCAAAATTCTCGAACGGAATTCTGCAGTGTTGTCGTTGGTGAATTTGCTTCAGGGTGTGAAGATCAGGCTCAATGTGGTTTTCTATCCCGATCTTATTCAGATAATTTGCCAGCATCTCTGAATCCATAAAAACTGAACCTTTGCTTCATGAGTCAATATTTTCAATAGGTTCAGTCTAAACGACTATGAATTATCAGAAAACTGAAATATGCCATACCGGAAGAAAAGCATCAGCTTACATCGCGGATATAACCAATTTTCTCTCCGGAGAACTCAAAGCAAGACTTCCCCTGCACCGCAAGAACTTCGCCTGCTTTCAGGCCATTGGGCAGATCCACCGCCAGTACGCCCTGATAGTCAATCCCGACTGTTGCACCGGCATCACTCAAATCTACATAGGTGATTTTTTGCTCGCGGGCACTGAAAAATTTTGCGGATTCCTGTGCAAGCTCTTCAAATGCGGCCCGGCCTTCAGTGTGTGTATTAATGACCCCATTAGATTCATTTTCAAAGACAATTAGCTCATCCAGTAGTGAAAGCATACCCGGAATATTGAATGCATTATAGTAATCAATATATGACTCGATCAGGGTGAGTTTGGCATTGTCGTCCATAGGAAGTTCCTGTTTATGGTATGTCAGACGGATGGCTTATGATTATGTCACGCTGATATTGTTTTTTATGAACGGTTATCACATATCGTGATTATTTTTTAATCAGTTTTTTTCTGATGTCGTGGGTTTGCCTGTCCCCTTCTGTCAGGAAATCTGCTTCACTGCCAGGAGTGAAGCAGATTTCCTGACAGAAGGGGACAGGCAGGTTGATTTAGTCAGTCAAAAAGTACTGGTCATCAGCACCCGGACCTGAAACCGGCTGAATTTCTATCACCCGCTGAACCGGATTTGTGCTGCCAATTGTCCAGACTTCTGCCAGCAGCTCTGTGGTAGCCGCAGGTACAGTGAGAGTCACTGTTGCGGTGCCATCGGTTAGTGCGGTATTGGCCAGACGGCTCCCCGGATCCGGTCGAAAGCGACCGTCGGTGCCGGTGGTAAAGCGAGTGTAGACGGAAGCATAGCTCCGGCTGCCGGCGAGTGAAACCATCTCAATCTGTAATGTGATGGTGCGCGTTGACTCATAGTCAAAGTCATCCGGCACATTGAGATCTTCCACTTCCTGAGCCGCGGCAGCAGCACTTTGCGGTGTACTGCCTGCACTACTGCTGCCCCCACCACTACTGCCTCCTCCACCACCGCAGCCAGATAACATCAGCCCTGATAACAGACATAAGAAAGATAAAAATGAAGTGCGCTGAATCATCATAAATTCTCCCTGAACAAGCCTATGGAATGTAAATATACTGAGAAGAGGCTTTGCTGTTGGTATACCAGCTTCGCCCCTGTGCACCGGCACTTTCGGCAAACATCTGGAAATCCGGATAAGCCTGCAGCAGATCAGTCCGTTCCGAAGGCCATAGCCACTCGTAAGGGATCAATAATGCCCACGGGTGATTTTGTGCGGTTTTAAAAAACGTACCGGCGCCCGGATCACTGGCATCAACTCCGAGCTGCCACAGCATATCACCGGCAAATTTTTCGGTTGGTGCCTGATCGGGCAGATGTATTTCCCAGCTGTGTCCGGGATGGTTAGGCAGACCTTCGCCATGATAGTAACCCGGTGTGGCAAAAATAAAGGGATCGTAAGGCATCGCGATTAATCCTGAACTGTCGGCCCCGTCCTGCAAATAAATGTGGATTTCAAACTGAAATGATTCCTCTTCTTTACAGTGGTTCTGGGTGCGGAAGTACGCGCATTGTGATCCTTTTTTCAGCGTCAGATCATCTGAAATGATAAATATCGTTTCGTTGACACTCTCATCCAGCCCGCTGTTCTCCTGCAGAGTTTGATTGTGGTATTGACGGGTCAGCGCAGTATCGATGTCCTGTCGGTTCAGTCCTTGCAGACGAATGGCAAAACCATTGTGATATGTTGCGCCCATTGCTGACAAACGTCCCTGAATGAAACTTTTTTTGACCTGTCCGTCTTTGACAAATTCTGTCACCCGGTAATGAATAACGACATCGTTCATATCGTAGTCAGCGGTGTGTGGCCAGTTATCTTCAAAGGCGACTGTCGCGTAACCGGACTCGCTGGGATAATGTCTGATACTGATGCCATCAGCAGTAATATAAACTGGGTGGTCTTCCACTTCACCGGAAGTCGCGCCGCCCGTTGCACTGAGCCCGGTCTGCTGGCTGAACCGGAAGCGGCTCCAGGTTTGTCCCTGTGTGGCAGAGAAAGGCACCGTGATGAAGAAGGTATTCAGCCCGCCTTCTAAGGACTGGTCGGTAAAGATTTGTTCATTTTCATCGTCAAAATCGCCGTCCTGATTCCAGTCAATCCATGCGGAAAGGTAACCGGAAACCGATGCATCGATCTGGATAATAGCTTCAAGTCCGGCTTCCAGTGGGGTGACAAAGTTGACACCGTCTTCATCATCGCTGCCGGTGGTATCATCGGTCAATGAACTGGTATATCCGTCCTGTTCGCCATCCGGGATGCTTTGTCCCAGCCAGGTCAGGCCATCGAGCTGATGTCGCGGGCCATTGGCGGCCAGTGAGGTGCCGTAACTGTCGGGGGCATCACCAAAGTCGATCTGAGAATCTTCATCAATCACGGGGGCATTTGCACAACGTGCGCCATCGTTTTGATTCGAGGAGGGACCGTCAGCAAATTTGACAGCAGCCACATTGCCGGAACTCAGATTCGCTTCACTGGATAAATCAATCCGGTAAATCTGTCCGTCCTGATTGCGTGATACATAATAATAACCGTTGACGTCGAAGTAACCTGCGCCGAAAGTTCCTGTTTCTCCGGTATCACCAATGAATGTCGCGGCGCCGGTCCCGGTGTTGAATTCGTAAAGATAACCGGAGTTATTATCGATACCGTAGAGCTTGCCGTTTCCGGGATGAAAAGCAAAGTCAGTCAGTGAAATTTTGGCGGTACCAGTGATTTTCTCAACCACCAGAACGGCATCCGGATCCGTATCCAGCGGGGTAAGGTCAATCCGGAATAGTCCTTTATTCTGCCGGTATAGGTAGTAATACTGATTAAATACATCACCAACAAAGAATGTGTGATCGGTGGGTAGGCCTATGGTTGGAATGACGGTTACCTGAAAATCTTTATCAAGCCGGACAATTCGTTTCTGGGTGGTGTCATAGCCGAATATATACCGGGAAACAAAATCAAAGCCAACGCCATTGATGTTGCTGGCTATCCCTGTATCCCCTTGTATCAGGGTGGTCATCCCGGTGACCAGATTAACCCCATACACCTGAACAGGTTTGGACTGAAACAGATATGCCCGGCTTGGGCAGTTGTCAAAAGGTGTTGCGGTAGCAACATGACCGGTAAAAAGGAGTAATACAAAAAGAATGATTTTTCTCATCATTATCCCTCAGTTTTATAGGCAAGACGTCAGATAACAATGAAGAGTACAAAATGTGTGCCTGTTTTAATTAATTGAAAATTAATGATTTATTTTGGGTGGGTTCAAATCGTTCAAATTGACAATCAGAATGAGAAGCTATCATGGAAAGAGTAAGCCGGTGACAGACAGGCCCGTATTCCGGGCCTGTCATACAGGTTTCAGTTATTGCGGGCCGGTCCCGCCGTTCACCTCATTTCCTAACGCCGATGGGTTCTCCAGCGTGTAAGGGTACATATTGACATCAGAAAAAACAGTGGCACCGCTGTCTTTATACTGATCGTTTTTGGATACGCCGGTATAAGTATTGCCGGAAGCAGAGAAGTAAGCATTTCCAATGTTCCAGTGTGGTTTTGCACTGTTTTCGAAGTAATTGTTTTCAACCAGAATCTGGGCATTATCATCGCCGCCAATGGAGAAGTATGTAATATCTTTCCAGTAATTGTTGAACAGGTGAACCCGTGCTTTATTGCCTTCGACTTTAGGATTCCGTCCTGCGGCTGTATCCCAGAAGTTATGGTGGAAGGTCACCTGAGAATCATCAATCAGGTGCGTGTACCAGTGTTGGTTGGCGCAGACCTGTGTATTGTGACCATAGAAGCGGTTCCAGCTGAGCGTGACATTTTGACTGCCTTTCACATCCACATAGCCATCACTGATTTTACTGAAGGCAACATGATCAACCCAGACATGGCTGCTGCTGTTGACGGTAATACCATCACCCGCTTCGACCAGTGACGGGTTAATATTGCTGATGGTTAAATTACGGATAATGACGTTTTTCACACCGCTCAGATATAAATTTGCGCCCAGCAATGTCGAGCCGGCTCCAAGTCCTTTGAGTGTTTTATTCGATTTAACACGAATGGTGGTTTCATTGCGGGTGACATTGACGGTGCTGCTTGAGCTGCTGCCTAAATCACTACAGTTCTGAGTACTTGTCGGTACCCGGTACCAGGTTTTTCCGTTGTCTCCCCATCTGGCACAATCAAGCGGACAAGCCGCGACTGTCCGGTTTGCTGTCCGGCAGTCAATCGTGGTATTAGCCGGAATCTGAATGATTTGCGCAGAGGATGACGTCAGTGCTGATTGCAATGCGCTACAGTTGGATACCGTCACGGTACTTCCGCCGGCACCGCCGGTCGTGGTTGAAAGCCCGTCACTACCGGACTGGGAAGCAAACCCTTCCAGAGCGCTGTCTGATGTGCCTGAACCTGAGCCCGTGCTGGTGCCGCAGGAGCCTGAGACAGGGCTGATGTACCAGCGTTGGGAGCTGGCTGAGGTATCATCATTCTGATATACATTCGCGCCATTCGAGGAACCTGCAACGGTCAGAGATTTTTGCGAAGACTTATTGACAATTTTAAACGCGCCTGAAGATTGAAGTTTAAGTTCCCAGCGCTGATGATTACTGTGAGTATCTGTACCCACATCAACGTTTGCTCCATTTGAACCGGAAGCTCCTTCGACTTCCAGAACCTGATTATTATAAACAGACTTCAGTGTATAGTAATTATCACTCTGTTTGGTGATAACGTATTGCTGGTTATTATTGCCTGAAAAATTATAAGTAATGACGTTGGGTGAATTACTGGTGTCTCCTTTACTGACGTCCAGCGCCAAATCAGAACTAATATTTTTAATATAATACTTTTGCCCGGAGGTTGGCATTGTGGAACAATTATCAGCGTAAGCCGAAAGGCTGATGGCAGAAAGAAGAAATGGAATGGTTTTTTTCCAGCCGGGAGATTTTAAATTTATTCTCATCATGAACTCCTGATGTATTATTACTGACTTGTTGATTGTGAACAGTTATGGCCTTTCTTTATTTTTCATATTTTTATTGTTTGTTTTGTGTTTTTAACTTTTTGCTTTTCATGGTTTTTATCATAAATGCAAGCGTAATCAATTGATTGTTGTAAAATGAAACTGCAAGAACGATTCATCCCATCATGTGATTGTAACCAGATGTATCAAAATGTAACGGAGAATTTTTTATTATTTTCAGGTTTGTCGGTTTGTCCCCATATTTAACCGGGAATAATTAATTATTCAGTTAAGATGCTTAAAAAATTAATTTAATCCAGGGGGAGTAAATATTTTCCTTAAAGATTAATAATAAGGAAAATTATACCGGAGTTAATTCTGTATTTTTTTGATAAAAATAATAATAGCCAGGCTACCTGAAAATACATGATTGAGGTTTTATGGATAAAAAGGAATTCAGGAAACAGATATTCAGCGAAAATAAATGTGTCTGTCCTTTCAATTTAGTTTTTCAATTTTTTTAATTTCTTTTGATCCTTTCAATTTTTAAATTCATCCTTTTTTCAATTTATCCGGCGCTGAAGTGTGATTTTGACAGGCGATTCAACACTCGCTCTCCGGTGCAGTTTGTCTGTTGCTGTGTTCGTTTTGTTATGTTATAACATAATGAATTAGGTGTGACTTTGGTACAAAATAATGACTCAGACGACATCTTGTACACGCTCACGCAGATCTTCATCAATCCTGACTGCATCCTGTATCGTCCGGGCAGCAGGCGTGTCTGTGCTGATTCTGTGTCTTTGGCTGGCGATTCGCTGGGCGGTGTTACTGCCATGATCGAATTGAACAATTTAGTGGTGGGATATCAGGGAAAAGGGCTGACAGAGCCGGTGAGTGGTTGTTTTGATCAGGGCAGTTTAACCGCCATTATGGGCGAAAACGGTACAGGTAAGTCCACCCTGTTAAAAACGATCTGCGGTATGTTATCTCCTGTGTCGGGGCATGTCTCTTTTCGTCAGAACACGCAGACGGATATGTCATGGCTGCCACAGCAGGCCGATATTGACCGGAGTTTTCCCATCAATGTATTTGACGTTGTATCGATGGGATGCTGGCCGCGGCGAAGCATGATGGCCGCATTACGTCGTCAGGATATTGCGCGGGTCGAAGCGGCTTTAGAAACGACGGGGATTAGTGATCTGGCAAATTACAGTGTAAATCAACTTTCAGGCGGACAATTTCAGCGCATGCTGTTTGCCCGGTTACTGGTTCAGGATGCGCCTGTGATGCTGATGGATGAACCTTTTACCGGGATTGATGCCCAGACGCAGGAGATGCTGATTGCATTGATTGGTCAGCTTCACCAGGCGGGTAAAACCATCATTGCGGTGCTGCATAATCCGGAAATGGTGCACACCTTCTTTCCGCAAACACTGGTGATTAATCATCGCTGCTTTCACTGGGGTGAGACGGGAGATGTGTTATCCCGCTGTGGCTTGTTTCAGCCACAGGCCGGGCTGAGTCTTCGTTTCGGATAACCGGGTTAAGAGGAATAATAATGACGATGCATGTTCTGGATGCCTTTGCCCAGTTTGGTTTTATGCGACGTTCTCTGGTGGCTTGTCTGGCTTTGTCTGTCAGCCTGACGCCGCTGGGTGTTTTTTTACTGCTGCGCCGGATGAGCCTGATTGGCGATGCTTTATCGCATGCTGTCTTGCCCGGTGTCGCAATTGGTTACTTATGTGCCGGAATGTCTCTGGTTGCGATGGGGATTGGCGGGTTTGTTGCCGGATTACTGGTTGCCATGAGCTCCAGCTGGATCAGCTCGGCGACCCGGTTGCATGAAGATTCAACATTCGCCGGACTTTATTTAGGATCGCTGGCACTGGGCGTCACGCTGGTTTCGCTGCGCAGTACTGGTGTTGACTTATTACATTTGTTATTCGGCTCTTTACTGGCGGTCGATAATGAATCCATTATTTTTATTGGTGTGATTACTTCAGTCACCCTGATTCTGCTGGCTCTGTTTTACCGGGCGATTGTATTTGAATCGTTTAATGCCGCGTTTTTTCAGGTTCGGGCAAAGCGGTTTCCTTCGCTGGTTCACGGACTATTCATGGCACTGGTCGTGATGAATTTAGTCGCAGGGTTTCAGATTCTGGGCACCTTGATGACCGTTGGATTAATGATGTTACCGGCCATTTCAGCCCGGTGCTGGTCGAATCATTTGCCGGTCACCTTGTTGCTGGCCACCCTGTTTGGTGCGGTGAGTTCCGTGGCCGGGCTCACCTGGTCCTGGTATCAGTCGATTCCTGCCGGTCCTGCCATTGTATTAACAGCCACAATTTTGTTTCTTTTTTCTGTGTTTTTCGGCATGGAAAAAGGAATTCTGCCTGTACGTAAAAAAGTAATCTGTCCATCTTCACAAGCGATGGAAATCAGTCAATTAAGGAATATAAAATGAAACAATTACCAACAGCAGTGTTGACGTTATTGTTTGCGGTCAGTCCTTCTCTGATGGCAAAAACGCTCGATACAGTCGCCAGTTTTTCTGTGCTTGCCGATATTGTAAAACAGGTTGGCGGCGATCATGTGAAAGTGACTTCCCTGGTCGGGCCGGATGGTGACCCGCATACCTTTGAACCAGCGCCGAAAGACAGTGTCACCCTGAATCAGGCGGATGTTGTCTTTGTCAGCGGTCTGGGGCTGGAAGGCTGGATGAATCGTCTGGTGAAATCATCCGGCTTTCGTGGTGTGCCGGTTGTTGCCTCCAAACATATTCAAACCCTGTCGATGCTGGAAGACGGAGAAACCATCACCGATCCGCATGCATGGAACAGCGCGAAGAACGGTATGGTGTACGCAAAAAATGTCATGGATGCGCTGATAAAAGCGGATCCTGAAGATGCGGACTATTTCCGTCAACATGGCAATGCCTATATTCAGAAACTGGAGAAGCTGGATGTCTGGGCGAAACAAAAGTTTGCTGCCATCCCGCAGAGCAAGCGTAAAGTCCTGACCAGTCACGATGCGTTTGGTTATTTTGGGGCAGAATATGGCGTGAAATTCTTGTCACCTGTGGGCTTTTCTACGGAAGCCCAAGCCAGTGCGAACGATGTCGGCCAGCTGATTCAGCAGCTGAAAAATGAGCATATTCATGCGTATTTCATTGAAAATCAGACGGATCCCCGGCTGGTGAAACAGATTGCTGCCGCGACTGGTGCGAAGGCAGGTGGAGAGTTATTCCCTGAAGCACTGACCGGAGAGAATGGCGAAGCCCCCACCTATGTGGATGCGTTTACGCATAATGTAGAAGTGATGGCTGCCAGTATGAAGTAATCAATGACGTTATCTGCCGGAGTGCATGACTTTCAGAGATAAGTGATTCATTTCCCGGACAAATCACCGATACGCTTTTATCGCAGTCTTATTTGTCACACAGCCTGTGGTGGCGGATATAATTTTATGGCATACACTTCAAGTTGTTATTCATTGAATTTTATATCTGCGTTGAGAGGTAGAAACGCTTGACACACTAACGTTACAGGAGTCTGTCACATGAGTGGAAGCAATAAAAGCGAATACATCATTGGAGGCTGGACACAGGAAATCCATGTCCAGCCACCGGTCACATTTACCTGCACGATGTATGGCATGGTGACTAACCTCAAAGAACTGGCGACAGGTACGCCGCCGAAACAGTCCTGGAACTGGAGCCCGAAAACCACACCTGCCCCCACGGTTATCCATGGGGATGTTATGTGGACCTATGGTGGTGCAGGCGCCGTACCGGATGATATGCCGGCCGGTGAGCAGCTGGACGAAATTGCATCGACCTGTACCCGCGGATCATGGGCGGGGATCGATTTTGATAACGAAAGCCGGATGAATATCACTAACGTGATTGCCGTGATGGAACAGCTGAAGGCCAGTGGCTGCCCGACCAGTTATACTTTTCTTGCCGGTGCAGATTATGTGGATTCAGGTGACAGTACGGTTCAGTCTGTCGTTGAAAGCGGCGTCTGTGATCGGTTTGTGTTGATGTGTTACGGTGGTCAAATGTGGGGGATGAACGACATCGAACGGTATGTGAGCCGGGCGATCGAAAAAACGATCCATGAGTATGGCGTACCTGAGAAGAAAGTCATCCTTGCCCTCACACCGGCAGGATTGACCGCTGAAAATCTGGATTATTTTCTGCAACAGGTCAAAACCCATCATATTGGTGGTCTGTTTATCTGGAATTTCCAGTTATTGAATGCTGAAGATCTCGAAACCATTTGTACTCAACTTGGCATATCGTCACTGGAATATATGTGAGCTTAGTCGTGGTCCACGTTTATACCATTCTAAGTCATTTTCTGATCTGGATATATCTGGTTCCACAAACCGCTCAAGCCATCCCTTTTCGTTGATAAGAAAGGCGCTTAAACAAGGGCATCCATGCCCTTGTATGTTTGCTCCACCAGACACATCCAGATGATCTGTTTATTTTTCAGATTGGTATGAGGTGCTACTTTGGTGACAAGGCTGGCAAATGACAGGCTTTAACGGTTCCCCGCAAGCGTCTATTTGCTGAGAAATGATTCCAGTTCATTGGCAAAACCCAGCCCGGCGACCGTGTAGATATTAAATGTATGATCGACGCCCAGCGCTTTGAGTTCATCCTCTTCATCATGGTGCTTGGCAGTTGCAGCAATGCGTCCCTGATATCCCATTTCTTTCAGACGTAAGACCGAATTCATATTTGCCTGATGGTTGGGCAGTGTCAGTAATACCCACTCCAGATCATGATGAAGTTCCGGCGCCCTGATCCAGAAATCCGGGTTCGTTACGTCACCGGTATAGACATTCCGGCCCTGTTGGGTCAGGCGGGTTGCTCTTTCTCTGTCGACCTCGACACCAGCAATGTTGCCAGCATAGTTTTTTTCCAGCGCATTATAGGCGGCAACTCCCATTCTGCCCATCCCGAACACGACAGCTTTGATATGAGACAGTGCCAGATGTTCTTCACCGGCTAACCGGTTTTTCCTTTCAAAACGATTCATTTTTGTTCGCCATCGCTCATACAGGCTGTCACGGATGCTGATGATTGGCGCTGAAAGAATAAAAGAGAAAGCCAGAATCAGAGCGAGAATGGCTAACCATTCACCGGCCAGCCAACCAGATGAGACAGCAATTGCCCCCACAATTAAACCAAATTCACTATAGTTGGCTAAATTTAAAGATGCCCGCCAGGCTGAGTTACTTCTCAGATTAAACAGGCTGAACAAGCCGAAATAGATTGCGACTTTAAGGGGCAAAAACAGCATCAACAATAAAGCGATCAAAACGTCTGTACCACTTGGCATCGCCGTCATGCCAACACTGAGAAAGAAACCTACCAGAAATAGTTCTTTAAACCCAAGCAGCGCTTTGGCCAGTTCCGTGGATTTAGAATGCTTTGCCAGCAACATGCCGAATACCAAAGCGCCAACGTCGCCTTTCATGCCCACCAGTTCAAATAAGTCGGCACCAATCAGTGCCATGGAAATACCAAACAGAATCAGCAGTTCACCGTGGCCGACTTTATCGAGAATCTTATAGAAAATGAATCGCATCGGGATCAGTAAAATCAGGGTGACTGTCCACAGAGAAGGAATTTTTCCCATCGATACCGCAATAAAAATAACGGCAGCAATATCCTGAATCACCAGCACGCCGATGGATGTTTGTCCGTGCAGAGCATTGTTCGTCCCGCTTTCATCAAGCACTTTGACAGCAAAAACAGTACTGGAAAATGTCATAGCAAAGGCGATAAGCAACGCTGTTTCTGCCTCCATGCCGTGAAACAGAGGCACGGAAGTGTAAGAGAGCAGCATGACTAATATGCCGAAAATGAGAGTGACCAGGCCCATATGCAGGGTTGCTGTCCCCCACACTTCAGGCCTTGCCAGTGAAGAGAGCTTCAGTTTCAGGCCAATGGAAAACAACAAGAGAGTGATCCCCATGTCTGATAGTATGCCCAGAAATTCGCCGTCTTTGGCACCGAGTCCATTCAGGACAAAACCAGCAAAAAGGAAGCCGACAAGGGGAGGAAGACCAAAATTTTTAACGGTTAAACCGCAAACAAAGGCTATCGCTATCCAGAGTGGGTCACTGTAGTGAATCGAAATCAGTTGTGCATCCATGTTTATTCCAAAAGATATCTCATCAAAAATCTGATGAAGGCTTACTGCAGGGTGAGCACGACATTCTGTCTGTCCGGTTGATTGGATCCGGTTGATCAGTGTGTTACCGCGTTTTTGTATCAGTAAAGATAGGATAAATTTTTGCTTTTTTCTTATCCAATTTGACCGGTTATTTTTGAAAAAGCGGGATAGCTCTTATCTTTTGTTACTGTCTGTCTTTTTCAAAGGCGGATATGGGCTGAATTTTTCAGGAGTTGAGGGGGTAAGGGTTTGACATTATCCAGGGCAGGAAAGTATCTGACGCTTTCATACCCTGTGATAAATTATAGATGAAAAAACAAAACCATATTTAAGCCTGTGCCATCACATCCGGCAGAACATAACTCACCACATTGTGGTGCAGCCGGACCCAAAGTCCGGGATTGGTATTCAGTTGTGCCGCCAGCTCGTCTGAATCATCAGACAGGGTTGCATTCAGCACATTGTTATAAGTGACTTTTTTGGCGGGTGCAGTATCTGCATCCACTACCGACTGAACAATTTTCTTCGCACTTAAAATCGCGGCAGGTCCCAGCGTGAGGATGTATTTGGCATTGCGGCATTCTGTTTCATCTTCACCATTGACCGCAGTGCCACCTGCTTTAAATTTGGTGATGTGATGTTCCAGAATTGATTCAGAAATCGGGATAATGCCTGCGATATCATGAAGTCCGGCGTCCGAACCGGGTTTGATGTAAGCGAGGTGAGAAGCACCTTCTGCTTCCGGGCCATGACCGAGGAAGAAAATATCCAGTCCACCCAGCGCATTCATTTTTTCAAGGTATTGGTCCATGGCTTGCAGAATATCGCCACTCTCTGTATTCATCGGTGTGAATGATTTAATTTTGGCAAAAAAATCTGCGCCTAACAGACGTTCAAAATCACGGACAAAACTGAGGCTGTTCTCCATTCTCATCGGTGCCAGTGCATCCTGCGTGAAGACATTCAGGCGGGAAAGCAGCGCATCGATCGACGAGCCTTTGGCAAGTTCTCCCAAATGTTTATGCAGCGCCTGAGCCCCCCGGCCACCGAGCAGAACAATGTTAATATCACCGTCTTTGCTATCGGCAACGGCCGTCAGCTCATTAAACATGGCAAGACCCACAGCTTGCTCATCCGCCAGAACCACGGGTTCAATGGCACGGCTTGCCGGAAAGGTGAGTGGTTCGCCTTTTTGGGTCATCCAGGTATTTTTATCGGTAGAAATGGTCTGCATATCCTTACTCTCTGATATCTCTGTTTCCACGGATTGTAATCTTCACCGGTGCCTGTTGAAAACCATTTTTGTCAGCCAGATCCGAAAAGGTCGCCGGATGTCCCCTTAAAGAAACGATGCGCCCTTTTATAATCCCCGTCCGGTCGACAGAAAATGTTCCCAGTCTTTCCGGCCGCGTTTCAGGGCTGCATTGATGGCACTTTGCACATCATATTGGACCTTGTGAAAACCAGCCTGCCATGTTCCGGCGGTGGTTTTTTCTAAAATGGCATAAGAAGCCAGAGAGGAATAAGTCTGCATAGAATGCAGGTGAGGCGTATCGTCCGTATAAGCCGGCAGACCGACACTCCCCGGATTGATAATCAATTGCCCGGTTCTGAGTGACACACAGCGTGGGATGTGGGTATGTCCGCATAAAATAACCGGGGATGTCACCCCATTGAGCAGGCGGGTAATTTCTTGCTCTGTTCTCAGTTCGGGGTGCCCTGAGCGTGTTTCTTCCAGTAAATAGACCAGATCGTCTCCCGGTGTCCCGTGGCAGGCGTATATCTCCGGCGTGACTTGTTTATCAAACGGCAGTTGCTTCATCCATATCAGAGGCTCATTGCCTAAATCATTCAGGATAAACTGCATGGTTGGGTTGGCATCAATTTCAGCCTGCGTTGCCTGATAAATCTGCCGGTCCTGATTACCGGAGATCGTCACAGCCGTTAGGGTCATTAAGTAGTCGTAAGTCGCTCGTGGGGCGATCGGGCCATACAGAATATCTCCGAGGTTGATAAGTGTGGTTACACCTCTGTTTTTTGCATCTTCAACGACAGCTTTCAGTGCGTAAATATTGCTGTGAATGTCTGAAAGTACAGCAAATTTTTCTAATGGTTGATTCATTTTCCAATCACTCACTTTCTGGATTGCATTTTATTTCAGTGTGCCATACCTGCGGGAAAGGTCTCAACCTACTGTTCGCTCGTTATTGTGCCGCTGCGACTCAATCTGGCTCCGGAAAAGGTTCAGCTATACATTGTCCCGTGCTTTTTTCTTTACACAAGCCTCGCGATGATTAATATTCACTCATATTCAAGCATTGCATAGGATATTTTCAACGGTGACAAATACAGCTGATTATCTGGATATCTGTAAGCTCGTGAGGTCATACTGAAAATAAACGTCAGAGATTTAAATAAGGAAAGACCATGGCTTCTCTCAACTATTCACATGCGCAATATCCGGTTTTTCTGAAATCGTTCCATCAGTTTGGCCGTTTGGCAACCAAAGTGGATACGGTGATTGACTTTCCGGATGTATCACGGATTCATGCGGTGATTGAATGGCATGATGCATGGTATTTACGCGATCTGAGTAAAAATGGTGTGCGGGTCAATGGGCAGATGATTTCTCCTCATCATCCTTACTTGCTGAAGATGCATGATCAGATTGCTTTTTCCGGTTATCAGGAGACGCCTTTTGTGGTGGATGATCTTGAACCGCCCAGAGACCTGCTTGTACCAGAAGCTTGCGGGCCGGAGCCGGATATCAAACCAATTTATCTGGAGCGGTATCATTTTCTGCCCAGTGAACATTCACCTGAAATTGTTCTTTTTTACAATATGTCAGAGCAGGAATGGCAATGCGAGCATGTGAAGAATGGTGAGACTTTCCCGCTCAAAGATGGTGAAATACTGCAATTTTCGCACAGGATGTGGCGGCTGATTAAAGGGATTGACAGCGCGACAGAGGAAACCCAGCAGTTCACGACTCAGCCAACAGATGAGCTTTGCTATATCTTCAATATCAGTCAGGATGAAGAACTGACTGAGCTGACAATTCAGGATCACAGTCATCAGATTGACTGTGAAGTGAGAAGCCACCACTACTTAACAGCGCTGCTTGCCCGGTATAAAGCGGAAGATCTGAAACAACATATTCCTGAGCCCGAACAGGGATGGCGCTCCGTCATGCAACTGATGAAAGATATGGGCCTGTCGGAAACCCATCTCAATATCCAGATTCACCGGGCGCGTAAGCAAATTCAGGATGCGCTGTTATCTGAAGGACTGATGGCGCCTGATTATATTGAACGCAAACGCGGACGGGTGCGGCTTGCTGTCCGGAACTATCAGGTGATCAAAGGAAGCCGGCTGGAAGTTGATTCCGCACATTTGTCTTAAATTACTTTGCAGACACAGAGAGCATTTTTATGTCGATTGAACTGAGACCGCTGAGCCCTGAAGAGTCGGGGATGACTTTTCCAGTGTTTAAAACTTATATGAAACCTGTGATAGAAGCAGCATTCGGTTGGGATGAGGCATTTCAGTACCATGGTTTTACGGCCAATTTACAGCCGGAATGGTTCAGTTGGGTGGTCAGTTGTGGTCATCAGGCGGGTTTGGTGTGTTACCGACAGAAGGCGGAAAGTCTTCATATTCATCTGCTGGTGACCTTTTCATCACAACAAAGGCAGGGAGTGGCATCACGCGTGATAACTTTGCTCAAAGGACAGGCTTGCCGACAAAACCTGTCGTTAACGCTCAGTTGTATTAAAAATAATCACCCCGCACTTCATTTGTACCGGAAGCTCGGATTTGAAGTGCAAGAGGAGGATGAACACTTTTATAATCTGATTTGTTATGACCCATGTCCGATCCACATTCAATAATTAAACCGGATGGACGCGTGGCAGTCGGGTATGCGCTGGTAAGTCGTGATTTTTGTTCCAAAAAATCCGGGCAAGATCTTGCTCACCGGGCAACTTTTTGCTCGCGTTTGAGCAAGATCTTGCCTGTATTTATAATTAAATCAATACAAATCATTGAAATATAGTGATTCACTCTATGGCATAGTAAATGCTCTTCTCCTCTGCTGATTATCCATCATGGGGAAACCGCCGTTTATGTCTTCACCTTCTGTATCAAAAAAATCCAGCCAACAGAAAAAAGCCAATCTGCTCGCCAGTGTTCAGGCCGCTGAAGCCAACTTCTCTACCGACAAAGTACTGGATTGTGGTTGTGTGGTTTGCGGCTGCCAGGCATTTATCCGCATTGTCTACGAAGATGGCACTGGCGTGCCAGAAGCGCCGGTCACTGTGATTGACAGTAATGGTTCTAAAGTTGAAGGCACCACCGATAAAAACGGCGTGATTCATGTAAAAAACATGGGCTGTGGCGCTTATGAGCTGATGTTCAAAGAAGGTAGCGATGAATTCAAACTGACGGGTGTGGCTGAAAATAACCCGGTTTTGCAAGATACCACGCACCTTGCCGCCCTGATGGGGGAATATTTCACGCTGTTCAGCCAGCTGCATAAACGGGGGTATCTGACCTATGACGCAGACGGCAGTTCCGATAATTATGTCGATGTGGATGGCTGCCCGTTTACCGATATTCCGGACGAGTATGAAGCGGCCTACGACCGCTACTGGGAAATCCACAAGCAGGTGCAGGAAGGCCCGGTTTCCATGCGCATCGCCGCCAATAAAATGTTCTCCGGCCTGGCCGGTGAAACTGCTGAAACCACCATGTTCAGTGTGGCTGCCCAACTGGCAGCAGAAGTCATTATCGGCATGATCCCTTATGTCGGTCAGGCCAAAGATATCTACGATATCAGCTACTGGAGTTACGAAACTTATGAGGGAAAAGACTCTGAAGCGCACTGGCTTGAAGGTTTCCTGAATGTGATTGGGATTGTTCCCGGCGTTGGTGATGGTGTGAAAGTGATTGGCCGGGCCATCAGCCGGGCACTGCGCCACGCGGATATCCGCATGCTGCAAAAAGCCGGAAAGATTATCCGCAGCCTGTCCAAAGGCAACATCACGGAATATCTCAAAACCTTTGATAAAGAGCTGGATGAGGTGCTTAAGGCCGTCAAACCCCAGATGGACAAAATACTGGCAGCGCTGGATGAAGCGGTGATCAACAGTAAAAACTGGATTATCCGGCTGGTGAAAGCGCAGTTTGCCGGGTTAGTGGCGGCGCTGAAAAAGTTGCGCAACAAGCTGGATGATATCGCGGCGAAGCTGAAAAAGCAGGTCAAAGAATTTGTGGAGAAATACACTCACCGCTCGGATGGGAGCACGCACAAAAAGAAAAGCCAGGTGCGTGATGAAGAAAAGCCGCTGGAAACCACCAACCCGCACGCTGAGCAGGCCGAACACGATGAGTTAATGAACCAGCACGAAGGCAATAACACCCAGTGCACTTCTGCCGTGTGTCAGGGCAAAGGGGAACCGGTTGATATTCTCACCGGTAAAGTCTTTGAACAGCGCGAAGACTTCCGCCTTGCCGGGCCGCTGCCACTGAGCCATGAACGTTATTATCATTCCGCTGGCCTGCGCCAGAGCGGGTTGCTCGGCACCCTGTGGCGCAGCAGCTGGGATTTAACCCTGCGGCTGGATGGCACACAGGCCATCTTCACCGATCTGGATTTCTCTGAAGCGGCGTTTACCAAACCGTATCCCGGTATTCCGATGCGCTCCGCCGCCAAACCGGGCTGGGAGCTGAGCCGTGATAGTCAGCAAAACATGGTGTTGCAGGATAAACAAGGTATCCGCTATACCTTCGGCCATGCATTCGGCCCCTTGTTGCGGCTGACGCAAATTGAAGATGCTTACGGCAACACAAACCAGTTTCTTTATGATCGCGGCACCCTCAAATGGGTGATCCTCAGTGATGATCGTCTGATTCAGGTGGAAACCCAGCGGCGGCGGATCACCCGGCTGACCTTATGTGATGCACAGAAAAACCCGCTGCGCGAGCTGGCCGCTTATACCTATGACAAGCACGGACAACTCACCGCCGTGCGTGGCGCGCCCGGTTGCAGCTTTGACTATCAGTACAACAAAGACGGCGGGTTAACCCGCTGGCAGGATTTGGCGCACACCTGGGTTGAGCATGATTACGACGACAAAGGCCGCGCCATCGCCACCCGCTGCGCCGATGGCCTGTGGTACGATCAAATCCGTTATGACGACGACAACCATATTCACTACTACAAAAACGCTTTTGGCGGCATTGAGGCGTATCATCTGGATGAGCGCAACCTGCCTTATGCCATTGTCGATTCAGATGGCAACCGCACAGAGCAGCAGTGGCAGGGGGATTTACTGGTCAGTGAAACCAATGCCGCCGGGGAAACCACCACCTACAGCCACGATGATAACGGCAATATCACCGAAGTCACGCAGCCGGACGGAAAGCTGCATGTGTATCAGTACAATGAGCACAGCCGGCTGACGGGCTACACCGCGCCGGACGGGGCGCGCTGGCTGTATGAGCACAACCAGCAGGGCGATGTCACCACCGTCACCGACCCCGATGGCCGCCAGTGGCATTACAGCTATACCGAATCGGGCCAGCGCGCCAGCGAAACCGCGCCCGATGGCAGCATCACCCGTTATCAGTACCACGCTAACGGCCTGCTCAGGCGCATCGACCCGGCCACCGGTTACGGCATGACACTCAGTTACGATGTGCACGGGCGGTTGATTAAACGCGAGAGTGACAACAAACAGGTCCGCCGCTGGTGTTACGATCACCATCATCCGCACCCGTCTCAGGTGATCTATGAAGATGGCACCACCGCGCGTTTTACTTACGATATTGAAGGCAACCTGACCACAATCACCGATGCCGCCGGGCACACCCGCACCTTTGCCTACGGTGCTTTTGACCGGTTGCTCACCGTGACCGACCCGCTCGGTGCGACGACGCAATATCACTACAATCAGGAAGGTGAATTTGCCGGGGTGACGAACAGTCAGGGCAATGAGTGGCGCTATGAATTTGATGATTTTGGCCGCATCTGCACCGAACGTCATTACGACGGACGCAAGGAGCACTTCAGCTACACGCTTGCGGGGCAGCTGGCATCGCGCACCAAACCCGATGGTCACCGGTTTGATTATCAGTATGATCCGTGTGGCCGCCTGCTTGAAGCGCAAAGCTTTGATGCCGACAACCAGCCCACCGGCAAAAGCTGGTATGAATACGATGCCGCCGGGCGGCTGCGCTATGCAGAAAACAGCGATGCCTGGGTGGAGATGCAATACAGCCCGGCCGGATTACTGCTGAATGAAAACCTCAACGGCACGCCGATCACGCATGAATATGATGCCGCCGGGCGGCGGATACAGATGCAGGGCGCTCACACGCCGCGGGCGTTTGAATGGCAGCAGCAACAACTGATGCAGTTGCAGATTGGTGAGGCAGACACGCGCCATGATTTACTCAGCTTCAGCTGGCATGAGAGCGGCCTTGAAGCCAGCCGTCGCAGCGACAGCGGTTTTGCCCTGCATCAGGATTACAGCGCCACCGGGCTGCTCACCGGCCAGCGCCTTGGCTTGTTTGGCACGCACATGCTGCGGCAATATCAGTATGACGCGCTGGATCAGCTGTCTGAAATCAAAGACAGCCACCGGGGTTACACGCAGTTCAGCCACAATGCCAACGGTCAGATAAGCGCTGTACGCCAGCGGCGCTCATGGGAGCCCCGCGCCAGTTTTGTGCAGTTATTTGGCTATGACAGTGAGCTGAACCTCAATGAAACCGGCAGCGGCAGTGAGTTCTCCGGCAATGTCATTTCAATGGCCGATGAGCGGCTCAAGCGCCAAACCAAACAGTACGACAATGCCGGGCGCGTGGTTGAAACCGGGCGATTCAAATACGTTTACGATGCATGCGGGCGCGTCACCACCAAAACCGAAAGCAAAAACGGTTACCGGCCACAAACCACGAAATTTATCTGGAATGACGAAGATCGGTTAACGCATATTGAGCTGCCGGACGGCACCCGTTACCGCTATCGCTACGACCCGTTCGGGCGAAGAGTCGCCAAAGAATGCCTCAAAACCCAGACTCAAACGCATTACCTGTGGGATGGCAACACGGTGATTCAGCAAAGCCAGATCACCGCCGACGGCACAGCCCTGCAAAGCACCGAATATCTCTACGAGCCAGACACCTTCCGTCCGCTGGCGCAAATCACCACCGACCACGACACCGGCCGCGAGCGTTTGCACTACATCATCACCGATCATGCAGGCACCCCGCAGGAATTATGCAGTCCGGAGGGGGAAATTCAGTGGCGCGGCAACCAACAGCTGTGGGGCAACTTCCACCAGCAAACAGAAATCCTCAACCGCGGTTACCTCGAAGAGGCCATGAACGACGCGGTGCACTGCGACCTGCGTTATCAGGGCCAGCTTGAAGATACAGAATCCGGGCTTTATTATAATCTCAACCGCTATTTCGATTCAGACAGCGGGCAGTACCTCAGCCCGGACCCGATAGGATTTGCGGGTGGGTTGCGGCCGCAGGGGTATGTGCATAATCCGGTGGCGTGGGTTGATCCGCTGGGGTTGAGTCCGGATTGTTATAAGAAAATAGATAGAGGTGCTCCAGAGCTAGGGGGATTTGCAAAAGGAATTAGTGCCGATGAAATAAAAGAAATAAATAGGAGTCTTGGTAATACAGCTGGCGCTTATCGAGATCCATCAACAGCATTATATAATGCATCACATAGAAATGGTTTTTATGATAAAGCCGCATCATTAATTCGCGATATTGCTGGTGGACATATGTTTAGAGATGCAAATAAAAGAACAACTCAGAGTGTTATTGAAAAATTAATGGATAGAAATGGTATTTCTGGTGGTCCTGATTCATCTAAACTTCGTAGTATAATTAATAGAGTTGCTGATAGTACAAGAAAAGACCATTTGAGTAGTATCGAAGATATTTCCACTGCATTAAGAGGATTTTGATAATATTATGATTTATACAAAAGAATTTATTCCCCAAATTGCTAGTCACTTCAGTATGAATATAATTCCTGATGATTGGAGTGGTATTGATGCTGTTCTGCCTATAATCGAAAGAATTAAATGTGATGGTGCAGTATTTATTATCAAAATCGATGGAGAAAGGGGAGATGATGATAATGGCCCTTATTCTATATTAGTGTTTGGAAAACCTCTCGGTGAGCTCTGTATTAGTACTGATGCCCATAATTTAGACGATGGGCTAACTTATGTAATCGGTACATATGCAAATCATGTCTGGGGCATTAGTCAAAGTTAATTCAGTGTTTTTTAGGCTCTTAATTTTAAGAGCCTATTAATATTGAGTATACCTGCTTGCATTTTTTGTCTGGCAGAAGTGTTTGCAGAATGTACAAGAATTTGGGGTGGATCATAGTTAGTAGTTGCAACAGCTTCTTCAATCCAAAGAATTACATCATATCCTGTCCCTTTTTCATCATTCCCTAAATCATGATCTAGACTAATTATTGACACTTTCTCTGTTTTTAGAAGTTCTATTGCTTCATTTGGCCATCTAACTAAGGTCCAGTCTTTTGGTGGAACTCTTTCATCATCAAGAAAAATCTTCATTTTTATAATTGGTTCTACTTAATTTCATATAAACTCGTCGTGAGATTGTAACACAGTAAATGTTTGGGTAACTAAATCGTAAGTGTCAACCGCGGGGACAATTGTGACTTCCGCCAGCAAACAGAAATCCTCAACCGCGGTTACCTCGAAGAGGCCATGAACGACGCGGTCCACTGCGACCTGCGTTATCAGGGCCAGCTTGAAGATACAGAATCCGGGCTTTATTATAATCTCAACCGCTATTTCGATTCAGACAGCGGTCAGTATCTCAGCCCGGATCCGATAGGATTTGCGGGTGGGTTAAGGCCGCAGGGGTATGTGCATAATCCGGTGGCGTGGGTTGATCCGCTGGGGTTGAGTCCGGATTGTGGGGATGCTAATTTTGCAGATGAGTCAAAATTGACTAATCACTATGAAAAGCATGGTGCTGAATTTGGTGCTGAAAGTGAAGATGAATATCTTTCAATGGCTCGTCAGGTAATGAACGAAGGGACTCCAGTTCAGTACGAATATAAAGGTGAATTAAGAACTGGATTTGTTCAACTAATGGGAAATAATCGTAAAGGTCAAGCAAAATTTGCATTCGTTGGTACAAATTCACAAGGTCAAATAACAACATTACATACAAAAAGTGGGAAAGATTTTTGGAAAACACTAAATGGCAGTGCAAGCGACAAGCCTATAAGGCCAGCTAATTTATGAATAAATATGAAATAATTCTTAGGAAATTAAATCCGACAATAGAAGAAGAAGTGACAATAGAACTGAATAAAACAATGTTGACCGTTTTTGCTGGTATTTGCTCCTATCCAATTCAAGTTGATCAATCATACTGGATCACTTTTAGTATGTCGGATTTCGAGCTTCATGAACAAGATTGCTCCGAGGAATATTCTGTCATACGTGTAAACAATGCTTAT
The DNA here is from genome assembly GCF_024346755.1 of Vibrio aerogenes. Taxonomy (NCBI): domain Bacteria; kingdom Pseudomonadati; phylum Pseudomonadota; class Gammaproteobacteria; order Vibrionales; family Vibrionaceae; genus Vibrio; species Vibrio aerogenes. The sequence goes on along the minus strand of NZ_AP024862.1, from coordinate 998,562 downwards.
TCTTATGAACTAAAAGGTATTTTAAACGGAGATACTATTGATACTGGAGTTTTCAAGATCCAGGATGAATATTTGTCATTTGAATTTGGATATCTTGATGGAAAATATATTTGCTTATATGTTGACAGATTAGATATCGAATTTCTTTGATAATGAGATGGTTCATTATTCTGTGTCATCCACTTTATCTATCGCCTAAATGTTCGCAGCCGGGATCACTATCCCGGCTGTTGACTCACTCAACTCACCCCACCCCAGTGCCGATTTTAACTGCGTCAGTTTCTCCCGCAATGCCAGCCTTTGAGATGAATATCCGGGGTACTGAACTACCCGTCCAGATATTCCCGTTCTGATTCGGTGATCAGGTTATGAATAAATACCTGAATTTGCCATAAATCCTGGTATTCGATCTGGGGATGACCGGAAAGAATCGCCTGCATTAACATCAGATATTCACGGGCTTTGAGATGGATATTCAAGTCGGTGTGATTCGCATCTGTATGCTTGGTATTGAAGATCCGTTCTTCTTGCTCGGGGGTAAGTTTGGCTTGATGGAAATAGTTTGATGTGGGCATTGAAGCCTCCGTCTTGCGATTAAATATCAATCACCACTCAGAGGGACTAATCAATGGGTGGTGAGCTGAACAAGGTTAGTCCTACCGTTCGCAAGAGACGGCCAGCATAAAGCTGCCTCATCCAGCTCACCATAATTCAGGCGTACTGAAATAACACATAAATGACCGACGGACAAGCCGGCATTTATGTGCCTTGCGATTGTAACGGGGGACTAAACCCGACACTGTTTTTTTGCAGTGCGGAGGTAGGTTAATTGGGCTGACTGCTTTATTCAAGGCAGAAGTCTGAGTGGCATTAAACGCCTGTCCTGATAAATCCTATTCTGATAATTTCAGCTTTTCTTTTTGAAATATGATAACGAATTTCTCTGCTACGAGATAAGATTAGTGAGTGACGTGTAAGTTATTGTGTCTTTTTATAAGTCCGGGCGACGTGAATTAAGCTGGTTAGCTTGATTAAGGGTTTAATTAATAATTGAGCACTGCCAACAATAAATAACCATGTTCCGCTTTCGACCAGTGAATCGTTTAAAAAGAAGAAGCTGCCAATTAAAAACCAAATGGCGATCAGTAAGTCGTTCAATGCTCCCAATGCTTCATAACGGCGCTGGATGACAATATGTTTGGTGCCTATATCGACGTCTAACTCTCTGCTTTTGATGACAATCATGTGTTTCCTGTTTCTGAGTTGATGAAATTTGCCTCTGCGGACTGTAGCGAATATGCAAAGTGTTCGCAACCGGGGGCGCTTGAGTCTGTTTTTATACAGAGAGAATAACAAGGTCCTCATCACCAAAAGGTATCAAGGACCATGGGTTATGTGGTTTTTGGAGCGGTTGTTTTTAGCAGTGATTCGCGTCTCTGCAGGGAATTATGATTCACCTGGCTTTGCTGCTGTGACTAACAGTTCGACTTTGAGCTCCGGGCTGGCGAGCCGGGCTTCACCACATGCTCTGGCTGGCGCGAATCCATCTTCAAACCAGCTGTCCCAAACCTGATTCATTTCGTCAAAGTCGGCCATATCGGCCAGCCATACTGTGGTTTGCAGAATATGATTCTTATCCGATCCTGCTTCTTTCAGTAATGTTTCTGTCCGGCGAAGTGCTTCAGCGGTTTGCTCGGCGACGCTGGTGCCGGCAACGCCGACCTGACCACACAGATAAATCGTCTCGTTGTGGATGACAATTTTACTCATGCGTTGATTCGTAAACTGGCGCTGGATTTGCGTCATATTCAGGTTCCTTTTTTCTGTATGGGTTCATCAATGATTGATGGGCTGGTGTCAGACTGGCTAACTCGCCCAGCGTCAGGGGTTTAACGGGGTGACGAATCCGGTAATAGCCAACTTGTGCGGGAGTTTGCCCGGTTTCGCTGGCAATCAGTTCACTGACTGCTGCACCACAATAACGTCCCTGACAGGGCCCCATGCCACAACGGGTCATTGCTTTGATTTGATTGATGCCGTTGCTTCCCTGCCGGGCCAGCGCACGTACTGCGCCTGCTGTGACTTCTTCACAACGGCAGACGATGGTCTCATCGGTTGGGTTGAGTGCTTCAGCAGGCGGTGTGTAGAGGGCATCAAGAAATGGCCGGACCGCCAGTTCTTTTTGAATTTGACGGCTGAGCTCCGCCCGTCGATTTTTCTGGTCCGGAACTTTAATTTGCAGAGCTTGCAGTACTTCAATTGCAGTGAGTTCGCCCTGGAGTTCTGCAACTATTGCACCGCCAATCCCGCCGTTATCTCCGGCAACGGAAATTCCGTCAATGGTGGTGAAACCGTGCGAACTCAGTATGGGTTTCCAGCAATGTTGTTGTTGATCCCACTGGTGCTTTACACCAATAGCACGGGTTAACTGGACATTGGGAATCACACCAACATGGCAAAGCAATGCGGATGTCTTCAGCATGTGTGCTGTACTGCCGGAGCGAAAACTCAGGGCTTCAATCTGGTGTCGTCCCGTTGCCCGGAGACCAGTTGCCCGGGTGAAATGCAGCACGCCGGCCCGTCTGATTTTCCGGAGCAACCGGAGTCCTTTGAGCAGATAACGATATCCCAGCAGTGCGCCACCGGCATAGCGGGCTGCTTTCAGGTAATTCTGTGGCTGATGTGTATCCACCAGAGCCAGAGGGGGGACACCTGCATCAATCATTTGTGCTGCCAAAAGGTAGAGTAATGGCCCGGTTCCGGCCAGCACCGCCTGACGGGGGAGCGTGTGAGCTGTCTTCATTAAAATCTGCCCGGCACCGGCCGTCATGATGCCCGGCAGAGTCCATCCCGGAAAAGGGAAACTCCGCTCTGTTGCACCAGTGGCAATGATAATCTGACGTGCCCGAACAACCTGACTTTGATTGCGCCGGCTCCAGTACACGTGTTTATCGGTATCGACACGCCAGACAGTGGCTTCATTCACATAAGTCAGCCCTGATTGAGCAGAAGAAAGAGACTGCTCCAGCTGATGGACTAAAGTTGCTCCGTGTAAATAGTCAGGGCCCAGGCGTTTCCCTGCCGGATGATCACCTGTTCCAACGGCCCGGTAAATCTGTCCGCCGGGTGCTGGCTGTTCATCCAGCAGCAGTACACTGGCGCCTGCATCGGCGCATTGTACCGCAGCCTTCATGCCTGCAGGGCCTGACCCGATGACGCAAACGTCGTAATTTTGCATATCTTTTTCCTGTTTTAGTTGCGCTGACGTTGAATCTTCATGCCTTCCTCAACCAGCCTCATACAGCCTTGTACGTTGGACTCTCCATTGACTTTCACCCGGCATTCAAAGCAGGTTCCCATCATGCAAAAAGGTGCACGGGGCGCGCCGGAGGTCAGCGTCTCACGGGTCGTGGAGATACCGGCGGCAAGTAATGCCGCGGCAATGGTATCTCCCGCTCTTGCCTGATAAGGGGTTCCTTCCCAATAAAATGTCATTTCGGGTGTTTCGCTTGATGCTTGTTCAAGCCTCACAAATGTTGAATCGTTTTTCACTGAATAACTCCAGATCAGGCTGATCTGCCTGATTTTCAAACCATGCCGGGAGCAGATAACTGTGTGCTGCGGCCAGCGTAATTCCGCTGTGACAACTGACGATGTATGTACCAGGATGCGTCGGGGATTCCTGATAGATTGGTAAGCCATCAGGTGAAATCACCCGCAGGGCTCCCCAGCTCCGGATGAGCCGGACACCGGCAAGAAAGGGGTAAACCGCAATTGCCCGCTCAGCGATGGCTGCCGTAATTGGTAAAGTCTCGGTGTCATCAAATCCTGCTGTTTCTTTTGAGTCACCAATCTGGATGCCTCCTTCATCAACCTGACGGATAATTCCCGAAGGTCGCTTCAGGATAGGGGGCATTTTTTCTGTGATTAAAACCTGACCTTTCTGTGGGGTGACCGGAGCCTTTAAGCCAAGCTGCGGGCCCAGTTGAGCCGCGCCAAGACCGGCACATAAGACGACTTTATCTGTGTGATATTGAGAGCCGTCGGACAGCCGGACCTGATACTTTCCGTGGTCGTCTGGCTGAATCTGTTCCACATGTGCCTGACTGATAATGTTGCCACCCAGGGCTCTGATGCCCTGCCAGTATGCTTTGAGCAGTTTCAGCGGATTGACATGCCCATCTTCCGGCCCGTAAATCGCTCCGGCAACTTCCGGACCGATTTCCGGTTCTTCCTGCAACAGCCGTGCCCGATCCCATACTTCATAGGGATGATCACTTTGAAGTTCAGAGCGAATCCACTCGTATTGTGCGGCCCGTTGTGCCATGTCGGATTCACTGAAATGGAAATCGTATCCACCGGTTTGCTGCAGATGAATATCAATCCCGGAGATGTGTTCGAGTTCGTCTGCCAGTGCCCGCCACATCCCGATTGAGCGTCGGGTCCATGCGGCATAATGTGGGGCGTTTAACCCTTTACAGGACAACCACACCAGCCCAAAATTACCGCGTGAAGCCCGGTATTCGCTGTCTCCGCCATCCAGTATGGTGACTTTGTGGCCGTTTTTAAGTAAACCGTATGCCACGGCACTGCCCACAACACCGCCGCCGATAATGATATATTCCGGTTTCATAGATGACCTCTGTTGTGTTGCGGGGGAGGCAATGCACTTCCCCGGTCAACATTAATGAAATGTTTTATCCAAAATGGGCTGGCCCCATTTCTGACCGATGTCGTTCAGAATTTCAGGCCAGACGGTTTGACGAACGTGTTGGGCGATCTTACTTAACTGCTGTTCGCTGACAGGTTCGATTCTGGTGCCGTTATCAGCCAGTTTCTTCTCGTTTGCTGCCTGATCATCTTCTGCGTACTGCCAGCGCCGGTTTTCAAAATCAGCGGCAGCCGTCTTCAGCGCTTGCTGATCAGCTTTTGACAAATCATCGAATCTCTCGCTGTTGATAATCAGATACCAGATTTCAAAATGAGTATTGAGCGGGATGTACGTTTTGGTGACATCTCTGAATGAGGCATAATAGCCTTCTGCACCCGAGCCAATCACGCCATCGACAACACCGGTTTCAACCGCAGTAAAGGCTTCGGAAAACGGAATCGGAGAACCGATATAACCGAGGTTATCCGCCAGTAACTGGAAACTTTTGATGGGTGGCACCCGCAGCTTGATACCTTTACTTCCGGTCAGGTCACCCGGATTTTTCGCTGCACGGTTGAGGGATATACCGCCGAAATAGACCGGATAAGCAGCCAACAGTGTGATACCTTGTCTGGCGTAAAGTGAAGCGATTGCTTCGCGCAATGGCGTGTCTGTCCCAAAAACCTGATGGGCCTGATTCCAGTTGGTGGCCAGGTAAGGCAGGAGTCCAATTTGCATCCGGCGATCGGTTGCCGTTGAAGCGGGTTGTACGGCCATGTCTATCGCACCAACTGCAATTCTTTCCTGAACAAGGGTGTAATCTCCGAGGGCGTTTGCGGCATAAACACGTAATTTGAGATCGCCATTTGTCGCTTTTTTCAGGGCGTCACCGAACTGCCGGATATCTTTGTCTACGACCGTACCCTGAGGCCGGACATGACTGATCCTGAGTGTTTCAGCACTGACAGGCAGGGCGCAGAATGTTGCGGTTGCAAGCATCAGGGTACAGAGGGTTGACTTGCCGCCAGCCAAATGCGTTAGTTTCTTATACAGATTTGTGAATTTCATACAACACATCCTTATTCGTTGTCTTTGAACTATGAGTTGTTTTTAAACCGTTGACTGGTTTAAACCGTTAGCTGTAGCCAAATAAATTCGGCAGAAAGAGAGATAAATCAGGCCAGAAAGAAGTGAGAATCACCACGGGCAGGTAACCCAGCAGGATCAGCATCATCGCCGGACCGATCACTTCAGAAAATTTGACATCACCAATTCGCGCCCCCAGATACAGAATGGATGCATAAGGGGGGGTGACGCCGCCCATCGCGGTATTCACGCCCATAATTGCAGCAAACTGAACCGGGCTGATCCCTATGGCATTCATCAGGGGGAGCAGCAGTGGTGCGATTAGAATAATCGCTGTAATGTCATTGACGACCATTCCGACCAGAAACAGTAAAATATTGATAAAAATCAGCAGTAATGTTTTGTTTTCGGTGATATCGAATATGGCGCTGACCAACGCCTGAGGCACGTTTTCGACAACAAACATCTGGCTGAGAATCAGGCTGAACAAGATCATGAAAATAATGGCACCGACCATCGATGCCGACTCTTTTCCTGAAGCCAGCAGCGACTGAAATGTCAGCCCCTTATAGATGAAAAAACCAACAGGCACAGCATAAATAACAGAAACGGCAGCCGCTTCTGTTGGTGTCATGACGCCACCATAGATACCACCGAGAATGATGACTGGCATCAATAAGGCCGGAACAGCATGTACCGTCCGTGACGAGGCTTCTTTGACCAGACCTGAGAATGAGGGTTTGTCATCCAGAATCAGGGAAAAATTGCGTGCCTTATACAGGTTGATTAATGCAAAGTTAAATGTCACCAGAAGACCTGGCCCAAGTGTTGCCAGAAAACAGGCAAGGATCGATGTATCAGTCACCCAGCCATAAACGATCATGGTGACACTTGGCGGTATGAGCAGCCCCAGAATCGATGAATTGGCAATCAGTGCCGTGGCGTATGCTCTCGGGTAACCACGTTTTTCCATTTCAGGAATTAACAGTGGTCCGATCGCAGCGACGCCGGTTAATCCGCTGCCGGAAATTGCACCGATAATTGCGCAACTGACCGATGCAACGACGCCAAGCCCTCCGCGAATATGGCCAACAAAGATGTTGACGAACTTTAATAAACTGGCGGCGATACCACTTTGACTCATGATGGTTCCGGCCAGAACAAACAGTGGAATGGCAAGCAACACCGGATTGGCTAACTGGCCGACACCCCACATCATATTCCCCTTCATCGAGATATCGCCCACATAAGTCATGATCATCAGGGCACCGCCGAAACAAAACGGCAGAGGGACACCAATAGTCAGTAACAGCACCAGAGCACCAACAGCAAGTAATGCGACTTCAACCATGTTTTATACCTTCTCTGTAGCCAGTCGGGGCATGGTTAACTTTTTGGTTAACCGCACAATATGGAGCAGAATGAATCCACTGATCAGCACCAGGCCGATAAAGAGCGAACATTCGTAGATGAGGGTGGGAATATATAAAGTCGGCGTTTCTTTTTTCACCCGGAGTGCATATTTAAAATAGTCCCAGGCCCAGTAGGTGAGCCAGACTGAAATGACAAAGCTAATGACTTCACCAATCAGAGCCAGAAGCGTGTGTCCCCATTCTGATTTGATAAAAATTTCCAGGACATTGGCCCGAATCTGAGTATTTTCACGGGAAGCATTGACCGCGCCCAGCATATACATCCAGAGTGTGGGAATGATGGTCATTTCTTCCAGACCCATCACCGGAACTTCAAAAACATAGCGGGTGATGACCTGAATGAATTGCGCGAAGGCAACAACGCCTATCAGTATCGTCAGTAAGTATTTAAACAACCGCTCCACAAAACACTTCCTTATGTTAACTAATGTGAATGATTTGTTAATTTAAATGATGACACATGATAAAAACAAATTTAAAATATCTTTGATTCAATAAATTTTTCTTATAGGGAAGGATGCCTGTGACGATTAATTTGTCGATCAAGCAGTTAGAAACATTCAGAACCGTGATGCGTTCTGGCTCCGTTTCTGAGGCTGCAAGATCGTTGTGCCGGACGCAGCCTGCTGTCAGTGCCATGCTGGTCAGTCTGGAAAATGAGCTCAATTTTCAGTTGTTCGAGCGTGACAAAGGAAGGCTGACCCCGAAGCCGGAAGCCTATTTTCTGTTGGAAGAAACGGATGCAATCCTCGAAAGGCTGACCCGTACTTCCCAATTAATGGCTGAAGTCAGTAATTTATCCCGGGGGCACTTACGTATTGCGGCCATGCCTGCGGCTTCTCTGTATTTTATGCCGTATGTGATTGCAGGATTTGTCAAAGACAGACCGGACGTTAATGTATCGATGATGATGCGAAGCTCAATGATTGTGCATGACTGGATTGCTGCCCAGCAATATGACATTGGTTATGCGGAGATGCCGAAAGAAAGAGATTCTATTCATGTAGAGCCGGTTATTATTAAGGGGGTTTGTGCTATTCATAAAGATCTGCCGTTGGCTCAAAAATCATGGATTACACCGGAAGATCTGGATGGTGTCGCTCTGGCAGCACTGTTTTCACAGCACCCTAACAGTGAGGCATTGCGTCTGCTTTTCGAAGAGAGAGGGGTCAGGTATTATCCGCGTTTTGAACTGCAAAACTATATTTCCGGCTTTGAGCTGGTTGAGAGAAAACTGTGTTGTTCGGTATGTGATCCGATGAGCGCAGCCAGCTATAGTATTAATAAATCCCGTCAGGAAAATGTCGTGTTTCGCCCGTTTAAACCTGACATCATTTTTGAACACGCAATTATCACTCCCGCACATAAACCACTTTCAGGGGTGGCGCGGTGTTTTATTGAAAGTATCCGTTCAGGGTTGAATGAGTTTATGCCACCGGGATGTTTTGTTGAATAATACCAATTCCACTTATTTTTCTGCTCAGAATGAGTCTGGTTTCGCAAACCGCTCAAGACGTGCCTTTTTCGTTTACAAACACGCCCAGGGGCATCCATGCCCTTGTCAGCTTACTGCACCAAACCCAGCATTGCTTGTCTGATGAATGGTCAACAGCCTCTAGTCGGTTTCAAACCAGTCTGTCAGGCCGTTATATTCTGCATCCTGTGATGGTGAAGCCGTATAATAATAGAGTGCGATGGATTTTCGGGTGACTCCATCCGGAGTGCTGAGAGGTTTTGGATGACCGTGAAGTGAGCCCTTATCCGTATTAAACACAACCAGACGGTTAAATCGTGGTGCAACTGATTTAACGCAGGTTTTCCCGTGCTTATCCCATAATTCCAGATGTCCGTTATAGCTGTCTTTCCAATCCTGATTTAAATAGAAGATAACATTGAGCCGACGGTAGATATTCAGGCTTTCAAGATGGTTAAAATCGGTATGAACAGCCAGTTTGCCGCCACTCAGGATCTGGTGAAGTCCGCCACCGTTGAAATAAGGGTCTGGCAGCAACCCTTTGATGCCGGTGAGTTTTTCCAGAAAGTTCAGGAAAGGGTATGCGTTAAATGCATGAAGCAGGGTGAGCAGATCCGGGTCGACACCTTTAAGTCTTGAGGCATGGCCAATCCCCTGTTTTTTGGGCTGGTGAACCGTATCTCGTTTGGTCCAGTCGAGCCATATATCTGAGGTCGGTTTAGGGAAGGCTTTTAAGGCTGCTTTTGCTTCTTTTTCCGGCAAAAAGTGATCAAGAACTATATGACGAAATGGTTCTGCCTGATTGTAAGCTTCATGATGGGCCGAGCCGAGAGTTTCAAGAGAATCAATCTGATATAAAAATGGTGTTTTTTTTCTGAACATACTAAAACTTATCCGATATTTTGAAGTGCTGAAAAATCATCAGGCCTGACCGACGGGCTGAGCTTCCACTTTGAACAGGCCTTGATACAGCGTCATCACCTGACGTGCATGGTCTTTATTGATGTCTGCAAAGATAGTTTCCAGCCCGGTTGTGATACGGTGCTGGCGTCAGACATTCTGGTGCACTATGCCTGCTTGTTTGTTGATAATCAACTTTATTACATACAGAACTGTTTGATGAAACGTGACGATGAAAGTGGTATGGAATCAGCGGGGTTAAGGGGCGTATACACCGGTCAGAAAACGCCCAAGGTTGATGGTGCATTATCAGCGGAAGAGTGACTGCCGGCAACGGCTGGCAGTCACAGGAAAGGCGTGAGGGTCAGCCATCATCCATAGACTTCATCTGACATCTCAGCGTCAGTGACATCAACGTTTAATGTTTCCTGATGCCGTCTGTTGCCGTTCAGTGTATGGAATGATTTTCTTCCTCTGGCGATCTGAATGTATTTCAACCAGGTTTTCTCTATTTTTGATTTCGATTTTCCCGGATTGCGGAGTGCTTTCAGAAAGTGTTTTTCTTCAGTATTCACAGGCATTATTTCTCCGGACTCCAGAGCCTGCAAAGTCTGCCCGTAGGAGCTTAAGATATCATCTTCTGCCAGAGTGAAGTTTCCTGATTTACTGAATCCTCTCGGAAAAGCTTTGTTGTCATAGAAACGTTTTTCACCAATACGAATTTCACTTTCAACCATGTTTGTACCCTCAAAAGAGATAAGTTGACTTGTTTCGAAGCAAAATTATTTTTTTATGGGGAAAAAATCCAGCGAATTATTTTTTTGGTAACAATAAATATTATTTATGAAACTTGCCGGGGTTTGACACGACATGTTTTTTGTTAAGGCGCGCATAAATTTTCACCGTACGCCCCGTGTTTACAAGGATTTCAGAGGAGATTATTCATCAGGTTCAACTTCCCCTGCCTGAATCAGACTATATGCAGTGGTTGGATCAATTTTGCGGATGAAACTTTCAATGTCGAGAATTGAATTCAGAGACGAACTCTTTTTCCTGTATGTCAGATAAAGCGGCCTGGTGATTTCGATACTGTCCTTCACACGTACTAACTGACCCGAATGTAAAAAAGCTTCGACAACTGATGTGGGCAGGTAAGCACTGCCACCTTTTTCCAGAATAAAATCCAGTGCAATTCTTCCCGTTGATGTGCGTAAAAACGGCGCATGTTTTTGCGGATGACGCGCTGCATGTTCAGATGCAAATGCGGTTCCCCAGTCGACATAAATATAGCGCTCAGATAGGGCTTCTTCGACATTGCATGGTGTTGCGGCAACCAGCACAAAAGTTAAATCAGTGAGCTTGATACACTCAAATTCTTCGGTTTTGAATGCATCGAATACAAAAGCCATGTCGATGGTTCGTTCATTGAGACCACGGCTAATCAAGCTTCTGCTGAGCACTTCTGCATTAAAGCCGTAACCACGAAATGCTTCTGTAATCATACTCAGGCAACTTTGCAGATATGCATCCCATATATTTGGGGTTCCGGCAATGGTGAGCTGTAAGGCTTCTGAACTTTCCAGTGATAATTCATATTTCGCCTGCTGGAGCGTCGTCACCATCACTTCTGCATAGCTGATGAGCCGCTCACCGGATGAGGTGAGTCTGATATGGTTTCTTTCCCGGGTGAAAAGCGTTGTACCAAAGTAGCTTTCGAGTTGTTTGATACGGGCGCTGACGGCTGCCTGAGTAATATGAAGATTTTCAGCAGCGACGCCAAAATGTCTGACCCGGGCCAGTTCAAGAAATGTACTTAAAACTCTAACGTCCACGATTTGCTCTTGTTATGGGTTTGATTTCAATTGATACACATCTGTGCCATTAGACAGAACTTTCAGCGAAAAAGAAAGCATTTATGTTTATATACCTCAATGCATGATTCAGTGTGGATTCGAAATGTGCAGTTCAAGGAAAGTGAATGCAGGAATACGCCCGCCTTTCAAATCTCATTGAACACTGCACTTTCAGGTCGTGTGGGTATACACGGTTGATTTCGGGAATAAAGGATTCAGTGCTATCAACAAGTCTGATTCAGGGAAGAGACTGAAGACATACTCTCTTCCCGGTGATGCAAGCCGGTGGTTCAGTGGCTGCCTGGTGGATTAAAATATTGATCTGAGTGATGAATCAGGAGCCAGTGAGATATTCTGAGAGGTGATTGGTTCGTATTTTATCCAGAATTTTCTTGGTTTCTCTGGAAAATAGCAGAGATTCAGCGTCGCCGGTCAAATGTATCAGAACAAGCTTTTCTGAAGTGATCAGGGCTTGGATGACATTTAACACAGAATCAAATTGAGACGTATAAAGCGTTGGTATCATTTTTCTGACAACGGAACCGAGGTCTATATATAAAGCTATGCGTTCATGTCGCTGGATATATGGGTCCAAAGTATGGTGTAGTTTTTCCGTATCTGCCGAATAGAACGCCTGACTACTAAGCCATTGAACTCCAGACGACATTGCCGCCTGTGACTCAAATGGCAGCACCGCGTTTTCATCAACCCCTAAGCTTAATAATTCAGCATTGATATGCTCAGCTGTGATTTCTGTGTAGTTTTGCACCGGAATCAGATTAATACCACTGGCCAGGTCAATTTTCCGGTTCAGGTTAATAATTCCGGTTTTATCTGTCTGAAAGCTGGTCAGACAGGCTTTGAAGCTTTGACAGCTATTAGAAATAATAACGGGTAGCGCGTTCCGTTGTATTAAGGTGCAGACACATTGTGAGAGTTTCTTCAACTCAAGACTACCGGAAGTTCTGGCAGGAAAGTAACCACCATTGTTCATATGTGCGCTGTGAGGCGTGTCGCTGTACTCATACCAGTCAAATACAGACTCAATTGCCTGTTCTGCCTCGTAATAAAGTGAATAATCATCAGCTTCTTTGAAAAAAGAGCTGATTAAAACCAGTTCTCTGGAGGGTACTTTAGCCCTGTGAAATTTTTGGATAATATGTTTGAACATCAACGACTCCGGCATAATAACTGTGCCTTTACGGGCATAAACGCGCTATTTCCCCCAATGTTAATAAGGATAATTAAAAATACCAAAGGAATGTCGGAAAATAATTTTTATCGATATGAAAAAATCAATTCATTGGATCCGCTGAAAAAAACTTGATAACTATATCCAGGTTCCTGAATCGTGCATCTTCAGGTTGTTTGGGCGTAATATTTATTTCAAATTATTCAGAAATCAAGATGAAACATATTCAATTTCGTATGGGACAGCATCAGTTTGAAGACCATGAAAACTTTCCGGATGGATTTGTGGAGTCAGGACACTTTACGGATGCTGAAGAAGAGATGCTGGTCTATTGGGGCGAGACAATGATGGCTCTGGCTTGCGGTGAGCTTGAGCCGGTCAATGAAGAAGAAGCACATTTTATATTCATACTTGCTCACCCGAAGCTGGCGATGTCGCCCCTTGAAAAAGTCTGGCTGAAATATTGCGATATCACTTGTGGCTCATATCTGGCAACAGAGTCTTTGAGAAAAAAGACGTTTGAGAACAAGGCGTATCTAAGAGGTAGACTCTAATTAAAATGGCTGAAGTCGGCATCCGGTAATTGTTCAAGGCGTGGTTTGGCAAACAGAAAACCCTGCATCAGGCTGATGCCGTGTCGTTGCAGCCAGTGTGCCTCATCCCGGGTTTCAACCCCTTCGGCCAGAACCTGAATACCCAGCTCGGCCATCATTTGAAGAATACCATTGATGATGGCCTGTTTTGCCGCATGACAATCAACACTGCGTATGAGGTGCATATCCAGTTTCACGATATTAGTTTGAAAATCTGCGAGCAGGTTTAATCCTGAATATCCGGAACCAAAGTCGTCCAGTGCCGTGATAAACCCTAGCTGATGATAGCAGTCGACAATATTTTTGATATGAGATGTATCGTTAATTTTTTCCGCCTCAGTAAATTCAAACATAATATTCTGAACAGGGAAATCGTAAGTTCTGGCCGCGTCTAAGGTCGTTCGTATACATCGTTCCGGCTGATAAATTGCGTTGGGAAGAAAATTAATACTCAAAATTCCCTGAAGATGAAGTTGAGCCGCCAGTTGAATTGCTTTGACCCGACAGTTCTGGTCGAACTGATAAATATTATCCTGATTGAGTTGTGCGATGATGCTGGCTGCGGATTGATTATCAAGACCACGAACAAGCGCTTCATAGCCAAAAACAGATCGCGAATTGAGATCGACAATTGGTTGAAAGGCCATCGTAAAACCGAACCCCGGATCATTTTTATTTTTGCACCGTTCACATCTCAGGGAATCCATGCCATTACCATTTTGATTCATTTGCATATATTCATATGATTGTAGTCATATAAATCAGGTCTATCCAAGATATGAGATAAAATACTAAATCTGGCAGGCTGACAGAGAGCGGAAACAGGGCAAAAAAAAGCAGCGCTAAAAACGCTGCAAAGGATAGTATAACAGGAAAATAAAACTCTTTTTTAAACTCATTTTGTAAACACTTGGTTATGAGTTTTCCTGAATCAATCACGGCTGGTTTATACCGTGATTGTCTCCAGCTGGGATTGAGCGGATGCGATGCCTTTTTGTGCCATCTCATCACCCATGTTTAATGCTTCTGCATAAACAAATTCAACATCAGTGATACCGATGAATCCAAGGAATAATTTGACATATGGTGTCAGAATATCACTGGCTGAATCTTTATGAATGCCGCCCCGGGTGGTGATAACAATGGCTTTTTTGCCTTCAATCAACCCTTGCGGACCGTTTTCAGTGTACTGGAATGTCACGCCCGCTCTTGCAATCAGATCAAACCAGTTTTTCAGCTGAGTCGGAATCGAGAAGTTATACATTGGCGCAGCAATGACCAGAGTATCTGCGGATTTGATTTCCGCAATCAGCTGATTGGATAAATCAACAATCTTTTGTTGTTCTGCGGAAAGGTCTTCTGTCGAGCGAAGTGCTGTCGCTGCTGTAAAATCTAATACCGGCAGTGGATCTGCGGCCAGATCACGGACAGTCACATCACTGCCGGACTGATTCAGGTATTGATCGATAAGTTTTCCTGACTGGGAATATTCACCAAGAATGCTGGATTTCAGAGCAAGTACACGAGACATATTCATTATTCCTTTCACTGTGTTCATGTGGATGCGTTTATCCTATGCCTGATGGGGGAATGGATAAAGCGAGTGATTTAGCCGGAGTTGTTCGAAAAAACTGAATGGTTCACGAATGATCAATAGTGTGATCTGGCTTTAAGTAACGATTTTCCGTTAAGCAGATATGAATTTTCACAATAGTTTCCCGGTTCGCCTTTTTTACACTGAGCAAAAAGGAGGAGCACCAAATGTCTGTTAACTGTATGGACCAGCTGGAAAAAGCGGTTTATTTTTCCTGCTGGGAAAATGATTACCATTTGTATCATCTGCGCAATGCATGCGGCACACAGGTAGATATCAGCGATCTGGGTGCAACAATTGTTCATTTTCTGGTCCATGATGAGCAGGGGACGCGCCGGAATATTGTACTGGGTTATGACCGTCCCGGTGATTATCTGGAAGGAGAGTTTTTCATTGGCGGAGTTGTAGGGCCGTGGGCAAACCGGATTGCCGGGGGAAGCTATTCATTGAATGAGAGCCGGGTAGCACTGGATAAAAATGAAGGAGACAATCATTTGCATGGCGGCTCCTGCCAGTTGCACAAAAGAAAATGGCAACTCATGAATATTGAAGCAGGTACGGTATCACTGAGAACTTGTGTCAGACGGGGAGACGGCGGATATCCGGTTGATATAGATATTCATGTGACTTATCGGCTGACGGATGACAATGAACTCTATATTGATTATTACGCTTGTCCTGAACAGTTATGCCCGGTCAATCTGACTCAGCATAGTTATTTTAACTTAACCGGGCATTCCGGTTCGGTGTTTGACCATGAACTTGTTCTCAACGCTGGCCAGTACTGGGAAACCGACTCTCATTCAATTCCGATCCGGTGTGAATATGTGCTAAATACCCCGATGGATTTCCGGCAGCAAAAAAAACTGGGGGCAAATTTATCACCACTGCATCGTATGTTGCTGAATACACGGGGATATGATCACTGTTTTATGCTGAATGGCAACGGGCTCCGCCCGGTTGCACAGGTTTTTGAGCCTGAAAGTGGTTTGTTTTTGAAAGTCTTGACAACCGAAACCGCGATGCAGCTTTATACCGGTAATTTTTTAGTTCAGGAATCTGCTCAGGGTAACGATAGTCAGGGCCGGAAAGGATTTGCGCCATGGTCTGGTTTGTGTCTGGAGACTCAGTGTATTCCGAACCAGATTAATATGCCTGAATTCAGCAATTATGTGACTTATTCTGCAGCGCATCCTTATCGCTCAACCACGGTTTATCAGTTATTCACATCCTGAGATTCAGCCATGTTTGAACACGCTCTGGTCAGTGATAACTCTGGTTAATGATATCTTTGGTCAATGATAAAAAGCACCGTTCCGGCGCTTTTTATCTGTTGCCTGACCGGGGTCCGGGAAGTGCTATTTATAAATAAACCGGTTAACAATATTTTCCAGATATTCCTGCTGGCCTGAATGTTTGACCGGAGAAATATTATTTTCAACCGCCAGCGTAGCCAGTGATTCCAGACTGTGATCGCCGGATAAAATACTTTTTCCCAAATCCTGATTCCAGTCAGCATAGCGCTGTGCAATATTTCTGGATAATACATCATTTTCTATCATTTCAGCCGCACGTTCGAGTGCCAGTGCCATGGTGTCCATTCCCCCAATATGGCCGTAGAACAGATCTTGTGGATCAATCGAAGGACGACGTAATTTTGCGTCGAAGTTAAATCCACCTGTTGTAAATCCACCGGCTTTGAGGATTTCATACACCACCAGCGTATTTTCTTCGACACTGTTCGGGAACTGATCCGTGTCCCAGCCGAGTTGTGGGTCACCACGGTTAGCGTCAATCGAGCCAAAGATTCCCAGCGAAGTTGCGGTCGCAATTTCATGGTGGAAGCTATGACCGGCCAGTGTCGCATGGTTTGCTTCGATATTGACTTTAATTTCTTTCTCCAGACCAAACTGCTTCAGGAATCCGTAAACCGTTGCCGTATCAAAATCATATTGATGTTTGGTCGGTTCCTGAGGTTTGGGTTCAATCAGAATTGTTCCTTTAAAGCCGGTTTTATGTTTATGTTCCACCACCATTTGCATCAGGCGGCCAAGCTGTTTGCGCTCCTGACGCAGGTCGGTATTCAGCAGCGTTTCGTACCCTTCACGTCCTCCCCATAAAACATAGTTTTCACCGCCGAGCCGGTGGGTCGCCTGCATGGCATTAAAGATTTGAGTGGCGGCATAAGCGAAAACCTGTGGATCGGGGTTTGTTCCGGCGCCTGACATATAGCGGGGATTAGAAAAAACGTTCGCTGTTCCCCATAAAAGTTTCACACCTGTTTCTTCCTGCTTACGCGCCAGAATATCCACCATCTGGTTAAAGTTCCGGACATATTCCTTCACTGACTGGCCTTCCGGTGCAACGTCAGTATCGTGGAAACAGTAATAAGGGACGCTTAATTTGCTGAAGAATTCAAAGGCATGATTTGCTTTCATTTGTGCCATTTCCATGGCGTCTGCGGATTGATGCCAGGGGCGTTCGAATGAAGCTGCACCAAACATATCGGCACCCGGCCATACAAGATTGTGCCAGTAACAGGCGGCAAACCGCAGATGATCTTTCATCGATTTTCCCAGAATCATCCGTTCTGCGTCATAGTGGCGGAATGCCAGTGGGTTGTCTGACGCAGTCCCTTCAAATTTAATATTGTCTATTTGTTTAAAAAAATCACTCATTTTTTTGTTCTCTTCCGGATATGACATGAATTTATACTTGACTGGTTTTAATCCGGTGACAATTGCGATTTTTCTTATCCCTATTATTCATTTTTTTAACTATGAGCCGGGTAGATAATTTGCTTCGAATAATCAATTTCTGTTGGGTCTGTCTGATTTTAATTGCTGAAAAAGCAAACTGTTTGAAGGGTCACATTCGTTAAATTACGTAAAGTCGTTGGTAAATTTCATGATATTAAAATGCTCAATTTATCAGCGAAGATATATTGACCCTACATAGATAAAAGAGATAAAAAAATGAAACCTGGTACGAATATTTTACATTTAACCCTGGTGGTTGCGCTGGGTGGTTTACTATTCGGCTATGATACCGCCGTAATTTCTGGTGCAACGGAGGCACTCCAGTCTTATTTTCATTTAACTGCCGCAGAACTGGGGTTTGCTGCTTCATCAGCATTGATCGGTTGCGTTATCGGGGCTTTAGTGTCCGGCTACACCAGCAGCCGGTGGGGGCGACGGGGGGCCTTGCTCCTTGCCGCGCTCTTGTTTCTGATTTCTGCAATTGGTTCAGCGATTCCCGAAAGCTACTGGACTTTCGTTATTTACCGGATTATTGGTGGCATCGGCGTGGGAATCGCCTCAATGGTTTCACCAATGTATATTGCTGAGGTTTCACCCCCGCGCCGCCGGGGCGGATTGGTTGCCTGTAACCAGTTCGCAATTATTTTTGGCATGCTGGTTGTTTATTTTGTCAACTATGGTATTGCTCTGATGGGATCAGATAACTGGCTTTGGTCATTGGGCTGGCGTTATATGTTTGCCTCAGAAGCCATTCCGGCCACCGTATTTTTATGCCTGTTGTTCACGGTTCCGGAAACACCGCGCTGGCTGGCATTAACAGGACGTGATGAAGAGGCTTTTGCGTTGCTCAAAGCGATTAATCAGCATGAATCAGTCACCGGCCAGTGGCAGGAGATTAAGCAGTCACTGGCAGTCAGAGAACATCCGGGCATTATTGCCAGTGGCTTTTGGGCTGTCCTGGTCATCGGTATTATGCTAAGTGTATTACAACAAGTGACCGGTATTAATGTGTTTCTTTATTATGCGCCGGTGATTCTGAAGGGATTCAGTGAATCGACCACCGATATCGCACTGCTGCAAACGATTCTGGTGGGCGCGGTGAATTTAAGCTTTACTGTGATGGCAATTTATACAGTCGATAAATTTGGTCGCAGGCCTTTAATGATGATCGGTGCAGGTCTGATGGGGGTGAGTATGCTGGCCATCGGTACGGCAGCATATCTGGATGCCATCGGCGGTTATTTGCTGATCTTTATGTTGTTATACATTGCTGCTTTTGCACTGTCGCTTGGCCCGGTGACCTGGGTACTGCTGGCTGAGATTTTCCCGAATCATATCCGCTCTAAAGCACTTTCCATTGCTGTATTTGCTCAGTGGGCTGCGAATTTCGCGGTCTCGCAAACTTTCCCGATGATGAATGATAAGCACAGCCTGATTTATCAGCAATTTAATGGCGGATTTCCATTCTGGCTCTACGGTGTGATGGGGATTTTCACCGTTTACTTTATTTACCGCTGGGTACCGGAAACGAAAGGTAAATCGCTGGAGCAGCTGGAAAAGCTATGGCACAGCAAAAATAAACGCTCAGAGGCAGCAGTATTATCCCATTAAATGAAATATCAGATCGGATGCGCCTTCATCGGAAGGGGCATCTCAACAGCCACAGATTTTAGTGGTATTCAATGTTCAGCTCTCTGGCCGGCTCTTGTGCGGTTTCCTGTGGGGTGACCGGAAATGCCGGTGCCGGCAGCAAGGGGATCAGCAACTGTTCAATCTCCGGCCAAAGCTCTTGTTTGCTGATCGAGTGTGAGTACAGCGCAAAATACGGCAAACTGCCCGGTGTGAGGTGGCGGTGATGGGTTGAAATGAACAACAGGGACAGGCACATGGCCATTCTTTCATGCTAAACTGATGATTATCATCGACTTCATCATATTATTTTGCGATATTAGGTAGTTTATTAAATAGAACATATCGAGATAAAGCCAAGTCAACAGTATAATAGGTTAAATTTCCTACGTGTTCCCTTGGTATGTTCTGATATATAATCTTTAATGACTCGTCTTTTGACGTCCAGTTAAAAAAATAAAAATATTCAGAATGTGTCTAACTTCGTTAATATCTATACCCGTGATCATTGAAGATGCTTGATTTTCCGAGAAATCAGGATCATGCTACGCACTATGAAAATAATACTGACTTCTCAACAGAAACAGCAACTCGAACAGATGCACGATTCAACTCGTGATGGTCGAGTGCGCGATCGCATCAAAGCAGTTTTACTCGCTTCTGAAGGTTGGAGTCAGAGCATGATTTCTCAAGCACTTCGTATTCACGAATCCACCGTTGCTCGCCATCTCAGTGATTATGTCCTTTCTGAAAAACTGAAGCCTGAAAATGGTGGTAGTCAAAGTCGACTTTCTGCGCCCCAAACCATGCAGCTTATCGAACATCTGGCTGAGAAGACTTACTTTCATACCTACCAAATTGTCGCTTATGTAGATGCTGAGTTTGGTATTCGCTATACCGTTGCTGGTATGAACAAGTGGCTACATCACAATGGATTCTCATATAAGAAGCCTAAAGGTGTTCCTCACAAGTTTAGCGCCGAGCTACAACAGGCTTTTGTTGAGTATTACCAAGCTCTAAAACAGAGTAATGCTCCCATTTTATTTATGGATGCGGTTCATCCAACTCAGTCAACTAAGTTGAGTTATGGCTGGATCTGTAAGGGCCAGGACAAACTAATAGAAACAACAGGTAGCCGTACTCGCCTTAATATTATCGGAGCCTTATCGCTGGAAGATGTTGGTGCAACAGTGACTGAAAACCACGACACGATCAACAGCGAAAGCATTGTTCGGTTTTTCTGGAAGCTGAAGAAAGAGCACTATCCATTAGAGCAGAAAGTTCACCTCATTTTGGATGGTGCGGCCTATCACCGAACCGAATTGGTGATAAATGCGGCAAAAGTACTCAATATCGAGCTTCATTACCTACCACCATACAGTCCAAATTTAAATCCGATAGAACGACTGTGGAAAGTGATGAACGAACATGTTCGAAATAATATTTACTTTTCCTCGAAGAGGAAATTTATATCGGCTATCAAAGAATTTTTCGATGTAACATTACCTGAGATTGCAGGTTCATTGACGTCCAGAATTACGGATAATTTTCAGTTATTGAAACCTGCATCTTCAAGTTAAACGGGTATATAAGTAATTTGATCCTGAATGAGCTATTCGCTGATATTTAATTAATGTAATTCCGGAAATTTAGTTACTATTGACCAAGCATCTTCAATGATCACGGATATAATTTATAGAACATGAAATTTTAATATTATTCATTAATTATAACTAATTGATTATGTTTATTTGGTCTCAGTTTAAATCGTTCTTTTGCACTAAATATATAATTGTAATCACATTTATTTTGGCATATCTTTATAATTTCTGTCATTAATTTTTTACCATTTTTTAAATGTTGAATGTCTAGTGGAAGGTATGTATTTTCCTCTAGCTTAATTATGATTGTACCATCATTTATAGCTGGTGTTTTTTGTTTTTTTATGAACGTCTTTCTATAGGTAAATAAAATGTGATACCACCTAAGTATTGGGCGACCAATGATTATTTTTGATATATTATTAAGGTTGATTTTTACTTTAACAGGATCCCCACCTAATAACGTTTTTTTATCCAGAGACCAAACTTCAGTGGTTTTATACTTATGATATCTTCTATGTATAAAAAAGATGGGATATATTAAAATAATCAGTACATATATCGCCATCAAGAGAGTTTGATGTTGGAAATTTTCAATTTTAGTATCTATTACCCACAATAACAATGATAATAACCCGGAAAATAAAACTAAAAAAAAACATAGTGTTATAGTTAACTCTATAAAGAAGTTAATTATGTTCGAGAGCTTTAATTTTGTATTAATAAGATGTTGGGTCTTCATTATATTATATGTCATATAGGTTTTTAATCATTAGGTATATTAAAAAAACTTATCTTTTTGTTTTAATTTTGGAATCGTAAAAATAAAAAAGTAAATAGTAAAAAACAAGCATGAAGCTCGTACAGACTTTGTTATTTCATGTTTTTCTAATATGCTTGACAGTAAAAAAGTGGCTTGTTTTTTATCCAATATATATATATACTGTGTGACAGTTACCATCCAAAATATACTGTAAATGGACCAGATAGCTCTATTTGTGAATCCGCGCTTAGCTATTATTCTAAATATAATAGCCAATATAATAGAAACTATAAATAAAATAGTTACTGTTGTTGTCATTATTTTTTCTCATGTTTTATATGATCTATTTCACTGTCGATAGAAAACATATTAAAAATATCGGACATACCTTCAGCAAAGAATGCGTGATTTGCCATCGTTTTGTAGCCACGAATAAAATCAGATGAAATATTTTTTTCTAATTTGAACACGTGATTAGTCTCAAAAGCTACTGATGCCTTATTTAATACTTGATTCTTCGCAGGATTACCCATGACGAACTTTCCACTCATACCATATACAGATAATGCAATATCAGCAGAGTAATATGCTATATTTCCATAGTATTTATATTTAGATTTTTCTATATCTGGATCAATATAATGAGCAATTGAAGTTAAAGGAAAAGCTATAACTTGGTAAGCAAATTTGACAGGGCCAACAGCATCTTCATTTCCATTATAAAAATATACTAAACTCTCATATACATTATTAACACCATGTGCTGCTAGTCCGGCCGCAAATACTGTTGCTATTCCACCTGATTGAACCTCCGCGTAAACCCCTCCAGCTATCTGTAAAAGTCCCAATGGTATTGCTGCACCTTTTTTTATTTCTACAGGCATTTCGTCATAATAATCAGCAACTTCTCCCAAACTTGGGACATCAGGAAGTTCGTTATAAAAGTTCTCTGCTTGATTAACTAAATTCTTAGCTTCAGCTTCCAGTTCCTCAAGTGCTTTTTCAGCAGTCTTTAATCCATTATCCACTTCCTGTGAAATAGAATCTACAACTTCAGATATTTTCCACACCAGTAATGATTGAAAGCTTAAATCATCTGCATGTTGATGTGAAAGAGTTGAAGCCTGAGTAACTAAATTTTTAGAGGCTTCTTCAACTTCCCATCTTTTATGTAAATCAATTTTTTTTTCTTTGATATTATTCAAGCCAGCCACCTTCATCCCAGTGATCGTAACCCATGGTTCCGCAGACATTGTGATTCCAGATAATTTCTTTATAACTCAACTGGATGCTTTCATGCATTTCCTGATGATTCGCATTTGTTGTGTGTGGGAGGGTAAAATTGATTTTTGATATTACGGCTTTTTTTAGCTCAATTGAATAGTATTTTTCGTTATAGCCTTGCTCGTTTGTACGATAAAAATTAATGGTGCAGTCAAGGTGTTCCTGTTTCGCAAATGCTGTGGCAAGAAGCGGTGAAGACTTATCGATATTTTTTACAATATGAAGTGGTGCATGAGCCTTGCTATGTTGCTGCGGCCCTTTTGCCATCACGTGATTACAAGCCAGCACAGTAATCTCATCCGCGTGAGTTTCCTGATACTTATTTCCCATTGAATCTTTGGTGTTACAGCCGCTGGAGATCATGCCTTGTTTTTCACCATTAATGGTGATGTATGCTACGTGTGCCATCTGATGTTTGTCTCATAGTTTGGAAAATGGCTCCATTCTATTTATCAATAAGTTTTATGTCTATCTTTTCCTTATGAAATTATGCTGTAAATTGATACCCACCCCAAAAGTTTTGTATACGTTACATGTGTGAACTGTCAGTATTGGCCTGAAGGTTCTGTTGAAATTCGCCGGTTTGATTCCCGGGGCATGATGCCAAGACTTCACTGTCTGATTTTTGGTGATGTTGATTGCTCCTATTCGGTGTGTTCATATTCAAGGGTCCGCGCTTGCGCGGGTTCTGATTGTGTCACGGGCATGGTGACCGGAAATGCCGGTGCCGGCAGTAAGGGGATCAGCAACTGTTCAATCTCCGGCCAAAGCTCTTGTTTGCTGACCGAGTGTGAGTACAGCGCAAAATACGGCAAACTGCCCGGTGTGAGGTGGCGGTGATGGGTTGCTTTTTGCTTTTCAACCGGGTTTAACAACCTGATATGACATTCACTGATAATTTGCGAGTAGGTTTGCATCAGCGGTAGCAGTTGTACCGCTGCCTGATACGCGGGTTTGATACTTTGCCGGCATGTCAGAGCCGAGCTGATAATTCGCCGGAAGCTGTGCGGGCGGGCGCCAATATATTTTGTGAGCAGTTCAGTTGCTTGCGTGAGTCCTTTCAGTAGTGGCGTTACTTCACTTTGTGATGCGATCAGGGAAAATAGCAGTTTCAACAGATTTCTCTGGCTGGATTGTTCTTCAAAATCAGCTTCTGCCTGTATCAGTTGTTTCGTTAATTGATTAAAACGAATCAAATGTTCCCGGCTGAAGTAAGGATCTTCGGGTGTGACATCCACATGATGCAGTCTTTCTGCGAATTCATAATCCAGTTGGTGTCTCGGAGAAGTCCGGGTATTGTCGAAAGATTCAATCTGATTCAGCATCAGTGCACAGATAAAATCAGACAACGGTCCGCTGGCTGTTTGTCTGTCAATTGAGATGATCGCCATGAGCTGAATCAGAGATGGGCTCAGGTCATTGAGCAGTGGAATCAGCCGGTAGTTTCGTTTGAGATGATAGGTCATCAGTGTTTTCTTCATCCGGATGATATGACGCAGCAGGGCCATGATCAGCTCATTTGCCTGTTCAAACAACTGATCGGTAATGAAGTAACGGCTTTTCCCCGGAGAAAGCTCAAGCAGGTCAGGTGCAGATGGATAATAAAGGCAGGCATGCAGTCTGGAAACGGTTTTCTGAATGTCGTAGAGCGCCTCTTCAATATGTTCCAGAACATTGATCGCTTCCTGAAAGATTGTGTGTCCGTCTTGTGGGCGCAGACAGTAATTCTCCGGATGCAACAGAAGTTGTGATGGTTTGAAGCGGCTAAATACGGCTTTCAGCTTTGGCCAGCAGAACGGAAGCGGTGAATCTTGAATATACTTGAGATGCGCTTTCAGGCCGGGGGTTTCCTGCTGCATCTCTTTGATGGCAGTCATGAAATCATACATGGCAAAGTCAGCAATGACCCGTTGAGTCAGGTCAAAATCATTGGTCACATTAATGATGGCACAATCCTGATGGAGCCGGGTGGTATCCAGTTGATGCTGGTACTTGAAGAATGGGGTTGAAAGGTAAATGATACTTTTTATTTCCCAGTGAGAAGGCCACTGGCACGCTTTGGCCGCGCGTTTTGTCATCTCATTCAGCACATTACCCCCATGGGAATGGCCAATCAGGTGGAAGGCGACTCTTTTGCCGAGGTAAGCTTCATAACAGGCTTTTTTACCGTTGCTGCCGCATAACCGATCCGCAAGATAAGCACCGGCAATTTCACGATTGGCCTGGGTGTTATCCCCGCTCCAGCGATGCTCACCGAAGATGAACAGATTGGGCCGTTCTGCACAAAGACGTCTTAATCCTTTGATTAATTTTGGATAATCTTCCCATTCTTGAGACTGACGATCGTTTTGAACCACATTTTCAGCCTCGGAACTGGAAAAAACAGGGCCTGTGGCACCGGGAATAAGAATAAAAATGTGTTGTGTTTCCTGATTCATCGTGATGATCCGTTCGCCTGATAATTGATCGGAGTGATAGGTACAGCCCGATATCACAGTGATGTTTTTCGTTCCCAAATCGTGACTTCAGAGAGTGTATGCTGAAATTTATGGCTGGTTTCCCGGATCACAAACGGCACAGGATCCGGTGTCTGCAACAAACGGAAGTGAGGGCTGAGAATCATTTTCAACCCGTCCAGTGTGGTGAAGTTTTCTCCGTCTTTTTTAAATCCGCCGATCCATTCATGTTTTCTGGTGTGTTCTTCCAGCCAGGTGTATGGTGAGGCAATAATCAAGATGCCATTGGGGTTGATACGCTGATAAAATGTGGTCAATAACTGCTGCGGACTGTAGAGGCGATCAATCAGGTTAGCGGCAAGCACTAAATCATATCCCCGGTAATGGGGTTTCAGATTACAGGCATCGCCCTGAAGAAAAGTAACCCGGCTGGCTGTTTGATCTAAACCGAGCGCGGCCAGAGTGCGCTCGCGCAAGACCACCAGCTCACCTTCATCAACCAGGCTGTAACGCAAAATGCCGCTGTTCCTGAACTGATTGGCGAGGTCGATAAACCGGGCAGAAAAATCAATACCGGTCACCTGTTCAAAATCCCGCGCCAGCTCAAACGATGCACGACCCACAGAACAACCTAAATCCAGTGCATGTCTGGTTTGGCGGCCAGACATTACCTGCCGTGCCAGTGTCGTCAATGTCTGATGGAAGTTGGCAACACCGAAGTAACTGTCCCCATAATGAAACTCCGCATATTCAGACAGCAGTTTGTCGGTTTCATAGTGGGAGACAGCCTGTTCGGGAATATCGCCGCCAACCACATAACGAAATCCGGCATGCTGGAAAAAGTGACGTCTGAACGCATAGCGTGACCAGGGCAGCGCTTCATTGCCCGTTGAGATCCACGATCCGCCCTTCATCAGGTTATGCTGATCATCGAAGGTTGGGGTTGTAAAATCATCATAAAGCGGATGGACATCAAATCCTTCATAGGGATAAGTCGGTGTTTCCGTCCATTGCCAGACATTGCCGGCAACATCATAAAAGTCACCGTGCCTGAAATAGTCTACCGGGCAGCTGGATGCCCAGTGATGTAAATGCAGGTTCGCCTTGTCAGGCTGGTCTGTCAGTAAATGCTGATAATTGCTGTGGGCAAGAATACGGTGCCATTCATCTTCTGTTGGCAGACGCACCGGTTGATTGAGTTGTTTCGCTTTCCAGTTACAGAAAGCTTTGGCCTCATGATAGTTGACTTCTGCGGGCCAGTTCATGGGCAGTGGAATTTCGCGGGTCATCAGCCTGAGTTTCCAGCCATTCTCCGTGGTCCCCCAAAACTCCGGACAGTTTGCCTGAGCGTATTCACGCCACGCCCATCCTTCCTGCTCCCAGTATGCCTGGGTCTGGTAGCCCTGAGCTTCAACAAAGCAGAGAAATTCCTGATTGGAGACCAGATAAGTGCTGGCCAGAAATTCATCCACTTCAGCTTTGTGCTGGCCGTATTCGTTGTCCCAGCCGTAAATGGGATCGTCATAGGCTTTGCCAAGGCAAACAGAACCGGCCGGAACCTGCGTCAGCTCATTGTCCGGTGCATTTCCGGATATTTCACACACAGGCCAGTCCGGACTGTCTTTGACCAGAGATAACTGATGCTGTCTGATCAGAACAGAAGACGTTTCCAGATGGATTCTCTCGTGCTCGATGCCCATCACGACAGCCCAGAATGGGTTAGCCCAGTTGATAGGTAAACTCAGTGGTGCAGTGCGGATAATATGATCGACCAACTGGCGAACCTGTGCCCGGTATGCCCGGACATCAGCCACATCCGGCCAGTGATAATGTGTGTCATCCAGGTCATCCCAGCTCATTTCATCCACACCGACAGCAAACATGGATTCCATGTCCGGGTTAATTCTTTCATCTGCCAGGCCTGCCAGTAACAACTTGTTGATGAAAAATGTTGCGGTGTGTCCGTAGTAAAAAATCAGCGGATGGCGCAGAGCAATGGGCTTTTGGTAAAAACTCTCCGTGGTCGCAAGCAGGGTAAATAACGATTCATATTCATCATATGTGGCGTGAAAATAGTTCAGTAACTGTTCACGGGTGTGCTGAATATCCGTTTCAGATAAGCAGAGAGAAACGGGAAGTGTGTTGTTCATGGTGTCCTCGTCATTATCCGTATAAGTGCTTTCACGCATATATATTCAAAGTGTAGACCCATTTTTGTAAAAATTGGCAGTAAAAATAAGCAGTAAAATCAGGGTGTGGTCACCTTTGAAGCTGGGGGAAGCCGCATGTTGCCAGATATTTACACTGAATAAAAAAGAGCCGGACTCATCAGCTAAATGATAAATGACCGGCTTCTTTTTTATGATCTGTGCAATACATTTATCATTGATTTTAAACAACTTGATTCATATTGATCTTTCTTAAGTTTCTCTTAAGAAAGTGCAATTAGATTCACCCCTTCACTGAAGATACATAGTTTAGATAAATCTGATGAAGGGCAGAAACTCATGCTGAAATTAACGTTATTGCTGTTTATTTTATGGTTACCAGCATTATTCACCGGGCTGGAAGATGCGGGTAATTTTTATGATTGGCGTCATCAGCTGATTATGCTGACAGGCATTCTGGGCACCGGTTATATGGGGATAGCTTCTCTGCTTGCTGTACGGTTTGAGTGGGCTGAAAAGCTGGTGAAAGGGCTGGACAAAAGTTATGCCATGCACAAAAAACTGGGGATGGGGGCTGCAGTGACCCTGACTGCGCACTGGTTGTTGATCAAAAGTGCCAAATGGCTTATTGCTGCGGGATGGATTGCAAAACGGGTGCATCATCATCACATCGTTGAGGGAATCAACTGGCATTCACTGGCGAAAGATACGGGGGAGTACGCATTTTATATCCTGCTGGTTTTTGTTTTGATCAGCCTGATGAGTCTCATCAGTTACCGGCAATTTAAATCCATCCATAAACTGGGCGGTTTACTGATGATTGCTGCGGTCTTCCATTCGTTGTTGCTTCTGGACTGGCATATGCCGTCTTTCGCCATTGATGCTGTGGTCATCATGATTTGTGTCGCGGGCGTGGTGGGTGCACTGCTTTCACTGAGCGGAAAAATCGGTCGCCGTAAAAAAGTGC
The DNA here is from genome assembly GCF_024346755.1 of Vibrio aerogenes. Classification (NCBI taxonomy): domain Bacteria; kingdom Pseudomonadati; phylum Pseudomonadota; class Gammaproteobacteria; order Vibrionales; family Vibrionaceae; genus Vibrio; species Vibrio aerogenes. The sequence goes on along the minus strand of NZ_AP024862.1, from coordinate 970,159 downwards.
CGGGTCTGCTGGTATCGGCTGAACCTCTGGCAGCTGATGGCGGTGAAAAGCAGATCGTGCGTTTTGTGGTGCAGCTTAACGCGCCTATTCAATACCGTGAAGGGCAATTCTGTTATCTGGATTTTCATGATGGTGAGTCACCTCATCCTTTTTCTGTCCTGAATTATGATCCGCAAAACAACCGACTGGAATTCGCTGTAAAAGATTTGGGTGATTATACCCACAAGATGGTTCAGTTCCTGAAAACCGGACAGGCAGTCACCGTTGAAGGTGGCTACGGCCATTTCCAGATTCCGGCAGCAGATCATCAGGTCTGGATTGGTGCCGGTATTGGCATTGTTCCGTTTATCTCCCGTTTATACTGGTTGAACCGACAGGCAGGGCAGCAAAGTAAACCAGAACTTGTCCATCTGTTTTACTGTTTCAGATCAGAAAGAGAAGCCTTTTTTGCTCAGGAAATCAAACGACTGACAGCGCGGCTGGATTATATTCAGATGCATCTGTTTGATGCGGAGCAGGGCGCATTGTTGTCAGCATCGGATATTACCGGAAAAATGTCCGGAAAATCATTTAATGTCAGCTTTTGCGGCCCGGACCTGTTCGGCAGGCAGCTGGCAAAATCGTTGCAACAGTGGGGATTACCGCCAGCTGCTTTTCAGCGGGAACTATTTAAAATGCGCTGAATACTCTGTTATCAGGGATAACAATTATCTCGCCCTCCGAATATATATAGCCGGAGGGCGTTTGTTTCAGAGTGCGTTATTTTATCTTAAAAGCCGGAACATCAGTCCCGGCTTTGTGAACGAAAGCGGATGTGCTTTCAGTGTGTCTCTTCTGTCAGTGTATCTTCAGACGATGCACTGTCGGATTGAGGAAAGCCAAATCCGTTCAGCCGCATAAATTCTGCTTTGATTTTATGGTAATAGCTCTGTTGTGGTAAGTTTTCCGGCGTGATTTCCTGTAAAAGAACCCGGACGCAGTCCTGTACCTGTGGCGATAACTCATATTCATCCAGACGGATGAGTCGTTCACTGTCAACCTGAACTTCCTGCGGCCCATAGAGTTTATCAGTAAATAATCGCTGCATTTGTGCATTGCAGTCTTCATTCGTTCCCCGTTGGTCAAGGACTTTACTGAGCATCATCAGATAGGGGAGTAATCCCGGAATACAAACACTGGCCCGGGTCATCAGTGCCTTACAGACAACGGCATAAGCACCACCGTCAAAATTGGCCAGTTTCAGGTTTAAAGCGTGGCTGGTCTGGTGAAGGTCCACTTTGGCTAAACCAAGTGTCCCGTTGAGATAGACTGGATAGGTCAGGGGAGAGCCGACATAAGAGAAAGCGATGGTTTGGCAGCCCGGTGCAATCGATTCAGAATTAATCAGCGTATCGACCCAGCTTTCCCATACTTCCCCTCCCATCACCTTCAGTGTGGCGCTGATTTCGGCTTCGGTTGCGGGGTCAATCCTGGTTTCATGGCATTCATCTGTGGCAAAGTCTATGGCCGGGCAGGTGACCGCCTGAGTCGTCGGTTTGAGCACGGCACGCCAGTATTCATCGCTATCCGGCTGTTTTCGTTTGCCGGAGGCAATACTGTAGATAATCAGATCAACTTCACCATCAAAATAGGTTTCGATGGCTTCTACAACCTCATCTTTGGTGGTCTGGGAGAATACATCGCCCTGAATATTAATGGCTTCATAACCGGATTTTTCAGCATATTGTCTGAAATAAAGGTTGTTGTAATAACCGGCATTGCCACATTGTTCTTCTTTGGGGGGCGTATCGAGAGAAACACCGATGGTTTTCGCGCCTGCACCACCAAAAGTCAGTGCAATCCGTGCAGCGAGTCCCAGACCAGAAGATGATCCAAGAATTAAAACCCGTTTCGGCCCATGCTTAATCTGAGACGCTGAGCGGGCATACTGAATTTGCCGGAGAATAAACTGCTCACATCCGGCCGGGTGAGCATGTTTTGCAACAACTCCCTCAATCAATGAATTTGTGTGCATCATTTGGTTTACCTGCTGGTGGTGAAACTTTATTCACGTTATCGTAAACCGTATGGATATTTTTTGAGTTAGGGCATTAAACGATCAATTTATGCACTCAGACGTGATCTGTGTACCGGCTGAGCATGAACTGAATGGAGCCGGATCGTCTATTTCAGTAAAGGAGAAATTTGCCGGGCGACTGTCTCTGCAATCCATGGTTGTGCCTCGGCTTTGGGATGCAGGCCATCCTCTTTCATCCACTCGGGCCGGATAATCACCTGCTCCAGAAAAAACGGAATGAGAGGAATTCGCTTTTTATCTGATATATTAGGATAAATCGCAGAGAACAACCGGCTGTAACGTTGCCCGTAATTCGGAGGAATACGGATTTGCATCAGGATAGGTTTGCCGCCGGACTGAATAATCAGGTCGATAATTTTGATCAGATTCTGTTTGGGGATGTCGGGTGAGAAGCCACGAAGTCCATCATTTGCGCCCAGCTCAATCAGAACATATGACGGCTTGTGTTGTTTGAGTAATGCAGGCAACCGGGCCAGAGCATTGCCGGTGGTATCCCCGGATACACTGCCGTTAATCACGCTGACGGTCTGGTGATGTTTCTCTAAGGCCTCTGGCAATAAGCCCGGCCATGCCTGCTCAATGGGCATCTGGTAACCGGCGCTGAGACTGTCACCGAGAACAAGTAACTGTGTACAAAGTGCCTGAGATGAAAAAAGAATCAGCCATAAAAAGGATAACCAACGTATCATGAAAAACGCCCCTGTAATTTCTGCCCGTTCACTGGTGAAGACAGTGTCCACGAATCAGCAATCTTTGACAATCGTTAAAGATGTGAGTTTTGATGTTTTTCCCGGAGAAAGTGTTGCGATTGTTGGTGCTTCCGGTGCCGGTAAATCAACCCTGATGGCCATTCTCTCCGGGCTGGATATGCCGGTTTCCGGCGAAGTGAAATTATTTGGCCGTCCTTTACAGAGCTTAACGGATGAAGAACGCGCAGTGATTCGCAGTGAATCGGTCGGGTTTATCTTTCAAAACTTTTTGCTGATTCCCAGTCTGTCCGCACTGGAGAATGTCACTTTACCCTGTTTGTTACGCGGAGAAAATGAAGATACGGAGCGGGCGAAAAGGCTGCTTGATGCGGTAGGTTTATCCGGGCGGCTTCATCATACGCCTGCACAGCTGTCTGGTGGTGAGCAACAGCGGGTTGCCATCGCCAGAGCATTTATGCTTAAACCGGCGCTGCTGTTTGCTGATGAGCCCACAGGAAATCTTGATCAAACCACAGCGGCAAAGGTGATTGATTTGCTGTTTCAACTCAATGAAGATGCAGGAACAACACTAATGCTGGTGACACATGATTTACAACTGGCAGCGAGATGTCAGCGCCGGCTGAAAATGCATGCCGGACAAGTGGAGGAGATGGTCTCATGAAGGAATCATCTTCTTTTAACCGCTCTTTGATTCGCTGGAGCCTGAAAGAAATCCGGCACGGGCAGTTGTGGCTGGTGATTCTTGCGCTGGCATTGATTACAACCAGCATCTTTGCTTTATCTGCTGTGGCAACCCGTATGGAACAGGCGATTGTCAATCAGAGCAAAGATACGCTGATGGCTGATACGGTTTTTATTTCACCGGCACCGGTCCCGGAAAGCCTGATTGTCAAAGCGGAACACCGCGGCGGGAAAACATCACTGATGACCCGGTTCTCCAGCATGTTGTTTGGGACAGATTCATCCGGTGGGGAAGGGATGAAGCTGGTGTTTGTGAAAGCGGTGGACGAGGCATTTCCGCTTCGGGGTCAGCTCAGACTGTCTGACGGAAAATCAGAACATGCACACGTCCGGCCCGGAGAAGTCTGGCTTGATCCACAGATTCTGACAGATTTGGGTATGAAGATTGGTGATTCGGTTTTTATCGGTGATCTGGAACGACGGATCACCGGAGAGATTATTGAAGAGCCGGGGCTGAACTTTAATCCTTTCAGGCAGTTGCCGACGGTACTGATTCATCAGTCTGATGTGAATGCAACCGGAACGGTCACTGTGGGAAGCCGGGTACAATACCGGCTGTTTATTAACGGTTCCGAGCAGGATATTACATGGCTGAAGTCAGTTACAACGCTCAACCCTTCTGAGCGCTGGCGGGATGTCAGTGGTTCAGGCCGATCTTCAGAGATCTTTGACAATGCTTTACGGTATTTATCACTGGTTGTGGTGGTCACGGTACTGATTGCCATGATTACCCTGTTATTTACCTGCCAGAATTATGTCGTTTCCCGCAAACAGACCGTAGCGATGCTGAAAAGTTTGGGGGCGACCCGGAAATGGGTCCGGCATTGGTTGTTGGTGCAGATGGCATTACTGTTGTGTATTGCTTTATTCATTGGTGTGCCTGCCGGTTATCTGCTGGAGCTGCTGTTACATATTCCGCTGCGCGGTGTGTTACCTTCACCCTTACCTGCGCTGGGATTCGGGCCATTGATGACCACGCTAACGGTTTTACTGCTGGTGGCGGTGCCCGGTTTCGGTATTTCGCTTTATCAGCTGGTACATGTCAGGGCCGGGGAAGTGCTGCAAAGTGGTGTATCTCCGGCATTATCTGCATTTATGCGCTGGGGTTTTTTCCTGATTCCTTTGTGTGGTGTCGCTGTCTTCTTTGGTAAAAATACTTTTCTGTGGGTGGTGCTGGCCGGAATTGCGTTGGTTTTGATGCTGAGTGCCGGTGCCGGAATTCTGTTACTCAGGGCATTCGGGAAATTTCCCTTATCCGCTTCTTTTAAACTGGCATTACGCAGGATGAGCCGGGCTCCGTTAATGACGGGTGTACAACTGAGTGCGCTGGCTTTATCACTGATGCTGTTTGCTGTTTTATGGATTGTCAGGACCGATTTACTTGCGGACTGGACCGGCATTTTTCCGGAAGATGCGCCGAATGTATTTTCTATTAATATCAGTACCGGGGAAAAAGATCGCTATCTTGAGCAGCTTGAAGCCATGAATATTGAACATTCACCGTTGTTTCCGATGGTCAGGGGCCGGTTGTTTAAAATCAACGGTATTGATGCGAAGGTCTTTGCCGGGGGAGAGCAGGCCAGCGATATTTTCCGCCGGGAGGTTAATTTTACCTGGGCGAAGGCTTTGCCTGATTACAATCCGGTTGTTGCGGGTCAGTGGGTACCGGAAAAGGGCGTTTCTGTTGAGTCAGGTGTGGCTGAAGATATTGGAATACAGGTTGGGGATACTCTGGAGTTCCGGATTAATAATCAAGCCATCATTGCCAGAGTGAACTCGATCCGCCACGTTGACTGGCGGGATTTAAAGCCAAACTTCTATTTTATTTTATCCCCTGATCTGACAACCAATCTCGCCCGTAGCTGGCTTTTGAGTTTCCGGACCGGGAAAGATTCTGTCAGGCAAATGTCGGTGCTTGCTCATGAATTTCCAACGGTCAGTCTGATCGACCTGCGCCAGATTACCTCGAAGATCCAGCAGATTCTGAACCAGATTATCTGGGCGATTTCTGTGCTGACCGGCATGAGCCTGTTTGCGGGGCTATTACTGATTTATACCTTATTGCGGCTGAGCCTGGATCAGCGTCGCGGTGAAATGAAATTATACCGGACGCTGGGAATGAGCGACAGACGGTTGCGATGGACGCTTTGGGCTGAATTTGGGCTGTTAGCATTCACCGCCGGGATGATTTCGGGTGTCAGCGCGGATGGTGTGGTTGCAGTGCTGGTTTCTTATGGATTTGATTTATCACCCCGGCCGCATTTCTTACTCTGGATCCTGCAGCCGGTGATTGCGTGTGTGATGGTGATGCTGGTCGTTTTTCATTTATTCCACTATTTGAATAATAAGAGTCATCAACAGAACACTTTCCCCAATAGTGAGTAACTTACTCACTTATCCACAGAATCGGTGGATAAATGATGGGATAAGTTGCGTTTTTATCCAGGCTGAACTGAACATCAGCCTATAATCTTCAATATGTTAGGGAATATATGCGTCCTGTTTTTTCGGTATTTCTGAATTGTGAGTATACTCAGTCAAGTATTTTTTTCGAAAATTTCCCGCTTTTTTTTCGGTGAAAAAATAGACAATCATGGCGGGGGTAAATGGTTAAATTGACAGGTTTTTATCGGGTGTCGCTGTTACATCAAATGTTGTGATTTTCAGCGCAAAACATCAGATAACCTGAAAAAACCCTGTGAGCTATACAGCTGCACAGGGTTGGAGAAAGTGGTTTTTTCAAACCGTCAGTGCTGTTAATTATTTAAGCACTATCTGTTATTTACGTACTATCTGTTATTTACGTACTATCTGTTAGTTAAGTACATCTATTGATTGAGGACTGTTTACTGTGGTCCTGCACAGCTTGTCACCAGTGATGGTACATCTTTTGCTGCATCCAGATGGTACTGATATGGTGGATTAGTCCAGGCTTTAGGTGGGTTGCTGCCGCTACCACCTGCGCCGGTATCTTTTTTACCGGTTGTGTGATCATAGATATTACCACGCGCTGTAATATAGGATGGATTTGAATCCTGGAAGCGGTGTGGGCTATTAATATCTTTAAAGTAGTTATTTTCTACTAACAATGATGCCCATGAACCAGAGCCGATCGCATAAGAGTTACCCGGTGCATTGTAGTAGTTGTTGTAGATATGGCCTTTACCGAACAACAGACGAGGCATTCTTTGATCAAGGTTCTTACCAAACCAGTTATGGTGAATGGTGTGGTTGTTTTTGCCAGTGTCAGTATCGCCGTGGGTTGAACCACCACCGAACAACAGTGCCAGACGGTGAGAGCGATTTTTGGTGGTGTAATAGAACTTAGACCAGGACACGGTCACATGGTCGGTGCCTTTGGTCAGGTCGAGAATACCATCAGGGCCATCGGTAACCGTCAGGTGATCAAACCAGATGTTATGAGAGCCCCGAACTCCGATTGAATCGACAGGACGGCCGGTGTTGTTACCCAGAATACTCATATTACGGATAATAATATTTTTATCACCTTTAATCCGGATGCCGCCTTTAATCGTGGTATTTTTACCAATGCCGACCAGTGTTTTGTTACTGCTGACCCAGATTGGTTCATCACCGGTTGTAAAAGTACCGGATAGTTCCAGAACGCGCGGCTGGCTGTCTTTGGCCAGTTTTCTCAGTTCTGACAGAGAAGTGACACGCTGCGGTGTTACATTACCACCACCGGTTGTACCGCCATCAACTGTTGCCCAGCCATATAGTTTGACCGGACAGGTGCCTGAACCGGTATCTCCGCCACCGTTGTTCCCGCTATCATCTTCTTTGGGGCCGTAATAACATTCTTTGGCTGTGCCGTAGATAGGATCGCCGAACGTGTTGTTGTCACAGCTGATACTGTTCGTGGCAAGCTGATAGTTGAATTTTCCGCTGGCACCGTATGCAACTTTTCGTGTGCCTGAGAATTGACAGGTTTCTCCTTCTTTTGCACAAGGTGTATAACCTGACGGGCCATTTGACGGGGCTTGATCCTGCTGGTAGTAACAGGCTTTTTTCGAACCATAAATCGGGTCACCAAATGTGCTGTTGTCGCAGCTGACACTATTGGTTGCCGTTTCATAATTAAACTTACCGCTGGCGCCATATGCAACTTTTTTTGTACCGGAAAACTGACAGGATTCACCTTCATTCGCACAGAAAGTATATCCGTCCGGTCCGCCGGATGAAGTGGCCTGCGGGCTGTTACCCGATGAGGCGTTACCAGACGAGGAGTCTGTCGTATCATTCTGCGAAGAACCAGATGAAGCCTGACTTAAAGTACATGAGGGGGCGGCAGCATTCCCTGAACCATTTCCCTGGATGTAAAAAGAAGTACTTTCTCCGGCAGGCACATTGCCATTCCAGTCCAGATTTGATGCGGTTACCAGTGAGCCTTTGACAGACAATTTGGCATTCCAGCTATTGACAATATCGGGCGCCTGAGTGAAATCCAGAGACGCTTGCCAGTTTTGCAGATTATTACCTTCACTATTGATTGTTACCTCCATTTGGTAACCATTGCTCCATTGATCACTGATTTTGGCTGAGCAGCTGGCAGCAGCTGCTTCAGGTATGCTCAGTGCATAGCAGGATGCAATGGTGGCCGGGATAACAAGCAGACGTGTTACGTGTTTCATAAGTCACCATAAAAATTAATATTTATTTAAACTGGTTATTACTGAACAAAACACACAATTTTATTTTCATTCAGCTAACCTATTAGATTGATTGCAAAGATTAATTAGCAATCGGTTACATAATAATTGACTAAAATATATCAATCTATAAGCATATTGTAATGTTTGAACGGCATTCATATATTAAAGAAATTTATATGTGCCTGATCCAAAGATAATCTTCATCCGTATATATGCTCCTAAGCGTATAGATTTTATCTAAGTAACTTAGCGCATATATGATTGGTCTGAATTGCGAACCTTATGTAAAGGTTTTGTTAAAATTGGTATCTCCTTAGTAAAAATGTGATTTTCATTCTGTTTCCAGACCGATAGAATGAGCGCATCCAACGAGTAGAGATGAGTTGCAATGAAAACGTCAGAAAAACATGTTTCCCGGGTTGCTATCATCGGTGGGGGAGTCGCCGGAGCGACAGCCGCGGTTCACCTTGGAGAGCTGGGTATTGAAGTCTTCTTACTGGAGCGGGGTGACGGATTAGTCAATGGTCCTCCGATATGTCATCTCCATGCCGGCGGGAATCTGTATCGTGAGATCTCTGAATCACAGTGCCTGCAATTGCTCAGACAGTCGGTAGAAACGGTTCGCCTTTATCCGCATACATTGAATAAACGGCCCACGATCATCGCGACACCGGTTGAAGATCCACATGAGCCAGGCTTATTGCTATCGCGTCTGAAAGTGATTAAACAAGCTTATCAGCAGCTGGTGGATGAGGATCCGCGTAATCAGGTGTTGGGTGATCCCGGTATGTACTATCAACTGTATTCCCGCGAAGAGCTTGAACGGCTGAAGCACTCTGCCCAGCCAGAATTGCCACAATCGTTCGATGACTGGGTGATTCCCTTTGCCAGACATACGGACTTAGATCGGCTGAAATATCCGGTTGTGGCTGTTCAGGAGTATGGATGGAGCGTCTTCCGGCTTGCCGCTTCGGCTACTTTAACTTTATCCCGTCTTCCCGGCTGCCATTTAATGACCCGATCTACCTTGGTTGATTCTGTGTTTAAAGACAATCAGTGGCGGCTGAAATATATTGATGGTCAGGGACAGCTATCCGACCTGAATGTCGATTACATGATTAATGCCTGTGGTTATCAAACCGGAAAAATTGATGATTTAACACGTCATCACTGTGAACGAATGGTCGAGTTTAAAGCTGCGTATGTGACCCGGTGGGCTGAAACGCAATTTGTCTGGCCGGAAGTGATTTTTCATGGACAACGCGGAACTCCGCTGGGGATGGCTCAGTTAACGCCTTATGCTGATGGGGTATTCCAGCTGCATGGTATGACCACAGATATCACTTTGTTTAAGGATGGTCTGGTTAAGAGTTCATCTGACTCGTCTCAGCCCGACTTGCCGGGCTATTTGCAGATGAAACTGGATAAGGGTTGGGAGCCAGAGATGACCGAACTGCGAACAAAACGGGCGATTGAACATGTCGGACAGTTTATTCCTGATTACTATCAGGCAGAAGTTTTAGGCAAACCTTTGTATGGCGCGCAACAAATTCCGGGTCAGGATGCATCGTTACGGGCGGCTGATGTGTCTTTCAGCAGTCAGCATTATGCAAGAATGGAAATTGTGAAAGGGTCATCTGCTCTTGAGGCCGCCCGAAAAATTGTTGATCGCTGGCAACTTGTTCCTGACAGCACACCAGAGGTATTTTCTGTGGAGGAACAACATCCTGTATGTACTTCCCTTCATGCTGATGAAGTTGAAAAACTGGCGGTTGAAATGGCTGAAGCCAGAAATTATCCGGTTGGGCTGGCGAAAGTCGCTGGTGTCTGAGAAGGGATTGATATTTCCCGTCTGCTGACGGGAAATAAGAACCGTATAATACGCTGAATGGCTTTCAGGTCCGGGGGATCTCAGAGATTTTCCCCCGGGTAACATGATAAAGACTGGTACGGACAGCAGAACCCATCCTTAATAATCAACTCATCCAGCGATGCAGGATTCAGGCGTGACCGGGCGGGAATCCGGAACTGTTCTGCCATCAGGTTATTATACATTTGCCAGTGCTTCATCAGACAACCCGCTTCGGTTTCGCACTCGTTTCCCCAGGTTTTCATCAGAAAAGGACTGAGAGACGCAGCGCCGTGAGCAAACATGATCATCTGCCATTTAATTTCCCAGAATTTTACCTGATTATCCGGGTATTTTTGGTTGTACAGGGTTGTCAGTTTATTGATGGAGTGCTCAACTTCTCCGGTCCGATCGACAAAGTAGTCAAATCTTTCCCCTTCGTGGCGAACGACGTCGGCCATCAGCTGAATTGGCTTCTTGTAAACCAAAGTGAATGCCAGAATTCGTACCATGAACTGATAGATTCTTTCATCAACTTTGAGTGATTCCGGTAGTGAATCGAGAATATTGAGCCCGTACTGGTCGATACATTCATGGAGAATATCACTGATGCTGTACCAGATTTGTTCTTTACTGCCAAAGTGATGGCGGATCAAGCTGTGAGAAATTTGAGCTTTTTCGCTGATCATTCTCAGTGATACTCTTGCATAACCAAATTCACAAAACAAATCGGTTGCGACTTGCATAATTTGCTGGCGGGTATTTTCGGCAGCTTCTGCGCTTCGGCGCCCTTGTTTTTTTCCTGTCATGTTTGAGTGCGGCTGTTTTGTTTGTAGTAGGTCATCGGCATTTGTCTGTACCGGAAAGTGTTTAACCTGGCCGGCAAGATACAAATCAGTTGGTATAATTTTACAGAAGATGTCTGATTATCGCCAGTGATGCTGGACAATCGGCCGACTTATTCCGTTCATTCAGTTAATTCCGTTCATTCAGTTAATTCCATTCATTCAGATAAATAGCCGCACAGTTTTGCTCTGCTCAGGCAGGCAATCGTTTTTGCATCAGTGATTTCATTGCTGATGATTTTCTGTTCCAGTGCCGCTAAAGAAAAGGTTTCGACTTCAATCACTTCATCTTCATCCTGTTGAAAAGCATCTGTTTCTATTAAATCTTTCGCCAAAAATAAATGTTGGACTTCATTACAAAAACCAGCCAGTGGCGTTATCTGGCCTAACGCTGTCCACGTTTTTGCTGTCAGTCCGGCTTCTTCACCTAATTCTCTTTGTGCACATTCAAGTGGTGATTCACCTGTTTCCATCGTGCCGGCAGGTAATTCATAGAGCCATGCGGCAATAGAAGGCCGGTACTGGCGCAGAATGATAATCTGGTTTTCCCGGTTCACCGGCAGGATGACAGTTGCCCCCGGGTGGGTAATGGTCGTGTGCTTGAGTGTCGCACCTGTAGGAAGTGTCACGTCTTGCTCTACAAGTGAAATTTTTTTCCAGGAATGGATGATTCTGCTCATGTATGTTTTTTACATTTGTTATTGTTAATTTTTTGATCTTAAGAAATATCACCGTATCAGGCAAGCCGGGAATGAAGACAATATTTCAGCGGGATAAAGATGCTGCTTTCATAAAGAATTCTCTGCATCTGAAGCAAGGTGCTGATTACAGCTCCGGCTATTCTGCACCGGGGAAACCGGGCGATAAGTACCTGTATATAAATCCATATTCAATTGGTGATCAAAGTCTCATTTTCGGGAACATAGATTTCAACTAAACACCCAATTTATAGATCTGTTATAAGAATAGATTGAGGTATGGCGAAATTATAACGACATAACAATAAATATTGAGCAATATATAAATTACATAAATGAAAGGAATTTTCATTTATGACCACATTTTCATTTCTGGTGAGAAGTTAAACGGGTGAAAGGTATGTCTTCGAATTTTTCGCAGCAAGCATTACTCTCTGAACGTATCAATCATCTGGCAAGTGCGCTGGCAGAAGGTGTTTATGAACGTGAGCATACGATCAAAATCTGCCTGCTGGCAGCATTGGCCGGTGAAAGTGTGTTCCTGTTGGGCCCGCCGGGAATTGCCAAGAGTTTGATTGCGAAACGGCTGATTCAGGCATTTGATCACAGCTCATATTTTGAATACTTAATGACTCGTTTTTCGACTCCGGAAGAAGTTTTTGGACCGCTGAGTATTCAGGAACTGAAAGATAACGGGCGTTACCTTCGTCTGACTCAGGGCTACCTGCCGACGGCTCAGGTTGTTTTTCTGGATGAAATCTGGAAAGCCGGTCCGGCCATCCTGAATACGCTGCTGACAGTCGTGAATGAAAAAACATTCAAAAATGGCAGTGATATTGAGAAAGTTCCTATGAGGCTGCTGGTTTCAGCATCCAACGAGCTGCCTGATGCAGATAGCGGACTTGAAGCGCTTTATGATCGGATTCTCGTGCGGGTATATGTCAACAGAATTCAGGATAAACGCAATTTTAAATCGATGCTGACGGTTGGAACACCGCAGGAAGCTCATATTCCGGACGGTCTGGCGATCACTGATGAAGAATACCATGCCTGGCAGATACAGCTTGATAAATTAGAGCTCGATAATGACGTTTTTGAGAAATTATATCAGCTGAAAATGCTACTGGAGCAGGCTGCCCGGAAACGTTTCCCTTCTGACCCGGAAGCGATGTATGTCTCTGACCGTCGCTGGAAAAAAGCGGTCAAACTGTTGAAAGCAAGTGCTTTCTTTAATGGTCGTGATGCCATTAACCCTTTAGATCTTCTCTTATTACAAGACTGTTTGTGGAACAGTCCTGAGTCTTATGCTGTCGTTAACGATGTTATCCGCGAGTTTGCATTGCGTTATGCATTTGACCAGCAACAGGTTGAAAACCAGATTGAGATCGCACAGGACACGCTCAGAGATATTCAGGGTTCTCTGGAAGAGCGTTTTGCCATGACACTTTCTCAGGAGACTTCGGCAGGGCTGATCAAGAAAAAAGTGTCACATTATGATTTGAGTGGCGCGAAAACGTTTCAGGTCGGAAATCAGTTTGGGTTTGTGAAGCTGGTTTTGCTGCAAGACAACGTGACTGTTTCAGAAATGGAAAACATGGATAAAAACTGTCGCTGGATTTATGTTGCGGTTCATGAACTGGAAAAGCTGATTCGTGATGGGGGTGGCGAAGTTTTCGGTTATACCAATGAAAACGCGAAGCTGTGCGCATTGAACTTAGATGTAGATTCAGAAAGTCGCCTGGTGATCAAAGATATTGCAAATCGTTCCGTTTTCCTTTGCCTGGTGACAGAGCATAAACAGGATTTGTCTTTCCTCGAGCGATGGTGTGATTTAGTTGCTCAGACTAAAACTGAACTTGATCAGGCAGTTTTACACCTGCGCCAGCTTCACCGGCAGTTTCATGATGCACTGCCACATAATTTTATTGATCCGGATATGCCCGTCGCGATGGAAAATACATTGCAGCAGCTACAGCAGCAGCTTGATACAACGATGGAGAAGTGTGCCGGATACGAACAGCGTTTAAGTCATCTCAGTCAGTATTTTATGTAGCAGGAGCAGCCGATGTTAGGGGCCGATAGTATAAACCTGGCGATGATGATTGCCGATTCCGGAGTTGTTGATTCTGCGGTGAATGAATTGATGATGAATACTCAGCTGATGCTGGTTGTGGAAAATCAGGGCGTTCACTCCTCGGTAAAAAATCATTTGATGAAGTGGCAGAATCAGGTGAAAGCCAGAATGACACGTGTCTGCGAGGCTGAGCGTTTCCAGCAAGAGCTGGCTTTATATCAGCAAGTGATCCACTGGGATGAAGTCACATTTTTTCAGCGTATACAAGATGTGGTTCACCAACTTGAATGGCACTCTTCATTTTATACTCAGGCGCGCCAGTTGACTGAGAAGAAGATAAATTTCAGTAATCCGATGTTTCCCCGGTATTTTTGTGATCAGTGGTATCGCAGTTTATCAGATGCTTTAGAGCAGGCTCAGCTGACAGAACTTGAAGCCAATAAAGAGAAAGCGCTGAAAGATTTATATCAGCGTATTGAAACCCTGCGTCACATGGATACAGTGACAGACACGGATGACGAGCAGAGTGCTCGTCGTTTGTGGAACATGGCATCTGCAAAATTAAGCCGTGGTGATATTTCGGTGATGAAAAAACATGCTGAGTTCCTGAAAAAACACAAGGATATTCAGGATATTGCAAAAAGCCTGGGACGGATGGCCAGTCTGGTCGATGATGATGATTTATGTCGGATGCCGGAAGAGACGTTATCGTTGGTTGAAGAAAAGTCAGATGAAGCCACTGATGATATCGTTGGTATTCGTCAGGGAGATGATCTGAATAAATTGCTGCCGAATGAGACTTTATTTCTGGCGCACCCTGAACTTGAAGTTATTTTTTATAAGCACCTGATTGATAAGCGGTTACTGAATTATCATATGCAGGGCAAATCAAGAACACTGTCGAAAGTGATGACATCGCAAGCATCCGCTGGTCAGGCGGATATTGAGAAAGGTCCTTTTGTGGTTTGTATTGATGCATCGGGTTCGATGAATGGTTTTCCTGAGCAGTGTGCAAAGGCAGTCGCCTATGCATTGATGCAAATTGCTTTGGCTGAAAACCGGGAATGTTATGTCATCATTTTTTCAACTCAGGTCATTACCTATGAACTCAGTAAGCAGGATGGGTTGCGTGAGGTTTGTGATTTTCTCAGTTATACCTTTAAAGGTGGTACTGATTTGAATCTTGCGATTAACGAAGCTGTGAAAAAAATGCAGGATGGTATTTACAAAAATGCTGATTTAGTCGTCATTTCTGATTTTATGGCACCGAAGCAATCTCAGGATGTGATTGAAAAAGTGAATACCCTGAAAGAAAAAAGCAACCGGTTTCATTCAATCTCTCTGTCGAAATATGGTAACCCTCAGGTGATGGGGATGTTCGATCATTGTTGGTCTTATCATCCTGGTCTTATGGGCCGGTTGGTGAAACACCGTTAAATCTTCCTGTCACGTTGTTCAACGTGACATTGTGATTCTATTTCAAACCTCATTAATAAATTAATGAGGTTTCTTTATGATTCCAGCATAAAATAACTATCTCTGATCAGCACTTTGTCTTCTTGAGTGAACTTATTCCTGGCGCGGAAGGTCTGTTTATCGATATCTGCTTCACGACCAAAAGTAGCGCATATTCAGGAGCTATTTAGGTATCCCTTGTAATATTAATTCTTTGGTTGATGATCACATTTTTATTTTTTTTAATTATTTTTATGTAAAGCATTCGACATTATATGAAAAGATCTTTTCTGGATGAAAACTCATGTGTGTATATTTTGGTCATAAATCAATAATAAAAATTTTTAAATATTGTCATGAATCGTTAATTTAACTTAATTAATGTTGCATGATTTTTATATAAATTTTGTGTTAGAGAAATCAATTCATTATTGAAATAAAAGTAATAACCAAACCGAAGAAAAAGGAGCATTCAATGTCAGTTGAAGTCAGAAAAATATTATCTAAAGGATTTGTACTGAGTGTATTTTCCACACTTATTGCAGTCAATGCGCATGCTGAGTTTTACAAAGGGTTACCAGAGACCAAACCAATACATAGTTATGCGATTTGGTTTGCTCCCCATTTTGACTTTGATACGGATGGGTGTCTGCCGGATGCCGGTATATCAGTCAATGGTCAACAAAATAATGGCCTGAAAAATTCCGGTTCGATCACTGGCGGCTGTCGTCACGGCGATTTCATGAACTTATCAAACACCTATCACCGGTATGTTTGTAAAAGGACCAACGCAACTTATTGTGCACATGTTTATGCGCTTTACTTTCAAAAAGATCAGGCTGTCGCTGGCGTTGATGCCTTTGGCCACCGCCATGACTGGGAATATACCGTAGTATGGACCCGCAATGGGCAACCAACTCATTTCAGTACAAGTGCTCATGGCAAGCTTTCTACCAAGGCATGGAAAGATGTGCCTAAAGACGGAAATCATCCAAAGGCTGTTTACCACAAAGATGGTGGTTTAACACATGCGTTCCGGATGGCAGACTGGGGAGAAAACAAGGCTGAAAACCCAACAGGAAAATGGGTTCGTCCGCCACTTGCCAGTTTTTACACCATGAAGGGAAATGTCGGTAATAAAATTCTGACTGAAAACCTGAGCCGGTTTGATTATGTGCGTGCAAATGTGCCGGTCACACATGACCATATGTTAAGTGCCGTCAACCGCTTTAAACCGTCAGGTTATCCAACCTGGTCATCACAGGATATGTGGGATTCTCAATAAACAGTCCTCATAACAGACAGGATATGATGAAGAGTTCAATACTCTTCATCATTTTATGGTCTTATAATTGTTGATATATCAGTTTATGGATTATGTTATTTAAATATAATTTTCATGGTTTTTTATTATTACAATGAAAACAAATATTCCTATGAGGATGATCGTGTTTAGAATAAAGTATCATGTACTCTTTATTGTCAGCTTTTTAGTTAATGGATTATTAATATTTATTATTATATCTCCTGGCTTGACTGAAAAGCTATCAGGAATGTATCCGGGAGTTGGGCCAGAACAGACAAAAGAGTCATATCAGAAAAAAACTGATCCTGATGAACAAGTCTTAATGGCGCTCATGAACAATGAAGTCCGGAGAAAAGACAGGGGACAGGCGTTACCAGCTGTCTCGCCTGAGGTGAACCCTGTTTATAAGGGCTCTTCGTTTCGTCAGGTATTACAGGGATTCATCGGACAGCTGGAAAAAGGACAGTTTTCACAAAATGAACTGGAAGCGATTCAAAACAGTATTCAGGCGAATGAGGAAGCCGCTGGTTTAGTAATGGAAGCCATTTTAGCTTCCGGTACTTCATATGATACAAAGTCCGTTTTGGTCGAAATGTTATCTTTACGGAACGATAGTCTGACTATGAATTTCGCCATGGAATTGCTGCAGAATCCTGATCATCCGATGCAGGCGCTTGGTGGCGATCTGGCGAGTCGTATCATCAGAAATGGCAGGGCTTCACAGATGCTGGAATCGGTGATTTGGGGAAACTATCCGCCGGAAACGCAGCAAATTGTTCAGTCAGTCATTCAAAGTGTGGGAAATATATCCGTTGATGATCATGACAAGGAACAGGTAGCCCATCTGCTCGATGATTACATGATTAATGGCGGAGAATCATTCAGGCCTGCAGCTTTAACCAGCCTTGCCGCTCTGGAGGCCAATGATCCGGAGGCGCTCAATCAGCTGGCAGATCGTTATCTTGATGATAAAAATGAAGATATTCGGCTGGCAGCTATTCAGACACTCTATAATATGGAAAATGGGCAATTATCTGCGGATGTACAAAGTAAATTACTGGAGATATCAAACGATACGAATCAATCCTATTATATCCGGAGTGCTGCACTCCAGATTCTTGGAGATTTTGTTGAATCTCACCGGAAGAATTTACAATAAATCTGAAGGCGTATGATGCCGGCAGCAGTCCGGGAAAGTATACAGAATATTCAAAGTGTGTTTTTTCTCATCAGCAGCGCATGCTTTTTAATCATCTGATAAAAAAAGTGAAAATTATAGTTGACTCAATTTTTCATTTGGGTAGAGTACGCATCGTTCTCTGAGCAATGAGAGAGCAAATCACCTCGTCTTAATGAAGACAATGATGGTGCTACCATCGCATTATGCGTTGCCCTGGTGGTGGAATTGGTAGACACAAGGGATTTAAAATCCCTCGGCGTTCGCGCTGTGCCGGTTCAAGTCCGGCCCGGGGCACCATCCTTTTTTTATCAGTGTTTCTGTAATAAAGATCTGGCGTGTTGGCAGAGTGGCTATGCAGCGGATTGCAAATCCGTGGACCTCGGTTCGACTCCGGGACGCGCCTCCATTTCCCCCCGTATCACAACATTCATTTTATGATGCATTTATCTGTCATCAAAAAAATCTTTGTTTCTGATGTATTTGCTCATCAGATGATATGAAAATGGTCTGATGAGCCAGCTGATGAATGAACGGCCCAACCGAAAAATTGTGGGCGTATTTTCATAAATTTTTCCGTTATACAGCCAGAGCACCTTGCCAACATGCCAGTAAACGAAAGGAAATGGCGGCAGAAAAGTAACGATATCTAAATCACAGCAGATTCTGTAGGTTTTGTGTTTGAGGCGGTAATTTTTATGAAAGCGCCAGTTACCGACAGCTGGCTGACCAAAGGTAACTACTCGTTTGACCGATTTGGGAAACTGATGTTCAACATAGTCAGCAAAGACACAGGCCAGTGCTCCGCCGGATGAATGGCCGGTAAAGGAGACCCGTTTTCCTTCACGAATCAGGGGGAAGAGAATATTTTCCAGACGTGTCATCACGTTGACCCCCAGCTTGTCTTCGTTTCTGGCCGGCTGGCTTTCCTGCAGGAGCAGCGCATGTATCCCGGCATGAATGCTGTAGTTCAGTCCAAAGCCTTGGCAGTTTTTCTGCCATACCGCAAGATTCAGGAGCCAGTCTGAGAGTGAGTGTGATCCCTTAAAAACCACAATGACTTCTTCTTCATGCTTACTCCAGAGCACTCTGATGATAATTTTTCCGGAACGGTTTGTGATGACTCTTTGTCCTCCGGGATCAAAACCATATCGGGTATGCCTGAAAACTCTGGGATAAGCCAGCTTACACAGAACGGCATAGCGTTCATACTGGTAGCGTTTGAGTGGTTTCACTGTGCCGGAACAGATGATCGATGAGGGAACTGTCTTTTGAAATTAGTCTGACAATGTGAAGGTTTGATGAATCATCGTTGTAAACGATTGACGATTCGATCCGGCAATAATATCACTCTAAGTAATTTTCTGATCTGGATATAGCTGATTCCGCAAACCGCTCAAGCCATCCCTTTTCGTTGATAAGAAAGGCGCTTAAACAAGGACATCCATGCCCTTGTCTATTTGCTCCAACAGACACATCCAGATGATCAGTTTATTTGCCAGATTGGTATAACCACGCCCTTGGACCATCAGATCAAAAAATGCCCACAATTGAGTGGGCACTGAATGAAAACAGGTAAACCGGGACAGTTATTTTTTACCTTGAGTTTGTTGTTTGTCCTGTTCTGTCAGCTCTTTAATCCGGCGGCTGATATCACGACGTTCTTTTGATATTTCTGCGCTCTTGATGATGTGATCATCAACGCGATCTTCATAATCACCCTTCATATTTTTCACGATGGAAATGATTTCTTCCTGACTCATATCAGCCTTGATGTAGTCCATCAGATTTTCCAGCAAGTCAACACGTTTACGGTTATCGCGAACCTTTTTCTCATTATCAACCAGTTCACGTTTCAGTTTGTTTTTACGACGTGCTAATGAAACGATTTCAAATACGCTGCTCATAAGTTTATTTCTCACTAAGTTGTTAAGATAAAGTTGTTAAGATAATACATAGACAAGATATCTTTTGCATACCTGAATGTGTATCTCCGGAATATCTGTTATTGCATCGGATCATTTGCCTCTCATCACTTCTGAGACAACTGCTTTCCTTTATCCTCTTCGGGAACAGGATTCTATCGTGCGATTAAATCATATCAGCGGCTCCACTGACAGTCCTGAGATCAATCTAAGGTCTGCTTGCATAACAATTGAACGAACAGAGAGTAATAATTTGTGTTCTGACAAAGACGCTATATTATGTTGAGACGTTTATCAACCTGGTATGTGTTAATGCCTTCCTCTATACGTGATCAGTCTGAAAATATACAGTTATCAGAGGTGAAAAAGTCCAGGGAAAAACTAAAACGGTCTTACCTCCGGGCCAGAAAAATGGCGATCAGAATCAGGATTGAACTGAATCGTTCCCGGGTTATCATACTTGATGAAGACGGGCAGATGGTTCAGCCTGAATTGTTGCGTGATCATTAAGGGCTGTTTGGTCTGAGTATTGTTCATCCTGAACACACTCAAGGGAGATACCCTCTGAGTTGGGAGTACGAATCATGAAATATGAATTAAATACAGTTGAAGCACGGGTGATTGGGTGTTTGCTGGAAAAGTCAGTCACCACACCAGATTATTACCCACTGACCTTAAATAGTCTGACAACTGCATGTAATCAAAAAAGTAACCGTGAACCTGTCATGAGTTTGTCTGAAGCTGAAGTGCTTGATGCTGTTGAAAGTTTAACCGAACGCCGCTTAGTGAGTGATGAGAGTGGTTTTAATCAGCGCACAAGTAAGTATCAGCACCGCTTTTGTAATACTGAGTTTGGTGATTTACAGCTCGATGATCAGGAACTGGGTTTTATCTGTTGTTTGTTATTACGTGGCGCGCAGACTCCCGGCGAACTGCGGACCCGGACGAACCGGATGTGTTCACTTTCGGATGTTAAAGAGGCGGAGTCTGTACTGGAACGTTTGATCGAAAAAGGGTTTGTTGTGTCTTTGCCCCGGGAAGCCGGAAAAAGAGAAATCCGTTACCGGCAGACGTTTACTCCGGATGACGGGAACTCTTCCTCCGGTGAGGCCATGCATTCGCTTGCTTTGGATGCGGAACCGGGCCGTCTTGAGTTGCTTGAGCAGGAAGTCAGTGATTTAAGAGCCGAACTTCAGGCTTTAAAAGAAGTCGTCAACAGATTAATTGATTCAAACTGATATGAATCAAACTAACGGGGTGAAACCAGAGTGACTCAACAAAACAACTGGTGGATATACCTGATCAGAACTCCTCATCATGCTTTGTATTGTGGCATTACGACGAATGTTGAGCGTCGTTTTGCCGAGCATCAATCCGGCCGGGGTGCAAAAGCGTTAAGGGGAAAATCTCCTCTGCAACTGGTGTGGTTTCAGCCAGCGGCTTCCCGGCAGGAAGCGCTTCGTCTTGAAGCCAAAATAAAAAAATTACCTAAAGTGAAAAAAGAACAGATTGTCTCTGAAAACCTGGGTATACCACAAGTTTTCCCTCTCTATACATAGGGGATCCTGAAGTTTGGTTGTCAGATTCTGTTCAGATGAACCCTTCGGTTAACATTTGCTGCTAAAGCCATTTCCAAAGTTCAACGGGCCCTGCGCCGTTATTCAACGACTTGTTCATTTTTATACTAACCTTAAATTGATTGCCTATCGTAAAAAATAGGTTGCTATTCGTGTGATGTGAATGCAGAGAGAAAGTTGTGACTGCTTCATCATGTATGAAAGACATAATGATATAGAGAGTGGCTATGGCTAAGTTTTTCCGGCTTATGTGTGTTATGACAGGTTTATTGGCTGTATCCGGTGTTGGAGCACAGGGTAATTATTGGCAATACAATGAATATCTTAACGCATATCCTCATCAGAAAGTATTGACACAGAAGCTTGAGCATGAGGTAGGAAACCCACCAGTGCATCTGAATTTTATTCAGACTGATCCTGTTTCTGTTTCAGTGATTTATCCGGGGCAACAGATTTCGGATTACTGGAGCAGGAATATTAAAGCGTTTGAACTCCGGTTGAAAGAACTGGGGATTCAATACCATCTTCATCAGTTATTTACACGTCCGAATATGGATATCAGGCAGCAGAGTCAATCCTTGATGGAGGCATTAAGAAGTAAATCTGATTACTTAATATTCACACTGGATACAGCCAGACACCGGAAGTTTATTGAACATGTGTTAGGTTCATCGAAAACAAAGCTGATTTTACAGAATATCACCACACCGGTAAGAAGCTGGAAAGAGCGTCAACCCCTGCTGTATGTTGGCTTTGATCACCAAACCGGCACATTAAAGCTGGCGCATTATTTTAAGAAAAAATTAAAACCCGGCGCGCATTACTCGATGCTCTACTTCTCTCCGGGGTATATCAGTGAAGCCAGAGGTGACACTTTTATTCAGGCAATGGGGAAACATTATCAGCTGGTCTCATCTTTTTATACTCAGGCGAATCAGCAAAGTAGCTATAATATTACTCTGGAGAATATCAAGCAGAATCCGGATATTGATTTGTTATATGCCTGCTCAACGGATGTCGCGTTAGGGGCGGTGAAAGCATTGGATAAGGCCGGCAGAAAAAAAGATGTGCTTGTGAATGGCTGGGGGGGTGGTTCTGCTGAACTGGATGCCATTTTACGGGGAGATCTTGATGTGACTGTGATGAGAATGAACGATGATACCGGGATTGCGATGGCTGAAGCAATTAAGTGGGATCTTGAAGGAAAAGAAGTGCCGACCGTTTACTCCGGGAGCTTTGAACTGGTCTCCCGCGATGATTCTCCCGAAAAAATTGAACAGTTAAAAAAACGAGCATTTCGTTATTCTGATCGTTAACAGCAAGAGAAAGATATGGTGAACGAAAAAGTCCGCTCCAGCTCCGTCAGGAAGAAGCAAAACATTGCGACCTATTTTACCCGCGCGATAATTATTGTGATTGGTATTCTCACATTTGGTGTTTTGTTTCAAAGCTATCAGTTCAGCAGTGAGTTGATAGCCCGTGAGGTCAATCGGGTTAACAGTCAAACTTCTGCGTTTATTCAGGAAATCCTGGATTTTCAGCTTTCTCTTATCAGGGTTCATCAGGATAGTAATGCCACCAATACAGGACTACTGGAAGCAGTCAGCCAGCATGCCGATGCTGATATCAGACAATATTTTGCCGCTGTTGATCAGCTTGATCCGGATAATACGCCAGATATCCGTTTTATCAGTGGGCTTAATAATCAACTGTGGGATGACGGGAATGCGGAATTTTATGGAATTTCTCTGGCAAATTTGCAGCACTTGTCCGGACAGATGAATCTGAATGGCAGCTGGCGGCTGGTGAGCATTCCTTCAGTGCTTGAAACTATCTATGCTTTTGCCCGCAAGATCCCGTTGATTAGTCTCCAAAACGGTGAAGTTATGGGGTATTTTTATGTGCTTTCTGTTGTGAACAATAACTATGTTTTATCTGAACATATCAGAGAAAGCAGTCACTTGCAGGATCTTATTTTTGTCGTTGGGGCTGATGTTCTGTCGTCCACTTTAGACGGTACGGAATCCTATACAGAATTTGATTTACTGCATACGGAAAACTTCTCTGGCCTGAAAGATTTATATACCGTGAGCCAGACAACACTGTTGGTCAATCATGTGCCGACTCAGCTGGTTGTGTATGCAGTCAATGATAATCAAAATATTGTCGAGCTAAAGAGAAACTTTTATTTCAGCATTATTTTTATTGTTGTTGCGATGGTGATGCTGTCATTCGTGCTGTGGCGCTGGCTTAATAAAAGTATTCGTTTTGAAATTGATAAGCTTGTCCAGTTTATTCACAGTATTGTGGATAAAGGTGTGAAGCATACTTTTCATGGTTCGAAGATTGAAGAGTTTGATCTGTTTGGCCGGGCTTTAGAGCACACATTTAAGCGGTTTTCTGAACAGGAAAAGCAGTTTGAAAACTTATTCAATTATTCGGTTTCTCCAACCATTTTATGGGGGATGAACGGCCATCTCATTCGTATGAATCCTGCCGCTTTTTCTCATTTTTCTGAAGCCCGGCACTCGACCCGGTTTAAATCGCTGAAAGAGTTATTGCTGCCGGAAGTTGAAAAAATCCTTTATACGGAAAAACATCAGTTAGATGAAATCACTACAGAAATTGAGAACAGGATTTTTCGCTGGACCATCTCTCCGATTATTCATGATGGCCGGGTTGAGTCTGTACTCACTCAGGGCCAGGATGTGACAAGTATTGCCGAAGCAGAGAAAGAAAGTCATCAGGCCCGGAGTGAAGCAGAGCGTGCTGCAAATGCAAGAGCTGACTTTCTGGCAAGAATGAGTCATGAAGTCAGAACACCGCTGAATGGGATTTTAGGTGTTGCGCAGTTACTGAAAGATAATGTGACTGATGTCAAGCAAAGTGAGCAGGTGGGCGTGCTGTGCTTATGTAGTGAACATTTATTAGCGGTTCTTAATGATATTCTTGATTTCTCAAAAATTGAACAGAATAAGTTTAAAATCAGTAACGCGCGGTTTTATCTGATGGACACCATTCATGTCGTTGACCGGATTTACCGGCCACTTTGTGAAGAGAAATCTGTTGAATTCCATATTGCAACAAATATTCATCACAATCTTGTTGTATGCAGTGATCAGGTCCGGCTCAATCAAATCATCTTTAATTTACTGAACAATGCGGTGAAATTTACCCATCACGGAAGAATCAGTATTTCACTGAACTTGTTCAGTACAGCAAGTGAGGATAAAGAGCACTTTCATGTTTGTGTTCAGGATACGGGTGTTGGTATTAAAAAAGAAGATATCAGCCTGATTTTTGAGCCTTTTATCCAAAGTGAAACGACGTCAATCCGGGAATACGGCGGGAGTGGTTTAGGCCTGGCGATTGTCAAAAATCTGGTTGAACTGATGCAGGGTACAATCACTGTGAGTTCTAAGCTGGAGGAAGGTAGCTGTTTCGAATTTACGATTCCGATTGAAGTTGAACATCATTCAGAACGAAATAACGATGAAGACTTACTGGCTGGTAACTCACGACTTCTTTTTGATAAAACCCTGGATGTCCTGCTGGTTGAGGATAACCATACAAATGCGTATATTGCGAAAGCTTTTTGTGACAAATTTGGGTTGAATGTGACATGGGTTGAAGATGGTCAGAAAGCGCTGGATACGGTGAAGCGTCGACACTTTGACCTGATTTTGATGGATAATCAGCTGCCTAAAATGGATGGTATTGAAGTGACCCGCCGAATCAGGAATCAGCTCAATATGAATGTGCCTGTTTATGCCTGTACTGCGGATGATTCAGCGGAAACACAACAAGCTTTTCTGGATGTTGGTGCACAATATGTATTGGTGAAACCCATCCGGGAAGAGAATCTTTACTCTGCACTGGTTCATTTTAAAGAAAACCTCAAATACAGGGAAACCCATCCGGTTCAGCGTTAAAGGTAGCTTATCTCTGGTTTGTGGGTGTATGAAAGCATTGCCGTGGAAGCGGTGTCGTGGAAGCATTGCTCTGAAGGCTGTGCTTTTATATAACCCGGAACAGTGAATACACCCTCTTTGCCCAAGGCATCCGTTCTCCCGGTAAATCAGTATTGATACCTGACGCCAAGGATAATTTGTGGCCCCCATACACCATTGTTTGAGGTTTCCATATTCATAGAAAGTTGTCCGGTGGAGTGGAACCTCACACCTGCACCGACTACCGAATGACGATCCATTCTGCCGATTTTTCCGTACCCTTCGACTTTATCGTCGATCCATGTGCGTATCCCAATGCTTAATTCAATTAATGTCTCTGAATCTCCGCCATCGTCTTTGGGGTACTTAATCTCATGTAAAAGCAGGTGACCAAACATATCGGTTGTCGGGGCAACCGGCCCGTTAAAACCAATCCCCCCTGCGAGATTCCAGTCATGATCTATCTGGCTGTCTGCTGAAGCCAGAATATGGAAGTTGTCCGTAATATTCATGCTGAATTCACTGCCGAAGGATTGGGGACTGCTACCGGTTCTGAATTCAAAATAGTTATAGTTAAAGTCTGCGGCTGACGCCCATGACGATGCCATGAGTAACAGGGTGGCAGAAATTGTTCTGGAGAAACGGTTTGTCATGAATTTACCTTTCAATGAATCCTGTGTGACTGAAATATGAGACAGGCCTTGATTGTTCTGTTTTGATAGCAAAAATACAAGCAAATGGTGTGCCTGAAATATAATTTGCTGAAAAAGCGACCATAAAAATTGAATCTATGCCTGAATTGACAGAAACAACTTCAATTTAAACGATTAACACGAATATTCAAGTTTTCACACACATATCCCTTTCACGGATTGAAATTATTGGAATATGTGTCATTGAAATAAGCGGAGTGCGGGCCAGGCAGCGAAGAACGGATGAATTAAACCCGGACATCCAACAGGGTGCCGATCATATCTTGATCCCGCTGAATCATGTTTGTCCCGATTTTTGCGTATTGATTCGCCTGATTGAGTTGGTAGATTGCATTGATTTTATCCGGGGGGGCGACGAATACAGCGCTGATGGCTTGTTGATATCCGGCTGGTTTTTTGTATTCAGATTGTTTGTATCCGGAAAAGCTTCAATAGAAGGGAGCTCAGGTTTGTTCTGATCAACGTTCGGATAATCTTTTAACTGAGCCTGATTAATTTCACGACTGCTGTTATCAGCGATCCGGGATGATTGCTGAAGTATTTGATAACCTGACTGAACAGCTGAAACCGGCATAATATAATATCACCCACAATACGACTACTATCTGAGTATAGCAGTTTTTCCCGGTATTTCACTGGACAGATAGCCGGGACAGATTACCGAAACAGGCTATGAAGCATTTCCAGCTCTTCACGGGTCAGCACCGGCTGAGAGACAGGTTGAAGCGACTCATTAATCTCTGACTGCAATGATTTCAGCTGAGACGTTGTCATCAGTTTCAGCTGTGCTTTGACTGACTCAAATTGATTCTGGGAAAGTGACTTTGTCCGGTGAACAAGAAACATATGCTTATTTTGATAAGTAGCTGCGTGCATAACTTTTTCCATCAACCAACGATAACGATGGTTAAATCTTAGAAAGATCAACCGGTGGTATTGTCCATAAAATGTCAGGTAAATGACAAAATTATGAGTTATCCCTGAGTGGTATCAAGACGCATCTTTTTGTGGGGTTTGTCTGGAGGCTGTTGAACTTTCACTGCCTGATCTGTAGTGCCTGAACAATTGCTCAATCAACACGCTCCAGGCCTTACCCGGATGGTGCCAGTAATTTATCGGTTAAAATATGTAATTCAGGCAGGATTCTGTGTATCAGGTCAAGCTGCTGCAGTACGAGTTTGACGGAGCTTCCATCTTCCTCTCTCCATGCTTCAAGCCTTGCTTTTAATTCTGTTTCTTCAGGAATGGAAATCTCAGCTGACCGGTGATGACCAAGTAATTTTTCTGATAAAACGTCCAGATGTTGATGAATCGTTCTGTGAGCATCCACAATCAGCCTGTGTGTGACGTGATTGTCCAGCCGGGTTCTGTGTGCACCTAAAGCCGATATATAACTTAGCAGCGCATGGTTGAGCGTGAGAAAACGGAAACTTTCTTCCTCTGCCTTTTTGTACTTATCAGGCTCTGCCAGCATATTATTGATTGCGGTTGTTAAGGCGGCATCCTGATCGTGTGCATTCCGTCGGGCGATCCGGTAGCGAAGTGTATCCTGTTTTCCGATCCGGTATTGGGCGATGATTTGGTCGAGATAATTTTTATTGGTCTGCATTGCTTCCGCCATCACCTGAGGTAATCTGTTTGCCTGCCAGTCGGGAAGAATATAAGTCACGGCAATCACAGCCAGACCACAGCCAATCAGTGTATCGGTCAAACGGGGCAGAATAATTTCCATGCCTGTGCCACTCTGATTAAAGCAGAACAGCACTAACATTGTGATAAATCCGGTGGCATAGCCATATTTATTCAACCGGAAAATGAAAAACATCACGCCTGAAAAAACAATAAATGCCAGCTGGGTTTCATAAGAAGAGAAAAGAGGCATCAGAACGCCGCCGGCAATGAGTCCCGAAATTGTACCAATCACCCGTAATTTGATTCTTTTCCTTGTTGCAGAAAAGTTTGGCTGACAAACAAATAAGGTTGTCAGTAATATCCAGTATCCAAGCGCCAGATGAAAGCTGTGCAGAATCATATATCCGGTGGTTAAGGCCAGTGACATTCTGACAGCATGACGAAACAGGAGTGACTCAGGGTTCAGGCTGGTCCGGACTCTTTGCCACATATTTCTCAGGGTACGTGGATCCGTATCAGATAATTCTCCTTCCATAAACTGGTGAGCATCCGGGCTGTCAATGTTGCACAGCTGTTTTTCAATCGTGGTCAGATTATTAAATAGGTAATTAATTTGAGTGATTAAAGTATCCGGGATGGTCTTTGCCTGATGGTTGAGATACTGGATAGATGATTGCAGTTCGTCCAGTGCCAGTGCGGAGGACTTCTGGTGTTGATAGTTTTCATTTGCCGTGATGACCCGGGCGATATCGCGGCAAGCTTTTGCCTGCTCCGCAAGCAAATATTTGAAACGAAACAGAATATCAGAACGACTGAAATGATCAGTCAGGTCATGATAACGGGAGTGCGTTGAGCTGATCCGTTCATGAATATCCTGAGCCAGAAAATAAATATTCAGAAAATGATCACTGGTTGTCTGCAAATGACCTTTCCGGCAGTGGGCAAGCAGCGTCGCTTTACACTGATTCAGGGTCAGAACAATCGCCGTGTTTAAATTTGCTTCACGAATCCGGTAAGGCTGAATTTGTAGTCCGGATACCGGATGGAACATCTCACTTTTCAGGTCAAAATAGTCTGCCAGATTCAGAAATACATCACTCAGGCTTTGCTGGATTGACTGGCTGGGAAACAGAATCAGCCAGATAAGAGAAAGCAGATAATACCAGCAGGCACCGGTGAGCAGTAATGCAGGTTGCAACCAGAAGCTGGTACTTTGTGCGGCAGAAGTGCCGATCATGGTATAAACAGCGATGAGCAGTGAGCCAAATGCAATTGTTGCATATCTTGAGCTGATCGCGCCTAACATAATGAAGCCAAACGTTGATATAGCGATTCCGCAGGCGAATAACCACGGATAGTCAAATAAAAGTTCAACAGACAGTGTTGCAATCAGGAAACACAGCAGCGTCAAACCAATGGCTTTCACTCGTCCGGGTAAATTGTCGTTCTGCTCTGTTAAGGCGGCAGCAATGATGCCAAGAATGAATGGGTTGATCCAGGTTATCTGTCCATATGACCATGCCGGAATAATCGCGCCTAAAAATGCAATCAGAATCAAAACAGCATGACGAAGCGTTTTTTTCACCCGGTGCTCCGGGAATTGTTTGAATAATTTCACTTTATTTTTTGATACCGGACAAAACTGCGACCTTGAGTGAGGATACTACGGAATGAATAGATATCAAAGAATGAACCCAATTAATGACGATGACGACAGGTTATGCGTGAAAGATCAAGAAATCCTGAATTCTATGTTTACAGCTTGTATGGTATATACCTAAGCTACCGTAAAATTCAGGGGTCACTTTAAGATAAACATGCTCTGGGGTGATTCAGGTATATATCCAGGGTCAACAGACCCTGCGAAAAGCCTTTACAGAGAACAGGATAGTTTTTATATGATGCTGCTACAGGCTGGCAGGGCTGCACGATATTTTATTCATGATGAATTTTGTCAGGTCGAGGTCAAAGATGCCTCCCTGGTGATACGCTCGTCTGATGTCGAAGAAACAATCCCTTTTATGGTATGGGATGGCTCTGTTCAGATAAACAGAGGAATTATCTGGGGACAGATTCAGTTTTTTTCCCATGAGAAAGAGGGGGTTCGCTACAGTTGGCTTGTTCAGGGATTGCCCTGGCAAGATTGTCGTCCTTTTGCTGAAAAAGCACTGGCAGCCTATTCTGAGTGGTATCAGCAGCAATCTGACCGGTTTTCTGCTGTGATTCCTGAGTGGGATTATGAATTATTAAAACTGATTTCATCACCCTGTTTTGTGTCTCACAACATGCTGAATCAGTGGCAGCAGCGGGTTGCCCGTGACCTTCAGTCTCTGGAGGTTACTTTTGAAGAGCTTGTCGAACAAATGCCTGCAATTCCGGAGATGATTATTAACTGGTTTAAAGATGGTGAAAATTATCTGGAGGAGCGGAATGAACATTGGATTGAGTCTGAGCGAATACATTGGGCAGAATTATTTTCGTGTCTGGAATCATCCCCTCTCAATGAATCCCAGCAATCTGCTGTGTTATTAAACGACAACTACAATCTGGTTCTGGCCGGTGCGGGTTCTGGAAAAACCAGCGTGCTTTCTGCCCGGGTTGCCTATTTATTGAAGAGTCAGCTGGCAGAGGCAGCTCAGATTCTTATGCTTTCCTTTGGACGGGATGCTGCTGAAGAAATGCGGGCCAGACTCCGCTCGCGGCTCGGCCATGAAGCACAGGCGGTGACCATCAATACATTTCATCAGCTGGGTCTTTACATTATCAGGGAAGCTGAAGGTCAGGACGTTCAGCTATCACCGGTTGCCGCAGAAGATGAACAGAAAGCAGCCTGGATGGCGGAATGGCTGAAAAAACACTGGATGACGCCAACGCATTATAAACGTTGGCAAAAGCATCTGAATCAATGGCCGGTCGCATATATTAAAGGGGATGATGATCTGGGAAGCCATGCTGAAAGTCCTCAGCTGATTGCCTGGCTCATCCGGCAGGTTGATCAACTGGCTTTATCCGGTTTGAGCAAGAGAAATATTCAGCAGAAAATTATTTCGCTGGATGATTATTCCCGCTTAAACAGTGAATTGTCGCTTTGCTGGCCATGTTATCAGGCGTGGACTCAAATGCTGAAAGAGTCGGGGCAAATTGATTTCAATCTGATGATTACCCGGGCGACTGAGCATGTGCAGAAAAAGCGCTTTAAGTCACCATGGCGGTTTATGATGGTGGACGAATATCAGGATATTTCACCACCGAGACTGGCATTGCTTGAGGCGCTGTGTGCGCAGCAAAAGGATCAGGGCAATCTGTATGCCGTCGGGGATGACTGGCAGTCCATTTACCAGTTTACCGGTTCTGATGTAGATTTAACGACGGGCTTCCGGCAACGTTTCGCAAACTCTTCGATCATATATCTCGATACCACCTATCGCTTTAATCAAAAGATTGGTGAGGTTGCAAATCAGTTCGTGCAGATGAATCCGAATCAGATCGGAAAATCGCTGAATAGCCAGAAACAAAGTGATGATGATGCCGTCTTTATCATGCCTGCTCACAGGATCGAAGCGACTCTGGAATCACTAAACAGGGCCGCCACAGAAAATAAATCCGTCCTGATGCTTGGCAGAAATCATTACCACCAGCCTGAGTTGTTGAAGGACTGGCAAAAAAGCTATTCCCGGCTCGATATTGAGTTTATGACCTGTCATGCCAGCAAAGGGAAAGAAGCCGATTATGTGATCATTATTGGTGTTGATGAAGGGCAGTTTCCGGCCAGAGTAAAAATGAGCCATCTGGATTCGGCATTGAGTGCGTCAGATGACTCATTTCCTGATGCTGAAGAGCGCCGTCTTTTCTATGTGGCAATGACCAGAGCAAAAGAAAAAGTATGGATTACTTACAATTCCAGTGGTTCAGGGTTTATCCGGGAACTGGCAGAAGGTCCATACGCTGTGGTCATTGAAAAATAATCAGGGATCAGATTCTTTCCCGGAGGTAAGCATCATAGTCAGGAATATCTATGTCTGACTTTTGAGATATTTGCCCGGATGAGAAAATAAAGTTGGCGCTGGCGCGGTTAATTGCCACAGGAATATTCCACACGGTTGCAATTCTGAGCAGAGCTTTGACATCCGGATCATGCGGAACAGCATTGAGCGGATCCCAGAAGAAGACTAACACATCAATTTCGCATTCAGAGATCATCGCACCAATTTGCTGGTCACCGCCCATCGGACCGCTAATCATTGGTTCAATTTCAAGTCCGGTTTCTTTGGCGAGTAAATGCCCGGTAGTTCCGGTTGCATATAATTTATGGTTGGATAATTGTTCCCGGTTTTCTTTTACCCATGACAGAAGACTTGCTTTGCAATGGTCATGAGCAACAAGTGCGATATTTTTGTTTGCTTCAAGGGTTCTTTGAATTGTTTGCATGAATGAAATCTCATGTGAGTGAACTGCTTTATCCAGCTAACCAACATCTTAAATTATCTGGATATATATAAAAATATATATAATAGGATTTAGATAAATGAATCAATAATTTTTCATGAGAAGTGCGAATCGGGTCTGCTCGTTATCAGACTGGCGTTTGTATCAGATGAGTTTTCCGGGAATATGCTGAGGTTTTTGACATTCTGATCACTTTTTTACCCAAACCCGTCTCTGGCAGAGGTTTGGGTAAAAAATACAGTTTTTCAGCGTTTCATGCTTAAAACTGATAGCCTTCAGGCACAACAACAATGCCTTTTTCTGAAATTCTGAAGGTTTTACTGTCTTCGGCCAGATTGACGCCAATCTTGGTATATGGCGGAATAGTCACATGTTTGTCGATAATACACTTGCGCAACTGGCATCCTTCGCCGACATCGACATCATCAAAAATAATACTGTCAACAATGGTTGCACCATCGTGAATTTTTACGTCTGATGAAATGATCGAGTGTTGGACTGAGCCGCCGGAATTAATCACTCCGTTTGCGATAATAGAATTAATAAAGATCCCTTCATTCCCGGTTGCCGAAGAAACAGTACGGGCTGGTGGAAACTGTGGTTCATAAGTCCGGATAGCCCAGTCTTTTTGGTAAAGATTCATCGGGGGCATTGGTTCGAGTAAATCCATGTTGGCGTCATAGTAAGAGTCAATGGTGCCAACATCCCGCCAGTATAAATCTTTGGCAACCCGTCCTTTGTCACCACAGAAGTGATAGGCATAAACCCGGTTGCTCTGGATTAACTCCGGAATAATGTCATTTCCGAAATCATGGCTGGAACTATTTTTCTGGGAATCTTCTGTTAAAGCACTTTTCAGTGTTTCCATGTTAAAAATATAAATCCCCATAGACACCAGGCTGCGGGTTGGATCTGAAGGCATCGAAGGCGGATCTGCCGGTTTTTCTATAAATTCTGAAATTTGCCCGTTCGCTTCTGTTTTAATGACGCCAAATGGCATGGCTTCTTCCCGTGGGACGCTCATACAGGCGATGGTTAGTGCGGCTTCTTTAGCAATATGCTGCTCAAGCATGGGGGCGTAATCCATCCGGTAGATATGATCTCCGGAAAGCACAACCACATACTCTGCGTCACTCCTCGTTAAAAGCCACATGTTATGAAAAATCGCATCCGCAGTCCCTTCATACCACTTGCCGCCTTTACGCATTTGAGGCGGAACTGCGGTGATATAGTCTCCCAGTTCAGGGTTAAACACTGACCAGCCATCCCGTAAATGTTTTTGCAAAGAGTGAGATTTGTACTGTGTCAGAACAAGAATTTGTCTTAACCCTGAGTGTAAACAATTGGTCAGTGTAAAGTCGATGATCCGGTATTTACCACCAAATGGAACCGCTGGTTTAGCACGATCATCAGTGAGGGGGGAAAGCCTGGAACCAACACCGCCGGCAAGAATGACGGTTAATGTCTTTTGCATCTGTTTATCTCCCTGAAGTATATGTGTGCTTGTTATCTAAGCTGACTTCATGCTGTATCCTGAGGTCACTTGTGTATATTTCAGTATAGAGTGCATATTCCGGGTTTCGCCAGAACAGAAATTGTAATGAGTTTAGATATTTATCACTCAACCCGGGTGACTTCAGGATACATGTTCAGAGGAGGTTATTTTGTGAGCAAAGCATGCCTTCTTTACAGAAAAAGAGGGGAAACAGAGTCATTCTGCGTTGAACATGCATCTTCCGGAGACTCCGGTATACTAACAAAATATGCCGTGACTCCTTGATGACTGTATGCTGAAGCCACTGGTTTAAGTTGCTGTGGTTAAGTCATCTGTCTGGCTGCCGATAAAAGTTAAAAGTATTCAGGAATTGAGAATAATATGAAAAAAGCACTAATGATTTTGATTTTACTTTTGGGGATAGGTGGTGCGGCGGCTGGTTATTATCTGTTTTTCATGAAGACACCGGAGAAACCAGCTGATGCAATGTCGATAGAGGAACCTGCACCAACAGAAGAAATGAATGCTGAGCCGGAACCGGAAAAGCCTGTAAATACTAAATTTTTTGTGAATGAGCACAAATTACCCGTGCGTAATGAACGCAGTGAGTCAGCTTATCCGGTCCGGTATTTATATAAAGGTAATCAGATTATTGTGCTGGAACAAAAAGACGGATGGGGCCGGATTTCAAGGTATTTTGTCTATAAAGAAGGCGGGCCGGAAGTCGCTGAGTGGGTCTCGATGCAGGGATTGAGTGAAACCAAGCCTGTGATAACAAAAGAAGAAAAAGAAGAAATATTAACAGCCTATATTAATAAATCTGATGATCTGAAATTGTATAAAGAAAAATTTCTGCAAGTCACAGGCAAATTAATTGATGAAAAGATATGTTCCCCTGAAGATTTTGATGAATTAAAAGGGTGGGTTCGTTCAGTAAAATATAAGAACAGAAATGTGTATTTTATTTATTGTGGTGGATTGAAAGTGGCAGATAAAATATATCTAGATGTCAATAGTGGAGAAATTTTTTACCAATAATCAACATTTTTCCACAATAAGAAATATATAACAGACAGAATCATTTAATGATTAAAATTATCATTAGATGATTCTTTTTTTTGTGATTTTTTTATGAATGTGAAACCGGTTCCTTTTTAACTCATTGATTTTATAGTGTTTGTCGATATTTGCCCTTTTTGTTGATATGAAAAAACCATATATAAAACAATGGGTTAAATTTTAGTTGTTAATTTCATCTATTTATATTGTCTGATTTTGAGATTTTGATCATGTTTGAAAAATAATGTCCGTGATTAATTTGAAAAGTCCCGATCTTGAATTAGCTTAAATGTTGACGGCAATAATCTTTTTATTTCAAGCGCTTTTAAAAAAACTAATTATTTTGTCGGTTGGTGATCAAATGTATTTGACACCTTTCATTATAAAAACTATTGAATTTGTAAAATGAAATGGAGTCTTGAATGGACAAAATCGCTTTAATTACCGGATCAGAAGGTGGTATTGGCTCAGCAATTACCAGTCAGCTTGTAAAAGACGGTTTTCGCGTTATTGCGGCTTATTACACGGGGTGCTATGAGATCGCTTTAAAAATATTCAATGAAAATGAATTCACAGATAAACAAGTTCGTTTATTTGAAATAGATGTAACAAACACCACGGAATGCTTTGAAAAACTGGGCGCACTGCTTGAAGAAGAAGGCCATATTGATGTCGTTGTGAATAATGCTGGAATTACCCGTGATGGTTTGTTTAAAAAAATGCCGGCAGAGAACTGGCTGGATGTCATCAATACAAATTTGAATAGTGTCTACAACGTGACTCGTCCATTATTTGCGGCGATGTGTGAGCGTAAATTTGGCCGGGTCATTAATATTTCTTCAGTCAATGGCTTAAAAGGACAGTTTGGTCAGGCGAACTATTCAGCGGCTAAAGCAGGCATGATTGGTTTTTCAAAAGCGCTTGCAGCCGAAGGCGCAAGAGATGGTGTGACGGTCAATGTTATTGCTCCAGGATATACAGGCACACCAATGGTTGAAAAGATGAAACCAGAGGTCCTTGAATCCATTGTTGCTCAGGTTCCGATGAAACGTCTTGCCAAACCAGAAGAAATTGCGAAAGCAATCAGCTTCCTGGCGAGTGAAGATGCGGCGTACATTACAGGTGCGACTCTGTCCGTTAACGGCGGCTTGTACATGAGCTAAATGGAGAGAGGCATTTTCTGATGGAAAAAGTATATATCGTTGCGGCAAAACGCTCCGCACTGGGTTCTTTTGGCGGCAGTCTGAAAGGTGTTGGTGTCGGAGAGCTCGCATCAACTGTGATCAAAGGGGCACTTGAAGCGGCCAAATTAGATCCCGAAACTGTTGATGAAGTCATTCTTGGCAATGTTGTGAGTGCAGGCCAGGGGATGGGCGTTGCCCGTCAGGCCTCATTGTATGCAGGGATTCCACATACAGTCCCGGCTTATGCTATCAACATGGTCTGTGGCAGCGGCATGCGATCCGTGATGGATGGTGTGAATCATATCAAAGTTGGTGATGCTCAGGTTGTGGTTGCCGCTGGTGCTGAGGTGATGTCTCAAATCCCTTATGCCATTCCGGCTGGGGTCCGTGACGGACACAAAATGGGGAATATGAATTGTGTTGACTTGCTGATTAACGATGGTCTTACAGACATATTCAATCACTACCATATGGGGGTCACCGCTGAAAATATTGCGAAAGAATATTCAATTTCCCGTCAGGAACAAGATGAATTCGCACTGTCCAGCCAGAAAAAAGCAGTTGCTGCGATAGAAAGCGGAAGATTTGTTGATGAAATTGTTCCGGTTGAGATCAAAGTGAAACGGGAAACCCGCCAGTTTGATACGGACGAGTACCCTAAAGCAAATACGTCGATGGAAGCTTTGGCAAAACTAAGACCTGCTTTTGATAAAGAAGGTACGGTAACTGCCGGAAATGCATCAGGTATTAATGATGGGGCAAGTGCAGTGATTCTTGCTTCTGAAAGTGCAGTGAAGAAATTTAATCTGGTGCCAATTGCTGAAATTGTCAGTTGTGCACAAGGCGGGGTGGATCCAAAAGTCATGGGACTGGGACCGGTTCCAGCTGTCACAAAAGCGCTCAAACAAGCTGATATGTCATTAAAAGACATGGATGTGCTTGAATTAAATGAAGCTTTTGCGGCCCAGGCTTTGGGGGTTGTGAAAGGTTTGTCAAAAGAATTCTCTGTTTCTGAAGAAGAGATTCTGAGCAAAGCAAATCTGAATGGCGGTGCGATTGCACTGGGCCATCCTCTTGGGGCATCAGGTAACAGAATATTGGTCTCTCTGGTTCATGAATTGAGAAAGAGAGGTGATCAGTATGGAGTGGCATCACTATGTATCGGCGGTGGAATGGGAGCCGCAGTCATAGTGAAGGCCGTTGGCTAGTTGAAAGGAATAAAAGTTTACAATTTTTAGGAGATACATTTATGTATACGGACTTTTTTAAATCATTTACAGATCAAACAGAAAAAACTTTAGAACCATTTTTTAAATTTAACAAAATTCTAACAAAAAATGTTGAAGTATTAACCGAGCTTCAACTTGGTTCAATGCGTGCTTACAGTGATATTGGCCTGAGCCAGATGAAAGCCGCAAGCGACGTGAAAGATGCTGCGACAATGGCAGCTTACAGTACACAGCAGTTAACAACATTATCTAAGTTGTCTCAGCAAATGATCGATGACAGTAACCGTCTGCAAGCGATCGCAAAAGAGTTTAAAGATGATGTTGAAAAATTGACAACAGATAACCTTTCAACAGTCACTCCTGCATAACTCCGTGTATTTTGGCCGCCTTGGGGGGAGGCGGCTCTTTTTTTTAACTAAGGAGTAGGTTTATGTTTCAACACTTCTTTTCGGACTATCTCGTAAAGATTCAGGAAACGAACCAAAAATGGTGGGAAGATCTGGAAAATCAGCGGGAAGTCTTTAATTCGCCCTTAAATAAAGCGATGCAGGAAGTGAACTTTGAAGACACTGCAAAACTATTTGAGAGGGCTGCTAACAAGCCAGCTGCACTGTTAAATCTGCAGATGGAATGGTGGCAAAAACAACTAGAAATCTGGCAAAATGTCGTTTTAGCCGGACAAAAAGAGCAGCTGGTAGAAGCTGAGCACGGTGATAAGCGTTTTTCGGATGATGCATGGAAGGATGAAGCACTCTATAACTTTATCATGCAATCCTATTTGTTATTCGGTAAAACATATCTCGACACAATTGATTCTATCGACGGTGTCGATGAAAAAGTGAAAGAGCGGATTCGCTTTTTCTCCCGTCAGACCATTAATGCACTTTCACCCAGTAATTTTATCGCCACAAACCCTGAATTACTGAAATTAACGTTGGACAGTAACGGTCAAAACCTGATCGATGGGATGGAAGCGCTTAAGGAAGATGTTGCGTCTAGTGCGGATATTTTGAAAGTTCGCATGACAAATAACAATGCATTTCGTGTCGGACATAATGTTGCAACTACGCCGGGTAAAGTTGTTTTCAAAAACGACTTATTTGAGCTGATTCAATATACGCCGATGACTGAACAGGTGCATAGTACACCTCTGTTAATTGTTCCGCCGTTTATCAACAAATACTATATTCTTGACCTTCGGGAAAAGAACTCCATGGTCCGTTGGTTACTGGAACAGGGACATAGTGTGTTTATGATGTCCTGGAGAAATCCCGGGCCTGAACAAGCTGAATCAGGTTATGAAGAGTATGTCCTTGACGGTGTTGCCAAGGCTGTGACTGCGGTTGGGGATATCACGAAACAAGAGCAAATTAATGCGGTAGGCTATTGTATCGGGGGCACCTTACTGGCAACGACCATGGCTTATTTTGCTGCGAAGCGCATGAAAAAGCGGATTAAATCAGCGTCATTCTTCACGACGTTACTTGATTTTGCTATGCCGGGTGAAGTGGGTGTTTACATCAATGATCCGGTGATCAGTGCGATTGAGATGCAAAATTCAGCCAGAGGATATATGGATGGCCGCTCCCTCAGCGTGACATTCAGTATGCTCAGGGAAAACAGCCTCTACTGGAATTATTATGTTGATAATTATCTGAAAGGGGCAAGTCCGGTCGATTTCGACTTACTTTACTGGAACAGCGACAGTACCAATGTGTCTGCAGCCTGCCATAATTTCTTGCTTCGTGAACTTTATTTAGAAAATAAACTGATCGAAGATAAAGGGGTTAAGGTTGGCGGTGTCTGGATTGATCTGAGCAAAATTAAAGTGCCCAGTTACTTTATTTCTGCCCGGGAAGACCATATTGCATTATGGGAAGGGACGTACCGCGGTGCAATGAATCTGGGCGGTGAAAAAGTCTTTGTTCTTGGTGAATCTGGTCATATTGCCGGTATTATTAACCATCCGGCGAAGAAAAAATATGGCTACTGGGTCAGTGATAAGCTGGAAGATGAACCCGGGGACTGGCTGGAACATGCGACACGTCATGATGGCTCATGGTGGACTCACTGGAATGAATGGCTGATTGGTTTTAGTGAAGACGAGCAGGTAGAGCCATTCCCTGTGGGTGGCGAAGGCTATCCCGTGATTGGGGATGCGCCGGGAGACTATGTAAAACAGGTTTTGCCGGTTAAATCTGAAGAAAAAACAGAAGCATAATGACTTTTTCATTTATGTTGACAAGATGATGCCGCCTTAACTGGCGGCTTTTTTATGTCCCGGAGACTGAATTTTTATATCAATCCGGAAAATAAACGGATCATCTGAACAACATTTTCTTTCTGAGATCTCTCTTTCTGTCCGGCTGATAAATCAAGCCACTTCAGGTTATACAGGGATAATGATAAACTCCCGCTCCTGATTTTTCTGTTTGCCTTTCATGGCGCTATAGTATTTGTAATCAGTCTGTCTGATGACTTCTGGTAGCTGAGATAAAATACGATCGATTCAGGGTTATAATTCAAATGGTTAACAATACAATTCAATGGTTTCCAGGCCATATGCATAAAGCGCGGAAAGAAATAGAAGAAGTGATTCCGCAAATTGATGTCATTATTGAAGTGCTGGACGCCCGCATTCCTTTCAGCAGTGAGAATCCGATGATTGCAGACCTGAGAGGAGACAAACCTTGTGTGAAGGTTTTGAACAAACGCGATCTGGCTGATCCTGAAGTCACTGAGTTGTGGATTAATCATTTTGAAAAGGAAAGGGGGGTGAAAGCATTAGCGATTACAACCCAACACCCGCAGGAAGTCCACAAAATCATGGAATTATGCCGTAAGCTGGCTCCTCACCGTGAAGAAGTTGGCAAGAATATTCGCACCATGATTATGGGTATTCCCAATGTCGGTAAATCAACAATTATTAATACCCTGGCAGGCCGGACAATCGCACAGACCGGAAACCAGCCGGCGGTGACACGACGCCAGCAGCGGATTAATCTGCAAAATGGCATCGTCTTGTCCGATACGCCGGGAATTCTGTGGCCAAAGGTGTCTAACCCGCACTCTGGTTTTCGTCTGGCAGCAACCGGTGCGATTAAAGATACGGCGATGGAGTACGAAGACGTTGCATTTTATACGGTCGAGTATCTTGCCGCCGCTTATCCTGAATTATTAACCAGCCGTTATCTGATTGAGGAAACACCGCAAAGTGATATTGAGTGGCTTGAAGCGATAGGAAGAAAACGAGGCGCATTGCGGGCCGGTGGGCGGATTGACCTGCATAAAGCTTCAGAAATTCTGTTGCATGAACTGCGCTCCGGAACCATAGGTCATATGACGCTGGAACGGCCTGAAATGATTGATCAGGAACTGATTGATGCAGAGCGGGAAGCACTGCGGAAAGCAGAGGAAAAAGCACAAAGAAAAGAAGAAAGAAGAAAACGTTACCTAAAGAATAAACGCTGAGGCTGTTGCTTTCGTATGTGTTCCGGAGAAAAGCTATGCCTTCTCCGGAATCTCATCTGATCTGAACTGTACCTTTGCGCTGGCACTGAATGATACATGTTCAGGTTGTTTGGGTATATCAGGCCGGGATTTGTGCAATTTTTAACAGAATTTGTTCAAGTTCATCCCATGGCATCAGTTGTGAATCAATCACTTCGATTCGTGATTCAAATCCTTCCAGACTCATTTCATTCACAGAAATCATTTGTTGATGAACATTAAATGCGTAGCACCCTTTATCGGTATTGATGACAGCTTTGACCCGTTCCGCAGTCAGTTCACTGAGCATAGAAAATAACACATCAAAAGAGAAAACAAATTCTGCACCGAATAGCCAGCCACAGCTGAAATAACCCTCTCCCTGATTTTCTTTCCGGATAAATTTTTGAGTGGGAGCGAGTGAGAATCCGGGTTCCATGAGGTGGTGGTTATGATGATGGTGATGATGTAAATCCTGATTGTCTTTGTCAGGTAACGTTCTGTCGAGATCCAGCAGCTGCGGAGAAATTTGCCCGTTTTTCACCAGCTGAGCATGAATTTTTTGCGGGGTTTGTTGCGCTATCCAGTGATTGAAATTGTCACGGTCTGCTGTT
The DNA here is from genome assembly GCF_024346755.1 of Vibrio aerogenes. NCBI lineage: Bacteria > Pseudomonadati > Pseudomonadota > Gammaproteobacteria > Vibrionales > Vibrionaceae > Vibrio > Vibrio aerogenes. The sequence continues at coordinate 929,241 of NZ_AP024862.1, read as the reverse complement.
TCACACAGATCATCTTTATTGCCGATGACAATATCAGCACAGTCAAGTTGATCATTAAAATTTTGGTGAGATGTATACCGGGGATCACTGAAACGGCGTGGATCGACTAATGCAATGGTTGCTTTCAGATCAATGTAAGGCTGATACTGTTCAGAGCGCAGCACTGAAATGACTTCTTCCGGATGGCCTAATCCGGTGGGCTCTATCAGCAACCGGTCCGGCTTTTGACGTAATAAGGCTGTCAGGCCTACTGACATAGGAACTCCTGCCGTGCAACACATGCAGCCACCCGGGACCTCTCTGACGATTGCATCCTGTCCGGAAAGCAGTGCGCCATCGATACCAATTTCACCAAATTCATTGACTAAAACAGCCCAGCGTTCATGAGCTGGTTTGTCGTTGAGCAGATGAAGGATTGCAGTTGTTTTTCCTGTGCCCAGAAATCCCGTAATGATGTTAGCAGGGATGCGTTGAGTCATGACGCTGGCTCCGAATGTCTGAAAATTGCCAGCAGTATATACCGGAAAGAACTGAAAATGCAGTGACACAATGAATTTCTGTCCGCGGATATGTAAAAGGCGTGCTATCATAGCACGCCAGTTTTTCCCGCGACTCATTTCGTAAGCTTGCGTTTGGATTGTCTTCTGACACCAACTGATTGCGGGAACGATCTTCAGTATCACACTGTAACCTGATTGTGTGTAAGGCGATTTTTTCCTCCGTTATGAGATGTTTTACCTTACACGTTAATTATGGTACAGAATCAGAATAAAACAAGTGACGGGTTTTCGGTATAAGAGTAAGTTGTTAATACCATTACCCATTAAATGTGAAATACAACATTTCAATAATGAATCTTTGGCTTGTCTGACGGATGCGTATAATCACGCTCGTCGAGATGTCACTTTTTCCTGTATTTCCTGTCTGTGAGGCCCGTTTTTATGACCAAAAGAGAGAATTTTAAACCTTCTATGCTTGCCAAAGTTCCAAAAGATGCAATTAATCAATTTCTCTCTAAGGATAAAACGCCGGTTTCTGTGCTTTGTCTGTCTGTTCTTGTTGGTATTTTTGCCGGTTTTGTTGGCACCTATTTCGAGCTGGGGGTTCATTTTGTTTCCGAAACCCGGACCAAATGGCTGATTAGTGAAATCAGCCATGTTCTTCCTCTATGGCTGGCTGCTTTTTTGATCAGTGCCGCTCTTGCTTTTGTCGGCTACTATCTGGTGCACCGGTTTGCCCCGGAAGCAGCCGGGTCAGGCATTCCTGAAATCGAAGGTGCGATGGATGGCATGCGTCCTGTGCGGTGGTGGCGGGTTTTGCCGGTGAAGTTTATCGGTGGTCTGGGAGCGCTTGGTTCCGGAATGGTACTCGGCAGAGAAGGTCCGACTGTACAGATGGGCGGCGCAATTGGCCGGATGGTTTCTGATATATTTAAAGTTAAAAACAACGATACAAGACATACCTTATTGGCATCGGGTGCCGCAGGTGGGCTGGCAGCCGCGTTTAATGCTCCCCTGGCCGGAATTTTATTTGTTGTGGAAGAGATGCGCCCGCAGTTTCGCTATTCTCTGATCTCGATTAAGGCTGTGATTATCGCTTCTGTCTCTTCTAATATCGTCTTCAGGCTTATCAATGGACAAGATGCCGTGATTTCAATGCCTCAGTATGATGCCCCTGAAGTTAAAACATTGTGGTTATTCTTATTACTTGGGGTGTTATTTGGTATTTTTGGGGTGTTTTTCAATCGTCTGGTGACTTTTTTCCAGGATATTTTTGTCAAAATCCACAAGAATGACCGCAAACGTTATTTAATCGTTGGCTCCATGCTGGGCGGATGTTTTGGGATGGCACTGCTTTATGCACCTGAGTTAACCAGTGGCGGTATTTTTCTGATTCCGATTATTACCAAAGGTGGCTACTCAGCTGAAATTTTACTGTTGCTGTTTCTTGGCCGGATTCTGACTACGATGCTTTGTTTTGGCTCGGGCGCACCGGGCGGGATTTTTGCGCCAATGCTTGGGTTGGGAACGCTGTTTGGATACGCATTTGGCCTTATTGCTGCCAGCTTATTTCCTGAGTTATCGATTGATCCGGGTACTTTTGCGATTGCAGGGATGGGAGCTTTGTTTGCAGCGACGGTCCGGGCACCGATTACCGGGATTATTTTGGTCATTGAGATGACGAATAATTACTACCTGATTTTACCTTTGATTATTACGGCGCTTGGCGCGGTTATTTTTGCTCAGTTGCTGGGTGGGCAGCCGATATACAGTCAGTTGCTGCACCGGACCCTGAAAAACGATAAATTGCGGCAGCAGGATCTGCCACAGCAGGAAAATGCTGTCACTTCTTAAGAAAAATCCGCCGGAATGGCGGATTTTTTTACAAAGCAAAACGGACACACTACATCTTTTTGATGGATGGAATATACCCGTATTCCAGCACCAGATTTCTGACATGATCAGACTTCAGATACTCAGTGAACTGGTTGGTTTCCTTGCTGACCTTGCCAGGGTAGTGCAGGATAAGAAAAGGCCTGGATAACTGGTATTTTCCGTTGGAAATATTGTCGGGCGTCGCTTTGATACCCTCGAATGTCAGGGCTTTAACGGAACGATCAACCGAACCGGTGGAAATAAAACCAACTGCCTGTGCATTGTGTGTGACCAGTGACTTTACCATACTGTTACTGTTGACGACGAGGTTGTTCGGACTGATATCAGACACCAGCCGGTTATTCACTACCCGGGTTAAGCCCAGTAAACTTTCAAAACTGAAGCGTGAACCTGAAGCGGCCTCACGGGTAACAACAGCAATTTTTTGATCATTCCCACCAACTTCTTTCCAGTTGGTAATTTTGCCTTTATATATTTTGTAAATCTGTTCGCGGGTCAGGTTTTTGACCGGATTCGCCAGATTGACAACAATGGCCAGTCCGTCATAAGCCAGTAGCTGAACGTCCAGCTGGCTGTCCAGCTCAATCTCAGTCATATAGCGTGAAGACATTGCCACATCAGCAACACCCTTTTTAATCAGGGTAATGCCTGCCGTTGAACCGATGCCCTGAACTGCGATATAAGTGTCAGGGTGGGTTGCGTTATAATCCTCTGCAAGCACATCCATGATTCGGGCGACAGACGTTGAACCCGAAACAGTAATTTCTTTTGCGGTAGCCTGAGATGTTACAGCTGTGATGATCATTAAAGTGCTGAGCAAGAGATTGAATAGCAAACGCAGCATATTTCACTCCATAGATAAATAGAAAAAAGCATATTATGGGCATTTGATGACACTTTTGTGACGAAGGATGTGTCATGTATGTATTTTTAAACAGATTATCAGGATTGCTTATCGAGTTCACTCATCAGATCGTTTATACTCATTTTATTGACTATTATGCATTTTTTGTGGTTTTCTTTCTGGCGTGGTTCAGGATCTGGTGATCTTTGATATGTGTAACCAAATCAGGTGTAAATTGCTGAAATCATCATGGTATACAACGGGTAATCAGAGGATGATGAAAGAATGACGGTCGTCGTTAATTTATTGCAACGTCAAATTGAACACCGGGCAACACTTGTGTGTGAAAACCGCAACAAAGGGTTACCGGTCGGGATTGGTAAAGCCGGCTTTGAACCAGTAACAAATGGTGTAAAGTTTATTTTTTCTCATTATAAACTGGATTCCAGTCACTGTGATTATGCTGTTCCCGTTGCCAGAATTCAGTGGGAAGATGCCTCAAGCCATTGGGTGCTTTCTGTCCCGGATGAAGCCGATAATAATATCTGGATTCCCTATCCTTATCTTGAAAGAAGTGTTGACCTGACTGCACTTATCCGTGAAATCGAAAAAGATCCCAAATCGTTTTTCTGGTCTTAATTTCCATTCTCTTCAATGTACAGGGCTCATGTGGCTGACAAGGCGGCACATTTAGATAATAGCAATCTATATTTAACATTTGCTAACGCGGTCAGGGTAAAAAATGGTCTCAGCCCTTTGGGTAGTGCCTGAAAATCACTCACTCTGTGTTGCTCAAAGCGCATTTAGAATCACTAAACCACACTTTTCGTGCCTTGGTTGCGCAGGCCACAAGTATCATTATTCTGTAAAACCAACTCCTTTGAAGAAAGAAACGACTAAATACTCATTAGGTGAAGTGAAAGTTAATTTAACCTGATGTATCACACGATGTAACCGTTTTTCAGAATGACAATAAGTTAGCAAGATTTGGAAAAGATCACTAAACAACAGCGTATGGATTCCTTGAAGATACAGCTGTAACTTTAGAAATCGCAGCATTCACATGGGATGAAGAAGATGAACCCAGAGATGTTGCTTTGATCTCCAGTTTGATTGTCAGAGATCTGGCGGGATTGGGCCAGTAGTGATGAATTCTGTTGGGGATGAACGGTCGCCCTACCCACACAGCCGCCCGGAAATCCGGGCGACAGCTCCCATAAATTCACTCCCCAATCCGGGCCAAACACACCCGTTCCACCAGTCCTTTCAGCTTCAAAACTTCGTCAGCCAGATAATCTAATTCATCCTCGGTAATTTGATAATGCTCTGAATAACGGGCCTCGATATAAGCACGTTGCAGGCGGCGGAAGCTGCGGCGGTGAAACTTGCTGTCCAGTGGCAGAATGGTTTTAAATTCCGGGTCGATTTGTGCGCAGAGCTTGCCAAGTTTTTCAATATTGTGGGATTTTGGCAGGTAATTGGTGCAGGTGAGCAGGGTACAGGCGTATAAACGTTCTGTTGCCTGATGAAGATTAAATGCTGCTTCTTTTATCATAAATTCTGCAAAGGTATATCGATATACCTTTAAACTCCCAGCCGCATTTTCAATCCACTGTTTATAGTGCTTTCTCGCAATGGCCTTTTTTTCTTCTTCAGTTAGTTTTCCCGGCAGGGAGAGTTCTTTCGGTATTGCCGAGAAAACCTCAATGCCTTCTTCGCGGATATCTTTAAAAAAATAATGACCTTGCTGGAGTCGCTCGTTGACATCATGGAGCGAATGCACAATCAGGCCAAGGGGCGCAGACGTCACTTTTCGGTCAATCTCTTCTCTTGCCCGCTGCCAGATAATATCTTCTTCCACGGCATCATCATGATTCACAACCACCAGAATATCGTAATCCGACACATAGCCATTTTCCGGGTCATTGACCTGCGTACCTTTGGCGTGGCTGCCAAACAGGATGATTTTTAAGATCCGGAACTCCCGCTTGCTCCCTTGTTTATGTTTCACGAACTCATCCATGGTATTGCGAAAAATGACAGACATCGTCCGGAGTTCGTGCTGTTTGAGTTCAGGGAGGTGTTCAAGGCTTTTCTTCATGATACGGGTGACGGATGTATAAACAGACAATTGAGTCAGTGTGGCCGGTTATGAGGAAAATGTCTATAGGTTTCAGGGTGATTGGGGATGCAGGGCGCCTCAGATAATCGAATGGAACAAGCCCGTTTGCTTTGGCTGTTTCCGTCAGACTGTCAAGAACAGCGCTGCTTTCTGCTCCACGGGTTGTATGACTGAACAGCCAGTTCTTGCGACCAATCACGAACGGTTTAATCCGTTATTGAGCCTGAGTCATCCCTGATTGTTGACAAGATTGTATATGCTGAGTCCAGATAACGGGGGAAAGGAACGCCATTGAATTGATTCTCTATTCATCATGTCGGCAGACATGATGCGGCGTCCTGTTTCACAATTGAAGTATGTGGAGTATTAATCGCTTACATTCTAGAGTCAATTGCATATTGATGATAAAGTTATAAAAAATAAGATTAGTAACGCTAGGATAAAATTAATGAGTATACATTTATTATATAAATGTCATAGAGAGAACCCATCCTTTATCATTACAAAGAATGATTTATTTTTTACTTTGAAAGAGCATGGAATAGATCAATCTCGTCATTTGCTAAAGATCATTCTCAATGTTCGGCTTAACCAACTTCGGAACAATTTTCCTGAAATGGAACATCTAAACATTGCCTCTAAAATCAATAGTGAAGAGTACAAGAATATTTTGGGCACACCTCCTGGCTTTTTGCTAGACGAGTGTTACTATATTGAGCAACTAGTTTTATATTTATATGATGATTTTGCTGAGTTTTGGTGTGATTTCGAAATATTTTGTATAAAAAGCAGGTATAGGACTGATGAAGTGGTGGCCCGGCAGTCTTTTTTCGCTTCCTATGATGAAAGCATTTACAAAAGTAGGCTGGTTATGGATATAGAGAAAATAGAGAGTAAGTACTTAACAGTTTATCATCATATTCCTGTATCTTTGCCCGATGCTATCGTACTGTGTAATTTATGTACTTTTATAAAAAAAAGAAAATGGTACGAAATGTTATATCTGCTGGATGAGTCGACGAATGGATGCCATTTCCTGTTAACTATAGATAGTCCTATATCTGGTGTTGACTTAATCGTGTCTACAGCAAAAATACAATACTGGGATCAATGTCAGTGGCTTTATTTTTCTCCTTTTTTTCAATCAGATAATTGGGTGGTAATGCCGAAAGAAACCACTATAAATGATATGGTTTCATCTGGGTTGTTAAATGGTTGTTTGGATTATTCTAATGCATCCTCTTTTGAAAATGATTTGATTTATTCTATTCCTGATAAGAGTAAAATGTGTGAAATTATCAGGTTGACTGTAAGTCGTATCAATATAGATGAATCTTTTGTTTTATACCTTGCGCAAAAAAGATTAGTTAATATTTTATATGAGCATCATCTGTTATTTGGCTTTATAATTGTTGAACAGCCACTTATAGTTAATTATTATAAAACACTTAATCATGATGAATACCTGTGTACCAGCAAAAGTAATTTACTTGATACCGGTAATGATACCTATAAAGGTATTTGGTTAATAGATAAACTAAAAAAGAATTTTGATCGGTTAAGTTATGATGGATATATGGATAGAGTACTATCCAATGAGAATGTTAATGATAGTGTAAAATTAGAGGTTTTAAATGTCTGATTTTTATCATAATTTCTTGTGTTATCCAAAAGCTGTTATGCTATTATTAATCTCAGTTATTGTGATTTTTTGGGTCTTGTTTTTTATTTATAAGCATATTAATAATAATGTTTACTTATCAGAAAAAGGAAATATATATTATATTCTTTATTCAGTTGGATTGTTTATTTGGATTTTAACAAATAGTTACTTTCATTCTAAATATTTGATTATTTTTCCTGAACAGTTTTCTATTATTGTGGCCAGGATATCAAATTTATCTGTTTATATAGGATTTATATGTGCTTTTTTATTTTCTTGTTCCATTAGAGAATATTATATCAAAGAAAAAACAAGTAGATGGAAGTTTGTTTGTTTGTTTATCGTTTCACTTTATTCTATTATCGTCAATATTGTTCCGGGATTGGCAATAAAAGGGATTACTATTCATTCACCAAGTAACTTTATTTTAATTTTTGGTTTTTATTCATATGTTTTTTTCTTTATCTTTTACTTAGTTATACTATCAACACTGGTTAATGTTTTTTTCTTACATAAGCACGGAATTAATAAGTTAAACCAAACGAGAATTAAATACATTGTATCTGGGATGATTATTTTTATGTCTTCAACAATCACCATTCAATTCTCGATGACTTCATTATTAAAAGATTTTTCTTTAACATGGTTACCTCCAACACTTTCTATCAGTGAAATGTTAATGGTCGGTTATGCATTGATTACTTCTCGATTCTATAGTGGTCGTTATGTAATGTATATTTTTTCCTCTGTCATAATTACTTTTTTACTGTTCCTGGAAATATTTAAATTTATTTCATATCTAAATATTGACTCGACATTCATTGTTTTTTCTTATGCGCTTATAGTGGGTTTATTATGGAAAAAAGTATTTAATTTATTAAGAACATATGTAAGTCTTATTTTTTACTCTTCTCGTTTTACTCCAGTTGATAATATTTATTCTCTAATTCATGAGTTTAAAGTTTCTCCTAATACAGCTTTAGAGAAAACTGCTAAACTGTTGAATGTACCAGATAAGCAAATGTTCTTGATGAAAAATAACAAAGACGATGATGTTTTTGATAACTATTTTTCAAATAATAGGGATGTCTTAATTATAGAAGAATTAGTGGATAAGATTAACAGGACTGGAGATGCAAATAATCTGAATCAACTCCATGATGAAATGGATAAAAATGACATGGCTATGGTCATGCCTATGTTTAATACTAATGATAACATTTCTCATTTATTAATTTCTTCTCATAAAAGTAATGGAAGGCTGTTTTCCAACGAAGAAATTGTGGCATTAAAGAAAGTATTTACGGAAGCACAATATTATATTAATGCCGATGTGCGCTTAAAGCAATCTCATGCTCTTGCCCATTCAATTGCCCATGAAATGAAAAATCCCTTAGGTCAGTTACAATTGCATTTAGAACAGATAAAAACATATTCTCAATATCAGGAGACTCAGGGTAAATTACTAAAAGAAGTTGATGATGCACAATCTGCAATTAAACAGGGAAAGCAGTTAATTGAAATGATTCTTACAGAAGTCGCCAATTCTTCATTAGAGCAAGAGCCGATGTCCGTTTCGTCGATTCAGCGGTTAGTACTTCATGCCTTCCATCAATTCAGCTTTTCCACAGAGTTAGAAAAGTCGCGTGTCCATGTCCAGATAGATACTGACTTTTCTATTCGGGTGAACGATACATTATTTAATTTTGTGATCTTTAATTTATTGAGAAATGCGATTTACTACTTTCATGATTATCCTGATAGTGAAGTTGAAATTAAAGGAATCATAGGAAAACAACATAACAGGCTTGTTGTCAAAGATACTGGCCCGGGAATTCCTCCAGAAGTGAAAAGCAAGGTTTTCGAAGATTTCTATAGCCATGGGAAAACGGGAGGTAGCGGTCTTGGCCTTAGCTATTGTATGCGCGTAATGCGCTCTTTTGGTGGAAGTATAGAATGTTATTCTGAGCCTGGTTCATATACCGAATTTCATCTGGTTTTTCCTGCTCTGGAGACTGAGATGATGACTCCTTCATGTCTTCAATTTGTAATTGCCGAACCTGCACCACAAGAAAAAATAGACAACAGCACCGGGTTACAACGAAAAACAGCTCTTGTGGTTGATGACAATAAAGTACAAAGAGCACTCGTTCGCTTGTACCTTTGCCAGCTGGGCTATGATGTGATTGAAGCGGTCAACGGTTTGAAAGGAGTAGAATCTTTTAACCAGCATTCTGTGGACTTTGTTATTATGGATATTCAAATGCCCGTTATGAATGGATTCGAAGCGACGGAACGAATAAAGATATGCAATCCGGAGATACCAGTGATTGCTCTGACGGGGGAGTCTGGAGATGCTGAGCGTGAGTTGATTCAGAAATTGATGGATGCGCATATTGTAAAACCAGCTTCCCGAGCCGATCTTCTCTCTGTATTGAGAGAACTGAATATCATGTCGACTCATTCAGAGAGTACAAACTCAATCGTTTCTCCAGCCATTTGAAAAATTAAGAATAGTTGTTATACCCAAGGTCAGCCCCTAAGCATTCAATACTCAAAAGTATTGAATGCTTAGATTTCTTTAGCTGCCCAAAAACCAACCAGCAACCGCACCAACAATGCAACTCCGGCGAAAAACAAACAGAAAAATAACATTTGACACAAAATGTTACATTATTAAAATGAGAACGGTTATTATAATGAGAATTATTATTATGTTTTTTGTTCCATATTTGATCATGTTGCGTGAAGGGTTGGAAGCCGCTTTGATTGTGGTTCTGATTGTCAGTTATCTGAAAAAAACCGGGCAAACGCAGTGGATGAAATTTGTTTGGATTGGAGTATTTTCAGCCGCTGCTTTATGCCTGATAGCGGGAATTGTGATTGAAAAAACCAGTGGTGAATTTCCTCAGCGGCAGCAGGAGTTATTCGAAGCGATTGTCGGAGTAATTGCGGTGATTATGCTGACATACATGGTGTTCTGGATGCAACGTGCTGCAAAAAATATCCATGTCCAGCTCCGGGAAGCGATGGATCAGGCACTTAGCCGGGAACAGGGAAAAGCGCAGGCGCTAGTCTTGATGGTTTTTCTTGCTGTGGCCCGGGAAGGGCTCGAATCAGTATTCTTTTTGATTGCCGCCTTTTCTCAGGACGTCGGTATTATGGCACCTGCCGGTGCTGTGAGTGGACTCATCTCCGCAGCCTTAATTGGCCTGGTGATTTACCGGGGAAGTATACGTTTGCCGCTTGACGCTTTTTTCCGCTGGACAGCACTATTCATTTTGTTTGTTGCAGCCGGACTGGCGGCAGGTTCTGTGCGTGCTTTTCATGAAGCCGGTTTGTGGAATCACTGGCAGGATGTCGCCTTTAATGCCGGTCGTATTCTGACCACACACTCTTTATTTGGCACATTAATGGAAGGGATGTTCGGCTATCAGGAGGCACCCAGTGTCAGCGAAGTAACCATCTACTTTGCTTATCTTATTCCCGCACTTGTCTGGTTTATGTATCGCTCAACAAAACAAAAAGCGTAAACCCGTCGATAAGCATTACAAAAATATAAATTACATGAAGCAAAACAGGGCAACAACCTGAAAAATATATGAAAACAAGGAATGACCTCTAATGAATTTAAAGTCCAGAAAATCCTTCTTGCCTGCCATGCTGCTGCTCATCTCAGCACCTTATGCCAGTGCAGCTCAGAATACCAGCATGTTGGTTGAACCGATGACTGAGTACAAGCTCTATGTGATTGATGAAGTGAATGAGCTGGTCAGGGACACTCAGGCATTTGCTCAGGCATTTGAGCGTGGTGATTTGAAAAAAGCTGAACAACTTTATGCGCCTGCACGGATTCATTATGAACGGATTGAACCTGTTGCTGAGCTATTCTCTGATCTGGATGCCAGTATTGATGCCCGTGAAGATGATTACGAAAAAGGTGTCAACGATCCAAAATTCACCGGATTCCACCGGCTTGAATATGCAATCTGGCATGAGAAATCAAACCATGGGATGCAGAAATATGCGCAGCAACTGGTTCGTGATGTGAAAGATTTACAGCAACGACTGACCAATCTTGCATTTCCGCCCAACGATGTGGTCGATGGTGCTGCTGGTCTGATCGAAGAAGTTGCATCCAGTAAAATCAGTGGTGAAGAAGATCGTTACAGCCGGACAGACTTATGGGATTTTCAGGCCAATGTTGATGGGTCGAAGAAAATTGTTGATTTGCTTCGCCCGACACTGAAAAAAATGGAACCTGCATTTTTAGCCAAGATCGACAAAAATTTTCATCAGGTTGACAGTATCCTTGCCCGCTATCGTCAGGGAGAAGGATTCATGCCCTACGAAAATCTGACCAAGCATGACCGCAAAGCACTGCAAGGACCTGTGACAACTTTGGCAGAAGATTTGTCGCAGCTGCGTGGTATTTACGGTTTGAAGTAAGCTTTTTTATTCCCGTTGCTATAAAAAAAGATATAGGTCCCCCCACCTGTATCTTTGCGACAGGCCCATGTTAACGGGCTTGTCGCACCCCCATAAAGGAAATCAATTGAATGAAGTTATGGAACCAGGCATTGTCTCTGTTCTCCGGCTGTTTAATCAGTGCACTTGCATATGCAGCAGAAATTCCTCAGATCAAAGTGACCGTGACAGATAAACAGTGTGAACCGATGCAACTGACAGTACCAGCAGGTCAGGTCCGGTTTGTCATTACGAATAAAAGTATGCGTGCGCTTGAGTGGGAAATTCTCAATGGCGTGATGGTTGTTGCTGAGCGGGAAAACATTGCCCCCGGTTTTTATCAGAAGATGACCGTTGATCTCGAGCCCGGAACATACGAGACCACATGTGGCCTGTTAACAAACCCTCATGGTTCACTGGTTGTTCAAAGTCATCATCACAATCCGTATCAACTGAAAGTTCAGGATAAAATACGCATTACTGCTGAGTATAAGTTTTTCCTGATCCAGCTGAGTCGCCAGTTAGACAAAGCGGCTGACAACTGGAACAGAGCATCGATCAACCCGGCACAACGAACTCTGTACTATCAGCTGCAGACGCTGGCCGGTGCTTTTCAACGGGCCGATGATCGGGATCTGGCTGATATGGCCGGAAAGGACCGGCTCAGCCAGATTAAAGCCTGGACACAACTGTTCCGGGGACAGACATTACATCTCGGGATGCTCCTCTCCCGGTTTGAAGCCCTGTTAGGCCAACAGACGCTGAATCATGATCATCAGCAGGCAATTCAAACCAACCTGAATAAGCTGATTGAACTTGTCAAACCTTTGCTCGACAAAGCTGATCCGGATTTATCCGAAAAACTGGCGAAAGATTTTTCCGTTTGGCAATCAGATGATACTCAGAATAACCAGCAAAGACTCCGTCAGGATTTACAGAAATTACACCTCTTCATTGATCAGGGAGAATCATAAAATGTCTTGCCCATTTCACTTTCTGACGAAATCATCGTCAAAAGAAGACGCCACGAATCAAGAACCTCAGCAAGGCAGACGAAGTCTGCTGAAAGGCGCTCTGGGAGTTGCCGGCGGGATGCTTGCATCCGGTGCAGTGGCTCGTACCGCTTCAGCAGAGGAGGCGATGATGCCTTCAATGCATGATGAGCAAGCTTTTACCAGCGAAATGAAAATGCAGCCATTTTATGGCAAACATCAGAGCGGAATCAGCACGCCTCAACAGGCGCATCTTGCGCTGGTTGCCTTTGATGTGATTGCTCAGGATAAGAAAGATCTGCAGCAGCTGTTTCAAACTTTGACAGAACGTTGTGAGTTTCTGATGAAGGGAGGGCGTGCAGAAACAAGAGACAGCCATTATCCACCGATGGATTCCGGAATTCTTGGTCCGGTCATTCATCCGGATAACCTGACAATGACGGTTTCGGTCGGTGAGTCGCTGTTTGATGACCGCTATGGCCTGGCAAAACTGAAACCCAAACAACTGCAGCGAATGGCTGAGTTTCCTAATGATGGCTTGCAGGCAGACTGGTGTCATGGTGATTTGTTGATACAAATTTGTGCAAACAGTGCTGATACTACCTTGCATGCACTCAGAGATATTATCAAACACACGCCTTCATCCCTGATGGTTCGCTGGCGACGGGACGGTTTTATTTCTTCACATGCTGCAGCTTCTGTGGGGCAGCGAACTCCCCGAAATTTACTTGGCTTTAAAGATGGCACGGTTAACCCGAAAGGGTCTGATGAAGCAACTTTTAATCAAATGATCTGGGTTGGTGATCAACACACGGATGAGCCCGACTGGACGAAAGGCGGCAGTTATCAGGCCATCCGTCTGATACGTTTCTTTGTTGAACACTGGGATCGTACACCGTTGCAGGAGCAACAAACTATTTTTGGCCGTAACCGTGATACAGGTGCGCCTTTGGGTAAGCGGTATGAACATGATGACCCAGACTACGCTTCAGATCCAAAAGGTGAACGGATTCCACTGGATGCGCACATGCGGTTAGCTAATCCCCGTACCAAAGACTTCCCTGAATTTCTGCTGCTGAGACGTGGTTATAGTTATTCTTACAACACCAGCCCTTCAGGACAACTGGATGTCGGGCTCGTATTTATTGGGTATCAGGCTGATCTGGAAAAGGGGTTTATTGCAACGCAAAACCGGCTCAATGGTGAGCCACTGGAAGAATATATTAAACCGTTTGGCGGTGGTTACTTTTTCGCTTTGCCGGGGGTAAAAGATAAAGGCCGTTATCTGGCACAGGAACTCTTTGAGTCTGCGTAAATCCGGGTGAAATGGTTTTCAGTCTGAAGAAAAAACAGGGCGCTTCATGAAGAAGCGCCCTGTGATTGATTGAAGCCTTAACAAATGATTGGAAATATCACCGTGCTGGTTCCGAATTGACATCCGGATCTGGTTCGTGAGTGATCCGGTTGCGAAGATCCCGGCGAATAATTTCAATCGACCAGAACCAAATCAAATGGCCGACGATTTCAGACACATGCTCATACCAGGGCAGGCTGAATAGCGGTGGCGTTAATCCCATCAGCGGGAATGAAATCATATGGACAAATAACTGAGCCAGTGCGCCAGCCAGTAACCCCTGCCAGAGCTTAAATTTTGGAAAACGTTCTGTAACCACGCAGTAACCGACAGCAAATACAATCGAAAAGATAATGTGTGTCACGCCAACCCAGTTAAAAGCATGTCCGGCAAATGTATAAACCGCTTGATTGGGGTCTGTCACTCCCAGCCAGTCCCGCAAAAACACGTAAGGCGGGTTCAGAAAATTTCTGGAGCAGTCAATCTGGTTTGCTGCTCTGATCAGCGCTTCCGGCGGACATGCGGCCTGAAAAATATCCGCGGGACTTCGGGGTGGTAATGGATGTTCAGCCCCCCATTTTACAAAAGCAGAGACAATACCAGCAATCAGTCCAATAAATGCAGCCAGGCCATAGCGCCGGCGTGATGGATCAGTTTGGATGAAAAAATTCATAGAATTTCCGTAAAAAGTGTATCAAAAAGAGAATTCAACCCTATCATGCTGAAGCACATAAATTTCGGGTACAGATCAAAGTAAAATTAAATCATGAGATAACAAAGAGTTGACTGACTAATTTTCATTCGACATGTGAACGCTGAGTATATAAGTAATTCCGCCTTAATTTTATTATTACATTCAGCAAATCAATCACTCAATAAAAAGCGCCTTTGCAGGCGCTTTGAGTACACGGGAATATATTGGCATAGTTGGTTGTTTAAAGTTTTGAAACGTCAGATTCAGAGACGTTACAGCTGGTGCTATTCCATGCTTCCCCGATTTTTTCAGATTTACCGTCACCTTTTTCAACGCCAATGTATTCAACACAGACTTTCGGACTGCCTGATTTATAATCTTTGATTTTCAGATTTCTGATTTTTGCCACATCGCCATAGTTGGTGTTGACGCCGACTATGCTATCGATATCTGCATCGACTTCGACATCATCAATCACAACTTTTCTTGGGCCACCGTTATTGGTACAGTCACCACAGGAACGCCACAATTTGCCGTGAACGCCTTCCAGTGTGAATCCGCCTTTGATGGTGGTCGTTGTGCTGTTTTTTGCATTGTGCTGGAATACTTTGTCCGGTTTTCCGCCAGGACCATTTTTACTGTTGTATGCCATACCACCGACAATTGTCAGAGATTTGGCTGTTTTCGTCAGAGTGGCAGCATCTTCACAGATGTCTTCCCAGATCACGTTTTTAATTGTACAGCTGCCTTCTTTACAGTGAATCCCATCGGCACCACCATCTTCGGCAATGCGCAGGTTTTTCACGGTTGCATTTTTGAGGGTGATGATTGGATCCTGATCTTCATCATCGCCGTCACAGCTCGTTCCCAGCGTAATACCGCCACAATCAACGGTTTCATCTTCGAATGTTGCACCAGCAACACATTTACTGGAAGCCGACGTGCTCACCAGTGCATCAAGTTGTGGCAGAGTGCTGGATGCATTGGACAGGATAGTTTCACCATTATCTTTGTAAACTTTGACCCAGTACCAGTAATCTTTTTGTTCTGCGTTTTCATCTTCAACAACAAAGCGTTTTGATCCGACAGCGGAAATTTGCTTTGCATCTGCAAATGAACTGGTTTCACTCCGGTAGACTTCCTGACGGGAAACAGAATCAGCTTCCGTTGACCATGTTAAGAAATTGTGACCTTCTTTTTGAGTTAACATGAGGAAAGCGGAATCAGCGGCAAAGGTTGCTGCTGAAGCCGACATTGCCACGATAAGTGAAGCAACTTGAACTGACGTTTTTAATAGTTTCATTGGTTATACCTCCATTTGAGAAACGTTCTCAATATGAAAGATTGATCGTGTCAATGTAAAGCTGTTTTTTATTTAAATAAATAAATTTGTGGATACACAAAGTAAAAATATTCATTCATATTGATAAAGATAAATATAATAATGTGCGGATGATCAAATTATTATATTTAACCTATTTTTGTATGCGCTTTTAGAATATTTACTCAATAATTAAAATGATTTTTTAAACTTTTTGTTAAATATGAACAAAAAGAATTCATATTATTTGTATAGACATGATTATATATTTTAATCAATATTAAAATAACAACATACCAAAACTTATCAATCAATTATTTATTTTATTTTTGTTTTAAATCAATATCTTATGTATTTTGTTCTCATTGTTGTTTTATGTTTTATCTGATTGTTTTTATTCGCGAATAAAAATAACCTGACAACTGTGTAAGTTTTATGATGCCACTGATATTTATTTTTTCAGTATTGTGTGTTTTTTTGTTTTCATGATTTCAATTTTGATGTGATGTTTTTATTTATATTTCATCTGTGAAAAATACCTTGTGTAAATTAATGTAAAGATTAAGAGTTAATAAAGTCATTAAATTTATTAACTTCATGAATATCTTATTGGATTTATTCACAGAATGCACCGGAGCCAGTGAGAAAATCACCGGATGTAAATTTGTATGATTCCGAAACCAGACAGCGGTTTGATGGCATTTTCATTCTGCCCGGATAAAGATAAATATACCCACATATGGGTATAAGTACCGGAAAGGTGCATGATTGAGATTGTTTGAGTACAATCACTGTGGTCAATGTTCCGGTGAAAAGCCTGAGCAACGCCGGATAAAATCATGGATATAAGTGATTTCCGGATAACAATTCACATCATATAAACGAATATACAACACGACAGAGGCAGTTATGCGTCGTTATTTATTGATTTTTTTTGGTGTTTTCTTATCTGGCTGTGCTGCAGGGCCGGGTTATAAGTACTATGTCGAGCCCACACCACTGAAGCAGAATGTCACCAGATATCGTCTTGGTGACGTGAAAGTTGTACTCACACGTACCGGCTATATCAAACCTGATTCCCGTTTTGCTTCTGCATCGGAACTTCAGCAGACGTTTATGGCTGATATCCGGTCCGGAATGCAGCGGGCAGGTATTCTTGCTGGTCCGGAGATGACTGAGAGTCCTGTAGTTAGAGTGACCGTTGATTATACCAGACACATCAATCTGGGAGGGGTCTCTTTATATAAGTCCAAGGTTTCACATTATGTGGTAGTTTCTCTGGGAGGGAAAGAGCTGGCAGAATTCCGGACAGATACTTATTCCCCTCAGTATCCTTATCTGGAAGAGCCAGGGGTGAATCTCAAAATGGCTGCTTTTTTGTGGAATGAAAAAGATGAGCCCAGAGATGTTGCACTCATCTCTGGTGTGATTGTCAAAGATCTGGCGAAGTTAGGCCATTAACTCATCGTTGAATAAAGCTGTGACTCTATAAGAAGCTTTTGTCCCGGACTGGTCGTTTGTCTGCTTTCTTTGGCGGTTTACGCCGGGTGTTCATCTTGTAAAGACCTGAAAACAGAGACGATATTTTTATGGCATTTGTGCTCAGGGCAGGTACACTCAGTTGGATATAAGATTCAGAAAGCGAAAGGGAAAATCATGCTGAACACACGTTATCTGGCGAAAATCCGGCACAGAATTGATCAAAAAACCAAACCCGCCGGTTCTTTAGGCGCACTGGAAGATATCGCACAACAACTGGCTTTGATTCAGTCGCAGGGAAAAGAAGACGCGGTGACTCAACTGGAGATCCATCAACCGACTGTGATCGTTTTTGCCGGCGATCATGGTGTTGCTGATGAAGGTGTGAGTATCGCACCGAGCGAAGTCACTTATCAGATGGTGATGAATTTTCTGGCAGGCGGGGCAGGCGTAAACTGTTTTTGTCGCAGTGCCGGGGTCGGAATGAAAGTCGTGGACTGCGGTATTATGATTCCGGTGGAAGCACCGCATCCTGACTGCTTTATCCAGCAGCGTCTTGGCAGCAGAACCAATAATTTTCACCTTGAACCGGCGATGACAGAAGCGCAGGTTACTCAGGGAATTAAATATGGTCAAAATGTGGTGACAAAGACGATTGAGGCGGGTTCGAATCTGGTGATGTTCGGGGAAATGGGGATTGGAAATACGACCAGTGCAGCTGCGATTCTTGCCTCGCTGACCCAGATAGATCCGCAGATGTGTGTTGGTCACGGAACCGGTATTCAGCCGGAGCAATTCATGAAGAAAACCGCGATCGTGCGCCAGTGTGCTGAAAAACTCCGGGGTGAAAACGCAATGACAGTGCTGGCTGGTGCCGGAGGTTTTGAGATTGTGCAGATGGTCGGGGCATTTATTGGTGCGGCACAACGGGGTGTGCCTGTGATTGTCGACGGGTTTATTGTCACCGTTGCGGCGTATGTAGCGACTTTGCTGGAGCCAGCCTGCAGAGACTATATGATTTTTGCCCATCAGTCGGAGGAACCCGGACACCAGCGGGTTCTTGAAGTCTTGTATGCCAAACCATTACTCCACCTGGGGTTACGTTTGGGAGAAGGCACGGGTGCCGTACTTGCTGTACCACTGATTCAGGCGGCCTGTGAGTTTTACAACACCATGGCCAGTTTTGATGAAGCCGGGGTGACCGTTTAATGTTTGCCCGGCTTAAATATCAGCTGGAACTGTTTTGGCTCTCTCTGAGTTTCTTTTCCAGAATTCCTGTACCACGTTCGACCCCCTATTCAGAAGTACGGATGAATCAGTCTTCCCGGTATTTTTCGGCGGTTGGCCTGTGTATTGGTGCGCTTTGCCTGGTCATTTTCTGGTTGATGGCGAGGGTGGTGCCTGAAGATATTGCTGTCTTTTGTATGATGTGTTTCAGTCTGATGCTGACGGGGGCATTTCATGAAGATGGTCTGGCTGATATGGCAGACGGAATCGGTGGCGGGATGACAGTGGAAAAGCGGCTGAATATCATGAAAGACAGCCGGATTGGTACCTATGGGACGGCTTCTCTGATGATGGCTTTGCTGGGTAAGTATCTGTTGCTGACACATCTTGCCGCTTCTGCAGTCTTTGTTCCTGTTGTATTACTGGGCCACAGCCTGAGCCGGGTACTGGCAGGATCGGTCATTTTCGATACCCCTTATGTCACGGATTTAAATCAGAGTAAAAGTAAACCACTTGCGTCTGAGCAGGCGACAAAAGAATTAGTGATTCTGAGTGTGATCGGGCTGATTCCGGTGATCTTTCTGCCATTCGGCTTGAGTGTGATACTGATAGTTTTGTGTCTGGGCCTCCGGTCTTTGTTCCGGCGTTGGCTGATAAGTCGTTTGGGAGGATTTACCGGGGACACATTAGGCGGGATTCAGCAATGTTTTGAGTTGTTCATTTATCTCTTTTTTCTGGCCTGTATTCATCTGGGCTTAAACGTTCAAGGAGGATAAATGAAGTCTTTGACGAAATCTGATGTCTGGCTGCTTCGTCACGGGAAAACCACCGGGCCTGCAGCATTGAACGGGCAGACTGATGCTTGTGTGGCACCACAGACTCAAACGCAAATCACACAGGTTTTGGCCCGGCAGAACTTGCCTTACCGGCAGGTGATTAGTTCACCCTTATCGCGGTGTCTGGATTTGGCCACACGTCTGACAGATGACGATAAAGTGATGATTCAGCCGGACTGGAAAGAGATGAATTTCGGTGATTTTGATGGTGTGCCTTTTGAGCAGATCCCGCCGGAACGCTGGGCAGAACTCGAGAAATTCTGGGAGAATCCGGTGCAATACCCGCTTACTGGCGCAGAGACTCTCGCAGCATTTTACCAACGGGTTTCGGCATGCTGGACACGTTTTACCGGTGACCTGCAAACCGATACCCTGGTGGTGACTCACGGTGGTGTGATCCGGATGATACTGGCACAGGTGCTTAATTTAGACTGGAGAAATCCTGCGTTATTTACCCGGCTCAATATTGCGAATCAGAGCCTGACTCATTTAGAAGTCGTGACGGGTGAGTATGATTTTGTTACGGTAAAATCGGTTGGAGTACAGTTAGCGAAATAGTGGTCTGTTTCGGGGCTGATGACCTTTGGTTTTTTCACAGAAGGAAGATGAAATGAGTGACTATGGATGTCAAAATATGGCCGGGAAAATGACGCGGGTGCTGATGCGCCGTCCGGCGCAAAGTCTGAGAAATGCTGACCCAAAGCAGTGGCATTATAATCACTTATTTGATGCAGAGCAGGCGATTGAAGAGTATGAAGCATTTGTGGGTTTGATTGAAACATCAGGTGCAGATATCGTCTGGATACCGGATGATAACGATGATTTAGCCGATGCGATGTTTACCCGCGATGCGTCGCTGATTACCAAAGCAGGGGCGATATTACTGAATATGGGGAAGCCCCTGCGGGCAGAAGAACCTCAGTTGCATGGCAAAATTCTGACTCAGGCCGGTATACCTGTGCTGGGTCATTTAAGTGGTGATGCCCGGATTGAAGGGGGCGATATCATCTGGCTGGATGAGAATACGCTGATTGTTGGCCTTGGATTTCGTTCTAACCGCACTGGTGTTGAAGTGTTGCAGACGTTACTGAATCCGCATGGGGTCGAGGTACTGGGATTTGACATGCCGTACTGGACCGGTGAAGCGGCTTGTTTACACCTGATGTCGGTGATATCGCCTTTGACTGAAACCAAGTATCTGGTTCATCCGCCTTTGATTCCCGCAGCGTTGTGGACATTGATGAAATCCCGTGGCATTGACATGGTGATTGCTCCGGCTGATGAATTTGAAGCTTCGTTTGGTCTGAATCTGAATGTATTACCAACACAGCCGGATCGCTGCATTATGATCGATGGGTTTCCCAAAACCAAAGCCGTGATGGAAGCGCATGGCACTCATGTTGATGTCTTTCCGGGAAATGCACTATGCATGGCATGTGAGGGCGGCCCGACCTGTCTGACCAATCCGGTGATGCGTCAGGCTATTCAGGAGAGATATTGATACTCATGTATGGGCATCATGCATCCGGATACAGGATATAAAAGGGAAACCCGGTGATTTCCCTTTTCCTTTTCCGGATAACTGAATTGACGCGGACCTAAGCTTTATTGACGCGGGCCTAAGCTTTGGCAAAGCAGTAAGTCCGGTAACCACCAATCAAATTTCTTGCCTTGTAACCATGATTCACCAGTTGCCGGTAAGCCACATTGCCACGTAAACCCACCTGACAATAGATGATGATCTCCTTGTCTTTCGGCAGTTCATGCATCCGCTGGCGAAGTTCATCGACCGGGATATTGACTGCACCCTCAATGTAGCCCACGTTTTCCAGTTCGCCAGGGTTACGGACATCCAGCAGCAACTGATTGTCAGACAAATGGTCAATTTCATCAAAGTGAATCGGGGTTGCATCACCTTTCATGATGTTGGTTGCGACAAATGCGGCCTGATTGATAACATCTTTGGCACTGCCATACGGTGGTGCATAGGTCAGCTCCAGATGTTGTAACTGCGCAACGGTCATCCCCGCTCTTTGTGCAACGGCAATCACATCGATTCGTTTATCGATGCCATCTTTTCCGGCTGCCTGAGCACCAAAAATCTGACCGGATTGTGGATCAAACAGCAGTTTGAATGAAACAATTTCGGCCCCTGGATAATATCCGGCATGACTGGCTGTGTGGACGAAGACTTTTTCATAAACAGTACCGTCACGCCGGAGCTGTTTTTCATTTTTACCGGTTGATGCAATGGCAAGATCGAATATCTTACAAATTGCGGTGCCTTGTGTTCCCTGATAGGTTTCGTTTCTGCCCAGCATATTGTCTGCTGCCATGCGGCCCTGACGGTTGGCCGGGCCAGCCAGTGGTACCAGCGTGGGTTGACCGGTGACAAAATCAGCGTCTTCAATTGCATCACCGACGGCATAAATAGACGGGTCACTGGTTTGCATCGATGGATTGACCTGAATGCCACCCAGCGGACCGGTTTCCAGCCCGGCTTCTGTCACCAGCCGGGTTTCCGGGCGGACACCAATTGCCATGATCAGAATGTCCGTGGTGAGCAAGTCGCCGCTACTGAGGGTCAGATTTAATTTACCTTCCAGATGCTGGTGTTGGTCAGACTGCCCGGCATCTTCGCTGGCGACGGTCATGTTCGGAATAAATTCAGCAGCACTTAAAGCTGTTTTTAAACGTAAATCGATCCCTTTGTGACGGATTTCGGCATGGGCAAATCCTGCCATTTCCCTGTCTGTCGGGGTCATGACCTGATCGGCCATTTCCAGCAGGGTGGTTGGAATACCAAGCCGGTGAAAGGCTTCTGCCATTTCCAGGCCGATAAACCCACCCCCGACAACCGTGGCATGTTCTGGTTTATTCATCTGGATCGTTTGGATTATTTTATCCATGTCCGGAATATTGCGCAGCGTATGCGTCAGAGGGTTGTCGAGCCCCGGAATGGGGGGAACGACCGGAGCTGCGCCCGGACTGAGCAGTAAAAAGTCATAATTTTCAGTATATTCACTGCCATCTGTCAGCCGTTTGACTGTGACAGTTTTTGCTGTTTTGTCGATGTGCGTGACTTCGTTCATGACCCGGACATCGACATTAAAGCGGGCAAGGAAACTGTCCGGGGTTTGCAGTAACAGTTTACTTCTTTCCTGTATTTCTCCACCGATATGATAAGGCAGGCCACAGTTGGCGAATGAAACAAAATTACCCCGTTCCAGTATAATAATTTCAGCCTCTTCACTCAGGCGCCGGGCCCGGGCAGCGGCAGATGCGCCACCGGCTACACCACCGACAATCACGATTTTGGTCATAAAATAAGCCTTTTTTCAGTCTTGGTCATATTTATCCGGGTTTACATTGATCCGGTTATAGCCGCGCAGGCAGACAATATGACGGCCTGCGCGGCTGCGATGTTGGGGATGATTTTATGGTGTCATCCCCATTTTTTTCAACACCATCCCGGCAGGACAAAAGCCGGTGAATGCACTTTGAATCAGGTTCAGGCCAACAAATACGGTAAGCCACACAAAGCCGGGATGAACGAAGTAAGTCAGAATGACAGAGAGAAGAACCATGCTCCCTGCGACGATTCGGATACCATTATCTACTTTCATATCATATTCCTTTTGATGAGCTGATCTGTGTCAACCGGAAGTTACTATAGAATGAATTATTAGAAATGTCTAATTTAATTAAATCTAAATTTGTTATTGCTAAATAAGAAAAATCTAATATTATATGGAAGTATCTCGTGATAAATGGTCAGGGGGAAGTGTGACAAATGAAACAATGACAGAGATTGAGCAGATGCAGAAGCACGCACAGGAAGCTGCTGATTTTCTCAAGTTGATGGCGCATCCTGCCCGATTAATGGTGCTATGTCAGCTTGCTGACGGAGAAGTGAGCGTTGCTATGTTACAACGTCACTCTGAGCTGAGTCAGTCTGCTTTCTCTCAGCATTTGAAAGTACTGCGCGAGCATGGACTGGTTGTCGTGAGAAAATCATCTCAGCAGGTGTTTTACTCTCTGGCTGATCATCGGGCAACTGCGATTATCTCAAGCTTACAGCAATTGTTTTGTCACGAATCACCGACCTTATCGTAAGGTTCAAACGACCTGAATCATACATCGTCAGGTCGTTTGGGTATCAAGGCATTGGTCGAATATAAGGAGAGATTAATTTTATGTGGACACACATACCGTGGTTTTCACTGACAGGTGGCATGTTCATTGGTTTATCAGCGCTGATGTTACTGTTTTTAAACGGAAAAATTGCAGGGATCAGTGGCATTCTGACCGGCATATTCCGCCCGCAGCATCCGGATGCCGGGTGGCGGTTATTATTTGCACTCGGGTTGATTGCCGGTGGTGCTGGTGCGTCATACGGGCTCGGTTTTGAGATGCCGGACACACTGAATATCTCTGGAATTGATCTGATGACGGCTGGTTTGCTGGTCGGCATTGGGACTCGTCTGGCCAATGGCTGTACCAGTGGTCATGGAATCTGTGGTGTCGGACGTTTGTCTCTGCGTTCAATCGTTGCCACGGTGACTTTTATGCTTGTTGCTGCTGTCACTGTGTATTTCCGTTTACACGGATAAGGGAAATCATCATGAAAAATAAAATGGTTGCATTACTGTCCGGGGTCTTGTTTGGGGCGGGATTAACGATATCCGGCATGGTGTTACCCGCTAAAGTCGTCGGATTTCTTGATGTTGCCGGAGACTGGGATATGAGTTTGGCTTTTGTGATGGGCGGAGCGCTTCTGATATTCATGCCGGGCTATTTTTATCTGGTCAAACCGCGTTCCCGGTCTGTTTCTGGCGGAGAATTTATGTTGCCGTCTTATCAGAAAATTGATCTGAGATTGATCACCGGTGCTTCTGTATTTGGTGTCGGCTGGGGGCTGGCTGGTATTTGTCCCGGACCGGCGATTGTAAATTTAGTCACCGGACAGACAGGTATCTGGATGTTTTTTGCTGCGATGATGGTTGGGTTGGGTGGAACCAGCTTCGTGCTATGTAAGTTACAGACAGATAAAACGGCCAAACAAACGGCATAAAGACATCCGGTTGTTTCGGTATATAAGCTGCCAGCCGAATACCGGTATTGCAGGAGGCATGTATGAGTAAAGTTTCGGTTTGGATTGTGATTGGGTTGAATGGGTTACTGTGTACTCCGGTTTTTGCGCAAGAAAGCTATACCGTATCTGAAACGACGATACCTGTTGTGGTTACGTTTGATGGTGTGGTTGAACCTGTGAACCAGGGGACCGTTGCTGCACAGACATCTGGCCGGGTAGTGGGCGTCTATGCCGGGGTGAATGATTATGTCAAAGCCGGATCGGTATTGTTAGAAATCAGTGCGACGCAGCAAACCGCCGCATTCGATGCAGCGAACGCACAGCTTAGTCAGGCGGTGGCACAAAATCGTGAAGCTCAGGCGCAACTGCAACGATATCAGCGCTTGTCAGATCAGGGCGTTGTGACGCAGGATCAACTGGACTCTGCCGATGCCAGAGCCCGTTCTTCTGCTGCATTAGTTAAATCTGCACAGGCTGCTGTGACAAAAGCAAAAGATGCATTGGGCTACACCCGTATCCGGGCGCCTTATGATGGTATCGTGACAGCCCGTCACGTTGAATTGGGCGAAACGGTTTCTCCTGGTACGTTATTATTCAGTGGTTACGGGCTGGATTCACTGCGGGTGAAAGCCGGGATACCACAGCGCTACCGGACGCGGGTAAAAATGCTCAATCAGTTTCGTGTTGAAACGCCGGACGGCATTCTCAGGCAACCTGCTTCTTTCTCTTTATTCCGTTATCTGGATCCACAAACTCATACCTCGACGGTCCGTTTATATTTATCTGATACGGACAGCCGGGAACTGACACCGGGGATGTGGGTGAAGATCCGCTTTGAATCCGGTAAAAAAACGGTCATTACCGTACCGCAGCAAGCCATTTTTTTCCGCGGAGAGCTCAGTGCTGTTTACCGGAAAACAGTAGAAGGTTTGATGCTGACACCTGTCCGGCTTGGGCCGGTGTCTGGCCATCAGGTTGAAGTTCTGGCCGGGCTGGAAGTGGGTGATCAGGTTTCGCTGAACACTTCTCTGTTCAAAGGAGAATGATATGGAACCAAAAATGGGCATCTCCGGCCGTATAGCCGCACTGTTTCAGCGGTCGGCAATGACACCATTGCTGGCTTTGATTGGTATGCTCATGGGCATCTTTGCTGTGATAGTGACGCCAAAAGAGGAAGAACCACAAATCGATGTGACATTTGCCGATGTATTGATTCCTTTTCCCGGTGCTTCGCCAGCGGAAGTTGAACATCTGGTCACAACGCCGGCGGAGCAGGTGCTATCAGAAATGCAGGGTGTTGATCAGATTTATTCTTTTTCCCGGCCTGACGGGGCACTTATTGTGGTGGTTTTTAATGTAGGCGTTTCCCGAAATGATGCCGTTGTGCGCACCTATAATAAACTCTATTCAAATAAGGATTGGCTGCCTGCTGGAACCGGGGTGGGTGAGCCGGTCATCAAATCAAGGGGAATTGAAGATGTCCCGGTGGTGACACTGACGCTGAGTGATACAGACGGTAAGGTTTCAGTACAACAGTTAACGCAGATTGCCCACGGGCTGGAAACCGAGCTGAAAAAAATCGAAGGTACCCGTGATATTTATACCGTTGGCGGGCAGAATCAGGTGATTGATGTCCGTCTGGATCCGGTAAAAATGAACAGCTATGGGGTGACCATTGACCACTTAAACCAGATACTCCGATCAGAAAATACCCGTTCCACTTTATTGTCTTTGACGTCAAACAATCAACGGATTCCGCTGCGTATCGGGCAATTTTTAACCCGGACAGAAGAGATCGGGCATCTTGTGGTTGGTTTACACCAGAATGCTCCCGTTTATTTTGCTGATATTGCCACGATTTCATCAGGGATAGATACCCCGGTGCAGCGGGTCTGGACGAACCGGTTGCATGATATGTCTCAGCCGGTGCCTGCGGTCACTATTGCTGTTGCAAAGAAAGCCGGTGAAAATGCAGTCGATGTTGCCAGAGAAATCAATCAGCATCTGATCGGGCTGAAGAATCAAATGATTCCTCCGGGGGTGGATGTGGAAGTGACCCGAAACTATGGACAAACAGCCGCAGAAAAAAGCCGGACCCTCATCGGCAAGTTGATTTTTGCCACGCTGGCCGTGGTGGTGCTGGTCGCGGTGACAATGGGCTGGCGGGAAGCGATAGTCGTCGGGGTTGCTGTTACGATCACTCTGATGGTCACACTGTTTGCCTCGTGGGCATGGGGGTTTACCATCAATCGGGTATCCTTGTTTGCTTTGATCTTCTCCATTGGGATTTTGGTGGATGACGCGATTGTAGTGGTGGAAAATATCCACCGGCATATGTCTTCCCGGACATCTTCGCTGTCTGTGCCAGCCGCTGTCGATGAAGTGGGCGGGCCGACAATTCTTGCGACGTTGACTGTGATTGCAGCATTGCTGCCAATGGCTTTTGTCAGCGGACTGATGGGGCCATATATGAGTCCGATTCCAATCAATGCCTCAATGGGAATGCTGATCTCGCTGATGGTCGCCTTTGTGCTGACGCCCTGGCTGGCGGTAAAACTGCTGCGTCCACATGATATGGTTCAGCATCATACCAGCGATAATCTCCGGCCGTCCGGCAGCTCGTTTGTTGAACGAATCATGACACCTTTTATTTTATCGTCAAAGCAACGTCGATACCGCTGGTTGCTTGGCACCGGAATTCTGGTGCTGATTGGCGGTTCATTGTTATTACCGGCTTATCAGGCAGTGGTGTTGAAAATGTTGCCTTTTGATAATAAATCTGAGTTTCAGGTGGTTCTGGATATGCCGGATGATACAGCGCTGGAAAAAACGGAACGGGTCTTGTTTGAGATGGGCCAGGCGCTGACGAAAGTGCCGGAGGTTCGCAGTTATCAAATTTATGCCGGCACTGCGGCACCCATGAATTTCAACGGATTAGTCCGGCATTATTATATTCGCTCCGGGGCTTATCAGGGCGATATTCAGGTGAACCTGAAGCCAAAACATGAACGCGGCAGAAACAGCCATCAAATAGCAGCGGCTATCCGGCCGGTTTTAAATCAGATTGCCAGCCGTTCCGGCGGGAAAGTCAAAGTGGTTGAAGTGCCGCCGGGGCCACCGGTCTGGTCACCGATTGTGGCCGAAGTATACGGGCCTGACCATCAGAGCCGGACGGAAGCAGCCCGGCAGATCCGCCAGATATTTCAGACCAGCCAAGATATTGTCGACGTCGATATCTATTTGCCGGAGCCACGTCAGCAATGGCAGGTGACGATTGATCGCAGTAGAGCGGCGCAATGGCAGGTGCCTTATCAGTCGATTGTTCAGACACTGGCGGTGGCAATCGGCGGGCAGCCTGCAACTTATCTCCATTCAGAACATCATAAATATCCGGTGCCGGTGCTGATTCAGGCCCAGGAACCGGCCAAAGCCGGGATGGAACAGCTTCTGATGATGCAGGTTTCCGGCCGGAACGGGCAACATTATCCGCTGGCTGATTTAGTCACCCTCCACAAAACAGCGGCAGAAGATTATATCGTTCATAAAAACCTGAGACCGATGGTGATGGTGGTTGGTGACATGACCGGTGACACCGATAGTCCACTCTATGGTATGGCTGAAATAGCCTCAAATTTCAGCCAGCTGTCTTACCCTGTGGCACAGTATCTGATTCATCAGCCAGTCACATCGCAGGGAATTTCTGTGCTCTGGGACGGGGAATGGAAAATTACTTATGAGACCTTCAGGGATATGGGGATTGCTTATGCTGTTGGCATGGTTCTCATCTATTTGCTGGTTGTCGCGCATTTTAAATCCTATTTAACGCCGTTGATCATTATGGCGCCGATTCCGTTGACAATCATTGGTGTGATGCCGGGACACGCGTTGCTGGGGGCTCAGTTCACGGCGACATCGATGATTGGCATGATTGCCCTGGCTGGTATTATTGTGCGGAATTCGATTTTATTGGTGGATTTTATTCATCTGCAGGTGGCTGAAGGGGAAGCATTTTTCGCAGCGGTGATCAATTCAGTGAAGGTCAGGGCGAGGCCGATCATTCTGACGGCACTGGCGGCGATGATTGGTTCTCTGTTTATTTTAGATGATCCAATTTTTAATGGTTTGGCGATCAGTCTGATTTTTGGTGTGTTCGTCTCGACCCTGCTGACGCTGATCGTGATACCGGTGCTTTATTATGCAATGATGAAGCAACGATTTATCCGCACTGAGCATTAGTTTTCGCATTTGCGTTGATGCATTATCATTTGACTCTTTTACCTTTCCGGTTTCCTGAAAACAGCAGGAAACCGGTTCGTTTTTATCCGGTTGCATAGATATTATCCGAACCGGATGAAGTGTTTTTTCTTATCTGTTTATCCAAGCCTGTTCTGTTCAGGGATGTGATAATTTCAAGTCATTTTTTCGCGTAAAAAACAAATATTTTTCTTGCATCGGGATAAATGAGATCTGCTGATAAATATCGTAGTTATCTTGGTCACGGGGGATGTTTTATTGATTTGGATCAAAACATTTGACCGATGCTTCTCGTTTAATGCCCTACAATATATTGTGTCTGATACGTAACTATAAGCCCTATATCATGTGTTTTGTGCGAATTTGCATATGAGTCCGGGTTAAGGAGATAACATGAAGCCCATCGTAATTAAACGTGATGGTTCAAGAGCAGTATTTCATCGCGACAGGATTCAGGCAGCGGTCGAAGCGGCAGCTGAGCATGTTGATAAGGAAATCGCTATTTATGCATTAAATGTAGCGTTGGCTGTTGAACTGAAACTGAAAGATTACGAGGAAGTTCATATCGCTGAAATTCAGACGATTGTCGAAAATGAATTGATGCAGGGTCCGTACAAATCTCTGGCACGTTCTTATATTGAATATCGTCATGATCGTGATATAGCCCGCGAAAAACAGAGTGCATTAACCAAAGAGATCGAAGGACTGATTAATGAAAGTAATGCAGATTTACTGAATGAAAATGCAAATAAAGATGGTAAGGTTATTCCAACTCAGCGTGATTTATTAGCAGGGATTGTCGCTAAACATTATGCAAAAACCCGGATTTTACCAAGAGATGTTGTTCAGGCGCATGAAGCTGGTGATATTCACTATCATGATCTGGATTATGCGCCATTTTTCCCGATGTTTAACTGTATGTTGATTGACCTTAAAGGTATGTTAACGCATGGCTTTAAGATGGGAAATGCTGAAATTGATACACCGAAGTCAATTTCAACAGCAACGGCAGTAACCGCACAGATTATTGCGCAGGTTGCCAGCCATATTTATGGTGGAACAACCATTAACCGGATTGATGAAATTCTGGAACCTTATGTTCAGACCAGCTATGACAAACATCTGGCCGTTGCGCGGGAATGGGATATTCACGATCCGGAATCTTTCGCCAAAGCACGCACAGAAAAAGAGTGTTATGACGCATTTCAGTCGCTGGAATACGAAGTCAATACCCTGCATACCGCAAATGGTCAGACTCCCTTTGTAACCTTTGGTTTTGGTCTGGGGACGAGTTGGGCATCACGCCTGATTCAGCAATCAATTCTGAAAAACCGGATTGCCGGCTTGGGTAAGAATCATAAAACAGCAGTATTCCCGAAACTGGTTTTTGCGATTAAAGATGGTCTGAACCATCAGCAGGATGATCCGAACTACGATATTAAACAGTTAGCACTTGAATGTGCGACGAAGCGGATGTATCCGGATATTTTGAATTATGATCGCGTGGTTGAGGTGACCGGTTCGTTTAAAACCCCGATGGGTTGCCGGAGTTTTCTGTCTGTCTATGAAGAAAACGGCGAAATTGTTCATGATGGGCGGAATAACCTTGGTGTTGTCAGTCTGAACCTGCCACGGATTGCGATTCAGTCTGGTGGTGATGTCGGCAAATTTTATGAAATTCTGGATGACAAGCTGGCACTGGCACGCCGTGCGCTCGAAACCCGGATTAGTCGTTTGGAAAAAGTACGGGCCCGCGTTGCGCCAATCTTGTATATGGAAGGTGCGTGCGGAGTTCGCCTGAAAGCCAATGATCCGATTTCTCACATCTTTAAGAATGGCCGGGCTTCTATCTCTCTCGGCTATATTGGGGTTCACGAGACAGTCAATGCATTATTCGGGATTCAGAAGCATCTGTACGATGATCAAATGCTTCGTGATGAAGCGCTGAAAATTATTCAGCATCTGAAGGATGCGACGACGCGTTGGGCTGAGGAAACTGGCTACGGCTTCAGCCTGTATGCAACTCCAAGTGAGAACCTGTGTAATCGCTTTTGCCGGATCGATGCGAAAGAGTTTGGTGTGATTGATGGCGTGACAGATAAAGGCTATTACACCAACAGCTTCCATCTGGATGTTGAGAAGAAGGTCAATCCGTACGATAAAATTGATTTTGAGATGCCATATCCGGAAATCTCCAGTGGTGGTTTTATCTGTTATGGTGAATTCCCGAATATGCAGCGTAACGTTGAAGCGTTGGAAAATGTGTGGGATTACAGCTATCAACGTGTGCCTTATTACGGTACAAACACACCGATAGATGAATGCTATGAATGTGGCTATACCGGTGAATTTGAATGTACCAGCAAAGGCTTTACCTGTCCGAAATGTGGCAATCACGATACCACCAAAGTGTCCGTCACACGCCGGGTGTGTGGTTATCTGGGCAGCCCGGATGCCAGACCATTTAATTTCGGAAAACAGGAAGAAGTGAAGCGCCGGGTCAAACACTTGTAATATCTGGAGAAGCCCTCTTAAATCAGGGGATTAAGGCTGATGAACTATCATAAATATTATCCAATTGATGTGGTCAATGGTCCCGGAACGCGTTGTACACTTTTTGTGTCTGGGTGTGAACACCAATGCAAAGGCTGCTATAACCAGAGTACCTGGTCTTTAAACTCTGGCTTTCCTTTTACGGATGAGATGGCCGATCAGATTATCAGCGACCTGAATGATACACGTATCTACCGACGGGGCTTGTCCTTGTCTGGCGGGGATCCACTGCACCCGGCGAATATTGAGTCTGTACTGGCTCTGGTCAAACGTGTGAAAGATGAGTGTTCCGGTAAAGATATCTGGCTCTGGACCGGATATCTTCTGGATGAATTAAGTGCAGCGCAGCGCGAAGTTCTGGCATGGATCGACGTCCTGATTGATGGCAAGTTTGAGCAGGACAAAGCCGATCCGTCACTGGAGTGGCGGGGCAGTGCCAATCAGCTTATCCATAAATTTCATTTGAATTAACACAAACAGTTTGACTTGTCATCAGGTGATTTGGGCTGTCTCAGGCACAAATCACCTCAATTCAGGCGCGCATCCTGGCTACTTTCCTTTATATCAAAAAATATCATTTCCTGGCCCTCATCTTCAGGAAATATCCATATATTGGCTGGATTAGGTCTATCTCTGAAATATACAAAATCAGCTATTTTTTAAACAATCTGACACGTTTATCCACTGTATTTAATGGTGTAATAATGCTGGTTTCACCTGATTTAATTTTATTCCAGGGTATAAAAACATACATA
Source organism: Vibrio aerogenes (assembly GCF_024346755.1). NCBI lineage: Bacteria > Pseudomonadati > Pseudomonadota > Gammaproteobacteria > Vibrionales > Vibrionaceae > Vibrio > Vibrio aerogenes. The sequence goes on along the minus strand of NZ_AP024862.1, from coordinate 897,189 downwards.
AATTCTGAATTATTTGAGAATTTAAATATAAATTACATTCTGAGTCTGATTTTGCAGATTAATTATTTAAATCAATTTAATTGTAGTCATTTATATTGAATGGTTAATTTTAAAATGGTATTTTAATTTTGATTTTCAATATAACTCATTGATAAATCATCATTTTAGTGCGTAGTGACACATTTTGGTGCAATTTTAATTGATTGTTTTATTGAAAGCATTTGATGCAGGTCGTTTATTTGACTTGTTTATTTTTTATATTGTTAGGTTAAAAAATTAAAGATGTGATGCTTATTTTTTGCTCAGTCTGGATGAGCTTGATTTAACAGTATCTCGTTTTTTTCACAGATGGAATGAATAGAAATATGGAAATAAAAAAACGTGTAATAGCAACATGGATTGGTTTATCACTTGTGAGTATGGGAGCCGTCTCAGGAGAATTGAAATCATTGACCAGTGAAGTTCAGCAGCGTGAATTCAGAGATGGTTCAGCACATACGGAATGGACTCTTGGCAAGGGCTCTTACACGATCAACGATGATTACAGATTCTGGTTTGATGTGGATAAAGATTATTTTGATAACAACGATTCAGCAAATCAGGACGGCTGGGATACAGAATTTGGCATTGGACAAAAAGTTGGTGAGCTTGCCGGGTATGATGTGACCCTGAATTATATTTACCGGTACGATGCCAGATGGGAACACGGCAATAGCAACAAAGGCTGGAACCAGGGGCAGTATATTTTTTCTCCTTTTCTGGATAAAACAGTTTCTCTGTTTGGCAAAGAAATGGACTTTGGCATTGAGCTATGGACTCAGGTGGGGACTGTTGATGAAAACAGCCTGCAAGATATCAGCGGCTGGGAAACAAACTTTTATCTCTCCGGTGATTTATCAGACTCCTGGAACTTAAGTCTGGCATTGTACAACTTAAATTATTACGACAAGGCTGAAGATGAGTACGACTATCAGGCCGGTACTGAAAACTATCTGACCTACTCGTTACCGCTTGGCGCTGGCTTCACCTTTAAAATAGAGAACTATATTGAGGCATATTATACGCCCGATTCTGAATATACATGGGTAAGTGCTCATATTGAACCCGCGCTTCACTTTAAAGAGAGCTTTAATGAGCATGTTTCATTCCATGCGAAAGTCTCATATGAAGTGGTTGACTGGGAATACAACAGTGTGAACAACGTGACGGCTTACAATGATACCAGCAATAATGAAATGCAGGTGCTGATAGGCATTCATGTCAAGTAATTACAACGCTGTTCCCACAGATTCAAGGGTGAAGACGGCAGAAGACAACTGACGCAAACCCGGGGAATTGAAATGACCGGCAGATGCCATCAAAGGGGGAAATCAATGATCGCATCTGCCGGAATGAGTCGGCCCGGCGTCATACAATGCAGTCGCAGATGACTTGCAAAACAGCGCAGGGGAGTGGTTACCTGAGCGCTGACAACAAAAAATACTTTTGGTTTTTTAAAATCTGGTGTTTACTTGAGAATTCAGTGATAAGTAATCAGAGGTTGTGTGTCCCATGTTTTCTCATCTTCCGGATCCGGTTCTGGATCCTATTCTCTCTCTTTCTTCTGCATTCCGTGAGGACAACCGTCCGGATAAAGTCGATCTTGGTATTGGTGTATATCGTAATAATCAGGGGCAGACGCCGATCATGCGTGCGATCCGTTCTGCAGAATCCCGTCTGATGGAAACACAGACCACCAAATCCTATGTCGGGCTGGCCGGGGATGAGGTTTTCAATCAATGTATTGCCAGACTGGTGCTTGGCGAAGCGACGCCTGTCTCTGACAGACTTGTGGCAGTACAAACACCAGGTGCCAGTGGTGCTTTGCGAATGCTGGGCGATCTGATTCATACCGCACAGCCGGGCTCGACCGTTTGGTTGAGTGACCCCAGCTATGTCAATCATCGTCCGGTGATGGAAGCCGCGGGGCTGAAAGTGAAACAGTATCAGTATTTCTGCCGGGAAACCAAGCGTGTCGATATCCCGCGTATGCTTGACGATTTGTCAAAAGCGGGATCTGAGGATATTGTTTTACTGCATGGATGTTGTCACAATCCTACGGGCGCAGATATTGATTTTGCTGCATGGCAGGCAGTGACGGAGCTGGCTCAGAAGAATGGCTTCACTCCATTTGTGGACCTTGCTTACCAGGGCTTTGGTGATGGCCTTGAAGAAGATGTAAAAGGTCTGCGCTGGATGGCTGAACGGGTTGAAGAGATGATGATTACGTCATCCTGCTCGAAAAATTTTGGTCTTTACCGGGAGCGGACCGGTGCTGCCATTGTGATCGGGAAGAATGCGTCTGATGCAACGAATGCCAAAGGAAAAATCCTGACACTTGCCCGGGCAACGTACACAATGCCACCAGATCACGGCGCGGCTTTGGTGCGCACTGTGCTTCAGGACCCGGATTTGAAACAGTCCTGGCATCAGGAACTGGCAGAAATGCAGCAGCGTTTATTGAATCTGCGACAAATGTTGTGTAAAACATTAAGAGATGAGCAGGGCACTCAAGCGTTTGATTTTATTGAATCTCATAAGGGAATGTTTACCGTAATCGGCTTTTCAGCGTTGCAAATGGGTCAACTGAGAAATGACTATGGTATCTATGGTGTGAACGATGGCCGGATTAATATTGCCGGGTTGAGTGAATCCGATATTTCCTATGTCGCGAAGGCAATTGCTCAGGTTGCGAATCAAAAAATATAAACTGGTGACTGAATGATACGACAATGGAAGCGTAGTGTTCCTCTGGTATTGGCTGGTGGGTTGGCAGCCTGTAGCTCAACTGTACCTGTGCATCATACCAGGCTGGATAGCCTGACGCTTCCTCCGGGAGGAACACAAGAAATTGTGCATCCTCAGCTTCTGGAGGAGAGCCAGCCGCTGATTCAACGGACAGCGCCTCCCCATGGCGCTGCTATTGATCAATCAGTTCATCATCGATCAGTCACGCAGGAACAAGCCACCCTTCAAGAAGCAATACCGGATTTTGTTCAGCCAGAAATAAAACCGCAACCCCGCAAGCAACCCCAGTTAAAGCAACAGCATAAGAAAGAAATACCCCACTATACAATGATGGGAGACGGGCGGTTACTTCTGGGACAGACTGAGTGGATATGGCTTCCGGGCATTGATTTGCCCCTGAAAGCCAATATGGCGACAGATCAGCAGTTATCTTCGATTTATGCTGCGGAAGTTCATTATTTCAAACGCAATGGACAGCAGTGGGTCACTTTCCATTTGTTGCCGAAAAAGCCACAAGCGGCAATGAGTTTGCCGGTGAATTACTGGATAAAGGAGAAAGCTGATCGCTCAGTGGAGCGTATTCCTGTGATTATCAGCTGGATCGAAATCGGGGAAGTGAAGGAGCCGGTTGAGTTTAAACTCTACCATGAACAGCGTGTATCACCAGTGACAATTGGCCGTAATTTCCTGAAAGATAATGCTGTTGTGGATCAGGGGCGTCGTTATGTTCAGCCAAAGCCGGAGATTCCGGAGACTGAACAGTAGAAGCAGGTCATCCCCGCTTGCATTTTGTCACGGGGAATAACAGTCTGCCTGAAGTGAAAATAAGAAAAGCCGGATTATCTGTCCGGCTTTTCTTATTCAGGGTTTTCTAAATCATGGCTTTTTAATACCATTCTAAGTCATTTTCTGATCCGGATATATCTGGTTCCGCAAACCGCTCAAGCCATCCATGGGCGCTTCAACAAGGGCATTCATGCCCTTGTATGTTTGCTCCACCAGACACATCCAGATGATCAGTTTATTTTCCAGATTGGTATAAATCATGGCCTGGGGGTGTTGTTCAAATAAAAAAGCCAGTGGGGGTAAACACTGGCAAATGAGGCCCATCAATGACAGACCTCATTAACAGGGCTTATGCTGCTGCTTTTTCTGCGCGAGGCTTAAACAGGGCGTAACCAAAGCCTGTGACTGCTGTACCCACAGCAATTGCAACCAGATACATCAGGACTGGTGAAATTGCATTCGGGATGAACAGAACAAACAGACCGCCGTGAGGTGCCATCAGCTTCGCACCGAACAGCATTGACAATGCACCTGTGATTGCGCCACCAACCATACATGATGGAATCACACGCATTGGATCTCTTGCCGCAAAAGGAATTGCACCTTCAGAGATAAAGCACAGACCCAGCACAAAGGATGCTTTACCGGCTTCACGTTCACTGTTATCGAATTTGTCTTTCGCAATGAAGGTTGCTAGGCCCATACCCAGGGCAGGAACCATACCCGCAGCCATGATTGCAGCCATTGGCAGATACTGTTGAGAGGCAAGCAGACCCACGCCAAATGTGTAAGCTGCTTTGTTCACCGGACCACCCAGATCGAAACACATCATTGCGCCAAGGATAATACCCAGCAGAATCGCGTTTGCAGAGCCCATGCTGTTCAGGAAGTCAGTCATTGCACTCATCACTGAAGCAACAGGTTCGCCCACAATGTAGATCATGACCAGACCGGTAAACAGGGTTGCAATAAACGGAATGATCAGGATAGGTTTCAGGGCTTCCATGGACTGTGGCAGCTGTACTTTATCGGCAATAAGTTTTGCAGAGTAACCGGCAATGAAACCGGCAGCGATACCACCAAGGAAACCAGAACCGATAGAACTCGCCAGCATACCACCGACCAGACCTGGTGCCAGCCCCGGACGGTCAGCAATCGAGAAGGCAATATAACCAGCCAGTACAGGAATCATTAATGCGAAGGCTGAACCACCACCAATCTTCATTAATGCCGCTGCCATCGTGCCTTCTTCTTTAAAGGCTTCGATACCAAAGACGAAAGACAGTGCGATGATTAAACCACCGGCAACCACAACCGGCAGCATGTGAGAAACACCGGTCATCAGATGTTTATAGACGCCTTTTTTCTCTTCTGTTGCAGGTTGTGCTGAATCCCCACCCTGAGCTGCGTAGACAGTTGCTTGTGCGAAAGCTTTTTCAATCTCTTCCTGAGTTTTCTTCAAAGCCGGGCCTGTTTTGGTCTTATACAGCTTTTTACCATTGAAGCGATCCAGAGGTACATCAATATCCGCTGCGATAATAACCAGATCAGCGGCTGCAATTTCTTCTGCTGTCAGCTGGTTTTTCGCACCAACGGAACCCCGGGTTTCAACTTTGATTTCATGGCCCAGTTTTTTCGCTGTATCTTCCAGTGCTTCCGCAGCCATAAAGGTATGCGCAACACCCGTCGGGCAGGCTGTGATTGCCACAATTTTCTGAGCGCCGGAGGAAGGTGCAGTCGCTGCCGGTGCTGCTGTAGTCACCTGATCCTGAGACAGCGGCTGAGCTTTTTCTGCCGCAGATTTCAGGTAATCAGCAGGGGAAGCTGTACATTCTGAAATATTGCTTTGATATACTTTTTTGCCGACAAAACGGGAGGTATCAACCGGGCAGTTTGCAGCAATCACCACGGCATCTGCTTCAGCAATATCATTGTCAGTGAGCGTGTAGCCATCAACAACAGAAGAGTGACATTCAACAGTTGCTGACCAGTTCAAGGATTTTGCCGCCTGTTCTAACAGACCGGCAGCGAGAACGCTATTTGCAACGCCGCTTGGGCATGCGGTAATAATGGCAATTTTCATAGTTACGACCTTTGTCCTTAATTACTAGCCTGAGGGCTATACGGTTGTAATTGGATTTTCTGTTGTAGGGTTGCTAATTCATTTCTGTCCGGAACGCCGACACCGACCTGCGTTACCGCGAGTGCAGATAAAGCAGTTGCAAATGTAAGCAGTTCCTGTTTTTTCATTTCCTGCATGTGGCCCCAGCACAAACCGGCAACCAGTGTATCTCCTGCACCAACCGTACTGATAACTTCCATACGGGGTGGTTTAGCATGCAGCCATTCATTGTTATGAAGCCACATCACACCATCTGCACCCATCGACACCACGATATTTTCAATCTGTCTCGAAGCGAGCTCCGATGCTGCACTCTGGCACTCAGATACTGTGCTTAGTGTTTGACCAACAAAGTGAGAAAGTTCTTCATCATTTGGTTTGATTAGCCATGGATGTGCATCGAGACCAGCGGCCAGCGCATCTCTGCTGCTGTCAAACAAAACTTTTTTACCCAGTTGATGGAGTTGCTTTATCCAGCCAGCACATTGCTGGGGTGAAACGCCTTTCGGCAGGCTGCCGGCAAGGACGAAATATTCGTGATCTCCGGCCAGCCTGAACAGCGTTTTTTCAAAAGCTGCAATCGCTTCTGATGAAACTTCTACACCCGGAAAATTGATATCACTGACATCCCCTGAAGATTCAACCAGTTTGACATTAATTCTGGTTGCACCAGCAACGCGGATGAATTCATCCTTTGCGCCGATAGTTTCAAAGAGTTGGCAAAAGACATCCTGATTTTCCTGGCCTAAAAAGCCCGTGACTGTCACTTCAGCACCTAAATCACTCAGCACCTGAGCAACGTTGACGCCTTTTCCGGCTGCATGTAGCGATCCTTCGCGGACCAGACTCACAGAGCCCTGATTGAGAGTGTCAAGGCTGCCGGTTAAATCAAGGGCAGGATTGAGCGTGATTGTGACTACTTTCTTCGTCATCCTGATGCTCCTTAGCTTTCACCCAGACCGGCTTCAATAGCAGCCCCAATTGCTTCAACAGCCTGTGCTGCATCTGCACCTTCGGCCGTGAATTCAAGCTGGTGACCACATTTCACGCCCAGAGCAATGACTTTCATCAGACTTTTCGCATTGACAGCTTTACCGTCACCGTCCAGATTCGCAATCTTGATTGTTGCATCGAATTTTTTGGCTTCAGCAACTAACATTGCGCCAGGACGGGCATGTAACCCATGTGGATTTTTTACTTTGAATATGGCTTTTACGACACCTGCAGCGTCTGAAGGTGCAGTTTCTTCAGCCAGACCGAACTGAGCCAGTACACCATTTTTATCTGCTGACAGCAGGTTTGCCTGTTGTTGGTTCAATACGAATTCAGACAGTTTAGTCATCAATGGCTGGTGAGATTTGTTGCATGCTGCAACGACGATTAATCCCTTCACCGGTTGTCCCTGATGGTTGAAACTTTCCTCAGCAGTGATAAATGCTAATCCAGTCCGGGAAACCGCAGTTTGGCTGCCTGCAAGCCATAAACCCTGACCAATATGTGTCGCTTCTTTGGCAACAATATCAGTGACAAATTCACTTTGAACGCATGCTTTGTTTTTCAGCAGACCGGCAGCAACAGCCAGTAGCGGTGCTATTTCAGTTGCCGGGAAGTTGAGCTGAATCAGTGACTCATCGAAATCAGCTTCCAGCTGAACATCACCGTTCAGTAATGCAATGATGTCTGTTGCCTGTTTAGCTTGCTTCAGGTTTTGTTCGACGCCATCAGCAGATAAAACTTTGGTCAGTTGTTTCAGAATGCCCAAATGCTCATCGGATTTTGCTGCAATACCAATTGCAACGTAGACGGTATTACCATCACCCCAGTCGACTCCTTCAGGGAAATGATGGATTGCAACGCCTGTCTCTTTGACCAGAGAGCGGGTATCTGTTGTGCCGTGAGGAATCGCGATACCGTTACCCAGAAAAGTTGAGTTCTGGGCTTCGCGGCTTAGCATTCCTTCTACATAGCCGGCATCAACCAGACCTTTCGTATTCAGGTGCGTGGCTATTGCCCGAATGGCTTCTTGTTTATTTGGTTGGGATTGTCCTAGTTGAATGTCATTAGGAGTTAGTTGCAACATATTTAGCCCCTTTGCCATAAAAATGGCTTAATTTATTATCCGGACACAGGCTGTTGTTTTCTAAAGGAAACCTGACAGTCTAAGTGATGTGTCCTGTGATGCTGAATCGTTTCAGTTTGTGATTGAAAAAAACTCAGCAAAATGTCTTCAAAATTCATAAAATATGAAGATAAATAATGAATAGCTCATAAATATATGTTTTGCCATTATTTGACATTCTGCTGAATCATTTCAGCTTTTATAGTGAATCGATTCAGCATATAATGCAACTTCACTGTAGAGCAAAATGTGTATTTCTTTGAACCGACGCACATTAAAAAGGGCAATAATATGACACTGGATGAAGTGGCGAAGTTAGCTGGTGTATCTAAAACGACGGCGAGTTATGTCATCAACGGGAAAGCGCAAAAATACCGTATTAGTGAAAAGACTCAGCAAAAAGTGATGGAAGTTGTTAATGCATATGATTATCGTCCGGATCACACCGCTTCGGCACTAAGAGCCGGAAACAGCCGCTCTTTCGGGTTAATTATTCCTGATCTCGAAAATACCAGTTATGCCCGCTTATCCAAGTTGCTGGAGCAAAATTCAAGACAGGCCGGATATCAGATATTAATGGCTTGTTCTGATGATAATCCTGACACTGAAAAAACAGTCGTGAATGCTCTGGTAGCCAGGCGAATTGATGCGCTGTTTGTGGCAAGCGCCATTCCCCAGGCCAGTGAATACTATATGCGGCTACAAAAGACGGGAACACCGGTGATTGCGATTGACCGCCCGTTGGATGATGAATATTTTGCATGTGTTGTGAGTGAAGATTATACCGCCGCACATGATTTGACTAATTCAGTTTTAGAGGGCTCAGTGACTTCGGTCGGATTAATAGGTGCGCTGCCTGAGCTGAGTATTTCTAAAGATCGTCAGCTTGGTTTCGAATCTGCGATTAAATCAAAAGATATTGAAGTGATACAAGGATATGGCCGTCATTTTAACCGGAGTGAAGGACGACGCGTTTTTCAGCAATGGGTGGAAAAAGGAACGGTGCCTGATGCCGTTGTTGTCACTTCATATACCTTACTTGAAGGGGTGCTGGATGTTTTGCTTGAAAACATTGAACTGATGGGACAGATTCAGCTGGCAACGTTTGGTGACAATCGCTTACTTGATTTTCTGCCACTTAAAATCAATTCTATGCCACAGCAATTTGAGTTGATCGCCGATAGCGCTTTGGCAACTGCATTGAATGCGACAGCAAAACGGTATCAGCCCGGTATTGAACTGGTTCCCAGAAAATTGATTGTACGCTCAGCCTGAACAGCCAAAGGTTTGGTTTAGCTGACTTTATTTGGGTTATTTGGCTTCAAGGAAGGGGCGCATTTGTCTGGTTCAGCCATTCAGCAGAAAAACATTCAGCAGAAAAACGTAGAGGATTGGTGTCTCTGATTTGAGACACCAATCCTGTTATTTGCTATCAGATTATTGGTTATCAGAAAAATTTTAATGTCGTACTTGATTATGTCAAAACGTCGTGACAGGTTCTTTCAACATCAGATCCGGGTGTTCAAATAAAGCGACGGTTTCTAATAATTGTTTGCTGAGTTTATTCTTTTTCTTAAATAATAAAACAAATTTAGGTAATATACAGATTCGTTTTATTAATTTATTTATTTTTAATAAGCTTTCCCAGTTCTCATCTGAAACCTCAGATTTCCATATCAGTAATGCATTGACTTTTTGTTGAATATTAATGTCTTCTCTTCGGTAAAGTTCCATTAACAGGATATAAATATCTCTCGCTTGTAATGTCGGATTTGCATCCATCATTGATTCTTCAAAATCAATGAGTGTCGGGATATTATGATCATTAATAATAATATCCCGGAGAGCAGGCCGGCCATGCGCAATGTTCTTTTTGTGTAATTGTGCAAATGTCAGAAAAACTTTATTTAAAAGTGTCTGACTAACCCGTGTATTATCCAGTTGATTTAATGGGATGCCCTCATCATGAGTGACAAAGTATCCCGGCCCCTCAAGATCAATATCGGGTACACGAAAATTTTGTTGTTTCAGATAGTGCAACATCGCTTTCTCATGTTCAAAGCGCTCCAGACTGTCTATCACTGATTGCGTATGAAAGAGTGAAAATAAGCTGATTCTTGAGATGACCGAAGATAATTTTCTGATCACCGTTGATTTATTCTCGCCATGAATTTTTAGCCAGTATGTATTCCCATCAACAATAAGTTTTTTTACTCCAGGCTCACTTTCTGAAATAATTTTATTACATTCATCTGTTAGCATGACTGTGATCCCTTTTCAAATTTTCAGAAATTTTAATGATCACTATTTTCTATTTCAAGTCATAAAATGTCAGAGAAAATAAAAATTTATCTAAAAATTATAATAAATTCTCTGATTCACCCTATGATTTATAATGTCAGGTTAAATGTATTAATTAAATAAATAAAAACAGATGTGTTATTGATCGCAAATAAGTAATTAGTCGATTATCATAAAAGAGCTTCAGGTTAAGAATTTTATCAATTCTGTTTTGTAGACATACCCAGATGACCTCAAGTGACATGTTTGTTGAGAAATGCTCAGAAACCAATCAATTTCTTCCTTCGGTAGCCTGCCATCCGGTTTATTTTTGCGCCTTGATCGAGCGATTTGCAGGCGGCTACAGGTCAGGCAGTAGAAGATAAACACATCCCAGCCATCCCTTCGGTCTGCCGCATCGGTTTTTGTACCGGTTTTTTCAGGTCTTCATCACTAAAAAATTATTTTATATTGAAGTTGTCACCTGAAAAATAACAGGATAGCGACTAAACTAAACCATAGAATTATTGAATACATGAGTTGTAATCAATTAATTTTATCATTAAAAGTATTATTTACCGGTTGTTTTATGAAGGCTTGGTGTCTCATGCGGCTTAAAAGCTTAATTTTGTAAGGGATAGATAAATAGGTGTCTGCATGTTTTTCAACAAAATACGACAAGAAAATGTTCATTTGCAAGAACAACTGGAGTTAGTCAACTCAGTGCTCGCTTCGATTAGTCAAAGTATGGCTACAATAGAATTTAGTGTTGACGGGCATATTCTCGAAGCAAATGAGTTGCTTTTGAGTTGTATGGAATATCAAAAATCCGAAATTATCGGGCAGCATCACCGGATTTTTTGTTTTGATGAAGATAGTTTTTCATCCGAATATAAGGCTTTCTGGAGTAATCTGGCCCGTGGAGAACCGCAGAAAGGGACATTTCGCCGAAAGAAGAAATCCGGAGAACTGGTCTGGCTTGAGGCGACATACTTTCCTGTAAAAGTGGATGGCAAAGTTGAGAAAGTGATGAAAATTGCCAGTGATGTTACTGAGCAAACTGAATCCCGTCATTACATGGAAAGTGTGCTATCTGCATTGGATCGCTCATTAGCAATTATCGAGTTTCAACCGGACGGAAAAATTATCAGAGCAAATGATAACTTCCTGAATACGGTTGGGTACAGAGCAGAGCAGCTTCGGGGACAGCATCACCGGATGTTTTGTGATCAGACTTTTATTGATGAAAATCCGACTTTCTGGGCTGATTTGGCGCGCGGTGAAACGAAAAGTGGCCGGTTCTTGCGTCTGAATAGTTACGGTGAGCAGCTGTGGCTGGAAGCAACATATAATCCTATTTTGGATCAGCACGGTAAAGTGACAAAAGTCATCAAATTTGCTTCTGATGTCTCTGAACAGGAGAAAAAGAATATTGCAGTGAACCAGGCAACTGAAATCGCTTATTCTACCTCGGTGGAAACCGCTCAGATTGCCAAAGAAGGCGCGCAAAAGCTTTCTGATTCTGTTGCTGTTTCTGAGCAGATTTCCGGTCAGGTTCAGGATACCGCGACAAAAATCAGGCAATTGAATGATAAGTCACAAAGTATTGAAGAAATCGTCTCAACTATCCAGGCGATTGCAGAGCAAACAAATCTGCTGGCACTGAATGCGGCAATCGAGGCTGCAAGGGCGGGCGATCAGGGCAGAGGATTTGCCGTCGTTGCTGATGAAGTCCGGCAACTTGCTTCCCGCACGGCAGAGTCGACAGCAGAAATCACCGAAGTCGTGACCGAGAATAAGCAGTTGACCCAGTCTGTGACCACATCAATGGAAGAGGTGATTGAGATCTCAGACAGAGGGGTAAACATGATTGTGGAGGCTTCTTCTGTGATGGATGAAATCTATAAAGGGGCTGAGAATGTTTCTCAGACAGTGAACTCCCTGAGTGACTCATAAGCACGGCTTGATACTAAATACATGATAAAGTAAATGAAAACCACCTGACTCAGGTTCAGGTGGTTTTTCAGTTATAATAGCAGTGAAACCAACGGGTTACTGTTGGTTAATAAACTTTTTGAAGCGGGCTTTAGCTGCTTCATCAGCCTGCTCATACCAGTAGTGCAACATTGTTTCCGGAGTTGTTGCACCTTTTGGTGCTGGTTTGCCGGGTTGAGTTGTCCGGACCGGTTGATATGACTGGACTTGTGGATTTTGCGGAGCGTATGCAGCAACTGCGGCTGGTGCCTGAGACTGATTATACACAGCAATTTCTGTCAGATAGTTTCGGCCAATCTGCATGCCTTCTTTCAGCAGTTTATCTTCTTTGAGCTTTACCTGATTATTTTGTTTGTCGACCAGTGACCACTGAAGATTTTTGATATATTTTTGCGCGTCTTTCGCATGTCTGTATTTAGGTAGTTTGAAAGACAGATCCTTATCAGCTGCAGTAAAGCTGGCGACAATGGCATCACTTTCCACACCAATATTATCTTTTCCCTGAGCAAAATATGGCTTATATCTGAAAACAATTTGCTGCTGTCCATCTGCAAGGCTTAATGTTTTTTCATTATCAAATACGCCACCGGTCAGATGAGGCTTGATGGCATTTGCAACCAGAATTTCAACGTCACCCGGAACTGAAATGTTCACTTGAGCCAGAGATGATGCACTCAATACCATTAAACCAATGAATGAAGTTGCCCTTAATATATTCACGCTGTGTATCCTTTATTTTCAGATGTTTAACTGTACCTGGGCGATGAAAGATAAACACGCCCTCAATCATGTTAGCCGAATTGTTGCTTCCGGTATATGCTGATGATTGATTTTGACAAAATGATGATTAACGAACGGTTAACTGATTCCGGCATCCCAGTAGGGGATATCCTGACCATATTTTTGCTGTAGAAATTCAATGAACATCCGGACTTTATTCGGCAGATATTTTCGGTCCGGATAAACAGCATAAACTGCGTGCTCCGGTAAATGGTAGCCGGTCATTAACGGTTGCAGTTTTTTTTGTGCAAGGTCTTTACCCACAATAAATGTGGGGAGCTGTGCAATGCCGAGGCCATCAAGTGTTGCTTTCCGGATTCCCTCACTGTTGTTGATGATCAGGTTACCTCGCGGCAATACTTTAAACTCTTTATCTTTTTGATAAAAACGCCATTCGCTGCCGCGAAAATAAGCATAAGTCAGGCAGTTGTGGGACCGTAGATCTGAAGGATGCCGGGGCTCTGGATTGCTGGACATATAATGCGGAGCTGCGCAGAGAACGCTTTTACAGACAACCAGCCTTTTCGCAATCAGGTTTGAAACCGGTAAATGCCCGATCCGGATCGCCATATCGAACCCGCCCTGAACCAGATCCACCATTTGATCTTCAAGCTGTAAGTCGATCTCAATTTTCGGATATAAACGCATGAACTCTGCGATATAAGGGGCGATATGACGAACACCGAAAGACATGGGGGCGGTGATTTTCAGCACTCCCTGTGGCTGCCCCTGAAGTTCAGCGACAGCATCCATGCCCAGTTGTGCGCACTGATATGCCTGTGAGGCATGAAAGTAGTATCGCTGACCAGCTTCCGTCAGGTGAATGGTTCGGGTTGTTCTGTGAAAAAGTCTGACGCCAAGGACACTTTCAAGCTGTGTTAAACGTTTACTGACCGCTGATTTAGTAATATTCAGCCTTTGTGCGGCTGCTGACAGGCTGCCAGATTCGACGACAGCAATAAAAACCGGCAATGATGAAAATGGATGACTTAGCATAGATTGTAAACTTTCAGGAAACAGTTAGTTTCATTTTTAAGAGATTATATCAAAATAAAAAACAGTATAAACTCTTATCTGATAGCAGGATCTGATGATCCGGAAATAATTGATAAATTGGATGTGTTTATGAAATATGATTGGATATTGTTTGATGCGGATGAGACTTTGTTTCGGTTTGATAATTTTTCTGGTTTGAAAACCATGTTTTCCCGGTTAGGGATTCACTTTGGACAGGAAGAATATCTGGAATACCAACGCTTGAATAAACAGTTATGGATTGATTACCAGGATGGAAAAATTGATTCGGCGACCCTGAAGCATCAGCGTTTTATCCGCTGGGCTGAGCAGTTGTCGGTCACGACGGAAGAGCTGAATCTGCGTTTTCTGGATGCAATGGCTGAAATATCGGCGTTGCTTCCCGGAGCTAAAAATCTTTTAGAGTCTCTGTATGGGCGGGTAAAACTTGGCTTAATTACCAACGGAATGGTGCACTTACAATCGCAACGTTTGGAAAAGCATCAGGTCCGGCACTTTTTCGACCATGTTGTGATTTCTGAAGCGGTGGGGAAAGCCAAACCTGATCCTGCAATATTTGATTATGCTTATCAGCAGATGGGACAGCCCGACAAGTCCAAAGTGCTGATGGTGGGTGATAATGTTCAGTCTGATATTCTTGGTGGTTCCCGTTTTGGCTTTATGACCTGTTGGCTGAATCCGGCTCAGGATGCGGTGCCGGAAAATATTGTTGTGGATTATCAAATACAACACTTGTCTGAATTACATGATATGCTTTCAGTATCTGCCTGAATGTGTTGTGATTCGCGGGAATTCTGGCTTTAGCACCTGCGCTATCAGAGAAGCTGACACAGGCATGCCATACCGGATATTTTTCAGATGAAGGTTATATGTGCAATATATAAAAATTAAAGAAACGATAGAAGAACAAATTCTGCAGGGAACGTTATCCGCCGGTCAGAAATTGCCATCTGAAAGACAGCTTGCAGAATCATTTCATACAACCAGAGTAACACTCAGAGAAGCACTGTCTTTGCTTGAATCCGATGGCCTGATATATCGTGAAGACCGGCGGGGATGGTTTATTTCCCCTCCGCGTTTGCGGGTCCCTATCTCAAGCGCCAGCACTTTCCGGGCGTTAGCAACAGCGCAGGAACGTCAGCCGGATATCCATCTGTTGAAGCGTGAAAAAAGACTGGCGGATAAACATGCGATTCAATTGATGAAGCTGCCGCCATTTAGTGAACTCTACTATATTCAAACATTAAGACTGTTGGAAACCCGGCCGGTTGCTTTGGTCACTTACTGGATGAATTTACAAATTTGCCGACATATTGTTGAAAATGAGAGCTTTTACGATTTTTTTGAAGCTCAGGCGCAGGATCCGCTCATCACAGTTTCTGATATCCATGATAGTATTTCTCTTGGCAGTTTAGTTGGTGAAACGGCATTCAGCCTGAGAGCAACAGCAGGAACACCTGCTATTTTTCAACAGCGCCGTATTTTTTGCGGTTCAGATGTCATTGCACTTGAATTATCAACCTGGCGACATGATGCGTTGCTACTGGAATCTCTGGTTGAGTGATGGCAGAAAAGCAACAACGGTCTGAAAAGGGAACTAAACCCATGATCGTGAGTCATTTTTACAGAGTGGACCTTTTTCAATGATCAGAAAATACAGAACGTGGGATTGAACATATCGCGGTGTCCGGGATAAAGGGGATAAACAGGGATCTTTTTTATGGGAAAAATTAAGTCAGTTATTTTGGGCTGTACATTATTATTGCTAAGTACAGCAGGCTTTAGCAAAGTGATTACAACCACACATCTGGTTGGTTTCGGTCAGGCAAAATATGCGCCGGGTTTTGAGCATTTTGATTATGTCAATCCTGATGCCCCCAAATATGGAAAGGTTGTTTTTGGTGTGATCGGTACTTTTGATAACTTTAATCGCTATGCTTCCAGAGGGGTTGCAGCGGTTGACTCCGAAACACTTTATGACGCACTGATGTATTCCCCCAGTGATGAAATTGATGCTTACTATCCACTGATCGCAACAAAAATCCGTTATTCCGATGATTATTCATGGCTCGAAGTGGATATCAACCCGAAGGCGCGTTTTCATGATGGTGTCCCGATTACTGCGCATGATGTGGCGTTTAGTTTTCAGAAATTCATGAAGGAAGGTGTCGCACAATTCCGGGTTTTGTATAAAAACTTTACGGTGAAAGCCTTGAATGACCATACGGCCAGGTTTGAAATGAAGAACCCTGACAGAGATAAGTTATTTGGTCTGGTCGAAAGTTTGCCGGTGCTGCCTGAACACTTCTGGAAAGATAAGAATTTTTCTGAGCCACTTAGTAAGCCACCTGTCGGCAGTGGGCCTTATAAAATTGTCAGTTATAAAATGGGTCAGAGTGTGACTTATGGGTTAGTTGATGATTACTGGGCCAAAGATCTGCCCGTCAACGTCGGACGAAATAACTTCAAATTAATGCAGTACGATTATTACCGGGACGATACGGTGATGTTGGAAGCTTTCAAAGCGGGTGAATTTGATTTCAGGCTTGAAGGACAGGCAAAACTTTGGGCCACGGCGTATACCGGACCAAACTTTGAGAATGGCTCTATTGTGAAAGAAAGCATTGAGCATCACAAACCCGCTGCGACTCAGGGGTTTATCTTCAATACGACCCGTCCTGTATTTCAGGATCCAAAAGTTCGTGAGGCGCTGACTTATGCGATGGATTTTGAGTGGATGAATAAGAATCTTTTTTTCAGCCAGTACAAACGAACCCGGAGCTATTTTGGTAATACGGAGTTTGAAGCAAAGGGGCTGCCTTCTGAAGCGGAACAGGAAGTTTTGGCACCGTTTAAAGATCAATTACCGCCTCGTTTATATACACAGGAATTTAATCCGCCGGTTACGGATGGCTCTGGCCGGATTCGTCAGCAGATTCGTCAGGCTTTCCGGTTGTTGAAACAAGCAGGCTGGGCGGTGAAAGATGGCGTGATGACCAATCAAAAAACAGGAAAACCTTTATCGTTTGAGTTGTTGATTACGAGTCCGGCAACGGAACGAATTGCGATCCCCTTGCAGAAAAACCTCAGGAAAATGGGAATTGAAATGAAAATCCGTACCGTGGATACCACTCAGTATACGAAGCGTATGCGGGATCGGGATTTTGATATGATTTCTTCTGTGTATGGGGCGCATGCATTTCCGGATCATAGTCTCATGATTATCTGGAATTCCCGTTACCTCGACTCAACTTATAACCGGGCGGGTGTGACGTCACCAGTGGTGGATCAACTGACAGAACAAATTGCTGCCAGTCAACAAGATCCGGATAAACTATTAGTGCTGGGCCGTGCTTTTGACCGGGTATTGCAATGGAATTTCTATATGATTCCACAGTGGTATTCAAATCAGTACCGGGTTGCAATGTGGGATAAGTTTGAGCGCCCATCTGTGACGCCACAATACGATCTCGGGCTGGATACCTGGTGGATTTCCAAACAGAAAGAGAAAGCATTAAAGCAGAAAAAGGATCGCTGATTAGATTATGGCTGCATACATTATCCGTCGTTTGCTGCTGGTGATCCCGACATTATGGGCCATTATCACCATTAACTTTTTTATTATTCAGATAGCCCCCGGTGGCCCGGTTGAACAAGCGATTGCACAGGCTCAGGGGCTCGGCTCTGGTATCATGGAACGTTTTACCGGCGGGAGAGATGATATCGCCGGGGATACGTTACAAAAAAGTGAGCCAGGTACAGGATATAAAGGTTCCCGCGGATTAGATCCGGAAGTTGTTGAAGCGATTAAACACCAGTTTGGCTTTGATAAGCCGATTCTGGAACGATATACCGATATGCTGAAGAACTACGTCACTTTCCACTTTGGTGAAAGCTTGTTCAGAGGCGGCAATGTCATTGATTTAATCAAGGACCGGTTACCTGTTTCTGTGTCTTTGGGGGTGTGGAGTACGCTGATTATCTATCTGGTGTCGATTCCTATGGGTATTGTAAAGGCGATTCACCATGGTTCCCGGTTTGATGTCTGGTCGAGCGCCTTAGTGATTATTGGTTATGCTATTCCGGGCTTCTTGTTTGCGATTCTTCTGATCATTGTGTTTGCCAGCGGAAACTACCTGGACTGGTTCCCGCTCCGGGGACTGGTTTCGGATAATTTTGATCAGCTAACCTGGTATCAACAGATCGGGGATTATTTCTGGCATCTTGCACTGCCGGTTACAGCCATGGTCATTGGCGGATTTGCAACACTCAGCATGCTGACGAAGAACTCTTTTCTGGATGAAATTAATAAGCAATATGTGGTGACAGCCAGAGCGAAAGGGTTAGATGAAAGAAGCATTCTTTATAAACATGTATTCCGCAATGCTATGTTAATTATTATTGCTGGTTTCCCCAGCGCTTTTATCAGCATGTTTTTTACCGGCTCGATGTTAATTGAAGTGATGTTTTCACTCGATGGTATCGGATTACTTGGTTTCGAATCGACAATTCAGCGCGATTATCCGGTGGTATTCAGTTCTTTATATATCATGACGTTACTGGGACTGATTTTAGGCATTATTTCTGATTTAACTTATACATGGGTTGATCCCCGTATCGATTTTGAGGCTCGTTAGTTCCATGTTTGCAAAAATTATCCGGACGAATCCGGTTTATGCAGAGCGCTGGCACCGGTTTAAAAACCATAAAAGGGGTTATTGGTCGCTGTGGATATTCAGTTTACTGTTTTTGCTGAGTCTGTTTGCTGAAGTGATTGCAAACGACAAACCACTGCTGGTTTCTTACGATCATCACTTCTATTTTCCTGTGGTGCACTCCTACCCGGAAACAACTTTTGGCGGTGAATTTCCGACGGAGGCTGATTATACCGATCCTTATGTGTTGGAGTTGATTCAGGAGAAAGGCTATGTGATCTGGCCTTTAATCCGTTTCAGTTACAATACGATTAATTTCAATGTGACGAGTGGGAGTGTGCCGTCTGCCCCTGATGCCGTAAACTGGCTGGGCACTGATGATAAAGGGCGGGATGTGTTGGCCCGGATTATTTATGGTTTCCGGATTTCAGTGTTGTTTGGGTTTGTGCTGACGATCATCTCTTCTGTGATTGGTGTTTTTGTCGGGGCAACGCAGGGATATTATGGGGGATGGATTGATCTGCTCGGCCAGCGTTTTATTGAAGTATGGTCCGGAATGCCAACACTGTTTCTGCTGATCATTTTGTCCAGTTTTGTCGAGCCAGACTTTTGGTGGCTGCTGGGTATTATGGTGCTGTTTAGCTGGATGAGTCTGGTTGGTGTGGTCCGGGCTGAGTTTCTTCGCTGCCGGAATTTTGAATATGTGAAAGCGGCACAGGCGCTGGGTGTGTCTGACAAACGAATTATCTGGCGGCATATGTTACCCAATGCAATGGTTGCTTCATTAACAATGATGCCTTTTATTTTGTCTGGCTCGGTGACAACACTGACCTCGCTGGACTTTCTGGGATTTGGTTTACCTGCGGGGTCTCCTTCTCTGGGCGAGCTGTTGGCCCAGGGGAAAGCGAATTTACAGGCGCCGTGGCTGGGTATCTCAGCATTTGTTGTGTTGTCGGTGATGCTGACTTTGCTGGTTTTTATTGGCGAGGCTGTTCGTGATGCCTTTGACCCACACCAGTCCGGGAGAAAATCATGACTCAGGTACTAAAGATTGAAAATCTCTCGGTCGGATTTGAACGCCGCGGAAGCATAGAGCAGGTCACTCATCAGGTTTCTCTGGCCGTGAATCAGGGAGAAACTCTGGCGCTGGTGGGAGAGAGTGGTTCAGGGAAGTCGGTGACCGCCAATGCGATCTTAAGGTTGCTGCCCGCGAAGGCTGCCCACTATCTGGAAGGTGATATTCAGTTCGGTGATGTCAATACACTGACATGCTCTTTACGGCAGTTAAGAGGGATTCGTGGCGGCAGAATCGGGATGATATTTCAGGAACCAATGGTGTCGCTAAATCCGTTGCACCCTGTTGGTCGTCAGCTGGTTGAAACGCTTTCTATTCACAAGGGCCTTCGTCAGAAGCAGGCTGAGTCAGTTGCTGTTTCATGGCTGGAGAAAGTTGGAATCCGGAATCCGGCACAGAAAATATCTGCCTATCCGCATGAGTTATCCGGTGGTGAACGCCAGCGGGTGATGATTGCGATGGCGTTGATTAATGAACCGGAGCTGTTAATTGCCGATGAGCCAACCACAGCACTTGATGTTTCTGTTCAGGCGCAGATCCTTGATTTACTCAAAGCGCTGCAAAAAGAACTGGGTATGGCCATGTTGTTTATCACGCATGACCTGAGTATTGTGCGGAAAATTGCTGATCGGGTTGCGGTGATGCAACAGGGGCGGTTAGTTGAAACACAAGAGACTTCACTTCTGTTTCACGCGCCGGAGCATCCTTATACACGTCAGTTGATTGACTCTGATCCGAAAGGCGGCCCGGTTCCTGTGTCTCAGGAATCGCAGATGTTGCTTCAGGCCCGGCATTTAAAAGTCTGGTTTGAGATTCGCAGCGGTGTTTTTCGCCGGGTGACTGACCATGTCAAAGCGGTCACCGATGTCGGCTTTGATTTAAAAGAAGGACATACAATTGGTATTGTCGGAGAAAGTGGGTCGGGTAAATCGACCACGGGTATGGCGATACTGCGGTTAGTCAATTGCGAAGGGATGATTCGCTATCAGAATACAGAACTGCAAGCACTCGACCGGAAAGCGATGCTGCCATTCCGGAGCCGGATGCAGGTCGTATTTCAGGATCCGTTTTCTGCATTGAATCCGCGAATGTCTGTGGCAGAGGTGATTGGTGAAGGCCTGTATGTGCATCAGCAACTGAGTAAAGATGAAGCTGAAATCCGTATTTGTCAGGTGATGGAAGAAGTGGGACTGGATCCACAAACCCGTCACCGTTATCCCAATGAGTTTTCCGGAGGACAAAGACAACGGATTGCGATTGCAAGGGCGTTGGTCTTAAAGCCGAAATTTATTCTTCTGGATGAGCCGACATCCTCACTGGATCGAACGGTTCAGGCGCAGGTTCTGGAATTACTGAAGTCTTTGCAGAAGAAGTATGGGCTGTCTTATCTGTTCATCAGCCATGATCTGAGTGTCATCAAGTCATTGTGCCATTACACGATTGTGATGCGGCAGGGGCAGATTGTCGAACAGGGAAATACCAGTCAGTTATTTTCTGCCCCACAACATCCATATACCCAAGAACTTGTTGCACTTTCTTCCGTGTGATAATTATTTCCCTCTGTCACAGCGGTCTTTTGAGCCGGAATCTTTGGGATTCCGGCATCCTCTTCCTGCATCGTATCTTTCCTGAATCAGTCTTTGATCTCAAAATCTGGTACTGCAAACCACGCAAGACATCCGTTTTTCGTTTATAAAAAAGGCGCTTAGGCATTGGTATTCATACCATTCTAAGTAACTTTCTGATCTGGATATATCTGGTTCCGCAAACCGCTCAAGCCATCCATGGGCGCTTAAACAAGGGCATCCATGCCCTTGTATGTTTGCTCCACCAAACACATCCAGATGATCAGTTTATTTTCCAGATTGGTATCAATTCTTCGTCTGGATTTTACGCACTGTATTATGTTAAAAGTATGTAAATGAATGTAAACAAACTTGTTTCATATTGGCTGGTGATTATTCTTATCGATGAATCTCAACAACAAACATAAGGAAAGAAAATGAATAATAATGATGAGAAATGTCAGCTGGAACGTCGTAAGGCGATGAAAACGATAGCGTCACTGGCTGCCGTCGCAGTTGCTCCTGTTGTCATCGGGCGTGTGAACGCAAATGAATTTCTTGCCGGACCTCCGGGGAAACCTGATCGTCCTGATCGTCCTGATCGCCCTGACGGACCTCCGGGCGGACAATCCGGTGAAACTGCTGAACCCGCAGAAGGGGGCGATAATCCATCAGCAGACTGGTTGTCCGGCGGGACTCAGGCTATGACCGCAGGGTTTCCGGATGACAGTATCTTTACCTCTGCAGCAGCATGCACCGTGGCTTTGACTGAAGAACGAACTGAAGGGCCCTGCTACTTCGACAGTGTTTATCGTGAGGATATTTCAGAGGGGCTGAGCGGATTACCGATGCAGCTTTGTTTTCAACTGACGGATGAAAGTTGTGAGCCTTTAGCCGGTTATGAAATTGAAGTCTGGCACTGTAATGTTGAAGGTGTTTATTCTGGTGATACTTCAGATGCTTCGGATACCGGCAGATTTAACAGCAGCTATTGTACAGGAGATGCTGAAGATGCTTTGGCTTCTCAGTGGTTTCGCGGGATCGCGGTCACTGACAGTTCGGGAAGAGTGAACTTTAAAACATGTTTCCCGGGTTGGTACAGCAGCCGGGTCATTCATATTCATTTCAGAGTCCGGACTAATAATTCAGATTCTGTTGTATCCCAGTTTGGCTTCAGCGACTATTTCTGCCAGAACATTTGTACGACGCATGAAGACTATATCAGCCGGGGTGAACCAGATACGTACATGAACAATGATACGGTCTTTGATGGGCCTGATGAGACATATATGTTCCGTTTGCAGGCCAACAGTGACGGTTCTCTGCTTGCTTACAAGCGCCTGATGATCAGTGAGTCTTAATGATTACCAGACATTAAAAATCCCCCTGACTTCTGAAGCCGGGGGGACTGAAAGGTTCTGTTAACCGAATTGTTCAGCAGTGGGATGGATTATCAGAACCAGGTTTCCATTTGAAGGGCAAAGAATGCTTCTCCGCCATCACCCAGTGTTTTGGTCGCACCATTGATCGAATAACTGCCATCCAGTTCATTACTCCAGTCAACATAGCTGACGGCAAAACGTAATTCAGGACGGTCAAAGAATCCACCGGCGGTTGATAGTTTGAATGTCGGCGCTACAGTAGCTTTGTAGAAGCTGCCCTTCGCTTCATCAGAAGCATTGTCCAAATCCATATACTGATAAGTCCCTTCATAGACCATTTCAAAGTTATCAGTAAACTCCTGAGCTAAACGGACGTTCAGTGTTGCCCAGACAAACTTGTCATTTTCCTGATATTGATCTTTGCTGTATTGCGTCATGAATGCCGGTGCAATACGCCAGTTATCCGCGAAACGGGTCACGCCGTATGTGAAGAAACGAACAGATTTTGCATCATCAGTCAGGTTGCCATCTGAACCAATATTTTTGACTTCAGCACCTAAACCATGTCCGGCAATCACACCTGTTTTAGAAAAACCATCACTGATACCATAGAAACTGTCAGCATGGTAGGCGAGCAGGGCATGCAAACCATTTTCAGCATCATTTGTACCATTCTCTTCATTATCTTTTGCGATAATGCCATTGACCATCAACTGCCATTGGCCAATGTGGTTATTCATTGTGACCGTATAACTTTCAATATCATTACCATCGACATCGCTGAAGTCGTGGCCATAGACAGAAAAGTTTGATTTCCAGTTATCACCAAGTTGTACGTCGTAAATACCTGCTCCCGTACCTGCCAGATAAACTATGTCAGAGTCCAGAAAGTGAATGTCAAAGTTATCTCTGTCGAATCGTTTACCAGCCCAGATTTTTGCATCTTTAAAGGCGCCGGAGAAAGAACTCAGGTTAGAAAATTCAGCAAATGCCTGCCTTACGTTGACTTGCGAACTGTCAGCTGTCCATGGATTTTTACTTTCCTGTCCATCTGCCAGCATGATTTTGTAATAAGCTGAAGAGCCGTTATCTGCAGTCCGGCGATGAATCAGATTTGCTTCAACATAGGTATCATCTTCCACACCCAACCGGCCGATGTGACCACCCAGCCCGCCAACGGGTGTCATACCGACACCGGTGCCCTGTGCACCATTAAAATCATCGTTTGCAATTAAACCGCTTCGTGCATAGCCAGTGAATTCAAATGCGGCTGCATCCTGCTGAGCTTCCTGTGCCGTTTTTTCAGCAGAAGCAACACGGCTTTCCAGTTCATTAATTCTGGCTTCCAGGGCCGATAAGTCTGATTGTGCCATCGCGAAATGCGCTGGTAACAGAATACTGGTGATCGTTATTGCTAGCTTGGTTCTTTGTCTCATCTTGTTACTCCACGTAAGAATGAATTTAAATATTTGCAAACGTTCTCAATCTTTATTTGTGTGTTAATAAACACATATAAGTATTATTGTGATTGAAAAATACTCTTATTTAGGTGTCGTTAAATAATATATCGTCTTTTTGTTGGGAACGATCCCATTAATGTTTGTTTTTCTAATTTGATCACAAAGACTCCCGCTCTTTTAATGAGTTTTTATGATAAATATCTCACTTTTATACCTAACTGAACTCAAGAGGAATGGTGAGGGTCAACAGACCCTAGAGCGTGTGCATCTTTCAGGCGACTACAGGTTAGGCTATGAAAGATAAACACGCTCTGAGACTATCCCAAATATGAAGTGATCTGTTTAACGGGCAGCTTATAATTTACTGTAATACGGTATAGAGCTGAATGTACCTGCGAACCAATTGCTGATCTTTTGAACGTTTTAAGGGGTGAGTGTATTTGATATAGCAAGGGGTAAAATCGTGAATCGACTCAAGGCTTTTCAGAAGTTTCGAATCACTTTTGTGTAGTGCGATGCCCTGTGCATTGTATGCATCCATTTCATCCGGCAGCTTTCCTGTCCACCAGTAAAGCAGCTCCCGGCTTTTGGAATCACGTGTCATCCAGTGATCAGCCAGCAGGAGCAAAATATCCGTTGGCTGAATTGCATATCCATACTCATTTTTCCACAGAGTAATATCACGGAAAATCTTATCTTTGGAAGCCTTGTTTGCACTGACCATGTGATGCGTTAATATCCAGACGGTACCGATGTCAGAAGAAACCCGGAAGTGATGCGGCAGTTCAGCAGCAATATGTAACTCAACCGGATGTGACTCACATGTATGTCCGAATTCCACAAGTGTTCGTTCAAGTCTTCTGGAAAAAGCTTTTCCCAGATGATGCTCCGTCATGCCCTGATTATGAATCGCAGGATAATGTTTGTTACATAATGCCATACAGTCAGACTGGAACTCATTCACGCTTTGGATCAGGATATCTAATAACAAGAGAGTTCTCCGGTTAAATAATGGCTTTCTTTAAGTTTCCGTATTACTACTTTTTTTTGTCTTTGTCTAATATATAGTACAAATTTTTCAACATCTTAGAGCATGGTTCATAGTGACAGGCCGATACGATACATATTCTTCTTAATCGGAATCACGATCGATTTGCTGAAAAAAACACGCTCTGGGTTATCAGAGTCCAAACATATTCAAAATTTTAGAACAAGTTCATCAATCTGATCAGGTACCAGTAATATAAATTATAATGAATACTCAAAGAATTATTATTTAAATGCAATTAATCCCTTATCTGCCAGATTTGAGGAGGAAGTTTAAGAGTAAGAGGTGTAGCAATGGGCAATGCTGTAAAAAATTATAACCTGATTGCAAGGTTAATGCACTGGCTCTCGGCCATTATTGTATTCGGGATGTTTGGTGTCGGAATTTGGATGGTTGATTTGTCTTACTACAGCCACTGGTATCACGAAGCGCCGTTTATCCATAAGTCAGTGGGTATTCTTTTTGCGTTATTAACTATTTTCAGGGTGATCTGGAAAGCATCTACTTTATCACCCAAAGTTGAAGGATCCCGCTTTGAGCAGGTCGCTGCAACGGCGGTTCATCACGCAATATATCTTGATCTATTCATTATTTTTATTTCCGGATATCTCATTTCTACGGCTGATGGCCGGGGGATTGAAGTATTTAACTTGTTTACGATTCCCGGGGCCGGAGAACTTTTTGAGGGGCAGGCTGATTTGGCCGGTACCATTCATACAATTGCCGCATGGTCATTAATCATTATGGCTGTCTTACATGCACTGGCGGCATTAAAACATCACTTTATCTCTAAAGATGATACCTTACGTAAAATGATAGGAGCTTCAAAATGAAGAAAACATTAATTGCTGCAGGACTAGCACTGTCAGCGTCATTGTCTTTTAGTGCTGTAGCAGCAGACTATGTGATTGATACGGAAGGCGGACATGCTTCCATAAACTTTGAAGTGAGTCATTTGGGATATAGCCATATTATTGGTCGTTTTAATTCATTCGAAGGCGGTTTTTCCTACGATCCAAAAAATATCTCAGCTTCTGAAGTTCATGTAAAAGTCGATACCTCAAGTCTGGATTCAAACCATGCCGAACGTGATAAGCATTTACGGAGTGGTGATTTTATCAATACCGGTAAGTATCCTTCTGCTGAGTTTACCAGTACTAAGGTGATTGATAAGGGGCAGGGTAACTTTACAATTGAGGGGAACCTGAATTTGTATGGAAAAACCAAACCAATCAGTATCGATGCGCATTTAGTGGGTGCCGGAAAGGACCCGTGGGGTGGTGAACGTGCCGGTTTTGAAGGAAAAACCCGTTTAACACTGGCTGATTTTGGTATTAAAGCCAAAGGTATCGTTCAGTATGTTGATATGAACTTGCAGGTTGAAGGGATTAAAAAGTAATTTTTGCTTTTCACTTCTAATTAGAAAAACACCCGGAAAATTCAATCCGGGTGTTTTTTTATCAGATGAATATTTACAGACTATGGGTCGGATTATTTGATTGCTGCGAATCAACCTTTGCAGCCTGTTTCTTTTTTGGGTAACTGAAGACAAACCAGTTCGACATACCAACCAGGAATGCACCGCCAACGATATTGCCCAGTGTTACCGGAACAAGATTTTTCAGCACAAAATTTGCGATGGTCAGGTCGGCATAGTGACTGGCGTGAACACCTGTGTCGTGCCAGAAAGAAGCGGGCGCAAAGCTGTGAATTGTGATACCCAGCGGAATCATAAACATATTTGCCACACAGTGCTCGAAGCCTGATGAAACAAACAGTGTAACAGGCATAATTGTCATCAGTGCTTTGGTTGCAGCGTTATGAGAACTGAAAGTCAGCCATACAGCCAGGCAAACCAGTAAGTTACACAGAATACCCAGTGCAAAGGCCTGAATAAAAGTGTGGTGTAGCTTATGTTGAGCGATATTCAGTGCATTCAGACCCCATTGGCCATGTGCACCAGAATAAAGACCTGCTGCCGCAACCAGGACGAGTAACAGCATCGCGCCAAGAAAGTTTCCAATATAGACTTTGCCCCAGATGGAAAGCATTTTAGTGGTTGTGATTTGTTTATTGGCTCTTGCGAGAATGGTCAAAACAGAGCTGGTAAACAGTTCACCACCGCAGATAACGACAAAGATCAGGCCAAGACTGAAAGCAACGCCGCCTGCCAGCTTACTCAGCCCCCAGGCAACATTAGAAGAGCCGGTGGTTACTGTAATATAGAAAATAAATGCAAGACCGATGAAAAGGCCAGCCATCATCGCCAGACCAAGTATGGTACCGGTTGATTTCTTTGTTTTACCACTGGCATATTTCTCTGCCTCAACCATCATCTCGGCTGGATTAAAGTAGTCTGTATTTTGAGTCATTTGCGCTCTCCACTACTGTATGAAGCGAATTATAAATCTGGTGCTTTTGTTGTCGCACATTATTAACGTGTAGAATAACGGATTTTACTTTGTACGGTAAAATGGGAAATTCTGAATTTAAGTATCAATTATATTGATACTTAAACCGGGTAAAGTAGAATGAGAACGAATTACCTTTCAGGACGATAGTAAATCAGGATCATCTGTGAGATATACGCTTAAACAGATTGCAGTATTTGATGCAATTGCTGAATGTGGCAGTGTCAGCCTGGCTGCAGATAAGCTTGCTCTGACCCAATCCGCGACAAGTATGTCGCTTTCTCAGCTCGAAAAGGTGATGGGACGGCCTTTGTTCGAGCGTCAGGGAAAGCGGATGTCACTGACTCACTGGGGGCTATGGCTGAGGCCCCGGGCCAAACGCCTGTTGCAGGATGCCCGGCAAATCGAAGCAGGATTTTTTGCTCAGCAAAGTCTGAGCGGGGAGTTATCGGTATGCGCCAGTCAGACACCGGCAGAACATCTCTTACCCGAACTCGTCAGCCGTCTCGATCAGACTTTTCCTGAAGTTCAGGTGAAGGTTTCGGTCAAGAGTTCTCACTCCGTGCTGGAAGATGTGCTGAGTTATCGTTGTGATATCGGTATCATCGAAGGACGTTGTGATGATCATCGTCTCCGGCAGGAAGTCTGGTGCAACGATCACTTAACGATAGTTGCTGGTGCCGATCATCCATATACCCAATTGCCTTTCGTTGATTTCAAGCAGCTTGAACAGGCACGCTGGGTGCTGAGGGAAAGTGGCTCCGGGACAAGAGCTGTGTTTGAAAGTGCAATTCATCCGTACCTGCAACAACTGGATGTCTGGCGGGAATATGATTTTGTGCCGGTGTTAACCCGTTTGGTGATGAATGGAAATTATCTGAGTTGTCTGCCTTATCTTGAAGTGAAACCACTCATAGAAAAAGGTGTGCTGGCAGAGTTGAATGTCCCTGAGCTGATGATGAACCGCACTTTATCATTCATCTGGCGTAATGATATGAATGACTATCCTCTGGTTGATTGTGTCATTAAAGAGGGACTCGATATGATGAAAGGACGTTCAGTACTCACCTAAATACCTGTTCCTAATTGTAGGTCACTCAGGCAGATATCGAACACAGACACGCATAAACCCATAAACCCATCCTTGAGGCTCTGCCGCGCCTTCCCTGGCGCGGAAGGTCTGCTTATCGATATCTGCCTCGTTGCCAAAAGTGGAGCATATTTAGGAACAGGTAGTTTTACATCCTTTCTTTTTCACTCAGGTATTCTCTTTCGCCATTAAAACGACCCGTTTAATCGTTTTTCGCAGCAAGGGAGGAATGACGTCGGTGCCCTGCTGCTCACAGTAAGATAATATTGCCAGTGCCAGATCCGGTTTGGCATATTTTTTCAGAACCTTGATGACGACTTTTTTGGCCGGAATCGGGTGGTTATGCGGGATTTTCAGTAAATCTTTAAAGAAGAACTCAAAACCATTGTCATAAAGGTAATGCTCGATATCTCTGTCCGGCAACGTCGTCAGCCTGTGGCTTTCAAGATCCTGACTCAGCTGCTTTCTGACTGTGGTCGCATATTTTTTACCGGCTGAATCTCCGTCGGTAATGACATGCCAGTCAATCGCAAGCGCTTTGGCTATTTTTATCAGAGGCCGGAGACCTGACTGGGCAAATTCAATAATCTGAATGCCTTCTGCCATCAGGTTGTAGCCACATTGTCTCGCTAATTCGCTGAATAACCAGACTTCGGTTTCTCCTTCAACCAGCAGCCAGCACCGGGCAAACAAGGCATTAGAACGGTGAAACCGGATATGAAAGCCAATCCGTCGCAGCTCATCGGGTGACAAAATATTGTCCGGAATGGCCAGCGTATGAGTTTTATCCGCATAGCGGACCAGGCGACGAATCGAGTTGATTGGCACAGCAGCGAGCAGCTCACCACTGTTTGTTGTCAGGATCTTCTGCATGGGTAAAAACTGAAGCAGACTCCAGGCTCTGGCAAGATGTGTCGGGTGGAGCCGCCCTTCGGGGTCTTCAATAATTAAAACCGGTCTTGCACAGCGTCGCAGATCTGTGGGTCCTTTGGCCTGCAGATAAGCATTCATCAGAATCATCAGTAAAAGCCGGGTCTGCCGGTTTTTGGTTTCCTCAACAAACTGGCTGAATGTTTTTTCGCTGGAAGGGCTGGCGTAAATCAGGCTGGTATAATCCTGTGGTGCCGGCTTATTACTACGGTTTTTAAATGAAAAATAATGCCCGACCAGAGCACTGACAGCATTCAGACTGCTCTTCATTTCCCCTTTATTAACATGTCCGGGAATCGCCAGCAGCCGGCGGCATGTATTGTTGATTCGTTTTTCAGTGCGGACATTCTGGCTGGTATTTTTTTTATCAGAAACCAAATACTTTTTATCAGCAACCGAATGAAAGCGGCGTGAGTCTTTCATCCTGAGTACCGGATGCAAACTACTCAGTTCCTGAGCCAGTTTTTCTGAAGCATGCAGTGCGAGCTTATCACCGTTTAGATCCATGAAACTATACTGAGTCCGGATATGTTCATCTTCACGTGTCCCGGTGATACGGTAGATAATCCGCGATTGTCCGTTTGCCAGCTTTTGCCAGACAGGCTTGAGTTTTTTGTATCGGCCGGAATGAATTTCACCTTTCTCTGTTGTGATAAAACTGAGCACAATCTGCAGAGATTGTGTTTGAGGAAGTGAAATGGAGTAATCAACATGAAAATCCCGGATCGTAAACTCGTACAAGGCGCCATCCGGTGGCAAGGCAATAGTCAGTGCATCAAGTAAAGATGATTTCCCCCAGGTATTCTCACCAATGAGTGTTGTGAGTTCATTAAAGTTTAATGATAAACGGCGGATACCACGAAATCCGGATATCTCAATGCGTTCCAACTGCATAAACAGTTCTCCTGAGTAGATGATAAATTAAGAATAATACAAAAAGCCTTTATATTCTCGTTGCTTACCCTCATTTACCGGTTTTAAATTTCTTTGAAACCAGCGGCATACTTGATTTATCTCAGAAGAGGGCGCATCCTGACGGGTCTTTATGATTGCGTAAGCAATGAATGTGATTATCCCCGGTCGAATGTCATATGCCTGTCATGCTTGAGTGACTATGATCTGAAGAAAGTGGAAAAAAGAGGTGTCATGTCTAATACGAACCATCCCCTGTCTGTAACGATTGCCCATCTGAATGATACCCATTCATATTTTGAACCTTCATCATTACAACTGAATCTGACGATTGATGGAGAATCAGTCTCACCTTATGTCAGTGCCGGAGGTTTTGCCCGTATCGCTTCGCGTGCAGGGCAGCTCAGAGCCGAAGCCGCTGAGCGTCAACGGGGGTTTTTACTACTTCATGCCGGTGATTGTTTTCAGGGCACTTTATATTTTTCTCTGTTTAAAGGTGAAGCCAATGCTGAATTGTTAAATGCACTCGGTATTGATGCCATGACTGTTGGTAATCACGAATTGGATCTGGGGAATCAGAGTGTTGCCCGGTTTGCCCGGCGGATTCATTTCCCGCTGTTGTCAGGTAACTGGGACTTGAGTCAGGAAGACCCTGAAAAAACTGATCCGCTGGCATCTTGTCCGAATGTATACAGCTATGATGATACGGCTCAGACTGCGCGGTGGATGGTTAAAACAATCGATCAGGAACCCGTTGCTATTTTTGGCTTATCTCTGGATCGGATGGATGAAATTTCGAACCCGGACCCGGACACGCCATTTGTCCTCTCAACTCAGGTCGCTGAAAACACCGTGAAAGCTATCCGTGAACAGGGGATCAATAAGATTATTTTGCTGAGTCATCTGGGTTATGAAGCGGACTTACAGCTGGCAGAATCTGTTTCAGGAATCAGCTTAATTATCGGCGGACATTCTCATATCCTGCAGGGTGATTATTCAGATATCGGACTGGATAAAGCCGATCCCTATGGTGTCCGTATCGGGCAGACATATATTGTCCAGTCGGGTCTTCATTCTCTGGCGCTCGGGCACTGTCATATTGATTTTGATGCTGATGGACAGGTTATCCGTTTTGAAGGTAAAAATGAGCTATTGATTGGTCGCCGGTTATTTGTTGATGCTGCCCGCGAATCTACGATTGATGAACAGGTGTATGCAAAAGCGGAAGCGTATTTAGCCCAACATCCTCTGATTGCAACATGCCCGAAACACCCTGAAATTCAGGATATTTTGCACCGACGTTATCTGCCGGTGGTCAGACAACAGGAAGTGGAAAAAATCACTATTCTGGAAAATGCGCTGCATCATACCAGAATTCCGGATGCAGAAGGCGGCAGCGAGATAGCTCCCTTAGTTGCAGAGTCTTTTGTTTATGTCATGAAACAGCAGGGATTCCCTGTTGATTTCGCGATTCATAACGCAGGGGGTGTCCGGTGTTCTTTACCTGCCGGAAATATTACGGTCGCCGATGTTGCCGGTAAATTATTGCCATTTGCGATTCCGATTGGCGTTTATTTTATTACGGGTGAAACATTGTTAAATACGCTCGAAGGCGCAATTGATAACGCGTTAGATAATGGTGTTATAGGAACCGGAACGGGAAGCTACCCGTATTGTTATGGGCTGGACTTTCACTATGACCCGGATCAACCTGCAGGAAAGCGGATTTACGGTTTAAAGATATATCGGGATAATCAATGGATAAATGTTGAAAAATCAGATATTTATTGTGGAACGTCATCCGCTTATACGATGAAAGGCAAAGAAGGATATGATGCGATCGTCAATGTGGTCAGGCCGAAATATATTTCTCAGTATTCAATGGCGGATGCGTTTATCGAATGGTTAAAAGATTGTGCCGGTTCACTGGCTGTGAGTGAACCAAGGGAGATATCCCGGTCATCTTAAGATTATGATACTGGTATAAAAATTGCTTTGTTCTGTGGTGATTTCTCTTCTGCAAACAGGAGGAGCTGTGGGACATCATAACTGGTTAGATATATTTGCCATCATCAGCTGGATTGGTATCTGGTCTTTGCTGGCTTACCTGCTTCCTTATTTAACACTTTGAATAAGGACCTATTGTCGTATGAACCGGCAATATTTGACAGATTATCGTGAGGGCTGTGCAGACACTCTGTATGGCTCTCAACCTGTTCATCCATTTGTTTGATTCATCAATCATTTTCCTGTCATCTTTTGTTGTATTTTAAGCTTTCTTCCGGCTCATATAGGGTGTGGTTTGACTATCTTATGTTGAATCGCTAACATGCTGTCGCTTTCGGTCAACTTTGAGAGAGACATCATAAAAGCCGGGGTTTCCGGTATTGTCCGGATGTGACCGGAAAGAAGGCAAAAGACCATCAAAGAGACTGAGTATTCTGTATTGGTCAGTTCATATATATCCGTTTATCAGATGATACGGATGTATGATTACTTTCGTTAGCTAGGTTATTAAATAACAATGAATATATTAAAGATGAATAAATGGATGACACTGTTTTTTCAGGTCGGCATAGCACTCGGAACAATATCATTTTTATCATATTGCTCCATCGTTGACTTTTATCCGCAAAATATACAGTTTGGCGACGGAATCTTTTTGCTGTTTATTTTGACAGTTGCGGGAATTCTTGTCGTATTAAATATTGCCGTTTTTTCAATATCCGCTTCTGCGCTGGTCAATTCAGTTGTTATTTTATACCGGTTACCTGCATTTTTACTGAAGTCTCTTTCAGTCACAAAGAAAGAGAAACAGTTACGCTGGATGGTATTGTCCGGCATGATTAATAAATTCATCAAAGACAATTCAATTTCTTCAGTTTATCTGGCTGGCCTAATCAGTTTCATCATCCTGACCCCCTTTATTTATCATTATGCAGTGATTCAGGAACTGAATGCTTTCTCAATTGTTAAAATTGTTCTCTGCTTCATGTATACCGGAGTAGCCTGCAGAATATATGCAGCCTATAAACATAAAAATATTCCGGTTACATTAGTGGCGATGGCTATTTTGATCTCCCCTTATTTTGTGGTGAATCATGTTTTTCATCATGCACTCATCACAATGATGGAACATACAGGCATCAGAAATACCAATGTTTCCTTAATTGTCGATCAGAAATATTTGCCGGTTGTGAATGAGGCAATTCAAGAGAATGAGCTATCAAAGTACACGGTGAAGTCCTCGAGCCAGGGCTTTGGCCGGTTGGATCATGTCGATGTACTCTTCACTGGTGTTGGTGATACAAGCTTGATCAGCATGAAAGACCAGGACCGTAAAGTCAGTTTGGTACTACCGTCAAAAGGTTTTCATATGGAAAAAATGCAGCTCAACCAGGATGTCAGCGATCTGATTGATGATATCCAGTCTGCTTGTGCTGCTGTCTTCGAAAAAGAGAACGTGATTTTTGATAAGTCGCTCATGCAACTGAATTACCATGGCGCTTATGGCAATTTTAAAGTGGGTGAATATGAGGTTTCCCCGAAGTATAAGAGTGTACTTACCTCAACGTTGCAACCTCTGTTTAAGGTATTGTCTGAACATGATGATCTGGTTCAGTCTGTTGAAATTATCGGGCTTTCAAGTGAAGAGTGGAAAGGTTCCAAAGATGATTCAGATGCTTACCGTTACAATTATGATCTGTCTGTAAAACGGGCCTTAGCTGTATCAGATGTAATTTTTGAAAACCCGGCACTGAAAACTTATGCCTCCTGGCTGGGTAAGAAAATGATCATTCGTGGAGAGTTATCCAACCATGAAAGTGACAGCCGGAAAGTCATGATCAGAGTTAATTTGCAGCACTAACCTAACCCATATTCTGCCGGCAATAAAAAAGCAGCCACCTGAACTGGCTGCTTTTTTTGTATCTGTTTCCGGATGTGTTGCCGGTTTTCCTCAAGAGAATTGAGTTCTGATAACAAGCCGTGAAAGACGGTGGATAACACTTTGATTTTATATTGAACGCTGACTACGCTTTAGCTGAGTATCGAATATAGCCATGCTTCCTGCGGTCATTTGATATAGATAACCGATGAAGAACAATCTGAATGCAGTATTTTCAGGTTGTTTGTGTATATCCCGACTGCATATCAGTTTGGGCCTCCGGTGATATCTCATCAGTGAAAAATCTATCATTTACAGAGGATCTTTTGTGATAAGAAAAAGTGTTTACCGGAGATTTATACTTTATTTCATCATGTTTGGCATGTGTATTATCACTCTTTTTTTATTTCTGATTAGCCAGAGTGAGAAACCTATACTGGAAAACTCAATCAGAGATGCTGTTGCTTTCCAGCAGAAACACATTTTTTCTGTTCTGCAAAAATTCTCCTTTTCTGCAACACACGTTGTGGATACATTAGTCAATAGCCGTGAAATTAATAACTATTTATCGGATCCTGAAAAAGCTGAGTTAGTACCGGTCAATCGTTTGATAAAGAATATTATCGGTATTGACCCGTCTTTTTACCGGGCTGAGTTACTTGATAGAAATAATGAGGTATTACTATCGGTCTACCGTCAGGATCCGCGCCTTCAGGTTCAGGACGATATAACCCGCAAAGGTGTGTCACTTCAATTTATTCCCAAACTGTCTTCTAAAGTCAGCCATCAAATCTGGTTTTCAGAAATCATCGCCAGTCAACATCTTTTCAGCGATAGTGCTTTTTTTCATTTGCTGTATGCCAGTTACCCCTTGTATACCAATCATCAATATGCGGGGAGTGTCGTGGTTTATTTCAACATTGATAACCTGCTGAATTTTTTAACTTCAGATGATCGCCTTGATATCTATATAACGGACCAAAAAGGGAAAATTTTATTTTCTTCAGATCAAATGGACTCGGTGACTCAGGGAGAAACTCAATTTTTTCAGAGTACATTTGAGGTCAGTGATATTCGTTCAGAACAACAGCTAAAGCAGAAAGGTTTTTCTTTCATGCCATTGGGTGCTTTGTACAATGGACAGGGACTGCTGCTTTTTTGCCGGGCAAGCTCGTCATTTCTTCAGGAAAAATCTGACTGGTACAACGCTGTCGTGGTTGAAATCTTTGTGATTGTGATAATTTTCTCGTTTTGTTTTGGAATCATTATTGCGATTGGTCCGTCTCGCACGGTTGAAAAGTTAAAGACGGTTTCAAAAGAGAAAAATAAGTATATGCGGTTATTGGATCAGTATGTGCCGGTTTTTGAAACAGACAGGCATGGTGTGATTACCCGCTGTAACCAGGCGTTTTGTTTACTCAGCCAGTTTAGTGAATCTGAGTTGATCGGAAAACCATCAACGATACTGAATTTTAATCAGGCAGATTCCAGTATAGCGCATATCAAAAGTATTTTAGACGCGGGCTTACCATGGCAGGGGGAAGTGCACTATATTTCTAAACGCGGAAAAGAATTCTGGCTGTTCAGCACGGTTATTCCGATTTACGGCAATCACCGTGAATTGATGGGATATATGTCTATCTCAACTGATAAAACAGATAAAAAACAGCTTGAAGTCATGCTGGAAATCGATTCTCTGACAGAAATTTACAACCGGTCAAAACTCAATAAATGCTTAAGTCATGAGTTTGAACGAACGAAACGATACGGAACTGTCTGTTCTGTGATCATGATTGATATTGATTTTTTCAAACAGGTCAATGATAACTTCGGACATTTTATGGGTGACAAAGTACTTTATCAATTGGCGATTCTTCTGAATCAGTCGACCCGGATGATAGATGAGGTGGGCCGCTGGGGCGGGGAAGAGTTCATGATTGTCTGTCCGGAAACGACTTTAGAAGATGCACTGATACTTGCCGAAAAAATCAGAGCGACGATTGCATCCCATGACTTTTCTGATGTGGGCCGGCTGACGGTGAGTCTCGGGGTCGCAGAAATGGAGCCGGAGAAAACGTTGCAAAGCATTTTAGAGCAAGCCGATTACTATCTGTATGAAGCGAAAAATAAAGGCAGAAATTGTGTGATGAGCCGGATGGGGTACTTTCAGATTGCTGATAAAAACACCATTTAAAATTATTGGTTTTCTTATGATTTGACAATGTTATTATTGCGGCGCATATGACTTTTGCTGCCGTAAAAACCGGTAGTGATTCACTTCAATTTTCTTCTCCCTGTACTGAGGTTATTTATGGGAAAGCGTATTTGCGCCTGTTTTACCTGGCTTATCCTTTTTTTATCATGTCTTGCTTCAGCCCGGACAGAGCCACCAAAAGTGACATTTATTGGTCCTTACAATTATCAGGGAAAATCTGCCTTAATGATTCAGTTTGACCGGCAGATACAGACAACAAAAATTGCCCGGATTTTTTCTCTTCAGGGAGATCATGATGACCTTCACGAGGTCCGGCAGGATGGCCGCTGGTTTTTCAATGAATCGCATACGGCTGTGATTTATGATCAGGTGAAGGTGAATCAGCGATACCGGATTCGTTTATTACCGGAAATTAAATCTGCTGATGACATTGACCGGGAAAAAGATGTGACCGTTTATGAACGTCAGCCTCAGGTTCATCTGATTGGACGGGGGCCTGTGGTTCCTTCGGGAGGCAGCCGGACCGTACCGGTTTCTGTCATCAATGCCAGCCAGTTAACGGTCGAAGTTTTAAGAGTACAAAAGCCCGCACGTCTGCTGAGTCAAATCTACTACAGCTCAGGGACAGACAGCTGGGCGCTGGGACGTCAGCAAAAAAATTATCAGGCTGTCACGACACTCAGTTTTGATGTGCCGGAAGCAGACATGAACCAGGAAGTCCGGACAGCAATTCAGTTGCCGGAAACGCTGACGGATGGCTGGTATATTCTGCTGATTAAAATTACCGGTGATGTTTACCAGAGCAATCAGGTTGTTGCGCATGTATTACTGACGGATACAGGTATTCAGGCAAAAGTATTCCGCAATCGCTTAAGTGTGCTGTTGAATTCGCTTTCTGGTAACACTGTGATGACCGGTGCACAGGTCAGTATTTTACGTGATGATAAAAGTATTGAGCTGGGAGTGATGAATGCTTCACAGCACACTTTTGATTATCAGGTTCGTAAAGACGATATTTTGGTTGTCCGGCAGGGAGCCCGGATGAGTGTGCTGCCACTGAAAGAAGTACCGCTTGATTTGTCTGACTTTCAGGTGACCGGGCGGGACTGGCAGCAGACGGAAGCGTTTGTCTACTCAAACCGGACATTGTTTAAACCCGGAGAAGAACTGCCCCTGAATATTGTGTTGCGGGATCAGGATGGTCAGTTGCTGAAAAAACAACGGCTCTATGTTGAATACCGGCAGCCAGATGGCAACGTTGCCGGTTCCCGCTGGTTAGACCCAATCAACCAGACGGATGGTTTCTATCAGAACCGGTTCCGTATTCCGACCAGTGCACCATTAGGACAGTGGACCGTTTACATTAAGTCAAACAAAAACGCTGAACGGGCGATAAATCAGTTTTCATTTAATGTCAGTGAGTTTGTCCCGGAACGGATGGATATGACCGTCGATCTGGCTGGTGGGCTGCAAAATAAGACCGAATCATTACCTGTATCCGTTGATGGTAAATATTTATTCGGCGCGCCGGCAGCCGGTCATCAGGTCAATCTTTCGGCTTATTATCAGGTTCAGCATCATTTTGACGGCGCATATCAAGATTTTTATGTCGGTCAACCATTCAGAATTAGCAGCTGGAAAGATTTGCCGGAGCTGAAGTCATTTAAACTGGATGAGAACGGTCATTCTCAGTTTCAGTTGCCGCTGATCCGGCAGGCTCTGTTACAAGCTCCGGTTTTGGCTAAATTTAATTTTGAATTGCTGGAAACAGGTGGTGCCAGCATCCAGAGAAATAAACCTGTCATGTTATGGACCGGAAAGTCTTTGCCGGGCATCCGTGCGAAAACCGATGAGATAAATGCATTCAGTCAGGCTCAGTTTGATGTTGGTCTGATTGGTGGTCATGGAAAACAGCTGCAGGCAGGGCGTATCCAATATTTACTGGAAAGAAACCGTGGTGGTTATTACTGGACATATACAGAAGCGGATGGATGGCAGCTGAAACATGATAATGACTGGCAACCGGTTCAGTCAGACTTTATTCAGGTTCAGAAGGGCAACACCAGTCCACTGGCCGTTGATGTTGAGTGGGGACGGTATCGTTTAATTTTGAAGCACGGAGAAAACCAGGTCACCCGCTATGAATTTCGTGCCGGCTGGGACGACAACGATGGTCAGTTAAAACCGGTTAAACCGGATCAGCTGACGATGACTCTGGATAAAAAAGCGTATCATGACGGAGACGAAGTTCAGGTCACAATCAAAACGGATGTCGCCGGGAAACTTCATCTTGCTTTAGAGTCTGATCACGTTGAATGGCATCAGGAACAGCAGATTCAGAAAGGGGAGCACCAGTTTCATGTCCCGCTGAGTCAGCTGACCCGTCATGATTTGTATATTTCAGCGACATTAATCAGCCCGGGGCATGGCAGTCCCCGCCGGTTATTTGCTGTTGAGCCTGTTAAACTGGACAGAGAATCGCGGCGCCTGAATGTAGAGATAGAACCTTTGCCGGTATTGCTGCCCTCTGAAGGTACAGATATTACCGTCAGGCTGAAGCAGCCGGTGAAGCAACCGACATGGGTGACGTTGTCGCTCGTGGATAAAGGCATTATTAACTTGTCCCGCTATCAGGTGCCGGATATTCATGAGTGGTTTTTTGGTCAGCGCCGGTATCATGCTGATGTGATTGATTTGTATTCGCGGTTATACCAACAGCGCCCGGATTCATTTCTGACTCACAGATACGGAGGGGATACAGAACTCAGTGTCAACGGACACCTTGATCAGACTGTTGAAGCGAAGACGATTACTCTGATGTCTCGTCCGGTTGCTTTTGATCCGGATGGAAAAGCGGTCATTCATGTTGATATTCCTGATTATAATGGTCAGGCGCAGGTGGTCGCTATGGTTTTTAATCCCAACCATTATGGTCAGGCTGTCACGGATGTCAGAATTGCGTCGCCTGTTATCTCAGAACTTGCGGTGCCGCGTTTTTTGACGCCGGGAGATACCAGCCAGACCTTACTGGAAGTGTTCAATCAGACTGATGTGATGCAAAACATCACGGCTGAAGTATCGCTTGCTTCACCGCTTTCTACGCAGCAGCCAACCCGCAAGACATTTCATCTTTCCCCCGGGCAGCGGGACTTTGTCGCCATCAATTATCATGTTGATGCGATTCAAACGGCCACAGTCATGACAGCGCTGAATCTGAACGTCCACGCGCAGGGGGCGGACGGAAAAATATTTAACCAACAGCGACGCTGGCAGGTGCCTGTTCGCCAGGCCCGTCCTGTTATCAGTAAGCAGACTTTGAAAACGCTGCCAGCCAGAGCGGAAAACGATCAGTCCGGACTTCCTCAAATCAGGCTTACAGAAGCTTTCTGGAAGGGGCTTTCATACCAACAGCCTGGCCCGGCGCTGATGACATATTCGTATGCGCCCCAGTTGGGTATTGCTGAATATGCTGATCACCTGTTTGGCTATCCATACGGGTGTGCAGAACAGACAACCAGCAAAGCGGTTCCCTGGTTGTTGAAGGACGACTCGCTTCAATCACTGAAGAAGAGCGTTTCGGACGGGCGTTCTGACCGGAACATGCTAAAAAAAGCAGTCACCCGGCTGGCTACGATGCAGAAAGGAAACGGAAGTTTTGCCTTGTGGGACAAACACGGTCGTGAACGTCCGTGGGTCAGTGTTTATGTGACCGAATTTCTGATCCAGACTGCGCAGTTGTATCCGGGGCTGGTGCCGGAACAAATGCTGAAAAAAGCACAGGCAAATATCGCCCGTTATCCGTTGAAATCATCCCTGAATGCCACCCGGTACTATGCTGCCTGGGTGAGCGCCAAAATGAAAAAGCTGGATTACAGTACGTTATGGCAGTTGCATCATGACGCTGAACATCATCAGTTTCAATCACCTTTATCAGCGGCTTATCTGGGCGCAGCCTGGCTGTTGCAGGGATCAAAAGAAAAAGGTGAAAAATTCCTGCTGCAATCAGAATGGATAAAACGGGAATACCGGTACGATGACTATGATTATGGTTCTCAGTTGCGTGATCAGGCTAAAATACTTGCCTTACTGTCTGAACTGGAAAAGGTCATTCAGTTCAGCACAGAGCTGACAGATTTCCGTAACCGGCTGGCCAAAAGAGTCATGATCAGGGCGACCCGTGATTCGTATCTCAGCACACAGGAAAGAATCGCACTGGTGCAGGCAGGAATTGCGCTGAAAACGCTCAACCAGAAACCTGTAGAAGTGGTTGTTGAACATGAAGGACATCGGCGCGGGTTGAAAGCGAGCGGAAGCGGACACTTCACTGTGATGAGTGGAGATATTGTGAAAAATCCGAATAAATCGCCGCTTTTTGTACAGGTGACGACA
Organism: Vibrio aerogenes; assembly: GCF_024346755.1. Taxonomy (NCBI): domain Bacteria; kingdom Pseudomonadati; phylum Pseudomonadota; class Gammaproteobacteria; order Vibrionales; family Vibrionaceae; genus Vibrio; species Vibrio aerogenes. The sequence goes on along the minus strand of NZ_AP024862.1, from coordinate 856,267 downwards.
ACGGGCCTTGCCGGGCCTGAAAATCTTCATTCATCGATTGAAACAAAAACAGTCCGGCGGGAATACCGGCGTAGTGACGGGAAGGTGTATCAGGGTGAAGCGCTGAAGATGGGTGAAAAGTTAATCGTGACTGTGACCTATCATCTCAAAGAGCGAATCAGGAATGCGATGATTGTGGAATATTTGCCGACCGGATTCGTTCTGGAAAATCCAGCCCGGAGTAATAGTGATGATCTGATTCGCCGGGCAGGTCTGAAATCGTCCTCCCGCGCAGAAAAAACGGAATATCGTCATGATCGTTTGATGGCTGCACTTGATATGAACAGTGATGAGATCTATCGTTTTAATTATGTCATCCGGGCTGAAACACCCGGAAAAGCGATAGTACCGGCTTTGTATATGGAAGATATGTATCATCCGGAATGGTTTATTTATCAGCCTTCATCGTTGAAAAACCTGACTATCAAGAGTCAGTTGTAATCAGATGATGAAAAGGTTTTGTCAGATTTGTTTGATAACAGTGGGCAGTTTGTGCGGACTGTTTGTTGTGCTGAATCTGGTTTACCCGCTGGATATTAACCGGCAGGCTGGTCCGACGGTTTCAGTGTACTCTGCAGAAGGTGATGTGCTGCGTCAGTTTGCCAGTCAGGATGGTGTGTTCCGGATTCCGGTGACACGCAGTCACGTTTCTCCTCTGTATTTGGCGGCCTTACTTGAGTATGAAGATAAATATTTTTTCTCCCATCCCGGATTTAATCCGTTCTCTTTAGTCCGTGCGCTGGTTCAGCAGATATATTATGGCCGGGTGATCTCCGGTGGTTCAACACTGACGATGCAGGTGGCCCGGAAGTTTTATCCGCACCCCCGGACTTACCGGGGAAAACTGATGCAGATTTTCAGGGCGTTGCAACTGGAACTGCATTATTCCAAAGAAGAAATTTTGTCACTTTATCTGACCTACGCTCCGATGGGAGGTAATATCGAGGGGGTGGAAGCAGCCAGTCAGCGTTACTTTGGTAAGCACGCCAGTGAATTATCCCTGACAGAAGCCGTGATGTTGGTTGTCGTGCCGCAGCGTCCCAGTTTGTACCGGCCCGATCGTTTTCCACAGCGGGCCAGAAAAGCAAGAAATAAAGTACTGAAACGGGTCGCAAAGATTTTTCCTCTCTCCGGCGCTGAGCTGGAGAGGATGGTTCGTTCCCCCATGCTGGCGGGTTATTATCCGGCACCTTTACATGCGCCTCTGCTTGCCCGTCGTTTACAACAGCAACATCCGGAGCAGTCAGATATCCATACGTTTATTGATTACACGGTTGAGTCTGATCTGGAGTCGATTATCGGACAAAGAACAGCGCGTTGGTCTACGCCACTTTCTGCCGCTGTGATGGTGATGGATAATCTGAGCGGGAAAGTGATCGCCTATAAAGGGTCGGCTGATATGAATGACCCGCTTCGGTATGGCTATGTTGATATGGTGCATGCATTACGTTCTCCCGGCTCTGCTTTGAAACCATTTATCTACGGTCTGGCGCTTGACCAGGGACTGGTCCATTCTGCCAGTCTGCTGACCGATGTTCCCCGGCAGTTCGGTGATTACAGTCCACATAATTTTGATCATCTTTTTCAGGGTCCGGTTCGTTTGGATCATGCATTGCAAACGTCCCGTAATGTCCCGGCGGTTCAGTTGTTGAGCCATATCGGCCCTGAAAGATTTCTGCAATGGCTGACAAATGCCGGTATTCATCTTCATGTACCAGAAGCGAACCTCGCGCTGGCTTTGGGAGGAGAAGGGATTCGGCTGAAAGATCTGGTGACCCTGTTTTCGGCTCTGGGCAGAACCGGTGATATGATTTTTCCGCGCTTTTCCTCTGATGATGATGTCCGGACTGTGCCTCTGTTTTCACCGGCAGCCAGCTGGATTATCCGCTCTATGCTGATGGATATAGCCCCGCCTGACCGGGTCAAAGCCGCTCACAACCGTCCTGTGGCATGGAAAACCGGTACCAGTTACGGCTACCGGGATGCATGGGCGATTGGTACCAGCGCTGATTATACGGTGGGCGTCTGGGTCGGACGTCCGGATGGTGCACCATTTGTAGGACAAACCGGTGCAAATCAGGCCGGGCCACTGATGTTTGATGTATTCGATTTATTACCGGAAGATCAGCGGACTTTAAGCCGTCCGGATAGTGTGACGACTTCGGTGATCTGCTGGCCCGGTGGTATCGATGTTTCTCTGGTCCGGCCGCAGGACTGTTTACAACATCAGCAGGCATTGACCATCAACCATTTCACACCGGCGACACTCAAGCATGAACAGGAATTAGCTGCTTTGCATCAGTGGCCGCAGCCGTTGCTGGACTGGTCAAGAAAAACGGGTCATACACTGGTGAATGAACCTGAATCACAGGAAACGGGCAGGTTAAGAATACTTGTACCGAGGCAGGGGACTCAGCTGTTTCCTTATCCGGGGCAAATGTTGAATCTGATGGCTACAAAGCCTTCGGTGTCTTGGTTTTTGAATGATCAGCCACTTCACGGCAGTCAGATCCCTTTAGATACCTTATCGGCCGGAAACTATCGCCTGACTGCTTGTATCACCCGGTGTGATACCATTGACTTCGCTGTTTACTGAATCCCATACGTTTTTCGAAAATGTCTCTTCCAAACCAAACCAAACCAAACCGAATCATGCCTCTTCATGCGATTTAAGATATACGTGGCTGGATTTAAAATCTGACGCACTATAACTTATTGGTTTTGTCACTGATAGTGAAAGACGGTAATCAGCCCAAATTATACCGTGTTTTTTGTGAAACATTCATACCGGCACAGTTTCGAAGTTCAGCGCCCATTGCTACAATGTCGACTAAAGCAATTTACAATCGTGCCGCTATTAGTGAATACAGGCGAATCGCATTGCGGAATTCATCAGATACAACCGGAGATAAACAAAGAGTGGTCGGGTATGTCAGCTACCTCATTTCTGAAGCCTAGTCATCAGGAACTATTAATGTTGTTAGGCGTTGCCCGTGACGCAATTCACAGCATATTCAACAGCGGTCGCATGCAGCCACCGGAGCTGTCTCAATATGATGATCATCTGATTCGTCGCGGTGCTTGTTTTGTGACGCTCGAAGTCAATGGTGTATTGCAGGGATGTATCGGTTCTGTGGCTCCCAGGGAGCCATTGGTGCTGGATGTCTATGAAAAAGCTTATGCGAGTGCTTTACAGGATCGCCGCTTCATGCCATTGACCGAAGATCTGCTTGAGGGTTTGACGATTGAAGTCTCTGTGCTGAATCCACCGGAAATTGTCAGGGTTGAGACTGAGCAGGCTCTGCTTGAGCATTTGCAGTCTTATCCTGAAAACGAAAGACCCGGTTTGATCATGGCTGAATTCTTATCCGGATGTCCCCGGCAGGCCGTATTTTTACCGCAGGTCTGGTCACATCTGCCAGAGCCAAAGGATTTTGTCCGCCAGCTGAAATTTAAAGCAGGGTGGGATGAAGATTACTGGTCCTCCGGATTGGTCGTGAAAATTTTTACTGTCAGCAGTGTAAAAGCACCTTATCAGGAGGGCGTGTAAATTCTGAGCTGTTGTATTTATTTTGTTAAAAAATAGCAAAAAACTTCCATTTTAATGGCTTAGCAGTTATAAGATTGATTAAGTATATGTTAATTGACTGATCTGTCATATTAAGGTGGGATAAATCACACTTTATTCATATCCGTTCTTTAAATCTATGTATCCTTCTGAAATGTATACTATAAATTAATTAATTCGGGTCAATGTGCAGGCGGATAATGTCAATTCATAAAAGTCATCAGTTTCTGTTTTTATGGTTCATATTTCAGTTGGTGTTTGTTGTTGCCTTGTATTACTTCACCGAGGAACAGGTACACAAGATCTATATTGAATCCAAAAAAGGTGAAATCGGCAATATTCTTGATATGGTGCATCATCACGCCGAGTTGATTATCCATCAATCTGATCAGGGCAGTCCTGAAGCCCGAAAAATTGCTGAGCAAAAAATTATCAACTATCTTGAAGGTTTTCATTCCGGAGATTTGTATTTTTGGGCGAATGATCATAATGCAATTGCCAGAGTTCATCCCAGAGACAGTGTTGTTGGGCAATTTCAGAATTCATATCTCCGGCACTTGAACCAACTTGAATCGCATGACTTATTTTTTGAAACCCGGCTTAATTTGAATCCGGTGACTGACGAGTTACAGGTCAAAATTAACGGTATTATGTTGCTGAAACCATGGAAGTGGGTTGTGGGCTATGGCAGTTACATCGACAGGTATCAGATTATGGAAAAAACGATGTATCTGATGATTATCCCGGTTGCTGGTTTATTGTTGTGCAATGGATTCATTGTGCTTTACGTTCGGCGGATGACAAACAGTAAGATGTCTTAATTGTTCGATTGAAACAGGTTTACTGAAATAATAGCCCTGGCCGTAGGCGCCGGGAATTTTATGGGTCAGGAATTTACACTGGGATTCTGTTTCCACACCTTCGAATACTTTTTTGACATCCAGTCCGGAGAGAAAGTCGATAATATTTTCCAGGACGTTATTGGCGATAGAGTTGGTTGAAATAGACAGAGTAAACATTTTATCAACTTTCACTTCATCCGGGTTGAGCAAGCTTATTCCGGATAAATTGGACATGCCGGTTCCGAAATCATCAATGGATATTCTGTAGCCACTTTCTTTCAGGTGCTTAATCGCTTCCATCATGGGTTCCGGCTTGCCTGATGTTCTTTCTGTAATCTCAAGCATTATCTGACAAGGATTAAATTTGTATTTGGCTATTTCCTGATCCAGATATTGTCTGAGTTCAGGATTCATCAGCGATGACGATGCGACGTTTACTGAGGCGGTTAAGGCTGTATTCTGTTCCAGTAATTCAGAAAGCTCTGCAAATGATTTTTCTATGACGACTTTGGTTAAGTCATCTATCAAATGGTTCATTTCGCATAACTGGATAAAAATATCCGGGGGTACATAACCGTAGAATTTACTGCGCCACCTTGCCAGAACTTCAATGCCAACTACCGAATGATCGCTCAGTTTATATTGCGGCTGGTATACAACCGAAATGTGCTTCTTGTTGATAGCGGTTCTGAGTTGTCTGACAAAACCATTGAGTCCGGTTTTACTGAGCCAGCCAATATAACAAATCAGTAATCCGGCAAACAGACCGATTGTCAGCGACATAACGACAGCCGTTTTGGTCATACTGAAAAGGCCTGTTTGTGTGTCTACCACCGTGGTACAGATATGGAATAATGAACTACACCGGGTTTCAGTAATCATTGCATGACCATGTGGAAAGTAATCAATCCAGGATGATTTGTGAGCCAGTGCCTTTTTGGCAATCGTATTATTAATATCACCAAAAATTCTGTAAATATTTTCCTTATCTTCATTGTGAATAATTGTACCAATACCATCTTTTTTCATTGCGCTGAGCTCAATATCTGCGGTGTAAGCTTTATCAATAAATACGATGATGTCGTGATTCACAAATGCCAGATCGCTGTGCCTGACCTGCAAATGACGTTCAAAATTTAAGCTATATGTCTGGTGGCCGAAATTCCCGGAACGATTTGTGCGGTCAAGGGAAAATGGTTGAGTTTCTAAAATACTGCATTGAACCTGATGACCTGCTATTCTGCCAATATCGCTGATGTAAATGTAGTCTTTGATCAATGAGCGGAATTGGGCAAGGTCTGCTTCCTGACAGGGCATTGCTTCACTTTTTTCTATCCGTTTGAAACTTCGTTCAACCTGAAAGATGATGCGCCTGGAGAGTTTAAACCGTTCATCTAAATAATTATCCAGCGACGGTTTATCTAAATAGATAACCAGCAAATGAGAGGAGATGAGACTCAGTACACAAGTGATCAGACAAACAATGGCAATTTGAATGGCCGAGAGGCGCCTCTTGTCATTGACGGTCATAAACTGAATAATACTGCTTGCATCGTTATTCATATGAATCCACCTCTGGTTACATCAGCTTAAAATATAGGCACAGATTCTGATATCTGTATAACAAATACCAGGTGTAGTATTGTTTCTGTTGTTAATATAACCGAATTCCTCTGACAAAGGACAGCGTGACTGGTCTGATCAGATGTGGTTTAAGTTGTTAAACTGAAGACAGGCCTGCTCACAATCTTACGTTAAATGATCTTCACGGGCTTTCTGTCTGAACTTTTCTGCTATCCCTACAAAATAATTCATTGGTCACCCTTTGTATTCTGCCTGATTTAACGCAATACGTTTCACTTGTCCCAATTTGGCTATTTGATTGAAATCCGGCATTTTTTTTAAGAGATGGCGTTATATGCTTGAGCTGTCCGCGGCATAACTTACCGGACAAATGAAAACAACTTTATGAGAAATCAACGTTATGAGAAATAGCTGGGCTGAGCTGAGGTTGGTTGCCGGAGGTAAACGATGAAATGTCAGGCCAGCTTTGGCGAAAGGATAATTTTATGAAAATTTTACCTCTGACTCTGCTCGGACTGACTGCAATCAGTACCGTGACTCAGGCTGAATGGTTTTTTCGTGGCACTCCCAATGAGTGGGGGGCGACAGCACTGACCGGGGTGAGCAATACACAATATCAGACTTGTCAGAAATTTACGGCAGGTGATAACAATGGCGGCCCCAGATTCAAGATTGATAAAAATGGTGACTGGAATGAAAGCTATCCGGCGAGTGATTATCAGGTCGATGCAAATCAGAGTTATCTGATTACGTTTTCTGCTGATACACATTCGATTGATGTAGAATCAGTCAGTCAGTGTCAGGATGATACCAGCGAGAATGAATGGTTTTTCCGTGGCACCCCCAATCAATGGCAGACGACAGCAATGTTGACTTCAGATGGTGTGAATTATTGTCTGGATCAGCCATTTGGCAGTGATGACCCCCGCTTTAAGATTGATCGCTATGGTGATTGGAAAACATCTTATCCATCAGAAGATTACCGGGTCGAGGCAAATACGACTTATCACATCTGCATCGATACCCAGACCAATAAAGTAACCGCTGTCAAAGAAGGTAGTCATGGTGAGGATACACAGGCCCCGATTGTGACAGCAAGCCCTGCTGCCGGAAACTATACTGACAGTCAGTCTGTCACCTTATCTGTCTCCGATGATCAGGATGATGCCCCCATATTGTATTACACAACGGATGGTTCCGTACCAACAACCCAGTCTGCAAAATATCAGGGAGAGACACTGGCTGCCAATGATAATGGTAACAGTGCAGATCTGGTCATTAAAACACTGGCCGTCGATGCCAGCGGTAATCAGCAGCAGCAAAGTTTCAGTTATTACATTGGTTCAGTGCCGGTATCCGGTGACTTCCGTGAAGAAACGATTTATTTTCTGCTGACAGCCCGTTTTTATGACGGTGACAGCAGTAATAATTACTACAACCGGGACCGGATTAAAATCGGTGATCCGCAGTGGCGGGGAGATTTTAAGGGGTTGATTAACCATCTGGATTATATCAAAGACCTTGGCTTTACAGCCATCTGGATAACGCCACCGGTAGAAAACCGTTCAGGTTTGGATTATCACGGCTATCATGCTTATGACTTCTATCGTGTTGATCCCCGGCTGGAGTCAGATAATGTGACTTATCAGGATTTTATCAATGCCGCGCATGAAAAGGGTTTGAAGGTGATTCAGGACGTGGTGATTAATCATTCCAGTCAGTATGGATTACGGGATCAGGTCTGGATTAATCATCTGCCGGTGAAATACTATGTCCCGGCAGGAAGCGAGCAGGGCAGTATCAGCAATGACCCATACTTCGGCAATCTGGGAGATTATCAGTCAGCGAACCGGGATGATAATGATAACAGTGTTGCGCCCGACTGGTTTAAAGAGCGTCATGCCTCTGATCCGGAAGGTATCAAGCCCTTGGTTGATCCGGTAACAGGGGAAACGGTACCCAAGGCCGGATATAACCCAAATCGTTTCTTTGGTATTGATGCGCAGAATCTGGATCCAAAGTGGTATCATCAGGATGGTTTTATGTCTGGTGGTGACTGGGAAAATCCGGAATCACTGCATAACAAACATATGGCGGGTGACTGTATTGATTTGGCAACTGAAAACCAGAATGTGAAAGACTATATCAACGGTGCGATTCACAAGTACCTCGATATGGGAATTGATGCGATCCGTCTGGATACACTCAAGCATATTGAACGCAATGAGGTGCTTGAATATGTCAATGACTGGAAAGCTTACAAGCCCGGATTATTTGTTTTTGGTGAAGATTTGGTAAAAGGTGCCGGATTTGGTTCTGAACTAGGCAATGACAATGCTTCAGCAGTCATTCGGCCATGGTGGTATACCAGAACGACGTCTGACCCATCGAATCCGTCTGGCGGAGGTGACTCTGGTTTATCTGTACTGGATTTTCCACTGTTTTCTACATTTCGTGACAACCTGACCAAAGGCAGTTTTGGTGGGTTAGGCAGTATACTCGGCTGGGACTGGGTCTACGGTGATGCGACCAAACTGGTCACCTTCTTCCAAAATCATGACGTTGGCCCGGACAATGATTTTAAATATCGTTACGGGGGAGAAGAAGGTAACGCCGCCGTGGCTTATAACTTCATGTGGACAATCCGGGGCATCCCGACATTGTATTACGGGGAAGAAGTGATGTTTCAGGGCGGTAAGCCTCAGGATATTTCCGGAAATAATGATACGCTGGATATGACAGGCCGGGCTTATTACGGGGATTATCTTGATAATATTCAGCAGACTCAAAGTCACCCTTTATACCAGCACATTCAGCGTCTGAACCAGATTCGTCATGCGATTCCTGCTCTGCAAAAAGCACCGACGACTCAGGTCAGTGAATGGGGCAGCGGCATGAGTTATGTCCGGGATTATAATCATGGACAGAGCTATGCGGTGATCGGTCTGGCAAATGCCGGAGAGCAAACTATCACCGTGAATGATGTTCGTAATGGCACTTATACTGATGCGGTAACAGGACATGCAATTACGGTGACGAATGGGACGCTGAGTTTTACCGTGAAAAGTGACAGTGCCGGGATTTATGTGCTGGACGGTCCGGGAAAAATTGGTACGGATGGTAAATATTTACGTTGATCCAGATTTTTACACGAATCGCTGACAATCCTGCCGGTTTCCGGCGAAAAGACCTGCTTTCCGGCAGGTCTTTCACTTCTCTGATGTCACTTCTTTTTCTCAGGGGCGGTGATAAGTCTTTTGGCAGTGACCGCCTCTTCGGATGAGCGTGATAAACTTAATGAATTTCAAGAAGTTTGATTTCAAAAATAAGGCAAGAGCCTGGTGGTATTTTGCCAACCTTACGCAGTCCATAAGCGAGTTTGTAAGGGATATAAAAACGGGCCTTCTGTCCCACTACCATCAATTGCAATCCTTCCTGCCAACCGGAAATAACCTGTTTCACCCCAAAATCGATTGGCTGGTTTCGTGTATAAGAGCTGTTAAAAACTTCACCATTGATCAGCTTGCCTTCGTAATGCACTTTGACTTTGTTCGACAGTGTCGGATGATTTTCACCGGTGCCTTCTTCAAGGATCAGATACTGCAAACCGCTCTTGGTGGTTATCACTCCCTCTTCTTTGGCATTTTTTTCCAGGAATTCTGAGCCTTCCTCAATATGCTCTTTAGCGATTTTATGCCGTCGGTGATTGGTATAAAACAGAATGCCGGCAAAGATAAACAGCAATACGGCAAAAATATAGTTATTCTCCATGAATGGTTCCTCAGTCAATTAGTTGTTACGGCGCCGGATGAGGGGAAGGGCGCTGTGTTTGTTTGGATATACCCGGATATGGGATATTGGACAGAATATTAACAGGATTGGCAATATTTCTGATGCGATACTGTCTACAATAGTCTAATGAATAAGCGATAATCTTAAAGTTTCCGTAAGTTAGCCGATAACTTGGATGATATCAGGTGAACAAGTGGCAGAATAATGAAGTATATAACATGTCTTCTTTTAACTTTATTTCTTTCAGGATGCGGGACGTTAGTATCAACTGAACGATTATTTGATGATAATTTATTGAATACCGCACCAAAAACAGACCGGGATGTCAGATACCCGGATTGGGGACGTGCATCTGATGCATCGGAGGCAACACAGGTTGGGAATGCTTCTTCCCGGACGACGACAATGCAGCGTCGTATGCAGACACAAAGCTATTTGCAGCTGGAAGAGTTTTTGAGCGCAAACGGTATTGATTATGAAGTGTTGCCGGGCAAGTATCTGATTATCCGTGTCAAGAGAACGATTAAGTTTGAAACAGGGTCCAGCAGAGTCTCTGTGAGTTCCAGAATGTGGTTAGGCAAAATTCGTCGTTATCTTGAGACAGAAGCCTCCCGTGATTTAGAAGTTGTGATTGACGGTCATACGGATGATATGGGCAGCACCCGGCTGAACGAACAGTTGTCGAAGAAAAGGGCTGATTCAGTAAAAGCTTTGCTGGTGAGTGGCCGGGTGTTTGTGGATTCAATTTATACGCGGGGTTATGGGGCCGTGGTTCCTGCATGTTCAAACCAAACCCGTCAGGGGAAAGCGTGTAACCGTCGGGTTGAGCTGTTTTTCATTTTGCCTTCTTAGCAGACCTTCCGGGATAAATTTTGATCAAGAAAAACGCCAGCAATTTGAGCTGGCGTTTGAGTAGGGAAAACATTTTAGTTGGGAAAACGTGAGAAAATATTCGAAATCAGGCGCGCAACACCGACTTCGCCACCTCAACCACATTGTCAACCGTAAAGCCAAACAGCTTGAACAGCTCGCCAGCCGGCGCTGATTCACCGAAGCTGTGCATACCAATCACCTGACCGTTCAGGCCGGTATACTTATACCAGTAGTCCGCAATACCTGCTTCAATTGCTACACGGGCTGTCACTGCCGAAGGCAGAACGGATTCACGATACGCTGCATCCTGTTTGTCGAACACGTCAGTGGCCGGCATAGAAACCACACGCACCTGCTTGCCTTCTTCTGTTAATACAGCCGCAGCCTGAACTGCCAGTTCCACTTCAGAGCCAGTCGCAATCAGGATCAGTTCCGGTGTCCCCGCACAGTCTTTCAGGATATAACCCCCTTTGGCGATATCAGCCACCTGTGCCGCTGTCCGCGCTTGCTGAGCCAGATTCTGACGCGAGAAAATCAGTGACGTCGGACCGTCCTGACGCTCAATCGCCAGTTTCCATGCCATCGCAGATTCCACCTGATCACACGGACGCCATGTACTCATATTCGGTGTTAAACGCAGCGAAGCGATTTGTTCAACCGGCTGGTGCGTCGGGCCATCTTCACCCAGACCAATCGAGTCATGGGTATAAACCTGAATGTTTTGCACTTTCATCAGTGCAGCCATCCGCATCGCATTGCGGGCGTATTCCATAAACATCAGGAAAGTGGCGCCATAAGGAATGAAACCACCATGCAGCGCAATCCCGTTGATGATTGCCGTCATGCCAAATTCACGCACACCGTAATGAATGTAGTTCCCGGATGCATCGTCAGCCGTCAGTGATTTCGAACCAGACCACATGGTCAGATTTGATGGTGCCAAATCCGCTGAGCCGCCCATCAATTCAGGCAGCAGTTTGCCCAAGGCTTCCAGGGCATTCTGAGACGCTTTACGTGAAGCGATATTCGCTGGGTTCGCCTGCAAATCTGCAATGATTGCGCTGGCTTTCTCTTCCCATGCTGCAGGCAGTTCACCGCTGACCCGGCGCTTGAATTCGGCCGCCAGCTCCGGATGTGCTGCTTCATAAGCGGCCAGTTTTTCCTGCCAGGCTGATTCTTTGGCTGCGCCGCTTGCTTTCGCATCCCATGCTTCATACACATCGGCAGGAATATCAAAAGGACCATGTTCCCAGCCAAGGAATTCACGGGCTGCTGCGACTTCATCATGACCCAGCGGTGCACCATGACAATCATGAGAGCCGGATTTATTCGGCGAGCCGAAGCCAATAATTGTTTTCGCACAGATCAGGGTTGGGCGCCCTGTTTCCGCTTTTGCGGCCTGAATTGCGGCATCAATCGCTTCCGGATCGTGGCCGTCAACCGCCGGGATGACATGCCAGCCGTAGGCTTCAAACCGTTTGGGTGTATCGTCGCTGAACCAGCCTTCGACATGACCATCAATCGAAATGCCATTGTCATCCCAGAATGCGATCAGTTTGCCCAGTCCAAGGGTTCCCGCCAGCGAGCAGGCTTCATGAGAAATCCCTTCCATCAGACAGCCATCACCTAAGAAAGCGTAGGTGTAGTGGTCAACAATGTCGTGGTTTTCACGGTTAAACTGCGCAGCCAGTGCTTTTTCAGCCAGTGCCATCCCAACCGCATTGGTAATGCCCTGACCCAGCGGACCTGTGGTGGTTTCAACACCCGCGGTGTAACCATATTCCGGGTGACCCGGTGTTTTTGAGTGAAGCTGACGGAAGTTTTTCAGCTCTTCAATTGGCAGATCATACCCCGTCAGATGCAGCAATGAATAAATCAGCATAGAGCCATGACCATTGGATAAAACAAACCGGTCACGGTCAGCCCAGTCGGGGTTTTGCGGGTTATGATTGAGGTGAGAGCGCCAGAGCACTTCTGCAATATCCGCCATCCCCATTGGGGCACCAGGGTGGCCGGAATTAGCCTGTTGAACACCATCCATGCTCAGTGCACGAATTGCATTAGCAAGATATTTACGTTCCATAATAAGTCCAGATAAAAATTGAGTCAGAGTGATTGAATCACGGTTATTGAATGATAACGTGACTGAATAAAGCAGAAGAGGACGCTGTGCGTCCTCTTAGTCCGGTTTTTATAGTTGTTCTTTGATCATGGTTTCCAGTTTGCCCTGATCAATGGCGAAGTTGCGAATCCCTTCAGCCAGTTTTTCCACGGCCATTGCATCCTGATTGTGCTCCCACAAAAATTCAGCGTGTGTCATTGCTGCAGGTGCTGGCTGGGTTTCAGTTGCAGGGCGTAGTTTTTTCTCAACCGTTCCTTCAGCTTCTTCCAGTGCCTGTAATAGCTGCGGACTGATTGTTAAACGGTCACACCCGGCAAGTTCCAGAATTTCTCCTGTATTACGGAAGCTGGCGCCCATGACGACGGTGCTGTAACCATAGGTTTTGTAATAGTTGTAAATCTTAGTGACTGACAATACACCCGGATCTTCATCTGCTGCAAAGTCACGGCCTTCTTTTGCTTTGTACCAGTCCATAATCCGGCCAACAAACGGCGAAATCAGATAAGCGCCGGCTTCAGCACAGGCTCGTGCCTGTGCAAATGAGAACAACAGTGTCAGGTTACAGTTAATCCCTTCTTTCTCGAGGACTTCAGCCGCACGAATCCCTTCCCAGGTTGATGCAATCTTGATCAGAATCCGATCGTTCTGAATCCCTGCTTCATTGTAGAGGCGGATGAGTTTCCGTGCTTTTTCAATTGTTTTTTCAGTATCGAAAGACAGACGCGCATCTACCTCAGTAGAAATACGGCCAGGAATAGTTTTCAGTATTTCTTTACCAATCGTCACAGCCAGCATGTCGCAGGTATCTTCCAGCTGCTGAGATTTCTCGTTGCTCTGAGATTGAGCATAGGTGATGGCCTGCTGAATAAAAGGGGCATATTCAGGCAACTGAGCGGCTTTCAAAATCAGTGATGGGTTTGTTGTTGCATCTTGAGGCTGGTATTTTTTGATGGCGTCTATTTCGCCGGTATCAGCGACTACAGTTGTGTATTGACGGAGTTGATCTAATTTGTTGCTCATGTTCTGTCATCCTCTTTTGGATCGGTCAGGCTGTCCGGAGCACCGGTATTTATGTTTTTATCCGGTCTGCTGTGTACTCTGAACATTTGTTCAATATGTGAGTAAATGATAAGTCCATATTTATCTGAACTTTCGGTAATGTCAATCGATAAGAATGAATTATTTTAGGTGATGTCGCTAATTGTATGATTCCTTGTAAACCAATGCCAAAAAACACCAAAGGCGAGTAAAAAATATGCATCTTTCCGGAAGAAACAGGGCAAGAAGGACATTGAACATTTGTTTTGATTGTGAGCAAATGTTTAGTTGTCGCTGCAAATGCTTTATGATGCAACGTCAAGTATTGACGAAAAATTGAATGGGTGCCTGATGAACTCAAAACATATCTCAGTTGAAGATTCTGATTTGCTGACTGAAATTTCGGTCGCTTACTATCAGGATGGGGCGACACAGGAAGAAATCTCCCGAAAGTTTTCTGTCTCACGGGCAAAGGTTGGGCGTATGCTCAAACAGGCCAGGGATGAAGGTATCGTTGAGATTACCGTCAAGTATCACCCGGTGTTTAGTGCCAAAGTTGAACAGCGGTTGATTGACCGTTTCGGTATCCGGCGTGCGTTGATTGCTCTCGATGAACCGAATGAAGAGAAACAACGGGATCAGGTGGCCGGACTGGTGTCCCGCTATTTGTCAGGAAGTTTGAAAAATGGTCAGGTGGTTGCTGTCGGTCAGGGACGGAATGTCTCCGCTGTGGCGCATCATGTGGGAGTGATTCCTGAAAGAGATGTCAAATTTGTTTGTAGTATTGGTGGTATTCACCCGAGAGGCGGGATGTTTAATGCCGATCATATTTGTCGGCAAATGGCGAAAAAATATGGCGGAACATCAGAGACGTTGTATGCACCGGCTTATGCAGAGAACCGTGCTCAGAAACTGGTTTTCATGGAAAATGAAACCGTTAAGCAGACATTGGATCTGGCCCGGAAAGCTGATGTGGCACTGGTGGGTGTTGGTGACATGAGCGAGCACAGTTATATGGTTGATCTGGGGTGGTTTACACCTGAAGAAGTTGTTCAGTCCCGCTTGCAGCAAGGTGTGGTCGGAGATTTTGCCGGTTATGATTTTTTTGATGTTCAGGGAAAGATCGCACAGACAATGATGAGTGACCGGATTATCGGGCTGAGTATTGATGAATTCAGGCCGATTGCTGAAGTCATTGCGATTGCGGCTGAGAACAGTAAGCCACTGGCATTGCTGGGAGCATTAAGGACAGGTGCGGTGGATGTGATTGCAACCAGTGTTTCGAATGCACTGACGGTTCTGAATCTGGATGAGCAGATGTCGGTCGTCAGTGCCCGTTGATTTTGGTTATGCGGTTTCCAGTGGGTGCTGGCTTTGGCCCCATTCGGTCCATGAGCCATCATATACGCTCAGCCTGTCATATCCGCAAATATATGCTGCCAGCAGGATGATGCAGGCCGTGACGCCGGAACCACAACTAAAAATATATTCACTGGCGTGGTCTGACAAGACAGAGGAAACAACAGGTTTCAGTGACTCAGCTGATTTGAAACAGTGTTGATCCATGACCTGAACGAAAGGAAAGTTTGTGGCACCGGGAATATGTCCGCTTCGTAGTCCTTCCCGGGGTTCCGGGATTTGTCCGGCGAAACGTTCAAAGCTGCGCGCGTCAAGTGTCTGGCTGGATTGATCACTGATTTGTTGCAGCACATAGTCCGTATTCACGAAATATGTCTGGTCTAACCGGCCGGAAAAATTTCCGGGTGCTGCTGGCGCTTCATAAGTTTGAGAGAGCGGCATATTCTGTTTTTTCCATTCTGTCAGTCCGCCATTCAGTACATAAACTTCCTGATGTCCCATTGCTTTGAGCATCCACCATGCTCGCGGAGATGCGAATGTGCCACAGTTATCGTAGACGACAATCAGGGAGTCCTGATTGAGCCCGAGTGCTTTGGCCTGTTGGTTGAATCGCACTTCATCAGGCATCATGTGGGGCAGGGGATTATCCGGGTCACAAAACACATGATCGTAATCAAAGCGTCTGGCACCTGCGATAACGTTGGTTGTATCTTTTTCCGGTGCGGCTGGAATCTGGAATTCAATGCTGGCATCCAGAATAACGAGGCGCGGGTCAAACCGGTTTTGATACAGCCATGAGCAGGAAACAATCGGGGACATTTTCAATTTCCTCTTGAATAAGTTGATAATCAGGAATTCGATTCGAATCGTTCTGAATTTATTGCTGAGCACATACCGGGCATGCCGGGTTTTGCGGTAGTTTCATTTCCCGCCAGCTCATTTTAAATGCATCGAACAATAATACTTTTTGCCGGAGTGGCTGCCCGTAATTTGTCAGCACCTTAATGACTTCGAGCGCCTGCATACTGCCGATGATACCAACCACGGGAGAGAGCACGCCATTCTCGGCACAAGTTGGGGCGTGGGCACCAAAGAGATGACTGAAACATTGATAACACGGTTCATCATCATGATAAGTGAAGACACTGAGAAATCCTTCCATCCGGATTGCTGCCCCTGAAATCAGGGGCGTTTGATGGCGGTAGCATTGTTGATTAATTTGATTCCGGGTATCCAGATTATCACTGGCATCAATGACGGCATCATGTCTCTGAATCAGCTCAGATAGTTCCCCGCTGGATAAACGTTGCGCCACTGTCCTGATATCGATATGCGGGTTTAACTGTTGAAGTGAGGCTTTAGCCGATTCAACTTTCAGCCGGCCAATGTCATTGTCAGTATGCAATACCTGACGCTGTAGATTGGATAATTCAACCTGATCGTCATCGACCAGCGTGATTACACCAATTCCGGCACATGCGAGGTATTGGCTGGAAGCACATCCAAGACCGCCGGCACCAATGATCAAAACGCGGCTGCTTTTCAGTGATTCCTGTCCGGAAAAGTCGAAGCCTTTCAGGCTGATGTGTCGGTTATACCGGAGAATCTCTTCATCTGAAAGTTCAGCGATGTCCTGCTCCGGGGTTTTCTGTTTTTTCATGGGTTCCTTTTTCCTTCCGGCAAATCGTGCTCAATAATATAAGCTGGTATCAAAAGGCTGAATCTGAACGGTTTCTCCGGGTTCAACGCTTGCCCGTTCCCGTTCGAGAATGATAAAACAGTTGGCGACACTCATGGCCTTAAAAGCACCTGAACTCTGGTTGCCTGCATTCCCGACACAGACCTGGCCGTCCTCAATCGTATAAATTCCCCGCTGATAATCCGTTCTGCCCGGCGTTTTTTTCAGACGGGACTTTGTGATTGCCGGTAATTGTGGTTCTGCCTGCCACTGGCTCCAGCCGGAAAGTTTGGCCAGCATCGGGCGCACCAGTGCATGCAGGGTATTGACCGCTGAAACCGGATTGCCGGGCAGACCGCAGAATAGTGCATTCTCTAATTGACCAAACGCAAAAGGCTTGCCGGGCTTCATCGCAATTTTCCAGAAATTGATTTCTCCCAGTGATTTGAGAACCAGCTTGGTATAATCCGCTTCTCCAACACTCACGCCACCGGAAGTAATGACAACGTCAGCTTCTGACTGTGCTTGTTGAAAGGTTGCGGTTAACTGCTCAGGATCATCCGGCATGATACCCAAATCAATCGCTTCGCAGCCAAAGCGTTCCAGCATCGGGCGGATTGCGTAACGATTGCTGTCATAGATCTGACCTGCTTTTAAGGGATGTCCCGGCGGACATAATTCATCACCCGTGGAGAAGAAGGCGACTTTGGGTTTTTCAAAGACCCTGACTTCACAGATTCCCAGAGACGCCAGAACCGGTAAGTGGCGCACTGTCAGTTTTGTTCCGGCCGGAAAAATTTCCTGTCCGGCCTGCATGTCGTCTCCCTTTGGACGAATGTTGGCCTGAGGTTTTACCTGAGTGGTCAGAAATCTGATTTTATCGCCAATGACTTCTGTTTTTTCCTGCATGATGACGGCATCGCACGCTTCCGGCACCGGTGCTCCGGTCATAATCCGGATACATGTGCCTGAAGGCCAGTGACCTTCATAGGGTCTTCCGGCATAGGCTTTACCACATAGTGATAGTGTATCCGATATGTCTAAGTCACTGCGCCGGACAGCATAACCATCCATCGCAGAGTTATTAAATGGCGGTACATCACAGGGAGAATAAACAGAGTCGGAAAGAACAAATCCCAGTGCAGCCTGAAGAGGCAAGGTTTGAATGCGGTTGACGGGAGAAACTGAGCTCAGCATGAGCTGAATGGCATCTTCGACAGGAAGCATACCGTTGGTATCACAACACCCCATATCTGAAAATCCTGTTTTAATGTTGATATTTCAGCCGGCACTTTACCATGAATTGCGTTGCACGATAATGCCCGGTCGTAAAATGTGGATGTAATTATGACAAATTGCGAGTATTCTTGTCAGCCATCCGGGAAGGATAGAGGTAACAGAGAGGTAATGTAATGTCAGGTCTGAGCGAGGCAGCGCTGCTCGTTAAAAATGCACTTGAGAGTCGTGGACTTGAAACTCCTATGTGTCCGAATACTGTGGGCCGGAGTGAGAAAAAAGATAAAATTGAATACCATATGCGCGAGATTCTTCATTTACTGGGGCTGGACCTGACGGATGACAGTCTTGAAGAAACACCGCATCGTATCGCCAAAATGTATGTGGATGAGGTGTTTTCCGGGCTGGATTACCATAATTTCCCTAAGATCACTGTGATTGAAAATAAAATGAATGTCAGTGAAATGGTCCGGGTAAAAGATATTACCGTGACCAGTACCTGTGAACATCATTTAGTGACTATTGACGGGAAAGCTGCGGTAGCTTATATCCCACGCGGAAAGATTATCGGGCTGTCCAAAATCAACCGGATTGTTCGTTTTTTTGCTCAACGACCTCAGGTTCAGGAGCGGATGACACAACAAATTCTGGTCGCTTTACAGACTTTACTTGAGTCGGATGATGTTGCGGTGACGATGGATGCCACGCACTATTGTGTTAAATCCCGCGGTGTGATGGATGCAACCAGTGAGACAACAACAACAGCACTGGGTGGCTTGTTCAAAACAAACCCGGCGACTCGTGCTGAGTTTTTACACGGACTTAAAAGTTAAAACAATTTTACGCCACTAAATCATCAGGCCTCTGAATTTATTCAGGGGTCTTTTATTTATATAGTTAATGATTATGCGAATAATGCCAAATGTATATATTCCGCTAATTATAATTTTAGATCATAAAATTCATATGAATTATGTTTAATTTAATTCCATTTTATGCAATTTTTTGCATCGCCGTCAGACTTTGACAATCATAATTTGCATCTCCCAGTGGCTTAATGCGAAATAAATTCAGCAATAAGCGTTTTTCTCCTGTGCACAGATACAGTGCGTCATATTGTTTAACATACTGAATATACTTTGTTTTTTGACAATCAGCTTGTTGAAAAACATGGTGCAATCTGACAGCCTGATTGTTTATCAAAACAATGAAGTGTGTACTTGTATGCAAGAGAATTGCCGGGAGAAAAGGCGCTTATTGTCTGATGATATCTGCAGGGAAAACAGATCGGGATTTGACATTTCCATCTGCACTTCCGGGCGGATGTCCGTTCGTTGGCTAAATTTATATGAAAGGAAAGGTTATGTTCGCGAATAAGATAAAAAGATGTTTGTTTCCGCTTAAGTCCGGCGGGCTTATGCTGGCAGCTGCATTATTTTCATCTCAGGCACTGGCAGTTCAGTGTGATTACACGGTGAAAAGTGATTGGGGAGCCGGATTTGTCAGTGCAGTGACAATTACGAATGACACAGATACAGCGATCAACGGCTGGGATTTGGAGTTATCTTATACAGGTGATACCACAATCACCAGTATCTGGAGTGCTAAATTGTCTGGAACGAACCCATATACGATCAGTGATATGGGCTGGAACGGCACCATTGAGCCAGGTAAATCTGTTGAATTTGGTTTTCAGGGTGATGGGGAAAACTCGGCAGCTGCGATAACCCGCTGTTTGACCGAAGACACCGGCAGTACTGATGATGGTACAACGACAGGTGGAGATGACGGCACGTCGACAGGCGATGACGGGACTTCAACCGGTGGTGATAATGGTGGTACAACGGGCGGTGATGATGGTTCGACAACCGGTGGTGATGATTCAACATCCGGAAAAGCGTCAGATGCTGTTGCTTTGACTGAGCTGATGGGTGTTGGCTGGAATGCGGGTAATACGCTGGATGCCATTGGTGGGGAAACTGCCTGGGGAAATCCAAAACTGACTCAAAAATTATTTGATGCTGTCAAAGCTGCTGGTTTCAAAACAGTCCGTTTACCTGTTGCATGGAGTAAATTTTCTGACGAGTCGACATTCACAATTAAAGATGAATGGATGACGCGTGTGGAAGAGGTTGTTAACTATGCACTGAAAGATGACTTATATGTTCTTCTGAATATTCACTGGGATGGCGGCTGGATGCAGCCAACTTATGAGAAACAAGAGTATGTGAATAATCGTCTGGCAGTGATGTGGAAACAAATTGCAACACACTTTAAAGATTATGATCACCGTTTGCTGTTTGCAGGAACAAATGAAGTGATGGTTGATGGTGACTATAGTACACCGAAAGAAGAGTACTATACGGTTCAGAACAGTTTTAACCAGACTTTTGTTGATACGGTTCGTGCAACTGGCGGTAAAAACGCAGACCGTTTCCTTGTCGTTCAGGGCTTTAATACCAATATCGATCACGCGGTTAATTTTGCGACTATCCCAACAGACACAGTGACTGATCATTTGTTGATGGAAGTTCACTATTATGACCCATATAACTTTACGCTGAACGAAAACAGCAATATCACTCAATGGGGTAAAGACGCAACTGACAGCAGCAAAACAGAAACATGGGCAAATGAATCTTATGTTGATACACAGTTCCAGAAAATGAACGATAAGTTTGTTGCCAAAGGTGTGGGTGTCATTATGGGTGAGTACGGTGCTATCTCCCGTCTCAGTGTCGATGACCATAAAAAATACCGTGTGTACTGGGACAAATACATCACTCAGTCTGCACTTGAGCATCAGATGGTTCCTGTATACTGGGATAACGGTGTGACGGGTGATAAAGGATTTGCAATCTTTGACCGTAATAGTGGCGCACAATTACAGCCTGAAGTCATCCAGGCCATTGTTAACTCAGCAGAAGAGTAAAATGACCTGCTGAAACAATCGATTCAATCCGGCCAGTCATTCACTGGCCGGATTTTTTATACCATAAATAAAAAAGGCGGCTGTGTCAGCCGCCGGTTCGTGATAAAGCGATTTAATTCGCTTCAACGAAGAAAGGTTCCATGCTGATAACCGCATTATTTGATGAACAGTGGAAGTCATTATAAGTTTTGCCACGCTCAAGCGTGTAACAAGCATCGATGAAGTCATCATCGTCGGTAAATACAGAGTCAGGCATTGCAGTAATGACACGGTTGGTAATTTCTGCCACGGCGGCTGAAGGCGCCCAGCCAGCAAGAGAGCCTGCTGCGCCAACTGCAGTCACCAGAACTTTGACAAGCTCTTTATAATTAGTACCTGAGTCATGCTCGTACATCAGCATATCAACAGCGCGATAGTTATATTTTGACCAGTTGATGACAATCTGATTTGGGTAATAGTCTGTTTTACCATAGTCAAGGTAAGGCATTTCAACAGCGATGACTTGTGGTTCGTTGCCTGTCAGAACACCAGTGACCAGGCTGTAAGCTTCAGCAGGGCCTTTGATCCAGTTTTCATGGACATCTTTTGCTCTGACTTTTGTCAGTTTGGTTGAATCAAAACCTGCGGCAGCACTTGCCTGAGTGCTTAACAGAGAGTCCAGTGATGCTTTTTTCTGCAAGCCATTTTTTTGTAACAGTGTATTCAGTTTATTAACACTGTCTTTCATGGCGTAATAGCCGTTGTCATCAACGACAAGCACCGGAACACTGGGTTCCTGATCAACATCCAGTGACACTTTTTCACCACTGAGCGTGTAACCTTCGATGTCAGTCCATGAGTCTTCATCACCTGATGGCGGATAAGCGACAACCAGATCAGACATATCATCACCCAAAGCACGGTCATTAGGCAGATAAAGCCACATTTCAGTGGTTGTCCCGATAGACTGAGTTGAGAGAACGTTTTGAGACGATAAAAATGTGTTTACCAGAACCGGTGTATGTGATCTTTCAATCTGTTGTATTTGCTGATTTAAGTTTGCTGAAGCATGTAACTGAGATGCCAACTGTTCTGCGATAACATCCTTATCGACTGCGAAAGCACTCACGGATGCAAAAGAAGCCGCAGTACATAATGCGACGGATATAGTATTTTTTAATTTCATGATTTCTCCAAATAGTTGAATAATATATGACTCATTGTTCATATATTGCCCAAACCATATCATGATGAATTTTTTTCTGTAAAGCATTTGATGAAAAATAGGAAGAATGCGAAAGATATTAATCTATAAGCATATGGTGTGGCATGTTGATTGGATTTATATTCTGAAATTTTAAATTTTACGTTTTTTTATTCTGCTCAAATGGAGAGGAGATGGTCAGGATTAATGGAATTAATCTCTCACCTATTGTGTAAGCGCTTGCCGGAACGACATTGATTCTGAGAATAATTCATATTTTTTACTACAGGAGGGCAGCATCAACGCCTCTGTGTGATGAGGCGCAGCCTTGTGACTGCGCCTGAATCATGAACTATCTGGATAAGATTATGAAATAAATTTAAAGACTAATTTGCATCGACATAGAATGGTTCCATATCAAATTTTACATTTTGGCTGGCGCAAATTTTATCTTTATAAGTTTTACCTTTTAGCATGGTGTAGCAGGAGTCAGCGAAGTCATCCTGATCGGTGTACCATGAATCAGGCATCGCTGCGATAACACGGTTAGTGATTTCTGCGATTGCACTTGCCGGTGGCCAGCCTGCAAGAGAACCCGCAGCACCCACTGCTGTGACCAGCGCCTGTACGATCTGTTTATAGTTCGTATCGTTATCATGTTCGTAGAACAACATATCGACAGCTGCATAATCGTAGATAGACCAGTTAATGAAGATTTGATCCGGATAATAAGTGGTTTCATTGTAATCGAGATAGGGCATTTCTACGGCAACAATCTGCGGGTCATTCTTTGACAAAACACCGGTGACCAGGGCATACATTTCAGCTGCGCCTTTGAGCCAGCTCTCTTTTGTGTCAGCAAATTTTATTTTGGTGATTTTAGATGACTCAAATCCGGTTGCGGCTGCTGTTGTGACGGAAGGTAATGGCATGTCTTTCTGTAAACCACTTTTCTTCAGCATTTTGTTCAGGTGATTGACCTTATCTTTCATTGCGTAATAGCCATGATCATCAATCACAACCACAGGTATATCCGGTGCATGATTGACATCCAGCTGAACTTTATCGCCATCGAGCGCATAGCCTTCTGCTTCTGTCCAGCTTTTTTCATCACCGGCAGGTGGATAAGAAACAACTAAATCAGATAAGTCATCACTTAAAGCCCGGTCTTTTGGTAAATACAACCACATTTCTGTGTTTTCACCAATATCATCTGCAGAGAGTTTGTGTTCAGAATTTAAGAAGGCATTGACAAGAACAGGCGTATGAGATCGCTCAATATTTTGAATATCGTTATTTAAATTGGCTGATTCTTGTAACTGAGACGCGATCTGTTCAGCAATCGCAGACTTATCTATCGCAAAAGCCTGAAGAGATGTGAGCGCAGCGGCTGTACAAAGTGCTGTAGATAGCATACTGTTTAATTTCAACATAATATCTCCAAATATCAATTGTTGAATGAGGGTATAGCCAACATATAAAACGAGTTTCATATGTTGGTGTAGGATTGAAATTAGTTGAATATATTCTGGATGTAAAGCTTGGGATGAATCAGACATTTCAGGTCGTTATGTAAATAATAATTTACATATAACCCAAAAACCTCAGGATGTGGCAAAATTTAACCCCGGTTCAGGTTGTTCCGGGGTCAGATGAGAAATGAAAAAATATCAGAGAAAAAAAGGGTCAGGCAATAGAGATTAACTTCCTGATCAGTTTGTCGATTCCTTCGGCAGCTTCGGAAATATTACCTGCCAGCATGTAAGCTGGTGTGGACAACACGTGGTAACGCTCGTCGTAGACAATATCATCGACATCACAGTCAATATGCTCACCGCCCATTTGATTAAATGCAGCAGCGGTGTCTGTGTCATGCCCTATCGTTCCTTTCACACCTTTCTCATAAATCATCGGAATGATGGTTGGGGCTATACATAAATAACCTGCTGGTTTCCCGGCATGAGCAAAGGCCCGGCAAGCCGATGCGACGTGTGTATTGATACTGCACTGAGCACCGTTTACGGCAAAGTCAGTTAAATTTTTTGCTGCACCAAATCCGCCGGGAACCAGTAAAGCGTCATATTTTTCAGGATTCAAAGTCGCCAGATCTTCGATCTCTCCTCTGGCAATCCGTGCGGCTTCGGTGAGTACGTTTCTTGTTTCTTCTGTGACCTCTCCGGTTCTGTGGTCGATGACATGAAGCTGATCAATATCCGGTGCAAAGCAGTGCCAACTGCCACCATGACGTTCTACTGAAAGCAGGGAGAGAATACTTTCGTGAATTTCAGCGCCATCAAATACGCCACATCCACTTAAAATAACAGCGACTCTTTTCATTGTTTATTCCTTTTTTTAGCAGGGTCATATCTGGGAAGTTTAGCATGATCCGGGAAAGGAGAATAAAAAAGATAAACCTGGCGGGGAAGAAATACGGAAAAAATATTCCGGAGCAGGGAATCCCCGGAATATTTGTCTTGATGACCGATGAGCCGGATTACAGAGATAAATGCCCTGCGCCAGCGTGTGCAGTCAGATATTTATCCATGCTTTTCGCATAATGAAGTGTATAGCTGTAAGGAACACTCCATGTTACGTTGCTTGAAGGACCGCATTTGGACAGACTGACTGTTTTACCGTTATACAGTGAATTTGAGTCAACCAATGTGCTGTTTTTCTTCTTCACATCAACGAATTTACAAATATCTTTTAGATTATTGATATGGTAGTCGTTGTTTTCTGAACGAATTGAACCTTTCTGGCCAAGTCCGTATCCGGCTTTAAAAGCGTAAACACTTGCTTTGGCATCACCTTTGAATACGTTATTGAATGAGTGAATTTTACCGAATCTGACCCGTGGTGTACGCTGTTCAATTTTGTGGAAGATATTATCTGCCAGTGTCACACGCAGGTGGCCTGCATCTTCTTTACTGTTACTTGCACTGTGACCGATCAACATTGTTTTGTCGTGGTTTTTAAATACAGAGTAGGAAACTGTTACGAAGTCACTACCGTGTTTGATGTCCAGCTCACCATCATGCTGAACATATTTCCAGCCATCTTTGGTTTTATATTGATTGTCAGTAAATGAACCATCATCAAACGTCATATGGTCAACCCAGACATTCGTTGATTTGATAATGTTCATACCATCCCATTCTGCATTCCAGCCATCACCTTTTTCAAAATGAGGTGCAACATCAACAGGAGATTCAACATACAGGTTACGGACAATGACATTTTTTGCATTTTTAATGATCAAAGAACCTTTTTTGAAACCTGAATTGCTGGTGATACCGATGACTGTTGTATTTGATGGAATCTGTAACTGAGAACGTTTTTTCTGATCATTAAAGCTGGAGTAAGCTTTACCGCCACTTACATCGATGATGCCTTTAACCTGAATAATACGTGGCTGACCTTTATTGGCTTTTAATGCAGCCTTAAACTGACTGATATTTTTTACAGTAAAGATATTTTTACTGCTGGCCTTCGCACCGCCGGTGGTGCCTCCGTTTTGTGTTGCAAAGCCGATATCTGCACGTTCAAGTGCTGCATTTGTTGCAACAGAGCCTGCCAGTGCAGGTGTAGCAACAACACCAGCCAGTACAGCGCTGATGGCTAATCCCAGAGATGATTTATAGATTGTTTTTAATTTCATTTTTTTATTTCTCTATGATGTATTTTACAGACACGTATATCCTGCTGTTGATGAAGTCATGACCTCAGTGATTGGGGGGATATACTACTTATAGTTAAATATTTCTGGTAAATTGAATAATAGAAACAATTTACATCCTTACTACTTATACTTTTATCACACAGGTTTTGTTAAATACGTCTATCTCATTTGATGTGATTATTATTTATGTTTAAACTTAACATAAATTGAAATATCGTTTCAAAACCATGGTCATAATTTATATTGCATTAATTTACATGTCCAGAGAAATAATTATCGAATGTTTTTCGAATAAATAATGCCTGATTATTAATTATATTTTTATTTTTAGTGACTCATTGAATGGGTGATATATATCAATAAATATGAGTTATGAATGACGTTCATTTTGTTTTTGGTAAACATAAGTTTCATTTTTAAGTGCATTCTAATGCATATTTTTGTGGAAAGTATATAGGATATTAATTATTAATACTAATGATTTGAAATGTTTTTATATAGATTGTAAATGGTGTTAATTTTGTTTTATAGGGAAATGATATACCTCTTTGAATAGAATATAAGCACAATTAATCATGTTGATATATAGAGCTTATATTCTAATATGAGAGATTGTTTAAATAAATTAAATTAATTATTTCAATAATTTTATTTCAGCTTTAATATCTGCTGGCTTTCCATGATATGGAAATGAGGTATTGATCACATCAGCTCCGGTTTTTGTATAATCTTCAATATTTTCAATATTAATGTTACCGGTTGCAATCACAATTATATTCTTGTTGATGTGTTTTGCTTTCTCTATAAATGTTGCTGTGGATTGAATATCAAATTTATCCAGCTGAACAAAATCGATACCTGCATGAACAAGTTGAATTCCTGCTTCAAAAGAATGCGCTTCGGCACCAATTTTTTTCTCAATCATTCTGGTCTTAATTTCGGGTAAACGTTCGATAAAGGTATCGAGCCCACCCATCATCGTCATGTGTTCTCCAAAAACCAGTACAGTCTCTGAAAGCCCTAATCTGTGTGGAATTGCGCCACCACATATAATGGACTTAATTGCCATTTTTTTAGTGCCGGGGATATTTTTCCGGGTTGTAGCGATGGTCACCTTCGGATTTATTTTCCGGGCCATTGTGACCATATGATGCGTTCTTGTGGCAACGCCTGAAAAATATTCCAGTGTTTTACTGCATGTCCGCCATGCGATCTGAATCGCTGAAGACATACCTTGTGCCTGAATAAAAGACTCTCCCGGTTGGATGAGAGTACCTGATGGCTTAAAGCTGGTTACAGTCAGATTGAGCTTCTTCAGAATCGTGACAACTTCTTCAACGGCGCTGATCATCGTCAGGTGTCTGGCCTGAAAAGTGATGGATGCAGGCTCATCTTTGAGTGACAGTGCTAAAGATGTTAAATCTATCGTGGAGATATCTTCTTCCAGTATTTTCTCTACTTCGGTATCAGAGATATAAAAATTCATCATATTTCCTCATCATATTTGTGATTTTCAGCGATGGAGGACATCAGTTATTCGCGGGTATAAATACATTGACCATGAACATAAGTGCGGCGAATGACGCGATCATCTCCGAGAATCATAAGTGCGAACAGTTTTTCTGTAAGAGATTTCGCTTGTTTTGTGCGCTGTGAAAGCATTGGCAGAGCGGAGAAATCCAGCTCAACAAAGTCAGCCTCGGTTCCGGGGTTCAGGTTGCCGATCTTATCAGACAGACGCATGGTATCGGCAGCTCCCTGCGTACATAAATAAAGTGCTTCAAGAGGATTCAGATTCTGCTTTTGCAGTTGCAAAATCTTGTAAGCTTCAGCCTGATTGGTCAACAGACTCAGGCTTGTCCCTGCGCCAACATCACTGGCAATTGCGACCGGGATATTTTTATCTTTGACATCGAAGTAGGGGAACAGTCCGCTGCCTATGAATAAATTCGATGTCGGGCAAAAAATAATTCCGGCCTGTTCCCGTTTTAAAACCTGATATTCACGGGATTCAAGGTGAATACAATGACCAAATAAAGCTCTTTCCCGGACCAAATCGTATTTTTCATACACTCCCAGATAATCGGGAGACTCCGGATATAATGACTTGACCCATTCAATTTCCTGAATGTTTTCACTGAGGTGAGTCTGGATAAATGTATCCGGGTGCTGTTTGGCTAATTGTCCGGCTTTTTTCAACTGTTCTGGCGAGCTGGTCGGGGCAAACCGAGGTGTAATGGCATATAAAGATCGCCCTTGCTTATGCCATTGTTCAATGAGTTGTCTGGTCTGAGCATAACCTGATTCGGCAGTGTCTTTGAGATTATCAGGGCAGTTGCGATCCATCATGACTTTACCGCAAATCATTCTGGCCTGACAGGCCTCGGCGGCACTGAAAAATGCATTCACTGATTCGGGATGAACGGTTGCAAATACACTGGCTGTTGTCGTGCCATGTGCGAATAGCTGCTCAATAAACTGCTTTGCCTGCTTCGCCGCGTATTCACTGTTGCAGAATTTTGCTTCTGCCGGAAATGTATATTCATTCAGCCAGTCCAGTAATTGTGTACCATAGCTGGCGATCATTTCCATTTGAGGGTAGTGAACATGGCTGTCAATCATACCGGGAATCAGTAACCCTTTATGGTGAATCATTCCGGGTAAAACATGAGAAAGTTCTTGTTCTGAAAGGCTGTTCAGGAACGTTTGTGCATCGGCTAAGGCCGTGATCAAGCCATTTTCAGTGATTAAAATACCATCTTGCAGGTATTCATGGTTTTGTTCAGGATTAGAAGTAGTTGCGGGGAAATGTAATATTTCACCGCGATGTATCGATTGTGTCATAGTCATGTCATTGCAGCAGATCGGATGTCATCCGCAGTTTTAAAGGTTTGAAATAATAACAGAATGGTGTTCAGGGCGTTACCTGAATATCAACAGACCCTATGTATATAAACGGATAAAACTGTTGATGGCGCGGTTAACGACCTGTTCGATTTTCTCATCATCAGGTTTATCAATGACCCCGAATTCGTAGGGTTCTACTAATTCTGCATCAAGTAACGCTTTTAGCTGTGCTGTAGCAATTTCTGTATTACATGGGATCAGGTTGCCACTTTCAACTTGTGAAGCAATGAATCGTTCAACAGTTCTCCAGCCTTTTTTAGGCCCGTTTTCATAAAAGAAACACCCGATATCAGAACGTTCTGACTCTGACAGAGCGAGTTTACGAATAGCCGTAACTTCCGGGTTCAGAATAGATTTCAGATAGATAACCCCCATTTCACTCAGGGTTACTTCCAGCCCCTCTTTTTCTGATAAGCCATGAAATGCTTTGACGAGTTGATCCGAAATTGAAGCGCGCATGACTGCCAGAAATATTGCTTCCTTTGAATTGAAATAATTGTAAAGCGTCGCTTTTGAACCACCGAGCTTTTTCGCAATTGCAGACATGGATGTTTGTTCGAATCCCTGTTTGATAAATGCTTCTTTTGCAATATCCAGAATAGCCTGACGGCGTGCTTCGCTTTTTACCCGCATGAAATGAACTCCAACTGAAAAACCGCAAAGAGTTTCGCTTGACTTTGTCCTCCTGTCAAGAGTATAACTGTACGGTACAGTTTAGTTATAACTTTTTATATACAACAGATGTAATGAAGGCAATGCATGATGAGTAAGCCAGTTTTCCGGTCAGGTCTGACACTAATAGCAAGTACACTCTTGCTCAGCGGCTGTATGACGCCGCCGGATGAAACCCTGACATCCGTCAAGTCAGCAGATGAGGCAGGGTATACAAAAACATTTCAGGAAATTTCAGCCATTGACTGGCCGGATGATCATTGGTGGACGCGTTATCAGGATCACCAGTTAACTCAGTTGATTGAAACAGCGCTTTCAGATTCTCCGACAATGCAGGTCGCCAGAGCCCGGCTGAGAAATTATGAGGGGATTGCACAGCAGACTGGTGCACTGAGAAAAATTCAGGCAGGTTTGTCCGCAAATGCTTCTCAGACCAAAGTCAGCTATCGCTACCAGTCTTATGCGCCGCCTGCAAACTGGAATGACTATGGATCTTTGACACTGAATTTTTCTTACGATCTTGATTTCTGGGGAAAAAATAAAGCGTCTGTTGCCGCTGCCGTTTCTGAGCTGGCTGCTGCAAAAGCAGAGCAGGCTGCGACACGCCTGATGCTATCGACATCGATTGCTCAGGCTTATGCTGAACTGGCGAGATTATATGCTAATGAAGATACTGTTGCTGCTGCGGTCCATGTCAGACGTCAAACGGCGGAGTTATTGACTAAACGTTACCGGAATGGCCTGGAAACCAAAGGTGCTGTCAGTCAGGCAAAATCTGCTGTTGCCAGTGTTGAAGCTGAATTACTGAGTCTCAAAGAATCCGTTCAGCTACAGAAAAATGCCATTGCAGCCCTGGTTGGCGATGGTCCGGATAAAGCTTTATCTGTCACACGGCCTGATGTGCATTTATCCCGGACATTTGGACTTCCCGGTGATCTGGGCGTTGGACTTTTGGGGCATCGGCCTGATGTCTCTGCAGCACGCTGGCGTGCAGAAGCAGCAGCCCAGAGAATCGGGGTTGCACGCGCGCAGTTCTACCCGGATGTCAGTCTTTCTGCCTTTATCGGTTACCAGGCTTTTGGGCTGGATAACCTTTTCCGGACCGGCAATGATGCCGGCAGTATCGGCCCGGCTATTTATTTACCCATTTTTTCCGGTGGCCGGCTGGAAGGTCAGCTGACTTCAGCTGAAGCCAACTATGAAACGGCCGTTGGTCAGTACAATGACACGTTGATTCAGGCATTACATGATGTTGCAGATGTTGTTACAAGTACAAAAGCACTTGATTCTCAAATAGAAAAATCCCGTCAGGCTGTTGAAGCTGCAAGAGAGGCACATCAGATCGCCAGTAACCGCTATCAAGGTGGGCTGGCCACTTATCTGGATGTATTAAGTGCTGAAAATGCATTGATTAATAGTGAGAGAGCATTAGTGAATGTCCGGGCAAGAGCATTCACATTGGATCTGACACTGATTCATGCGCTGGGAGGTGGATATCAGGCAGACAAGAGTTAAAACGCTGAATGATGTCATACCCACACTATTAGTTTTACGATGAAAGGATTAAATAAATGAGTCATACCAACGAAACAGAACAACATGATCAAAAAGAATTTGATCAGAATAAAGCCAGCAAATCCCGTAAGAAGGGCTTTATCGGACTGGCTGCGGCAATTGTAATCGCAGCTGCGGGATACGGTAGTTATTGGTACCTGATTGGTTCCCGTTATGTATCAACGGATAATGCTTATGCCTCGGTTGAAATTGCATCGGTTACTCCAGCTGTAGGCGGTATTGTTTCCAAAGTGAATGTTGTTGATACCCAATACGTGAAAAAAGGAGAGGTTCTGGTTGTCATTGATGATACCGATGCCCGTCTTGCGCTGCAGCAGGCAAAAGCTGATTTTGCCTTAGCACAGCGCCGGGTCAGAAGTTACCTTGCCAATGATGAAGGATTGACAGCACTGGTCAATGCCCGATCGGAAGATGAGAAAAGATCCCGGGCTCAGCTGGCTTCCGCTCAGGCCAGTTTTGAGCAGGCGAAAATTGATTTGCGACGCCGGGAAGATTTGGTCCGTTCCGGATCGGTGTCCGGAGAAGAACTGACAAATGCGAAAACCGCATATACGCAGGCTGAAGCTCAGTTAAATGCAGCAAAAGCTGCCGTCAATCAATCCGTTGCAAACCGGCTGTCAACCATTGGAAATCAAAAGGCTAATCACGCGCTGATTGATAACACGACGGTTGATACCAACCCGGAAGTATTATTGGCGAAAGCCCGTTATGAACAGGCAAAAGTCAACCTGCAAAGAACGGTTATTCGTGCGCCGGTCAGTGGTGTTATTGCGAAGCGACAGGTTCAGATTGGACGGCGGATTCAGACCGGTGAGCCTTTGATGACGATTGTGCCACTCAGCCGGATGCACGTTGATGCTAATTTTAAAGAGGTTCAGCTAGCGCATGTAGAAGTCGGGCAGATGGTCGAAGTGAAGTCAGATTTTTATGGTGACAGTGTCACATATCATGGTGTAATTACCGGACTGTCGGGTGGTACAGGGTCCGCATTTTCTATGATTCCGGCACAAAATGCGACCGGTAACTGGATTAAAGTCGTTCAGCGATTGCCTGTAAGAATTGAATTAGATCCAAAAGAGCTGGCTGCGTATCCGCTTCAGGTCGGATTATCGATGGAAGTGACGATAGATACACAATCTCATGTGACCAGGGAAATACTGGCTCAATACAGAACCGCAGCGGTGAGCGAACAGGGCTAAAGGTGATATGAAATGAGTTTATCTGATGAACAGATACAACCTCAGCCATTAACCGGATTTGCTCTCTTTCTGGGGGTTATTTGTCTGGCCATGGCAAACTTTCTGGCAATACTGGATACAACAATTGCGAACGTTTCTATTTCCAGTATCGCCGGTAGTCTGGGGACTTCAACCAGTCAGGGAACCTACGTCATTACATCTTACGCAGTTGCTGAAGCGATATCGGTACCGTTAACCGGGTGGTTATCTTCCCGGTTTGGTTCAGTCAGAGTGTTTGTCACCTGTTTCCTGTTATTTGGTGTATTTTCATTATTATGTGGTCTGGCAAACAGCATGACGACACTGGTGTTATTCCGGGTATTACTGGGTTTCTCCGGTGGTCCGCTGATGCCGCTGTCACAGACTCTGATGATTCGTATTTTTCCTAAAAATAAAAGTCACGCTGCGATTGGGATCTGGAGTATGACGACTCTGGTCGCACCCATCATGGGACCGATTATTGGTGGTATCTTGTGTGACCAGTATAGTTGGCCATATATTTTCTTCTGCAAAGTGCCTTTTGCACTGGTTGCTGCTTATGCTTGCTGGCACCTCCTGCGCAAATTTGAAACCAAAGCTGAGAAATCGGGCATCGATATTGTTGGATTGATCATGCTGGTTGTCTGGGTGGCTGCATTGCAGATTATGCTGGACGAGGGGAAAGATCATGACTGGTTTGAATCAAACAGAATTGTTGTACTTGGGATTATAGCCGCGATTGGATTTGTCTCTTTTCTTATCTGGGAGCTGACTGCGCGGAATCCGGTGGTCGATCTCCGGGTTTTTCGTCACAGAGGTTTCTCTATGTCGATGATGACTCTGTCGCTTGGATTTGGTGCTTTTTTTGCAATTTCGGTCATTACGCCGCTGTGGCTACAGATATATATGGGATATACCGCAACGATATCCGGTTATGCGACCGCATCTATGGGTATTTTGGCTTTTTTCCTTGCACCGGTGATCGCGGAGATGTCCAGTAAATTTGACCCGAGACCTTTTGTTTTTGTAGGCGTTTTATGGCTGGGAATATGGACGTTTATCCGGAGTTACGCCAATCTGGATATGACGTTCTTTCAGGTGAGCTGGCCGATATTTTTCCAGGGCATTGGGATGCCGCTGTTTTTCGTTCCGCTGACAGCGATTGCGTTGGGATGTGTCAGAGAAAGTGAGATAAATTCTGCGGCCGGGCTGATGAATTTTATCCGGACGCTGTCAGGTGCCTTTGCCACATCGATGGTCAATACCTCATGGGAAAGAGAGACCCGTTATGTACATTCTGAACTGGCGGGGCTGACCGATCAGCATGGTGTTGCCACCCATGTCATGCAGTCGGGAGGCATGTCGCTGGGGCAGGTAAGAAGCTCCATCGACTGGCTGGTTCAGAAGCAAAGTGTCATGGTTGCGACCAATCAGCTGTTTATGCTAATCGCTGCTATTTTTATTGTGGCAGCATGTATTATCTGGCTGGCTCCGAAACCCAAACATGCGGTTGATTCTTCTGCAGCACATTAAATCTGACAGATCGGCTGAAAAAATTGTACTTTTCAGATGATTAAAACCCATCCAATGCATTGGATGGGTTTTTTCTTTTGCCTGCTCATATCCTTACTTTCTGTACGTTATTTCAATGGTTTTTTCGATAAAAAACAACCAACTGCATATGTTAACTTAATATAAATTTAATTTTGATAAAGTTAACTATTGATATGACTATTAAATTAGGTATTGTTAGTTTGCTCTGCATTAGAAATATTCAAGCAGTATGAAGCAGGGACTATACACTTAACTTATGTGAGATAGAGTTTATATCCGATCAATTCATCATAAAATCTATATTGTGATTCGGATATGGCGTTGCACTTTTACATTTAGTTGGTCAGGAGCTCACTATGCAATGGGTTAAAAATCGTTCGGTTACAACCAAAATGGTATTTCTTGTCAGTGTTATGCTATTGCTTACGTTGATCCTTTCTGTATTCGGATTAACGAAGATGAATAAAATTTCTGATGAAATCAAGGAGGTCGCTCATCAGCACATTCCTCTGATTCAGCTCATCAGTGACGTGACTGTCAAACAGCTTCAAAGCACTTTAATTGTTGAAAAGGCACTACGCGCCTCAGATTTTGCCAAAACGGTAGAGCAATCTGAAGTGCATCAACTCAAGCAGGTGTTCCATCAGCTATCCCGTGGTTTTGATCAGGAAATTCTGGAAGCGAAACAGTTGTTAGACTCTTCTACGTCTCATTCTGTGATGGAGAATATCCGGGAACAGGAAAAAAGGCTTTCAGCCCAGCTGATGACGATCATGCAGCTTCATCAGCATTATGAAAAATCTGCCGGAGAAATTCTTGATGCGATTCTTGCGGATGAAACCGGGGAAACTTTGACTTTAAAAGCGACTGAGCTGGAAAGACAGCAGGACGATCATAATCAGTTGCTGGCAACGTTTCTCAAACAGGTGGAAAATATGACTCAATCTGCGGTCAATACCACCGAGCAGGAAGAGCAGCACGCGATTTTCGGGATGATTTTACTGATGATAATTGCGCTGGTTGTCGGGATATTTATCGGGCTCTGGATTAGCCGGCAAATCGTCAAATCTTTGAGTCATGCCTGCCATATCGCAGAAGAAATGGCTCAGGGGCATTTTGATGTTGATATCCGTATCGAAGGACGTGATGAAGTCGGCCGGGTATTACAGTCAATGAAGCTGATGTCGGAATCTCTGGGTCAGGTTGTTTCGAAAGTCATGAGAAGTGCAGATGCGATTGGTGGGGCAGTCACTGAGTTATCTGTGGTGGCGGCAAGAAACAGCGAATCTGTTGAAGAACAACAGCAAAATACAGAACAGGTTGCAACCGCGATGACCGAAATGGCTGCAACGATTACCCAGATTGCAGCCAGTGCCGAAGGCGCGTCAGAAACGTCTCATCGTGCTGACAAAAGTCTGCAGAGTGGGTGCCGGACGATGTCGCAGACCGAATCTCTTTCCGGATCACTGGTTGAGAGTGTGAAAACATCAAGTTTTCTGATTACGGATCTGCAAAAGAGTACAGAACAGATTCAGGATTTTGTTTCCGTCGTGAATGGCATTGCCGAGCAGACAAATCTACTCGCTTTAAATGCGTCGATTGAAGCTGCAAGAGCCGGAGAACAAGGCAGAGGCTTTGCTGTCGTTGCTGATGAGGTCAGGGCATTGGCATCACGAAGTCAGGAAGCGACACAGGAAATAGACGCCTTAATTGAGTCTCTGGTTTCGAATGCCGGAGATGCTGTCAGTTCTATCGGACAAAGTGGTGATAAGGTATCTGAAACATCGGGTTTGATTCTTTCAGCCAAGGAACAAATGGACGTGATTGCGCAAGCTTTAACCGAATTAAGCGATGGTAATACACAGGTTGCGGCAGCCTGTGAAGAACAATCGGTTGCGGCAGAACAAATCAGTCAGAATATGGTCCATATCAGGGATGTGGGTCACTCGGTCCTGATGAGTGTCGATGAAACGAAAAGAGCCAGTGAAGATCTATCCATACAAGCTGATGATTTACGGGTTCTGATGTCCAGATTCAGAGTGAAACAGGCGACAAACCCTCATTGACAAAAGGTGAATATCATTGACAAGGGGTGAATACGGGCCGGTTATCCGGTGCTTGTGGTGATGGCCTGATTTCAGCCTGCTCTCGTTCAGAATCTATACTCGTTTGCAAATGTCAGACGAGGCAGTGAACGCTGTCTCGTTGCAGAACTCCCTCTTTCTTGTCAGCTCTTTATTATGTAACCTATTGTATTGTCGTTGAAACAGGCGCATGATGTTCGGTGGTTTGCGTATTCAATGGTGATTTAGGGAGAATGTTGAAGATGAGAGCTCGTTTCGTGATTCTTTTGTCCGGGTGCATACTTGGGTCTGCGGCGGTACAGGCCGATGAAGCGGTCGTTGCTGTTGCGAATAATTTTTTTGGTCCGATGAAAGAACTTCGTCAGGATTTTGAATCGGTTTCTCCGCATCATTTATCAGTCAGTACCGGCTCAACGGGGCAGCTTTATGTTCAGATTCTTCAGGGGGCTCCTTTTGACCTGTTTTTTGCAGCAGATACAATTCGCCCACAGAAACTGGTGAAATCCGGCATGGCATCGGGTGAATTTACTTATGCGAAAGGAACGCTGGTTCTTTGGGCTGAACACCCGGGGCTGAAAGCGAAGAAAGCTCTTTCCGCGGGTCAGTTTCATCATTTAGCAATAGCGAATCCCAAAGTAGCGCCTTATGGTGTGGCGGCCAAAGAGACTCTTGAGAAACTGGGCTTATATGCTCAGCTTCAGGACAAACTGGTGATGGGAAAAGGCTTGAACCCGACTTACCAGTTTATTGCCACCGGCAATGCAGAGCTGGGATTTGTCGCGAAATCGCAGGTTTATAAAAACCACTACAAAGCGGGTTCATACTGGGAAGTTCCCCGGAATTATTATTCAGAAATCAAACAAGATGCTGTAACACTGCCTTCCGGTGTTCAGAATAAAGCTGTCATCGATTTTCTGAAGTATCTTCAGTCTGACCGGGCACAGGCCATTATCAAAAATTATGGTTATGCCGCAGGTAACAGTTAACAGAAGGCAGTTCAGGCCGCAAGGGATTCAAGGGATTCAAGGGATATAGTGCTGTGGGAATAGATACTCTGGTCATTGTGACAACATTAAAACTGGCCTTTGTTGTCACCATCTTCCTTTTATTATTGGGTGTACCGGTTGCATGGTGGCTTTCAGGAACTGAATGTCGTTACAAAGGCGTGATTGAAACTGTGTTGTCTTTGCCTTTGGTGCTGCCGCCCACAGTTTTAGGATTTTATTTACTTATCCTGTTTTCGCCCACAGGTATGATTGGCCATATTCTGCAGGAGATGAATTTAGGGCAACTGCCATTTTCCTTTGCCGGAATCGCTGTTGCCTGTGTCATTCACTCTTTTCCATTTGTGCTTCAGCCGTTGAAAAATTCCTTTCAGGCGATCGGTCAGCTACCGGTTGAAGTTGCGGCGACATTAAGAGCATCTCCGGTGGATCGTTTTTTCTCTGTCATCCTTCCTTTGGCCTGGCCGGGTGTGTTTTCGGCTGCCATTATGGGGTTTTGTCATACACTGGGAGAGTTTGGGGTTGTATTAATGATTGGCGGTAATATTCCCGGAAAGACGAGAGTAATGTCGGTTGAAATTTATAATTATGTCGAAGCTCTGGAGTTCGGTAAAGCGCATATGCTGGCCGGTGGGCTGGTTGCTTTCTCATTTATCTCCCTGCTGCTCATGCATTGGATGAATCGTAAGTACCAATATCAATCGAGGTCGGTTTGAACGATATTCACGCACAATTTTCAATTGATTATCCCGGCTTCTCTTTAGCATTGGACCTGAAGCTTCCTGCGAGTGGTATCACTGTATTATTTGGCCCTTCGGGATCAGGAAAAACGACCTGTCTGAGGGCGATTGCCGGGTTGCAAACCCTGAAGTCGGGTTATTTATCTGTCGCGGGGGAAATATGGCAATCTGCTGAGCCTCCGGTGTTTGTCCCGACTCATCAGCGGGATATTGGCTATGTATTTCAGGAAGCGGGTCTGTTTCCTCATATGTCGGTGAAGAAGAACCTGGAGTACGGTTACCGGCGAATCGCGCCGGAAAAAAGAAAAATTTCCGTGCAGGACATTTGCCAGCTGGTTGGTATTGAGCATTTGCTTGAGCGCTCGGTTCATTTACTTTCCGGTGGTGAGAAACAGCGAATTGCAATTGCCAGAGCACTGCTGACCTGCCCAACATTATTGTTGATGGACGAGCCTTTGTCGGCTCTGGATGTGCGCTTGAAAGCTGAAATTCTGCCTTATCTGGAAAAGATCCATACTGAGTTATCGATTCCGGTTATTTATGTCACTCATTCGGTGAAAGAACTCGCCAGACTGGCAGATCACGTGGTGCTGTTTAATCAGGGACGGGTTGTTGCCAGCGGGAATGCACAAGAGATTATGTCTGACCCGAAATATGCTGAAATGTTCGGTGATGAAGTCGGTAGTATTTTTGATACCAGCGTGGTTGGACATCATCCTCATCATTTAACTGAACTCGATATGGATGGTGTGACTATTTGGGTTCCCGGGCATGCCGGTTCTGACTCTCAGACATATCGCTGCCGGATTCTTGCTTCTGACGTCAGTATTACCTTGCACGAACCGTCTCACACAACCATGCTTAACCGTTTACCTGTGGTCATCGATGTCATCGATAAACATCAGGCAAATGAAGGCCAGGTGATGGTTGTATTACTGCTTGAAAATGGTGCCAGATTGCTGGCCCGGATTACATTAAAATCCTGTATTGATCTGAATTTGCATCCAGGTATGCATGTTTGGGCACAAATCAAGTCGGTAGCACTGTCCTGAAATCAATTTTTCACAGAGAACTCCGTGATCTGGGAAACAGGGCCGGTTATCCGGATATACAAACACCCTGAACACTACATTTTCAGGGTGTTTGGGAATCACCGTTGGGTGATGACAGTTCAGTTATAACGTCTGGCCATATATTTAGGCTGGATAAAATTATCGGTATTTAAAATCTGGTTCAGTTCTTCTTCTGTCAGCAATTTTCTTTGTAAAACAACCTCCCGGACAGATTGCCCTGTTTCTGCACATATTTTCCCGACAATATCGCCTTCATGGTGCCCGATATAAGGGACGAGATAAGTGACAATTCCAATAGAGTTGAATACATAGTTTTCGCAGGCGGTTTGATTGACGGTAATACCATCAATACACTTTTCTTTTAATGTCTGGCAGGCTTGTGAGAGTAAAGCGACGGACTCAAACAAACACTGGGCAATCACCGGCTCCATGACATTCAGCTGTAACTGACCTGCTTCAGCTGCGAATGCAATGGTTGTATCATTGCCGATCACCTTGTAGCAGACCTGATTCACCACTTCGGGTATGACCGGGTTGACTTTCGCAGGCATGATCGATGAGCCGGCCTGCATTTCCGGCAGATTGAGTTCATTCAGTCCGGCACGTGGACCTGAAGAGAGCAGGCGCAGATCATTACACACTTTAGAAAGCTTAATTGCGAGGCGCTTTAATGCACCATGAATCATCACATATGCTCCACAGTCCGATGTCGCTTCAATTAAATCCTCAGCAGGAACAACCGGTAATCCGGTGACTTTCGCCAGATATTTGATTGCCAACAGCTGGTAGCCGGGCGCGGTATTAATACCCGTACCGATCGCTGTTGCACCGAGGTTAACCTCAAGCAGCAGTCTGGAAATATATTTGAGATTGGTTATTTCTTCAGCCATAGTCACTGCCCAGGCCCGGAATTCCTGCCCGACAGTCATCGGTACTGCATCCTGCAGCTGAGTTCGTCCCATTTTCAGTACCGAGGAATAATGATCCGCTTTGCTCTTAAAGCCTTGTATCAAATTGTCGATATGGCCGATGAGATCCTGTGTACTGTTATAAACCGCAATCCGGAATCCGGTTGGATAGGCACAATTGGTTGACTGGCTTTTGTTCACGTCATCATTCGGGTGAATAAACTGATATGCCCCTTTGGGGTGATTCATCAATTCAAGCGCAATATTTGCGATGACTTCGTTGGTGTTCATATTGAGAGACGTTCCGGCCCCGCCCTGATAGAGATCAACCGGAAACTGAGTTAAGTATTGATTGTTGGACAGAATCTGATCACATGCTGCGATAATATAGTGTGCTTTGTCTTCAGGTATCACGCCAAGTTCCCGGTTCGCTAATGCTGCCGCTTTTTTGGTCATGACCATACCACGGACTAATGCCGGTACATCGGATACCCGGGAACTTGATAAGGAGAAATTCTCAATTGCCCGCTGTGTATGGATGCCATAATAAGCCTCACACGGAATTTGTTTTTTACCGAGTAAATCTTCTTCTGTCCGGGTTTTTCCTGTATTGCTGATCGGTTTTTCTGAAACTTGCGCTTCTGATAGCGACGCCATCATAAAAGGTTCCTCAATTTATCTTCATGACTCATGGTGATTTTGATAAGAACCCGTTCTTTTTAAAGTTACCTGAAATCCGCTCTCAGGTTAAAGCCGTAAGCAGGCCGAATAAAACAGAACATACTTACGTTTATCTGACACATAGCCAGATATTTTTCTCAGAAAAAATCTGATTTTATAATTTTAAATTCGTGTTAAACGTTTGCTAATTGTTTTTTGTTTAATCAGATGCCGATTTTAGTTTTTTATTATGGGTAAAATCAATATAAAAATTAAAAATATTTAAAATAAGATCTATGGGTTTCTCTGTGTAATGATCAGCAAAAATGAGGATAAAATCAGGTGCTCCGGAATGAAGCCTGCTCATCTGTATATGAGCAGGCTTATCGTTGATTTAACGCCATTCATCTTCTGAAAAATAGATATGCTCCAGAGTCTCATCGGTCAGCGGTTGCTCCATAAAACCCTGAAGTTGTTCCAACTGTTGTTCCAGGCGATTGAAGGTTTGTTCATCCCCCTCAGAACATGCAACATAGATTTGTTGCTCAAGTGATTCAATACGATCTTTGATGCTCATATTGCCCCTCCTGTGATGTTCAAAGGTCCTCAGACCTTAATGACAGTGTAGTCAAAACAGAGAAGAGTCATCAATTTTTTGTCCGGAGACAGACCGGTTTGGCGATATCCGGATGCCGGTTTCAGAACTTCATCAACAGATGCAGTTCAGGCAAAATAAACATCTGATTATGCACTGATTATGAAGTGTGCAAACGATTTGTTTTTTTACAGATAGGGCTTTTCTTTTTCATTATTTATGGCATAGTAGCCACATCTTCACGATGCGCGGGCATCGTATAATGGCTATTACCTCAGCCTTCCAAGCTGATGATGCGGGTTCGATTCCCGCTGCCCGCTCCAGTTTTTTCACTTCATCCTGTTTATTTCTTCTTGTATGATTATTGTCAGAGATGTTGACAATACTTCGCTGCTATCCTTTGAAATGATCAGTATTTCTCTAAAATTTATCCGTTTGACTCAAACATCCATTACAAAAAGCTGCGGTTTGTAAAAGCAGTCGGTTTTTATCAACGATCGGTTTCTGAAAATGCTCAGTCGCCAAAAATGTACCCGAAAGATCAACAGTCCCTAAAAACTGTCCCGCCGGATGAAATCATATCCAAGATGGATCATTTTTTTGACTTTGCGACCATTGACCAGCTCCAGAAACAGCTCGACAGCTGTTTCCCCCATTTCCATCGGATACAGCCGCATTGTCGACAGGCCCGGATTCATATGAGCTGAGGTTGAGATATCATTCATGCCGACAACTTTAATGTCTCCCGGAATGTTCAGGTCTTTTTCATAGATGGCCCGGTAAACACCAACAGCAATAATATCCGTTGCCGCAAAGACAACATCAGGGCATTGATTGCTGCCTAATATCTTCAGCATTGCCTGATACCCCGATTCGATACAGAACTCTTTGCTGATAACACAATGATCGTCACGGTATAGCTGGTGTTGCTTGGTCAGCTCGCGGAACACATGAAGCCTGGCTTCATCATTACCAATAAAAGCAGGGTACTTTGAGCCACTATCTATAATATAACCCACCAGTTCCTTTGCCGCTGCATAGCGGTCGAACAGGACGGCATCACTATGTCTGCCAAGCGGGTTTGAATCAATAAAAATCAGATTGCGATTATAGTGATACATCAGCAGGACTTCTTCTTCAGTGAAGTGACCGACTGCAATCACAGCTTTAGGCCGGCTTATGATATGCCCGCTTTTGGCGATTTGATCCCGTCTTAATGTTCTGACAGAAATTTTATTGTGAAAACAACAATTTTCGATGCCGACACGAATGGAAGTAAAATAAGGGTCGTTGATTTCTCCTACGGGATCAAGAAAATTGACGACCACCAGCTCCAGCGGCGCGGATGATATATGATGGTTTCCCGATTCGTCGTGCTTTTCTGAATGTTCTTTTTGCGCTTTTCGCTGTTTGGGAGAAACATATTCCAGTTTCTGCACTGCCCGCAGTATTTCGTTTCTTTTTGATTGAGAAATAGAGAGCGTTGGATCCTGATTTATCACCCGGGAAATGGTTGAAGTGGAAACCTGAGTCAACGCTGCAATATCTTTTAAAGTAGCCAATCTGTATCCTTGCTATAAGATGTTGTACTGAAAAGCCAGAGCACATCACTGTTTTGATCGTGGAGGTTCTCCTGAACGGTAAGGTGCTTCTGGCTAAAATGAACGATTAAACTGCTTTACTAAATTTTTCCCTGACAATTGCCAGTCCGTCCTGATTAAAAATATGAATCATATCGGTTGCTGCATACAGGTTCAGCGAACTGTTCGGTTCCACAATACAGTCACCCTGATGCAGGAACTTAAAGTTATCCACGCCACAGCACTGTCCGAAAATATACGTACTGTTGCCTAGCCGTTCAATCACTTCTGTATCAAATTTCAGCGCAATATCATTTTCTTCGCGGGAAAGGTGTTCCGGCCGGATACCGATAGTCAGTTTATCTCCGCTGTTCATCGGGGGAACTGCAACCGGGAGAGTCATGGTCTGATTTTGATGGTCTAACTCAATTGTGATCTGATCTGTTTCCCAGGTCAGCAGTTTACCGGGAGTGAAGTTCATTTTGGGTGAGCCGATAAAACCGGCCACAAACAGATTCTGCGGCTGGTAATAGAGGCTCATCGGTGAACCAACCTGTTCAACACGACCGTCACGTAACACAACGATTTTATCGGCCAGTGTCATCGCTTCGACTTGATCATGGGTAACATAAACCATTGTGGACTGAAGTTCGCGATGAAGTTTTGCAATATGTAAACGCATTTCAACCCGTAATTCAGCGTCAAGGTTAGAGAGGGGTTCATCGAACAAAAACACATCCGGATCCCGGATAATGGCGCGTCCTATGGCGACCCGTTGTCGCTGGCCTCCTGATAATTGTGCTGGTTTTCGCTCCAGCAGAGGCTCTAGCTGCAGGGCTTTTGCGACCAGCCTGACTTTACGATCTATTTCTTCTTGCGGGACTTTTTTTACTTTCAGTGAGTAGCCCATATTCCCGGCAACCGTCATATGAGGATAAAGCGCATATGACTGAAATACCATGGCGACCCCTCGTTGTGAGGGGGGAATGTCATTCATGACTTCATCTTTAATTTTCAGTTCACCGCTGGTGATGTCTTCCAGACCGGCGATCATCCTGAGTAGTGTGGATTTACCACAGCCGGATGGACCGACAAAAACGACAAATTCACCACTGTCGATAGAAAGATTAACGTCATGAATCGTTTGTGTATCACCAAAACGTTTGATGATGTGAGAAAGGTTAATTGAAGCCATTCGGGTAACCTATTGTTTTCAGAGTCAGTTGACCCTGGTCATACTGATTAAATGAACAATTGTGACAAACTTATCAGTAACAGGTAAATATTTACTAGCCTTGTACTAAATTAATCACAGATCCATTACATTCCAGTGATTGATATCACAAATACTTCGCAATTGTATGGATGGAGCCACTTGCTGAAGCATATTTTATATATCGGACAGAGCAGCTTCATTGATAAATTTAGTTTAACGACTATTAATTAATAAAATCAAG
This sequence comes from Vibrio aerogenes, assembly GCF_024346755.1. Lineage (NCBI taxonomy): Bacteria > Pseudomonadati > Pseudomonadota > Gammaproteobacteria > Vibrionales > Vibrionaceae > Vibrio > Vibrio aerogenes. The sequence continues at coordinate 812,316 of NZ_AP024862.1, read as the reverse complement.
GAAAAATATGAAAAATAATAAATTAAAAAAAGCAATATATTGTTCGGCAATATATATTGCACTGGTCGGTTCTTCCTCTGTATTTGCGAAAGATAAACTCCTTGTATGGGAAGATATTCAAAAATCATTTGGTAATAAAAAAGCAGTTGAATTATTTGAAAATAAATATGATGTCGATGTTCAGGTGAAAGAACTGCCTTATGGTGGCCAGGTCGAAGCCCTGAGAATGGATGGCCCTGCAGGAACTGGCCCGGACGTCATTCTTATCCCGCATGACCAAATTGGCAGTGCCGTAATTCAGGGCTTAATTTCCCCGATAAACCCAGATAAAAGAGTGCTGGAAACATTTACCGATTCATCCCTGAGTGCATTGACATATAAAGGGAAACTTTATGGAATTCCCAAATCCGTTGAAACTGTCGTGATGGTTTATAATAAAGATCTAATCGATAAACTGCCGGATAATATTGAAGATATATATAAACTATCGAAGCAATTTGTTAAACAAGGAAAATATGGCCTGTTAGCAAAATGGGATGAACTCTATTACAGCTATGGCATTATTCAGGGAATGGGTGGCGATATTTTTGCCAAATCAGCGGATGGTTCTGATGACCCGGATAAAATTTTACTAAATACTGATGGTGCCGTTCAGGGAGCCAGCTACATTCAGAAATTCTATCATGATGGCCTGTTTCCGACCGGTATTGTCGGCAATAACGGACTGAATGCCATTGATTCACTGTTCACTTCCGGCCGGGCCGCCATTGTTGAAACGGGACCATGGTCTTTTAAACCTTATGAAGAGGCTGGAATTCACTACGGTGTCGCGCCTTTACCAAAACTGCCTAACGGACAGCCCATGGGCTCTCTTATGGGGGTGAAGAGTTACAGCATTTCAACTTATTCAAAAAATAAAGCTTTAGCAGAAAAGTATATCGAGTTTATTAATAACTACGACAATGCAAAACGCCGGTTTGAGCTGACAGGTGAAGTCCCAGCAGTGAAGCAACTCGCCGATGATCCGGTAATCAAAAATAACAAAGGCGCAAGAGCGGTTGCACTGCAGTCTGCAAACGCAACATCCATGCCTTCCATTCCAGAGATGAATGAAGTCTGGACTCCGGCAAATAATGCGCTTCAGCTTATTGCCACTGGTAAACAGGATCCCAAAGGTGCTTTGGATGGCGCCGTCGAAGCCATCAATATGCAGATAGAAGCAAACCATGCAATGATGGGAAATTAGAATCGGTGGTGTTAGTCCGCCAGCGACTGGCGGAGCTAACCATCTGAAGTGTGGAGTTTTGGCGATGTCAGAATTATATGGAGAGCCTTCTCAGGTGATGAAAAAAGAAGGGACTCACCGGTATATTGCTGCCTTGTGCGGATTCATTCCGGGATGTGGTCAGTTTTATAATAAGCAATATGCGAAAGGACTCATTTTTTCAGTTTTATTATTCAGCTTTTATGGCGCCAGTCATGAGTTTCTTCAATACGGCTTTTGGGGACTCGTTACTTTAGGTGAGAAATTACCTGAAGATAATTCAATTTTTTTGCTGGCCAAGGGCATTATTGCCCTGATAGTTGCGCTGTTCGGTCTGTCAGTTTATGTCTTCAGCATCCGTGATGCTTACCGGAATGGTCAGTTGAGAGATGAAGGAAAGCCACTGAATTCCGTCAGAAAACAGTTCAGGAATATCGTTGAATCCGGTTTTCCTTATCTGATGACAACACCAGCATTTATTCTGTTAGTGTTCGTGGTTATTTTTCCGATTGTATTTGGTTTTGCCATCGGTTTTACCAACTACAACCTGTACAACACACCGCCTGCAAAACTGGTGGATTGGGTGGCGCTGAAAAATTTTATCAACATTTTTAAGGTCAATCTTTGGCGTAAAACCTTTCTTGATGTCCTGCAATGGACGGTGATCTGGACATTAATGGCAACCACACTTCAGTGTGCGGTTGGTATTCTGCTGGCTATTTTGGTGAACCAGAAAGATCTCAAATTCAAGCCACTGATTCGAACTATTTTCATTTTGCCATGGGCGGTGCCTGGGTTTGTGACCATTCTGATCTTTACCGGCATGTTCAATGACACTTTTGGGGTGATCAACAATGTGATTCTTCATTTCTTCGGGATTGATCCCAAACCCTGGCTGACGGATCCGTTCTGGACCAAAACCGCTTTGATTATGATTCAGACCTGGCTTGGATTTCCGTTTGTGTTTGCGATGACAACCGGTGTGTTACAGGCAATCCCCGGTGATCTCTACGAAGCAGCAACGATGGATGGTGCAAGTAAATTTCAGCAGCTGAGAACCATTACTTTACCTTTGGTGCTTTACTCTATTGCGCCAATCCTGATCACGCAATACACATTTAATTTCAACAATTTCAATATTATTTATCTGTTTAATAACGGGGAACCCGCCGTGATTGGCAGTAATGCCGGGGGGACAGATATTTTGGTGTCATGGATCTATAAGCTGACGATGTCGTCGTCTCAATATTCAATTGCATCGGCAATTACTTTGCTGCTTTCGGTTTTTGTTGTCGGTATTGCGTTGTGGCAGTTCCGGATGACCAAATCTTTTAAAGAAGAGGGGAGATAACGGGCCATGATGAGTATTAAACGTAGCAACCGAATCCGCCTGACACTCAGTTATCTCCTGATTTTCACTGTGTGTGTGATTATCATTTATCCGCTGGTCTGGACCGTAGGCGCTTCATTTTATCCGGGGAACAGTATTATGGGAGACTCAGTGATTCCTGAGCATCCCACCTGGTCACACTACCTGACATTGTTTGCCAACAGTAAAGTTTCTTATCTGACATGGTACTGGAACAGCCTGAAAATCAGTGTCCTGACGATGATTCTGACGCTGATTAGTGTCTGCTGCACCGCTTATTCTTTCTCCAGATTTCGTTTTAAAGGCAGAAATAACGGGTTGATGTTGTTCTTGCTGCTGCAAATGATCCCTCAGTTTTCGGCTTTAATTGCCATCTTTGTTCTGGCGCAGATGATGGGGTTGATTAACAGCCATCTGGCTCTGGTGTTGGTATATGTCGGTGGCATGATTCCGATGAATACATATTTGATGAAAGGGTATCTGGATGCGATACCTAAAGATTTGGATGAATCGGCAAAAATGGATGGTGCCGGTAATTTCCGTATCTTTATTGAAATCATATTACCGGTTTCTAAACCGATAATTGCCGTCGTTGCGCTGTTTTCTTTCACCGGACCGCTGGGAGATTTTATTCTGGCGACCACCATTCTCAGATCTCCGGAGTATTACACACTGCCGATTGGGTTATATAACCTGGTGGTAGAGAAAATGGGTGCAAGTTATACCACCTATGCAGCGGGGGCGGTGCTGATCTCGATACCAGTCGCTCTGCTTTATTTGTCTTTGCAAAAATATTTTGTTTCCGGCCTGACAGCAGGCAGTACAAAAGGTTAATCATTCAGGGAAAATACAATGAAAAAATCTTCTATCATATGGGCTGTTTTGGGTCTGGGGGCTGCGCTGGCCGGCTGTCAGTCGGCAAGCGCAGATCATTCAACACAAGACACAGATTATTCTGTTCAGCCTGTCAGGGTTCATCAGGGGTTTATCAAGGGGATGGATATTTCCATGCTGCCTGAGCTTGAATCGCTCGGCGCTGAATATTACGACCATGGTGTGCCGACAGATCTGGTTAAAATTCTGAAAGATCATGGAGTGAATTATATCCGGGCTCGTTTATGGGTTGATCCTGAATCAGTGGATGGTCTGGCGTTTGGTGGCGGTAATTCTACGCTGGAACGGGCGATTGAACTGGGTCAGCGTGCCCATCAGCAAGGGATGAAGTATCTGCTGGACATTCACTATAGTGACTTTTGGACTGATCCGGGAAAACAATTTAAGCCCAAAAGCTGGGAAAAACTCTCATTTGAACAGCTGGTTCAGCGGGTTTATGACTATACCGATCACGTGATGAAAGCACACCGCGGAGCTGGCGTTATACCAGATATGGTGCAGGTTGGTAATGAGCTGAACAGCGGGATGTTATGGCCTGAAGGAAAAAGCTGGGGGGGGAGATGGCAAGGAATTTGACCGCTTATCAGCATTGCTGAAGTCCGGTATCCGGGGGGTGAAAGAAAATACCAGAGCGGGTGAGAAGATACCGGTTGTGTTACACCTGGCAAAAGCAGGTGATAACGGCGCATTTCGCTGGTGGTTTGATGAAATCACCAAACATCATGTCGACTATGACATTATCGGGATGTCCTACTATCCGTTCTGGCATGGTCCGGTGGCAAAAGTGAAAGCAAATATCGATGATGTTATCAGTCGTTATCACAAACCTGTTTTGCTGGTTGAAACTGCATTTCCCTTTACCACCAAAAACGGAGATTCGCTGGCGAATGGTTATTCAGGAGAGGGGGATATTCAGGGATATGAAGTCTCTGTCAAAGGTCAGGCGCATTATCTGAGTGACATGATGAAAATGATGAATGATATACCCGATAGAATGGGACTGGGCATCGTGTACTGGGAACCCGCATGGCTGCCGGTCAACGGGGCAACCTGGGCAACACAGTCCGGGATGGACTACATCAATGACCATTGGGGTGAAGGGAACTCATGGGAAAACGAAGCACTGTTTGATTTTGATGGTGAGTCGTTGCCATCACTCGATGTATTTAATTCAAAATAAAGGTTATTTGTCATGTTGCAGTATTCATCAATGATTCCGGATATTCATCATTTTCTTCACGGGGCTGATTACAACCCTGAACAATGGCTTGACCGGCCGGATATTCTGGAAGCCGATATTCAGCTGATGAAACAGACACATTGTAATGTCATGTCTGTCGGTATTTTCAGCTGGTCAGCGCTGGAGCCTTCTGAAGGCGAATTCCGGTTTGAATGGCTGGATAACGTATTAGACAGACTGGCAGAGAATGGCATCTCTGTTTTTCTGGCAACGCCAAGTGGAGCGCGTCCGGCATGGTTGTCTCAGCGATATCCCAGCGTATTGCGTGTCGATGAAAACCGGGTGAAGCAGCGACACGGAGAGCGGCACAACCACTGTTACAGTTCGCCGGAATACCGGGAAAAAGTGACGGTCATCAATACAAAACTGGCAGAGCGCTACAGCCATCATCCGGCTGTGATTGGCTGGCATATTTCCAATGAATATGGCGGTGAATGCCATTGTGAACATTGTCAGCAAGGGTTCAGGGAGTGGCTGAAAGCACATTATGGAACTCTGGAAAAACTGAATGCAGAGTGGTGGACGGCATTCTGGAGTCATACATTTACAGACTGGTCTCAGATTGAGTCACCGTCGCCGGTCGGTGAAAATTCAATTCATGGACTGAAACTTGACTGGAAACGCTACCGGACCGACAGAGTCGCGGACTTTTGTCGCCAGGAAGTCCGGCCGTTAAAAGCTGAAAATCCTGACTTACCGGTGATTGCGAATTTCATGGAATACTTCTATGACTACAACTACTGGAAGCTGAGTGAAGCGGTTGACATTGTTTCCTGGGATAACTACCCATTATGGCACCGTGACGACGATGAAACCGGTCTGGCGTGTTATATCGCGATGTATCACGATTTAATGCGAACGCTCAAGCAAAAGCCTTTTTTGTTAATGGAATCCACACCCAGTCAGACGAACTGGCAGCCGATTACCAAGCTGAAGAAAGACGGGATGCATTTGTTGTCCTCAATGCAGGCCGTGGCGCATGGCTCGGACTCTGTACAATACTTCCAGTGGCGTAAAAGCCGGGGATCGGTTGAGAAGTTTCACGGTGCTGTGATTGATCATGTGGGTCATGCGGATACCCGTACCGGCCGCGAGGTCACGCAGGTTGGTCAGATGCTGGAGAATATTTCTGCGGCCTGCGGTAGCCGGACCGTTTCAGAAGTCGCGATTATTTTTGACTGGGAAAGCCGCTGGGCAATGGATGATGCCTCCGGCCCGCGTAATGAAGGCCTGTTTTATGAGCAGACCGTCGCGGATCATTATCGTGGTTTCTGGGAACAGGGGATCAACTGCGACATCATAGAACAGTTATGTGATTTTACGCCGTATAAAGTGGTGATTGCGCCGATGTTGTACATGATTAAGCCTGGTGTTGCGGAGCGTCTGGAACAGTTTGTTGAAGCGGGCGGTGTATTAGTTGCAACCTACTGGAGTGGTATTGTCAATGAAAGTGACCTCTGTTTTCTGGGTGGTTTTCCCGGCGGAGAGAACAGTCCGTTGCGCCGTACACTGGGGATCTGGGCCGAAGAAATCGACTCTTTGTACGATCATGAGCGCGTCACGCTGGAAATCGCCGCAGAGAATACATTGGGGATGTCCGGTCGCTTTCAGGCAAAGCATTTGTGTGAGCATATTCATGCTGAATCTGCACAGGTTCTGGCGCATTACACGGATGATTTATTTGCCGGTACACCTGCATTAACCTGTCATCATTATGGCCGGGGAGCGGCATACTATATTGCGTCCCGGAATGACCCCGGTTTTCATCGCCAGTTTTATCAGCAATTAACCAGAGCACATGGTTTAAAAACAGTGATTCAGGATATACCTTACGGGGTTTCAGTGACCACCCGGCAGAATGATGAGCAACAATTTATTTTTATCATGAATTTTCTGACGACACAGATCGAATTAATACTTCCCGACAAAGATATGTTTAATTTAATCAATCAGGAGGAAATAATAAGTAAAAAACTAATACTTCAGCCTTACGAAGTGAAAATATTATCCGGAGAAACACAGAAATAATAATAACCCTCAGATGAATGTTGTATTTTATATCTGATGATCGATGGTTTAATTATCTGTTGACTTACTAATTATATTCATTGGTTTTATCAGGGGCACACATGATATTTATCAGGATTTTCCTGAGGGGTTTGTATTGCCTGTTATTGGTGATTGATATTCAGGCAATACATATTGAAACAAAAGGAAAACAAGGAGAACAAAATGAAATTTCAGAAAAAAAATCTATTTCTTGCCCTGAGTGTTGCATTCGCTGTTACCCCGGCTCATGCAGTGGATTTTAACGGTTATGTCCGCGCGGGAATTGCCGCAAATGCAGATGGCGGAGGCCTGAAAGGCGGGGATGAATTTAACAAAAGCAAATTAGGCCGGTTGGGGAATGAATTCGACAATTATGCAGAAATTGGGTTAGGTCAGGAACTGTTTAACGATGATGGCCACAGCATGTATCTGGATACAATGTTCTCTATGGAATCTTCGGGAAGCATGAACAATGAAACGACCTCCCGGAGTAATTCTGAGGAAGCAACGTTTGGTATTAAGCAGGCAGCACTGAAGGTCAAAGGTTACATTCCTTCTGCACCGGAGGCGACTATCTGGGCCGGAAAACGTTTCTATCAGCGTCAGGATCTTCATATCATCGATACCAAATATCTTAATATCTCTGGCTACGGTGCTGGTGTGGAAGGGGTGAATGCCGGGCCGGGAACCGTGTCAGGGGCAATTGTCCGTGGTGACGGTGAAGCATGGGATGACTCGGTATCCATTGGTGATCTGAACATTTACTACGCGGATTTTCGCTACTCAAACCTGAAACCATGGGAAGGTTCATGGGCAGAAATTGCGGTTGATTATGCGATAGTCAATCCGAGTGATGCGCAAAAAGAAACCGGGGCAGAAGTTGCTGAACTGGATAATGGATTGATGCTGACAGCACAAGTGAGTCAGAATTTCAGCTGGGGCTGGGATAAAGTCGTGCTCCAGTATGGGGACAAAGGGTTGGCGCAAAATATGATCTCGCAGGGAGGCGGATGGTACGATATCTGGAGTGGCGATGTGAATCACGCGAAAGGGTATCGTCTGATTAACACCGGTGATATTAATCTGTCTGATAATTTCATGATTGACCATGTGCTGACTTATGGTTACGCCAAAGATCACGGAGACTGGGTTGATGACGAAAATTTGCTGTCGTTTGTACTGCGCCCGGCGTACACCTGGTCTCAATACAGTAAAACAATGCTGGAACTCGGTTACTTCAAGAGTAAGAAAACCTGGGACGGTGGTCATGAAGACAAGTCAGCAGGTAAGAAAATTACACTGGCTCAGGCGCTGACAGTCGGCAAAAGTTTTTTCTCACGTCCTGAACTTCGCTTTTATATTTCTTATCTGAAAGATGATGAAGGAAAATCATTAAATAATGGTACCGATAATAGTGGGGTTAATTATGGCGTACAGTTTGAAGCATGGTGGTAAAGACCCGGTTTAAATTTTAATTGATGACTTGCCTTTTCTTATTTCCCACAGACTCCCCCGGTCTGTGGGCTTTTTATTATATTTCTTGTGTCTTGAATTTACCGGAGAATAAAAGAGAAAGATATTATTCTGTTGACTTTATTTTTATTGGTTCAGGTTGTGAATATATAAGGATCGCATCACTTTGAATGCAATATCACCATGTGACTGTGGTTTGTTTTTATAGTAAAAATTTACGCCTGAGAATTGAAAGTTATCACAGAACGATTCTAAACAATCAAACAATTTGTTTAAGTGTGATCTGTTTGTTATTTGAACAGTCTCAGGTTTGATTATATACCCAAACAACCTGAACAGAGCATCTTCAGGTTGCTTGGGTATATATCCGGGAAGTCCATTTTCAGAGGGAGATTATCATCAATGAAACAGACAATAAAAATGATTATTGGGACAGGCACACTTTTGCTTGCAACACACACTTTTGCTTTTACCAAAGGGGCTGATATCAGCTGGTTAACTGAAATGGAGGACAGTGGTTATCAGTTTTACAATGACTGGGGTTATAAACAGGACGTTTTGTCAATTCTGCGGGATCATGGCATGAACGCAGTTCGCCTGAGAGTGTGGGTGAACCCTGCTGATGGTTATTACAACTCACTTCAGGATGTCATTGTCAAAGCCAAATGGGCGAAAGCTGCTGGTATGGATGTCATGATTGATTTTCATTACAGCGATAAATGGGCGGATCCCGCCAACCAGTGGAAACCCGGCAAATGGGACAAGCTGAGTTTTAATGATCTGATGGCGAAAGTCTGGTCATATACCAAAGAATCTCTGACATCACTGAAAAATGCCGGTATTACTCCTAAGTGGATTCAGATTGGCAATGAGACAAATAACGGCATGTTATGGAATGACGGGATGGCTTCAAAGAACATGCGGAATTTTGCCTGGTTGTACAACAGTGGCCGCAATGCAGCGAAAGAAGTTTTCCCTGATGCGAAAATGATTGTTCATCTGGCAAACTGCCATGACAATGCGAATTTTCGCTGGATATTTGACGGCCTGAAAGCCAATGGATCGCAATGGGATGTCATTGGCGCTTCTTCCTATCCGCGCAGTGCAACCGGGATGACCTGGCAACAGGCAACGGCTAAGTGTTTAGCCAATCTCAATGATATGGCCGAGCGGTATGGATCGGAAGTGATGGTCACAGAAGTTGGTGTTCCCTGGGATGATTCGGAAGCGAAAACGATTGTTGCTGACGTGATAAAGAAAGTCCGTCAAGTCAAGAATGGTAAAGGCTTGGGCGTTTTCTATTGGGAACCTGAAGCATATAACTGGAAAGGATATACCTGGGGAGCATGGAATCCGGATACCAAACAGCCGACTGAAGCGCTGGATGCTTTTCTGGAGTAGGTGATGAAAGATAAATAAACCGCTCTGGGACAATACATCCTGTTCACCTGAACAGGATGTATTGTCCGTTATTTGAGCGTGAACCCGGTGGGGTGCATTTAGCACGTCTGGCTCGTTTTTGTTATCGTTTACATTTTTGTATTGTCTCTTGTTGCTTCTCTGCTCACGGTGGCTTTATTGATCCCTTTGAATGCCTCATGCTTCCTTCCGTGTTATCTGATTTGAGAAAGATAAACAGCCAGTTTATGGTCCGTCTGATACATATTATAATTTATTTAACTTTCTGATTATTTGATAAAAATGTAAAAATTATCAAATCTGGCTGAACCATGTCTTGTCAGACTGAATTTTCTGGTTTAGATCACTGAAACCTCAACTCTGGAGATATCAATACAAGATAAATTTAAGTGGAAACGTTTACACTATGTGGATTTGATCACAATCGGGGATCGCTGAGGTTGATAAACTACAGTCAGATTTTGCCGGTGTTTCACTGGCTGATGAGATTTCAATCTGGCAGCAATTGCGAAAGAGAGGTGAATAGTGGAAGTTCTGGTGACTGGCGGCATGGGATATATCGGTAGCCATACCTGTGTTCAAATGATTGAAGCAGGGTTCACACCCATTATTATCGATAACCTGTGCAACAGCAAATTCGTGGTACTGGATCGGATAGAAGCATTAACTCAGGTCCGGCCTTTATTTTATCAGGGTGATATTCGTGATGAATCGTTTCTCGATCACGTGTTCAGTCAACACAATATTCAGGCTGTCATTCATTTTGCCGGATTGAAAGCCGTGGGAGAGTCGGTAAGCCAGCCATTAGCGTATTATGATAACAATGTGACAGGGTCACTCGTATTGGTGCGTGCAATGTGTAAAGCCGGCGTAAAAAGTATCATTTTCAGCTCTTCTGCAACGGTGTATGGCGACCCGGAGCGAGTTCCCATCACAGAAGAGTCACCCATTGGAGCAACGACCAATCCGTATGGCCGGAGTAAATTTATGGTCGAAGCCTGCTTGTCAGACTTTTTCCATGCTCAACCGGACTGGAGTGTTACTCTGCTGCGTTATTTTAATCCTGTGGGTGCCCATCCCTCCGGCACCATGGGGGAAGATCCAAATGGTTTGCCGAATAACCTGATGCCGTTTATTGCTCAGGTTGCTGTGGGGCGCCGGGAAAAACTATCGGTATTTGGTCAGGATTACCCGACGGTTGATGGTACCGGAGTCCGTGATTATATCCATGTCATGGATCTGGCGGACGGACATCTTGCTGCACTCAATGCGGTGGGCAGACAGGCTGGATTACATATTTATAACCTGGGAACCGGCAATGGGGCGAGTGTACTTGAAATGGTCGATGCATTCAGCAAGGCTTGCGGGAAATCCATTCCTTATGAAATTTGCCCACGACGACCGGGAGATATTGCCCGTTGCTGGGCGGCGACGGCAAAAGCAGAAAAAGAACTGGGCTGGAAAGCGACCCGGACAATTGCTGACATGACCGCAGACACATGGCGCTGGCAGTCACATCATCCGCAAGGTTATCAGAGTGAATCGTGACAGTGTCTGGTTTAGTAAAATTTTACCTGGCTTCTGTTCGCCGGAAGCGCATGAGCAAGAATAGAGAAAAGTATGTCGAATATTAAATTTAACCCGGTAGATCATCCACATCGTCGTTACAATCCTTTGACTGGTCAGTGGATTCTGGTTTCGCCACATCGTGCGAAGCGTCCGTGGAGTGGTCAGGATGAAAAGCCACAGCCGGCTGCTCTGCCTGAGTATGATGCCCAATGTTTTTTGTGTCCGGGTAATACGCGGATATCCGGCGATAAAAACCCGGATTATCGGGGCACCTATGTATTTAGTAATGATTTTGCCGCATTAATGCCGGATTCTCCTGATGCGCCTGAGTCTGATCATCCGCTGTTCAGAACACAAGGTGTCAGGGGATTAAGCCGGGTCATCTGTTTCTCTCCGGATCACAGTAAAACACTGCCTGAACTTCCGGTTGAACAGATCCGGTGTGTCATTGATACCTGGAATGAGCAGATTGAATCTCTGGGTAAAACTTATATCTGGGTTCAGGCATTTGAAAATAAGGGAGAAACAATGGGATGCTCGCAGCCTCATCCCCATGGACAGATCTGGGCAAACAGCTTTTTGCCTAACGAAATCGAGCGTAAAGAAAAACATTTGAAAGCCTATTACCGGCAGTACGGTTCCAGCCTGTTGGTTGACTATGTTCAGGCGGAGTTAAAAGACGGGGCACGTCTTGTCGTCGAAACTGAACACTGGGTCGCTCTTGTACCTTACTGGGCGGCATGGCCGTTTGAAACCATGCTGCTGCCAAAGACGCATATCCGCCGGATGAGTGATTTGACGGAAGCACAACGAGATGACCTGGCGGTTGCCTTGAAGAAGCTGACCAGTCGCTACGACAATCTTTTTCAGTGCCCGTTCCCGTATTCAATGGGTTGGCATTATGCCCCTTTCTTTGCTGAAGGCACCGATATTTCTCACTGGCAGCTTCATGCACTGTTTTATCCGCCTCTGCTGCGCAGTGCTTCGGTTCGCAAGTTTATGGTGGGATATGAAATGCTGGCGGAGTCTCAGCGGGATTTGACACCGGAACAGGCGGCGGAGCGCCTGCGGGCACTGAGTGATATCCATTACAAAGCAAGAACAGTATAAAAATCAGTCAGCTGAGACAATTTCCGGTGCCTCTGATACAAACTCAAAGCATCATACAAACTCAAAAACACCAGGCTATCAGGTAAAAGAGAACAGACTATGAACCAGTTAATCCAGAATGTGCAAGCGGTATTTTCCACTGCGTTTGGTTACGCACCAACCCATTTGATACAGGCGCCCGGACGGGTCAATCTGATTGGTGAACACACCGATTATAATGATGGTTTTGTGTTGCCTTGCGCGATTAATTATCAGGCGATGGTGGCGGCAGCCAGACGTGAGGATGATCTTGTCCGGGTTCTTTCCGTCGATTACGGTCATGATATCGATGAGTTTCACCTGAATGATGACATCGCGTTTCAGCCAGACTGTATGTGGGCGAACTATATCCGGGGGGTGATGAAATGTTTGTTAGCCCGTGATTATTCGTTTGGCGGCATGGATATCGTGGTCAGCGGAAACGTGCCACAGGGCGCGGGTCTGAGTTCATCAGCGGCACTGGAAGTTGTGACAGGACAGACCGTCAAGGCATTGTATGCTCTGGATATTTCTCAGGCAGAGATCGCACTGAACGGGCAACAGGCCGAGAATGAGTTTGTCGGCTGTAACTGTGGCATCATGGATCAGTTGATTTCGGCTGAAGGGCAGGAGAATCATGCATTGCTGATTGACTGCCGTTCTCTGGAAACCAGGGCCGTCAAAATGCCGGAAGACATGGCGGTGATGATCATTAACTCGAATAAACAACGGGGTTTGGTTGACAGCGAATACAATACCCGCCGGGAACAGTGTGAAGAAGCGGCCCGGATTTTTGGCGTCAAAGCATTAAGAGATGTTTCTGTTGAACAGCTGAACGCCCGGATTTCAGCGCTGGATGAGGTGGTCGCAAAGCGTGCCCGTCATGTCGTGACAGAAAATGAGCGTACAAAAGCCGCAGTAAAAGCACTTGAAGCGGGTGATATGAAGCGTATGGGGGCGTTGATGGCTCAGTCACATCTTTCTATGCGCGATGATTTTGAAATTACGGTTAAAGAAATCGATACGCTGGTTGAAATGGTCAGCGGTGTGATCGGGGAAGAAGGCGGTGTGCGGATGACTGGTGGTGGTTTTGGTGGCTGTATTGTTGCACTTGTCCCGCCCGCTTTGGTTGATCAGGTGAAAGCGACGGTCGAAAGCCGTTATGAGGCGGAAACAGGTTTGCGGGCGACAGTCTATGTTTGTCAGGCAAAAAATGGTGCAGGACCCGCTGTCCCTGTTTCAGGTTGAGAAGAGAGTAACATGACAGGTATTTCCCTTTTAAAAGCAATGACTGCCGAGCCTGCATTTGATGGTTGTCCGGCCAGGCTGGTGACTTTGAAAAATACGGCAGGCATGTCTGTGACTTTGATGGATATTGGTGCAACCTGGCTGAGTTGTGTGATTCCCCTGCAATATGAAAACCGCGAAGTCTTGTTGGGCTGTGCAACGATGGCCGGGTTTAAGCAGATGACGTGTTATATGGGAGCGACCATTGGCCGGTACGCGAACCGGATTGCATCGGGACAGTTTGCTGTTGATGGTCAGGTTTACCGGTTAAGCCAGAATCAGGCCGGAAATACCCTGCATGGCGGAGAAGAGGGATTTGATAAGCGTCGCTGGGAGATAGCCGATCAAGGCAGTGACTTCGTGCGTTTCAGCCTGACTTCACCCAATGGTGATCAGGGGTTTCCGGGCAGGCTTGAGGTGTCGGTCACTTATCAGTTAACGGCAGATAACCGGATGGAGATCGATTATCAGGCGTGCACAGATCAGGTGACGCCGGTTAATCTGACAAACCATGCTTATTTTAATCTGCTGGGGCCGGCATCCGGGACTGATTGTAAAACGCATGTCGTACAGATCAATGCAGATGCTTATCTGCCGGTGAATCAGCATGGCATTCCCGTCAGTCAACCTGTACCAGTCCATGGAACTGGTTTTGATTTTCGTCACCCCAAAACGATTGATAAGGATTTTTTGACTGATGAACAACAACAGCTGGTAAAAGGGTATGACCATGCCTTCCGGCTCAATGCGGCATGTCGCTCCGGGCGTTGGGCTGCCGTTGTTTCTTCTCCGGATCGGTCGGTAACAATGAAAGTGTATACAGATAAACCCGCGCTACAGTTATATACGGGAAACTGGCTGGCCGGAGAACCCGATCGTTGCGGTGGCGAATATGGTGATTATGCCGGGTTTGCGCTGGAAACACAGTTCCTGCCGGATTCTCCCCATCATCCGGAGTGGGATCAGGAAAGCTGCATGCTTTTGCCGGGGGAAGAATACCGCTACCGGACAACTTATTTATTTGAGTTCTGAATTCATTGAATGCTGATTTCCACATTTATTTTTCTGAAAAATTTTTTTATAACAAGGAATGCTCCTGTTTCCGGACAGCCTGAAACTGTATGGGTTGTCCGGTTCTTTTTTAAATTTTTTGTACTGAATCTCTGCGTATGATGGTTGGTGTAAAACGATGAGAGATGTCTTTTGGAGCTTCCCCTTCAGCCAGTGCAAGTGAAAGCCGGGCAGCCTGCTCTGCCATCAGTTGGATCGGGTAGCTGATGGTTGTCAGTTTCGGATACATATATTTTGCAATGAAGCTGTCATCGAATCCTGTCACGGAAATATTCTGAGGTATTTTGAAGCCATTTTCTTCGAAGACTGTTATGGCGCCAGCAGCCATATAATCGTTGTAGGCGACGATGGCAGTAAAACCGACAGACTTTGCCAGCAGATTCCGGGTCGCCAGCTCACCACCTTCACTGTTTGGTTCACCATATTCAATCAGGTTATCAGGTACATCCAGACCATTATCCGTCATTGCGGCACGAAAACCGTCAATCCGTTCGGTGACATCTTCAATCGGATGATTGGAAGCAATATGGGCAATTTTGCTGTGTCCGTGCCGGATCAGCAGCTCTGTCGCCAGATAGGTGCCTTTCCTGTTATCCAGCGAAATACAGCGACTGGCGAGTGCCGGGATATAGCGGTTGATAATCACCAGACCTTTTACCTCTCCGGCATAGCGGATTAATTCATCATCAGACAAGGCTTTTGAGTGAATCACCAAAGATTCACAGCGGCTGTTGATCAGGAGTTCAAGGGCTGCTTTTTCTTCACTGTGTACATGATAGCCGTTACAGACTAACAGGTGTTTTCCTGCCGGTTTTGTGACATTGTCAACGGCTTTGACCAAAGTACCGAAAAATGGATCCGAAACATCCGCAACCAGTATCCCCATCGTCTGTGTATTTTGGCTGACCAGGGCTCTCGCATTTGCATTTGGCCGGTATCCGAGCTTTGACATGGCTTTGCGGACAGCGTCAACAGAAGCTGCACTTGCTTTGGGTGATTGATTAAGTACCCGTGAAACGGTAGCGATTGATACACCGGCTTCTTTTGCTACATCTTTGATGGTCGCCATGATTTCGTCCATGTGTGCTTTCAAAGCCGCTATTATCGCTTTAACTGTGAAAAGAAGAAATGGGTGAAAAGAAGAAATGGGTGAGATTTAAAAAATATATTCAATTGCCGGTAATGAAAAAGTGATGACAACAAAGATATGGTATTCATACCATTCTGAATCAGTTTCTGATCAAAATATATCTGGTTCCACAAACCGCTCAATACACCCCTAAATACCTGTTCCTAATTGTAGGTCACTCAGGCAGATATCGAACACAGACACGCATAAACCCATCCCTGGGGCTCTGCCGCGCCTTCCCTGGCGCGGAAGGTCTGCTTATCGATACCTGCCTCGTAACCAAAAGTGGCGAATATTTAGGAACAGGTATTTAGGCCCTGTATGTTTGAGCCTTGTGATATCAAAGGCTATCGTCAATTCAGGTGTTATTTTTATGCTGCGTCAATAAAAAGTGATAAAAAAGTCATAGTTATGTCAATCATTAATTTTCAGGGTTATCGCATAGATCAAATAATGATAGATTAATCATCATATTCGGAAAGTCTTGCACAAAATGATACTTTAATTATTGATAAATAAGGTATTACGGAGTCACTTTGTTGTTGATTTTGTTATTAAAAAAAAGACTTAAAGCGCATTAAGTCTCAGAATGGTAATTTTTTCAAAATTCTGATGGTTTTTCTTATAGTTTAATAAAATCATATGTGAAATTTTAATCACGAATTATTTCAATAATAAATCAGGTAACTTAATTATGGATACGTTTTTTCAGTTAGTCAGAATGACCAGCCGGACTCATCCTGAAATGAAAGTATATTTGGATGTCATCGAAGAAGAAGCTGAAAAATATGCCGGGTCCTCATTAATATCCAGTATCGAAAAGGTTTGTAATGAGTCTCAGTTGATGAATGAGTTATTTACAGAAGATGAACGTATTCTTTGTGAAATATTCTTAATCTCTCAGATACAGCATAATATTGTCCATTAGATAGGTCCGGGTGATCTCAAAGTCCGGGACTCGCCACGCCTTAAGCTATATGTTTACCAAGGCAGTTGTTTACCAAAGCAGTTGCTTACCAAGACAGTTGTTCACCAAGGTATATGTTTACTAAGTCATTTGTTTACCAGAAAATCTGTTTGCGTTGATACAAGGGCATCATGCCCTTGTATATCCAGTCAATTCTCGCTGAACATTTATCCTGAGATATCCTTGTTTGCCGGATTCATTTATATAATCAGTGCAAATACAATGGCGAATATGGTCGTACTGAAAGCAAGTCCGTAACTGACAATTTTACCTGTGTTGCCGGTGTGGATTTTTAAATCATGCATGCCGTGATGAACCCGGTGCATTGCATGCCACATAGGCAGTGACAGGGTGCCAATGATAAACAGTGCACCTAACGTATGTGAAGCGAAACGAATCATATGTGCATAACTCATGATTTCCGGATTGAGGATCCCCATTGGAACCAATATACCAACAACCAGAATTGTGATGGGCGAGACCATTGCAAACCAGCTGCCTCCGGCACCGAATAATCCCCACCATACAGGTTCGTCTGAACGTTTTGGGTTGGTCTGAATCATTTGCGGTCTCCTTTAAATGGTGATCAATACGATCAGGGAAATGGCAGTAACGAGACACCATTGCGCCAGAACGATTGTTTTTTTATGGATCAGTTTTCCTCTCAGGCGGATGGGAACAACCTGTGGCATCATGCTGAAGAAAGTACCGGCATGAAACAGGCTACCCGCCAGTGCGATCACATGAATGATCATGATGATTGGATTCGCCATATAATTCAGCCATGATTGCCATGCCTCCGGGCCCTTCATCAAACAGCCAAGACCAAACAGTAATGAGAGTGTGAAAAATATCAGTGGTAATACGGTGGCTTCCCGCAACATGTAAAGTCGGTAGAAAGCGTGCTTTTGCCACCAGGTTGCATTCATTTCACGAATGTAAGGTTTTCGATGCGTCATTTTGCTCTCCTATGGTTTCATCATGGCAATAACAAAATCAGTGGATGACTCTATTTTCCCCTGATTGACCGCCGCTGCCGGATCAACATTTTTGGGACAAACTTCGGAACAGAAGCCGACAAAGGTACATCCCCAAACACCATTTTCACCATTGAGCAATGTCATGCGCTGGGCTTTGCCATTATCCCGGCTGTCAAGATTATAGCGATGGGCTAATGTGATGGCTGCCGGGCCGAGAAACTCCGGATTCAGACCAAATTGAGGGCAGGCGGCATAGCACAACCCGCAGTTGATACATCCGGCAAACTGTTTATATTTTGCCAGTTGTGCCGGTGTCTGATTATTCGGGCCGTCCTCTGGTGTTCTGTCGTTGCCAAGAATATAGGGCTTCAGTGCTTCCAGACGCTCAATAAATGGCGTCATATCGACAATCAGGTCTTTTTCGATTGGAAAATTTGCCAGTGGTTCGATAAAGAGGCCATCCGGATAATCCCGCAAAAATGACTTACAGGCGAGTTTCGGGATCCCGTTCACCATCATGCCGCAGGAGCCGCAAATCGCCATCCGGCAGGACCAGCGGAACGAGAGGTTTTTATCCAGGTTATCTTTGATGTAACCCAAAGCATCCAGGACTGATTTTGTTTCATCGAACGGGACTTCAAATGTTTGCTTATATGGTTCGTTATCTTTTTCCGGGTCATAACGCAAAATTTCAACTTTTTGAACTCTGATATCTGACATGTTATTCCTCCGCTTGTGTGGCTGCAGTGGCTTCTTTTGCGGCAGCCTCTTCTGCTGCAGCGCCATACAGACGGGCTTTAGGTTGAGATTGAGTGATGGTCACCTGACTGTAATCAATGACCGGATGTTGTCCGGGCTGATAAAACGCCAGCGTATGTTTGAGATAATTCACATCATCCCGTTCGGTACAACCTTCATCCAGCCTTTGATGTGCGCCTCTGGACTCTCTGCGCTGAATGGCGGAATGAGCCATAGCTTCTGCAACATCAAGGCCATAACCCACTTCAATGGCATAGAGCAAATCAGTGTTAAATACTTTGCCTTTATCCTGAATCCGGATATTTTTGTAGCGGGCTTTTAACTCACTCAATTTAGCAATGGTCTCTTCCAGCAGATCTTCCCGGCGATAAATACCACATCCGGATTCCATCGCCTGGCCCATTTCTGTCCGGATATCAGCCCAGTTTTCATTACCATCCTGAGCAAGAAGTTCTGTGATACGTTTTTCAACCACGGCGACCTGTTTTTCAATTGAATGTTCGTTCCAGCGGGTGAACTGGTGAGCATGCTGAACGGCATGTTCTCCTGCAACGCGGCCAAAAACCACGAATTCTGCCAGTGAATTTGAACCCAGCCGGTTTGCACCATGGAGACCGGAAGAAGCACATTCTCCGACAGCAAACAGTCCTTTAATTCTGGTTTGGCAATGAGGATCGCATTCAATACCACCCATGGTGTAGTGTACTGTGGGCCGGATAGGAATTGGCTCTTTGGCCGGGTCGACATTGACATAGGCTTTTGCCAGTTCACAGATAAAGGGCAGGCGTTCGTGCAGATAATCCTGGCCCAAATGTGTCAGGTCAAGATGTACCACATCACCCAGCGGATGTTTGATGGTGTTACCTTTCTGCTGCTCATGCCAGAATGCTTGTGAAACTTTGTCCCGCGGACCCAGTTCCATATATTTATTTTTGGGCTGACCGACGGGGGTTTCCGGGCCCATGCCATAATCCTGTAAATAACGATAACCGTTTTTATTGACAATAATTCCGCCTTCACCACGGCAACCTTCGGTCATCAGGATACCGGTTCCCGGCAGGCCGGTTGGGTGGTACTGAACAAATTCCATGTCCCGGAGTGGGACGCCATGGCGATAAGCCAATGCCATACCGTCTCCGGTGACAATACCACCGTTGGTGTTTGTATGATAAACCCGTCCCGCGCCGCCGGTGGCAAGGATGACGGATTTGGACTTGATGACGACGAATTCACCTTCAGACATATGTATGGCGACGACGCCCTGAATTTCTTCGTCTTCAACCAGTAAATCAACCACAAAATATTCATCAAGTCGTTTAATTTGCTCATACTTGAGAGAGGTCTGGAATAGCGTATGCAACATGTGAAATCCGGTTTTATCCGCTGCAAACCAGGTCCGTTCGACCTTCATGCCCCCGAAACGACGGACATTCACTTCACCGTTATCCTTACGGCTCCAGGGACACCCCCATTGCTCCATCTGGATCATTTCTCTGGTCGAATTTTCAACAAAATATTCAACAACATTTTGCTCACACAGCCAGTCTCCACCGCCAACAGTGTCATTAAAATGGTTTTCCAGACTATCTTCTTCTTTAATGACTGCCGCAGAACCACCTTCAGCAGCAACGGTATGAGAGCGCATCGGATAAACTTTAGATATCAGCGCGATATTGATATCCGGATCTGCTTCAGCAGCGGCGATAGCGCTGCGTAGCCCGGCACCTCCGGCACCGATAATCGTAATATCTGTGGTTATTGTTTTCACAGTGAATCTCCAGTGATAATGATATAAAAGTCGGGTAACAGGGATAACTGGTACCCCATCGATTGATGAAAGCGGTCATCTATGGGAGCGGTCAGGGTTTAACCGCTCTTTTGTTTTTTGTTATTCGCAATACTGCTTCTGTTATTCAGAATAGAGAGAGTCATTGATTGAAACCGGCGCTTCCTGCAAATCGTCATCCCCGGCGATTTCTTCATGCGTTGTCATTCTGTCAATAAATAACGCGATTACACCATCTCCGGTGACATTACATGCCGTGCCAAAACTGTCCTGAGCCAGATGAAGGACAATTTGCAATGCGATCATTTCTTCAGTAAATCCAAGCATGGAGCCAAGTAATCCGGCAGATGCCATCACGGCACCTCCCGGAGCCCCAGGTGCTGCAACCATGGTAATACCCAGCATGGCGAGAAACGGGAGTGCCTGTAACAGTGTTGGCAGTGCCGTTGTTCCTGACATCAGCATGACAGCGACTGCAACGCCGGCAATACTGATGACTGAACCAGACATATGAATATTGGCACAAAGCGGTACAACAAAGTTGGCAACCGGACCTGAAACACCGTTGCGTTTCGTTTGCTGAAGGGTTACCGGAACGGTCGCCGCTGATGACATGGTTCCTACCGCAGTAAAATAAGCCGGCATCATTCTGTGCAATATTTTCATGGGGGAGTGGCGCAGGATGATGCCGGCGGAGCAAAACTGAATGGTCAGCCAGATCCAGTGCATGACAATAATGGCAAGCAGGACAAGGCTGAAGGTCTTAAGCGTAGCAAAAACGGTTCCTTTGACTGTGATGTCAGCAAACACACCGGCAATATAAAAGGGCAGGGCAGGGATCATGACTTTATTTAAAAACATTTCAATAATATCCCGTCCCTGATTACTGACTGTCCGGAGTTCTCCTGCATCGTGATTCGATATGCCCAGCCCGAAAATAAATGCAATTGTCAGCGCGGTCATAATATTCATCATGGGAGGAATACGGAGCTGGAGAAAGGGTTTGATAGCCGTATGAGCTTCAGGAAGATGACCAGCACCATGAAGCAGCACCGGGAACAGTCCGGAAGCGACAGCATAGGCAAAGAGTCCTGCGCCAAGCGTAGAGAGATAGGCCAGGCCAACGGTTTTTCCAAGTAATTTACCTGAATTTTTGGGTAATCCGGCGATACCGCTGGTGACATAAAATAATATGAGGAGTGGTATAGTAAATTTAATTAGCTGACTTACAATGTATTTAATGGTGATTAAACACTGAACAATTACTTCCGGCGCGAATATTCCCATGAGAATTCCCATGATTATTCCGCAGAATAACTTAATAATTAAACTCATTGTTTTGACCTTTTGTTGAGAGTAAGAATTTTTATATGTTTATATTTATTTGTATTTATTATATTAATATTTTATTAATGATTTAAATATTTCGTTATTTATATATGGGGCTGTTACAATATAAATGATATATTTGTATTTACCTGATGTGAAATGCCAAAATGAAGTGAACAATTATTATATTGCATCACGACAATTTACTTTATGTGATCTGGTTAATAGACAAGAGTAAATATAATTCATGACAATGAAATAATTAAGATAGACATTGAGACTTATTTCTTGTATTTTCTTTTTGGTTTCTAATTTCAGGATCGTAACTTTGATGACTTAGCTCATCAGCATATGAGAACACCACGGAGAATGGATTTAACCCCTTTTATATGCATGGTGGTGTTTAAATTGCAAGATATATTATATTTATTTCATATATACCCGTTGCTATTCATATCTGCTGCTGACTTCAATTCAAATATTCACATCGCATGGATTGCTCCCGATAACCCTATAACAACAAACAGAGCTAATTTTTGATGAAAAATATAGAAACAAAATGGTTAAAAGATTTTCTCACTCTTGCTGAGTTAAAAAACTTTTCCCATGCCGCTGAAGCCCGCAATGTCACTCAACCTGCTTTCAGTCGCAGGATAAAATCACTTGAATCGGAACTGGGACTTGAACTGATTGACAGAACGAAAACACCGATCGAGTTAACTCTGGCAGGAAAGCAGTTTAAAACGAGTGCATTATCTATTCTTCATCAGCTGGATGAAGAAGTGAAGCGCTTGTCTGGCAGTTCTTTTGACGGATGCCATACCGTCCGGCTGAGTGCAGTTCATTCGATTGCGATTACATTATTACCCAAGTTGCACTCATGTTTATTCCACCCTGAGAAAAATACCCGATTGTCGGTTGTGGCAAATGAAGTTGAAGATGCTGTCGAGTTGCTGATTGATGGAAAGTGCGATTTTCTCTTTTCTTTCTACGAAGATAAACTCCAGGTTGCACCATATCGTTCCATTCATTTGGGGAGGAGTTATTTATATTGTGTTTCTGCGGTGGACTCTCAAGGGAATGCATTGTTTGATTTATCAGCTGATAATGACGTACCGTGCCTGGATTATACACCTGAAAGTTATATGGGCAGAATTATTCAACGGACCAACAGTCATCTGACATCTAACTCAGTTTGTTCATCTTCAATGACCAATTTTATCAAAGCGTTAGTGATGCAGGGGAAAGGAATTTCCTGGTTGCCTGACTATGCGATTCGTGAAGAACTTGAATCCGGTCAGTTAAAAATATTGAAAGAAAGAGAGCCGGTCCCGATCGATTTGTATGTCTATCGTTATTACTCCCGGTTACATGAATCCTGTGAAGCCATCTGGAGTGAGCTGAATAAAATTTGTCCGATAGAAGATCTGAATGGTGAATCTCTTTTATCCGGTAAAACCATTTAAAATGAATCATATCACCTGATTCGAAGAAAAAGGGCTGATTTTTCAGCCCTTTATCAATAATCAACCAAGATTAATAAAACCGGAACATTTTCTGAATTTCACGGTAATTGTGAGTCTGTGTCAGTGATAACATCAGCAGGATTCGTGCCTTCTGCGGATTAAGTGTGCCAGCGGCAACAAATCCATACTTATCGTCATCAACCTCTGCATGTAATGTTGTCGAGCCTGTAGGTGTTCTTGAACTGCGAACAACCATCGTGCCATTTTTACTTGCTTTGGCTAATGCATCAAATACAGTGTGATACATATTGCCATTTCCAACACCAGCACTGACAATTCCATCATAATCAGCACTGACAAATGCCTTCACCGGTAATTCAGAAGCATTCGCATAGTTATAAACAATGCCCACTTTGGGTAACTTCTTCACTTTGGAAATATCGAATGTTGTATCCGTTGTATGGTGACGGGCAGGGGTGCGCTGATACTGAATTTCACTGTTGTGAATATAGCCCAGCGGACCAAAATTCGGTGCCTGAAAAGTTTGTACAGATGTGGTGTTGGTTTTCGTGACATCTCGCGCACCAAATACGGTGTCATTCATTGCCACTAATACACCACGTCCTCTTGAATCTTTATCCGTTGCGGTCACCACTGCGTTATATAAGTTCATTGGGCCGTCGGCACTTTTGGCTGTCGAAGGTCGCATTGAACCCACAAGGACAACCGGCTTATTACTTTTGACGGTCAGGTTGAGGAAGTAGGCGGTTTCTTCCATCGTATCTGTCCCATGGGTAATGACAATGCCGTCGACATCATCTTCTGCCAGAAGTGCATTGACCCGTTTT
Source organism: Vibrio aerogenes (assembly GCF_024346755.1). Classification (NCBI taxonomy): domain Bacteria; kingdom Pseudomonadati; phylum Pseudomonadota; class Gammaproteobacteria; order Vibrionales; family Vibrionaceae; genus Vibrio; species Vibrio aerogenes. The sequence continues at coordinate 788,289 of NZ_AP024862.1, read as the reverse complement.
GCCAGTTTCAGCCAAACCGCATCGTTCATATCCTGTGAGCCGATACTTACAACCTGTTCACCACTAATGTGCGCAAGCTTTCCAATTTCCGGAACAGCATAGACCAGTTGATCGACACCAACTTTACCCGCGGTATAGCTGGAATCAGTTGCACTTTTTCCTGCACCGGCTATTGTGCCGCCAGTTGCCAGAATTTTAATATTCGGAAGGTCAGCTGCAAAGGAAAAAGAGCTGATACTGAGTGCTGCAATAATCAAACTATTTCGCATTGGATTGAGCGTCATAAGCGGTTTGTCCTTATTATTTTTTGATTGAAAGAATACAGAGGAAAAAGCTCAGAATGAGTACAAACTGAGCTTTCAATCGGTTATTTATATAATTCGGCGGTATATTTCGGATGCATCAGATTCTTCACAGAAAATATTTCATCAATCTCATCTTCTGACAGTAAATTCCGTGACAGGGCGACATCCCGGACACTCTGGCCCGTTTCTGCGCAGATTTTTCCGATAATATCACCTTCATGGTGACCAATCAGTGGATTCAGATAAGTGACAATACCGATGGAATTCAGAACAAAGTTTTCACAGACTTCTTTGTTCACTGTAATTCCGCTGATGCACTTATCCGCAAGATTGATACAGGCATTATTCAGCAGAGATATCGACTCGAATATCGCTTGTCCGATGACCGGCTCCATGACATTCAACTGCAACTGACCTGCTTCTGCAGCAAATGTTACCGTGGTGTCATTCCCGATAACTTTGAAGCAGACTTGATTGACAACCTCCGGAATGACAGGGTTAACCTTTGCTGGCATGATGGACGATCCCGCCTGCATTTCAGGAAGATTGATTTCATTCAGACCTGTCCGGGGACCAGATGAAAGAAGTCTCAGGTCATTACACATTTTGGATAGTTTCACAGCTAAACGTTTTAAAGCAGCGTGGACCATCACATAAGCACCACAGTCAGATGTTGCTTCAATCAGGTCTTCTGCCGGTTCACAGTTCAGGCCGGTAAACTCCGCCAGGTATTTGACTGCAAGTGCCTGATAACCTTCAACAGCATTGAGGCCAGTACCAATCGCTGTCGCACCAAGATTGACTTCAAGCAGCAGCGCTGCGGTATGTTTTAAGTTTTTCTCTTCTTCTTTTAATGATGTACTGAAAGCGTTGAACTCTTGTCCGACAGTCATTGGAACTGCGTCCTGAAGCTGAGTTCGTCCCATTTTCAGAATATCTTTATACTCCTTACTTTTATGGTTCAGTGTTGAACGTAAGTGCTCAACCGAATTCAGCATTTTGATAATACTGTTGTACACCGCAATGCGGAATCCGGTTGGATATGCACAGTTAGTGGACTGACTTTTATTGACGTGATCGTTTGGATTGATTATGTGGTATTCACCTTTAGGGCACCCTTTGAGCTCGAGTGCTATATTTGCGATCACTTCATTGGCATTCATATTGACCGATGTTCCGGCGCCTCCCTGATATACATCAGAGATAAACTGATCCATACCTTTTCCGGTATTCAGAATCAGATCACAGGCTTGCATAATATACAGACCTACGTCTTCAGGGATGGTCCCAAGTTCCATATTGGCTTTTGCTGCTGCTTTTTTTGTAAAGACCATACCTCTGACAAGTTCTGGTACATCAGAAATCTTTGTTGAGGAGATATTGAAGTTTTCATACGCACGTAATGTATGAATACCGTAATAAGCTGATGCAGGGATTTCGCGTTGACCCAGCAGGTCTTCTTCAACACGAAAATCGTTAGAAGTTCCGGACATAGGAGGCTACCTTTTTGATTATAATTAATTCCTTTCCAAGATGTTATTTTTGCGCCTTAAAGTGAAATGCTTTAAATATAGCGATAATGCATTTATTGCATAGAGATGAGGATGTACATTATTTAGTCGTATTGTTGTTATTACAAATGATATGTTTGTTTTTTGTTATTGAATATAATCTGTTTGTTTTCACTAAACCTGAAAATAAAAATTAATGTGATCTTCTTCAGGTTATGATGATGCATTTTTTTTATGGATAAGCTTTTTTAAGCATTTCAACCAGTGAGAAGACTTGGGTAAGTTATTTTATTAATAGAAGATGAAAATTTTCGAGCGAATTAAATATATTATATTCGATAAAGGATTATTAAATTAATAATAAAATATGACTCATATGATTATATGCGGATAATATTTTTCTTATAAGTGTTTATTTTACTTATCGTTTGACTTTTTCATGGTATCACTTCTTGTAACGTGAATGATTAATTGATGTTACATCCAAAAGAATTAAATAATAAGGAAGTAATTGCTATGTTATTAATTGAAACAGTACTACTCTTAGGGTGTATTATACTCGCTGCCCGGTTAGGTGGAATCGGTGTCGGACTGGCAGGTGGCGTTGGAATGGTCATTGCCGTCTATGTATTAGGTCTGGCACCCGGTTCTATTCCCGTCTCCGTTATTTTAATTATTATGTCGGTGATTCTGGCACTATCGGTTATGCAGGAAGCCGGTGGAATGGGCTATATGGTGAAATGTGCTGAAAGCCTGCTTCGTAATAATCCCAAATATATCAATATCATTGCCCCGGCGACCACTTTTGTTCTGACAACACTTGCCGGAACAGGGTATACCGCAATGTCTGTCCTGAATGTGATTCAGCAAGTTGCCAAAGATAACGGTGTACGTCCCAGCCAGCCTCTGAGTTCGGCTGTTGTTGCATCCCAGATAGCAATTACAGCGTCACCGATTTCCGGAGCAACGGCAGCCATGTATGTCGTCGTTGAACATATGGGCGTTAGTTTTCTCGATGCGATCTGCGTCATTTTACCAGCTGCATTATTTGGCTGTACTATTGCTGCTTTTGTCGCCAGTAAGCAAGGATGTGAATTAAGTCAGGATCCGATTTATCAGGATCGTTTGAAAAAGGGACTGGTGAATTTCAGCTCCGAAGAGGAAAAAAATTCTGAGACGACTCCGGAAGCAAAGCGTTCGGTATTTTTGTTCCTTGGTGGTGTCACTTTTATTGTTGCGATGCTGATGTTTAAATCTGTGATTGGCCATCATTTGGGATCGAAAGACATCATTATTATCACCATGTTTTTTGTGTCTTTTCTGACCGCAGTGACGTGCAAAGTCCCGCTGTCAAAAATCAAGCATGCACCGATATTCCGTGATGGTGCGGAGTCAATTATTGTCATACTTGGTATTGTCTGGTTAAGTTCAACAATTATCGGTGCGCATATTGATGAGATTAAACATATTGCCGGTAGTTTACTTAATGAATATCCTGCACTGCTTTCTTTAGTATTTTTCGGCACCAGTGCGTTATTGTTCAGCCAAGGGGCAACCAGCGCTTTATTAGTACCGATTGCAGCAACGTTGGGTGTGGATGCAGGAACAATTCTTGCGAGTTTTGCGGCAGTGAGTGCTTTGTATATTACGAATATTTATCCGACGACTGCTTTTGCGATTGCAACGGATGATACCGGTTCTTTCATGAGTAACCGATGGAATGGTTCTTTGATTATCAATCACCCTTTCTTCCTGCCTGGCGTGATGGGTATCATGAGTGCGGTTCCAATGGGATTTTTACTGGCGCGGATTTTTATTTAGTTTTTCTGATTGCTTTATTGTTGAAACTGCTGGCGTCTCTCAGGCGTCAGCAGTTTTTTTGATCATGCGGATGGTCGTTTCAGCCGGACACGCGCTGGGAAGAAGGACTTATACCATTCTAAGTCATTTTCTGATCTGGATATATCTGGTTCCACAAACCGCTCAAGCCATCCTCTTTTCGTTGATAAAAAAGGGCTTAAACAAGGGTATCCATGCCCTAATGCTCTTGTATTTTAGCTCAAATCTAATCTGACGAAAGCACCGGAAAAATGGGTAACTGCCAGATCAGGTCTGAGCTAAATACCTGTTCCTGAATATGCGCCACTTTTGGTAACGAGGCAGATATCGATAAGCAGACCTTCCGCGCCAGGGAAGGCGCGGCAGAGCCCCAGGGATGGGTTTATGCGTGTCTGTGTTCGATATCTGCCTGAGTGATCTACAATTAGGAACAGGTATTTAGTACAATTTATGGTAACTACTTAACGATTTTGACTCTGTTACGTCCGGCTTTTTTCGCTTTATATAATGCCTGATCGGCTAATTTAAGAACTTCGTCAGGTACTTTACTTGAGTGACTGTCACTGACTCCGATACTGATTGTAACATTCACGGTTTTATCCGGTTTCGGTTTTTTATTACTATTCCGGCGTTTTAATAAGCCTTGTTTATTATCTTCAGGCCGGTCAGACGAATTGCGGATACTCATTTTATAATCCTGAATATCCTGACGCAGAATATCAAGATACTTTGATGCTTCCTCAGCATCTTTGCCCTTAAAGATGATAGTAAATTCTTCGCCGCCATAGCGGTACGCTTTCGCCCGGCCTTTCACATGAAGCATCCGGCTGGCGACGAGCTTGAGCACGTCATCACCGGTATCATGGCCATAAGTATCATTAAATTTTTTGAAGTGGTCGACATCCAGCATGGCAATGGCAAAGCGACGACCTAAGTGTCTCATGTCAAACTCAAGGGCTCTGCGCGCCGGAAGTGTCGTCAAACGATCGTTAAATGCCATTTCCTGACCTGCAGAGATCAGGTACAGGATCAAAAAGATACCAGAGACTGAAGCCAGTAATGTTGAAATATAAGGTACATGGAAGAAGATAAAAATATTGGCATTGAGCAGAATGGATGTGTAGGTAATCGCATCGAGTGCTTTATTTTTATTCAGTAATAAAATTGCGGTAATCCCGGTGATTGCGAACAAATACAGGACAATTACAAATGGAAGTCTGGAAAATTGCGGGACGGAAGCCAGCAGCCCAGCCGAAATATCATCAAATCCCCCCTGAGTTGTGTGATTGATAATCAGCATGGCCCATGCAAAAAACAGAATCAGAATCAGAATATATAAGAGGAAATTTTTAGTCAGAACGGCCGCATTCCTGAACGCATAATTTAACATGCATGTGACCGGGAAAAGGAAACTCAGTAATGACAGCTCCAATTTTGCTGAGCCGATTGAAAGAGGGACCTGAAGACGATACTGAATAATGCCATAGCAAAGAAGTTGTGAAATGGCGAGCATTCCCATTCTGCTTTGCTTGAATATTTGAGCAATGATAAGGGAGACAATAAACAGCACATACGGCATGTTGACCAGGACAGAATCATGGAACGGAAGCCGTAAAAAGTTTTTCTCAATACCAACCCATACAGCGAGAACCACCACAACAGGAGTAATGAGGCGAAACCATGGGGAATTGATTTGCATCGGAGACATATGATGATTGTTTCGTCAAAAAATAAAATAAAGGCTGAAAACAGACATATCCTAGTATGTTTGGAAGGTTAAGTAAATCAACATGTTCAATGATTTGTCTTATGATGAGTTCATCTTATTACCTCATATGCATAATATACTCAAAATAACTATAGCTGATTTTTTCACTGTCTTTATTTCCCCGGATGATAAAGACCTGAGTGTCAGTGAATCGTTGTCCGGTCAGGTCACTGATCGATGCAGAACAGTGACGGTGCTGAGGCCGCTCAACAATTGATATGTTACGCATCTCATGTCTCTTTAAATGAACTATGCTTGGGTAATAAATATGTAGAGACTTTTAGTTTCACAGCATGGTGGTATCAAAAAGACTGGAATGAGAGAGGATAAACATTATGCAGATTAATGTTGAAGTGCATAACTACATGGAAACACTGGTCGGTCAGTTTTTGGCAGCGGACAAGTACACCGACCAATATAGTCATGAACAACTGGCCGATTTGGCATGTTTATCATTAAGTCAGATAAGACCCGTCTATATTCGTTATGATGTCGATTTTCTGTCTGCAATTTCTGAAACTCGTTTGATACAGCTAAAAAAATATGCAAAAGATGCAGTTGAAGCCGCTGAATTGATGATCAAGAATGATCGGCGTAAAAATCGCGATAAAACAGGGGAAATCCCTGTCGTCATTTCAAGTGCTCGATTTGATGAAGCATTGGAACTGGAATGGTATGAGCGGCCAATCAGAGGCCATCATGAGGAGAAGTAAGTGGGTTTTTTATCTCGGCTGTTTGGAAAGAAAACGCAGCAAACACAGGCTGCTGCAGAACCTGTTGAATATAAAGGTTTTTTTATTTACCCCGAAGCGATTGCTGAAAGTGGACAGTACCGGATTGCAGGGCGTATTTTGCTGGAAAAAGAGGGGGAAACCCATGAACATCGATTTATTCGCTCTGATGTTGTCATCAGCCGTGGTGATGCGGATGAACTGATGGTTGCAAAAGCGAAAATGATGATCGATCAGATGGGAGAAAAAATCTTTCATTAACTTCCTGAAAAATAATGAGTGTCAGTCAACCACAAGTGTCCGGCTTGTGGTTTTTTTATGTGCATCATCCTGAGGTATAACTTTAGGGCGTTTATCTTTCATCGCTTAACCTGTCGTCGCCCGAAGGGATGGCGATGAAAGATGAAAGATGAAAGATGAAAGATAAACAAGCCTCAAGAGAACAGAACCGGGTATATTGCTGCATAGCTCTCTCTTACAAAAAATGACTGTTGCATCAGGGCAGGAAGTCAAATACAACATTAAATCAATGTGTGTTGAATAGTCATATTACCGCCTCCTGAGAAGATGTATCCATGCTTATTTCAGGGGTTGATATGAAGAATTGTTGACTGCGATAGATTATAACCATGCGCTATATGTAATAATGTTGTTGGACTGTTATTACGATTTGATTGATGTTAAATAACCTCTTAGACGAAAAAAGAATATAAGAATTGCAAATAGTAAAGGAATAAACATATGCAGATTGGTGTACCTACAGAGCGACTCCCCGGAGAGACGCGGGTAGCTGCTTCTCCGGGCTCGGTGAAACAGTTATTAAAATTAGGCTTTGAAGTTGTGATTGAATCTCAGGCGGGAGAAAAAGCGAGTTTTGATGATGAAGCTTTTAAACTGGCCGGAGCACAAATTGTATCATCAGATGATATCTGGAATGCGGATATTATTCTGAAAGTAAATGCCCCGACGCCGGAAGAAATTGAACTGATTAAGGAAGGCACAACCCTGATTAGTTTTATCTGGCCAGCACAAAATCCTGAATTACTGGAAACTTTATCCACGAAGAAGATCAATGTGATGGCCATGGACTCTGTACCCAGAATATCAAGGGCTCAGGCGTTGGATGCACTTTCTTCTATGGCAAATATTGCCGGTTATCGTGCTGTGGTTGAGGCTGCCCATGAGTTTGGCCGTTTCTTTACTGGTCAAATTACCGCGGCAGGGAAAGTTCCGCCAGCGAAAGTATTTGTCGCCGGAGCCGGTGTTGCGGGACTGGCAGCGATTGGTGCGGCAGGAAGTCTGGGAGCCATTGTCCGTGCATTTGATGTGCGTCCTGAGGTAAAAGAACAGGTGCAGTCGATGGGCGCTGATTTTCTTGAGCTTGATTTTCAGGAATCTTCCGGGTCAGGGGATGGCTATGCGAAAGAGATGTCTGATGAATTTAATCAGAAAGCGGCTGAACTCTATGCTGAACAGGCAGAAGACGTTGATATTGTGATTACAACTGCCTTAATTCCCGGCAAGCCAGCACCCAAACTGATTACCAAAGAGATGGTTGACAGTATGAAGGCCGGCAGTGTCATTGTTGATTTGGCAGCAGCAAATGGTGGTAACTGTGAATGTACGGTTGCAGATCAAGTCGTGACAACTGATAACGGAGTTAAAATTATCGGTTATACCGATATGGTTGGACGTCTTCCCACACAGTCTTCACAATTATATGCGACAAACCTGGTCAATTTACTGAAGTTACTGTGTAAAGACAAAGACGGGTTAATCAATATTGATTTTGAGGATGTCGTGCAACGTGGTGTTACAGTCATCAAAGAAGGTGAAGTGACATGGCCGGCCCCGCCAATTCAGGTTTCAGCCCAACCTCAGGTAAAAGCAGAGCCTGTAAAGCCTAAAGTTCAGAAAGAAGAGAAACCGATTTCACCGACAAAAAAAATTGTGGGTGTTGCTGTTGGTGTCGGTATTTTTGCCTGGATTGCCTCAGTTGCTCCGGCTGCATTCTTAAGTCACTTTACCGTTTTTGTACTGGCGTGTGTTGTCGGCTATTACGTGGTCTGGAACGTCACTCATGCGCTCCATACACCATTAATGTCTGTAACGAATGCGATTTCCGGCATCATCATTACCGGTGCCTTACTCCAGATTGGTCAGGGCCATGGTTTTGTGAGTTTTCTCTCTTTTATTGCTGTGCTGATCGCCAGCATTAATATATTTGGTGGTTTCACTGTGACCAAGCGTATGCTTGAAATGTTCCGTAAAAGTTAAGGAGTAACAGAATGTCTGCAGGATTAGTACAGGCAGCGTACATTGTTGCTGCTTTATTCTTTATTATGAGTCTGGCTGGTTTATCAAAGCAGGAAACTGCAAAGTCAGGAAATTATTATGGCATAGCTGGAATGGCGATTGCTCTGATCGCGACGATTTTTGCTCCGGATACTTCAGGTTTCGGCTGGATTATTGTCGCGATGGTAATCGGTGCCAGTATTGGTATCTACTATGCGAAAAAAGTAGAAATGACCCAGATGCCGGAACTGGTTGCGATTCTCCATAGTTTTGTGGGGATGGCTGCGGTATTAGTCGGATTCAATAGCTATCTGGATTCACCGGAAGTTGCAACACATGCAGAGCATGTGATTCATCTGGTTGAAATCTTCCTGGGTGTGTTCATTGGGGCCGTGACTTTTACCGGTTCAATTGTTGCCTTTGGCAAGCTCCGCGGGGTGATTTCATCCTCTCCGCTGAATATTCCGCACAAGCATAAGTGGAACCTTGCCGCTGTTGTTGTTTCTGCATTACTGTTGATTTATTTTGTGCAGGTAGATGGCAGTGCCTTCGCTCTGCTGATCATGACATTGATTGCTTTTGTATTTGGCTATCATCTGGTTGCTTCGATTGGTGGTGCAGACATGCCCGTTGTTGTTTCAATGCTGAACTCCTATTCCGGGTGGGCAGCAGCAGCAGCTGGTTTCATGCTGGCCAATGACTTATTGATTGTGACCGGTGCCTTAGTCGGTTCTTCAGGTGCGATTCTTTCTTACATTATGTGTAAGGCGATGAATCGTTCCTTTATCAGTGTGATTGCGGGTGGTTTTGGTCAGGAAATTGTGATTTCTGAAGGTGATGAGCAGGGTGAACACCGCGAAACTTTTGCTGAAGATGTCGCAGAATTACTGAAAAATTCAAAATCAGTCATTATCACGCCGGGATATGGTATGGCGGTTGCGCAGGCACAGTATCCGGTTTATGAAATTACTGAAAAACTGCGGGCACTTGGTGTTGAAGTCCGTTTCGGGATTCACCCGGTTGCCGGACGTTTACCCGGTCATATGAACGTACTGCTGGCTGAAGCGAAAGTACCTTATGAAATTGTTCTTGAAATGGATGAGATCAATGATGACTTTACTGAAACAGATACAGTGCTTGTGATTGGTGCAAATGACACGGTGAATCCTGCTGCGCTGGAAGATCCAAACAGTCCGATTGCGGGAATGCCGGTACTGGAAGTGTGGCATGCCAAAAATGTCATTGTATTTAAACGTTCAATGAATACTGGCTATGCCGGTGTACAAAATCCGCTGTTCTTTAAAGAAAATACCCAAATGCTGTTTGGTGATGCAAAAGAGAGTGTTGATTCAATAGCAAAATTCTTATAAAAAATAAACACGCTCTAGTGAGTAAATTTCATTCAATCAAAAGCCAGCAGTTATAAATTGCTGGCTTTTTAGTGATGGGTTCCATTATTGACATCAACATAACATGCAGAAAGGCATTTTTGTCATAATGTTAACTTAGTCATAGAACTTAAATGCAAACATAAAGCCCTACAGAATAATGATATTAAAACAGTTTATGTTGTTCATCTTCCTTGTTAGTCCATATGTGCATGCAGATTCACTACCAACAAGAATTAACCATTTTATTTCTTTATTTAAATATGGAAACGCTGAGGTATCCTATGACCTGCGGGAAATTGAATCAGAATATGCAACGAAACTGTTAACACCGGACTCTATGCTGCCTCAGACATCTTTATACCCATTAAAAGATATCCAGCAATTACATTTTCTGGCAGAAAATTGTACCGGAAATTTTCCACTGAGCCCGTTGGTCACGGAACCACTCGTTTTTATACGGGCGATGTGTAATGGTACAAAGCTTCCTTTTCGCTGGTTTGCCCGAAGCTCATTAATTCATCCGGGGGGAGGGACTTATGCCGCCCGGTATGTCAGGAAGCATCCTGAGTCTTTCAATGAACTGAAAGTTTTTATGCATATTCAGGAGCGACCGAAAGCCTTATCAAATACTTTACTGGGACGTTTACAGCATATGGAGCGTGACTCCGTCATGTCTTTGATCTCGGGTGATTCCATGTTCACTGAACAAAATGAGCTTTGGCTGAGGAAAGGGGATAAATACTATGTGTTTCCTGAATATATTTGGAAGGAGAACGCACAATCAGCCGGTCTGACCTTTACATACGCAAATTCTGATTCAAGCTGTTTTGTACGGCGGGGGAACCTGTGCTGGAAAAAAGAAGATCAATCAGAGTTTTTGCGCTTTGTGCTTGTCGGGTTGGTTGTTGCAAATGTGCTGATGGTGATTGGATGGTTTATCTACCGGTGGAACAGTAAACGCCATGAACTGAAAAGCAGGATGCTGGTTCTGCAGATTCTGACGCATGAACTCAGAACCCCGATTGCCAGCTTATCTTTAACAGTGGAAGGATTTCGCCGGGAATTCGAACAACTGCCGGAAACTGTTTACGATGAATTCAGACGTTTGTGTGAAGATTCACGACGGCTGAGACAACTGGCAGAAGCCAGTAAAGACTATTTGCAATCGGACACAAAACCGTTAGCTGTCGATTGGATTCCATCCGTGAAAGAATGGCTGCAATTCAAAATCGAAGATGAATTTAACTCAGAAATAATTTTTTCAATCAATGAGGATATTGCTGCAAAGCTGAATGTCTACTGGTTGGGAACCTGTATTGATAATTTACTCCGGAATGCAATGAAATACGGTATTGCCCCGGTTAAACTGGACGTCATTACTTCAAGTCATATGGTTACATTTAAGGTGATCGATCAAGGTCAGCTGACGCAAAAGAACTGGCGTCATTTGCGCAAACCTTTCGTCAGTAAAAGTGGCTTAGGGCTTGGTTTAACAATTGTTGAATCTATGGTCGGGAGAATGGGAGGCAAAATGTCTCTGATTGGTCCCCCGACAACATTTATTTTGGAGATACCCTGTGAAACAAACGTTACTTCTTGTTGAAGATGATAAAAACTTGGCTGACGGACTGCTGGTTAGTCTGGAGCAAGCCGGATATAACTGTCTGCATGCAGAAACAATCGCAGAAGTAAAACCATGTTGGGAGCAAGCGGACTTAGTGATTCTGGACAGGCAATTACCGGATGGCGATTCCGTTGAGCATCTGGAAGACTGGAAAAAACTGAAAGATATTCCGGTGATTCTTTTAACGGCACTTGTCACCGTAAAAGATAAAGTGGCTGGGTTAGATTCTGGTGCAAATGATTATCTGACTAAACCATTTGCCGAAGCTGAACTTTTTGCCCGAATCCGTGCTCAGCTCCGCATGCCGGATGGTCAGAATGATGACTCTAAAGTTGCAACGACCGATCTGATCATCGACAAAGCAACCCGTGAGGTAAACTATAAAGGCGAACTTGTTACTTTGACCCGGACTGAATTTGATTTGCTGTTGTTTTTAGCCAGTAACCTGGGGCGTGTTTTTACCCGCGATGAATTGCTGGATCATGTTTGGGGATATAATCACTTCCCGACAACACGGACGGTTGACACGCATGTCTTACAGCTTCGGCAAAAGTTACCCGGACTGGAGATCGAAACATTGCGTGGTGTCGGGTACAAGATGAAAGCCTGATTTATGCGTAAACTCCTTATTGCGGTTATTCAAAGTTTGGCTTTATTCATGGCGGGAAGCGTTGCTCATGCTGAGTGGTTCGAGCAGAGTACACCGTTGACGAAAGCTCATGAACATTTACTTGATAACCATTTATCAGAAATGTTTGATTCTATGGTAGAAGTCTGGCAGAGCCAGCGTAGTTCAGATTTAACGAATCATCTGAATGACTTGCTGCTACAGTCACTGGATGTTGACTGTGGCAAAAGTCTGGTCCAGTCATCTTTTCCTGATTGGATACAGTCACTGGCAGTCAGACGTATCGAGATACAGAGCCCCGGAAGAGACGCGTATCAGTTGTTGATTGAATTAGTTACAACGTCACAAATAAAAGATATTTCATTGACGAAATGGCTGGATCACTCAATATCTCTGGATACTTCTTTCTCCAGATTGAATAGTGACAATGTCACTGATAAAAAGGCTCTTGCCTATGTCAAACGCTATAATTTGAATAACCGCCTGGATATGGGGTTGTATCGCTTAATTATCTCCCGCCAGTCGGGAGATTCCTGGAGCACCTGGATCATTCTTGAGCATCCAAAGACTTATCACAAAATTCACTGGACTTCGAAAGATCAGTGGGGCGTGACAAAAACAGCGATTCCAAATCCATATTGCCCACTCCCCAAAATGAGGGTTTCTATGTATAACTTTCGGGGAGGCAAATATTCAGAAGTATGGCGAAAAACGTATGAGTCCAGTTATCCGACACACTTGCCGGATAAAATCCTCCCGCCAGACCGGTATATCTTGGCGGTATCAATGAATCATCAACGCTGGCAGGGACCAATAACTATAGAGCAATCTCAAGTAATTAGTAAAAACTACAATATTTCTCTAGAGGAATAGCTCAAGTTATATAACAATGTACCGTTATAAGATTAGGCATTCATTTCACTTTAGATTGGTTATGAAAATTAAATTAAAATATCTGGTTCCTTCATTGTTAGTTTTTTCATCTGGTAGCTTTGCCGCCTCACATGCAGTTGAAGCCAGAGGTGATGCAATGGGTGGTACAGGTGTTGTTTCAGCCAACTACCTGACCGCTCCGTTTTATAATCCGGCGATTGTTGCGATTTACCGCAGAAGCGATGATGCCGGAATGATTTTGCCAAGTGTTGGTTTTACTTACGATGATCCGGACGATATTACCGGAACACTTGATGATATTGGTGGACTGATTGACCAATTGTCCGGTGGTGATACAAGTGTTGCGCCTGAATTACAGAATCAGCTTGATAATCTGGCGGGTACTGAAGTCAGGGCAAATATTGGTGGAGCTGTCGCTTTTGGTATTCCAAATAAATACATGTCGATGAACTTATTTGGTAAGACTTATGCTGAAGTCTATGCTGCGCCGGCAATTGAAACAAGTGGGGCGACAGTACTTCAGAACGCTCAGCGAAGCACCGTCGATATTGTGACTGTTGCTGTCACAGAAGTCGGCCTGTCACTGGCGAAATATCAAACATTTTTAGGTCAGCATGTTTCTTTTGGTATTTCTCCTAAGCTTCAATACATCAATACTTATGTTTATGAAGCCAGCCTGGAAAATTATGACATTACCGATGCTGATAAAAATGGCAAAGGTGATACTGCAATTAATTTGGATTTTGGTGCTTTGTGGTTTTATGGGCCATTCAGAGTTGGATTTGCCGCAACAAACCTGATATCTCAGGATATTCAAACGGCAAGAGTCGCCTCAAACATCTCTGGTAAAAGTGATCTTCAATACGCTTATCAATTAGGGCCGCAATATACTGTTGGTGTTGGATTAGTTGGTGATTATGTTTCTGTGAGCGCTGATTTAGATCTGAATGAAGAAGAGCACTATACCGGCTTTGACGACAACACCCAAATGCTTCGAATTGGTGGTGAGGTTGATTTACGGCAAATGAAACTCAGGGCAGGGTATAAGAAAAACCTGGCTTATAGTGGTTCAGAAAATACTTTTACGGCAGGTGCGGGAGTCGCTATATTGGGTCTTGAGGTTGATGTTGCCGGTAGTTATACCAACTCAAATGCTATGGGGGCTTACATCAATTTCTTAGCGTCATACTAATATTTCTCCTGCCGAATTTCGGATATCGTTTTTTTGAAAAGGCTCTCAGATATGAGAGCCTTTTTCATTCCAGCTCCTGTTTTCCCTCAAGCTTATACCAATCTGGAAAATTAATTGATCTTCTGACTGCGTCTGGTGGAGCAGGCCGGTACATACAAGGGCGTGGATGCTCTTGTTTCAGCGCCCATGGATAGCTTGAGCACTTCTTTTTGACCTCCTGTTATCCTAAATCACCACATCGATAAGTAAAGACTCGCTTTCATAGAAAGGGCTGTTATATCTTGTTATTTTCCAGAAAAAAATAAGTTGATCTTATTTGTTAACCAGAGCGTGGTTTATTTATTTTATTAATTAAATCAATGGTTTATATTAGATTAAATCACTTTTCTCCGCGTGGTTTATAAACGGTTTTGTACTCTTTTTTCAATCTGGATCTAATAAGGATCGATATGAGGGAGATTATTCTGATGTGTGATGTTGTCACATTGATTGCATGGCTGGGTTACCTGAAAGGTAGCATGAGGGAATGTTGGGACTGGTGGTTTGATGTGAAGGGTCAATACAGATTAGAAGTCAGGCTAATATGATAAAATTGTTTTCACAAAGACATCAGCATTCACTTTATACCTGACGATGGCACATGGCCAGATGAATAGAGGCAGGGAGCTTTCTGAAGTGCAGGATATAAAATCTGGATTAGATTCACATCTGTGAGTACAAAGTAAAATTTGGTGGTTATTCTTACAGATTACTTTGTCATAAACGAAGCAAGATATCCGTTCAAAAATACATGGCATGCTCTGCCTTTCCCCTGGAACAGGATCGTTGTGTGGTCAGAGGCTGATAATTCTGCATTAATTTTTTCTATGCAGTAGTCACTTTCATTGTAAACCAGTGCCAGTCTTTCTTGCCGGATCTCTGAAGACAGCTCATTGATACATTGAATTTGAGCGTTAATCACTGGTAGATAGTTATTTTTAAGCGTTTCTATACCGGACATATGAAAACTTCCTTATCTTGGTATACTGAATTAATTAATGAAACTTACATCAGAATAAGAATTTATAAGTTCTCTTTATATCTATGATCTTAAAATATAGATCTATAAGACAATTAATAGCTTTATATACACAGAGAAGTATCACTATATATAAATTTGTATTATTATAAGTTAGTTAACTTAATATATTACCAATGTCATCAATAAAGATTCATGTCATTAATAATAGTAAAGTGTTCATAAGCTAATAATAGATATTGTACAAATTCATGCTATTTGTGTTCAGTCTTGCAGGCTTTAAATATGATGTGTGTCACAAAAAATAATTTGTATAGCGTGTCAACACTTTCAGTGTATAGTATGGAGACAGGATGAAAATAAGTAAGAAAGACAAAATTGATAATATTAAGAATAATCTTTCCTATGGTATTAAAAGCCGCAACGAAACAAAGAAATCTTTTTCAGAAAGAACAGGAATAACCAGAACAACGTTATATAACATTCTTGATGGAAAAGTTGACAGAATACAGACTCAAACAATAGAAAAAATTGCTGATTTTTTTGGAACAACCTGCTCTGTGATTGAAGAAGGTTGTTTGGAGTCAATTGAATACAAAAATAGTCTTATTTCAACAGATGGTAATAAAAATCCACTGTGTATCCCTGTGTTAACAGAGGTCGAATTAATTGATAATTTAAATGGTTATATCGGTGAGTTAATTGTCAGTTATCCATCTACATATTTTTTCTCAGAGGGAACGAATATCATTGGTCTGAAAATTACCAAGAAAATACATAATGATTACGATATCGGTAGTTTATTAGTGATTGAACGGTTTAAGAGAGACCATATTGATGATTTGGTTATTTTATGTCCTCACGCTGAGATAAAAATAGTACCTGCAAGTTATGTTCTGAGAGAGCAGGATATACTGATTGGCAGTATCAGAGAGGAAAGGGTTCATGCATAATAAAAAATACAAACTGATTGGTTTTAGCAAACATCCGGAACAAGTTGCAAACGTGATGGTTTTGGCAACTGGCAAGCAGTTATCAATTCCGCTGGCAGAAATATTCAATACTGCAGTCGCGGATGACTTAACTCATACAGAAACAAAAGAAGTGTGCAGGAAACTTTATAGTGCAAAAGGTTTTCAGGGGGCATATGAGATTAAGGAACGTAAAGAAATATACTGGATTACATTTGCCATAATCACGACGATGCTTTCAGCATTGTTTACATTGTCTAATATCAGTGGCGTGAAACCGATTGAGGTTGGCAGCAGTGGCTTTGTTGTTCCGTTTGCCATTTTCTTGTATCCGGTTTCATTTGTTTTAGTTGATATCCTGAATGAATTTTATGGCTTAAGAATGGCCAGAACAGCCATTGTTCTCTCGACAGCAATTAACATTTGTTTTCTGATGATGCTGAACTTGTCCCGTTACGCACCAACAATCAGTGAATGGGAAACGTTGAACGAAAGTTACAAAGTGATTGTTGATGGAATAAACTCAGTTTTTGTTGCGTCAATTCTTTCATATTTTATCTCAGAAAATATTAATGCTTACCTTTTACAGAAAATCAAACTGCTGACTAATGGTGAGCGTTTAATCATAAGAGTATTTTTCAGTACATTTTTTGCCTCTCTTTTTGATAGCGCTATTTTTGTATTTCTGGCATTTCATCATGTGCTGAGTACATCAGTCATGGTTAATATGTTCTTGTGTCAGGTGTTTGTGAAATCTCTTTATGCGATTGCAGGCATCGGACCTATTTATGGTGCACGTAAAATATTTAATAAATACATCAACGGATAGTTATTGAACGGATAATTATGAATACAGCATATTCAAAAAACCTCGGAAAAAAAACGAGTTATATATCAACATACTCACCAGAACTATTGGATCCAATCCCCCGGGCTTATGGCAGGGAAAATATCACTGACTGTCAGAATCACTGCTTTTCCGGGTATGATTTATGGACTGGCTATGAGCTGTCCTGGCTAAATTTAAAAGGGAAACCAATGGTTGCTGTGGCAGAATTTATCATTCCGGCAAACAGCCTCAATCTTATTGAATCGAAATCATTCAAGCTTTATCTGAATAGCCTGAATCAAACGAGGATTTCGTCTGAAGACGAATTAGTTTCCATGTTAGTTCGGGACTTAAGTCAGGCAGCAGAAGGTGATGTAGAAGTAAAATTATTGAATGTAAACCGGGATTTTTCACCCCGGGTCAATACGACTTTTGAATGCATAGATGATTTAGATATTGAAGTGAATTCTTATGACTACGACGAAAATCTTCTGCAGGGTTCAGTATCAGAAACACACGCAGAAGAAAGCTTGTGTTCCCATTTGCTGAAATCCAACTGTCTTGTTACACATCAGCCTGATTGGGGAAGCGTGTATATTAAGTACAAAGGTAAAGCAATCAACCGGGAAAAACTACTTCGGTATATCATTTCTTTCAGAGAGCATAATGAGTTTCACGAACAGTGTGTCGAGCGAATATTCTCTGATATCAAGCGCTGTTGTTCACCAGACCAACTGACGGTTTTTGCCCGTTATACGCGTCGTGGCGGATTAGATATTAATCCATTCAGAAGCAACTTTGAAGATGAAATGAGTGTCGAAAGGGAGTACCGGCAATAGTTATGCTGAAAAGAGCCGGGCAGGGAACCCGGCTGATTCAGAGTCATTATTTTTTAAGTTCAGGATGCTGAAATTCTGGGTACTGTATTAAAAAGTCGAAAAAATCAAATGGTGAAACGCCACCTTCTTTTTCATACCAAGACATTAGTTCAGACACATCCAGATTTTTAAAAGTATTTTCAAGCATTTTATTTCTGTATACCTTAGAGAAATAAAGTCTTTCATTTAGCTGCTTCTTATCATTTGATTCAGCGGCATATGATAATAATGCTGATTCATATTTTGTCAGTGCGTCTCCCCAACAATCTTTGTCAGCTAAATATTGTATATAGCTTGCCGCGGCTAATTTTTCATTTTTGGATAAATGGATAAACCAGTCATCTGTGATTTTTTTCAGTGGCTGTTTATTGGCGTTACAGTAGGCAATTTTCTCATTAAATTCCGTATATGCTTGATCTACATTGGATTTCAGTAGAGCTTCCCATGTTGTCGAATAGCTCGTTAATGGTATGCAGAGTAACGTTAGCAGATAAAACTTATTAAAGCGCATTGGAAACACATCTCCAAAAATCATAATCTTTACCACTTGAAGTAAAAGCCATTACACCGGCAATTTTTTGCAATTGTGATCGTCTCTCATCTCCGACACCTTTTAGAGCTTGAGAGAATAAGTTCCAGTCATATCTGGTAACGTTGTATCCGGTTGTTGCAACAGAAACACTTCCATTTATAACTATTGAACCGGCAGGGCTTCTTGAAGCAAAAAGTTGAAACAAGGGAACGCCAGCTAAAATGCGTTCTAGCATATTAGAAATATTAATGACTCTGTTCATCTCTTTGATTCCATCCAGTGTATTTGAAGTTGGCTTGAATGAGTCGATGTTACAAAAATCGCCTTTAAAGTGTGCAACGGGCATGTTAAAAAACCTCTGACGTCAGTTAATTATTGTGAAGTTGTGCACCTTAACACACAAAATAACGGGGCAAAAACTTGCCCGGCAGTCAGACAGGCCATTTCATAAAGGTGCGCATTATATACGTTATGTTAAATATATATAATGAACCTTTTCAAGGTGTTATCTCAGAACTGATACATTATTTATCTTTGTGTCACTACATCAATATTCATACTACCTCTGATTTTGAGCCTTAGAGTAAATTACTCCCCTCTAACGCTCAAAATCATCAATCTCTATTTTTTTGATGATTATTTGAGGTATGTCACATGAAAAAACTAAAACAACAAATCAAATTACGTGATGAATTGCATCGGTGTGGTGTTTTCAACCGTCAGTTAACTGATATTTTGTTGTATGAATTCGATTCTATGGAAGAAGCCGCTGATTATTTGGGATGCTCTGTTTCTTCTCTGTACCGTTTCAAGAAGACAAATCATTGGCCTGTTGCTCAAGCCCGGCTTTTGCTAATTCGTCATCGGGGTTTTCTCCCTACAACCTCGCCTTGGTGCGGATTTAAAATTAAGGGGGAAAATCTGATCACACCATCAGGCCGCGAGTTCTCCGCTTTGGAATTGAATATACCAAAGAATACTGAATCTAATGATAGCTATGCGTTACTGATGAGGAGTAAGAGACGCTTCCGACGTTGAAATTAAATTTGATTTTCAACATATATAGATTAATAATATTAGGGTTCGGTTTCATCTGTTTGTAGCTAGGTTGCTACCAAACGTAAAGTTGGCCGATGGCAAAAATTAGCAATATAAGGAGTCTATTATGACTACACTATCCCTAGATCCATCTAATAAACCTCAAAGCAATTTTGTATTACCATATCATTCTCTTCGTAATATTTCTTGTCCAGATGACACGTCAAATAATCGTAAGATACTATCTGGCCATGTAGCTGCTAAACATGTTTTAGAAATGTCGACAAATGAAAATGTGCGTACATATTTGTTAGAAGCTGAAGGTAAAAAAAGGAAGGTTCCTACTGCGGTTCATCGTGCTATAAGAGAGACTCTGGAAAATTCTCCGGAAAAATTTTCTGTATTGAACGGGGGTCTTACTATTGTATGCTCTTCTTATTCTGTAGATGAAAAGAAAAAAATACTCACTCTTGTCAATCCAAGCATAATTAATGGTGCACAAACTCAGGGTATTCTACGTGATTATTATAATTCATTAGATGATCCTGAGACTAACTTCCCCGATATCCACATTTCGTATCAATTAATTGTCACAGAAGATACATCTTTGGTCGCTGAAATATCGATTTCTCGTAATTTCCAAAACGATGTTAAATTGTTATCTATTTCCGGGAAATTGAGCTATTTAGATGACTTAGCACATTGTATGGAAAAAGGGCTTGGTAAAAAAATAAAACGCTCAGAAACAGACGTATCCGATTCGTATATTGATACAGAGAAGTTGTTACAAGTGCTGACAGCTTTTATTCCTGAACCTATCTGGGTTAGCGTTGGTCGTGGTGAGTTATCTAATAAAACTTATGCTTATAACCAGAAAGCTAAATGTTTAAAAGAGTTTATAGAACTAAAAAAAGCTATGAGTAATAATCCTACAGAGGCTCAGTCGGAGTTATATCAGTTATTATTAGATATCGCTCCACGTGCTTGGGAGATCTATAATGGATGGAAAGTACATGATGGTTTTCAAGGCACTGGTTTACGATGTATTCAGAGAAATGGTAGAGATATTGTCGATGTTCCTGATGGAATTGTGTTCCCTATAATTGCAGCTCTTTCAACATTTGTTACCAAGATAGATGATAAATGGATTATTGATATTCCCGATATTTTTCGAGATGATGATCTAATTCAGGCTGCAAAATCAACGTATATGGAAATTGCAGGTAGCAAACCATATGTAATGGGACGTTCAAAAGCTTCGTATTCCTCTTTAAGTCAAGTGACTAGTATCTACAAACGGTTGATATCTTCTCAGCACTAACAAAGTCATAGCAAAAAGCCCCTTCCGGGGCTTTTATCATCATTTCTTTTTCCGAACTCTGGCGCTTTTCTTTCCTGCTGCGCTGAGCTTTTTTCTCATGGCTTCAGCAAAACGTTTATTGGTCTTCCATTTCCGTTTGGTTGCGTTGCCACCTTTCCGGCCAGCCTGACGAACGGTCATTGATTTAGCCATGACTTTCTTTCTCCAGCTGGGTGATCCGGTTGTTGTGTTGATCGAGTATCCGCTTAATCCAGCTGATATCCGTTCTGAGCGTCACACCAACCCCGACACCGCTAAACAGCGCACTGACTCCGGCAACAATTAACGTCTGATAATCTGCCATTATTTAAACTCATTGCGCAGTGTTTCCCATAAACCAAGCAGAACGGGGACTGTAGTCCCGATGATGCCGCCATACTGCACGCCGGTATCTGTCACACTGGCTGTGAGTAAATCCGGGTGTCCCATTGCCAGTGCTGCACCGGCCCCGACCAGAGCCAGACCTTTTTTAGTTGAAGGCTGACTCAAGTCGATACCTAATTTGTCTTTGATAAAATCACTCATAGTAAACCGCCCTTTTTCAGATATTTAATTGTGTACGCTGCAACAATCGCCCCGGCGACCGACAGCGCTATTTTTTGCAGATAGAATTTGGTTGTTACATTCATGCAAGCATCACCCCATCGCGGGCCGTGCCGATATCGTAATACTGGCCGCACTCCTGCCGACTCATTGCAAGCAGCACATTCGATAAGGTGTTTTTGTCGTAGACATCGACCACCTGACCGGGCGCAATGCCGGTCCAGTTACTCACGTTCTGAATGTATATAGCTGTGTCGTTCTCGCTGGCCGGTGCCCAGCGGCTGATCATTTGTGACAGGGTTTTGTATCCGCTCCGGTAGTACGTGCGCAGAATCCTTGCTCCGGCCCTGAATCCGTATTCCGGGGATTGAAACTCAACAAAGGACGGGTCAGCGTTGACCGTGCACATGCCCTGCCAGCTTGTGCCGTTGTCGCGGATATTGAGCGGGTTATTGTTGCGAACGCCCCGCGGTTGATTTGATTTCACTGTATTCTCTCCTGCTCCTGTTGTTGCAGTGCTGGCCGTATAGGTCCGGTACATCAGGTAACTGATACCGGCCAGTGATGAAAGTGCAGCACTGAGCAACACCCATTTATTCATTGCTGGCTGGCTCCGGCTCTGTGAACTGGCCGTTGATGTATTGCTTGCCCAGTAAACTATCGTCAAATGCCTGTACAGCGATTTGATTAGGCACTTGAGGCGGAAATGACATCACTCCGACAACAATATTGTTTTCATTCAGTTGTACGCTAAACATATTCAATGACCTGTATTCTCATGTATTTATCTGCTGAGCCGATTCGGTTCAAACTCAGTGTTGTTGATGACGTCAGCACTGCATACCCAGCCGAATCTTCTACATTCACGTTCACAAATGTTTTTGCCGGGTTCACCGCAGGAATGTTGATGGTCCCGTGTGACTTGACTGTGATTTGATAAATGCGCCGTATCACGCTGTGATTACTGATGGCCGTCAGAACCTTTGTTTTTGAATCGGAGCAAGCCGTAATCACCGCTGTTTCTGTCGCTGCAACAGCCGTTTTTGTTGATTCAATCGCCGATTCAAGCGCTGTTCTGGTCTGTGTGAGTGTTGTCGATGCCTGCTCACTGACAGAGCTGAGCGATTCAGTCACATCGGTTTTCACTGCATCAAGCTTTTCTGTGACCGCTTCAGATAAAGCGCTCTGGCTGCTCTGCATCTCTGTCTGAGTTGCTGCGAGTTTCTCAGCCAGCGCCGCAAAATCTGAAGACAGGTCAACCGGATTGTTAATTTTCATTGAACCCCCATAATGGTTAATATTGCGGTGGTCTGACTGGCGTTATAAGCATACAGTTCACCCGTATAATCAATGCTTAGGCTACCAATCGCGGACTTACTCCCCATCACCAGTAAGCCCCGGTTCGCACCTGTACTCTTGTCACCAATCCTGACTTTCGTCATCTCATCACTAATCACCTGAATCGTGACCTGACGGAACCCGCCAGCGGTGAGCCGGACGCTTTCACCCGGCTGGATGGTGATGTCATCAAACGTACTCATCTGAGCGGGCAGAATGGTTTTCACTTTCAGCCCGTCATCTACTTTGACATGAGCTTCAAATTGAATTGGTTCAACGATACGGCGGATCACAATGTCATCGGTTGCCGCCGGTTTGTGCTCCAAATCTGAAATCTGATAGTCAAAATTCACATCATCTGACTGATGATGCTCGATAAACATCTGTTCGAACTGCTCGACATTGATCCGGTCTCCGGTTTGTAACCGCTGAGGCCGCAGGCCGTCGGCAGAAATAAACACCGGGGCGGACGTGGAACGGACTATCAGATAACGGCCCCGGCCACCGACTGAGATAGCTATCTGTTGACTTGGTTTGACAATCATCAGTTATCTCCTCATCACTGCAATGGCGACCAGACCGACACCAAAGGCCGCAGCTACAGCGATGGCGACTTTCATCATGTCCGATGAAGCCCCGGTTTGACTGCGTTGTGCTGTTTGGCCCGCCATGGTGAGCGCTGCCCTGGCATTCTCATTACTCTGATTCGCCATAGTCTTGACGGCACTGATACTGTCCGCGCTGTTCTTGCGCAGATTTTCCATAGCTGCCTTGGTTGTTTCCGTCTGTTGCTTCACTGACTTTGAACCAAAACTAAGTGCATCAGAGAATGACTCCTGAGCGGTAGACAACGCGCTTTTCAGTGCTGCCTGATTCGACTTCAGGGCCTCTTTCGTGGTGTCTTTACTGAAGTCGAGCGCCTGATTACCAAAGTCGAAAGCGCCTTTCATGGCTTTCTCATTTGACTTCAGAGCATCTTTACCAAAATCCAGTGCATCACTACCAAAATCAAACGCGGCTTTCGTCGTCTTTTCATTTGACTTGAGTGCATCAGAGACCGCCGCTGAATTGCCTTTAATCGCAGCCCCGGCGATGTCTGCCGCCGCTTTAACTGCCCCCTGATCTGTCATGGTTGCGTTCAGTGTGCTGTTGTTCGCACCACTGATGACCACCCCCAGATTATCGCCACTGATCGCACTGGTTCCGCTTGTGTTCGTGTTTGTTGTTGTATTTGAACTTGAAGATTTTCCCCCGCCTCCCATAGTTAAAGCCCTCCGGTATTCATAAACATCACCGGCATCATTTGAGGCCTGTGATATACCGGCCGGGCGAATCCGGTTTCAGCATTTCTTGTTAACCCGTACCCGGCCCGGATAGCTTCCTGACGATTTGATTTGTACAGATTCAGAGACAAGACGGATTCAGCACCGGAAGTTTTGATAACTTTAAAACCAAATGACCGCAATAACCGGGTCATACCGGGCCGGACTGTATGATATTTAATACTGCGATACCCCTGAGACCTTACTGCTTCGATGATATGCGGTGCTGCCTGTTTCAGTCCCTTTCCTGTCATGGCCAGAATCAGATATTCGTTATCACCTGTCACATAACCGATAAAGCGCACTGATGCCCCATGCCCTTTTAGTTGATAGAAACTGGCTCCCAGATTCATCACTGATTCACGACAAAACTGATATTCGTATTTCGCTGCCGGAACCCCGTTAAATGCCGGACGAATTAATGAAAATTGCGTGTTGATATCGGCCCGTCCGGGCCGGATTAGTGTAAATTTCATTTTTTCATCACCCACCATGTCACCCCCACTGCGACAACAATCCACGGTAACCATGTACCGGGGCCGTTGCTGCCAAAATTGATTGAACCATTCTTGATTCCCCCGATATCGTTCTGACCTTTCGCCGAACTCGGGCCAGCGGTTCCCCCGCTGGCACTAATCGGCATTGAGCCACTGTTTGTCAGGCCGCCGCCAAAGCTCGGTATCATTTCGCCCCCTTAACCATCTTGTAAGCGAGATAGCCCCCGCCCCCAATGGCCGCAAGTTTCAGCATCTTGGTTGCACCTGAGCCGGACCAGAACCCGGCACCAAAACCGAGCGTTCCGGCTGCTCCGGCAACAAGTGGGATCAAATAAAGTAACGGCATGTGACCCCCTATTTCTTCAGTGCCATGACACACACCCCCAGAACGAGCACCGCAGCGATACCCCCGCCAACATAAATCAGCGTTTTATCTTTCTGGCTGGCTTGTGCTTGCTGGCTGCCGGTCACAGCATTGCCGTGATTATCAGCCTGCTTTGTACTCTGTGGCTGGGTGTTAGCATTGACTGTACTTGCATCTGGCCGGGTGACACTGTCAACCAGTGAATCCCAGCCTTCCCCAACGCTGTCGAGCATGTCTGTCCCGTAATTCAGGGCGTCATCCACCCATGATCCCCATGACATAGAGCCCCCTTAAGCCTTCGCCGCCTGAGCTGCTTCGAACACTTCCGGACGAACAATTTTCACGGATTCAACGATGATCGGGATAGCTTCGCCCGGCTCATCGGTTTTCACCGTGAATTTCAGCTCATTGATATGCTCTGTACGGAACAGCTCATCAATAAAGTAACCGCGCATGATTGGATCAAAGACATACATATCTGAGGGCCAGTATTTCTTGTTCCGTTTGGCCCGCATCATCTCGACTGTTTTAGTCGTGTCATAGACCTTGATGTAGTCGTTATGAATTTCGAGGGCATTGACCTTTTCAGAGAGAAAGAACATCCGGCGGACCAAGATATAGGGGCCGGATACCAGATTCAGAAATTCATTTTCTGTAGAGCTGGCCTGCATGGTTTGTCTTTTGATTTGCGGTACCACAACCCGCATCGGTTGCTCTGGTGAAACGCTCGCATGACCCTTGAGCATAATTCCCGGCGCGTTATCATCTGAGCTGGAAGCGATTTCAACTTCAAGAATGATGTTGTCCCCCTGTTCAGTCACCAGTGCCGAGTACCGCATTCCGTTTTTAGTCTTGGCTGAAATATCCGCCAGCGGGATATGATAAAAGCCGGGACTGCTTGGCATGCCTTTATAGGCTTCCAGTGCTTTCATCAGTTTTCCATCAAGTACAATGATTTCATCACCGTTGAGCGTCACTGAGACCCGTTTAAGCTGTTCCGGGGTGAGGTTTGTTTCTAAGAAGATCTCTTCATAGGTTGGCCCGGTTGGTACGGTCAGAGTGGCCTTTTCACCATAGCCCACACCGGTAAATGAGTTCATTTTCATCACTGAATTCATGGTGTTAGTCTCCGATCACGTCTTCGACTGCATCAACGTTGTTCGATGCCCAGACTACGCCAGCCGCTACAACCGCAGCAATGATGCCAACAATGGCAATATTTTTTCCTGTAAGTTTCATTTCTACCTCAATAAAAAACCGTCCGATGTTGGACGGCTTTATTGATACAGGGAGAAACGGCTTGAATGCCTAATACGGATATGGCTTCAATATGGCTTAAGTGTGATTTACCTCTCAAAAAAACCGGTTTACCAGCGGATTTTACCCCTTTCAACCGTGATACCGGACTGCTTAAAATACTCAAATTGTTTGAGCTGTGACTGTTG
Organism: Vibrio aerogenes; assembly: GCF_024346755.1. Classification (NCBI taxonomy): domain Bacteria; kingdom Pseudomonadati; phylum Pseudomonadota; class Gammaproteobacteria; order Vibrionales; family Vibrionaceae; genus Vibrio; species Vibrio aerogenes. Next base: position 761,976 of record NZ_AP024862.1, on the reverse strand, counting down.
TGTTTCGCTGATACCGGTCAAATCTTCAAGATACCGGCGTCCCTTGGGTGTTTTGGTCAACATGATGTAGCCATACTCACAATTATCAATAATCGTCTTGCTGACTTCCTGCCCGCGCTGAAACAGGTTAATTGTATGGATATTGTAAGAGCGTCCCAGACGTAATAATTTACCGTGATAGCCGGTTGCTTTCCCGGCCCCTTTTGAGTTCTCCGCCACTTCCTCGCATATCACTTTGAGTGGTTTGATATGTTTGCCGTTGCCACACCCCCAGATAACTTTACAGAACAGATCAAAGTCATCCGGGCCGGATTCTTCAGGCCGGTAGGCGATTTTAAACCCCTGCCCGGTTTCGCGTCCGGCCAGCATTGCCCGCGCAAACTCCCCCGGATGGGTATAAACCCGAATTTTGCGACCCTGTAACAGACCGTCATACTCCCGTTTGGGGTCGTAGATAGCCACTTGGTCAGTCGGCTTTATCAGTAATTTCTTTGCCAGTGATGATTTCCCGGACCCGGACATCCCGACCACGTATGCATGATTGTTGCTGAGTCTGTTGTTGTTATTAATTGGCTCCATAATGCCACCTCAATAAAAAAACCGCCCACATCGGGCGGTTCTATTGATATGTCTTTATATGGCTTCAATGCCTAATACTTATATGGCTTGGATACCATATAAATGTGAGATACATCACGCCGGGACTACTTCAACCTGTGCTTCCTGTTGGGCTTGAAGTGCAATCCGGTCAGCAATTTTATTACTCCGGTACTGACGGGCCACAGAAAGGCCTACCGTCATCAGGGTCAAGCTAAGCATGGCTTCATCTTTGAATTTCATGACTTTGGCCAGCCATGGCGGAACTTCATTACCATACTTGAGGATGAGCGGCGCGGCGTACTTCGTCAGTGCTTCCGCATTTTCCTGACCAATCTCAAGTCGTTTATCCAACAGGGTCTGAATCCCTTTTTCCAGTCCGCCAACGGCAATCATGGCAGCAAATTCAGCAGATTCCTCTGTCAATTCATCATCTTCCGCCTGTGCTTTGGCCTCTGCCGCTTTTTGGGCTTCTTCTGCCGCAGCATCAGGATCAAATTCCTGATTAATCTCCGCGACAAAACTTTGTTTATCCGCATCAGAGTGCGTTTCTGTTTCACTGGCCTGTTCAGTCTCAGGCACTAAATCTGTTTCTTCACTCATGGTTTTTCTCCACTGGTTAAAAAGCAAGCCGGAATAAGCCGCCTAAGATACTGCCCAATAACCCGCCCGCGATAACACATTTACCCATATCAGAATGACCTGATTCAGGCTCACCAGTGCGGATTAACTCACCTTTGACAGCTTTTTCCGGGGATGACGGCTCAGGGATAGTTTTTTCAGGCACTTTATCAAGTTCCTCAAGTGGCTTGTAGCCGCTTAAATAGTCCTGAACCTGTTTGGTGCTGCGTTGCTCTGTTCCGCAGTTCTCACAGCGACCTATCAGAAATCCGGCACGTTTCCCGGCACAAGACCTGACGGCCATTGGCCGGGAGCACCCCGGTGCAGTACATTTGACATACCCGAGGATTTCTTTGTCGTCTTTATCCATGCTGGCGAGACTCCTCAAGCAAAGAGAACTTGCGGTTCAGCTCGTTGATTTGCTCCTGATGATTGCGAAGCAGATCAATCAAGCGATCAAAGATCCGGTTTGCACTTTTGAAGTGCGTGACAGCAAAGTCTTTGACCACGCTAACAAGCTTATAGACGGAAACTTTTGACCAGTCCGGGGATTCAGCTTCAAGCTGGTTCCGGGTGGTGATGATATCGTTCAGATTGTTCGTGAACTGTTCGTGAAGTGAAGAAGATATTTTTTGTTGGCTCATATTCATTTGATACCTATGAATAAGAACGCATCCAAAGTCACGCACACTGTATATTTGTGCATATTAAATGTCAAAATTTCCGCCCTCTCTCCTGCTAAGCCCGTCGCGAAGCGACAGAAACGGCCCCTGTCACTCAAGCGCATGATGAAGCTGATCGACTGTGTTGAAAGAGTCTCGTTCCGGGGCCCGTTAAATCGCCTGATGCAGTGTTGATAGGCAAGTTGTCCAAGGCGATTTAATGGGAGGTATTTTTATCCCCGGTTTTCCGGGGATAAGGAAATAAAACTCTTTATACCCTTAAGGGTATCTATTCTAGTCTTTAGACTATGAGTGCATGTTACAGGGGCTGTGAACCGGGCCGGTCAACCGGGAGTAGTTTTAGTTACCTATACATAGGCTTATCCACATGTGGATAAAAAAAACGGGCAAATAATGAACAGCAAAATAGATCTGCATTGTGGATAAAGGATCTAAACTTCCGCTTCCCGGTTTACGTTTGCTTATAAAGTGAACAATAAAAAATGACAGGTACAAAAAAAGCCCCAGTGAAGGGGAAAAACAACGTCAGTAAGGCTAGGTATGAATGGGTTCTGATGCGGCCTGACGCGCTTCTTTGCGGCGTCGGCGTAATAAAGTGATTGGGGTCTGAATATATTTCACAGGACGATTCAGGCGCTTAGCGAGCAGCTCAAGCCATGATTTTGAGGCTTGCCGGGCTTCTAAATACTGTTCGTAAATGCCTAAATCAATAAAGTATTCGACGGTGACACGCTTGATAGATGCCAGTCCCCGCCATTGATCGCGGTTTTCTTTCCCGGTGTAACGTTCTCTGGGCTGTTTTGAGGTGATCCAGCCTTTGATAAAGGCATACTTTGCGCATTGCTTCACGCGCCAGACCGGAAGCCCTGCCGCTTCGGCAATGAATCCCCACGTTCTGAGTGAAAAGCCGTGTACCGTTGCGACACCAACTTTGTTTGAACGAAAGCACATCTCATTGACAAGCACAGTCATCACTTTGCAGATGTCACGGACAAATGATTGCCGGGTCGCCCTGCCGTTATCAGTAGTGAATGCTGATGAAGAAGACGGACACTGAGCCACCTTTTCCAGAACAGCACGATTCAGCGCCGCCAAGGGGCGGTCTGAACGTTGTTTGCCGGTCTGGTTGATTAGGCTCATGCTGATAGTTCTTCCTGCAATTCACGGATCGCATGTTGACTCAGGTAATGCTCAAGTCTGGATGTCGAATGATAGATGTCTTCTCTTGCTTCAAATGCTTTTATAGCCGCTTCAAAGAAGTCAAAGTGTTTGAATGGCATGTGTTCAAGAACTGAGGTCACAGCATGATTAAAGTCATCAAACTGATTTGGATCGAGCTTCAGAGCTGGTTTGTAGATCGTTTTTATGATGCGGTAAGCATTTTTAAATGCTTCCTTTTCTTGAGGGATATCACAATTTACAGAATCGTGTAATTTTCGCTTATTAACCATGCGCTTAGTTCCTTGTGTTCAATGCCTTGTGTTGCCTTCCAAGAAGGCGCTCTCTTCCCCGGCACTGATTCGACTTCGGATGGTTCCCGGTTTCAGAGTTGCAATCCGGAGAAGAGAGCTAACACGGAATTGATGTTATTTGACTTACTTTGCATACGCAATCACTTGATAGCGTAGTGCACTGCTCCATGTCCTAGTTTATCCTTGGCTTTAGGAGGCAAATATGATCACTAGTCTTGAACTTTTGGACATGCTAAAAGCAGAAGCTGACTTGCATAGCGATTATGCCGTTGCAAAATTTCTGAATGTTTCTCATCAGGCTGTATCAAGGTGGCGAAATGGTAAGGTTATGAGCGAGGAAACAGCGACAAAGATAGCAAGAATTTTAGAAATAGACGAAGACGTTATTATCTTGTCTAATATAGTTGAGAAGCAAAAAAATGAAAAAGCGAAAGCAGCCTTGTTAAAGCTAATGGCCTCCTGACCTTCTCAAAATAAGAAATGTATATTCAATGATAAGCCTCTGATTTCAGAGGTTTTTTGTTTAACTTAAATAGTCGTGATTCTATACGTTATGTTAAATATATAATGATCCAAAGCAACCCACAAACAACTCGCCCACAAGTTTATAAGCTGTATTCATTCAATCAGTTAAAGGAATTTTATTCAGCGATTCTCTTCCTCTTAAGTTTTCCTTAAGTTTGTGCCGTAATACTGAAACCGTAATTTATACAGCCATTAAGGAATATATCATGAAGCTTAACAAAACAACGTCTCTGATCACCCGTGGTTTTCTGTTGTCATTTACTTTGGTCTCTGGCGCAGTATTTGCGGATCCGCAATGTACAACCGCACCTGAAAATAACTGGATTCCTTTCGAAAAAGCCAAGCAGCAAGTTTTGGATATGGGGTATAAAATTAAAGTATTCAAAAGAACACATACACAATGTTATGAACTTTATGGTTATGACAAAACCGGAGAACGGGTAGAAATCTATTTTAATCCGGTTGATATGAGCAAAGTTAAAGAGGAATGATATGTCTAAACATTACCGTTGGGACCTATTTGTCAGACTGACTCACTGGATCGTTGCTGTTTCGTTTTTTGCGAACTTTTTATTGACTGAAGAAGGCGGCTTAACCCATCGATGGGTTGGATATACGGTGATCGTGACTGTCAGCTTACGTTTGCTGTGGGGGCTGATTGTCAAATCCCCTGCCCGGTTATCTGCTTTTAAACCTTCGGTGAGTGGTGCACTTGAACATTTGTCTGAAGTATTTAAAACCAAAGAAGACCGGCATGAGGGACACAATCCAGCCGGGGCAATAATGGTCTGGGTGCTTTGGTCTGGGTTATTACTGACAGGTTTGTCCGGATGGGCAACACAGTGGGATGTATTCTGGGGTGAATCCTGGCTTGAAGACGTCCATGAAACTGCAGCAAACCTGACAATGGCCGCGGTTGTGATTCATGTCAGTGCAGTCATTTTTATGACTCACTGGACAAAACACAACTATATCCGGGCAATGTGGTTCAGAAATAAATAAGACTTTAAGAAATGAAAGCCTTACAACAATGATGCAGTAAGGCTTTCATTTTATTCTGGTATAAATGCTGTGATGGATACCGGTGCTCCGGATCCTTGATTCAGCCGCAATAAACCAATGGCTATCGTAGCGCCTTTTACAGGCATTTGATCCAGATTTGCAACACATTCAAGAGCGATTTTGTGATGAGTGGCCAGTAATGTGTTCGTTTGGTATATCTCGCTCTGGCTTGGGTCCAGCCCGTGAGTATCAATCCCTAATCCACCAATTTGTCTCTGAGAGATTAAAAAACCGGTGACTTCTCCGCTGATTCCAGGGAAATGTAAAACACCCTGTTTATCCTGATTAATAAACTTCTCCGGAGTGCTCCAGTAGTCTCCCCAACCCGTATTAAAAAAAACTAATGTTTCGGCTGGTATTTGTCCGTTCACTTTTTTCCCAGGACTGAATATCTTTCATCGAAATAATATAGTCCGGATTGTTTTTTACGGCAGCCTTCACATTGATGACAATGGCCGGAAGTACCAAAGAAGAAGCCGGAAAGCTATCAATTCCCTGCCCGTTATCAACAAAACTATTTGGGGCGTTCATATGGGTTGCACTATGTTCGCCAATTGTAAACTGCCTCAGGTAATAACCATCTTTGCTCATGGTTGCGACGGATTTGAATGAAACTTCAGGATCTCCTGGCCACAGAGGTATTGACTCTTTAATCGGGTGACTCAATTCTAATATATGGCTGTACTGTATACTTTTCTCTTTCATTTCTTTCGTAAATCCATAAGGGCTGATGAGTAACATACTGAAGAGTAATGGAATTAATGTATATCCGGATAAAGTTTTTTTTAAAGGGAGGCTCTGATAACGATACTTCATAATTTTTCATTCCTACAGCGAGAGAAAAACCGGTGCCCGGAAGCATACCATAGTTCTATATTCAATAAATATTATCCAGCCATATTTCATATATAACTATTTTTATATATAAGTTCTGTTAATCAATATGTTATCCGGAAATACGATGTTTGGCTCTGGATAATACCTTTTTGATATCCTTTTGCAGAACCGGTTTAATCAGGATGTCATTCATACCGGATTTCCGGTACTTCTCAATATCACTGGTATAAGCATTGGCTGTGTAAGCGATGATATAAGGCTGTTTTATTCCATTCATCTGCCGGATCTCTCTTGTCAGATCAATGCCATTGAGTCTGCCCATGTGAATATCCATTAAAATCACATCATATTGATTTTGATAAACGGACTGAAGAATAGTATCCATATCTTCTTCTCCCCGTTGTATTTCAACCTCATGCCCCTGATGTTCAAGCATGATTTTAGCCAGTGACAAATTGACATCACTATCATCGACGACCAATACCCTCAGGCTTTTGGAAAGTATTGAATTGACTCCTGTTCCATGAATCTGACTTTCAGAGTCTTCAACAGGAGCCTGAGTGGCCACCTGACATTGAATATCAAAGAAAAAAGTTGTCCCTTCATCAACTTTGCTGTTCAAATCGATAGATCCACCCATCATTTGAATCAGCTGCAGGCTGATTGATAAACCGAGCCCGCTTCCGGCGGATTTATTTTGATGATGGTTTCGTATTTGGTGAAATGGCTTAAACAGTTGATCCCGGTATTCCGGCGCAATTCCGATACCTGTATCTGATACTTCAAATCTTAAATTCAGTGCCGGTAACTCCGAGACCTGCTGTAATACAGTTAAACGGATATGTCCTTTATCAGTAAATTTTGCTGCATTACCTAATAAATTGATCAGTATTCTGCGTAATTTTTCTGGATCTGCGTTGATATACCCGGGAACAGTCTCCGCCAAATAATAGTCAAGGACAATATCCGGTGAATTTAGCTGGGGCCTGATTAAACCGAGTATCGACTGAATAAATGGTTCTAAGGCAAAATCATGGCATTCTAAAGTCTCCTGCTCTGATTCTATCTTTGACAGATCAAGCACATTATTTGCCATGGACAAAAGAGAAAGGCTGCTGGAGCTGATAATATGCAGGTACATTTGCTGAGAAGAGTCCAGAGATGTTTCTGAAAGCAATTCTGTTGCTCCGATCACACCATTTAGTGGTGTGCGTAACTCATGACTCATGACGGCGACAAACCGGCTTTTTGCCAGATTGGCTTCTTCGGCAGCTTGTGTTGCTTTCTGAAGCATCTCTGCATGAGCCTGAGCCTGAGTATACCGGTTGCGGATATATGAGAAATACACTGCAACAAACATACTGAAATCAACAAATAAGAAAATGGAAAATCCGGCAAAGTGGATGATCTGGTTATATAAATGCTCATAGTAATCTTCCATTGAAACTTCAGCACCGGCAATATAAGTTGTGCCATCAGCTGAACGCTCCGGAACAAACACAGCCCGGAAATCACCCCAGTGATCACTATAATCTGTCCAGATAACCCGTTTTTCCCGTAAAGCAGTTAATAACGCCTGACTGGCATCTGGATATGGGTCAAAAAAGCGCACGTAATTATTTTCTTTCAGCTCTTCTTCTGTCGCACTGGAAGAAATAAGAATAGCTTCTCCGTTCCTTTCTATAACGGTATATAAATAAGTTAAATTCAGTTGACGGCTGAAACGGGTCAGATTCTGAATCGTATTCCAGTCTTGTGCTTCTGTTTTGTCGTGTTTACTTTTCAGATGATCATGATAATGATCACCCAGCGCAGCGACTGTCAGTAAAGCGCCACTATAGAGACGGCTGTTAATTTCTTCATCAATTGACTTTTTTGCCTGACCATAAAGATAAAAAACAAATGAAATGCACGAAAGTACATAGATAAAACCAAACAGGATGAACTTCCATTTACTGCGGAAATAGTGGTTATTTATCTTATCCTGCTGCTCCTTCACTTCAAAGGCTTGCCCCATGTACTTCATCCTGCTTTTCTGATCATGCGATGAAAACGACCATTTTATAGAAACATGATTTAATATAACAGCTATCTTGATCAACCTGCGGGCGCTATCTCAACTATAAGAAAATCTTAAATATAAGAATATCTTAATTATAAGAAAAAGCTTGCCTGATCGAACCAGACAAGCCTCTGTTATGAGAACGTCATGTGACAGGACGTGACAGATCATCTCAGTTTTTAATCAAATATCGAATCCAGCTCTTCATTGGTGATATCGATATCAAATGACGAAGTTTCAGAGTGAGACTCATGATAACAGGTCAGATATTCAGTCAGCTTTATCAGACTATCTTTAAAGAGGCTGACCATTTGCTGAATTTGCTCATCACTATATTGTTGTCCGCAGCTGATAGTGACCATCAATCCGGCTGCTTCCCTTAACATCAGCCAGTCCAGTTCATGTTCGCACGGCATATCCGGATGCTGTGCCAGCCCCGGAACATCGAGATCCAGCCTGAGATCTGCTGATGCAGATGACTGATGCTGTGAAAAATCGCCCAGATAATTAAAACTTACCTGAGGCGTGAACTGATACTGCGCGTCATTCTCAGCCCAACGGCATAACATATAAGCCAGACCTGGTTCCGTGATTTCTCCGGCTTCTGCCGCTAATTGCTGCAATGTTGCTGCATCGTCCGGCTGATTTTTCAGCCTGAATGGATAGAAGCAGGTAAACCAGCCGACGGTCCGGCTGATGTTCAGCCTGACTTTGTCGGCTGGGAGACCGCTGCGGCCATGCCCTTCCATTGTGATCAGATGTTCCTGATGACCTGTCAGCGACTGCAAAGCCCGTCCAAGTGCTGTCAGATATACATGCTCTGTCTGATAAGGTGTCTGGGCCAATTGTTCTGTTAAAGCCGCCACTAGCGTATTATCGATGCAGAAGGTATGACTCCGGCTGGTTCCGGCAGTTCTGCCGCAATGATGCGTGCTTGTTGTATGTGATAGTTCCGCCAGTGATTTCCAGTGGTCATGATGTAACTGGTGCATGACCGATGAATCAGATTTTAATTGCATCACATGTTGGCTCCAACGGCCGTATGAGTCTGTTTTTGATGGCAATTTTGTTTTTGATGGTAACTGTGCGTGAGCATCGGTCAGCAGCGTCGTTAAGTCTGTCAGAATAATCCGCCATGAAACCGTATCAATGATCAGATGGCTGGCAAGCATCAGTAATACATCGTGTTCTTTCAGATGGATAAGAATCACCCGGAACAGGGGTTGCTCTGAACAAAATCCGGATTGCCACTGATTGAAGCACGCTGTATCCATCTCATCGATCTCAGTTACCTTCCGTTGATCTGAAGTTTCAAGCCGGAATACAACCTCTCCACCGATATGGCAAACATACGCATCATTATGACGATGAATCTGTGCTCTTAATAAGTCATGGTGCGCCAGCAGGTGCGTGAATGCCTGTGTCAGGCTGTTTTCGTTCAGACGTCCGGCCGCGTGCAACATACAGTTTTGATTAAACCAGAACGCCTGATCACCAAATGTTGAGAAAGCCCAGCGCTGTACCGGACTGAGCGGGAATGTGCCCGAAACTATACCCTGATCGATGGTTTCACTTCTGTGCTTATCCGCAACCAATGCCAGTTGTGCAATTGTCGGATTGAGGAATATATCCCGGGTGTCCAGACTGATATTCACCTCTGATAAACCTGCGACAACCCGGATTGCACTGATAGAGTCACCGCCCAGCGCAAAGAAATTATCTTCGGCACTGATCTGTGAGACAGACAGCACCTGTTGCCATATCCGGGCGATTTCCTGCTCCATTGTGCCGGAAAGTGGCACGGGTTCTGAGCCCGTGGTTTCCGGAAGCGGTAAGCGGCTTTGATCGACTTTGCCATTGACCGTCAACGGAAAAGAATCAACCAGATTGATCAGATGAGGTACCGAATAATGCGGCAGACGGTCAATCAGATATTCCTGGATACTGGTTGCCTGCAGCGCTGGTTTTTCCAAAATCACACCGGTTTGATGCTCAGGAAAGACCCGCCGGTAAAACTCACTGTCCCGGAAATGATGACTTTGATGTAACGAGTGACAGTCTATTGCCGTGCTTTCTCCATTTGATTGCTGCAACTGACCCGTGATGTAAAAATCCGGATTCAATCCGTTATCGCAAAGCCGTCGTTCGATCTGTAAAATCAGTTCATCGCCAGGTGCGACTGTTTTCGTTTGCCCGTCAAAGAGCGGAATGTACACTGGCAGCCAGCTTTTATCCGCGAAGAGTGAATCCAGATAATTGTCCTGATCAACGTATAACTGCAGCCAGCAGATTAAACCGGACAACGGGGCCGCCTGAGTGATCGAAAGCCGGGTTTCGTGCGTTGCTTCCGGCGGAACCGGCTGTGTGTAATCCAGATCTTCGAACACGCCATAATCACTGATAACAGCCTGCTGCGGTAAGTTTTTGATACAAAGGCGTAAATCAAACGGCTGCCCGTTCGATTCAAAAATCTGCGTTATATAATGAGATGCAATCGGCGAAAATCCTGCATATAACATATCGTGATCCAGAGATACGGCTGCAAGCGATGTCAGGGTTCGCATCGGCAACATATGAGATGGATCTTTGAGTAAATGCCGGCAACTGTTGATCAGCTTTGCGGCGCCCTCTGAGCCACCAATACCGCCGATAATTTCAGAAATACACCAGTCTGCCGGTTCGGGTAACACAGCCTGCCGGATATCGGCATGGATGATTTCTATTTTTTCTTCCAGCCCCAGTGACTTCACTTTTTCGGTCGCTTTACGGTAGGTTTCTTCCAGTAACTCAATGGCATACACTTTTTTTGCGCCGGCCTGCACGGCCAGACGGGATAGAATGGCTTCCGAGCCCGGTCCGATTTCCAGGACCACTTTATCTTTCAGATAACGACGAAATGCAGCGGAATACACCGCATTCCGGGCTTCATCATTCGCCATCGCGCCGTACAACACATCGTCATAAACATAAAACTCAGCCACTGAAGGCCACAGTTCCGGTTGCTGCTCCAAAATCACCCATGCTGCCAGTTTGGTTTGCTCACCCGCCTGATAACCAGCCACATGAGCCGCAGCAATCTCATGATGTGCCAGCAGATGGTTTTCAACTTCGCTGGTATCAATCCGGAACGCATTGATTTTCACCTGATGATCGTTACGCCCCGCATAGATTAAGCGCCCTTCCCGGTCCCGGCATGCCAAATCGCCGGTTTTATACATCCGGGTTTGATCGGTGAATAATCGCAGAGATTCGGGCACATCGACAAAAGCCATTTCAGTGGCCTGCGCATCATTGACATAACCTCTTGCCAGCCCTTCTCCGGCAATCCAGATTTCTCCCGGTACACCCACCGGGGCCAGGCAGTGATCGTCAGTGACAATCCACATTTCTGTATTCGCCACTGGGTTGCCGAGTGAAACAACGGCATCCGGGTTAATTTGTTGTTCAGACATCGCAGCAATGCTGGCACACACTGAAATTTCCGTCGGGCCGTAAGCATTGAATACGTTCATTGACCGGCTGTAATGCAACATATCTTTCGCATCTGCTGCTTCTCCGGCCGTAATCAATGTTTGCAGCCCCGATAAATCCGGCTGATTCAGCGCCTTGAGATAAGCCGGAGGCAGCGTTACGGTCGTGATCTGTTGTTCACTGAGATATTGCAGAAAGCGTTGCGGCTGTTCAATGGTTTGTTGATCGATCAGAATCAGCCGTGCCCCGCTGAACAGTGCCATAAAAATATTCGCCAGCGATGCATCAAATGATAGCGCGGCAAACTGCAGCACCCGGCTTTCCGGATGTATCTGAAATATCTCAATCTGGGCCAGAGACATGTTAACAAAACCACGATGTTCAAGCAGGACGCCTTTGGGTGTGCCGGTAGAGCCCGAAGTGTAAATCAGGTAAGCCGGCGCCTGAGGAGCGATGTCTGGTAAAACAACAGATGAGGTGACATTGTCACTATTTGTGGCCCCTTGTGATGATGTTGCGCATAATTCTTCCGGAGAAAAGCAGCGTATTTCAGGCGGGAGTAACGCACTGAAGGCAGCTTGTGCACAGATGACTTTACAACAACCACTCTGTTCGAGCTGAGAACGGATTCGCGCCTGTGGCAGAGCGATATCCAGCGGCATATAAACACCACCCGCCATCAGGGTAGCCAGCATCGCCACAACACTGGCTGGATGTCTGTTATAGGCGACGCCAATGATTTCACCGGGCTGACATCCGTTCGCCAGCAGCGCTCTTGCCTGGCTCCGGGCTGCGGACAATAATTGCTGATAAGTTATTTCGTCACAGCCATCGCTCAGCGCGATTGCTGATGGAAAGCGCTGGCAGGTTTGTGTAAACAGCGACGGAATCGTGTGAGACTGGCGCGGTATCACCGGCCCCTTGCTCCATTGCCGGAGCTGCTTCTGCTCATCTGGCGGCAAAATATTCAGACTGCTGAGTGTCTGTCCGGTATGGTTGATCATCCCTGTAATCAACTGAGTAAAGTGTTCTCCGCAGCGCCGGATGCGGTCCGGTGAGAAAATATCACTGTTGTAGTTAATATCCAGCAATAGCCCGTGCTCATCTTCCTGAACATGAAACAGTAAATCACACCGGCTGATATCCCACTGGCTGCTCTTTTCGACCGGGATCAGCGCGGTGTCTCCCAGCCGGAGCGCGGCAACGTCAAAGTTTTGCATCACTAACATGACATCAAATACTGCGGCACGGGAAATATCACCGGCAATATCCAGATCTTCAATCAACGCTTCATAAGGATAATGCTGGTGTGCCAGTGCTTCATTGATACAGGCTGACGTCTCTTCAATCGCCCTGCCAACCGGCGCGAGCGGGTCAAGTGCTTGTCGCAGTGCCAGTGTATTGACGTAGTAGCCAATCTGTTCATTCAGTTCCGGGTGCAACCGGCCTGCAACCGGTGAACCAATCACCACATCTTTCTGGCCGGTGTAGCGATACATCAGGGTTCTGACGGTCAACATCAGCACAGTGAACAAGCTGACTTTGTGTTGTTTTGCCAGCTGGTTCAGCCCCTCACTCAATAATGATGACAACGCAACCCGCTGGGTTTTCCCGTTGAATGTCCGCATGGCCGGGCGCGGATAATCCCGCGGGAGTTCCAGCACCGGTAAAGGTCCGGCCAGATGATTCAGCCACCATGTGCGGCTCTCCTGCCCGGAGACTGACTGCATCTGTTGCTGCTGCCAGATGACATAATCTTTAAACTGCAGGCGCAGGGGGGCTTCTGTCTTGAGTGGATTCAATATGGGTTGATTCGACATGGACTGATTTGCAACAGCGTCTTGTCTGTATGACTGATATGCATCTGCCAGCTCTTTGATGAAATTCGTCAGAGACCAGCCATCACAAATCATATGATGGATGTTAAACAGGAAAAGCTGTTTGCCGGTTTGCTGACAGCGGCAGACATCCATCCGGATTAATGGCCCCTGTTGTAAGTTAAAGCTCAGATGCTGGTTTTCATCGCAGAGCTGCTGAATCACAGTGTCGCTCAATTGATCATACGTCTGCTGTCCAACCTGAAAGGTCGTTTGTGGCTGTATTTTCTGCCAGACTTTGCCCTCTTTTTCGAAAAAGACGGTCCGGAGCGATTCATGACGTTGAATCAGTTGCTGACACGCCTGATTGAGAGCAGGAATATCAATCTCTCCCTCGACCAGATACTCTTCAGGCAGGTTATACACATGAATGCCCGGATACATTTTATGCAGCGTCCACAGTCTTTCCTGCGCTGCCGTCACCGGATAAGCATCCTGTACGGGTGCACAGGGAATGGTGAGATATGTGTGTTGCTCCTGCTGTGATAAATATGTCGCAACAGACTGAATCCGTGAATCAGCCAGCCACTGTTTGATACTGACTTCCTGACCGAATTCTTTGTAAATTGCTGACAAAACCCGCATCATTTTGAAGGAGTCACCACCCAGATCAAAAAACTCAGTCGCAACACAGACGGTTTTCAATCCCAAAATCCCGGCCCAGATCTGAGCCAGCTTTTCTTCAACCGGTGTCTGCGGTGCAACAACATCCTGACAGGCATACAGCATTGCTTCGGGCTCCGGCAGAGCCTTACGGTTAATTTTGCCATTGATCAGTGTCGGGAACTGAGGCAGATGAACAAAGTGTGCCGGGATCAGTGCCTCACCGATCCGGGTCGATAACGCCTGACGAATCTCCGCTGCCGTCAGTGTTTCCGCCAGAGTCTCTTTGCAGTTGTAATAACAGCAAAGCGTTTTCTGATGATTTTTTTCGATGGCTTTCACTGCCACCTGATGTATGCCGTCAATATCACGGCAGGCTGCTTCAACCTCTCCCAGTTCAATCCGGATACCGTTCACCTTCACCTGATTATCCAGCCGCCCCAGGCACATGATATCGTCGTCATTGAGATAACGCCCCAGATCACCGGTTTTATATAAGATATCACGCTGATCATCCTGCAGAGGATTTTGCACAAATACAGCATCGGTGGTGGCCTGATCCTGTAAGTATCCCAGGCTGCGATAAGGTGTGCGGATGTAAATTTCACCAATAGTGCCGGGCGGACATAACTGTTGCCCGCTGATAATCAGCACATTCGTTTGCGGTAAAGGTTGCCCGATGGGAACCATTCCTTCTCCGGTTTCATCCCGATCAATCACATGGAATACTTTCGCCAGCGTGGTTTCCGTCGGGCCATAGAGGTTGACCAGAGAAATATGCGCACCACCGGCCGCCCGCCAGGCAGAAACATCCTGATAATACAGCGGCTCACCGGCCAGTAAAACGCGTTTCAGGGCGGGTAACTTTTGTGTCTGTTCTGCCGGTATTTGTGACTGTTGCAGTGCTTCAGTCATGAGCCTGAACACCGAAGGCACACAATGCATATGCGTGACACCGGCTTCTGCCAGCCAGTGAAGTAACCGGTGTACCTGCCGCCGGATTGCTTCTGTCGGCACTGCCAGCGTGCCCCCGGCAGTCAGTGGTAACAGAATATCCCGCAGACTGACATCGAAGGTGACCGGTGCCAGCCAGGAACAAACGTCGTCCTGAGTGAAGGCAAAAGTCTCTCTTTCCCAACTGAGGAAATGGGCCAGCCCTTTGTGCTGCCCGACCACAGCCTTCGGCAGACCGGTTGATCCAGAGGTAAACATGATATAGCAAGGATCGGCTCCCTGAACCGTAATTCCCGGATTGTTATCATACTCAGCCTGCTGACATTGCGTCTCATCAAATCTGACATCAATCGTGAACAGGTCCGGATGCCCGGCGGGTAAATCCGCTTTATTGCGGGTATACAGCACGGTATTAATCTGTGCTTTCTCCAGCAAATAGCTCAGACGCTCTTCCGGCAGGCGGGTATCGAGCGGAACAAAACACTTCCCTGCTTTACCGCAGGCAAGCATTGCCGCCACATAAGCCGCTTCACTCTCAATCATAATACCGGTATGAAAAGAGAGCTGAGGCGCTGAAAGCTGCCGGGCAATCATATTGCTCCAGCGGTTTAACTGACGGTAAGTCAACTGATGTGTTCCGGTGTTGAGCGCAATATGTTCAGGATGGTGAACCACCTGATCTTCAAACTGTTCAAAATAAGCATGACGTGACATGACGTTTCCCCAGAGTATTGTTGTAATCGAAAGTTGTTTTAATCGAATATTGCTGTGATCAAATATTGTTGCCATCAAATATTGCTGTAATCGTCCGGTGACAAACCGACAGCTTCTCTGGTTGCCCGTGTTCTGATCTGATCCCGGTCAGATCATTTTTCCCTGTCAGGCGCAGTAATCCGGCAGTCCGAATTCATCGAGCCAGATACCGAAAGTCAGCACAATCATCAGTAAATCATCTTCAAATGTCTGATTTAAATGATGATCGGGCTGTAAGTAGCTTTGGCGCAGGTATTCCACTGTGTCCGGGTCAAAGTATCCCTGACGCCGGATACGATCCGGCGCCAGAATATCGCCGGTCAACTCCGGATAATCCCGCAGCAGGTACGCACTGGAAGGCGCGACAAAGCTGAATTTTTGCCGCTGGATAATGGCCTCGGGCAAATAGCGCCGGGCCAGCTGTTTGAGTAAATATTTTTCTTCGCCCTGATGTGTCAGCCATTGAGGCGGAATCCGGGTAACTTCATCAATCAGATCTTCATCCAGAAACGGATACCGGCCTTCAACCGAGTGAGCAAACGCGACCCGGTCGCCATGGTCAGCCAGCAGGTGATCAGCAATTCTGAGTTTAAAATCAAGGTAAGAGCGCTGATGTACCGGATGACGGTCTTTGAGTTTACGGGTATCGACCAAAGGATACTGCAGGCAGTCAAACTGCGAATGCTGCTGTTGAACGGCTTCGCTGTAGAGGCAAACTTTCTGCTCCCGGTGCGCATAGTAGTTTTTCTCATAAAACAGATTTGAATCACCCCAGAGCTTCTGCCTGAGTTCATTTTCCAGCATCTCTTCCAGCGTATCTGCCTGTCCCTGATGGCGTCCCTGTTGATGAGCTTCCTGCAAACTCGGGTCTTGTAAACGCAGATCTTGTAAACGATAGCCAACATAGCCGGCAAATAATTCATCAGCACCTTCACCGCTGACAACCGCTTTAATCCCTTCCGCTCTGACCAGACCAGAAAGAACCAGCGAGCAGGCATTGTAAGATTCTCGTAGCGGGGCTTCTGCCCGGTTAACGATCTGATGCAAATGTCCGGCAAGATGTTCCGGCCTGAATTCAAACGAATGATGCCGGGTTCCCAGATGATTCACCATCATCTGCTGATAACGGCTTTCATCAAGCGCATCTGAAGGAAATGTGATAGAAAAACTATCACGTACCCTGTGAGGCGATACCTCTTTGACAATTGCAGCAATCAGAGAACTGTCCAGCCCGCCAGAGAGATATAATCCAACCGGTACATCACCTTGCAGCCGGCGCTCTACCGCTTCACACAATCGGGTATCCAGCTGATTGATACATTTTTCTGTCGCAGTTTCAGTGAAAGGCTGATCGTGAAACGATGCCGGATAATTCAGATCCCGGAAACACTTCTCTTCACAGCCTTGTGGATGAAAGATCAGACAGTGACCCGGCCGGAGGCTGAAAATGTTATCGAAAAAAGTCTGTGGACTGACGCTGCCAGGAAACGTCAGCAATTGATCCACCGCCGTCATGTTGACCTGCTTTTTCACACCCGGTACACACAATAACGCTCTGATTTCTGAACCAAACAGAATTTGTCCGTTCTGACGGGTCCAGAACAGCGGCGCAATTCCTGCACCATCTCTGGCCAGCAATAGTTTGTGTGCCTGACGGTCATAAAGTGCGATAGCAAACTGCCCTTTGAGCTGGCTGACAAAGTCATCTCCATACAGTTCGTAAAGGTGAGGAATCACCGCGACATCACAACGGTTTTGAAGTGTAATCCCTTTGCTTGTCAGCTGTTCTCTCAATGCTTCATGGTTATAAATTTCCCCATTAACGACCGCAATGACACTATCATCATGATTAACGACGGGCTGCTGTCCATGCCGGATATCGACAATCGATAAACGGCGAAATGCCAGCCCGATGCCGTCACCACAATAAAACCCATCCTCATCCGGACCACGATGCCTGATCGTTTCCGCCATGGTGTGTAACAGTGACAGATGAATGTGACTGTCCGGGCTTATTTTTTGTTCCGGCGACTGAATAGCAGCCGGCGAATAGATTCCTGCGATGCCGCACATTTACCAATCCTCTTCTTCAATCTGATTATGAATCAGTGACATCTCATCCTGTGACGTTGTCACCGTTTTGATGTGTTGAACCACATCGTTAGCCGGACAGGATGCCAGAACCTCTTCAACCGTCTGCGTCTGAATTCCCTGCTGCTGCGTAATGCTGTGCGCGATCGTCACGATATCTGCCATCATCGACCGGGTGGTTACCGGCTCAAACAGTGCAGTTGCGTATTCCAGTTGCAACTCAATATCATCGTCATTACTAAACATGATATTCAGATCAAATTTGGCACTGACCGTTTCTTCCTGATGCATCGTCAGCCATGTATTGCCGAAATCCAGTTGCAACTGCGGATTGTTCTGCAAAATAATCTGCACATCAAACAGGGCGTGTCTGCCGGGTTGTTTCTGATAACCGACCGCCTCGGCAAGCTGGTCAAATGCAAGCTGCTGATTGGCAAACGCTTCTGTGATCAGGCTGCGGTTTTGTTCAAGCAACCGGGAAAATAGCTGATTTTCGTGACACCGTAACCTTAATGGTAATACATTCAGGAAGCATCCAATCAAAGGTTCCAGTGCCACATCATCCCTGCCGATCACCGGTGTACCAAGCACCATGTCGTTTTGCCGGGTGTAGCGGTAAAGCATCAGCTGTGTGATCGTACTGAGCAGCATAAACAAGGTGCATTGTTGCTGCTGTGCTAACTGGCGCAGCGCCTGAGACAAGGGCTCTCCCAGATGACAGAGGTGCATCGCGCCCTGATGATCAACCTGTGACTGGCGTGGCCGGTCTGTCGGTAAATTCAGCTGTGGAATCCCATCTGCGAATACCTGCTGCCAGTAATTGATCTGTTGATCCAATACACCGGTGCGGTGGATGTGTTGTTGCCATGCCGCGAAGTCACGAAACTGAATGGTCAGCGGTGCCGGCAATTTCACCTGCGGGTCAAAGTGATGCTGATAAAAAGCAGACAGCTCATTCATCAGTACCACAACAGAAGCGCCATCACTGATGATATGGTGCATATTGATTAACAGATGACCCGCCTCCTGGCTGCCTGTTTCAGGTGCGATCAGAAAAGCGCGGATTAAACAGTCATTCGCCAGGTCAAACTGATAGTTCAGCTCGGACTGTTTCAGCGTGCTGAGATCGGTGTCAGCGCCGGTGACTTTAGTCAGAATATGTGCCTCCTGCTGCGAAGGGACAACATGCAGCGCCCCGCCCTGCATCCGGTAGCGGCAACGCAGCACTTCATGCCGGGCAATGACCTGCCGGAATGCTTCACTGAATGCTGCATACAATACATCAAATCCGGGTGTCTGCGGTGTCCGCTTCAGGCTAAACACACCGACGGAGTTATAAGATGTGTCCTGTGGATTTTGTTGCTGCGTCAGCCATAACCGTTGCTGAGAAAAAGATGGCACGGATGCTTCTTGTGAACCTTGAGGCAGTAGTTTGGGTAAAGCGCCTTCCTGTGCGGGTTTATCGTTTATCAGCTGATCAATAAACGACGCCTGAATCAGAAAATGGGGATGACTGAAGAAATCTTTCAACGTCAGAGACGGGCATAAACGTTCCCGGATGCGAAGCAATGCGCTGTTGGCTTTCAGGCTGTGCCCGCCGATTTCAAAGAAATTATCATCATGACTGACCTGTGAAACCCCAAGGACTTCACACCAGATATGGCGTAGTTCACGATCGGTGCCGGAATCAATTTCATCCGCCTGTAATTGTGCCACAGCCATTGATTTCAGCGGCTTGTCACGGCATTTCATCAACGCTTTTTTATCCACTTTACCATTATGGTTGAGCGGAATATCGCTGGTAAACCAGAAACCGGAAGGGATCATATATGCCGGTAGCCGGTCACCCAGCCATGAGAGGAGTTGCTCGTGGCTGAAATCCGGCTGTCCCGGCTCAGGAACCAGCCAGGCCACAATGGCTGCATCATCACCGGATACGCCTTGTGCGACTTCATCTGTGACCAGCACCACGGCAGCATTGCGGATACCGGGATAATGAAGTAAAACCTGTTCAATTTCTCCGGTTTCAATCCGGAACCCCCGCAATTGAACCTGCTCGTCCTTCCGGCCGAGATAAATCAGTTCGCCGTCCGGTGTCTGACGGGCTAAATCGCCACTACGGAATGCTTTGCCCTTGATCCCCGGTAATTCAATGAATGCTTTGTCATTCAGTTCCGGGCGATTCAGATATCCTCTTGTGACGCCGTAACCGGTTATCACCATTTCACCAGGAACCCCCGGAGCGCTCGGGACAAGCTGATCATCAACCAGTAAAACACCATAGTTTGGCAACGGACGGCCAATGTTGCTTTGTCCGGATTCGCATGCGATATCATCAATATCTTTATATGTGACGTGTACGGTTGTCTCGGTAATGCCATACATGTTGATTAACCGCACCTGTGGATAATGCTGCCGGAATGCCTTGAGGCGAGCCGGTTGCAATGCCTCTCCGCCAAAAACAACTGTCTGCAAAGGCAGCACCGGCCAGTCCTGTGCTTCCAGCTGTTCCAGCAAAGCATAAAAAGCTCCCGGCGTCTGACTGAGTACCGAAATCTGATTCTCCACAATACAGTGTAAAAACTGCCGGCTGTCGGGAATTGCTTCCGGTGGAACAACATAAACGGTTCCGCCAGTCATCCAGGCCCCAAATGTTTCCCACACCGAGAAGTCAAACGCATAAGCATGATAAAGCGACCAGCGGGCTCCCGCTTCAAACTCAAACCAGTTTTTTTGTGGCGCTCTCTCCTTAAGCAGTTCAACCTGCGGAAGCACAAGCTGCACGACATGGCGGTGTTCCACCTGCACGCCTTTCGGCTGCCCGGTTGAACCCGAGGTGTAAATCAGGTAAGCCAGCTGGTCTGGCTCAACGACCGGCAGTTGTACCGGGTCAGATGTCGTCAGCGCCTGTTCGTGAATGACCAGTCCGTTAATGACCAGTTGCTGTCCGGATAATCCGGTAATGAAAGCTTCAGCTGTTGGCGGACAAACCGCAGCGTAGTCCGGATCTGCGGTAATCAGCAGGCATGCTGACGCATCCTCTGCAATGGCTCTGAGCCGGGCGGACGGATGCTTTTTATCCAGTGCCAGATAGGCGCCGCCAGCCTTGAGAATAGCCAGAATAACCAGCGACTGCAGCAGTCCGCGCTCCATATAAACAGCAACCACACTCTCCCGCTGCACTCCCTGCTGAACCAGAACTGCCGCCAGATTGCGGGCCAGCTCATTGAGCTGAGCATAACTGAGCTGGCTGTAACCATCATCCAGCGCCGGGTTATCCGGATATTGTGCAGTCATCGCATCAATCACGGACACAATGGTTTGCGTCTGGTCAAACCCGGAGAATTGGCAACTTTGTTCTGTCAGCTGTCTGGCGGTCTCATCTGTCAGCAGGCGAAGGTCGCAACATAAAGCTGATGTATCGGTTAACGCCGATTCCAGTAACTGGATATAAGCGGTCATCATTTGCTGAATTTTACTGCCATGATAAATGGTGTTGTTAAAACACACCGCCATCTGGCTGATATCTTCAGGGTTATCTGCCGCTGTCAGGCAAAAGACCAGATCATATTTTCCCCAGCCCTGCGCATTGACCAGCAACCGATCCGTGAAGGCCAGATCAAGGTCATGCTGCGGCTGTTCAAAAACAAATAACACATCAAATAACGCTGTCCGGCTCATATCATTATCCGGATTGACCGCCAGCACGACATCATCAAATGGCACATCGCCGTGGCGACGGGCGTCGGCGATGGTGGCTTCCATGATTTTACTCCAGCCGGCAAAACGCCGCTGCGGGTCATGCTGACTGCGGATAACAACCAGATTATCGTCTGCCCGCAGATATTGACCGTCCGGCATTGGGTTGTCAGCCGTCAGCACCATCCCGGTGACGATATCCTGCTGACGCGAATACCGGTGCAGGAGCTCATGCAGCAGTGTCAGCGCAACCGCTGTCTGGCTGCAGTCAAGCCTTTCTGCCAGTTCTCCCAGCCCGGTGAAGGCCGAAGTTTGCTGTTCGCCCTGATACACATGAATGGTTTTCCGCGGCATATCTTCAGGCAGTTGTAACGGAGTCAACTGCGCTAACTGCTGTTGCCAGTAGTTGAGCTGACGGTCTTTCTCCTGTGCGCTCAGTGACGGTGGCGTCAGACAAAGGCCGGTCAGCGCACCGGATGCCTCAGAGACTGAACCGGCAGCCGGAAGCGGTTCTGTTTCGTAACAGGTCATCACCGCAGCAACAAAGCGACACAGGGCCGATTTATCAGCGATCATATGATGGGCGGTGATCTGCAAAACAGCCCGGCCATCCGTGCAACAGACAAGTAAAGCCCGGAGCAACAGATCAGAAGATAAATCAAAGGGTTGAAAGTTAAACGCACTGAGTTGCTCTGTCAGCTGCTCCGGTCCGCATTCGGCGACCGACAGTGTGGGTGTTTGTCTTTGGGCGGGAACCCAGCAGTGACTGTGTTCTGAATCCTGATCGGGTTCACTGAGGCAAAAGCCCAGAATGATCTGCCGGGCTGCAACCTGCTGAATCGCCAGCTGCAACTTCTCTTTATCGATCGTATCCGCATCGAGAACCACCTGACATGGCATGTTGTAATACACTGGCGCTGCATCATAAAGATAGCCATTCTCAAATGCATCGACGAACCATAACCGTTTCTGCTGGGCGGTCAGCGGATAACGCTGACTGACGGGCAGTTGTGCATCCGGTGCTGAGACAATCTGTTCAAGAATCTCATTCAGTGCGGACAATAGCTCGCTCACCCGCTGGCGGCTGTATAAGTCACTGTTATATAAAGCATGCATTCGTATCCCCTGACGGGAATAACTGACATACAAAGTAAAATCAAACTGATTTTGCCGGACCGGAATTTCCCGGAAACCCAACGCATGACTTTGGGCAATCTGGTTCAGTTTTTCCCGGTCATCCATCACCAAAACAATATCCAGCAGAGGCTGGCGATCAGGTTTCCGGCTGATATTCAGCTTGTCGATAAAGGTATCCAGAGTCAGATGACCATATTGCATCATCTGTGTCATTTTTGCGGCACAATCCCGGATAAAGTCATCGTTGGTCATACCCGGTATCAGCTCAAAACGAACCGGCAGCGTGTTGGCAAAAAATCCCAGCACATGTTCAAGACCTGCATATGCCCGCTGGGCAATGACAGTCCCGATGATCATCTGCCGGGCTCCCTGCTGCTGATGGACAAGCAGTGCCAGTGCCGCAGAAGTGATGGCGTGTAAGCTATAATCCCGCTGTCCGGATAACTGATACAACTGCTGCGTTAATGGCTGATCGATCCGGATAAAGAAGCTTTCTCCGGCCAGACTCCGCGGTGTCTGGCGGGGTTTATCCGGATTCAGATCAACCGGCTCAGGCAGAGGCTGCAAACTGTGCAGATAAGCCTCTGTATCACGGTCATAACGGGCAGAGTCCTGATAATCATTCATAGCAACCGCGTAGTCATGGTAAGTGAGCATGGCGGATTTTGCCGGCAGCTGATAACCAAACTGTAGCTGTTGTAATGTCCCTGCCAGCTCATGACAGAACAGTTCAACCGACCAAAGATCACAGATAACATGATGCATGGTCACTATCAGGGTGCTTTTCTCCGCTATCTGTTGCAAACGTATCCGCCATCCGGGCTGGCTTTCCGGCATAAACGGCGTTTCGACCTCCTGTTGTGCATCAGCCATGGCTTCTTCTGCCGTAGCAAATGAAGCGCTGCTCATCAACTGCCGGGGATCGATATCAATCACAACCGCCGTTTCAGGCTGCGGGAACCAACAGCGCAAAACGGGGTTGGCCGTGATAACGGGCTGAAGTGCCTGAGCTAACAATGCCGTATCAATCCGGGTTGGTAAAGACACAGAAAAACCGACGTTGTACGCGTAAAACTGGGGTTCTAAAATCTGTAAAAACAACAAGCGCTGCTGATTATTCGAGCAGGTGATCAGCTCCGGTTCTCCCTCATGCAATGGTTGCTGATGCAGCGGGATAATTTCCGGCCCGGCAGTCTGCTCATCTGCCATGGCTGCATGCTGAATCAGTTGTTCAATACCGGGAGCCTGAAGCAGATCGCTGAGACTCACAGAAAAGTTCAGCTGAGTTTGCAGTTTATGAATGACATTCAGCGCTGCCAGACTATTCCCGCCCAGCTGAATAAAAGAAGCATTCACCGGCGGGAGTTCTTTGAGTCCGAGTGTCTGAGCCCAGATCCGGGCAACAGCTTCTTCCTCTGCTGATGTCACCGGCTTCTGCACATGGATGGCGACATAACCGGACGCATCCGGCAGCCAGATGAAAGCCGGTTGCCATGATAAAGCGATTGACTGACTGATTTTCTCTGCCAGAACCGGCAGCGCAATCGATGCCAGTGGATGGAGCGGACTCTCAACCTTCAGGGCTATCTGTCCTTGCCAGAGCTCAATTCTGACGCCTTCAGCGGGCATCTCAAGCAAGTCAAGCAGGGCGTGGGCATAAACGGGTTGACCGTGCCAGTTCAGCGGAGACTCATCGGGAGCCAGTTTTTGAATCCGGCTGTCTGCGGTCAGCCGTGCAAGCCAGTTTTTATCCTGATGCGCGTCGTGATGCCAGCCACAGGCACCGGCAAACAGCGGAATTCCCTGCTCATCGGTCAGTACACCCTGATAGGGATCGATGGCTTCCATCAATTGTTCAATGGTTTGCTGTGTATCACTGCACAGTTGCCGGACGATAGTCATATAGTGGGATAACCAGCATTGACCGGTTTCTGGTGTCGCGACCGAAGTATCGACATCAAAATCAATACAGAACTGATCATTGAATTCAAGAATATTGAGAAACAGCGGCTGTTTGACACAGCTGACAGGCACATGTCCCCAGCGTGGCCGGGAGTCGAGCGTGAGTGAAATACCCCGGTCGACATTAAACAGACAGGACACCGGAATTTGTGCGGTCGCCTGATGCTGCTGCGCTTCACGAATCCGGCCGGTCAGTTGTACGATCCAGTCGCCGATTGTCTGCTGTGGTGCAATGTCAATTGGTACACCTCTGACTTCAGAGGCATAACCAACCAGATGTCCGGCTCCCATGCTGTTATGTCCGGCAACCGGTATACCAATCACAAACCGGGACCGGGCACTCAGCCGGTTAAGTAATATCGCCCAGGCTGCCATCAACAGACTGAATGAACTGACCTGAAGCTGTTGCGCACAGACTTTGACCTGTGCAAAAGTTTCCGGCATCAGCCGGGTTTGAATCCGGGTGCCCTGACCGGTTGCCGGCGCGTAAAGCTGACTGTCTCCGGCGATATAAACGGGTAGCAGATACTCAGACTTCAGCGGATGCGTTGTGACTGATGTCTGACGGTCTCTCACACCGTCCTGTGCCAGCAACTGCAACAAGGGAATCACCGGTTCCGTTAAAGGGGGCTGCCCCGCTTTGAGTGACTGATATATGGTGGCCAGTTCGTCCGCCACAATGCCCATCGACCAGCCATCGACAATCAAATGACTGAAACTCAGCAGCAAATCACACGCTTGTGGTGTGCAGACCAGATGGATCCGCCAGAATGGACCGTACAGGGTATCAAAAGGCTGCTCCAGTAACTGACGCCGGAGCTCTGTGCGTTGTGCTTCAGTTGCCTGCTTCACGGTGATGACCGGATCCATTGTGGCCGAAACATACTGACCTGTAGCTGTGATCCGGCTGACCCTCAGCGAATCATGACGTTCCACAACTAACCCCCAGGCTTGTTGCAGGCGTGCATGATCCGGTGAATGATCAAATTCAAGCACCATCATTTCAGTGTAAGCCGTCGCATTATCCGGCTGAGATTCCAGTAAGAAATGCATGGCCTGCTGGCCATGACTTAACGGCAACATCAGAGACTGATTTTCACAGCTCAGCCCTTCGGTCCAGCCCCCATTGACCAGTTCCCAGGCACTGCGCTTGACTATCTCAATGATTTGACGGATATCGTCATCGGTATGTGCGCACCCCAGAAAACAATTGCGCCCTTCCCAGACATATAAACCATTTTTCAGCAGATGGAAATTCAGCAGCTCGGTCTCTGGTGAATATTCAAACCGGAACAGCGAGCCAAACCAGACCAGATGTACCGGAATATGATTGTCCTCAAACCATGTATTCAATGTCTGACACATGGCTTCGGTTTTCTGATTCAGCGTTGCCAGCAAACTTTCACCTTCGGCAAGCAGCTTATCCAGTACTGCATTCGCTGCCGTCATTGCCAGCGGATGACTGTTAAAAGTCCCGGCAACAAAAGCGGTTCTGCTCTGTGGTACCGACTCATCCCCATAGCGCCAGTCACCCCCGTCGACTGCATCCATATATTTGCAGGATCCAGCCAGTACACCAACAGGCTGACCGCCGCCAAGTACCTTACCGTAAGTCACCAGATCCGGCGTAATACCGAGCCAGCTCCGGCTGCCATCCAGTGCGTAACGGAAGCCGAGAATGATGTCATCACAAATCAGGGCAATCTCTTTCTCCTCAGTCAGTGCCCTTAATTCACGGACAAACTCAACCGGCTGGAGTGCCGGGTTCCGGCTTTGAACCGGTTCAATGATCACTGCTGCAATTTCACCGGCATGTTCACGAATGACATCCAGCGAGCGAGCTTCGCCATAAGTCAGGACGATGGTGTCATCCACCATGCCCTGCGGCGAACCATCAGTCAGTGGCACGGTTTGCGGCTGTCCGTTTTCAAGCCAGCCGGACGCAAGCACGCCGTCGAAACTACCGTGAAAAGCGCCATGGAAAATCACAATCTTCTTACGCCGGGTGACACTGCGGGCAATCCGCACACCAACCATAATTGCTTCTGTACCGCTGGTAAAAAAGCTGGCCCGTTCATTGCCGGTCAAACGGCACAGTTTTTCAGCCGCAGTCGCCGCCTGAGGGTTTTGCGGGCCGACCGGTGCACCTGATGCGAGCGCCTCTGACAATGCCTTTTTGATGAAATCCGGATTGTGGCCAAATAAAACCGAACCAAAACCCATGGTGATGTCGATGTAGCGATTGCCATCCAAATCCCACAGATAAATGCCTTCAGCTTTATCCACATGAACCGGATAGGTCATCTCTTTGGTTTCGGGTTTAAAGCCGAGAATACTCCGGCTGTTGGCGTAATGCGCACGATGTGTTGCGGTGTATGCTTTAGAAGTTTCTGTGCGTTGATTCAGCTGCTGCTGCAACCAAATCAGATGTGCACGCTGACGGTTTGAAAGTGACTCATTTTTCTCTGTCTTCAGAGACTGATATAAACCTTTAATTTCAGTGCGGGGCCGGTTGACTTTTGGAGAGGCTTCCGGTGCAGATATTGCCAGCGTTTCAGCCCGGCTTTCCGCTTGCGGCTGTTCGGAAAATGCACTCAGCTGGGATGCAAATAGCTGATTCATGGCCAGCATTTGTTGTTGACACAGAGATTCAAGTGAGCCGGGCGCTGCGGGCAATGAAGGGTTAACCGCTTGCTGCACCGCAGTATGATTTGCAACCGCAAGCGCTTCTCCGGTTTCCTGTACTGACACTCCGGGCGCCATTTTTTCAGGCTCTTGATTTTCAGGGGACAGAACACCGATTTGTGCGGCCAGTTTGTGACAGGTATCCAGTTCCCCCATCAGGCTTGCCAGCTCAAATTCAATTCCGAAATGTTTGATCACCGCCTGCTGAATCTGAACAATGACCAGCGAATCCAGCCCGAGAGCAAACCAGTTGGCGTCTGCATCCAGCTGTGCTGATTGCAGCCCGGTGACGGAAGCAATCAGCTGCTGTACTTCCGCCTGTCTGTCAACGACATTCCCTGAGCAAGCCGTTGAAGGGACAGACAACTCTGAAGGGACAGGCACCTCTGAAGGGACAGGCACCGCAGCCGGTTCCCCGATGATTGCGCTTGGTTGCGCTGCGACAGTCAGCGGCTGGCTGGTCACGCTATCAGCAGCATGCTCCCGGGATTCAGGTATTTCCGGCCGGTGCCGGTAAGACTGAAACGGATACAGCGGTAACGGACAGGCATGCAGGCGCTCTGCTTCGGGTAACACGCCACCGAAGAGTGGCGGCCACTGCACATCCATGCCAGCCTGATATAGTTCGCGAACCGCCTGCCGGAAGGAATCTGTCATCTGTTTTGCGGTTTGGCTGCATATCCAGTGACTGTCCGGGCAGCACTGTTTTCCCGGCAACATCAGGGTTGGCCTGGGTGAAATTTCCAGAATCAGCGAATTCTCTTGCTGCGGCAGGCTCATCATGGCTTCCTGAAACAGGACCGGATGTGTCAGATGATCGACCCAATATTCCGGACGCTGCCAGTCATCCGGATGCAGCTGTTCACCCGTCACAGTTGACATCACATGATATTTGGGCGGCTGAAACGCAATTTTGCTGACTGTATTGGCAAATTCAGCCAGTACCGGTTGTAGTAACGGGCTGTGGAACGCATGAGAAATATCCAGTTTTTTCACCCTTATACCGGCTTGCTGCAAGTCTTTCAGTGCCTGTTCCAACAGTTCATTTTCACCGGAAATCGTCACACTTTCCGGCGAGTTATGCGCTGCAATCACCAGTTGACTACCGTCACCGAGACGATCCAGCACTGACTGAACCCTTTCCGGTCCCGCCATGACTGCTGCCATCGCCCCGCCAGCCGGTAAAGCGGCAATGAGCGCTCCCCGGCTGGCAGCCAGCAGAATGGCATCTTTCACAGACAGACTGTCGCAAACGACGGCCGCTGCAATTTCGCCAACAGAATGGCCGACACAATACGCAGGTATCACCCCGAAAGATTGCCATAATTTCGCGAGTGCAATCTGGAATGCGACAACCGCGACCTGAGTCACTGCGGTATGATTGAGCGTTTCCTGCGGCATTTGCGCATCGGTCATGACTTCAACCAAATCATAAGGCCACACTGGTGCCAGCACCGCTGCCATTTCATCAATACAGGCTTTAAAACCAGGGAAACAATTGTAAAGTCCGGCTCCCATCGCCGGATACTGACAGCCCTGCCCGCTGAACACGAAGGTCAAAGTTGGCTTTTCCCGGTGGAACGTCAGTGTTTGTGGTGAAAATCCGGCTAACTGCTGGCTGAGGTCTTGCTTGTCCGTTGCGTAAAAGCAGGTCCGGTAAGGCAGATGAGCCCGGTGCACCGCATTGGCAACACAACAGACAGCCAGTGTTGGTTCATCTTCGCAGTCAATCAGCGTCCGCCACTGGTTCAGTAACTCAGACAGACTTTCCGGTGAGGCCGCGCTGAGCGGCAGGCAAAAACCTTCGGTTTGCCAGCTTATGTCCTGTACATCTGCCTCTGCATCTGTCTGTAAATCCGGCGCTGTTTCTGTCTTGTCATTCCGGTAACTTTTTAAGATCACATGACAGTTCGTCCCACTCAGACCAAACGCACTGACGCCGGCATAACAGGTTTCATCAGGCAGCGGTTGCACGTGGTCAGCAATGGTTGCAGGGACAGACGGCCAGTCAATATGCGGATTCAGCGCTTCACTATGTAGTGTGGCTGGAAGTTGCTGATGCGTCAGTGCTAAGGCGGATTTAATCACCCCGGCAATCCCCGCAGCCGCTTCCAGATGGCCTATATTGGTTTTTACCGATCCCAGATATAACGGAAAAGCGTCAGGATCCCGCCCGGCATAGACCTGACTGATGGCGTTCACTTCAATTGGATCGCCCAAAACAGTACCGGTGCCGTGAGTTTCAATAAACACCACATCCTGCGACTCACAACCGGCATCACTCAGCGCCTGCTGTAACACCGCCTGTTGTGCTTTACCGCTGGGGGCGGTCAGCCCGTTACTGGCACCGTCATGATTCACGGCACTGCCCTGAATCACCGCCCGGATCCGATGGCCCGCCGCGTCTGCTTCACGGCGCAGAAGGATGACTGCACACCCTTCTCCGCGGCCGTAACCATCTGCCTGCGCAGAAAAAGTTTTACTTTGCCCGGAGCCGGATAAGGCCTGCATACTGGTCAAAGCAGCGGAAGTACTGCCGTCCAGTATCAGATTTACGCCACCGACAACGGCCAGGTCGCAGGCTCCTGACCGCAGATCCCGTAAAGCGTAATGAATCGCAACCAGTGATGAGGAACAGGCGGTATCGATAGTGATCACCGGGCCGGTAAAATTAAAACAGTAAGCAATCCGTCCGGCAGCGATGCCGGGAGAGTTACCGGTCAGCCGGTAAGCATTGAGTGCCTGGGGATCACCGGAGCGTTGCAGGATATGATCATAGTCGAGTGTCGACAGCCCCAGATAAACGCCAGTGTTGCTGCCGGCCCACTGCTGCGGATCCATACCGGCATCTTCAAACGCATGCCAGCAACATTGCAGCAGCAACCGCTGTTGCGGATCCATCGCCAGTGCTTCTGCTGGTGAGATACGGAAAAACTGGTGGTCAAAACACCATGGGTCGTCAAGAAAGTGACCTTTGTTCAGGCCCGGATACTGCTCAAGGCGTTCAGCGCTCACCGGCTTGCGATCGTCCGGCAGGTCGCTGACGAAATCGGTTTCTGCCATTAACTGTTGCCAGAAGGTTTGCGGGTCACGGATGTGGCCGGGAAAATAACAGCCAATCCCAACCAGTGCCGCTCCGGTTTGATGAGGGTGATCCGTATGGGCAGACTCAGCGGACAATGACTGACTTTGTTCGCACAACATATCTGCCAGCCTTTCAATAGTTGGATAATCAAACATCACCCCGACCGGGTAAGCATGACCGGCAGCCTGACTGATCCGGGAAGCAATTTCAGTGAGGTGCACTGACTGCAACCCCTGCTCCATCAAGGGCTGGTGAATATCCAGAAATAGCGGTTCCTGCCCCGGCTGAGCTTCAGACTGTTGCG
The DNA here is from genome assembly GCF_024346755.1 of Vibrio aerogenes. Lineage (NCBI taxonomy): Bacteria > Pseudomonadati > Pseudomonadota > Gammaproteobacteria > Vibrionales > Vibrionaceae > Vibrio > Vibrio aerogenes. The sequence goes on along the minus strand of NZ_AP024862.1, from coordinate 731,496 downwards.
GCAGCAGCGGCTGAATCAGCGCTTTCAGCTGGCTGACAATTTCACGATGATCCCGGCTGAGAATCGCCCACTGCATGGGGTGCATGCCGGCAGAAGATTGCGCCTGGCTCAGCTGATGAATCACGGCATCAAACGTACCCTGCTCATACTGGCGGACCAGATCAAACCGCTTGAGTTTACCACTGGTGGTTTTCGGAATATGTTTTACCGGCAGGCAATGATCCGGTTTAATGCCCAGTTCCCGGATCAACAGTTCCTGAGTCTTTTTCATCAGTGGCACAAAGGCTTGTGGTTTGTGGCGGAACAACAGGAACACGATGAACACGGCTTTTCCGCCAGCGTCCTGTGCTGACACGGCCACAACCTTATTCAACCCGAGCTCCGGCAGTTCAGCGCAAATCGTTTCAATGTCCTGCGGGTAATAGTTTTTACCGTTAATAATGATGATGTCTTTGCTGCGTCCGGTAATAATCAGCCTGTCATCGCGGAGAAAACCCAAATCGCCGGTATCCAGCCAGCCATCAGTGGTAAACAGTGCTTCTGTGCGGTTTGGTGCGAAGTAATAACCCGGCGTGATGATATCTCCCTGAAGCTGAATTCTGCCGATATGCTGCGCGGCAACCGATTGATTGTTATCATCTGCAATCCGCCACCGGACATGATGACCGGGATAACCGACATCGACAAATTCACAACCATCCTCCTGATAGTGAACCTGATCGCCCGGTTTGAGAAAGTTCCGGTCACAACGGTAAGTCACCGGAGTTTCTCCCAGGTTTGCAGAAGAAACCAACAAGGTAGCCTCAGCCAGTCCGTAGCAAGGTGTAATGACTCCGGCAGAGAGACCATAAGGCGCAAATGTTTCTTCAAAGCGATGGCAGATCTCTGCGTTGATGGGTTCTGCACCATTAATGATGTAGCGGACATCTCCCAAATCCCACGTTTTTGCGGCATCAGGCCGGAACATTTTCATCACATGCTCAAACGCGTAGTTAGGCGCACCGGAAATCGTTGCCCTGCTGCGGTTCATCTGCTCCAGCCACAATACCGGATTACGGGCAAATATTTTGGTCGGAATCAGGGTAAAGCGTAGTCCGCAGATCAGCGGGAATAGCATAAAATAGATCACCCCGAAATCGTGACTCAGCGGCATCCAGCTCAGAAAAGCGTCCTGAAGGGTGATTTGATGAATATGAACGGCAAGGTCGCAGTTGGCGATCAACATCCTGTGGGTGACTTTCACGCCTTTCGGATCGCCGGTTGAGCCAGAGCTGTACTGGATAAAAGCCAGACTATCCGGATCAGGTATGATGATCTCACCGTCCGGTACTTCCCGCTGCGTCTGTGCTGTATCAATCAAGTCAGTCTCAATCAAGTCAGCGCTCAGGGTGCGTGAAAGTAAATGGCTGGCATGTTCATCATCGTATTGACCAAATACGGTATCAAGCGGCTGATCAGAAATAATCCAGGGGTGACGCAGTTGCTTCCACACGGCTAAAACTTTTTGCCGGGAAGATTCACTGGCAGGAAAGCTCAAAGGCACCGGGACGACCGAAAACAGCATGGCTGCCACAAAAGCACGGGTAAAAAAAGCGACATCGTCAGAGAGAATGACCAGCTCATCTCCGGGTTGAATGCCGTGGGCAACCATTTGCTGGCCTGATACACAAGCTTGTGAAATAAAATTCTTATAATCAGTGACCTCTGATTCATTCTTACGCCGGATGAATTCAATACTGATGTCCGAATCTTTGTGCGACAAAACTGCCGACACTACATCTGTATAACTGATTTGCATCATGGGTTACTTTTCTCCGCAACAGTCTTACTCTCCGGCGGATCAGAAGCCAGAGTCTGTTCTTTTTGCTTAGTCTTATTTTTGGGGTTGACTTCATCACACCCGTTGACACAGCGCGATGAGCCATTCACAGTCACGTGTTCTTCTTTTTTCAGCTCATCAGGCTTCACGGATAAAAATGTGTCGGATCGGGCTTGTTCCGTTGTAGTTTTCTCTGTGACACTACTTTTAGCCTCCCCGGCAGTGTTAAGAATGATCGGCAATCCGTCCTGACCGCCGCCAATGACAACGACTTTGCTGTTATCTGATTTCGCCAGCTCAAGCGTCGCTTCTATCCCGCGCCAGCGGAGATAAGTGTCTGAAATACCGCCGGTGACAATACTCTGAAATTTTGCAATCCCTTCGGCTTCTTTCTCTTTACGGACCGCTTCTTTTTCGGCCACGGTGATCCGCCAGTCATACTCATCTGCCAAATGTGTCTGTTCTATTTTTCTGACAATGGCTTCTCTGATACCCTTTGGTAAGTCAATGCTTTGAATCAGAAAATCCTGAATTTCAAAGTAATCTTTAGCACTGCAATGCGCGTTTCCGAAATGGCCGTCGCCATCATCTTCAGTTAATTCACAACTGAGTCCTTCATCACTTTCCAGCGTTTCCACTTCCCCTTTCAGCAGAGAGAAAATCTCTTTCTGTACTTCAAGCCGGTTGGATGAGTAAACTTCTTCTGCTGAATGGCGGGCTATCACCAGACGGGACCATGAACCAATTTCCGGTAACAGCATGCGTTCGATATAGTGAACACCGGCATTCACATGCAGGTATGGCAAGGTACTGCGGATGACCCGGAAACGGAGAATGACATAAACTTTTGTGGCCAGACCGTTTTTGGTCACCGCTTCAAATTCATGGGTAATGGTCTGATATTTGGTTGAATAAATATAAATCCGGTTCCACGGCATCACCAGTGCAGTCCCTTCACGCAGGGTTTCGCTTAAATCGGTTCCTCCCCCAAAACGTTTCCAGAGTACACCGGCATGACCGTAAGGCACCGGAATCAGGACTTTCGGCCCGACAGTGAGCAAGATAAAAATGAAAAACAACGCCGTCAGTGACAGCTGAATCCGGTTCTTTCTGATAAAACGGATGATCCAGAAACGCTCCGGATAATGTTTCGACAGAAAAAAATACATGCCGCCAAAGGTTATCAGGCCGAATAAAATTGATGGCAACAGCCAGACAGGAAGATTAATATTCAAAGCGGAGACTCCATATGACTGTGATGTTCAATGATCTGACCATCAACCATTTTTAACCGCCGGTCGGCACGGTCGAAGTACATATCGTCATGCGTCACTGCAATCACGGTCTGCTGGTTGGCTTTCAGCCGCGGAAGAATGTCTGAATAGAATTTCTCCCTGAATGATGGATCCTGATCTGCGGCCCATTCGTCAAAGATACAAATCGGCCGGTTCTCCAGAGCGCTGACCATCAGCGCCAGCCGTTTTCTCTGACCGGTGGATAATTTTATGGTGCTGAACTGTTTATCCCTGACTTTGACTTTGTGTGACATTCCAAGATATGCCAGCCATTCTGAATAAACCGCTTCGTCTTTATCAGTGATACCATATATTTCCTGAAATAAATGAAAGTCCGCAAATACGGAAGAAAATAAATTCCGGTAGGCCATACAATTATTTTTATCGATAATCCGGCCATCAACTTTTATCATGCCGCCACTGGCCTGATATAAAGCCGTCATCAAGCGCATAAATGTTGTTTTACCACTCCCATTACCACCGGTAATAAATATCGTTTCGCCACGGTTAATGACTAAATTGACGGGGCCGACAGTAAATGGTTTTTCATCATCACTATGAGAATGACTGAAATAAATCCCGGCCAATTCTATTTGCTTAAACCCATTTGAAAAATCATCAGACGGTTGATCAGAAATTAAAGTTTTTTTGCCATCCTGCAACATTTGTTCAAGCTCAAGTACATTCTGAATTGCAGCATTAGCATTGGAAAAAATAGGCACACCACCGACAATATTAGAAATGGGACCAATCAAAAATAAAGATGCGGTGGTCACTTTCATGACCACATCCGGATAAACACTTGACAAGATCGGGACAAGAAAAACCATGGCTCCGGTCGGAATGAAGAATGTCAGCTGTGAGATCACAAAATCAACGGCATATATTTTCTGGGTAGAAATCTTGGTTTCTGTCACTTCTCCGGATAAACCAAGAATCCGTTCTTCCAGCTCACCGGCCCGGTCTGAGTTTAGTTTCACTTCTTTGAAACCATTGAGTAAATCTGAAAGCCGGGTCACCAGAACATTTTCAATATCAAAGGCTTGCCTGAGTTTTTCCTTGACCTCTTTTGAGCGCAGAATATGCCAGCCACTGCCAATAGATAAGAAGATAAATGTCAGAAAAAATGCCATGGGTGATAGCCAGGCGACATATAAAATTGTAAAAAACAACAAGATGGCGGCCTGTCCGCAAATCACAAACAGTGCGGATGCCTGCGACATGGTTTGCAGCTCTTTACTGACAATGGTGTATATTTTTTCTTTTCCAATCTTCTCAATGGTACTTAATTCACTGTGAAGGATATCTTTCACCAGTTTAATCCGCAGACTGTTGATTGATTTTTCCACATGGCTTGTGGCTTCCATCATCAGTTGTTTCTGGGCAATCGCATAGATAGCACTGACCACAATAAACAGCGCCAGATAATAGAGGGTATCCTGCTTATTGGACACATGCTCTGCGGAAACATTAATCACAGCAAGAATTGCCGCATTGGCAAATCCTGATATTCCGGCAAAGGCTAAAAAACTTTTTCTGTTGATTTTTAATTCACGATCAATTAAACGAAAAACATTCATAAATCTTGATTCTTTTTATCTGGATCAATACGTGATTTTTTATTCGTAACAATCAGGAAGAACAGCGCAATCGGGGGCGAAAATATACAAGATAGTAAAAAATAACCGACCGCACCGGCAAACGTATTACGTCCCATATAACCGACTAATACACTGGCGAAAAAATATATAATTAAAATATAAATATTCATTAAAAACCTGCTGACGAATAAGGGTGAAACTTTATTATTTTCCGAAGAAATAAGGCTAAAGTTTCACCAGTTCTATTCCCGGGTCATCGCCTGGGTATCCATTATGCTTTTGCGGTTTCTTCATCCGCGACAGAGGCATCCTCATCATCTTTGTTTTTATTTTTGTATTTTTGAACGTTTTCTTTCACTGCATCCTTCATTGAACTGATATTCAGACTGAGCAGTGTTCCGCCATTGGCAAAATGGCTGATAAAAGCGCTGCCAATGGCATAACTCGCACCGGCAGACAGTAATGGCATGGTAGATAAACCAACCAGAGTGCCATAAACCGGAATGGCTTTCACTGTCGAGCTGACACCGCCGGTGGTCAGTGCCTGTGGCATTGCTGCACCGAGCAGCGGAACCAGAACTGACTTCAGCTTGTGCTCACTGAATGATTGTTCAAATGCTTTGCAGATTTCAGAAACCATTTTGATCTGCACAGCAGTCAACGCAACCAAATCAATCGCAGGGGCAGGAATCAAACCTGTCGCCAGCGACCATTTGCTGTACTTCTCAACAACTTTTTCTGCTTTTTCTTTGCAGGCAGCCAGGTCAACAGGCGGTTGCTCTGTTACCTCTTCAGCCGGCGCTTCTTTTTCAGGAACGGCTTCGGCTTTCGCCTCCTGGGCTGTGGTTTTCTTTTGTGGTTCTCTCATCACTGTCTCCATCGGTTAACGGTTAGGTTTGAACGTAATTAACTTAATTCCACTTTGCTTAACATTTGCCGCCGTTGTCCGGGCTCTGATTGCCCGGGATGCATGAGTCGTGTCATTGCATCGCGGATGTTGCTGAGTAATCCGTTAAAATGTGGCGGCTGGAACATACTGTAATGATCACCGGAGGTGGACATGACCCGGCAATGACCTGTTGTTTTCCGGCCAAAACAGTGCATATACCCCTGATCAGCGTTTTCGCTGCTCTCAATACAGATCATTTCTGAATGCAGTAAATGATGATTTATTTTTTGCTGGTTCAGGTAGCGGGAAAGTATGTGCTGATGACGAATCACCCCGGCTTCGATTTGCCGGAGTTCGGCCTGATTCAGGTGTTTTTCAAACAGAGAGATAATTTTGTCCCAATACCGGATATGACGCATTTCATTCAGGGTTTGGCCAGTGTCGGTATGCTGTTTTAAATTTGAATCCAGCAATAATAAAGTGATGGTATGTCCGTTTTTCTCCAGCCGCTTAGCGACTTCAAGCGCAAGAATTGCCCCGAAAGAGTAACCAAAAAGCATGATGCGGGGCTGCTGATTTGTCATGGTGATGCTTTGACTGACCATGCTTTGACTGGCCATGGTCTGATAATGCTGTGTAATACTCTCAGCCGCCAGATCAGCAAGCTGTAACAGGTTTTCCGGGAGCGCTTCACTGACAAAACCACCACATTGAAAGCCGAACACCTGAACCGGCATTTTTAACGCCTCAAAAATTTCTTTATAAACCGTTGAAGTCCCTAAAATGGCCGGTAAGCAATACACCAGAGGGTCTGTAGTTTGTGCTGAGTTGCCGGTCTTGACAGAATTCCCATCATAAAGCGGCAAAATCCGCTGATCGGTATGAGTCATCAGCACCGGTTTATCCTGAGATTCGCCGTCGTCCAGAGTGAGAACCCGGTCTATCTCCGCAGCGAGAGCCTCAATTGTCGGATGGGTAAAGATCTGAGTGACCGGCAATGTGATATCAAATTGCTTGCGGATTTCACTGATACAGATAATCGCTTTAATTGAATGTCCACCCAATTCAAAAAAACTGGTTGTCGTACTGATGGGGTGTTTAAGAAAAATCTTCTCCCAGATGCCGGCCAGTTTTGTTTCTGTTTCTGTCCGGGCAGCCTGATAAGACGTCCCGGAGGTTATGTTGAGGCGGTTTGTCCAGAATTGCAGCAGTGTCTTCCTGTCCAGCTTTCCGTTTGTGGTCATCGGAAAGCGGGAAACTTCGATAAAATCGGAAGGATGCATATAATGCGGTAACTGCTCTCCCAGCCAATGGCGTAACTCATGCAGGCAAATTCCGCTGTCATCCGCAGGAATCACCAGTGCCACAATCATGATGGTGTCATCATCGCGCCGGAAACTGTCAACCAGACAATCCTTAATCGCACTGTAATTTTGGATGACACGCTGCACGGCATTTAAGTCCACCCGGTAACCATCAATTTTGACAGATTGTTGCTCCCGCCCAACAAAAATAATATCGCCCTGTAAGGTACGGAAGGCTCTGTCACCAGTCCGGTAAACCGTCTGATTGTTGAAAACCGTAAGACGATTGTGATTATGGTCCGGATTCAGATAAGAATGCATGAGCTGGCTACCAGACAAACACAATTCACCTTCGACATATGGCGGACATTCGTTCATGTCCCGGTTCAATATACAGGCACCGGTATTGTGTGCCGGCCGCCCGATATTCTGATACTGCCCGGAAATATCACGCGGCGTCATCTTGTTGGCACAGCATCCAATGGTATTTTCAGTCGGTCCGTAGTGGTTAAAAAGATGTAATGCCGGGTTGTGCTGACTCAGCCGTGACAGATCGCTGTAATTCAGCGGTTCTCCCCCCATAATCAGTCGGGTCAAATGGCTGTCATTCAATGCCTGTGGACCCAGAACTTCCAGCAACATATGCAGATAGGAGGGCGTCAGTTTGAGGAAAGTCACCTGATGCGCGCGGATATAGTCAGCCACCCATTGCGGATCGCGCCGCTGTGTCTCACTGGCGATATGTAATGTGCCACCGGAGAGCAAACTGCCAAATATGGCGGTATAGCCCAGATCAAAATTGAACGAAGTCAGAAGTATGCTGCTGTCAGAGGCAGAGAACTGAAACCGGTCGCGGCACCAACACACATAGTTGATCAATGATTGGTGAGTGACCGGAACGCCTTTGGGTTCACCGGTCGTGCCGGAGGTGAAAATTATATACGCAATGCTGTCTGCCCCGGCCTGAGCCGGGCAGGATAAAGCATGTGTCTCCGCTGCCTGCGAGGCGTCAGAGAGAATTTGATCAAGGTTGACATTCAGACATGCAATGCCAGAGTCCATCGTCAGCAAATCGGTTTGTTGGCGGCTGGTCATTATCAGCCCGGCATTCGCCTGTTTCAGGACTTTTCCGGAAATCGCCAGCGGATTGGCCGGATCCATCGGTACATAAGGTATTCCCAGATGGAAACAGGCAAAAATCGCGACTATCATTTCAGTCCCTGCGGTGTCATACAGTGCGACTGTTTCCGTGTTTGAACTGAGTCTTGATTTGATCTGACACGCCAGAACGAGACTGGCTTGCCGGAGCTGTTGATGTGTCAGATGTCTGTTCCCTTCAATCAGCGCGGTATGCTCATCACGGGCATACTGTTGATGAAATCCGGTTAAACAAGATGCAGTTAATGCAACCTGCCGGCCAGCTGAGCTGAGCCCGGAGGCTGACGGTCCGGATAAAGAGATATCAGCAACCGGTGAATCAGGCGCGGCAAGACAGTCTTCAATAAAGCGGCAGAAAGTATAGGCGAGTGACCGGACATTGTCTTTCTCCACTTTTCTCGGTACATATTTGAACAAAATCTGTAGGGTTTGACTGACGGATGAATCTGGTTTTACTGAGACATCTGATTTTACCGACACCTCTGAGCTTACAGCGCGCTTCGTGGGTAATACCGCAATATGAAATGGATAAGATGTCGGCATATATTCACGAAACTCATCGGCATACAGCCCTTCAGTCAGTTTTTCTTTACCACACGCTTGTGTATCGGATGCCGGATAGTTTTCAAAGGCAATAAAATGGTCAAACAGCTGACCAGTCTGACTGCACTGGGCCTGAATCTCACTGACTGACATCGTCGCATGTTCGGGGCAGCCCAGTTGTTCAAGCTGTAGCTTGCCCGCAATCTCTTCCAGGCTGTCTCGCGCGGAAAAACGAACCCGGAAAGGGATCGTATTTATACATAAGCCAATCAAACGTTCAAACTGCGAGTTGGCCAGTGGACGAATCGACTGGACACTGCCAAACACAACATCATTGGTTTCATTCACTTTTGCCAGAAACAGTCCCCACAAACACTGGAATAAGGTGCTTGGTGTCGCGCCTGTCCTGATACTCAGCTCACTGAACGCCAGCCATTGCCGCTGCCCGATCAGGCGAACTTCTGTGTCATATTCATGATGGCTTGATTCATCATGGCATGACACTTTCCTGCGCTTCTGATCATCATGGTGTAAGGTTGGCAGCGGTGGCGATGTTGTCGTTGTGTAACCGCTCAGATACTGACGCCAGAAGTCCTGATGGGATTCCTGACTTTTATACCACTTGATATAACGGCTGAATGAAGGCGCCGGTGGTAAGTCAACCGGGCAATGATGAATCAGCTGCTGATAAACAGTAAATAGCTCCTGTTGAAGTGATGCAACGCACCATCCGTCGAGGCAGATATGATGAAATGACCAGACAAACCAATATTCCTCCGGACCAGACTTCAGCAGAGATACCCGCATCGGAATATCCCGTTCCAGTACAAATGACCGACGTTTATCAGACTCAATAAAACTATCAAGCTGCTGCGTCTTCTCCCGTTCATTCAACGCAGTCAAATCCATCACATGAACAACGAAGTCCCGTTCTTTCAGAACAATTTGAATCGGCTCAGCGGATTTGTCATGTTTGAACACCACACGGAGAGCGGCGTGACGGTCAATTAAACACTGCCAGGCCTGACGAAAAGCATCAACATTCAATGTGCCGGTCAGCCTGAATCTGACCTGCTGGTTATAAGAGACATGATGATGACTGTCTTTCTCTAACAGATCGTGATAAAGCATTCCGGCCTGAAGTGGTGTAAGCGGAAGGATATCCTCGATATTATTTTTACTGAGTTCCATCATGGGGTATTTCCATTCATCTCTCCTGTCAGGAAGATGATTCCTTAGCCACTGATTCTCCGTCAGCAATAACAACTGGCATTGAACAGGTGATACGACAGACCTGAAATGTCATAAAGGACAGAACTAGTTATAGTTGGAGCACTTTTCAGGGAACCCGACCCCTGAATACATATTAAATCATATTAGTATATGCATGATATAAGTGGTAATTTTCTATATTTATTTTTTATGAAACTACAATTCTCCGATACCGGAACAGCCCACCCAACAGCAAAATCACCAAGAGGAAAGGCCCGAAAACACCAGAGCTTTTGCCGGATGCAAAAGAGAAATGAGTATCAAACAGAGATGTGCTGACTTTTAAAGCCAGTGAATTTAAATCATCGCTTTGATAAACCACTAAATCGTACAAACCGTTGTTATCAATATCGACGGGGATCAGCAAAGTCTCAGATGAAATGGTGTCGTTGTCTATGGTGACTTCAGTCAAACTTTGATTCTGTGTGTAGCGCCTGATGCGTTTCTGTGCATCAGTAATTGTGACCTGATTATTGCTGACACCGACCGATAAGGAACCTGTGCCGCCGGATAAGATCACATCCGGTGTGCTCAGAAGCACATTTCCGGTGAAGGATGCACCGTCTTCCAAAACAAGTTCGTTGTTGCCCGCCCCCAGGTCAATATCACTACTGACAGAAGCCCCGGAATACATGTTGACCGTTTCATTGCCGCTGCTGCCTTTGATTGCCTGACTGCCTGTCCCTTCTGTGGTAATCGTGCCGTAGATATTGAGCACCGGAGAGCCGGTTGTTGCAATCGCACTGCAATCCCGGCCACTGCATTGCAAAATAGCGCCACTTTCCAGTGTGAGTGTCCCGGAATCAATCTGAATGCCTTCCAGATGATGGCCGTAAAACACCAGTGTAGGCGCAGTATTATTTTCTGCGGTACATGTCATTTCTCCGGTTGTACTGTCAGTTGAGCAATCACTGGTATTATAACCGGTGTAAATTACCTGGGAGGGGTCGATAATCAGCGAATTACCGGACGGAATGGTGAGTGAAGATGTTCTGACACTAAGGCCGGTGCAGGTTGAGGGAACCGGCTGGGGTGAACCCGTACAATTCCCGTTTTGATCCTGAGAGAAACGGATACCTTTGTCGATTTGCCACAGGAAATCTCTGGCGGTTTGCCAGGCTGGGTATTGATTCACATCCACAGCATAAAACAGATCCGTTTCCTTGTTATAAAACAGCGAACTGGTGAAACCAAAAATAGCCCCCGAGTGGCCGGTAAATTCAGAACCGTTATAGTCTGAATTCATATGATAAACGGCGAGGCCGTAGCGCGCCGGAATACCGGCGACACTTCCGGCAACTGTATCGTCCAGACGTTGACTTTGCATCGACGCTGAAAGCAGGCTCTGATTATTTTTGACCAGCTGGCGGGCCCAGATAATCTGATCATCAAGCACTGAAATAATCGCCCCGGCAGCCCAGGGAAGTTTAGGATTCAGGAAAGTAAAAGAATCGATCAGTTCGTTGGCATCGTCACTTTCCAGTGATGCTGTCCCGGTGATTTCTTTACCTGACTCTATCATCACGTATCCGGACGCATGTGCCAGAGAGAATTGATCATCCCCGGGGAAAATGGTGCTGTTCAGCGCTAATGGCTCAAAAACGTAGTGAGAGATCAACTGTTCAATGGTCTGGCAACTGGTAAAGTCCGGCATATCACAGGATGTTTGCTGGGCAATCAACGCCAGAATCGCAAAATTGGTATTCGAGTAGCTCATACCGGACGTTCTGTCCTGACTGTTAGTTGCCATGATATAAGCATCTGGCGGGGTAATTTCAAGCTGCCCATACTGAATCACATATTGATCATTGATGGTTAAATCTGTATCGGAACCGTAATAAAGCGCTGGCGCGTTAAGGTAATCCGGTATCGTGCTGGTCATCTGCAGGAGATTTTCAACCGTGATGGATCCGGCATTGGGAATATCAAGAAACGGGGCCAGCGAATCCAGTGTATCGGTTAAATTCAGATAACCGTCATCAATCATCTTCAAAATCACTGTACCGGTATATGTTTTGGTCTCACTGCCAATCCGGAATTGATCTGTGGTATTGACCACAGAGTCAGGACAGGCAAATCCTGACGATTCATATTGCTCATCACAGTTACTTTTGCCTGTCCATATCACCGAATCATCATCAGCGATCGCAGTCACTGCTCCCGGTATTGTTGACTCATCCTGTTCCAGATCCAGAGCCACCTGAGCAATGGTTGCGACCTGTGTATTGTCCAGACTATATGCTGACGTCGTGAGCAGCATAAAGGTGAACATAAAAAAGCGTGATTTGTATTTCATCCTGAAATCTCCGGCCATCGTGACGTGTGTTGATCGAATATTAAAATTATCGATATAAATATAGCCACTATGCGTGTAAATGCATTTTGAGGAGGTGATGTTGATGAAATATTGTTGTTTCCCGGAAAGATCTCAAATGAGCGAAGTATTTTCTGTTCGGGACAGAAGCCAGTCACACAAAGGAAAAGTGATGTTGCAATGTGACACAGAAGCCAGCAAAATAAATTTTTATTAATATGAATTGAGTAGATATACTTATTCAGGTACAGAGACTTTTAGTACAGCCACTTTGAGTACAGTAACATTAAGAACAGTAACCTTAAGAACAGGGATGAATAACTCTGCTCAGTCAGGTATGAAAACAAAAGGAATATTCATTGGAATTGATCTGCTTTCCTTATGCTGGCGGAAGCAGCCGGGCTTACAGTCAACTGTTCAGCCGGCTGAACCAGCACATTCATGCGCGGTGTATGGAATATCCGGGTCATGGCATCAAAAGTCATGAGCCGCTTCTCTATGAAATTGAAACCATCGCCACTCAGCTGTTTCATGAGCTGGAATGTACGAATACCTTTCACTCGGACTATGTATTTTATGGGCACAGCATGGGCGCACTGGTTTCATATCTGGTTGCCAGGATCGCCGCAGAGCATGGATACCGGCCTCCCTGTCATTTGATTGTTTCAGGCAAAAGTTCTCCCACATTACCATTCACGGGAAGAAAGCATCTGCTGGATTCTGAAGATTTCTGGCAATCACTGTCTGCCATGGGCGGAATACCTGATGAACTGATGCATGATCAACAACTGAAGTGTTATTTTGAACAAATACTCAGGGCTGATTTCACTGCCGCAGAAACCTGGCAATGGCAACCGGCCCGGCCTTTACAATGTCCGGTGACCGTCTGGTATGGGGATCATGAAAATGTGAGTTTTGAGACGGCGTCAGCATGGCGACAGGTTACAACAAAGTCTGTCAATATCCAGAGCTTTCCCGGCAACCATTTTTTTATATTTGATCACAGCCCGTTACTGTGTGCAGTGATTAATCAGCTGTTAGCTCCGGTACCGGTTCAGCATGCATGCTAACAACGATTTCGTATGATGAAAAATCTGAACGCGATTGACTCAGATTGCGTGACATAAAAAAGAGCCATTTGAAAATGGCTCTTCAGGCTTTTCTTTCAAGGTGCGGGTTTCAAAGCACGAGTCTCCAAATACAAGCCTCCAAATACAAGCCTCAAACTACAAAACCTGAGAACTATCCACCTGCAAGTTTGACGGAATACCCTTTTTTCTCCAGAAATGCTTTCATCTTATCTCTGGCATCTCCCTGAATTTCTATGGCGCCATCTTTCACTGAACCACCACATCCGCAGTGCTTTTTCAGTTCGGCGGCAAGGCGTTTTAGCGGTGCATCATCCAAATCAATCCCGGTAATGATACAAACACCTTTGCCTTTGCGTCCTTTGGTTTGACGCTGAATCCGGACGATACCGTCTCCTTTCGGGCGGGATGGCTTCTCTTCTTCCGGCTTAATCCGCCCTGTTTCTGTTGAATAAACGAGTGACATACTATTCTTTCTTTGCCTGGCTTGCCTGTCGTAACTCTATAATAGTTTTTTCAATGTGTTTTTGAAGTCCTAATTTAGAGCCTTTGATCAATCGACCATTAAACATACAGTACCAGTCTCCAGGCTGGCCGGTATCATTTTTTAACGTAAAACCGGCAAACTGTTCCTGCATCCCTTCACTTGTTTCGTGTTTTGAAGCTAAAGATTCAAATTCTTTTGGATCAATAATGGAGGCTGATTCACACCACCAGTCAACACTTTTTTTGACAGCAACCATACTTCCGGTCAGAACCCGGTTTTTGATTTTTACCTGCCAGATGTCCGTTGACTGGCCCACTGTTTTCAATTCCATACCCCGATAGCTTGCGACTGCCATATTCTGGTAAGCCTCCGTTGCATTTTTTTAGTAGTATTAATTGTAATTCCATAGTTATCAAGTATATTTACATCAAAATACTTAGTTATAGTGCGTTAAAATGTTAAAAAGACGAACGAGCTTCACAAAAAAAGAAGAAGTTAGTAAGTATAAAGAAATTTTAAGTAAAACAATCACAACAGAACAGCTGGCATTACTGACCGATCATCAATATGCTCACAGTTCCTTACTGGCCATGGCTAAGGACTGGAATTTATTTTCTGAATTTTGCCGGCAGCATCAGTTATGTGTTTTACCTGCATCTTCGACGACCGTTCGTCGGTTTATCGAATATGAGAGCCGGAAGCGGAAATTTTCCACCATCAGACGCTACACCGTCACTATAACCGTCATTCACAAGTTTATGTCCTGCCCCGACCCCATCCGTCAAACCGATGTCAGGTTATTACTCATGTCGCTCAGACAGGAAAAAAAGGGGGATAACAAACAAGCTGATGCTTTTGATTTAACTCATTTGCAGATACTGAATAAACGTATGCAACATTCAAAAAGCAAACGGGATATCCGGGATCTGGCGATTTATTTTCTTATGTTTGAGTGTGCTCTGAAACGGGCAGAACTGAGAGACTTTCAAACCAGCCAGCTGCTTGATCATGATATACAACATCTGCACGTCACCCTGCACCAGGAAACTTACGGACTGTCAGCAGAAGCCACACTGGCTATCGGGAAATGGCGCTCCCTGATTGATACCGGAGAAAGCCCCTATCTGTTCCGCTCCATTGACAGACATCAAAATATCGCAGCCAATAAACTGAATGATTCCTCAATTTACCGGATATTGAGAAATGCCGGAGAAAGACTGGGCATGAAACACCTGAAATTTTCCGGGCAATCAACCCGGATTGGTGCAGCAAGGGAGCTACATAAGCAAGGGATGAAGGTGAAAGAGATTCAGTCATTCGGACGCTGGCACAGCCCTGTGATGCCCGCTCAGTACGTCGGGAACACACACAGTGCTGAAACCATGATGTTACATTACAAGTCGTTTAAACCCTGGAAGTAATACTCTGTTCGATGCAGTTGTACAAAAACTGACTGAACTGATGCCCGTTATGCTCAAGCATCTTGGGAAACATCGAGATTGGTGTCATTCCCGGAAAAGTATTCACTTCATTGAGGTAGATTTGTCCCTCTGGTGTCAAAAAGAAATCGATTCTGGCCAGATGACGTAACTTCATATGCCGGAATACTTTTTCACAATATTGGCGAATCAGACTTAACTGTTCCTGTGACAGGTTTTGCGCTTCAACCTGCGTATGGGAGTGACTGTCCTGACTATATTTTTCTTCATAAGTATAAAACTTATCCTCCGGTGCAATCACTTCCCCCGGTTTTGAAATATACAGTTCCCCGTCAATCTCATAGGCTGCCACTTCCAGCTCTCTTGGCTTGACCGCTTTTTCAAGCAGTACCTGTTCTGAATAATCAAACGCAGCTTCTATCGACTCACGAAGTTGTGACACTTCAGTGACACTGTAACACCCAACGGAAGAGCCCTGCCGGGCGGCTTTCACAAACACGGCTCCCCACTGCTCAAAAGCCTGCTCTGCCTGTGCCAGCGTTTCATCATTCAGCTCAGAAAGAAACAGATAGGGTGTATTCGGGATACCGAGCGCGTCATACCACAATTTTGATGTGATTTTATTAAAGCTGTTTGTACTCGCTTCAGGTCCACAACCGAGATACGGAATGCCAGCCAGCTCAAGCATTGACTGAATATCTCCGGTTTCCCCCGGATAACCATGAATACAGGGCACAACAAAATCAATTTTATGCTGTGACGTCTCAGCATGTAGTGTCGCTGTATTAATATCCAGATAAACCAGTTCCCCACTGCCAGAAAACCAGCCATCGGATTTCATTTCTATACGTATCACATGATAGCGGTCACTGAGTGCCAGCTGCGCCTGAATAAAATCTGCCGAGACGACAGAAACCTCATGTTCTGAAGAACCTCCTCCGCAAAGGAGTAAGATATTTTTCCGATTCATTCGACGAGTATTGTCCTGTTTTTTTAAGCGGAATGAGTGAAAGGAAGGGGCCAAATGCCCCCTTCTCTTATTTTATTAATTTAGCTTATTTAAGGTCGGATATTCAGAATTCTTGATTGCATCAAGACTTTTAACAAAAGGTTTCAGCTGGCGGAAGTCTTGAGGCAGAGTCTGGATGGCGTTTTTTGCCTCTGCACGGGTCGCAAAATCACCAAACAGGATCGTATACCATTTCGTGCCATTGACCACTTTATAGTTTTCCCAGACTGGCTGACCATTTTGTGGCAGTTTCGATGCAAACATATCAACTTTTGCCTGATTGCCAACGGCTATCACCTGAACTGTGTAACCAAACCGGTGTGCCTGATGCGCCATATCTTTTTTAGTCGGCGCAGTAATGACAACTGACGGCGCTGTTTTTTCAGGTTTAGATTCTGTCATTGCTGGCGAAGGTTCAGACATTGGTGCGGTGTTCATGTCCTGCATCGACGAAGCAACTACCGGTTCTTCGGTTACACCATTCATCGAACCATTTTGAGAAACCACAGGCTTCTGTACGGTTGCTGCCGGATAATCTTCTTTATGTGTTTCAACGGTCACATCGCTGACATAAGAGCCAGTAGAACATGCCGCTAAAAGAAAAGCAGACATTCCGACAATGATTCTTTTTTCCATAGTATTTATGCCTTTCATAAAAAGTATATCAATCATGCCCATAGCTGTCTCCGGAATCAAGTTTGACTCGTCAATTCGACCGGATAACCTGTGAT
The DNA here is from genome assembly GCF_024346755.1 of Vibrio aerogenes. Taxonomy (NCBI): domain Bacteria; kingdom Pseudomonadati; phylum Pseudomonadota; class Gammaproteobacteria; order Vibrionales; family Vibrionaceae; genus Vibrio; species Vibrio aerogenes. Next base: position 714,547 of record NZ_AP024862.1, on the reverse strand, counting down.
ATTAAACACAAAGTCTTCAACAAGTTTAGCCGGAACGACAAGTTTTATCCCTGCTGCTCGGTGATTCCACTGTCTGATTATATAATCAAATCAATATCCTTGCAGATGTGAGACCCAAAATGAATGATTTGTCCCATTTTCTGAATCCCCGGAGTGTGGCTGTAATCGGTGCATCAAACCGCCCGCTTCGTGCCGGAAATGTCGTGATGAAAAACCTGCTTCATGGCGGATTTAACGGCACCATCATGCCGGTTACTCCAGCCGACACATCTGTATGCGGTGTCTTATCTTATAAATCTGTCAACACACTGCCCATCATACCTGATATCGCAGTTTTGTGTACGCATGCTTCCAGAAATATAGCCATATTTCAACAACTAGCTGAGAAAAAAGTTCCGGGCGTGATTGTTCTTTCATCAGATATGTACAGTGATGACGCAGAAGGACACCAAATTCAGGCGCAGTGTATGGAAATTGCCCGCCAGGCTGATATCCGTATCATCGGACCAAACAGTCTGGGGATCATTCTTCCGTGGATCAATTTTAATGCATCATTCTCTCCGGTCGCCGCTGTCAAAGGCAATATCGCTTTTATCTCTCAGTCTGCTGCGCTTTGTACCACCGTACTGGACTGGGCTAATGAGTCACACATCGGATTTTCTGCATTTATTTCACTTGGGAATGCTTCCGATATTAATTTCAGTGACTTGCTGGATTACTTCAGTACGGACAGGCACACTGATGCGATTTTGCTTTATATCGATACCATCCGGGACGCGCGCCGTTTTATTTCCGCCGCCAGAGCCGCCTCGCGTAACCGGCGAATTCTGGTGATAAAAGCCGGACGGACCCGCGAAGGCCGAAAAGCCGCACAGTTACATACCGGTGGCGCAGATACACTCGATATCATCTATGACTCTGCAATCCGGCGCAGCGGGATGCTGCGGGTTCACAACACCCATGAACTGTTTGCCGCCGTTGAAACCCTGACTCACCCGCTGCCTCTGAGAGGAGAACGGCTCGCCATCATTACCAATGGCGGCGGCCCGGCAATTATGGCAATCGACACTCTGCTGGAACGGGGCGGCACACTGGCCGGATTGACCCGTGATGTGATTTCGCAACTCGATCAGGTCTTACCTGCCAGCTGGTCTCACGCAAATCCAATCGATTTAGTCGGCGATGCCGGTCACCAGCGCTATGTGGCAGCATTGAACATATTGCTTGATGCTGATATTGCCGATGCGATTTTGATTATGCACAGCCCTTCCGCTGTTGCAGCATCAGATCAAACCGCACAGTCGGTGATTGACGCGCTGAAAAAGCACCCCCGGACACGGCAGTTTAATATTCTGACCAACTGGGCAGGTGAAAAAACCGCAAAACCCGCCAGACAAAGTTTTTATCAGGCTGGTATTCCGACCTACAGAACACCGGAAAGTGCCGTGATTGCATTTATGCATATGGTCAATTACAAAAGAAACCAGCAACAGCTGATGGAAACACCTACCACCGCCGATTCCCTGCCACAGACACAAATTAATCAGGCAAACCAGTGGATTCAAAAGCGGCTCAATGCCGCAGAGATCATTCAGTTTGATACCCACCTTGCCGGCGAGTTTCTTCGCTATTTCGGCTTTCACGTTTTGCCCACCTGGATGGTACAGGACAGTTCAGAGGCGATTCACGTTGCTGAAAACATCGGCTATCCCGTAGCCGTTAAGCTCCGATCACCCGATATTGCCCATAAGTCAGATGTGCAGGGGGTGATGCTGAATCTGCGGAACCGGCATGAAGTCAGCAGCGCGGCACAGGCCATCCTCGACCGGACACATCTTTTCTATCCTTCCGCCAACATCCATGGTCTGGCGGTTCAGGCCATGGCCCGGCGTGCCGGTGGTGAGGAATTACGGGTCAAAATCAAACATGATGACACCTTTGGTCCGGTGATTCTGCTCGGTCAGGGCGGCTCCGAATGGCAGGAAGCCACAGAAGCAGAAGCGGCTCTGCCCCCGTTAAATATGGCGCTGGCCGAATACTTCATCGCAAATGCGCTCAAAAATAACAAAATCCGCTTTCAGCGTCAGCCTGATCCAATCCACCTTAACGGACTGGCTGAGTTTCTGGTCCGGCTGTCGCAACTGATTGAATCTTGCCCGGAAGTTCATGAAATTGATATTCATCCACTGCTGATCAACGGCGATCAATTCACCATTATTGATGTAGATTTAACCCTCAGGCAGTATAGCGGTGATGCGCAGGGCCGGTTAGCCATTCGCCCCTATCCGGCAGAGCTGGAAGAGATGATTTCTATTAAAAAAACACAGGAAAACCTGTTGATTCGCCCGATCCTGCCGGAAGACGAACCCTGTCATGCAGCTTTCATTCATAAAGTCTCAAAAGAAGATTTATATAAACGCTTTTTTACTGAAGTGGGTGAATTCAGCCATGAAACACTGGCGAACCTGACACAAATTGATTACGACCGTGAAATGGCTTTTGTGGCTGTCCGTCAGTCAGATGAACCCGAAATATTAGGCGTTTCCCGCGCATTAATCTCACCGGATAACAGCAATGCAGAATTTGCAATTTTGATCCGGACCGATCTGAAGGGGATGGGACTGGGAAAAATTCTGATGAAAAAAATCATTTGCTATTGCCAGACAAAAGGAACGCAGCAGATTTCCGGTATGACGATGCCAGCCAATCAGGGCATGTTGTCACTGGCCCGCTCTCTGGGTTTCACCACGAACATCGATTTTGAAGATGGCACAGCGACGATGCAGCTGAACTTACAACAGGAAGCCGGTTCATGACCGGCCTGCTGTTATACTCTCTGCGCCCTGTTCAGGTAATACCCAAATGTTCAGACCATACTCAAATGTTCAGGTGATACTCAAATCATGTGCCAGTGTTTTTTAAGATACTGAATACACCACGATTTCGCCTCTCCCATTTTATTGCGCCGCCAAGCCAGCACCAGCTCAGAAGTTCGTGTATCCGTTCCGTCAATGAGCCTGAGCTTGCCCTGTTCAATGTAAGCATCCGCCACCTGTTTTGGTAATGTCCCGATTCCCAGCCCATCCACCAACGCTTCACATTTGGCGGCCATGGTTGTCACCGTCATCCGTGGTTGTTTGTGTAAGATATTCACACTCAGGGGCGGCTGTTCGCGGGCTGTATCTGAAATCGCAATAATCCGGTACTTTAACCGGGCTTCTTCATCAAACACCCCCCGGCGTTTATGAACATAATGATCGGTTGCTGCAACCCAGATAAATGAAATTGAACCCAGCGTTTCCACTTTAACATCATGAGGCAACGTATCCAGACGCGGACAAATCAGCAAATCAGCCCGATCTGTTGCCAGTGACTCCCAGCATCCTGCCAGAATCTCTTCCTGCAACCGCACCCGTGTTTTGCTGATATCTCCGAGTGCAGACACCATCGGAAAAAAATTATTGATCGGAATAATGCCATCATAAGCGATGGTTAAATCCAGCTCCCAGCCATTAGCCAGTACCGTCGCATCATTCACCAGTTTATCCGTGGCCGATAAAATTAACCGCCCCTGATCCAGCAGGAGCCGGCCAGAGTCCGTAAAATTCGCTTTATGCCCTGAACGATCAAAGATAATAATATCCAGTTCCTGCTCAAGTTTCTGAATCTGATAGCTCAGTGAACTGGGCGCACGGTTCAGTTCATGGGCCGCCGCTGCAAAACTGCCCCGCCGGTCAATGGCATCAAGAATATATAATGCTTCTAATGTAATCGGACTATGCACAACAAATTTCCTTTATTGACCGGATACATGCAGGTCAGGTTTAACCCATACCCGGCAAAAATCAAACCATCCTAACGCATTACACTGCGCATTTTGTAAGGCACCACACTGATCATGATTCACGCCCAGCCAGCAATGAAAAAGCGGAACAATCTGGTAGCGTTCGATCAACGACTTCCCTATCTCAGCTGCCGGGAAAGGCTGATTCATCTCTGATCGCCAGTCATCAATCCTTTGTTGCCAGGCTCTGAAATCGTCATCCTGACTCATTTCGCTCAGGTCAGAGTAGTCCAGCAACCATCCGGCCAACGCATCATCCCGGCGGTTGGAAATTCCCATCGCTTTGATCCAGATATCCACACCCGACATATCATCAATTGTATGTTCGTAAGTCACAAACTCAACATGAATCCCATCTTCACTTAAGACCGCCTGAATAATTTTCTTTAAATGCGGAAACATCGGATGACGGGCATGGTATGCAACTGTCAGCGTCGCTGCACCGGGCGGATCAGCCTGATGCTGCGGACTATGATGATACCAGCCGGGTTTGAGACCATGTGCCGGTAAAATGCCCCATTCGACAATGGTTTCTTCAGGGCAACGGCTGAAGAAATTAAGTGCATTGAGCTTCTGAGTCAGATAATCCGCCCAGCTCTCATCCTGAGCAATTCCATTTTTGCGGTTCAGTTGCAGGTAAATACACCCCGGATCCAAATCCACTTCTTCCGTCAGCCGGTTTCTTTGCCGGTTTTTCATCGGAGTGTTTAACGTCGGAAAAATCAGGCAGGAATGAGTTTCATCAATCACATAAACTTCGATCTTATCCAGCAGGGGACGATAACCGAAATAGCCATCGAATGCCTGAAGAATCAATCGCTTGTCATCATTTAAAACCACTTTATATGGCCCGGTCCCTACCGGCATTAGATCCGGATCGCTGCAATGAAAGTCATCAGCAATGATTTTTGCGCAGGTTTCAGCCAACAAAACCGGCAGGCGATAATCCGGCTTTTTCAGATAAATATCAACCACATAATCGCCCGGAGATATCACCGATTCAATATGCTCAAACAACCGGAAGCGGCGTAAATCAAGCAGGTTGTGAACCACCAGCTCAGGAACCAGCAATTCACCATTATGAAAACGCACCCCCGGACGCAAATAAAACCGCCAGTGGCATGGCGACAGATTTTCCCAGCTGTGAGCTAAATCAGCCTGTACTTCATCCCGTTCATCAAGCGTGGTGAGACCACTGAAAATCTGCCGGGCAATATGTTGCTCGGAGCGGCGCATTTTTTTACGCGGGTTCAGCATCGATAAGGGACGGTAATAAGGCAAACGTACCACCTGTAAACCTTCCTGATGCTGCACACCCAGATAATTTTGAATCACCTGGGTGAGCTTTCCCGCATCCTGATCCAAAACCGACAACGCCTGACTTATTTTTCCTTCTTCGAGATAGCGCCGGGCCAGATTCTCACTGACATCACTGCGGCTTCTTTTGAAGATCAGTTCAGACAGCTTGCCTCTGCCAGCAGCCGGGTGCCATTCAATCCAGCCTTCTTCTTCCATTTTATTCAGAACAATCCGGGCATTACGCCGGGTGCAGAACAGAATGTCGGTCACATCTTCCAGCCGGATGCTGGTATTTTGCCCGTTAAAATATTCAAACAGTGTTTCGAACTGAACCCGTAATCTTGGACTGCTCATAAAGAGGAAATTCCACCCGGAATGATAATAAGACTATTTTCCTCATTTCTGTAACCAGCTGCAAATGCTTTCATGGAATTAGTCGCGGCGATCACGCTTTTTCTTCACCATGACCGTTAACCGACTCTGACAAACCAACCGTCCCCGTTCATCAGTGATATTGATTTGCCACACCTGAGTCGAAACACCCAGATGAACCGGCTCCGCCGTACCGGTAACTTCCCCTTTATACATTGCCCGGATATGATTGGCATTGATATCCAGCCCGACAGCGTAGTGATCATCATCGACACAGAAATTCGCCGCCACCGAGCCCAGAGTCTCCGCAAGCACCACAGATGCCCCGCCGTGTAACATGCCCAAAGGCTGATGGGTAAAGCTGCATACCGGCATGGTGGCCGAGACTGAATGATCCGTAACCTCGCTATACACAATGTTCAGGTGTTCGATTAACGTATTTGGCGATGTCTGGTTTAACACATCCACATCAATTGGTTTTTTCCAGATTTTCATGCTGTTCCTCTTTTTTGCCCGGCATTGCGTGGTTCAGATATCGTTCCACAACATCAGCACATTCACAATTCACCGGTTTAGTCTATCATGAGCGCCGATATCGCGGTTTATCTCATACTATTTATCGATTAATCCTTTCATTTCGTGTCACAGAATGGATAATACCCCCTTAATTTTTCAGACAGGATCAAGATGCGATGTCTACAGAAGCAACTTTATTAGAACGCTGTGGTTCAGCATGCGAGCTGTGCTCAGCAACATCTCCGCTTCAGCCATTTGTGGTGGCACCCCATACTCAGGTTACCGTTGATCACGCGATTATGCTGTGTGATACCTGCCGTGAACAGATTGAAAACCCGGAAACGGCTGATGCAAACCACTGGCGTTGCCTGAACGACAGTATGTGGAGTCAGGTCCCACCGGTACAGGTCGCTGCATGGCGTCAGTTAAAACGCCTGTCTGAATCCGAGGGCTGGGCGCAGGATTTGGTAGACATGATGTACATGGAAGAAGACGTCGCCAAGTGGGCCGAGATCGGCATGGACGAAGACGGCCAGAAGCACGTCGATTGCAACGGTGCAGAACTGAAAAAAGGTGACGACGTCACAATTATCAAAGACCTGCCGGTGAAAGGCTCCAGCATGGTGGTCAAACAAGGCACAGTGGTGAGAAACATTGGCCTCGCGCAGGATGACCCTGATCTGTTCTCCGGTAAAGTTGAAGGCCAGTCTATCTGGTTGCGATGTGAATTTTCACGCAAAAAGTAATTTTTTCTGCATGAATTCAGATGGAAAAAGGCGCAGGGTTGCGCCTTTTTTGGTGAAAAGAGGAGAGTGAACCAAGGACACACGCTTTAATACCGGATGACAGCGCTATTTTATATGCTTTTTCACGTAGTCCAGATTATTAGCAATGATCACCGTATTCGGGTGCGCCGCACCCAGGATATCTTTCATAATATTGAGCGCACGCTGAACCAGCGGCAAAGCCTCCTGATACTGGCCTTGTGACAGATACAACCCAGCCAGATTATTCAGGCTGGTCGCCACATCCGGGTGACTTTCTCCTAAGCTCGCTTCACGAATCGCTAACGCCCGCTCATACAGCGGCAAAGCCTCCGGATACTGGCCCTGTGACTTATACAACAAAGCCAGATTATTCAGGCTGGTCGCCACAGACGGGTGACTTTCTCCTAAGCTCGCTTCACGAATCGCTAACGCCCGCTCATACAGCGGCAAAGCCTCCGGATACTGGCCCTGTGACTTATATAATCCCGCCAGATTATTCAGGCTGGTCGCCACTGACGGGTGACTTTCTCCTAAGCTCGCTTCACGAATCGCTAACGCCCGCTCATACAGCGGCAAAGCCTTCGGATACTGGCCCTGTGAATCATACAACAAAGCCAGATTATTCAGGCTGGTCGCCACTGACGGGTGACTTTCTCCTAAGCTCGCTTCATAAATCGCTAACGCCCGCTCATACAGCGGCAAAGCCTTCGGATACTGGCCCTGTGAATCATACAACAAAGCCAGATTATTCAGGCTGGTCGCCACATCCGGGTGACTTTCTCCTAAGCTCGCTTCACAAATCGCTAACGCGCGCTGAAACAGCGGCAAAGCCTCCGGATACTGGCCCTGTGACTGATACAACCCAGCCAGATTATTCAGGCTCCCCGCTACATCCGGGTGACTTTCTCCTAAGCTCGCTTCACGAATCGCTAACGCCCGCTCATACAGCGGCAAAGCCTTCGGATACTGGCCCTGTGACTTATATAATCCCGCCAGATTATTCAGGCTGGTCGCCACATCCGGGTGACTTTCTCCTAAGCTCGCTTCACAAATCGCTAACGCGCGCTGAAACAGCGGCAAAGCCTCCGGATACAACCCAGATTGATACAAACAATATCCCAGTTGATTCATCAAAAATACTAAAGGTAGTTCATGCCTGTTTTGAATATCCCAAAGATACTGAGCAAAAGCCCCGGCGGCTGCAAACTTATCCTGATGCTCAATACCATGCCCGGTTTCCCCCACAGCAAGTGATTCAACCACGTTTTCAGTCAACCGGTCGGTTATTTCATCCGTCAGATAAATCTCACGACATGCAACATCGACAATTACCGGGTGCAGACTAAAAAATTGTTGATTATTTTCATCTTGTGAACGCTGAAGCCACCCTGTTTTGACCAACTTTTGCAGCGGCGTTTTATTGTCTAAAGACAACCATTGCGTCAGGTGGTCTGCGGCATGTGCGCTGGTTCCCAGCACAGCAATTTGTTTGAGGATGATTTTCTGCACGTCATCCAGAGTTGCTATATCAAAAAGCATCCGGATGTGGTCATACAGCAATTGTTCACTAAACTGCTCTTGTTCCCCATAGCAAGCTTCTACGGTTTCCTGACAGGTTGATGATAAATCAAACCCTGTATTTGTCAGGGTCTGGCATAAATCAGCGGCTGTTGTGCCCGAATTCGCGGCTGTCTTGCCAAATAATTCAACCACCAGCGTGTGATAACCAGCCTGCTGCACCAGCTTGCGAACCTGCTCTCGGTCATCGTCAAATTCACAGTGCTGAAGATAGAGTTCAATACATTCTTCTTCAGCCAGAAATTGAATATGTTCTTTGTGAAAACCACCCAGTTGATGGCGGCTTGTTGCTAAAATCCGCCAGTTCGGACAACGCATCAATAGTGTAAACTGCTGTTGAGTTTCCTGAGACAAATTATCAATAACGGCCAGACATGGCCCCGGTAAATTGGATAAAGTTTGCGTGAGTTGTTGCGGCCAGTGTTCCTGTGTCACATCAACATTCAGGGACTGAGCGAGCCGTGCAAGTTCATTCGGATTATTGGCATGAAGCCAGATTAAATGGCTGAAACTATCGTCTGCATAGCTGCGGGCAAATAAAGCTTTTGCTAATGACGTTTTTCCGATGCCCCCGATTCCCTGAAGCAATAATCTGACAGACGTCGTCTCCTGATTGGTTAATGTCTGATACAAAGACTGTTCAACAGACTGACGGCCAATGAGTGATTCTGATAAAAACTGTGGCAGTGATGACAAGACTCTGGGAAGTTGCTTCGTCTGGTTTAGCCTGGTATGAAAATGTACACCACCTTCAACATCACCACCGATACTAACCCCTGAATTATCTCTGCCAATCTGTGTTCCTGTCATTTTTGATGAACTCCCCCATACACATCACCACCAATGACAATACCGGAATTATCTCCTTCAATATGGATATGCGTCTGTTTCAGGTGTTTTTCGAGAACCGGACGGACATGCTGAGAACCAAGGTATTCTTTTAACGCTTCAGGGGAAGACCTGGCATAAGATGGCACATTCTGTAATTCATCAGCCCATGCATCAAGTGCTGGTTGATCAACCGGCATAGAAATTTGCTGTTGTTTCAATTGATCTTTCAGCCATTCTCCCGTAATCAGTGTGCCGCTTTTAATCGCATCATAAAATACGCCACCAGCCACAGTACTGATAAAAAACGAGATCACATCCATCATCATTTCCTTATGCATAATCATCTGGTATTGATGCAATTTAGCACACAAACTTGTATATCATCTATGATTCAGGTTTGAAATTGCCCTGACGATGCCGGCCTGTTTTCCGGTCACATTAAAGGCCGGTAATTTTTATAGGGAAGATGATTTGATTTTAGCGTCTGTCCCTGATTTTAGCGTCTGTCCCGATTATTCCGCTTCAAGTTTCTGGTGATGAAAGTGGTGAGTTGCCAAAGCCTGAAATGTTTCCTGCACTGCCTGCTCACCTAATCGTTGCCGGGCCTGTATGCTTTAATGAGATTTTTCAGACTTTTTACTGGTCTCCAGTTCAAGCAGCACCTTTGCTTTATGACTCACACCAGCCAAAAGTTTTTGTAGTGCACAAACACCAACATTTTCGCAAAGCATTGTTGAGGTCAATGCCAATATTGCCAATTCTGTATCATCAATAATCGATTCTAATTCACTCATTGTATTTTTCATATTTAACCACCTGCGTTTTATTTAAGTATCATCATGAACATGGCCTGACTTAGTTGACAGAATTAATCCCATCCCTTCAAACCCGCTATAGCTCACAAAACCTCATACAAAAACCACACTTTTGGCTTCTGAGATAAAAGTAACCTTAGTGATTGCCATTACGTAGCGTAAACACTACACTTTTCATGAGATATCAGGTCAGAAGAACGAAAAGCTTTATCCTCTGGATGTCAAAATTAAAGGACAGACAGGCAATCAGTGCGATTGAACGAAGAATTATCCGGGCCAGTCTGGGCAATTTCGGAGATATCAAAACGGTTGGTGGTGGGGTCTTTGAAATGCGGTTGTTTGTATCCAAAGGTTACCGGATATATTTCGCCCTTCAGGAATATGAATTAATTCTGCTGATTCATGGTGGGCATAAAGGCACACAACAAACGGATATCCAAACTGCAAAACGAATCCTGAACAATCTGGAGAAATAAATTATGGGCGAAAAAACCTACCCTTATAATCCATTTGATTTCATGGAAACTCAGGAAGAAATTAACAGCTTCCTGTGTGATTGCTTTTATAATGAAGATTCACGGGTTTTTATTGAAGCGCTCGGTTATCTGGTAAAAAAACGGGGCATGACTCATGTTGCCAAAGCCGCCGGCCTTAACAGGGAGAACCTCTACCGTTCATTGAACGGCAAAACGCAGCCCCGCTGGGACACCATACACAGGGTCATGCATGTTTTAAATCTGAACATCGTCTCTTCCCGATAGGCACTTAATTCCGATAAATCAGATCGTTACGACAACCCCAGATAATCTCCAACGGTTTGCCGCATAATTTCTACCAACTCACGATCCATATACTGATAATCATCCGGGATATCTAAGACCTGAATGTCTTTGTACTGAAGCAATCGGGTAAATGACGCTTTCAGCCTGTTTTTATGTTTTTCTTCCATCACAAAGATCACATCGGCCCATTGAATATCTTTGGCACTGACCGTTCTTTTCGCTTTCGGGCTGGTTCCGGCAGAGCGGACCTCAAGCCCCGGATGGTTTTTCCACACCTGTTCACCGGTCGGACTGCGCCACTGATTTCTGCTGCATATAAAAAGAATGTTGGTCACATCATTACCTTAAATAGTTGGAGTCACATCATGGGGCTGTGAGCTAAAATGCTTCTTTCACCGCTTGTGCAATATAGTGAATGCATGAAACCGCAGACTGGCTGACGCCAGCTAACTGAAAGAATCCATGGATCACACCTGCATAATGCTTATGCTGAACGGTTACACCTTGTGTCCGGAGACGTTCATACAGCGTAAAACCCTCATCTTTCAGCGGATCAAATTCAGCCGTAATAATCCATGTTTGAGGCAATCCGGACAAATCTGCCGCCTGTAATGGATGTAACTCCGGATTACTGCACACAGATTCAACGGTTTGATTGGCTGTATACATCGCAAAACCCGAAAGGAGTGCCTGCGCCGTAATCATATAATCTTGTCCGTTCATCTGATAACTGTGTGATGAACCAAACGGATCGAGCATTGGATAAATCAAAATCTGTCCGGAGGGCAACCCTTGCTGCCTTTGCTTCAAACGTAGTGAAGTCACCAGCGCCAGCTGCGCTCCGGCACTGTCACCGATAAAAAACATCCGCTGCGAATCCACTCCCAAGCGCACTGCTGAATCTTGGATGCCAAGTACAGCCTGATAAACATCATCATGGGCTGCCGGATAAACATGTTCAGGCGCTAAACGATACCTGATACAAATGACCATGCATTCCGACAACTGCGCCAGCTGTCTTAACTGGGGTGTGTGAGTCTCAAAGCCACCACTCACAAAACAACCGCCATGAAAATAGACAATCACGGGTAAATCATGCCGCACCACGGGTTTAAACACTTTTAACTGAATGCCATTCAATTCACAGATAAACTCTTCTGCCATGTCCGGGCTCTGGCCTGCCAGTGAAGTACTGGCAACATACCCTTCCCTGCGTTGCTGAATCGTTTGTTTTGAAGAACAGGGTTTTCCGGATGCGATAAATTCCTGAACTAATTCTCTGATACCCGGTTCGATTTGCTCATACATGGGTGAGTGCTCCACTAATTATACCAAATGACCTGGACACAATATCTTCAGGTTGTGTGGGTGTACAATACCGGAGGATTATAAATGAGTCTCATATTACTGTATATAAACACAGGAAAGAAAATGTCTGTCCCGGAAACTCATTAAACCCGCTAAACCGCCTTCTGAGGTCTGTTCGGTTATAAAATCTCAATTATCAGTTGCAGCCAGCGCCTGAAAGCCTCAGAATATTGCACCTTTCGCCACCATGAAACCGGGGCGAATTTTCTTTTCCATCAACTATTGAGAATCAACTATGGGTTTTACCTCGTTAGGTCTGTCTGCACCAATCCTTCGCGCCATACAGGAAATCGGCTACGACACACCTTCACCTGTTCAGGCGCAAGCCATTCCGGCCGTACTGAAAGGTCACGATGTGATGGCTGCTGCACAAACCGGCACGGGTAAAACCGCAGGCTTTACACTCCCTATACTGGAACGCCTGACTCACGGAGCCCGGGTTCGCAGCAACCACGTCCGGGCACTGATACTGACACCAACCCGCGAGCTGGCTGCACAAATTCAGGATAATATTGAGACTTACAGCCGTCATTTATCACTCAGCAGCACCGTGGTGTTTGGTGGCGTCAAAATCAATCCACAGATGCAGCGTCTGACAAAAGGTGCCGATATTCTGGTCGCGACACCGGGACGGTTGCTGGATTTACATCAGCAGAATGCGGTGAAGTTCGCACAACTGGAAGTTCTGGTTCTGGATGAAGCAGACCGGATGCTGGATATGGGCTTTTTGCGTGATGTCCGTAAAATTCTGAAAGTTCTCCCGGCAAAACGTCAGAACCTGCTGTTCTCCGCCACATTTTCTCAGGAAATTCGTGACTTAGCGAAGGGACTGGTCAATAACCCGGTTGAAATTTCGGTTAACCCGGCAAATTCTACCGCCCGGACTGTTGAACAGTGTATTTATCCGGCGGACGTCAAGAAAAAACCGCCCATGCTGGCGAAACTGATCAAAGAAGGAAACTGGCAACAGGTGCTGGTATTTACCCGGACCAAGCATGGAGCCAACCGCCTGGCTGCGTTTTTGACCAATGAGAAACTGGCAGCAGCGGCTATTCACGGGAACAAAAGTCAGGGCGCGCGGACAAAAGCACTGGCTGATTTTAAATCCGGTCAGCTGCGTGTACTGGTTGCCACAGATATTGCAGCCCGCGGGATCGATATTCCGCAACTACCTCAGGTCGTGAACTTTGAACTGCCGAAAGTGCCGCAGGATTATGTCCACCGGATCGGCCGGACAGGGCGGGCCGGAGAAACAGGGAAAGCAATTTCACTGGTTTCAGCCATTGAAGCGCCGGATCTGTTTGCGATCGAACGCCTGACACAACAATTGCTGCCACGCCTGGCACTCAATGGTTACCAGCCAACCAATCCACTGCCGGAATCAAAGCTGGACACGCGCCCGATCAAGCCGAAAAAGCCCAAAAAGCCGAAGAAAGTAAAAACAACTGAAGGCCGGAAACCGGATACCGCCGGGCAAGCGTCTTCAGCTTCATCTCAAAAACCAAAACGCCGTCAACCCCGCCGGTCAGATGGAACAACGGCAACAGCCAGATCTGGCCAACCCAGCTCTAATCAACATCAGGGAATGCACCAGGGAAAGACATCCGGCGAAGGCCGTTCAAAGCAGAGGAAACCTTCGGGCAAGAAGCCCCTGAATCAGCAAACACACCCTTCAGATGCCGCAGGAAAAACCAAGCCAGCCGGACAGCGCCGCAGAACACGTCGGCCATCAGGTGCAGCGAAGACACAATAAGAATCTGCCGATTCCCCTGATACAGGAAATGTCATCTTGTATCAGGTCAAGCAACAATATCCAGCAAGGTGCCATCAAGGCACCTTGATGATTCCCCCGCACAATCAGGCTCAGTTCAGAAATCTTCCCGGCCTTTCAGCTCCGTAAAATCACTCATAATCCACCGCTGATAGCCGGAACGTTGTTTTAACTGCTCATACCAGCGTGCCACATGTTCTGGTAATGGCACCTCCAGCCCCTGAGATGTCAACCGGTAAAGGATTGCACCGGTGCTGATATCCCCGAGACTGATTGTTTTACCTGCAATAAATTCGTTTTCAGCCAGTGCCCGATCCAACTGCGCCAGACAACGCATACAGCGCGCCAATGCCTCATCAACGGCCGCCATGTCTCTTTTCTCTGCCGGCTTCCGGTAATATCCCCAAAACATATCCATGAATGCCTGTTGAAAAGTCAGGTGTCCCCAGTCCATCCAGCGTTCAGAGAGCGAACGCTCGTAAGCACATTTTGAATACCATGCTTCACCACCAAATTCAGCGGCAAGATACCTGAGAATGGTATGGGATTCCCACACGACATGGTCGCCATCGATCAGAACCGGTACTTTCTGCATCGGATTCATCCGGATAAATTCCACAGTGTCCAGCCCCCCGAACCTGCCCCCACATTCAATATGCTCATAGCACAGGTTGAGTTCTTCCAACAGCCACAGTACTTTCTGTACATTAAATGACGTTTTTCTGCCGTATAACTTCATTTTTTATTTACCTCCGGCTAAATCTACTGACGATCCGGTCACATAAGAAGCCTTTTCAGACAATAGCCATACAATCGCTTCAGCAACTTCTTCGGGTTCCCCGCCGCGTTGCATTGGAATTTGTGGCGATAAACGGGCCACCCGACCCGGCTCTCCGCCATCAGCATGCATGTCAGTGTGGATAAATCCCGGACGCACAGTATTCACCCGGATTCCCTTTGAGGCGACTTCCAGTGAAAGACCTTTGGTCAGCGAATCCATGGCGCCCTTTGAGGCGGCATAATCGACATATTCAAATGGTGCGCCTGTTCTTGCAGCAGCAGAAGACACATTCACAATGGCGCCTGCCTGCGAAATCCGCTGCACAAACTCCCGGCAACATAAAAAGCAACTGGTCACATTTGTCAGTAAAACCTGATTGAAACGGGCAAGGCTCATCTCCGCCAGCAATGTTTGTTCAAACAGAATACCAGCGTTATTCACCAGATGCGTCACCGGCCCGAGTACCTGCTCAGCAGCATCAAATAAAGCCATGACCTCATTTTCATCCGACACATCCCCCTGACAGGCAAAGGCAGTTCCTCCTTCAGCCTGAATATCAGCGACCACGGCCTCCGCACTGATTTTGTCTGATCGATAATTCACACACACGGCATATCCTTCTTTTCCGAGCAGCCGCGATGTTGCCGCGCCAATTCCCCTGCCACCACCAGTAACAATGACTGTTTTCTTCATGAGCTATTTCCGTGATCCGAACAATCTGAAGATGAAGATTTATCACTGATTACAGGATGAATCAAATGGAATGAAAATTATTGTTGCCTGAACCGGTTGAGGCTATTTGGGTATAAATATTTGAATATAATGAATTCTTGTCTTAGGCTCATAAGAGTGTTTATGAAACTGGATCATTGAACATGATGTCCCCGACATTCTTAAAGAGCTACAGAAAGTACATTTCCTACTTTCTGTTATTTGGCTTGGTCATTGCTGTGGTTTCTTCTTTTGCCAGTTATTTTTACTTCTATAATTTTTCAGAAAAATTAGTCGAACAAAGAATTAAATTTCAGTTTGAGCGGGCAGAAAGTGCCTCACGCTTTTTTATAGAAGATACCAAAAGAAAAATCAGCTCTCTCTCTGAAAGTCAGGTTGCTGAACAATATGCAACATCACCAATCAATCAGTATTTACTCAAGCTGGAAGATTCGATGCTCAATATTGTTCGCTCAAGCTCGAACATTTATCAACTCAGATATCTGGATGAATATGGCGATGAAATTGTAAAAATTGAAAAAATCCAGCGGCTTGATGCTGAAGTGAGCATAAAGAAAACCGAAACCCGGGACCTGCAAAATAAATATAAACGTTACTACTTTCAAAAGACGAAAGGGATGCACCGCGGTGATTATTACATTTCACACTTAGATCTTAACAACGAAAACGGCAGAATTGAGGTTCCTTATAAACCAACACTCAGAGTTTCCACCCCGGTATTTGACACGAAAAAAAATACGTTCAAAGGCATCGTGATTGCAAATATGGATGCCTCCTATATGCTCAGGATTCTGACCAAATCAAGTGAACTTGATCTTTATCTGGCTGATAAAGAAGGGTTCATTTTAAGTGCATCCGAACCAGATTTAAACTGGTCAAGATATACCAGGTCAGGATACACCATCCGCAGTGAATTGGGACAGAAGTATGAACATATCCGGCAAAATGGCGATCCAAGCATACAAATGTTTGATATGTCTGGCATTTTTAACAATGGAGAAGGATTAAAGCTGGTTGCAAAACCTTCTGAGAAACTCTACAGCACGTTGGCCCGGGATGCGATTCAGTCCAGCTTTTTTACCTTATTGGTTGTCATGCTGGTTGCGATTCCGTTAGGTGCATATATTTCTTATACACCGTCGAAAAATGCTTTTGAACTACAGCGCATCACCAAAACCAATCAGCTTTATGCCAATATCATCGACCAGCATGTCCCGATTGTTGATACAGATCTGGAAGGCTATATTACCCGGTGTAATGATGCGATTTGTACACTGAGTGGCTACAAAAGAAGAGAACTCATCGGAAAACATTCATCCATATTCCAGACTGATGAAGCCCAGCCAAAAGATTTTTCAGTGATGTGGCGGGAATTAAATGACGGCCGGAGCTGGAAAGGAGAGTTTCACAACAAATCCAAATCCGGTCAAAGCTTCTGGGTCAGCAGTTATATCATTCCCAAATATAATGATGACGGCGAAAAAATTGGATATATCTCTGTTTCAACTGATATTACAGACAAAAAGAATCTGGAACGCTACTCAGAAAAAGATACCCTGACCGGCCTGTTTAACCGGTCAAAAATCAACCGGATTCTGGACATCGAGCAACAAAGAACACAAAGATACAGTATTCCTTTCACTCTGCTCCTGATTGACGTCGACCACTTTAAAGCAATCAATGATAACTACGGGCACCTGATTGGCGATGAAGTGTTAAAAGAAGTCTCAAACCTGTTCAGGTTTAATATCCGGCAAACTGACTATGTCGGCAGATGGGGCGGAGAAGAGTTTATTGTTGTCTGTCCCCAAACTGAAATTGAAGAAGGGAAGTACGTTGCAGAAAAGCTCTGCACTCTCATTGCTCAATTCGATTTTGAAAAAGTGGGGCAAGTGACTGTGAGCATCGGCGTATCCGTTTTCGAGTCAGGTTCGGGACTATCTCAGGTGCTTGATTCTGCCGACCAAAACCTTTACGAAGCCAAAGAAAGCGGCCGCAACCGGGTTGTCAGTGATGTGGATAAATATAAAGTACTTCACTTTCCCGGCCATGACCAAACATGAATACAAATGCCTGAATTCAGCACGGCACCGGAAAAGCCATCGACCTGTATACAAACGATTGACAGGACTAAACTAAACTATTTACACTATAAATCGATACAATCATGTGACAACGTCACTAAAATCAAGAGAGATTAACCGCTTACCCTTGTCTTTCTCATCACGGTTAAGCATCATCGTGCTCTGCTGTTTTATCGTTTTTTTCTTCGCATACATTCCACAGCATCACTGTTGTAGACATCACACCATGATTTGTCCGGTGCAGAGCATGAAAACCGTATTTACGGTACAACCCGATATAGTCATCTTCACACTGAAGATAAAGTTTTGTCAGCCCGAGTTGTCTCGCATGTTTTTTTGCCGTTTCCAGTAAGTGCCCTGCGACCCCTTTCCCCCTGAATTCCGGAGAAACATATACACCACCAATCCAGTGTTCATAATCCGGATGATTGGCATTCTCACGATATTTCAGTTCAATGGCCCCGATGGGTTTGTCTTGCTGATGAATCACAAATATCAGTGGAATATCATTTCGGCTCTGCGCTTTTCTCAAGACATTTTCTTTCACTGTTCCTATCGTGATTTCAGGGACTAAATATCCCCATTGCTCAAAATACCAGTGCGCGATTTGTTCAGCATACTGCGGATAATCCGCTAAAAATGAAACTTCCATGATTTTTCCTGTATTCACCGATAAGATTCTGTCAGCCACTTTTCCATCCGGACTAAGTCCCATAGTTCGCCCCCATAAGATCGGGTCCCTTTCTCAACCGCTGTAATCTGAAAGCCAAGTGATTCATAACAACGCCGGGCAACCTGATTATGGCCAAACACAGCCAGACTTAACAACAGACAATCAAAGTCTGTCTTCGCTCTGTCAGCCAGGAGCAACAGCATCGGCTTTGACAATCCCTGTCCCCGAAAATCATCAGCAATAAATACCCGGCAGATTCGGTAATGCCGGGGAGCAATCTGATACAGCTCAACAAAACCAGCACGTTGTTCATTGACCCGAAACAGAAAAGGAAAGACTTCCCGTTGCCGGCAATGACGTACGATCTGACGCCGGGTCAACGGATATTTATATGACGGCCCACCCCACAGATAATTCAGTTCAGGTGAATCGATCCAACCAATCAATTGATCATAATCATCTTCGGTAAATGTTGCTAATGTCAGTGAATTTGGCACCATGATCTTCCCTGCTTCTTTTGGCTTTCCGGCGGGACTGCACATTTCAATTATACCTGAACATCCCCGATATGCATCGTTCAGGATATTTTATGCGGTAACCCATCTTTTATACAGTCCCGGGAAGACTTGGTACGATAGTTTACCGGGCCTTACAGGTCACATTCGATTCATTACAGTAAAAATCATCAATACCAGCTTGCTGACACTGATTGACCACATCGAAGATCGCGGCAGATTTGTTCAGCGATGTCGCCATAAATTTCTGTTTTTCAAATGTAGGAGAGAGAAAACAAGCCCATGCATGAACACCGCTGTGAGATTGACTGCTGCTGCCCTGAGCCGTCTGATATTCGAGCCTTGCCAGTTTGCTCTCCAGTGAATAGACCTGGTTTTTCAGGCTCATGATCTGCCCGGTCAGATTCTTTTCCATCGTATTGAGTTTCGCCAGCAACGCAGATTCCTGTATACATTGTTCAGACTGAGACACCGGCTGGGATTTCTGTGTGGTTGCCAACGCACTGCCTGCTGTCAGGCTGCATGAGATGGCCACCATCAGTAAAGCAATATGGGAAGGTCGAAAATGATACATAGTAAAATCCTGTGTCTTTAGAAAATAGATACCTGAAATATATCATATACCTGATAGTTATTATTCAATGAAACACATCTGCAATATAAATAATATGGCATGGCGCAATCAAACGATTGTAAATAATACAGGCTGATCACATCTTTATCACGACAAAGGAAGAAAGGGAACAAGCCCCCTGAGATACAGGAGGCTGGCAAGTATCAGATTTTTTCAGGAACAGCCCAGCTCTGCTATCAAGCCGCCCAGAGTGCCCTCTGTTTCAGGCTCATCAATCACAGAAAGTCCGGGCATGAAATCAATACCGGATCTTTGTTCTGCTTCATTCACGGTAACTTCAGTATCACAGTAGTCATCATAGCGACCAGCAGTTTGCTCCATAATAAACGCAGAAGCTTTCACTGTACTCCCGCTTTTTTCAGCAATCACCTTAAAATAGCCACTTGGAATCGTATGAGTTTTATCGGTATTTGGCAAAGAAGCAAAATAGCTCTCATATAATGGCCCGGAGACAACATACACATCATGGCCTGATTTCACATATTGCCGAACGGCATTTTCAAGTTTATTCCACGGCCCCTGATTTAACGCTGAAGACTGCGGTGTAATATTCGACAGGAAGTTCAGCTGAGCCCAATCCGGTGTATTACTGAATGACGCCAGTGGAACCTGATGTCCGCGATCGGTATGAATCGTCGCATATGCATTTTTATAGTCAGATGGCTCCAGCGTATTGCCATCAGCTAATGAAGGATCTGTTTTCCAGTTACGTTTCCGGGTTGGCCCACTGATGGTCTTGGTGGTGACATGATATGCGACCCAATCGGCAAATTTAGTCGTTGCATTATTCTTCAGTGTATAAACCGATCGGGTAATTGTTTTTCCGTTATTGACCCCGGCCGGACACTCCATTAAACAATTATCAGCATAGGCTGCGGCACTGACCATGCTGCAGGCAATTGCCAGGTGACGTTGCAAGTTTCTCATTATTTTTTCCCTGAATTCGGTCAATTCCGGTGCTTCAAACCGGACTGATCGTCAATGTGTTTGCATAAGAAACTTGTCACATTAATGTTACATTTTTACTACGGTTAACCTTAAATTTACACACCTTAACAAAACTGAAATGTTTGAGTAAATTTTCACCACCTCAGCGGTATAAAAAAACCGGGACTGAAGTACCCGGCATATCATGATTTATTTTAATTCAGCGTTATTCGCCTTGTGTTATTTATTCTACGTCTCAGACTTCCTTATCTTTGCTTCTTGAATCTCCTTAACCAATGATTCAAATTTATCAAACACGGCCTTGTCTTGAGAGTCACCTGCAAATGAATCCCCACTGATATTCTCTTTCTCAGCTATTAATTCAAGAAAGTCGATCACCGTTCCCAACTGACTACCGTAGCTGGCAACTTCCTGAACAATATCAGCTTCCAGATCGGCTTTTCCTTTCATTTCTTTGGTCAGACTAATCAATGAAAAACTCCACGGGTTAATCGTCTGCTGAAGAAATTTCGGGCAAAGATTAATCAGCTCCTGAAATGGCTCAACTCCCCAGAACATGTCCTGATAATTTCTGGTAATCTTTTTCTGATACACAGATATTTCCGACAAAACTTTGAATTGATCCCGCAAATGATTCAAGTATTGCAATGATGATTCTTCATCTGTTTCGGTCATAACCAGCCTCTTTTTAGTGGAATACTTCAGTTTTGTTAAGTATCAGACAATATGAGCAAAGTTGAGTAATGAAGAAGCAGTTCTGTGATGAATGATCAGAAAATATCATTGAAAAATGAGTGAGTTATAAAGACAGTTATGATTTAAAAATGGTCAAATGAAGTCTCAGCCAAAGCCGGGCAAAGATAGCCCGGCACCGTCATGTTCAACACTTATCCTTTGACACCGCCTGCGGTCAGGCCACCAACCAGCCATCGCTGAGCCAACAGAAAAACAACCGTGATCGGCACCGCTGAAAGCACAGCTGCGGCTGCAAAGTCCCCCCACAAATAGTTTTGCGGATAAAGATACTGTTGCATCCCAACGGCCAGCGTATATTTATTAATATCAGATAACAGCAGTGAGGCGACCGGTACTTCGCCAACAACCATAATAAATGACAAAATAAACACGACGGCAAGAATGGGGACAGACAAGGGCAGCAGGACCAGACGAAATGCCTGCCATGGTGTCGCACCGTCCAGAGCCGCCGCCTCTTCCAGTGAATGATCGATTGTCTCGAAATATCCTTTGATCGTCCAGACATGCAAGGCAATCCCGCCCAGGTAGGAGAAAATCAGCCCGCCGTGGGTATTCAGGCCTAAAAACGGAATATACTGACCGAGCTTATCAAATAAAGTATATAAAGCGACCAGCGCCAGTACTGCCGGAAACATCTGAAATATCATCATCGCTTTGAGAATGAGACTCTTACCACCAAATTTCATCCGGGCAAATGCATATGCGGAAGTTGTTGATAATACAACGATAAACACCGATGAAATTCCGGCAATTTTCACCGAGTTCCATAGCCAGAGCAACACAGGAAAAGGTGGGGGTGTCACCGAACCATCCGCATTGGTCACTGAAAAACCAAGGGCCAGTTTCCAGTGCTCCAGCGAAGGGTTTTCCGGAATCAGACTACCGGTTGCGAAATTCCCTTCCCGGAAAGAAATCGCCACAATCATCAGCAGCGGAAAAATGATCATTGACAGAAAAACCCACAGTGCAATATGAGTTGCCCAGATCCGGTATTTCTGATTTTTACCTTGTACCATTGCCATCATCAGCTCCTCATTAGTCCTGTTCCAAACGGGTAAAACGCAGATTAAACAGTGCCAGTGCACCCACGAGTAAGAAGATCAGGGTTGCAATGGCACTCGCCAGCCCGAAGTCCCTGCCACCACTACCTTCAAATGCAATCCGGTAGGTATAACTGACTAACAGATCTGTATAGCCAGCCGGCTCACTCGTACCGATCATATTCGGACCACCGGAAGTCAGCAGATAAATCATCACAAAGTTATTGAAGTTAAATGCAAAACTGGCAATCAAAAGTGGCGTCAGGGGTTTAATCATGAGTGGGACGGTAATTTTCATAAAATTATAGAAAGGCCCGGCGCCATCAATCGCAGAGGCCTCATATAAATCATCCGGAATCGCTTTGAGTAAACCCATGCACAAAATCATCATATATGGAAAACCCAGCCAGGTATTGACGATAATCACCATAGACCGCGCCAGAAACGGATCAGAAAACCACGCAGGACTGAGGCCAAACAACGCTTTAAGCACCAGATTGATTTCACCGAAACTCTGGTTAAATAACCCTTTGAAGATAAGAATTGAAATAAATGCCGGCACCGCATAAGGCAGGATGAGCAACACGCGGTACACTGCACGCCCCTTTAAAGCTTCCCACTGCACCAAACTCGCCAAAATCAGGCCGATTGCCAGTGTCAACACAACGGTTGCAACTGAGAAGACCACCGTCCAGATAAAAATACTGACAAAGGGTTCTTTGATGCCTTCATCCTGCCAGACCCGTTGAAAATTTGCCGTGCCTGTCCTGACAATAAAACCAGGAGAAACGGGCTGTCCTGTAAAAGCCCCTGCTTCATCGACCGGCTGATAAAACCCTGTCGACATATTGGGTTTGAGGTCTTGTCCTGTCTGATGATTATGAAGTGTCTGTCCCTTATCGATCCGGCTGTATAAAGGTGAAATCGCTGCAAATTTCCTTAGGCCATTCATTCTGACTAGCGCACCGTCCGGCATCTGCAATGTCGTCTGTCCTAATTGCTTGCGGTGTTGAATCACAGTTTTCAGTTTGACTTTCTTCAGTCCGGCTAAGGAAGCATCAGATACAGATAAACTCATCCGCTCACGAGATAGTTTATGAAAATCAAAAGGGGCGGTCGTCAACTGCTTGCCACCAGCGTTGATGATAATCCGGTATCCTTCCTCCCCCTGATAAAGCGTGAAGGGGAAGTTTTTCCCGCTCCGAAACGTTTGAGCAAGCAAGACAGATTGCGCACGTTCCAGTGATAACTGATTTTTAGCGCTGTAATTGGTAAATGACAATCCGACGGTATAAAGCAACGGAAATAAAATAAACAAAATCATGCCGGCAATACCCGGATAAATATAGCGATGCGCATATGTTTTCCGGCTGCCGAATATATAGATCGCCAGCGCGGTTAATACGATGGTTAACATCGCAAACGCCAGTTCTCCACGGGAAAACATCAAAATACTCGCATAACCATTGCATATACCGATGATGAGTAACACTCCCCATTTGAGAAGCATTTTTTTGCCGGAAAGTATGTTCATAGAAGCATGAACCCCGGACCCCTGAACTAACTGCATAAAAAATCCCGCCAACGAATGATATAAAACCGAGTCATCTCAGTGTAAAAAGAGAAGTTTGTGAAAATATCGACTGTAAAGTCAGTTTGGAAAAAGCCGGTGAAAACTCATATTCAGCACAATATACGGCGCTGTCTGTCGTGCCTGTCCTTTAAAATAGTGCCTGTCCTTTAAAATATATCCTTTAAAACAGACAGATCCGTAACGACTGAACGGTCAGGATTCGAAAATCCTGACATCTGCCTGATTATCTGGTCATTTGTTTTCTGGCATCAGACAACGCAGCATCTACCGGCTGACGACCATCTGCTATATTGATGATCGCATTTTTAACCGAACTCCAGAAAGCGCTCATCTGGGGAATGTTCGGCATAATTTCACCATTCATGGCATTCTCCATGGTCGCTGCAATCCGGGGATCTTTCGCCAATATTTTTTCAAATGACTTCAATGCAACTGCGCCAAGAGGTTTATCGTCATTGACCAGTTTTAACCCCTGATTCGTTAGCAGATAATTTTCAATAAATTCAACTGCTAAGTCTTTGTTTGGTGAAGCAGTACTGATACCGGCAGACAGTACACCGACAAAAGGTCTTGAAGGCTGACCATTAAATTTCGGTAACGTGGTGACGCCATAATTTATGCCGGATTTTTCAATGTTACCCCACGACCACGGCCCATTGATTGTCATCGCCGTGTGTCCTTTGTTAAATTCTGCTTCGGAAACCGAGTAATCCATATCCGGTGAAATAACCTTCTGATTGATCATACCTTTCAGAAATTTCATTGCCATCTTCACACCAATCAGATCAACGCCGACATCTTTCACATCATACCCACTGGCCGGATTGTATTTGAATGCATATCCGCCATCTGCGGCCATGAGCGGCCAGGTAAAATAGGGCTCTTTCAGGTTCCACATCATGGCTGATTTTCCCTGTTTTTTCAGCTTCGCATCAAGTGCTGCCACCTCTTCCCAATTCTTCGGTGGCACAGGAACAAGGTCTTTGTTGTAGATTAAAGAAAGTGACTCAACCGCAATCGGATAACCAATGTATTTTCCTTTATATTTCACCGCATCCCAGGCAAAACTGACCATGCCATCTTTAATCGCTTTGGAAGGATGAACTTCGGTCAAAAGTCCGGCTTCAGCATAACCACCAAACCGATCATGGGCCCAGAAAACAATATCCGGCCCGTCTCCGGTTGCCGCTGTTTGCGGAAACTTATCCTGCAAACCATCAGGATGGACGACTTTAACCGGAACCCCGGTATCTGCTTCAAATAATTTCCCGACACGTGCCAGACCATCATAACCTTTGTCGCCATTAATCCAGATGGTTAACTGACCTTCCTGAATGGCAGCATTCGTACTAAAAACACTCAATGATCCAAGCGCAGCTAAGGTGCAGACAGCAACAGTACTCAGAGCTTTTTTCATAATTTATATCCTTTTTTATAATAATGCCGGACAAACCGGAAGACGCATTACTCCGTTTATCCGGGAATCAGACGCAGGGTTATCCCAGACACAACGCCGGAAATCCAATTCATACATGGTGATTCAGACTGCTATCCACCAGAACAACAGGGCTTTCACCGGATAACATGCTGAAGCAACTCTGGTTGATCATGTAAGAATATTGTCATCAAATCATCATCCCGAAAGCTACGCCTTTCATTCCCCTGTATATTTTCGTGATCTGAATCAGACTGTCACCTCACAGACTTCACAGATAAACGGCTTAATTTAATCTTGATCACAATTTGTTTGCCTGTTTTTTTGAAGTTGATCAGAACATCTACTGCTCTCCTCCCTCCGGCTCCTCCTCCCCTGCTCCCCCTGAAATTTATTCGGTCAGGATGATGTGTCTGTCCTCTGAATCAAAGACACTGGAGCCCTCCAAGAGGAGTCTCTTTCAGCATACAAACGTATTGCTGTTTTATTACCGGATACAGCACGCCACTGATTTCGAAAGTCGTCATATTATGTCGTCGTATTTTGGGGGGACACTTTCTGACTGAAAGTATAAAAACGGGCTTTTTCGGGTGATAGCAGGTGGATGAGGTGTTTCTCTCCACCTTTTTTCTTATGATAACATACTGATTTAATACAAAATCAGAACTGACTGAAGTTGCAGCCAGGTTAGCTCCCGCGACATTCATCCCGGTAATCACTTCAGACAAAGCTGAAATCAAAATCAGAAGACATAACCAATTGATTCGAGGACTGGCAGCATGGCGAATGTCACGTTAAAAAATGTATGTAAAGCCTATGGTGATGTAATGATCTCCAGGGATGTGAATCTGGAAATCAAAGAAGGGGAATTTGTTGTCTTCGTCGGTCCTTCTGGCTGTGGCAAATCGACCTTACTCCGTTGCATTGCCGGCCTGGAGGATATTACATCCGGCGATCTTTATATCGGTGGTGAAAAAGTCAATGATATTGAACCTTCCAAACGAGGGGTTGGTATGGTGTTTCAGTCTTACGCGCTCTATCCACACCTGAACCTGTACGATAATATGTCCTTCGGACTGAAACTGGCCAAAGCAGATAAAAAAGAGATTGATAAGCGGGTCAATCACGCGGCTGAAATTCTCCAGCTCAGACATCTGCTTGACCGGCAACCCAAAGCACTCTCAGGCGGGCAACGCCAACGGGTCGCAATCGGCAGAACTCTGGTTTCTCAGCCCGAAGTTTTTCTGCTCGATGAACCGCTGTCTAATCTGGACGCAGCACTCAGAGTCAATATGCGCAGTGAAATCACCAAACTGCAGCGTCAGCTTGGCTGCACCATGATTTACGTCACTCACGATCAGGTTGAAGCCATGACGATGGCGGATAAAATCGTTGTGCTGGATACGGGTTCAGTTGCACAAACCGGACAACCACTGGAGCTCTATCATTACCCGAAAAACCGTTTTGTGGCCGGGTTTATCGGCTCACCCAAAATGAACTTCATCACTGTACAAATCGAATCAGTGGAAGCTGAACGGGTTATGGTTCAACTGGCAAATGGTGAATCATTCTGGATTCCCGTTGACGGCACCTCCGTTCAACCCGGAGAAAGAATGTCACTCGGCATCCGCCCTGAACATTTATTACATGCCGATAGCGCCAGCGCAACCATTGAAGGTTATGTTCAGATTGTTGAAAAACTCGGTAATGAAACACAGGTTTATCTGCATCTTGACAGTGCTGATGCCGATGTTATTTACCGGGCTCCAGACACTCTGCCTGTTGAAGCTGGAGAGACTTATACGATCGGGATTGAACCAAACCGTTGCCATTTGTTCCACAGTAATGGCAACGCATGCAGACGTTTATACCGTGAAAGCGGCGTCGATTTTGATGCCATCTCTTCCATCGCCTGAAATTTGTCTGGTCCATTGTTCAACAGCGGTCATTAGATCGCTGTTATTCTGAAGTAAAATCACAATCTTACAATCTTCCGTTTTGAACACGGCACGATTTCCCTTTTCTTTATGAATCAGAATGTTTATTCAATTATGATGAATATCTTGTAACTGTTTGAGTTGCATATTGGTTGAATCATGAGCTGCATCAGACCGTTTCCCTCCCCGGATACGCCAGCCATTGGTTCATCAAAAACAAATTAAAAATAAAGAATAAGAGATATCATCATGAAAAATCATTTAAGAACTGTTCTCAGTACGTTAGTCAGTGCTCCTTTTTTTATATCAGCGGCTTCCGTTGGTGCAGCAACAACACCGGACTGTGAATCTCTCAATACACGCTGGCATTCAACCGATGTGCAGGTTGCCGGCTATCCGGCACCAAATGATGAATATACGCCTGCGGTTGTGGCTCCGCTTGCAACCGGAAATACTATCCTGGCCTGGAAAAACCAGTACAGCGATGAAATCAGGCTAATGCAATTAAATTCTCAGGATCAAAAACTGAAAAGTCTTAGTCCGCTTCCCGGTCTGGAAGTCCATGATGCGATTGCAACCAATAATGGCATTGCACTGGCTGTCATGGCTAATGACCCGGATATTTATTCCTCAAAATACTGTAAAAGTTCTGCCACACCAGACAAAGCGGTCTGTGGAAAAATGGATGTCGTTTTGCTCGATGAAAGCGGGACGCAAACAGCAAGAACAACCTTAACGAAAAAGACCAATGTAGATGCCAACAATGCACACTTTATCTGGTGGTACGGACATACAGCAAGACTAGCCACAGACGGAGATAAAGTCGCAGCTTATTACCGCTCTGCACTGTCGGTTAACCGCCCGAATACACCGGGAGAAGTAGATATCCATGCAGGCGATACACTTAAGTTTGTTGATCTGACCAGTGGCAAGCTCCTGAGCGGTGGCTGGGATTGGGGATGCAGTCACAGCTGGTCCGTTCGTCTGGGATATAACGGAAATAACTGGGCAGCCGTCTGCCACGGCGATGCTTATCCGAACGCGATGCGCATAGCACGCATGACGAGTACGGCTCAGGCAGATTATTCAACCTGGCTTAATAACACGGACCCAAGCAAGCGTGCATTAGGCGGTATAGTGCCAACCGATGATGGGTTCTGGATGAACTATATCCAGACAGAAAACAACGCATTGGTACTGAAACTGGCAAAATTTCATGATAATTCTGATCAGCCAGAGCAAATTCAAACGGTCACTATTGCCACCGACCTGGACAGCGGTTATCCGTTCAGGGCTTATATGGCAAAACTCGGCGATGATCAGCTGCTGTTGGGATGGAAATCAGGCGGAAAATTAGTGATTGCGACTGCCGATGCGGCAACTGGCAGCATTCTTGAAGGACCGGTTCAAACCACACTGAGTATCGATAACTTTCAGGATATGAAAACCACCGGAAATGGCGATGTTATCTGGCCTTATACTTCAGGCAGAAATCAAACGATTCAAGTTAACCGGATTTCAGCCTGTCATGTGACAGAATAATGCTCCATCACGATTGTTCATTTTAATCAAAACCAGCCCGTATTTTTGAGCGGGCTGGTTTTTAACAGGGACAGGCACTTTAATTGAGTTTGGGGACAGTTTTTGAGGACAGTTTCAGGGACAGACGTTTTAATTACTGCCGGTTTGGTTTCATTCTAATAGCTGAGCAAAAACCATACATACATGCCTGAGTAGGGACATACACGATAAATCGGGAAACAAATTGCCTCACATCACAAATAGTCAGTCTGATATGACACTGGTTTTTCACTGACAGAATGACATCTCCCGCATTGTTTTCAATCCGGCTTTTCATTCTGATTCGTTTGCTGCAAGCTCTTTCTATTCATCCACAATTTCACCGGACCAGATGACCACAGCCCGCTCACAACTGATATCTCTCGATGTCACGCCTTATTATCACTGCGTGTCCCGCTGTGTCCGGCGTTCATTTCTATGTGGAGAAGATTCTGTCACTGGAAAATCTTATGAGCATCGCCGGGACTGGCTGGAAAGCCGGATTTTAAAACTGGCGACCATCTACTGCATCGATATTTGTGCCTATGCTGTGATGGCGAATCACTATCACTTAGTCGTACATGTGAACCGCTCAAAAGCGGAGTCTTTGAGTACATTTGAAGTGATCGAACGCTGGCAACAGGAGCATCATTTGCCCTGGTTAATCCAGCGGTTTATGAAACAACAGCTCACCTGCAAAGCAGAAATCAAACGCTGCCATCAAATCATTCAGCAATGGCGGGAAAGATTATATTCACTGAGCTGGATGATGAAGGAGCTGAATTTTAACATCGCATTACAAGCCAACCAGGAAGACGACTGCACCGGGCACTTCTGGGAAGGACGGTTCAAATCTTATGCGCTTTTAGATGAAGCAGCCTTACTCGCGGCGATGACATACACAGATCTCAATCCTGTCCGGGCAAAAATAGCTGAGACGCCGGAAACATCACAATACACATCACTAAAAAAGCGACTGGATGCTCTGGAAGAACATCAACCAACACCACACGGCTTGTATCCATTTATTGGCGATAGACACCCGGAGCAGCCAGCAGGTATCCCTTTCCGGCTCTCCGATTATATTGAATGGGTTGATTTCACCGGACGACAGCTCCGTCAAGACAAATGTGGGTATATCAGCCAAGATCAACCCGCCATTCTCACCCGTTTGTCACTCAGTCAAACCAAAGCGCTGAAACTCGTCACTCATCTTGAACGAAGAAGAAAGCGATGGATTGGCAGCCCCGGGCATCTGCTCCTTGCAAAACAACGCCTGAATAAAAAACGAATCGATGGGTTAACAGTATAACTCATTGACTTTAGTCGAATAAAACCCCAACTATCTTATCTTTCTCAGCATATTTATCCTGAATTGAGCCCCCAAATGATCAAATTTTGATGACTCTCAGATAAATCAGCTAAAAATCATCTCTGGCAGCTTCTGTTTGATTACAAACTTATAAGGTCTGTACCCATTTTAAATGGGTCTGTCCCCGCTAATCGGGGACTGTCCCTGGTTACACGCCGAGGACAATTCTCCACGCCAGTATCACCCTGCATTTTTTCTTACTTCCGTCAGCTTATGGGCTATCTCATTGACATCATGACGGGCAAATAAGTCATCCAAATTGACTGACAATTTACGCCGCCAGTTGGGATATTCATCCACAGTACCGGGAATATTGACTGGTTGATCCATCTCCAGCCAGTCTTCCAGCTGAACACTCAATAGTGCAGAAGCACCCGATGCCAGATGAATGTGCAACGCTTCGCTCAGAGCATGATCCATCGGGACGGTAGTTGCATCCATACCAACACCCTCCGGTAAATTACCATGCCAGTTCACACTGTTAAGAATCTCCTGTTTACAACGTAACCGGCTATCAAACAAGCCTTTCAACTGTTCTTCATCCGGATACAACCCAAGCTCCCGGCCGGTTTTTAAATCTTCACAATGCCAGAACCCGCGCAGTGTCGGCATGTCATGAGTACACAGTGTCGCCATCGACTGAGAGACATAGTGAGCCGGAGAATAATAGCCGCCATCTTTTGACGTTTCGAAGAAAAACACTTTGTACGAATGAATCCCGGCTTCAGCAAGGATATCGACAATTTCATCCGGCACTGTGCCTAAATCTTCACCAATTACGGCACACTGATGACGGTGCGATTCCAGAGCAAGAATCGACAACATGTCCTCGACCGGATAATACATATATGCGCCATCAGAGGCAGTTTTCCCTTTTGGAATCCACCACAAACGCAGTAATCCAAGCACATGGTCAATCCGCAACGCACCGCAATGTTTCATGTTGGCACGCAGCAAACGGATATACGCATCATAGGCTGTATTCAGTAATACCTCAGGGTTGAGCGGCGGGAGTCCCCAGTTTTGTCCGAGCGGCCCAAGCACGTCCGGTGGAGCACCAATACTGACATCCTGAACCAGACTACCATCATCAGCCCAGGTTTCAGAACCGGAATCAGCCACACCAACTGCCAGATCCCTGTACAGACCAATCGACATCCCCTTCTCTTTCGCCAACACCTGGGCTTCATTAATCTGACTGTCCGCAACCCACTGTAAATACATATACAGATGGACCAGATCCCGCTCTTCTTCAATAAATTCTTTCACGGCAGCACTGGTATAGTGGCGATATTGTTCAGGAAAAACCGGCCATCCCCATATTTCAGGGTTTTCCTGATGTAATTTGACGTGTAAAGCATCAAATGCAGCCTGATGAAGCAAACTATCCCCACCATCCTCTACAAACGCCAGAAATGCATCGGCCCGATCGGTACCCTCGCTAAGATGACGGGTTTTGAACTCTTCGTATAACAAAGGCAACACATTCATCTTCAAACTGGCGACTTCAGAGTAATTGACCCAATGCTCCGCCCTCACTTGCTGTAAACGGCGCTGAAAATCCGCATGACCAACCACTTGCTGCGCCTTCTCACTTAACACAAATTCAGGCACAGAGCTCACATCTATGTACAAAATATTCAGCCAGGAGCGGGAGGAAGGACTGTAAGGACTAGCCCCTTCAGGATTAGCCGGAAACAGAGAATGAATCGGATTCAGACCAATAAAATCCCCTCCCCGGGTAGCGATTTCAGCAACCAGTTGTTTGAGATCTCCAAAATCACCAATGCCCCAGTTATGACTGCTGCGCAATGTATACAGCTGCACACTCGGCCCCCACATTTTTTTATTTTTCCCCAGGTCATCCTGTTTATAACAGGATTGAGGCGTGACAATCAGCGTCATACTGTAGGGCGATTTTCGGCGCTTGCGGGTCACGGTCAGCTGGTGATATCCCCAGGATAACATCGGCAACTGAAAAACCAGCGGTCCGCCATCTTTTCTTTCATCCCGGATAATCTGAGACTGCAGATAACCTTCTAATATCTCTCCCTGCTCGGTTTCAACCCGCCAGCAAAACTCACTCTCTCTGGCACTCACACCAAGGTTCAGATCAATTTCTATCGGCTGATCATTACTCTTGATAACCTGAACCGGTGCCAGTACGTCTTTTCTCTGTTTCTTTTCCGCTGATTTCAGTAACTTCTCATCATTTGATGTATCGTAGCCCAAAGATGCCAGCAGAGAACGAATCGTCTCATCAGAAACACTGGCGTCTTCTCCCCACGCATTAATATAGTTATCAGAGATATTTGCTGCTTCAGCGACTTGCTTTAATGCTGATTTTTTTGTCATTTTTTTGCTCCGAAGATGTCATCACCCCCAGACAGGGATAAGATAAAAATCCACTCAAGCAGAGGACTGTCCTTTTCATCGTGCTTTTTCCTGACCGCTTTCTCAGGAAGTCCCTGAAAATACTGCCATCAAGCAAGCCGCGACGAAAACGGCAAACCACTGTTTGAATGATCCTCAGTTTTTATATGCTTCAGACCGGAGCCTCCACTCCGGTCTGTCTGTTGGTTAACGATGTACAGCTTTCAGATGCCATATATTCTCAACATAGTCCCGAATTGAACGGTCTGAAGTGAATTTTCCGACCGAAGCAGTATTTAGTATGGTCTTACGGGCCCAACCTGTCTGATCCCGGTACTGCGCATCAATTGCTTCATGAGCCTTCACATAGGAAGCAAAATCTGCAAGACATAAATACGGATCACCACCATCAAGCAAGCTGTCGTATACCGCTCTCAGTTTATCCGGCTGACCGGGCGTAAATGTTTCGCCAATCAATAACTCCATAGATGATTTTAGCAGTGGATCGGCGTAATAATAATCAAACGGGTTATATCCCTGCTGCTTTAATGCTGTGACCCCCGTGACATCAAGGCCGAATATGTAGATATTTTCATCGCCGACCTCCTCACGGATTTCGACATTCGCACCATCCATCGTCCCGATGGTCAGGGCGCCATTCAGTGCCATCTTCATATTCCCGGTCCCTGAGGCTTCTTTTCCGGCTGTTGAAATCTGTTCCGACACATCAGCCGCAGGAATAATAATCTCAGCCATGCTGACCCTGTAATCCGGTATGAAAATCACTTTCAGCTGATGGTTCACACGCGAATCGTTGTTAATGGTTTGAGCAACTTTGTTGATGGTATAGATAATCTCTTTTGCCAGATAATAGCCCGGCGCAGCCTTCGCCGCGAAGAAGAATACCCGTGGTACCATCTCAAACTCAGGGTCGTGAAGTAACCGGTGATATAAAGACAGAATGTGTAATAAATTCAGGTGCTGGCGTTTATACTCGTGCAACCGCTTAATCTGTACATCAAAGATCGCCTCTGTACTGATGTTGATACCGAGATGCGTCATCACCCAATCAGCCAAACGCTGCTTGTTGCCTTTTTTAATGGCCAGATAAGACTGCTGAAAGACCGGATCATCAGCATAAGAGGCCAACCTTGAAATCTGCTCCAGTTCACCGGCCCATCCATCCCCGATTTTTTCTGTAATCAATGCGGACAGTCCCGGATTACAGAACTTCAGCCAGCGACGTGGCGTGACACCATTGGTCACATTCTGAATTTTTTCCGGATAAAGTTCATGAAACTCAGGGAACAGATCCCGTTTCACCAGTTCGGTATGCAGTGCGGCAACACCATTGACCGCACAGGAGCCGACCACGCACAGATTAGCCATTCTGACCATCCGGTGTACCCCTTCCTCAATGATGGACAGTTTCTGTTGCTTGCCGACATCTCCCGGCCATTTCTGCCGGACTTCAGTTAAAAACTGGTAATTAATCTGGTAGATAATCTCCATATGTCGGGGCAGCAAACGCTGAATCAGCGATTCACTCCAGGTTTCCAGCGCTTCAGGCAACAATGTATGGTTGGTATATGCAAAGGTTTTTGAACAAATCGCCCAGGCATCCTCCCAGCTTAAATCCCGTTCATCCATCAATACCCGCATCAGTTCGGGAATAGCAATTGTCGGATGCGTATCATTAAGCTGAATCGTTTCATAATCAGGCAGTAACCTGAGCGGATGTCCGGCTGCTTCATGACGACGCAAAATATCAGCAATTGATGCAGCACTATGGAAATACTGCTGCATCAACCGTAAAGTTTTACCCTTTTCATGGTTATCATTCGGATACAGAATTTTTGTAATGTTGCCTGCATCAATCAAAGATTTCTGTGCATCGAAATAATCACCATTGTTGAAGCTTTCCAGAGAAAACGGTGCAATCGCCTGACATTCCCATAAGCGCAGCGGATATACGGTCTCACTCTGATAACCGACAATCGGTAAATCCCAAGGCATCGCTTTGACAAACATCCCCGGCACCCAACGACGCCGCTCCCGTCCATGTTCCTCATAAATTTCAACCTGACCATAAAATCCTATCTGCTGAGCCAGCTGCGGCCTTGCAATCTCCCATGGATAGCCTTCAACCCCTTGCCATGCATCGGGTGATTCCTGCTGCTGCCCATCCAGAAATGATTGTCTGAACAGGCCATATTCATAATGTAATCCATAGCCAACTGTCGGAAATTCCTGCGCTGCACAGGAATCCATGAAACAGGCAGCCAACCGGCCTAATCCACCGTTTCCTAATGAAGGATCGCGTTCTTCTTCCAGCAGGTCACTCAGGCTGTGTCCAAGCTCTTCCATCGCCTCGCTAATTTGCGTATAAACGCCCATACTAATCAGATTATTGCCTGTCAGGCGACCAATCAGAAACTCCAGAGACAGATAATTCACACTTTTGGAGTTTTTAATTCTGATGTCATTTTCTGTTTCAAGTAAATCGAACGCGGTCAGTTCTGACAACGCTCTTGCCATCGCCAGATACCAGGTTCTCGTACTTGCCTGCTCAACGGTTTGAACATACGTCGAGGTCAGGTGGCGTTTCACGTTGTCTTTAAATTGTTCTTTATCAAATTGCTTTTGCTGATTCAGTTTCATCATGACATCTCATCATCGTTCCAATCCTGTTATCACATCCTGCATGGGGTTAACGGCTATAACATCCTCCCGGAACTTCTGTGATTCAGGAGGAGCAAACAGGGCGTAGACCAGTTTTCTCCATATGTACATTGATATTGATCGCATAAATTTATCCGGAAATAATTCATTTGGTGATTTGAGTCACACGATATTGACCTGAATATGATCCAGCCAGAAACGAAAACAGAGATAAGAAATGTGGGCAATGCCACAAAGTGCGATGATGCTGATGACAAACATACACCTTCCTTGCGCAATGCAACTTAGCCAATATAAATAATCAGCACTTTAATGTGATACATATCCCATATTCAGGGCGTAGTGACCCGAACAGTACAGCCTGTACCGGCAGATTAGAGCTGGATCAATTTATGAGCAGAACACCCTGACGTAGGATGCTCTGAGATTAACTTATCATCCGGGCTTGTTGATTTTTCTGATGTTTTTTAATGAAACAGAGGCCCGGTATAACAAAGGAATATGTGGGTTAAGGTATGTGGATTCCTTCTAAACTCACCCGTCCGGGCCGGTTACACAATGCAATCGTACGTCCGCGGGTACTCGAAATGCTCCGGCAGGCCCCCTGCTATAAAATGGTTCTTTTTTGCTCACCCGCTGGTTATGGCAAAACAACCATGGCAGCTCAGTGGCTGACCGATAAAAATGCGGTTGGCTGGTTCAGTCTTGATGAGGGGGACAATGATCAGTTTCGCTTTATTAATTACTTTATCCGTGCAATCAATAAAGCAACAAATAATTGTTGTCCGAACTCTCAGACTCTGGCAGAACGCAGGCAGTTCTCTTCTTTACGCTCTTTATTCAGTGAAATATTTGCTGAACTCAGTGAATTTCATCATGAATGCTATCTCGTTCTGGATGATTACCACCTGATTCAGAATGATGAGATTCATGAAGCGATTCGCTTTTTTCTGAAGCACCTGCCGGATAACATCACTCTGGTCGTCACCAGCCGGGCAACCCCACCTCTGGGAACTGCAAATCTGCGGGTGCGGGACATGATGATTGAAATCGACAATCATATGCTGGCATTTGATGCCGAAGAAACCACCCGTTTTTTCAGTCAGCGAATATCAGACGTCATTGATGACACGACCATTAACAATATCCGTGACTATGTGGAAGGCTGGCCATCGGCGCTTCAGCTCATCGCCCTTCAGGCCCAGCATCAAAACCGGACGCTGGCTCAGTCGGTCCAGTCCGTTTCACAGTTCAATCATGCTCATTTATGGGATTATCTGGCTGAAGAAGTATTTGACGCGATTGATGCAAAAACCCGGCACTTCCTGATGCAGTGTTCCGTACTGGAAACATTCAGCGATCAGCTGGTGAATGAACTGACAGAACGCAGCGATGCACTGAGTATGATTGAATCCCTGAACCGGTACGGACTGTTTATTTACCGCCTGGACAGTGAAAGTAACTGGTTTCGCTTCCATCATCTGTTCGCTGAATTTCTGGCGCATGAGCGTAAAGCACGGATTCCGGAAGAAGAACAACCTCTCCATCGCAGAGCGGCCAATGCCTGGCTGAAACTGGATATCCCGCATCAGGCACTTCGGCACGCCCAGAGAGCCAACGATGCAACATTAATTTCCCACATTCTGATTGATCATGGCTGGCGCATGTTCAACCGGGGCGAACTCCACATCATGGAGACCGCTATGAACGAACTGGGCACAGAACAATTGTATGCCACCATGAAACTGCCCTTGCTCCAGGCCTGGCTCGCTCAGAGCCAACACCGTTACAATGCGGTGGAAGACATGTTGCTGACGGCGGAAAATGAAATGGCCAGCCGCGATATCAAACTCACCACCAGTGAAAAAGGCCAGGTGAATGCGCTCCGGGCCCAGATTTCGATCAACAAAAATAACCCGGAAAATGCCCGTAAGCTCGCCGAACTGGCTTTGAGTCAGCTGGATACGACAGACTATCGCAGCCGGATTGTTGCCACATCGATTGTGGGTGAGGTCAATCATGTTCAGGGAAAACTGAACAGGGCCCTACCGCTGATGCAACAAACAGAAAAACTGGCCCGCCAGCATCAGGTTTATCATCAGGCACTGTGGGCTCTGCTGCAGCAAAGTGAAATTCTGCTGGCGCAGGGGTATGTACAGGCGGCTTATGAACTCCACGATTCAGCCTTCAGGCTGATTGAAGAACAGAAGCTTCATCAGGTACCGCTGCATGAATTTTTGCTCAGGCTTCATGCGCAGGTACTCTGGTGCTGGAATCTGCTTGATACTGCCGAAGAATGCGCCTACAAAGGCATTCATGTACTGGGCAATATCGACCCGCTGAAGCATCTGCACTGTTATTCGATGCTGGCCCGGATCGCCATTGGCCGGGGTGAATTAGATAAAGCAGGAAAGCTGATAGAACAGATCGAATTACGTCTGCAACAATCGACTTACCATCTGGACTGGACGGCGAATGCATCGATGTCTTTATTACTTTACTGGCAGGCCCGGAATGACAAAGATTCGGTGATGGTGTGGCTCGAGCATGCCACCCGCCCGGCAGAAGCCAACAACCATTTTCTCCAGTTGCAGTGGCGCAACATAGCCCGTGCACAAATTTTCACCGGCGCTCTGGAAGAAGCCGGACAAAGCCTGAGTTTTCTGCAAAGTAAAGCCCGCACATGCAACCTGATCACGGATATCAACCGTAATCTGATCGTTGAAGCGGTTCTGGCGGTGATGCAGAAAGATGAAACAACCGCGGCATTGAAGCTGAGCGAAGCGTTAACGCTGATGAATCAAACCGGAATGACCGGGAATTTCCTGATCGACGGACAGACGATCTATCCGGTTTTACAGCAACTGATTCAGCAAAATGCGCTGGGTGATATGGAAAAGCACCGGGCGCAGCATTTAATCAAAGAAATTGCTCACAAACAACGCAGTCATTCGGTTCATTTCGACGAAGGCTTCATCGATAAGATCATCCATCACCCGGATGTTCCGGAGCTGGTCAGAACCAGCCCGCTGACACAACGGGAATGGCAGGTATTGGGACTGATTTATTCCGGCTTCAGCAATGAACAAATCGCACAAGAGCTTGATGTCGCCGGAACCACAATCAAAACCCATATCCGTAATCTGTACCAGAAACTGAACATTGCGAACAGAAAAGAAGCCATCGAAACAGCAGAAGGCCTGATTCGTCTGATGGGATATTAGGCCATTTTCGGTCGCCATCTGCTTATTGTCTTTCCCTCAAAACAACATCCCCTTCCCGGCCGGGAAGGGGATGTCTTTGATTTATCTCCGCCCTGAATCAGTGATCAAGTCAGCAAATCACAACAAGGCTCATTTGATCTACGCCTGCCTGCTCCCCCGTTTTTTTTTCCGCGGTGGAGGAAGTCATTTTTAATTAATTTTCATAGGATAAGTCGTGTTGAAACAAGCGGATGGCATATCACCATTCTTACCCTGCACTTTTTTGGACACGCAGCTGACCGGGCTGCTTACCCAAAAAACACCACAATAATAAAATCGTTAAGGAGCTAACGAGATGAAAAAAATCAGCTTAACCGCCGTTGCCGTATCAAGCGCTTTGTTAGCCGGTACTTTCTCAGTCAGCAATGCTGTTGCCCAGGATAAAGTGACTGAGGGATGGACTGTCAATGGATATGGCCACCTTTTATACAATGTGGGTGAATCTCTGTCTTTAAACGACAGCTACCATCACCGCCGGGATTATCATGCCGCCGGTGCCGCTTTTTCCGGAAACCCGACTCAGGTCGAGTTTACCATCACCAAAGGACATAATTATGACAGTGGCGCATGGTCAAAGTATGTCCTGAAAACCGAATATGGCAATCATGAAGGCGGGAATGGCCGCGGTTTTTATACCTCCTCATCCGGTAACGAAGATCACCTCGAAAGTGGCCAGTTAGAGCTGAAAGAAGCCTATGTTGAACTGGGTGATTTGTCCTATTTTGCCGATGGTTTAAGCCTGTGGGCAGGCCAGCGCTATCTGAACCGTCAGTCAGGCATCATTACCAAAGAGTTCTGGAAACAATCCTCCGGGGTTGGTGCCGGTGTTCAGTATCACAACGCAGGGATTGCCGTTATATCTGCAGATCCGGGAGAAGGCAGCTGTCAACTATCCGGGACAGACAGTGATGTCAATGCCAAGCAGTGTACACTCGATAGTCAGGGACGGAGCAGTACACTGACTTCTGCTGATTTCTATTACTATGGTGTTGAGGCGCTGGGAGGCAAATTTGATTTTGACCTGAAACTGATGTCAAGAAGACGCCTGTCAGAAAGTGAAAGCAGTTCCGGTGATCCGGCGAAAAAAGGCTATGGCGCGGCTATCACATACAACCGTGATTATTATGGTTTTGATGGCTGGTCAACCACAGCGATTACCTACGGAAAAGATCTTTCTGCCAACCGGGGTGTCAATTTTGGTCAGTGGAGCAGTAACTGGCAAAAACATGATCGCTCAATTTTCCTGACATCCTACGGTGTCGCCAACGTCACTGACCAATTGCAAATCGGTACAGAAATCACTTACTGGGATCTGGATAACACCACAACAGACAGTGTCTGGGGCTCTGAAAATGGTTTATCCCGCTTTATTGTCGGTGTTACCCCCTCTTATCAGGTCAATGATAATTTCCGGCTGGAAGGTGTTTTCACCTACGCGCTTGAAAGTCTCGGTGCTGACGGTACCTGGGGACGTGAGGATGCAGACACCAGCTTTTATACTGTCACGCTGGCTCCTGTATTTACGGTGAATGCAGATTACTGGGGACGTCCGCAAATTAAACCGTATATCACTTACATGAAATCAAGTGACAGCGGTTATGCATGGACGACCGGCGGCGATGACGACGACACCCGGTTTGGTATCGAAGCCGAAATCTGGTTCTGAGCATCATTGTTAATGCAAATGGTTCTGAAGATAAATGATTCGGCAGACACAGAAAAGACAGCCCTGGGCTGTCTTCTTCCTGACATCTCTGAGGCACACAAATGAATAAAGCATTCAGTACATTCATGATCGGCCTGACTGTCAGCGGATGTTCATCCGTTGCCCCGCCAGACAGCCACTCTGCCCGTCAGTCACTTTCCGCAGCACAGATTTGCTGTTCTGCTTACGCCGGTTTTTACTGGACCGAAGTTAACAAAAATGATCCGATCAGGCTGAAACTCAATCAGAGATCTCCCGTCTGGTCTTTTCCGGAAGGTAACTCTTATTTTGGTGCATTTCATTTTTCTGAGCTCTCCGGTGAGGTGAGTGTCAATATCCGCAGTACGATGTCAACAGGGCAGGTTTTTGCACCCACCGTTCTGTTGCTGGATGCGCATTTTCAACCCCGGATTAAATGGGATTTAACCCATTTTGAAATTCGCTATGCCGATGCTTTCGGCCAAAACCGCTACGAAGGCCGGTTTAACATCAACGCTGAAGAAACACCTTATATGGTGATTTACACGAATGCAGAAAAAATTGGTGACAAAGTCATCATCCCGCATCCGGCTAAAAGAAGAGCAAAGGAAAGTGGTGAGCCCTTACCGATTGTGTCAGATATCAGTTACGCCCGTACTTATCAGGGTACAATGGATATTCAGGTAACCACAGAATCTGTCCGTCAGCACCCGGTCACCCCCCCTTCCCCGCAGAGACACGTTCAGGATACCCGCGTGGTTGAAGCTGACTCCACACATTACTACCACCACGCCATTCAGCAAGCCGTGGCGAATCATCATATCGATAAGGCTCTGGCGCTTCTTGAAGAGGCCAAAATACTTAACGTCCCAAAAGCCCGTCAGGTATTTATTGAAGCCATCAACAAAGAAACCGTGAAGTAAACCGTCTCCTTCATTTAGTCAGATAATTTGACTCGGGTGATTCCCTGACCAACTGGGGGAATCACCCTTTTTTTATATCCGGACCTCCGTTCAGAAAGGATAGCTTTCCCATAACAGACGAATCGCTTTGCCCGGATCTTTGACTTCAGCGGATTGCCCATCAAACCGCATCACCCTGCGCTCCTGAGACTGGTAGACAGACCAACCCGCCTGACCGGTTTGGATAAAGCGTACCCACGTGGTATGCATATCACGAATCAGTGACTGAGGTG
The DNA here is from genome assembly GCF_024346755.1 of Vibrio aerogenes. NCBI lineage: Bacteria > Pseudomonadati > Pseudomonadota > Gammaproteobacteria > Vibrionales > Vibrionaceae > Vibrio > Vibrio aerogenes. The sequence continues at coordinate 673,346 of NZ_AP024862.1, read as the reverse complement.
GATGATCGCCGAGAAAAACTTTCGATTTGGGTGCCTCTGTCGTATCAAAAGCAAACGGGACATCCACCAGATGTGCGGCCCCTAACCGGTTGTTAAATGCCGGCGAGCGCCATGCAAAATCATAAACCCAAACGGCATTCCCGTGATTCACCAGTGTCTGGGCAATATGTTGGGTCGGCATTCTGAACGTATAATCTGATAAAAGCGCCGCGTAAACATCCCCGACCGTTGGATTCCCTTTTTTATATGTTTTGATGATATCAGCATCCATGTTTAAGTCATGAATCAGCTGGAGCGAATCTGACATATGCACTTTATCAATCTGACCATTTGGCACCAGATAGAGTCTGGATTCCTGTTCCGTACTGCCAATCAGGACGGAAACGGATGGATCAGCATGATGGGCCAGATTTCCGGTCAGCGTTCCGGTCAGCAATGACTGATCAATCACAGGTAAAAATGCTGTGCCGCCCCACGACATCATCCCCCATTGCGACCGATCCTTGATCTCTTTGCCCGTCTGAACAACAGCTTTCACCAGTTCAGCGAAAGGCACACGTGCCAGATTCTCTGTAGTTGGTTTGATGCCAAGCAGTTTGCCGACAGTTTGTGCTACCCGTTCTGACTGCGCCAGCGTCACAGTCTGGACCGGGGAACTTTGCATGATCACACGCCGGAACAGTCCTTTGGTTCGCGGAATACCGGACAAAATTGCAACACACTCAGCGCCGGCCGACTGACCGGCTAAAGTCACCTGCTCTGGATCCCCACCAAAGGATGCAATATGAGACTGAACCCACTCGAGAGCGGCAATCTGGTCTAAAATTCCCCGGTTATCCGGTGCTCCCGGAATATGCATAAAACCATCAATGCCAACCCGGTAATTCACGGTAACCACGATCACACCGTCACGGACAAAACTTTCCCCGCGATACATCGCATCCGAGGCATTTTCACGGATAAATGCACCACCGGGAATCCACACCATCACCGGCAGTTTTTTTGCTGTCTTCACCGGAGCCAGTATATTCAGGGTTAAATCTCCCGGAGCACCCAGTAAGACGGTTTCTTTACCGCGATCAGGTTGTGGTACCGGCGCTTTATAACGGGTTGCATCCAACACACCATGCCAGGGCTGAACTTTTTCCGGTGCCTGAAAACGCCTTGTTCCTTCAAACGGATTCACGGCATACGGTACACTACGAAATTCTGCAATCCCGTTTTCAACCACACCTTTCACTTGACCCAACGCAGTATTCACAACCGTCGTTGAGACTTCTTTTTTTGAGACTTCTGTTTTCATATTCGTCGTCGCTGACTGTGCCGGCACTGTACAACAAAGACTGATCAGGCTAATCAGTAAAACCTTTAATTTCATATTTTCACCGTTCTTTTCTCAGACAGACCAGGACTGTGACAACGCATCATCCGCGTTTATTGTTTTGAATGACCGCCAAATACTGTCTTTAACTACTGTCACAACCCGATTTCAAACGCACCTTATCATTGAATTAATAAATTGATAAACGTAATATTTAGGATTTACCATCTAAAAAATTGATGATTATGTATCGATCAACCATTGAACAATGGTTTGTTTTGCAAACCGTCATTCAGGCAGACGGGTTTACCGCTGCTGCTGCACAACTACACAGAAGTCAGTCATCTGTCAGTTATACCATCAGTAAACTACAGGAACAGCTGGGTGTTTCCCTGATTGAAATCACCGGGAAAAGAGTCCGGCTGACAAAAACAGGCGCAGCACTGCTGGAAGATATGCGGCCATTAATGGAAGAGTTTGCCACCATAGAAAATAAGGCGCGTGCGCTCCATGCCGGTGCACCGGCAAAAATCAAACTGGAAGTCGACAGCCTGTATCCCAAGCCTTTACTGTTTTCTGCATTAACCGAATTTCAGCAGCAATATCCTTACACTCAGGTTGAACTGAAAGAGTTACTGCGTCTGGTCTCTCCGGATGATGCCCGAAACTGTGATCTGGCGATTGGCTTGCCATATAACCGTCAGCTGATGAAAAACAGGCTGCTGGAGATAGAACTGATCGCGGTCGCTCACCCGGATCACCCTTTACACCAGCTGGATAAATCAGCGCTGACAGCCGCGGATGTCAACCGCTACACCCAGGTCTATCTGGACAATAATCACGAAAGAACCAGCGAAGTGATGGAGCTGCCCCGCTACCGCTGGATTGTGAATACCATCGATGCAGCAATTGAAGCTGTTCGCAGTAAACTCTGCTTTGGCTGGCTGCCGAAAAGCCTGATTGAAACTCAGCTGGCAAAGGGAGAACTCAAACCTTTACCTCTGGAAGTCGGCCTGGTACGCTCAATTCCCCTGTTTTTAATCTATACAGACTTTGACCGGGCAACCGATGCAATCAAAGGGCTGGCTCAGATGATCTCCGACGCGGCCAAATCTGCTGATTAATCCGGCGGGCCTGAATCTCACTGTGCATTCATGATGACAGCGCCAAACAGACTCAGGCCCTTTCGTATCTTAATTTCCGGCGGATATAAATCTCTTCAACATAAAATATCTGACTGTAAACCTCTGATATATATAGTTTTTGATATATACCTTGGTATGGTTTTTATGATGCCGAAATACGCACAATTTCCCGGGCAAATACCAGATCCTGAACGGCTAATCCTATCGATTTAAACAAAGTTCGCTGTCCGGTCAGTTGAAGCGGTTGTTCAGGATGCAATTCGCCAATTTCCCGTCCCGGATCTTCGGGAGAAAGATAACCCTTTGCTCTCGCCTGCTGCAAACATTGTGATGCTGCCGCAGACGCATTCCGTGAATCGAGAAAATAATCACACACACGGTAAACATCCGCATCCAACTCCTGAAATCCCATTGCGGAAGCCCCAACAGCATTGATATGACATCGCTCCGGCAAATCAGCTGCGGAGAGCAAAGGCTCACGTGACGCCGTCACAGTACAAATAATATCCGCATCGGCAACGGCTTCTGCAGGTGTCTGTACAATCCGAACGTCAATCCCGGTTTCTGTTTGTGCCCAGTCTGCAAAACGCTGAGCACTGGCCTCCCGCCATCCCCAAACCGTCACAGAACGGATGGGACGCACCGCTTTCATCATCTGCAAATGTTTTTTTGCCTGTATGCCTGTCCCCAGTATTGCCAGACGGGTTGCCCCAGCCGGAGCCAGCAGATGCGTTGCCCAGGCCGATGCTGACGCCGTGCGGATTTCTGTCACCGAACTGGCATCGACTGCCATCATCCCCCGGCGGTCATACAATAAGATACAGCCTTCGTGAGGTTCAGAGACTGAAAAGTCAGCCAGAATCGCTTTCAGACCAAAACCGGCATAATTTCCTTCACTGATATATGCGGGCATTGTTCCCATCAGCCGGCCATCACCGGAAGCAATTATGGTTCGGTCCGGCTGCTGCACTAACCCCTGAGACTGGAGTTCAAACGCCTTTTGACTGAGGTTTAGGCATAAAGAGATATCCAGACATGATTCAACATGCCGGCGATCGAAGTAACGCATAATATTTCCTTTTTGATAACGGAACAGATGCAACCGTCTGCTCCGGATAACACTTTGGGTTGTTGTGTTTCACTTTTTTTATGATGCCGGATGACCTGTTTCTGATTATCCGGCTCGTCATTATTTTCCGGCCGGTTGCTCTTTTATCTCCCTGCCAGTTTGCATAAATAACGCTTCTGTGGGCGTTTGCGCGAGACTATTCACCAGAGCCCCATAAAGTTTTTGCGACAAAGCGAGAAAAATTTCCAGCATATTCCGCCGGGTGTACCCTGCCTGCAGGAACTTCAGTGCGGCCTGATGCGGAATGTTTCCACGGGCCAGACAAACCACCTGGGTAAACTCACGTAAGGCAGCAAGCCGGGCCGGTAACTGCTCCGGCGTTTCATCCAGCTGACGCAGTAACTCTGGTGAGACACCACGCTGAACCGCAATATACTGATGGACGTGCACAGTATACGTACACTGAAATGTCTGCCCCATGGTTATCCAGATGACCGTGCGATCTTCTTCTGCCAGCGTACAGCCGGAAAACAGTTGATGCACATACTGATACGCATCAAGTAACTCTGGAGATTCCGACATATAAGCACTCTGGTTGACGATAAAACCGAACGTATCCAGCGAGCATTGCAGCAGTTTCCGGCTCTGCTCCGGTGCCGTATCCATTGTGTGTTTTTGCATTGTCAGCATACCATTTCTCCCCGTGTATCAATGTCACCCGGACTGTCAGGTGATTGAGTGCTCTTCACTTCATCATCCACGCTATAGCCAAAAACAGACCACAGCATATGAATGGGACGAATTCTGGAAATAAACCTGAGCTTGTGCAAACCAGCTGCAATTTCCGTTGTCAGAGCCATGTCGACTTCATTATTGACAACCGCTTTAGCTGCAGCGCTGGTTGATGTCATCCGGATGATTTCGCTGACCTGCAATCCATCAGGAATCAGTTCTTCAATTAAAGGAATGGGAGCAGGATGTGAAGCGACCCGCAATTCCCGATCGGGAACCTCCTGTTTTACTGCCAGCCCGTAAAGCGGGGTATCAAAAACAAAAGTCGCTAATAACTCGAGATTCGGATCCATATAAAAGTCATTAATACTGGCGTACGCATTTGCCACGACCATCACACCATGTTGATTTTTGACCTGATCCCTTGCTGCCTCGTAGGTTGGCATCAAATTAATCCGGTGCCTGCGCTGCTGATAGTTCTGGTTCATTCTGTTGCAAAAATACTGAGAGGCAAATTCACTGCTGGTTCCCGGAGGGCCCAGCGTATAAACAGGAAAATTTACAACGCGATTCAGCCCCATATCCATAAAGTTGAATTCCATTATTCTAGCCTCCTGTCGGGGTGTAAACGGGTGTCAGCCAGTGACGGAACGCCGGAAGTTCACCGCGTACCGCTTTCAGATAAGCCGACTATATCTGGCGGGTCACACTCTTTTCTTTGTTACTGGCAAGAAAGCAGTGGTCGATCTGCGTTACCGGCCTGATCTCTGCGCCTGTCCCCGTCAGAAAACACTCATCCGCAGCAAAGATCTCCGATGGTGCAATATTCCGCTGTTCGACTGTCAGCCCCATGTAATCGGCCAGCTGAATCACTGAATCTCTGGTAATCCCTTCCAGAATATGTGCACTGACCCCAGGCGTGATCAATTTTCCCTGACGCACCAGAAAAACATTCGAAGTGGTTGCTTCCGCCAGATAGCCCTGCACATTGAGCATCAGTGCTTCATCGAACCCGCCCTGGCGGGCGGATTCCATTGCCAGTGCAGAATTTACATAGCTTCCGGTAATTTTAGCTCTGGCCGGAATCACATTATCCGGGACCCGCTGCCAGCGGGAAATGGTACAGCGGCTGACCAAACCCGCATCTGTGGCAGGCATATTCAGGGAATTGACCGACAGACCACTGCTGACCCCTGTCAGCTTGACACCAAATCCGGCACCGGGAAGCAGGCTCTGCTTATACGCCACGGGACGGATATAACAATCCTGCGACACGCCATTTTTTTGCAGCAGTTCCAGTATAATCATGGCGAGCTTTTCTGCCGAAGGTAAACTGTCTATCAACAGCAGATCCGCAGATTGATTCAGTCGCTGCAAATGGTCAGCTAAGCGAAAAACTGACAATGTCCCGGTCCGGGGGTTCAGATAACCACGGATACCTTCAAATACGGCAGTGCCGTAATTAAATGCCTGTGTTGTTACAGCAATTGAAGCCTGTTCAGCAGACACATACTCCCCCCTGAGATAAACCCAGTGGTGATGAATCTGTGCCGGTGAGCCAGCTCCGGTTGTTGATTGATTGAGTAATTTTCCCGGATGACTCATGACCGAAACCCCCGGCTTAGCAACGCCAACGCAGCATCGCGATCCGAATTATCCCCCTCCTGACGTAAATCATGCAGCCGGGCTGCTTTCCAGCTCACCATCGCAGAGGTCGCAGTCAGGGCGGAAGTTTGACCAGCATTCAGCTCAATCGTCACACCGGCCAGCTGCGCTTCCATGTATGCTTTCACCTGCGCTAATGTACCGGCATCATGGGCTGATGTATCGGTCAGCTCAGCAATGATGTTCAGGCAGTCTGAGCCATTTTCACTTTGAATCTGAATGGCATAATCAAGACAACCCGGCAGATGTTCTAACAGGGCGGCTTCCAGGTCCCAGGCATAATACTCTGTGCCGTTGAGTATCAAGCGATCACGCACCCGGCCAACCGGTGTGATTTTTAACCGGCCGTCCGGTAATTGCACGGCACGGACCATATCACCTGTCCGGTAACGAATTAATGGTTTCTGTCCCGGATATAAATGAGTGATCACCAGTTCACCAGCCAGCTCATCATCTCCGGGAGTCAGTAACGCTCCGGAATCCGGGTCAATCAATTCATAATAATTATTCAGCGGCACGGTATAAAGGCATTCGTCAGCGGCACAAACGGCCAGAATTGATGATTCCTGCGACGCATACATACAATTGTAAATTTTTGCTCCCCAGGTACGCCCAAGATTGCGTAACAGTGCCGGTGTAGTCAGCTCACCCAGGGTGAGAATCAGACGAACCGGACTCTCTGCGGCTGATTTTCCGGCATCAATCATGTATCGCGCCAGATCAATGGCAACTGCGGGGGTACAAACCAGTGCGGTGATTCCCAGCTCTTCAATCAGCGCCACGGCTCTTTTCATTCCAACCACCGGAGAACGTGGCCACATTTTAACCACACTATGGCCGAGGCTGCGCATGACATCTTCAAAGGTGTCGCCGGTCGAATGTAATTCAGTTGGCCCCATGACACCAACAATATGCTGTGACCCATGCTGACTGAATATATCCCGGTAACGGAGAATCAGCGGGGTGTTATTATGCATCGAATCGGTTTCACTTCTTGGGCATGGTGTCGGTGCGCCTGTAGTTCCGGTGGTCTCATAGTAAACCCAGGACTCATGTAAGGGCGCAGACGGTAGCTGGGTCCGCGCCTGTCGCATCTGTTCTTTGGTGGTGAAAGGCAATAACTTCAGCTGGTGTAAAGTCATGGTTTCACAAACCTGCTCACTGAAATCTTCCAGTTGTTTCCGGTAAAACTCAGATCCCTGCCGGACATATCCCAGCACCTGGCGCAGTTGTAATTCCTGATACTGTTTGAGCTCATCAGGCCCGACACCTCCTTCTTCAAATCGTTGATGGAATTCATAAACTGCTTTTGCTTTCTCATATAAGCCTTGCTTAAAAATTGCGTACATAATGATTATCACTCCAACTGACTTTTGTTTCTGACTGACTTTTATTTATGCGTGTTTATCTTTCATCGCCGTTCCTGCTGGAGGCTATGAAAGATAAACACGCTCTAGCGACAGGTATATTCAGCTCCGCCCTGAGCTATCTTTGCCGGCGAATGCAACTGTGGCAGCGCTGATACGGTGCTGATTGATGTTTGAGGGCAGTTCCCTGCTGCTGTTCCGGCTCAAGCGCGGAACATCATGGTCATGTTCAGGAAAACCGGCGCGATCAGGCTATCGAAAATGGTCAGACCATTTGTAAAAGAGACAACCTGCCCGCACTATGGCAATCCTCACCAGACAAATTGATGTCCACAACCTGCCAGTCTGCAAGTGCCTGCCAAAGTCTGACGCCTTGCTGATGATCCGGGTGTAAGAGATAACTTTGCAGCTCATCCGTGTTATTGAACAGACCCAACACAGCAAAATCAGCAGCAACATCACGCAAAGTCATATTTCTTCCACAAAACCAGCCCTGAATTTCATCGATCTGTGTCGGGTGGTTTCGTGTTACCTGTTCGGCTTTCTGTACTTGCTCTGCCGACCAGTCCCATGGAGCCCGGAACTGAAACAGGACAATATGTAATATCATAGGTGTGCTTCCTTATCTGACTAATATACTGTTTTTATTAGATTTATAATTTTAACTGCCTTGTTCTTCCATCTGGCAGTCAGATACCCGCGACCTGAAAACATATGAATCAGGTTGTCTTGGTATAAAAACATTATGCAAAAGCAAGCCTGAAAAATGTCACCTTTATTGAAAGAAAAAGGACAGGAAACATTCAAATTTCACCATGACATTCAAAGAATCAGAAAAATTTCACCGAATCGGTTCACAAATAAAATTTAATCAATAAAATAAACTAATTATTTGATGAATTCAGATTAGTTCCATCGGATTTTCTTATCACAACGATTGCTAATACTGATTTTCATTACTCATAAGCACACATATATACTCTGAGGGATTGAACTGAGAATCACAGCTTCCGGAAGGTCTCAGGAAAACGTCATCCGGAACTGATAATAAATAACAAATGGCAACGACATAAACGTTCAGAAGGCTAACAAAGAGGAACTCTACACCATGACTCTCAATAAAACGGATAGTAAAATCCTGATGTTGCTGCAGCAGGATGCCCGGATCACAAATCAGGTGCTTGCAGATAAGGTTGGCATCTCTGCCTCACCCTGCTGGAGAAAAGTCAGAAGACTGGAAAAAGATCAGGTGATTCAGGGCTACCGGGCCGTGGTTGATCGAAAAAAAATTGGCTTAAATGTGATGGTTTTTGTCCGTGTTCTGCTCGATAAACACGGAGAATCCGATTTAAAACAGTTTGAAGAGGAAATAGGCACCACAGAAGAAGTCATCCTCTGCTATAGCATTGGTGTCGGTGAATTTTTACTCCAGGTGTTGGTACCCAATCTGGACACTTACGATGAATTTACCATGAAAACAATTCGTCGCTTACCTTTTATCCGTGAAATGCAAAGCATGTATGTTCTGAAGGAAGTAAAACCGTCCGGGATTTATCCTGTCCTTTAGAGCCGTTATGTTATCGTTATGTTATACAAACACGTCCTGATTTGACTGCTCATCCCCCCACGGGAACAGTCACCGGTTTGCAGGAAAAGCCATCACAGTCACTCCCCCCGACACCTTTGGCTTTTTCCTGCTTTTTCCTGCTTTTTTTGTTTTTTCTACTTTTTCTGCTTTTTCAGATAAAAATGGCTTCGCTCATATCAGATAAACCATCAGAAAGCGTGTCAAAACCTGCCCGGTTTTTTCAGGCTGGCACCTCTGGAAGCAATCACTTCTTTATACCAGTAGAAACTTTTCTTCCGCGTGCGCTTGAGGCTGCCATTGCCCTCGTCATCACGATCGACATAAATGAACCCGTAACGTTTTGACATCTGCGCCGTGCTGGCACTCACCAAATCAATCGGCCCCCAGCTGGTGTACCCCATCAAATCAACCCCATCTTCGATCGCTTCACCAACCTGTACCAGATGATCATTGAGATACTGAATGCGATAATCATCTTCGATTTCACCCGATGCCGTGACGGTATCAACAGCACCCAGGCCATTTTCAACAATAAACAATGGCATCTGGTAACGATCGTACAGGAAGTTCAGCAGATATCGTAACCCGGTCGGATCAATTTGCCAGCCCCACTCCGATGCATCCAGATGCGGATTTGCAACCATCTGCAGCATATTTCCGTTCGCTTTGTCCTGCTGTGACGGATCAGCACTGGCACATCCGGTCATGTAGTAACTGAATGAAATAAAGTCGATGGTCGCTTTCAGGGCTTCCTTATCTTCCTCGGTTATCTCAAGCGTCACCCCGAGTTCTTTGAGTTTGCGGGTCATGTACGACGGATAATAGCCACGGGCCTGCACATCACCAAACATCAACCATTCCCGGTTCTGTTGCAGGGTTTTCATCATATCATCCGGATGACAGGTCAGCGGATACATCATCGCACCCAGTAACATATTGCCGATCTGACCATCCGGAATGATCTCATGACACAACTTCACCGCTTTTGCACTGGCGACTAACTGGTGATGAATCGCCTGATACCGGGTTTGTTCGGAACAATCATCCGGCAAACCAGAGCCTGTAAAAGGATGATGCAGCGTGATATTGATTTCGTTAAATGTCAGCCAGTGTTTGACAAAATGACCGTAGCGCTGAAACACTGTCTCTGCATATTTTTCGAAAAAACCGATCAGCCGCCTATCTGACCAGCCCTGATAGTGCTCCGCAAGATGAAGCGGTAATTCATAATGCGACAAAGTCACCAAAGGGGTGATATGGTGCTTTTTCATCTCAGCGAACACCTGATCGTAAAATGCCAGCCCGGCTTCATTGGGCTGCGCATCATCCCCGTGAGGAAAAATACGGCTCCACGCGATAGAAATTCTCAGGCAGGTAAAGCCCATTTCAGCAAACAACGCGATATCTTCTTTAAACCGGTGATAAAAATCTATCGCAACATCTTTAATATTAAAATCTCCCTCCTGACGGGGATGCAGCGCACCAAATGAGCCAAATGGCTGAATATCAGAGGTTGAGAGTCCTTTATTATCACTAATGTGGGAACCTTCGATCTGATTGGCAGCCGTCGCACCACCCCATAAAAAATGTTCAGGAAATTGCGTTTTCATGATGTTCTCTCTTCTGTAGCCTGATTCTGAATACGTTGAATTTCCGGGTAATATATCCGATGCGACTTCTGACGGGTATACAGTATAGTCACAGAATCATTCATGGCTTCCTCCCCATATGACCCGTTTCCATCACGTCTGTCCTTTATCTTTATCTCTATCTCTTCTTTCTGCGCTTTCTTTATCTCTCTGATTTGTTCCTCCGGGCAGAACCTGAGTGAAAAAATAAATAAAAAACATTTACAATCGAACACCGTTCAATTAAACTCCATTTCATCAATTGAACACGTGTTCGATTACAGTGGAGAATCCGTGATGAATAACGTACTGAAAATGAAAGGCTTCGTAACATTCTTACTTGTTGCATTCATGAATGCCTTTGTTGATTTAGGCCATAAAATTGTCATTCAGAATACTTTGTTCAAAAGTTTTTCTGATAATCATCAGGTCTTGATGACTGCCGTCGTCAATGCGCTGATCTTAATGCCTTTTGTATTGCTGTTTACCCCATCCGGGTTTCTGGCGGACCGATACAATAAAGTCAAAGTGATGAAAGTCAGTGCGCTGCTTGCTGTCGTCATTACCCTTCTGATCACCTGTTGTTATTATCAGGGATGGTTCTACGCCGCTTTCGGTCTGACATTTCTGCTTGCAATGCAAAGTGCCATTTATTCGCCCGCCAAATATGGCTACATCCGGGCGCTGGTTGGTGCTGAAAACTTAAGTGCCGGAAACAGCTGGGTTCAGGCGGTTTCCATGATTGCTATTCTTGCCGGCAGTGCTGTTTTCTCAGCTTTATTTGAAATGAAATTAAACTGGACAGACACCATGCAACCCGATGATATTCTGAAAAATATTTCGGTATTAGGCTGGCTGTTGGTTGCAGGCTCTGTCATTGAATGTGTCCTGGCGTTCCGCTTACCGGAAAAAGATACACCGTCTTCTGCGCCATTTAGCTGGAACGACTATCTGTGTGGTAAAGCGTTAAGCCGCAACCTGACTCTGTTATTTAAAGAAAAACCCGTGTGGCAATCGGTGTTAGGTCTTACGTTATTTCTTTCTATCAGTCAGGTGATGATTGCCGCCTTTCCTGCTTATGCAAAAAGTCATCTTGCAATCGATAATACCTTCATTGTGCAAAGCATTATTGCCATGGCCATTGTCGGTATCATGCTGGGCTCATCGCTGGCAGCAAAACACTCAGTCAACCATATCAATCTGGCTTTGATTCCATCCGGAGCGGTGATTGTTTGTGCCGGTTTATTCATTCTGCCTCAGACGACGTCGTCTGTCCTGCTTGGTCTGGTGTTTCTCACCGTCGGCGCTGGTGGTGCGCTGATGATGGTGCCGCTGAATGCGCTGATTCAGTTCCATGCCGGAGAATCTCAGACCGGTAAAATTCTGGCCGGTAACAACTTTATCCAGAATATAGGAATGCTGTTTTTCCTCGCCATTACTGTCGCATTTGCCACCACAGATGCAGACGTCTCATACCTGCTGTGGGGCTTATTCATTCTTGGAAGCATCGTTGCTCTGACCGCAGTGATTCTGCTTCCGGATGTATTGATCCGTGCCATCATGGGCAAGTTAATCGGCCATAAATATCGTTTAAAAGTACTTGGGTTTGATAATCTGCCTGAGTCCGGACGCGGGACGCTGCTGCTGGGCAATCACATCAGCTGGCTGGACTGGGCCATTGTGCAAATGGCTTCTCCGCGCCGGGTTTACTTTGTGATGGACCGTGGTATTTACCAACGCTGGTATCTGAAATGGTTATTTGACTTATTTAAAGTGATTCCTATCTCTCCGGGAAAAAGCCGTGATGCGCTGCAAAAAGTAACGGATTTACTCAATCAGGGTGAAATGGTTTGTCTGTTTCCCGAAGGCCGGATCAGTCATTTAGGCCAGCTGGGAGAGTTTAAGAAAGGATTTGAGCGGGCCTGTGCAGAAGCAAATGGTGTGATTGTACCCTTTTATCTGCGGGGCATGTGGGGAAGCTTCTTCTCACGTTCCAGCAAAAAACTGGCTCAAATCAGAAAAACAGGTATGAAACGAGATGTGATTATTGCATTTGGCCAGCCAATGGATATCCATTCCGGCGCTTCCGAAGTCAAACAAAAAGTCTTTGAGATGTCCGTTGCCGCCTGGAATGAATATGCTGAAACACTCGAAACACTCCCTGAGGCCTGGATTACCACAGCTAAAAGCCGTCCGGGTCACTGGGCTGTGACCGACAGTCAGAGCAAGCCGGTTTCTCACGCGAAATTTCTGGCTGGCAGCCTGATGTTGCAGCAGCGCGTGAAAAAACTGGCCGGGAAAAATCTGGGGCTGCTGGTTCCGACATCTTCTGCCGGACTCATGAGTAACCTCGCTGCAATGATGGCTGGTAAAACCGTCGTCAACCTCAATTACACCGCTTCAGCAGAAGCATTGCAGGCAGCAAAAGCGCAGGCAGACATTCAGAGTATTGTCACCTCACGACGCTTTATCACCAAACTTGAAAAACGTGGTATCAACTGTGAAGCCATTCTCGACGGCTGTGATGTCTTCTGGCTGGAAGACTTTAAGGCCCGATTGACGAAAACAGAAAGTCTGCTGATTATGGCTGCTGTAAAATGCCTGCCTGCCAGCTGGATTCAGGCGATCTGGTGTAAAAAACAACACCGGGATGACACCGCTGCCATTTTGTTTTCTTCCGGAAGCGAAGGCACCCCCAAAGGCGTCATGCTGACGCATAAAAACATGATAGCAAACCTGCGTCAGGTTTCAGATGTGCTCAATATGCAGGACAACGATCGCATCATGGCAACCCTGCCATTGTTCCATGCTTTCGGATTAACCGTCACCGGCATGCTGCCGCTGATTGAAGGACTGCCGGTGATTTGTCACCCGGATCCGACAGATGGCCTGAACATTGCCCGCGCCGTCGCGAAATTCGAAGCCACTATCATGTGTGCCACATCAACGTTTCTGCGGATGTACCAGCGAAACCGCCGGATTAATCCGATGATGTTCAGCTCACTGAGGACAGTCGTCTCCGGCGCAGAAAAACTCGATACCAAGGTAAAACAGGCGTTCCAGCAGAAATTCATGGTACCGGTACTTGAAGGGTATGGCACAACAGAAACCACACCGGTAGCCAGTGTCAACCTGCCCGGCCATCTGGTCAGAACTCAGGGATATATTCAGGAAGCGGCCCGTGAAGGAACTGTCGGACTGGCACTGCCGGGGACCACATTTAAAATTGTTGATCCGGTGACACTGGAAACCCTGCCAGCGGGTGAAGATGGCCTGATTCTGATTGGCGGTGCGCAAATCATGAAAGGTTATCTGGCTGATCCACAAAAAACGGCGGACGTCATTATCGAACTGGAGGGGATCCGCTGGTATAAAACCGGAGATAAAGGTCACCTGGACGAAGATGGCTATCTGACTATTGTTGACCGGTATTCGCGCTTTGCCAAACTTGCCGGAGAGATGGTGAGTCTCAGCGCCGTCGAGCAGTCAGCGAAAGAGTTGCTGGAAGAGCCGGACATGAACTTAATCGCTGTGAACTTGCCGGATGAAAAAAAAGGCGAACAAATTGTGATGCTGGTTGAAACAGAAACCACGCCGGAAACAATCAGAAAAACACTGACACAAAAAGGCATGCTGGCGCTGATGTTACCGGGAAAAATCTTTCAGGTCGCACAAATTCCTGTACTCGGCAGTGGTAAACCTGATTTTGCAGCCGCAAAGAAACTGGCAATGAACTTAAGCTAACCTCCGGATAACATCTGTTAACGACAGGAAATACATTAAACAGGGACAGTCTGCCTTATCAGAGGTCTGTCTCTTAAAGGGACAGACAGCACAATGCGTTGCCTGTCCCGGCTGTGGCATCAAAAGGTGTCAACACAAATATAAACATTTTGCATAAATATCACTTTTGACCATTTTCTTTTCAGGAATCTTTGCTAACATCGTTGGTTGATCCAGCGCGACCTATACTTTGAAACGGAAATGAATTCCCGAGGAACAAATATTATGTGGAACGCCAAAGAGCTTGCCCAATCACTTAACTGTGAAAAATTTCAGGCAGAAGCTATCACTGAGTCGTCTTTGTCTGTCATTGTAAAACAACATGCTGAACTTCCGATTGCCATGGTCATTCAGGATCAGTTTATGTTTGCCGAAGCCATTCTGGCGCGGGTTGCTGATGTACATAACCCGGATTTGCTGAACAGAAAACTGCTGAGCGTCACGAAATATCTTTCTTTATCCAGTTTTGCAATTGAGAAAATAGATGGTCAGCCGTGTTATGTGATTCTGGGTGAATCGTCCTCATCATCAACGCTGGAAAACGTTGAACTTGAGCTGGAAACTCTGGCAAGAAACGCCCTCGAAGTTGCAGAACTCATCGAAGATCATAACCAGGAAAATGAAGGTAAATAATCATGGGTCTACTAAGTAAATTGTTTAATCTGGGTGAAGCCGGTGTCAACAAAATCGAAGAAGCGATTGACGATAAATGGGGTGTTGAAATTCACGAAGCGAATATTGCTAAAGCCCGCAAAAGATTGATTGAAGCACAGGATAAAGTGGATTCGGCAGAAGCACGGGCCACGATTCAGAAAAAAGATCTCGAAGAATATGAAGCGCAGGTTGCTAAATACGAAAACAATCTGGCAGAGATGAAATCGCTGTATGAAAAAGCGGCCACCGGGGGTGACGAAGAGACCGCAACCAAATACCGTGACTTAGGTTTTCGCGTGAAAGCTGAAATCGATAAGCTGAAAAAGCAATATGCGCCGCAAATCGAAGCTTATGAGTTTTCAGTGGACTCTATCCGTGAGAACCGGGCTCTGATTGAAGAGATGACGGCTGAGATTACGCAGGAAGAGCAGATGATCAAAACTGTTCGCAGCAATCAGGCCATGATCGACGTGCATAAAGCACAAACCAAACTCAGCGAGGAGATTAAAGGCGCCTCAATCGGCGGCTCCAGCGCTGTCTCTAAGCTGCAGCGTCGTCAGGAAGAAGAACGTGAGAAAATCCGTATCCAGCGTGAACGTAAGCATCAGAAAAGCCGTTCACTGGAAGATGAACTCAACGATCTGAAGAAATCTTCAGGTGACGAAATGCCGTGGTAACCTCATGATTCTGAGAAATCCTTTGCTGCTGACGATGTTGCAACGGATTGTCGGCCAGACAAGATGGCGGCTGTTAGTCGCCATTTATCTCGGTCACTTTCTGGCAACCTGGGTGCTTTTATTTCTCTGCAATGAGCCGATTGCCGGAAACGTCTATGATTATATCTATTTTTATGTCGTTTCCAGTTCCACGATTGGTTTTGGCGACCTGTCACCGGTTACCAATGCAGGAAAACTGGTCTTTGCACTGTTGATAGCACCGATGGGAATTGCCTTGTTCGCGGTCTTACTTGCAAAACTCGGGGAACTATACTTCATATTGAGGAAGAAAATTTTGACCGGAGAAATTGAAATTCATCATTGTCAGGATCATGTCGTCATCTTTGGCTGGCAGGCAGACAGAACGCCGAAACTGATCGATCTGATTCATGCCGAAGATAAACAAGTCGTGATTGTTTCTGATGAAGAAGGCCTGGAACATCCGCTCGTTGACACCGAAACGCGTTACGTCAATGTCGGCAGCTATATCACCGAAAAAGCACTTCAGCGCTTGAGTCTGGATACCTGTACCAGTGTCGTGATTAATACCGGCGATGATGCGAAAAATTATCTCGCCTGTGTCGCCGTTGATCAATACCTGAAAAAAATTCAGGCTGATGCACATATCGTCGTCTATGCAGATAATGAAGATATTCAGGCGCTGCTGGAAAGTACCAGCCGGAAAATTGAAGTCATCTATGTTCACAAAGAACATCTTCTCTCCCGTTCCGCCCTGTTTGCCGGCAGCAGCTCATGCTCCGAAGCATTACTGAATCCCTATATTTCTGCAACGCAGTATACTCTTCAGCTTCCCGGAGAGATAAATCCCGTTGAATTTCAGCAATTATCAGGGCTTCTGCGTCAGCATTTTGGGGTCATAGCGATTGGTATCTCTGATAAAGACGATAAACTTGGCAGAAATCTGGTCCTGAATCCGGTTGATTCGGTTCAGCTGAAGGCCGGTGATTATGTCCATTATATTGCCAACACACCCATCGATCTCACACACAGTAAATTTGAGAACCTGTTATGTTCAACAAACTAAAAACATTGTTTGAATTGAAAACAGATCGCATCCCTGATGTTCAGGATATGAACGAACTGGCCACAAAAGGCATTGATTTAAACAGCCTGATTACCGTGGATTACCCACTGCTTGATTTAACGCCTTCGCTGATTTTTTCTTTGGGCGATAAAACCAAAAAAATCACCGGAAAGTCCAGTGCCTCAGAACGGGGAGAGCACACGCATCGTTTCTACACAGAAGACGATTACTTCTTTCAGTTTGATTTCTTCGGTGAGAATAAACGGGAGAACCTGAACCGCCTGGCTGTTTTTTCGTACCTGCTGGATGAAGGGGAAGCAATTGTTCCCGGTGATGAAGCTGCTGCTGCGCGCTGGCGACAGCTGATCGAAGATAAAGATACTTACACCTACGCCGGACAGATTTACCAACGTATTACCAGTGGTGTGCTTGGCGGTCTTGAAGTTGTCGAGCTCGTCGGTGATGACCTCAATACACTGGAAAATAACTTCGCTGTCTTTGCCCGGGAAATCTCTGATGATTTCTTTGAATTTCTGATTATCAATATGGAGCAGGAAGTTTCTGTTGATGATGACGACAATGTGTCCGGTTATGGCGATATGACCGCGACCATGGCCATTGGTGTTTCTATTCCTCATTCTCAACTTACAGTTAACCCAAATCAAGGTAAATAACCACCATGTTTAACTCTGAACATTTTAACTTAATGGAATCTCTTTCAGGCGTACTGCCTTTCCTTGCCTATTTTATTACTGCCGTCGTAATGACCGGGATTTTTACCTTTCTGTATACGCTTTCAACCCCGCATGATGAACTGAAGCTCATTAAAGAAAATAACGTCTCAGCGGCGATTTCTTTCGTCGGAGCACTGATTGGCTTTATTATCCCGCTCACCACCGCGATGAATGTGTCGGCCAATATTGTCGACTTTGTCATTTGGGGGATTATCGCGCTGCTGGTCCAGATCATTCTGTTTTATCTCATCCGTTTTCCTTTTCCGAAAGTCATTGAACGTATCAAAAACGGAGAAGCTGCAATGGGTATTCTGATTGCAGGTATTTCTATCGCTATCGGTGCTTTAAATGCAACCGCGATGAACTACTAATCTCTGCCCAAAATTTGACAGGTATCTGTTCAATGACGAATTCATTTAAAAATATAACTGCGGAATTATTATGAAAAGGGAAACGATCGCCTTAGTCAGTGGCGCAGTATTACTGACAGGATGCGGTGAAGAACCACCCAAAGTCGTTTACAGGGATCCGACACCGGAACAAATTCAGGCCGCCGTTGATCAGGCGCTTCTGAAACTCAACAAAGAACAGGAAGAGCTGAAATCATTTGTTTCTGAAATAAAGAAAACAAATCCGGATATTGTTGATGCCCGCTATGACTATGATGCAAATGGCGAAAAAGTGATTAAAATTGCCATGGAAGATCGAAATCATAGCTCAGGCCTGGTTGAGTATGCTTTACCAATTGCCACAGGAGCACTGGCCGGATATGCCGGGGCAAGACTGGCTCAGAAACTTCACTCGTATACGCGCCGAGGCGGAAATGGTTACGGCGATTGTGATCTTGAAGACTTGCTGACCAACGATATCGATTGCCGAAGATACAGCCGGCCTTCATTTTTCAATACCTACCCTTCTTATCGTTACTCAAGCTGGAACCGCTATCAGACGGTTGCCCGCAAAGAACGGAAAGTCTATAGCGCCAAAACAACCCGGAAAACAGCCGCTGAACGAGCCAACCAGATCAAAAGTAAGTCGAAAAGTCATTATTCCAAGTCGACTTTATCCCAGTCGAGGCAAGCTTTTTCGACCAAGCGTTCTTCAAGCCGTTCAAGCTCGATGAGCTGGGGAAGTTCCCGTTCCTGGGGCGGTTAAGTGAGTCGCATCCGGTACAAACAAACACTCCGGACAACAAACTCCGGTGGTTTGTTTGAAATATTCGTCTGAAAGAGAGATTCGTCAGAAAATAGCCAGGGTCTGTTGACCCTGGCTTGAAAAGTTTACCATGAGAAAAATCACACTGAATGTCGTTCCGGATTATGATCAACTGGAGGACGATTGCCCCCGTACAACCGCAATTGCCGCACTTCATGGCGACCAAACGCCATTGACACCACTGCAAGATGAATTTGTATTTCCGGAGAACCAATCCGGTCAAACTCCGTTTTACACGTTCACCCGTGAGGAAGTCAAAGCACTGAATATTGCGTCCGAGCAGGTTTATAATTTGCTGGCTGATTCGCTCGATTTTCTTTTCAGTGCCAAATACCGGCATCTGATTCCTGAGTTTTACGGCAAAGAATTTATTCAGGCCTATCCGGAATTTGTCGATTACGCCATTTACACCTTTCAAAATGAGCATGAAGCTATTTATGGCCGCTTTGACATTGCCTATGACTTTGAACAGGGAAAAGTCCTCGGGTTTTATGAAGGGAACCTCGATACACCGACGATGTATTATGACAGTGTGGTGATGCAGCACCATTTGCTCACCCGGCTGGGACGTGAGCAGGCACAGTACAATCTGCATCAGGAAAATCTGGCTAAAAATATCCGCAAAGTTTTAGGCCCGCAGGAAAAACGTATTGCTTTTTTATGTGATACGAACATCACCGAAGACTGCATCACAACAGAACTGCTTTTCCACACATTTAATGATCATTGCGACGATATCGTTCTGTTTTCAGATATCAACCAGCTCAGATATGACTTTTCTGCCAGCCGCAACAAATGGGTGCTGGATGAGATCGAAGTTGATGTCATATTTACTTTATATCCCTGGGAAGATATGGTCGCCGATTTATACGCGGACTCCCCTAACCCACTCACAGAGTGGCAAAAATGGGCTGGTAAAACCCGCTTTCTTGAACCGGCGTGGCGTTGGTTTATTTCAAACAAAGGTGTCTGGGCCTGGCTGACTTATCTGAAAGATGTGCTTGCTGCTGACGATCCGGCGCTGGCTCAGTTTGTTCACGAAAATGAAGCCGCATGGCAATATGTGATTCCTTCTTATATGGACAAACCGCCCTGGCTGAAAAACTATGTCCGTAAACCACTTCAGGGCCGGATGAGCAACAATATCGGCTTCTATGAAAATGACCAGCTGACTCATGAAACGGAAGGATTCTATGCTGAAGACGACTGTATTTATCAGGCTGTTTGTCCAACCACATCAGCAGATGGTGGCCACACACGCGCAATTGTCTGTACCTGGCTCGCGCCATGGGATCAAGGACTCCCGCTGGATATGGAGTCATCAGGCATTGCTGTGCGGGAATTCACCGGTGAAGTACTGAAAGTCAAACACGAACGCTTTATGCCACATATTGTGACGGATTAAATTTGTATCCGCTTATTCTGGGTAAGTCTTGCTGTAAATGGCTGTATGCGCCAGTTTTCCTGATGGTAACCGCCGGGCATTGCGGAGGATGCCATCAAACTGATAACCACAACGTTCAGCAACTGCCCGGCTTTTCATGTTGCAGGAGGCCGCTTTGATCTCAATCCGCAGCGCTCCGAATTTTTCAATCGCATATTGCTCCACAAGCCCCACAGCTTCTGAGGCATAGCCGTGACCTGTCACCGATGTCCTGAGCCAGTAGCCAATTTCAAAATATGGCACGGACATATCACGGATAATTAATCCAATCATCCCAAGTAAGCAATTCGTCTGCCGGTGCCAGATAGTCAGTCTGAGCTCTTTCTGACAAGTCTCAAAATTCTGTATCGCCTCCTCCGTTGTGCTGACAACAAACGCCTGTGTCATGTGCTCTGGTACCCAGGGAAGATATTCTTCCAGTACGGTTTTACTTTCTTGTATAGCATCATAAACTTCAGCCGCATGGGCAACAGACGGAGCCGTCAGTCTGATACGGGATGTTTCTGAATTCAGCATATATTCTCCTTTCAAATGATTTTACAGGGACAGGCATATTGGGGCCGACATATTGGGGTCAGGTCAAACAGATAAAATCAGTGCCGGTAAATACCATCTCACCAATAAAAGCAGCCATACAATCATCAGGCAAATACACTGAATGGTACTATCCTGGCAAAACAGTTCCGACATCGTTAATCCATATTCTGGTATTTCTGTATTCATAACAAGTTTTATCCCAATGATCAGGCTGGTCCCGGAATAGAAATAAAACATCCCTCTTTTCAATCTGAATACCAAGGTCCGGATTCGCCCGGAATAATACTGAACGCCGGGTTCAATCGTCCGGTAAAAACACCAGCTCAACCATATGCCGGTATGTAATAACAGAATACTGCCACCGTCGGAGATAAAAAATTCATTCATTAACTGGAAGATTGAAACATGGTCATCAGCATCAAGACTGGCACCCAATAAAAGGAAGAGGCAATAAATGGTATAGAGATAGAAACAGCTGCCTTTGATTAAAAAAAGCAACTCAGTCACCCCCTGTGAATAACGCTTTCGCTTTCCGGGTAAATAGCCGCGGAAAAATAATAATAAACCGATCATCACCAGAGTCAGTATCGTCAGCATGCTTCCGGGCTGAGAAAACACCGACTTTATCTGGATGAATGAAAAATTACGGTGCGAATCCAGACTCGAAGAAAGCAGTAACATCAGACAAAATATACAGTACAGATAGAAAAAAAACCGTTTTGCCAAATAATTCAGCTCAACAATGAGTCTGGGTCTGAGTGTTATTTTTTCTTTGTACTTTGTCACATATTTCAGTACCAGAGAAATAGCCAGATGACGAAAACGGAGTGAATAGCGAATAAACCAAAAGCACCATAGTCCAAGCACAACAAACAGCGACCCTTCCTCTCCGGGAGATTGCAGGGAACGCACTAAAGAATGAAAAGCAAAATACCCATCATGACCCAGGCTGTCCCTGAACAACGTAAATAAACAAAAAGCAGAATAGATATAAAAACAATATCGCTTAAAGGCTGCAGTCCATTGTTTTTTGCGAAGGATGCTGGGCCGGACCTCTTCGCTGCTTTTCTCCTCAGATTGATTCTTTGGTGTGGCCACAGACGTACAAACAGCCTGCATCACGGTTTCATTTTGACCATCCTGAACGGACGTGTTTTTAATAAACCGGAATAAGTGCTGCTTTGTTTCCTGATCCACCTGCTGTGAAAAAGGTATCGTTATTTTCCACCCCTTCGATGTATATTCCACAGTTTTCTGACAGATTGACTGCCAATATACAATTCCCTTTTGTATATCACACAAAACAATTAAGACTGGTAATGAATGACCAAGCCAGTATTCTAAATGTGCAATATTTCCGCGGTATACAAAGCCCGTTTCATTCCTTTCACGAAACCATGACTTTCCTGATTTAATCTGCAACGCAATTAATTCACCGGAAGCCAGACTATCCTCTTTTATACGCTCAATATGGGCATCAATACCACAATCACTGACCGGTTGTTCACGAAATATATAGCCATGTTTTTCAAACATCAGTCCCGTCAGCTGTACACCAATTCTGCTGATATTTGCTCTTTGTGAAAATTTCATACAAGTTATTCACCGGAATTCCATGCCATTGCAGAGTTCTCCGTCTCACAATAGCGAACCTAACCTAAGCTGATCTGAATTTAATCAGTAAATTATAATTTTATCACTAAAAAATGTTATCATAACATCCTGATATATCGAATGAAATACTCTATTTCAGATGAAATAAAACACTTAATTATGAAACTTCACACAATCACAGGATTAATTAAAAAATACAGTCGACGGTATAAAACAATGTTTTTTACATTGTGCGAGAACTGTATAAAAAGGCAAACCAGCATGAATATTAATCTGGTAAATAAAAAAATAAACCATTATTGAACACAAAAGACAAAGAATATATCTCAGATCACCTCAAGTCTGTGCTTGGCAAAAGTTGACTGGCTGCTGGTTAGAGCGTGTTTATCTTTCATAGCCTCCAACAGGAACGGCGATGAAAGATAAACACGCTCCAGGGTCTGTTCCCTGATTCATATCTCAAATTCAACTGATTCATCATTTCGCTTGCAAAAAACAGAAACATTGAGATAATCCGGAACCGCTCCAGCCACTTCCTGAGACCGGGTTACATTCAGGATCCTGACTTTAACGGAGATAGTCATCATGTTGCGCTTTCGCAGTATTCAAATGCAAATTCTGCTTTCGTTTTTAGCCCTGTTGATCACGGTTCAGTGCATCCTCTTTTATTCTGTTTACCAGTCAAATTTTCAGGCCGGTCAGGAACAAACACAGCTCAGGCTAAATACTGCCAGAGCCGTTTTGCAGAATCAGCTGGAAGAAAGACGCAAATTCCTGTCAGATTTTGCATTAACTGTGGCCAAAGACTTCGGGCTCAAACAAGCGTTCAGTGAAGATGCGCAAAAGTTTGCTGCCGCACTCAATAATCACCGGCAACGGATTGATGCTGATTTAACGCTGGCTCTGGATAAGGAGGGAAATTTAATGACCAAACTTATCTATGATAAAGCCACCCGGGAAACGCATCCGGAACAATCGACATCATTGCTCAATCATGGCCTAACCCGGCTTTCATCTCATGAGCAACAAATTTTTCATCAAAGCGACAACACAATTTACCAGACGATTCTGGTCCCGCTCAAAAGTGACACACAAATTATCGCGTGGATAGGATTTGGATTTGCACTGGATACGGAGCTGGCCAGACATCTCGCTTTATTAACCGGCATGAACGTCGATTTAGCTTACTATCATCGCCGATCGGTTCCTCCGGTCACACCGGACAATACATGGCTTCTTTTTGCGACCAGTAATACTCAATTGCCTGCAAAGATAAACCACAGCGAGCACTTCAGACCGCTGATCGAGGCAGATAATCCTGATTATGTGTCGACATGGCGTCCGGTTGGCACCATGGATAACAAAACCATTGTGGCGGTTTTATATGATTCCCGTGATGATCTGCTGGCGACATTCACAAAACGCTGGTTTCATATTCTGCTTGTTGTCGTCGGTACTTTTGGTTTTTCAATTATTGCTGCGTATAAACTGTCCAAAAATATTGCCCAGCCCCTCAGAATTTTTGCAGCAAAAACCAAACAGGTTGCCCAGGGCACCTGTCAGCCAATTCTGACAGTCAACCGCAGAGATGAACTGGGAGTGCTGGCCAATGAATTTAATCTCATGAATTGTGCGATTGCCGAACGCCAGCAGGCACTGAATTTTCTGGCTTACCATTCAGATTTAACCCATCTGCCAAACAAGAAAAAGCTTTCAGAAGATATTGACTCCCGGATTCAGGCCGGAGAAGGCCCCTTTTGTCTGATCCGTTTCAGGCTGGCAGAGTTTATTGATTTAAATTACAGCCTCGGTATTGATACCGGCGATGAATTGCAGATTGCCACAGCAAACATGTTGTTACGGTCAGATCAAAACGCACAATTTTATCAGCTGGAATCTGCTGAATTTGCAGCACTGGTCCCATTGACTGAATCAACCGTCTCTCATCAACCTGTTCATCTGATTTCAGACAATGATGAAGTCCGCTGCCATCTACAGCATATTTCAGTCACTGTGCACCGAATCTCTGGCTTTTGCTATTATCCCAAACATGGCAATACAGCAAGGGAACTGGTTCATAATGCCGGGATTGCCCTGCAGGAAGCCCTCAAACTGAACATGCCATCAGTCGAATTTGCGACCCGCATGGCCGATCAGGCAATTAGCCGGGTCAAACTGATCAATGACCTTTCCGAAGCAATCCGCTCCAGCCAGCTGGCCCTTTTCTATCAGCCCAAACTGAATTTAAAAACAAAGCAGATCGATAAAGCTGAAGCGCTGGTTCGCTGGCACCATCCTTCACGGGGCATGATTTCTCCGGATGAATTTATTCATATTGCAGAAACTACAGGACAAATTAATGCTTTAACAGACTGGGTCCTGCATGCTGCGATGTCCCAGGTTGCGCAATGGCGACAGCAGGGAATTAACCTGAATGTGGCGGTCAATATTTCTGCCATCAACCTCAAACAGGCAGGCTTTGCTCAAAAAATAACCGCCCTGTTTGAGCAATATGGATTACCAATTGATGCAATTTCTCTCGAAATTACAGAAAGTACACTTGCCGACGATCCGGAATATGCTTTGTCTGTCCTCCGCCACCTCTCTGAGCAGGGACTGGCAATTTCTATTGATGATTACGGGACCGGCTACTCCTCACTATCCCAGCTGAAAAATCTGCCCGCCAGTGAGCTGAAAATAGACAAAGCATTTATCCTCAATGTCGCTGAAAATATGCAGGACCAGCATATCGCACTGTCGACTATCCGGCTTGCGCATCAATTTCGCTTACAAACGGTGGCTGAAGGGGTGGAAACTCAGGAAGCCATCGACTGGCTGGCACAGCATGGCTGCGAATATGCCCAGGGTTACCATATCAGCCGTCCGGTTCCTGCAGATGAACTGGCTGTGTTCATCAGACAACAAAATAAAACATTCACCTGAATACCTTTTCGTCCCTGCGGGTGGATTTTCCCGCCGGGACGAAAGCCATCGACGCAATCATCAAAATCCTGAAAAAACTGATTGATAACAACAGCCCAGACCATTGACGCCTTGTTCACATCATACAAATTTATCTGCTGCATCCCTCACTATTGACACGACAATCAATTTAATTGAGTGAAATATTTAGCATTTCATGAACACTCCCCTATATTTATTTTACTGTCTTTGTCAAAGGAAAACTGATCATGAAACAATGGCTTTTAATCACGCTAGCAGCAATCCCTACATTTTTATCTGCAAATGAGTATGAAGCACAACTGAAAGAACTGGCTTTTTCTAAAATTGAACCCCTGACAACTCAGCCTGATGTGATTGATGCCATTAAAGCCCAAAACGTAAAAAATGCGTCATTATCGGAAAATCAGATTATTGAACTGGATAACACCTGGCGAGCTGAAGTCAGCGCTTCAAACCCCACCCTGATCAATCAGGTCCTGAATAATCCCTTATCCATGAAACTGAAAGAAACGCAGGAGATGAGTGAAGGCATGTTTACTGAAATCTTCATCATGGATAACAAGGGACTGAATGTCGGTCAAAGCTCAATGACTTCAGACTATTGGCAGGGTGATGAAGCTAAGTGGCAGCAAACCTATCTTAAAGGTCCTAAGTCAATTCACATCAGTGAAGTCGAAGAAGATGAATCGACCCAGACATTCCAGTCTCAGGTCAGTATGAGCATTACAGATCCATCATCCGGACAGGTTATTGGAGCAATTACTGTTGGTGTCAATATCGAAGAACTCTGAAAACCATGTTTTGCGGTAAAGGAAATCAATCATGAATATACGCCGGATCCTGATCGCAGGGACTTCCGTCCTGATTGCCATTGCGATGATCATCATTCTCATCACCACCTGGAACATCAGCATGAAAGCGCTGCATGAGTCCAGTAAAAAGAGTTTTTTACAGGCAACAAATACCATTGCGGAAGGGATTGCCACATCGGTTCGTTTTAAAAAACTCAAAGCGGTTGAAGGCAAACTCACCCCTTTTATCGAAGAGAATCAGGACGCTTTAGCCGGGGTGAGTATCTATTTAAAGGATGGTCAGCACCTGTATGATGTTCCCGGACAGAGCCGCATTACCGCAGAACAAATCAGTGCTGATCTGAAAAGCACGCAGATATTGTCTGAAACGGATGAACAACTGTCACTGGTCACTGCACTCCGGTCTGGTAAAAAGGCAACACTGGTCGGGTATATGTATACCAACTGGCAGTTTTCTTTTGTGCAGCAGGTCGGATCAGACATGCTTCAGCAGGCTTTCATTATCGGAAGCCTGGTATTAATCGGAACGCTGCTGCTGATGTTTTTGTTTATCCGTTCACTGCTGGGGGTACCCTTTGATAATTTCATCGGGCTGACCCGCAAACTTTCATCCGGGGACTGTAACCTCGCCCAGCGAATTACTTATCACAGCAATAATGAATTTGGTCAGCTGGCACAATATATCAACAAGTTCATTGCGACACTGGAAACGTCAATCAACACCATCCATTCATCATCAACCAAAGTCGCCGGCATTGCCAACGATCTCGAATCCAATGTGGAAAATCTGGAAAATCAGGTCAGCCATCAGCGAACAGAAATCAAAGATTCTGTTCATTTAGGAGAAAACCTGCAGCAATCTGTTGAAGAAGTGAAATTAAAAGTTGAAACTGCATCGTCCTCTCTTGAAGAAGCCGTCAGCTCAGCTCAAACCGGGCAGCAACAGCTGAATCAGGCTGTCGATCAAAACCTTGAGCTGGCTGAAAATACCCGCAAAAGCTTTCAGGTTGCCGATGAGCTCAGCACTCAAACAGAAAAAGTCACCACCATCCTGGAAATTATCCGCAACATCGCCGATCAAACCAATTTACTGGCGTTAAATGCTGCCATTGAGGCAGCCCGTGCCGGTGAAAATGGCCGCGGCTTCGCCGTTGTCGCTGATGAAGTCCGCACACTGGCAGAAAAAACATCAACCTCAACGGATCAGGTTGAGGAAATACTGGTTCACCTCCGGCGCTCCTCCACCGAGCTGACAAAAACGATGAAACAGGGACTGGAGCACTCTGACGCCTGTGTCGAAAACCTGCAACTGACATCCAGTCAGATTCATGAAGTGATTACCAAAATTGAGTACACCAATACACTCAATTCAGATGTGGTAGAAACAAACCATAATCAATACGGCTCGATGACTGGCCTGATTGATAAACTTGGTATTCTGGACGAACAGATTGATGAAATGTTCTCCGAAAGCCAGAACATGACCAATTACAGCAAAGCGCTCCGGAACAATGCCGGGCAAATGCATTCAAATCTGGCGGTATTTAATCTCAACAAATAACGGCGATGAAAAATAAACACGCTCTAATACGGGACAACAGAGTCATCATCATGATCCATCGTTTTTACCGATGAACAGAATAGGTATATCCGGCTACCCATAGTGCGGTATACCTCATATACTCATTGACGTAATCTGCACTACAATCGGTATTAAACGAAGGAGACGTGCTTATGAGACATTCCGAAACTGAACATACCGTTGATGATATCAACACTCCGGCGGATACTCCGGCGCCTTCTTCGATGCAGAGTGATTCTTTTCTGTCTGCTCAATATCAGTTTGTTGCATCACTGGCTTCTGAAGCCGATGAGTATTCAATCCGGGATATATTTTTCTGATATCCCTTATCCGGACAATGTGAAACAGGAGTAAAAACATGGCGCATAATAATAATTCAGGCGCAGGAAAATGTCCTGTCATGCATGGCAGTCACACCCGTTTACGGAGTGAAGGCATGACAAACAATGACTGGTGGCCTAATCAGCTGAACTTAAAAATTCTCCATCAAAATGATAAGAAATCGAATCCTTTAGGTGAAGATTTTGATTACGCTGCAGCATTCAGCACGCTGGATCTGAACGAAGTCAAACAAGATATTACCCATGTACTGACCGACTCTCAGGACTGGTGGCCAGCAGATTATGGTCATTACGGCCCATTTATGATTCGCATGGCATGGCACTCCGCAGGAACATACCGTACGGGTGACGGCCGCGGGGGCGGTTCAACCGGGAATCAGCGGTTTGCCCCATTAAACAGCTGGCCGGATAACGGTAACCTGGATAAAGCACGCCGCCTGCTCTGGCCGGTGAAAAAGAAATATGGGAATAACCTTTCCTGGGCCGATTTATTTATTCTGGCCGGAAACGTTGCTTATGAATCCATGGGGTTAAAAACCTTCGGGTTTGGTGGTGGCCGTGAAGACATCTGGGAACCGGAAGAAGATATTTACTGGGGCGCGGAAGACGAATGGCTCGGGAATAAAAACCGTTATACCGGAGAACGGGATCTGGAAAATCCACTGGCTGCAGTTCAGATGGGACTGATCTATGTCAATCCTGAAGGTCCGGACGGTGAGCTCAATCCACTCGGTACAGCCAAAGACTTGCGGGATACGTTTGGCCGGATGGGAATGGATGACTACGAAACCGCTGCGCTGACCATTGGCGGCCATACGGTCGGTAAGGCACACGGAGCCGGAGACCCAAGTCACGTTGGTCCGGACCCGGAAGCGGCACCACTTGAAGAAATGGGCTTTGGCTGGAAAAACAGCCATGGTAGTGGTAAAGGCCGGGACACAATCACCAGTGGTGTGGAAGGAGCCTGGACACCCACCCCAGTCGTTTGGGATTACAGTTATCTTGATGTTTTATTCAAATACGAATGGGAAGCCACCAAAAGCCCGGCAGGGGCCAATCAATGGCGTCCGGTTGGTCTGGCAGAAAAAGATCACGCACCAGATGCAGAAGATGATGCGATTCGCGTTGGTCTGATGATGACAGACGCAGATATGGCGATGCGGGAAGATCCCGGATTCCGTAAAATTGCCCTGCACTTCCGTGATAACCCACAAGAATTTGATGATGCGTTTGCCAGAGCATGGTTTAAGCTGACTCACCGGGATATGGGACCGAAAGTCCGCTATCTTGGTCCTGAAGTACCGGCTGAAGATCTGATTTGGCAGGATCCGGTTCCTTCAGTTGATCATGGTCTGGTCGATGCCCATGACATTGCAGCTCTGAAAGTGAAGATTCTGGAAGCGGGTTTAACCGTATCTGAACTGGTTTATACGGCCTGGTCTTCTGCAGCAACATTCCGCGGGTCAGACAAACGCGGTGGCGCAAACGGCGCACGTATTCGTCTGGTGCCGCAAAACAGCTGGGAAGTCAATCAGCCGGAGCAGTTGCAGAAGGTACTGCGGGTTTACGAAAGTCTTCAGCAACAATTCAATCAGGCTCAGTCAGGCAATAAAAAAATCTCTCTGGCAGATTTAATTGTTCTCGGCGGTTCAGCAGCGATTGAACAGGCGGCAAAACAAGCGGGTCACGCGATTACGGTGCCGTTTACGCCGGGCAGAATGGATGCACTGGCTGAAGAAACTGATGTTGAATCATTTGAAGTCCTTGAACCGGTTGCTGATGGCTTCCGTAATTACTCAAAATACCGGTTTACCGTACCGGCAGAAGAGATGTTACTGGACCGGGCCCAGTTGCTGACCCTGACCGCACCGGAAATGACAGTCCTTGTCGGAGGGATGCGGGTACTGGATGTCAACTTTAACCAGTCTCAGGATGGCGTGTTCACCAATCAGCCAGGCACACTGACGAATGACTTCTTCGTCAACCTGACAGACATGGGAACGGAGTGGAAACCAACGTCTCCGGAAGCAGAACGGTTTGAAGGGATTGACCGCAGGACAGGTCAGGTGAAATGGACAGCCAGCCGTGTTGATCTGGTTTTCGGTTCCAATTCACAGCTTCGGGCATTATCTGAAGTGTATGCACAGGATGATGCACAGGAAAAATTCATCACTGACTTTGTCAGCGCATGGGTGAAAGTGATGGAAGCGGACCGGTTTGATTTAAAATAATCAGCCGGATACAGTAAAAATACAATCCCCTGCCCGCAGGGGATTTTTTTTAGCAACAACGGCGGACACGTGCCATATGATAAGCATTCACATATTCACCATTTCTGAAAGCGAAATCTCTGGCTTCTCCTTCAATTTCAAAACCAAATTTTTTATACAGATGCACCGCCTGCGCGTTATCGACAAATACCGTCAGTTCCAGCCGTTTGATATTCAGCCAGTTATCGGCCAAATCAACCACGGTCGCTAACAACTGACTGCCAACACCTTTACCCTGAACACTGTCTTTCACTGCCATGCCAAGGTAACCCGAATGACGACGTCTGGGCTGGCTGCACATTTCGAACCCGATAATCCCGATCACTTCATCCCCCAGTAAGGCAACGTAGACATAATGATCTGACGGAATCTTTGAAAGCCGGTTTTCCCATACTTCCAGAGAAGGATGAGGCAGCTGCAACGTTCCGGAATACGCATTGCTTCCCTGATATAATTCCTGTAATGCCTTTGCGTCTGAAGGCTCTGCTCTTCTGATTTTTACTTCCATCATTGACTCCGGATGAGGTGATATAAAATCCCCGAACGACCTGAAGAGGTCATGTTCAGATCGTTGGGAAATAAAAAAGATAAATTATGACGGAATGTGACAGAGTTCAAGCAGTTTGTTCGGCAATAATTTCTATACAGTCAATCAGTTGCGATTCAAATGAGTCATCTGTTGTTGCAGAAATCAACTCAATCCGGCTCCCGGAACAATCATCCAGTTCCACCTCTGTCACCCCATCGGGGGTGAGGTTGTAACCAAAAATACCGCTGCTGGTAATAAATACAGCTTTCATCCGCTCAACTTTCAGCGCCACAAATAATAGAATCAGTTTTCTGCGACTGAAAACTTTATCCGGGGAAAAACGCCACCCGATGCTGTGAAACCCTTCTCCCTGATTCACAGCTTTCAGAATACCGCTCTCCGGCATTGGCGCTTCAGAAATGAGCGGTTTATTGTGATGTTCATGGTGATGATGATGTTCATGATGAGGGTGATGCGCGTCATGGTGATCGTGGCGACCTGCAGGCTGCTCATACAGGGCGGTTTCGCCTTCCAGCACCTCTAAAGAAAGATGACCATGCTGCGTAAAGCACACCTGCGTCTCCGGGCGTCCGTGCACTGCCACATACGCGACTAACTTTTCCTGATCACCCTCCTGATACAGATCCTGCTTATTCCCGACCACGATATCGGCAATCGCAATTTGCTGGTTAAAGGTTTCATGGCTGGTATAACGGGTATCGGACAGGTGCCTTGCATCCACCAGAGTTACATTTTTTTGCAGTGAAAGCACCTGGCGATAATGCTCTGAGGATAATGCCTGCAACACTTCTTTTGGATGACCCAGCCCGGTCGGTTCAATCAACAACCGGTCAGGTCTGGCTTCCGACAGCAGCTGATTCAGGGCAATTTGCATCGGCAAACCAGCGGCGCAACACATACATCCTCCCGGCACTTCGCGAATAAAAAGCTGTTGGTCTTTATTTTTCCGGCCCCGGAATAAACTGCCATCGATTCCAATTTCCCCAAATTCATTGACCAGCACCGCCCAGCGCTCATTCTCTGGTTTATGCTTCATCAAATGAAGAATTGCTGATGTTTTCCCAACCCCCAAAAAACCAGTCACAATGTGTGTGGGAACACATAAAATCTGTTTATTTTCAGTGCTCATCATGTGCTCCTGTCGCTCTGAAGTCATCTTGATATTGCATCTGCTGCCTGCAGCGTCACTGACGAAAATATCGTTGCATTAAATTAAAATGTTATAACATAACAATTTCAAACAATAAAGCCAACATCAGGATATTGCCAACAGATGCTCATGCCCGAATGACCGGCACATCACGCCAGCAGGTCGAATACTGTGGCGTCAGGAATGCCCGGCGCATTTGCCACTTCTGTTCGATCCCCTGTGCAGCAAGAAACAGCGTATCATTGCCGTACCGGGTATTGATGTCATCGTAAACTTTCATCAGCGACAGGTTATTCGGTGCCGGATTCATCAAATCAAACTGCTCGTGCTGATCACTGATTAGATCGAGCAAACCCACACCAATTTTGTAATACTGTACTTGCTGTTGAAACAACGCAGGGACCATCTGACTCACCGTGCTGGTGAGATGATGTACATCAGCCGTCGGGTAACTAAACCGGTGCACCACCCGTTTACTGACCGGATACCGATCATAAGGGCTGCTGGCGGCAAAACACACCATGACCCGGCATAAAGAGCCCTGACTTCTGGCTTTGCGTGAAGCAATGCCTGCGTGTTTACTCAATGCCTGTGCCAACCCGGTGCTATCTGTGATTCTTTCGCCGACACTCCGGGTCGAAAAAATTTGTTGCTTATCCGCCCTTGCCGTCTCCCAGCTGATGCAGGATTGTCCGTTCAGCTCCCTGACCGTACGTTCGATCACCACATTGAAATGCGCCTTGATCACACCGGGCGGTTGCTGTGCCAGCTCCAGCGCGCTCCGGATTCCCATTCCAGCCAGACGCCGTGCCACACGGCGACCAATCCCCCAGACTTCTGAAGCCGCCATCTGTGATAACACGCGCACTCTCTCTTCCTCACATTCAAGCACGCATACACCGTCATAACCGGCCATATGCTTCGCTGCATGATTTGCAGCTTTGGCTAACGTTAATGTCTGCCCCATACCAACCCCGACCGGCAAACGACACTCTTTCCATACCGCTTGCCGGATGACATGTCCGTACTGCTTCCAGTCACTGACCACAGCAGCACAATGGCGGAAGGCCAGAAATGACTCATCAATCGAGTAAATATGCTGCTCCGGTGCAAAACGACCAATCACGGACATCATTCTGGCGGATAAATCGGCATAGAGTTCATAATTTGAGGATAAAACGATCACACCATGGCGTTGACATAAAGCCTGTACCTGAAAATAAGGTTTAAATTTAGGGATCCCAAGCGCTGTAGCCTGCCGGTTTGCGGCAACCACACAGCCATCGTTGTTCGATAACACGACGATGGGTTTGCCACGCCAGTCCGGCCGGAAAACCTGCTCAGCACTACAATAAAAGGAATTCGCATCGACAAGGGCAAACATCATTCACTCCGTCAGCAAATAGCTGCTTCGGTGACACCGGACAGAACGTACCACGACACCTTCAAGCGTAAAGGTATCATGCCCGGATACCGGTACCGGTGGCATCTCAGCATTGGCAGACAGCAGTAACCGGCGGGACATATCAAGCAGTTTACAGACAAATTCGCCATTCAGATTTGCCACCACCACATCGTGATTTCTGACGTTTAACGATCGATCAATGATCAGCAGATCGCCATCAAAAATACCCACCCCCTGCATCGAATCGCCAGCGGCCCGTCCAAGCCACGTCGCTCCGGGATGCTCAACCAGCAATTCATCAAGACTCAGTTCCAGTTGTTTATACTCTGCAGCCGGGCTTTCAAATCCGGTAATACCGGCACTTGCTTTGATCGGAATAACTTTCATCACACACTTGTACTGTATTTATATACAGTATAAATTTATCACAGTTTTCACCATCTTCAAGATACAAAGTGTTTCTCGTCCTCAAGGCTCATAAAAAATACTTTCACACTCCACCAGACCAGTTATTACGTATGACGTGCCTTATTCAGCAAACATCTCTTCCTGATAATCAACCAGATAAGTAAAACGATCATCATAAGAACTGTAAACCTGAACCCGCAAAACTCATTTTTTACAACGTACAGAACTTCTCATTCTATTATTTGTAACCCGTTCAAAAAATATATAAATCCAATTGATTGCATTCATTTCGTTTATAAGAATGCACATGCGCCTTCGCAGAACGAAACAACGTTCGTTATCAAATAACATACCACTGCAGGAAAATCATCATGTTTCATCTCAGGCAACAGACAGTGAATGCCAGCCAGTCATGGTTCAGGGCATTCCTGATATCTTTTCCGTTACTTACTACAGCATCCGGGGTTTTAGCTGCTGACATGTATTACGTCGCTAAATCAGGAGACGATGCAAACAACTGCTCACAGACTCAACCCTGTTTCACATTACAAAGAGGTGTCAGCCAGCTGCAACCGGGAGATACATTAAATATCGGAGCCGGTATTTACTCAGATATAGGTTCCTCAAGTACTTACTTCAACGGCGGAACGACCGAAAATGGAACCACTCCGAAAGTGAGTGACTGGCTCATCGCTTTTGATCGTTCAGGGACCAGGGACAACCCCATCACGATTCAGGCTGATCCGGCCAATCAAGGAGAAGTCATTCTGGATGGTGGCTATCTGGGCGTTGAATCGGCTAACCGTGTCGGCGGGATTATGATCCGCCATCATGACTATATTCACTTCAAAAACTTCACGATCAGAAATGTCTCAGCAGCTGGCATTTATAACTGGGATCATGAAGGAGAAGTGGAAGACCCTGATCATATCTCTTACGGTGTGGTCATCGAAGACATGACCATTCACCATGTCGGTAATGTCGATAACCTTGCTGCCATTGGCATGTGGTCAAGCAAAGACTGGATTGTCAGAAATAACCATATCTATGACGTTTACCGTGACCATGAAAAAGATTACGGTAAAAAAGGTGCAGGAATTCAGTCTTACGGCACCATCAATGCCCTGATTGAGCATAACCTGTTTGAAGATGTCGGCAGCGGTATTTTCCTGAAAGATCACTATGTGATAAATGCAGAAACAAGAGCACCGGTCTTTGAATCAGAAATCCGCTTTAATCTCATCAGAGCAACCCGCTCAGGTGTGCAAATTGGCGTTCAGCCGCAAACGGAAGCCGGCGCAAATTATATTCACCATAATATCGTTCACACGACCGGTAAAACAGCCAAAGCCATTCTTTACAATATGGCTGCAGTCTCAGAACCCACAACCGCACCACAGCGGGTAGAACATAACCTGCTCTATGGTGAAAACAGCAAAGATACCACAGCCATTCGTTTATCCGGTGTGGCTGACGTCAGTGTGAAAGGCAATATCATTTCTGGCTATAACAAGGTATTGAACAGTGTCTATATCACGAATCACCCGGCAGGACTGAGCGACAGTGATTACAATATCTTCGCAGCAAACGGAAAAATGGCGTTCCTGGATGCCTATTCTGCCAGCGGCGGCTATACACCGGTTTCTTACACATCTCTTGCCTCTTGGCAGACAGCACTAGCATCGGGCTCTGTGACCCTGAAGTTTGATCATCCCGATACACATAGTCTGTCCTCATCTGTGACCGATCTGTTCAGTGAACTAAACACCTTCGCCTATGCAGACAATTCACCGGCAACGGCCTTGATGGAGGATGGTTCCAATGCGGGTCCGTATCAAACCGGCAATGAAGTGATTGGTATCAACAAGGGAAGCCTTTATTATGTGGCTAAGTCCGGTAATGACTCGGATGACTGTTCGCAAACCTATCCTTGTCTTACCCTGCAAAAAGGTATCAGCCTGCTGCAACCGGGAGATACATTAAATATAGGCACCGGGGTTTATTCTGACATCGGTTCATTAAGTCCGTATTTTTCTGGTGATACTAGCGGTATTGTTGAAAATGGTACGGTACCTAAAGTATACGACTGGTTAATTGCCATGGACCGTTCAGGAACCAAAGATCATCCCATCACGATTCAGGCCGATCCGGCCAATTCCGGAGATGTGATTCTCGATGGCGGTTATCTGGGAGCAGCTTCATCGCATCTTGTTGGTGGCATCACCATTCGTCATAACGATTATATCCATTTCAAAAACTTCACGATCAGAAATGTCGCTGCCGCAGGGATCTACAACTGGGATCATGAAGGAGAAGTGGAAGACCCTGATCATATCTCTTACGGTGTGGTCATCGAAGACATGACCATTCACCATGTCGGTAATGTCGATAACCTTGCTGCCATTGGCATGTGGTCAAGCAAAGACTGGATTGTCAGAAATAACCATATCTATGACGTTTACCGTGACCATGAAAAAGATTACGGTAAAAAAGGTGCAGGAATTCAATCTTACGGCACCATCAATGCCCTGATTGAGCATAACCTGTTTGAAGATGTCGGCAGCGGTATTTTCCTGAAAGATCACTATGTGATAAATGCAGAAACAAGAGCACCGGTCTTTGAATCAGAAATCCGCTTTAATCTCATCAGAGCAACCCGCTCAGGTGTGCAAATTGGCGTTCAGCCGGAAACAGAAGCCGGCGCAAATTATATTCACCATAATATCGTTCACACGACCGGTAAAACAGCCAAAGCCATTCTTTACAATATGGCTGCGGTCTCTGAGCCCACAACCGCGCCACAGCGGGTAGAACAAAACCTGCTCTATGGTGAAAACAGTAAAGATACTCTTGGTATCCGTATCAATGGTATCAGTGATCTGATGGTAAAAGGGAATATCATTGTCGGATATAAAAATATCTTCGGTAGTCAGGACGTTGATAATGAGCCGGCGAAGCTGAACAGCAGCGATTATAATATTTTCGCTCCGACGCAGAAAATAGCTTATTTTGATGCTTCATCGGTCGGCTATCAACCAGTTTCATACACTTCTTTGACATCATGGCAGGCTGCACTGGTATCGAGTTCTTTCACCCTGAATACGGACTATCCGGATACACACAGTCTGAGGTCTTCAGCTGACGCTCTATTTCAGAATTTGACCACATTTACTTACCCGGAAGATTCACCGGCAATTGGCTTAATGCCTGATGGCTCAAATGCCGGCCCGTATCAGATCGGGAATGAAATCATTGGTTTATAAATATTAAGCGCATGAAACGCGACAGCCCCGTCAGGGGCTGTCAAACAAAACACAAGCCTTTAGTATCATTTCCCAAATACCGGTGACATGCCGAATGTGCCCTGATTGAGTAAAATCAGACCCAATAACACCAACACAATCCCTGCCAGTATTTTGAGAATCAGACCGGTATGTCTGAAATCTGCCAGTGAATCCCTGGTATAGAAACTGATGAATTTTTTTCCGGATACCGTAAAAAACGCGATACAGGTTGTCGTCAGCGCAGTTCCGGCTCCCATCAGAATACTGCTGATCACCCCCAGCCAGTAAGCATTTGCCAGATGCGCAAAGAACAGCACCAGTAATGCGCCGGTGCATGGCCGGGCACCAATACTGAAAATCAGTGCCAGATATTCTTTCAGACTGCTGGCATTATTAATCGCATCCGCACTGACAACATGCTGGTGCCCGCAGCTACAGTGATGATCGTGATTGTGGTCGTGCTCATGTGCCTGTCGACGCCAGGTCATGACTGATCGTCCCACCAGATAAATACCGATCAAAATAACCCCTGACGCACTGGCATGGAAGAAGTACTGCACCGTGGCGTTGAGCTGATGCATCGTGGTGTGAAAAATATATAAAAACAGCGTGACCAGAAAGATCGCCACCAAAGCCTGAATCAATGCGGCAACCACCGGAATCACCAGCCCGATTCTGATTTTAGTTTGATGGGTCGCCAGATAAGTACTGACAACCACTTTGCCATGCCCCGGCCCAAGGGAATGAAAAATACCATACAGAAAACTGATTTCCAGCAGCAACCGGACTGAACCGGGATCGTGCCGGGCGGTATAGATTAATTCACTCAGTTGATTGATGATGTTTTTCTGCCAGTGAATACTGGTCATCAAAATGACCGGCCAGTGAGACCAGACAATCCAACCGGCGGCTATCATGACCATCAAGACAAGATACAGCGGATTGAGCCGTAAGTATCGGGGTTTTTCCGGATGCTGATGATTGACTTTACAATGTTCAGTATGCTGGTGAGATGGCATAGATTCAGAATCCTTATCAGGAATGGTTCGGTTCGGGGTGACAAGTCAGCTCAAGCGTCTGAGTAAAAAGCTGGCCCAGCGTATCATCCGGATCAGCATCTGCCGGGATCGACATCGCATAACTGACCTGTGCAGATGTTGGATGAGGCGCTTTCAGCCGGGTGACACAATGTTCCCCTGCTGCCGGATTCAGTTTCACATCTTTGGCTGATTTCCACGACATATCGACATAGTAAGTCGGGTCAAAAATCCTCAGCTGCAGCGTATGACCATTGAATGGATAAGGCTTGACCAGATTCAGTTCAAAGCTGAGCGTGGCTTTACCGGCATGTGTGGTCAGTTTTGCTGTGTTGACTTTCTGATAACGGACTGGCGTCTTGTTATCGTAAAAGTAGGTGAAATAGTGCGTTGAAAGCATATTGCGGATCATCGAGTCAGCCAGTTTCTGCAAGGTCTGTTTACGATGGCCATCTGACATATCCTCACCATCAAACAGATAAGCAGTTGTCATAGGGTCAAAGGTCCAGACCATGGAAAACCCGGTCAATGCTGTCTGGCTGCTCTTGATATAAGTCTGAAGATCCATCCATGAATGCGGGTGTGCAAATGTCCGGCATGGCAGGCTCAGCAACATAAGACAACACACGATCCGGAGTTTGATTTGATTTTGCCGGTTCATCACAAACAAAATGGCACCTGATACGTCACATGAATTGTTACTTTATAACATATCACTTCCCGGATAAAGTCAAGAATCTGTCAGGGAATCCATCACCTTTTTCTTCCGCAATAACCCGGCTTATCGTGCTGCTGCTTCAGGTGTCAGACATAATTCACAAATCGTTTCACACACTTCATAGCCAACAGAGCGGTATATTTCCGCTGCAATATATTCACTGTCAGCATGCAGAATTAAATGCCGGATTTGAGGATGTTGCTGCATCGCTGCAACCGATATATCGTAAACCATGGTTTTACAAATACCGCGTTGCCTGAAGTCCGGATGGGTCTCAACATTCTGAAAACGGCCAATCTCCCCATCAAAAAACAGCCCCAGACTTGCGACCAGCTGATCGCCAATAAAGGCGCCGTGCAACCCTCCGAGCCCGGCAGCCTGCATGCTGCGATACGCCGCATAAGTCCGGTCAACATAAAGACACTCCGCTTCATTCCGGCAGCTATCCGGATAAACCAGTAAGTGCAGTGCAATCACCTGTTGCCACTCTGCATCGGTTAAAACCGGCCGGCACTGAATCTCTTCATTCCGGCGTCCGGGCAAACAGAACTGACTGCCTTTTAATACCAGTACTTCATCATATTCGAACCCCTGAGACAGAAAGTCTGAATATTCAGTCTGAATGTGTTCTGTCGGTTTCAGCCAGCAAAATGACATATGTTTAACATCTTGATCATTCCGGAATTCAGAGACGAACAGGTGACGCCAGTGCAGAAAATCCCCCCCAAGCGGCGGCTGCGGAAAAACCAGATAATTCCCCCAGTAGAACCCCGGGTTGGATGGTGTTTTAACAACGACATAATTTTCCTTCTCCGTGACCTGCCCGGAGAAATGATGAAAAATCATATCAGAACGAATGCCGTCAGAATCGATATGCATCTTTACCTCAAATCAACATAAAAGCCGAATGCAAATAAAATCAGTATATTACATCCTCAAACAACCTAAAGTAACCTCAAGATGCATACATATCATTTCTGACCTGTCATCCGGGTCAGAAACGAGGTC
Organism: Vibrio aerogenes; assembly: GCF_024346755.1. NCBI lineage: Bacteria > Pseudomonadati > Pseudomonadota > Gammaproteobacteria > Vibrionales > Vibrionaceae > Vibrio > Vibrio aerogenes. The sequence goes on along the minus strand of NZ_AP024862.1, from coordinate 633,560 downwards.
ACCATGAGTCAGGCCATGCAATAAGACTCTGCAATTTCATTCGCTTTGACCATCGCCTGATACACGTCATCCACACTGACCGGGACCGGCATATTACTCATGGTATCTTTCTCATCACAAGCCACTTCAGCCACTTTTCGCCAGTCGGCTTCAATGAAGGACTTCAGGCCCATTTCTTTCAAACTCAAAGGCAACTCAGCCGCTTTCGCAATCCGGATCACTTCATCAAATTCATCCTGCGGTGCATCTTCCAGCACTAACTGCGTCAGCAGCCCAAAAACCACTTTCTCACCATGCTGGGTCTCATGCAGATCAGCAATGACAGACATCCCGTTATTCACGGCATGTGCAGCAGCCAGACCGCCGGCTTCAGCACCGACACCACTGAGATAAATAGTGGCTTCCAGCATTTGTTCCAGCGCCGGTGTCATGACTTTATCGCGAACCGCTTCCATCGCCTTTTCTACATTTTCACTCAGCAGCTGATAACATAAACGCGCCAGCCCTAAACCTGTTCGTGAGGGCCTTTTCAGCACCAGATTCACCCCGTCTGCCTCATAGCAGGCTCTCGCTTCGAAGTAAGTTGCCAGCGCATCCCCGACACCCGCAGAAAAGAAATATTGCGGGGCTGCGGCAAGAATCCCGGTATCCGCCACCACAGCATCCGGATTACGGGGTAAAAATAAGTAACGTTCAAACTCCCCTTCTTCGGTATAAATCACAGAGAGTGCCGTACACGGCGCATCCGTCGATGCGACTGTCGGATAAAGCACAAGGGGCTTTCTCTGGTAATAAGCAACGGCTTTAGCGCAATCCAGCGCCTGACCACCACCGACCCCAACTATCACATCAGCTCCCCGCTGAACAACGATTCGCCCCAACCGCTGAATTTCTGCTTCGGTGCACTGACGATTAAATTTTTCAATGACACATCCAATCCCGGCTTCTTTCAGCGCCGGAACGGCCAGTGATTCAACCCGATCAAAATTAGATTGGCTTGACAAAATAAAGGCATGTTTTCCCAGTGGAGAGACATATTCAGCCATTTGTGCCAGTTGATGTGTTCCAATGATGAATTTTGTTGGTGAAGTGACTGTGCGTGGCAAATTGCCCATAATAAACTCCTTTTATAAATGAAAGAACAAATAGACAACGCGTCACATATTACGGCAGCAATTGAAAACACTCTATCAACATAAAACCAAGCTTAATTTAACAATATCCACCAACAATCATCAAAAGAACAGGGGATTTCACTGACATTTAACACGGGCAACCATCCAAACAGTCACTATCACCATAATCAGGCCATTATGCGGTTAAATTTTTCCGGCATCAGTTTGAGGTAAATCAATCAAAACAAAGATATATATACCCAAGTGACCTTAAGATGCATGTTCAGCGAGAGTTGATTGGCTTCTGACCAAGGCACTGATTTGTAAACATAGTCATTCTACGTTGAAAATCAGTAACACAGGGCAGGAGCCAATCAATCTCGCCCTTCGGGAGCGCATCAACAGGTCCATTTCTGCGTCAAATAACTTCGAAAGGCGGGTGCATTCCTTCAGTTCTTTTCCTTGAACCGGACCTGTTGATGGCGCTCTGAATCCTGCATCTTAAGGTCACTTGGGTATACACATATGACCTGAAAATGTACCATACGGCCCAGGTCAAAATACAAGGAAAGACAAATGGCACGAATTACCATCTCAGCACCTGACCCGCAATGGCCACAGGCATATAAGCAAATTGAACAACAACTACAAAATGTTCTGGAAAGTCTGGCAATCCAAATCGATCATATCGGTTCTACATCTGTTCCCGGACTACCGGCCAAAAACGTCATCGATATTCAGGTCACCGTCCGTGATCTCAGTCATCCGGAAATTACCGGAAAACTATCTCAGGCGGGTTACAGGTACTTACCTGACATACAGTCGGACAACTTAGTCGGTGAAGATGAAAATTCGGATGAACTGAAAAAATTGTACTTCCGTGAAAAAAACGGTGAACGTGAAGCGCATATACATATCCGCGAATCCGGCCGGCTCAATCAAAAATATCCATTATTATTCAGAGACTTTCTGCGTCACGATTCGATGGTCAGACAAGCATACGCGACCGTAAAACAAGCGCTTGCCAAACGCTTTCCTGACGACGCTGAATCCTACTACGCAATTAAGGATCCGTATATGGATACCATTTACCGCGCTGCCTGTTTATGGGAACAAACACGCACCAGGGTCTATTGACCCTGGAAATAATGAGTGAGAAAGCGTACATAAGGTAACAATGACCTCATATAAGTAAAAATGTCATGACCGTACTTTCCCTGCAACTGTATTTGCTATTTGATTTCGGTCGTTAATACCCAATGCTAATATCAGTAACACAGAAAAAATTCCCAAAGCTAAGTACGACACACTAACACTATGATGTTTCGCCAACCAACCTAACCCTAACCCGATGATTGCGAAATGAGCGCGGTTGATCAAGGATGTAAAAGAAAGAACGGTGCTCCGCTGTTCATTTTTAATCCTCATATTCATGAGCGTACTGTAGAAAGGGCCGGTTACTCCCTTCAAACATCGCAAGAGCGCATAGGCAGATATTGCCGACCATACTGAAGAAGACAGACCAAACCATATCAATGAAACAGCAATCAAAAGATTAATAAGTCGTAAAGCACGCCTTTCCTGACCTATCCATGAAGTGACCACATGTGAGTATTTTGATGACAACGATACCAGCATGCTAAAAGCAAAGAAAACGTAACCAAACCAAGTGTAGTCCATATTAAATTCACGGAAAAACGCTTGGTAGGTTTGGTTACCATATTCCATCGCAAACGTGAAATATGTGACACTCATAATCAGTGTCACTAATACTCTGTCTCCGGACAAACTTTTTATCGCTCCCCGGAGATGGGCCAAAACACCTTGCCCGGCTTTCCGTTCGGTCTGAAACGGATCTTTCATTCCCAACAAGCACAAGAATGAAAGGCTTACCGGAATCAGCGTCAGAAAATAAGGCAATCGCATATTGTATTCAATGACATATCCAACAGGAATCGAGAGGAATGCAACGAAAAGAAAATTAAAGAACCCAATTTTTCCCATATATTGATGAAACTCTTCCTTTCGGCCCAAAGATTCCAGAGATTCAAAAAACAGAGCAGAGTCCGTACCTGAAATCATTGCAGCCGAACAGCCAGAAAGGAATGAAGCAATATATAAATCAATAGCAGTCTGACTCAAAGAAAATAACAACACAGAGATAAAACTCAATATAGCACCACATACTAAGGTTCCTTTGCGGCCAAACAGATCAGCCAGAATACCCATAGGTACTTCCAAAGTAACCACTGCAACAGAGAAAAAAACCTGTACGAGAATAATCTGATCATAGCTAAGACCAATTGTCTCTCTGAAAAAAATCGTCATCATCGGGAGAAACAAAAATAGTCTTGAACAAACTGCATAGGTCATAAACAGTGGTATATTTCTTTGCATTTAATGTCCTACATTCTTTCTATAATTTTTGGAACAACATGTTTCACAACGTAACAACGATATGGATCGGGTTTATAAATATCTCCGGAGACATGATAATTCCTTGAGGGACATCCCCCTGCACAGTTATACTTCATAAAACATACTTTACAGTCATCATTTGCATCAGAGATTGGGTTATTTTTAACCAAAGTCTCTGTTGTTAAATCGTCAACCATGAAATAATCTTTTGCTTCATGATTTAAATCATTTACTTCCACGCAACTGCTAACACTACCATCATAATTTATTATTTTTCTTTTATCTCCCATACCATCACAGTAGTGAACTGAAGGTGTGAATAATCTCGCGTATGCTGAGTTTAGTATTTTCATATTATTATCTGATGCAATATCAATTGCTTCAAATAACATACTGACAAAATCTTCTCTAGATGGTCTTGGAGTATTTGTTCCTCTTCCACTTTCAGTTACTGGTTCAAAATGAATTTCTTTCACTCCCAGATTTCCTAAATATTTGACAATCTGCGGCATGTGAAAACAATTTACCTTGGTTACAGTCACCCGAATTTTAGGATAAATATTATTCTTTATTAAGCGAGTAATTGTTTTTTCGACAGATTTTGCCGACCCTGCACCATTTTCGAACGGTCGCTGCAAATTTTGCACTTCAGGAAGCCCATCCATACTCAGGCTAACAGCAATATTATTTTCTATAATAAAATCAGAAACCTGCTTTCCAAAAGCACCATTAGTCGTGATTGAATAACTTACTTTAATATCTTCAGGTTTCTGTTTATTTACAAAGTTAATAGCATGTCTAATTAAATCAATACAAAGAGTCGGTTCTCCACCAAAAAAGCTCAATTGAAAGTTTGATATATCTTGATTTTGTATAAATTTAAAAGACTCTTCAATACGTTCTTCTATTAATTCTTCAGTCATCCGTGATTTAATGTGGCCACCATTAACGAAACAATAAGTACATCTTAAGTTACAGTCATTAGTTAATGATAAAACCAAATTGTATCTGTCGAGATAATCATTCACAATCTCTTTAGGTCTCTGAAAAAAATCTGGTGATAATAAATTTATTTCATTACATAGCTCTTCAGAGAAATAATCCTTATTATCGATAATTATTTTCTCTCGGGTATAGGGAGAGAAAAGTATATATTTACCTTGTGATGATATAACAGGTAATTCATTAAATAAAAAGTGACTCACTATATGACAGCTCCATTGTTATTATCCTATATTGGCAGTAAAACCACATACATAGTATGTGGTTTGTTTTTAAAAATTAGTCGTCACAATTAGATCCACCTCCGTGAGCTGAAACACCAGAGACTTCTTTAATTTTTTCAATTTTAACATTCATAGAATTAATCCTTAATATAAATTATAAAACATTAACAAATCACTTTAATTATGAATAACAATAACCACAATATTAGAAAGTGATTAACATAATAATACAATCTTAAATACTATAGCTCAAGGGAAAATATATCAATTTATTCATATAAAATAATTATATATAAATCATTAAAAATTATTTATAGATATTTAATGTCAAATTACTGCCTGAATAAATTATTGAACAATTATAATTTTAGAAGATAATCAAAAAGTACATTACCCTTAGTATGAAGGATCAAACATTCAAAATACTGCGCATCATTAACAAAACAATAAACTTTAACTTGTCCCTCTCTTCCCGGAACATGCCACCTATATTTTCAAGATACCACCCAAAAATCAGAATGTTGGGAACCGCCCGGCTTTCCGATTAACGAAGAAAAACAGAACCGGCGTATATCCGGACGGGTTACACGATGCATCACCGTGCAGGACTGTTCAAATTAGCTCCTCAGCTTGATTGACTGAAAGACAGCAGCAACAACCACATGATTTATCCCTGGTATGCATGTTGAGGACGATGAATGAATCATCTCAAATCCGGCCATCTTTTGCATCACCCTCCTGACTGCTCGCATATTGATTAGTGCCACTTTAATAATATATTTATCAAAAAATATGTGTTATCATTTAGGCCAAAATCACTCATCCCGTGAATATAAATGATGCCATTTGGCTTAAAATTATCCATTTTGTGAACAAAAGGTAATCTCAGGGATGAGGGATTTTGCACGAATACTGCAACTCCTGATTATCACAGCACACAACCCGTTTCAATATATCTCGAATGATAAAGAGAAGAACAAGGGGCGACATGCGCACGATTTTACTGACTTTGGCTTACACCGCAGCTCTGTCACTCGTCTGTGGCACAGCATCCGCAGCAACTATTTTTGACAGTGAACAAATTCGCTTTGGGAATGGCACAGAAGACTCAATCAACAATTCAGGGCTGCCAAAGCAACCTTTTTATTACAATGACAGCGCAACAACCTGGTATCCGTTAACTTACGATGATTATCCACTGGATTCAGCCATTGGTGTTGGTGGTGACGGCACTGATTTGTGGAATATCAACGGACAGATAAGTTCCGGCTTTACGCTCTCCGGCCAGACAACGGACACCTCGTTGTTTACCAAATATGATGGTGATCGCGGCTATGGCATTTTAACCACCGAAGGCAGTGTGACGCTCAACAGTATCAATCTGGGTTACAGAGCAACTTATCAGGTCAGCCAGAATTCGCCTTATGTCAATATCATTATCCAGCTGACCAATAACAGTGCTCAAAATGCTGAAAACCTGCGTTTCTGGCTCGGAACCAGAGACGATTTTATTGATACTGAAGATCAACCTCAAAAAACCAGGGGAAATTTAACCAATGGTAGTTTTGTCTCACTGACCTCGGCTGGCGATCAGGCACAGGCACTGCAAATTACCAGTGGTGACAGTGGTGTACTTTTTTTCTCCACTTCGGATAATTCTTATGTGATTCAGAACCTGTGTTGTTCTTTTCAAAATGTGATCGACCAGAACCCCACGACATCATCCGTTCAGGCAACAAATGATGGTTCATACGGTTTTTATGTCCGGATGAAAGACCTTGCACCCGGAGAATCTGACAGCTTTACCTGGTTTTATGGTGCCGGTGATATCGCCGATCTGGCAGATATCGCTCAAAGTATTCAGGACGCAGCGACTTCAAAAGAGATTGTCGAAGATGTTTCTTCAGGGTTTGATAACGCCGATTTTACCGGTGATTCAGGCCTGATAACCCGCATCCGCATTGCTTCTTTGCCTGCGCACGGCACACTGACATTAAACACGACACCGGTGAGCGTTGGTCAGGAAATCACCAGTGCTGAATACTCCCTGCTGAACTACACACCTGATGCTGACTTTACCGGTACCGATCAGTTTACCTGGCAGGGCTGGGATGGTTCAGGCTTTAACATCCTGACCACCGTTTCATTGCAGGTGCTTCGCGATACAGACAGTGATGGCATCGCTGATGTGAATGACGATGATGATGATGGCGACGGCGTTGATGATACCAGTGATGCTTTCCCGCTTGATGCCACTGAAACCACAGATACTGACGGTGATGGCATCGGGAATAATGCTGATACAGACGACGACAACGACGGCGTGGATGACACCAGCGATGATTTACCCTTAGATCCCACAGATAGTGTCGACACCGACGGCGATGGTATCGGGAACAGTACCGATACGGATGATGACGGTGATGGTGTTGATGATGCCAGTGATACTTTTCCGCTTGATGGCTCAGAAACAACAGACAGCGATGGCGACGGCACCGGAGACAATGCCGATACGGACGACGACAACGATGGTGTCAGTGACACCAATGACGCTTTCCCGCTCGATGCCACTGAAACGACAGACACTGACGGCGATGGTATCGGGAACAATGCAGACACCGATGACGACAACGACGGCGTCAGTGATACTCAGGACACCTTCCCGCTCGATGCCGGTGAAACAACTGATTTTGACGGTGACGGTATTGGTGATAACTCCGATACAGACAATGATAATGATGGCATCGGTGATGCTGAAGATCTGTTCCCGCACGACCCGGCTGAGTCAGCAGATACCGATGGGGATGGTATCGGCAATCATGCAGACACAGACGATGACAACGACGGTGTCAGCGATGCCAGTGATGCTTTCCCGCTTGATGCCACTGAAACCACAGATACAGACGGCGATGGTATTGGTAACAATGCGGACACCGATGACGACAATGATGGCATGAGCGACAGCTGGGAAAACACATGGGGATTTGATTCACTCGACAGCAGTGACGCTGCACTCGACAGTGATGGCGATGGTGCAACTAATGCCGCGGAAGCCGCCGCCGGTACCAACCCACATCAGGATACCGTTCCGCCCCAAATCAGCCTGGCGTCCGTCATCCGGGTCGATGCCACCGGGCTTTTCACACTGGTGAATCTTGGCGATATCACTGCAACCGATTATCTTGATGGCGCCGTTGAAGTCAGCGGGAACCGGGAAGCACGCCTGTCTCCGGGGCAACATACCCTGACTTATCAGGCTACGGATTCCGCCGGAAACACCGCTCAGGCAACGCAAACAGTTTATGTCCGCCCCTTAATCAACTTCGCCAAAGATCAATCGGTCACAGAAGGGAATCAGGTCACCGTCAAAGTCCTGTTAAATGGCCCCTCTCCTGAATATCCGGTGACCATTCCTTATCAGGTCACCGGTACCGCCATTCCGGGAGAAGATGATGACCTCAGTGATGGTGTCGTGACCATTTCATCGGGAACAGAAGGAAGCATCACCTTTCAGACACTGGCAGATACGGTTGAGGAAAGTGACGAAACGATTGTGATTTCCATGCTCAACTCCGACGGTACACTGAATACCGGCAATAAACCGATCCATACCGTGACCATCAGTGAAAGTAATATTGCGCCGGAAATCAATCTGTCTGTCATCCAGAACCAGATACAAAGTGCTGAGATCTCGCGTCGTGGCGGCCCTGTCACGATTACCGCGACAGTGACCGACAGCAATCTGCAGGATACGCATTCGCTCCAGTGGAACCTGCCGGCAGAGATTTCAGACAACGCCGCCATGACCAACCAATCTGCCATTACTTTTAATCCGGCCACACTGGCGTCAGGGTTGTACCGGATTGGTGTGACAGTGAATGATTCCGGCTCCCCACAACGCTCTGATTCCGCAACTCAAATCATCAGTATTACTGAAACAACAGAAGTACTCACAGAAACAGATGATACCGATCAGGATGGCTTGTCAGATCTGGAAGAAGGATACAATGACAGTGATAACGACGGTATCTACGATTATATGGATAATCAGTACCAACTGGCGAATGTCATCGGACATCTGGCATCTGAAGGGAATTACAATCTGCTGGAGTCCGATCCGGGCACCCGTCTGCACCTTGGCCAAACGGCACTGAGGACCGGGCGCAAAGGTACACTGGTTCATACCAGTGATGCTTATGATGACACGCAAACCATCGAAGCCGATAGTGCCATTCATAGCGGCGGCCTGTTTGACTTCGAAGTGCATGATATTGCTACCCACGGCCAGTCTGTCAATGTTGTGATTCCTCAGCGCTCAGCCATTCCGGACCATGCCATTTACCGGAAATGGTCTGCAACCAGAGGGTGGCGGACGTTTACAGAAGACAGCCGTAACAGTCTGGCTTCTGCGCCCGGACAGCCCGGTTACTGCCCGCCTCCCGGAGATAAAAGTTTCGAAACCGGGCTCATTGCCGGTTACTGGTGTGTGCAGCTGACCATCGAAGATGGCGGTCCGAATGATAACGATCAAAATGCCAACGGCACGATTATCGATCCCGGCGGCATCGCAACCCGAACCGCAATCAGCGAAAAAGTAAAAACCGGAGGCGGCGGCTTCAGTCCATTTGCAGGGCTGTTATTAGGTTTGCTGTTCAGTATCCGGCTCCGTCAGTATCCCAACCATCACCGGGCAGAGATTCAATCATGAAGAAAATTTATTTATTGCTGATCGCGGGCAGTGCTGCCACGACTTCCTGTCATGTTTTTTCAGAAACTGAAGTCAGCACCGAACTGCCGCAAAATCCGTGGCAATTCAGTCTGGGAGCCGGCTGGCCGCTCACAGATACAGACGCTTCAGCAGTCAATCATGCACTCCGTCAGGCTGGTGAATCACAGCTCAGGGTTTCAGACATTAGCCAGCGACCCGGTTTCAGTCTCTGGGCGGGTTATCAATGGTCGGCCCATTATCGTCTGGAAGCGGGCTATCTGAACTTTGGCCCCGCCTCAGGACATCTTTCCGGTTTTGTCAACAACCCGCAGACAGCCAGCCAAATCCTGACCGACCAGTTTCCACTTTCAGCACAGGGCATCGCGTTTACCATCAAGCCATCTTACAACCTTTCAGACTCACTGTCGGTGTACGCTCGTGGCGGGCCGTTTTTCAACAAAAGTGAAATATCAGCCGGACAACTGGCAGAAAAGACCGTCCGGGGGATGGATTTGCTTTTGGGTGTGGGTGCCCAGTGGATGTTTTCCCAAAGCTGGGGAATCGGCATGGACTGGAACAGAGGATTGATCGAATCCCGGCAGACCGATCTAATCACTTTTAATATTGTTTATATGCCTGAGTGACACCGTCACAATGAAAGGATAAATCACATAACCATCCGCCGGTATCCGCTCAGGATTTCACGACAATCATCCGGGCTGAAGCATCCATTCAATTCTGAAAAAATCAGAAGAAAAGATGTTTTACGATTGACTCTGGTTAAAAATTACTTTTACTATGACCTCACACTGTTATTTCATGGATGAAAAGCAATGGGGTCATCACTGTCGAAAAAATACACGCAGATTTTTCTGAAAACCTACTACATTATCGAAGCCGTCTTGCTTGCAGCCATTATGCTGTCCACTTTGTTTGCAATCGGAAATGAGTTTCATCACGTCTTTACCGCCAGGGCCGTTTTACTGACAGACATTTTGCTGATGTTTATTTACCTTGAAGTCCTCACCATGGTGCAGCAATTTGTGACCTACGGGAAAATTCCGGTCCGCTATCCTATCTATATTGCGATTATGGCAATTGCCCGTTACATCACGCTAGGCATGAAAGAACTGGACGGAATATTTGTTGTCTGGCTTTCTCTGGCCGCATTAATTTTAGCGATTGCAACGCTGGTGATTCGGTTTGGACATCACTACTGGCCCTATAAACCGACCCGGAGCGGTTTCGCCGCTTTTTTCGATTCAAAATTAAATGAAGAAGAAAAAACCAAAGAAGCAGCGCCTCTTCAGTCGTCCCCCCGGAAAACTCAGCAGGAATCCGGAGAAGAATAACCGGTACAAGATCGGGCTCCCGGCATACAACCCGGATTGAATCCGCACAGACCGGTTTGCAAGCAAACGACCAGCGACAAACAACTCAGGACAGGTATTTTTCAGTTTTTTTGAAATTTTTAATTTTTTCAAACGATTAATACCAATTCCACTTATTTTCTGATCAGAATGCGTCTGGTTCCGCAAACCGCTCAAGACAGCCATGTACGCTTAATCCATGTACGATTTAACAAGGAAAAAAATGCCGCTCACGTCAAGTGAACGGCACAGCATAAAAGATAAAGTTTTGTCCGGCAGTATCAGTCACCCATTGCGGTTCCCTCACGACGGGGATCTGCACCACCGGATAGCTGACCATCTTCGAACACAATCCCTTGCAAACCTGAGTTCAGATCCCGGATGTTCACCCTGAAACCCATTTTTTCCAGCGGCGCCTGCATTTTTTCAGCCGCCGTTCCCGCTTCCAAATCATAGGTGCCAAAGCGGTTCAGCAAATGCGGCAAAGAAATCGCCTGCTGGATATCCATCCCCCAGTCAATATGAGCAATTAAAGTGGAAGCAACATAACCGATAATCCGCGAACCTCCGGGAGAACCCACCGCCATGTAGGGTTTTCCGTCTTTCATCACAATCGTAGGCGCCATCGAAGAGCGGGGCCGCTTTCCCGGCTCTACCCGGTTCGCGATGGGATAACCATTCGCATAGGATGCAAAAGAAAAGTCCGTCAACTCATTATTCAGCAGAAACCCATGGGACATCACCCGCGAACCAAAGCCATTTTCAATGGTACTGGTCATCGAAATAATATTGCCATACTGATCTGCAATAACGATCTGCGTAGTGCAAGGTAATTCAATCGCCTGATCGTCCGCCAGTGTTATCTGGTTTTTCCATGGTGGTTCACCGGCAGACACCGTCTTCAGTGCCTCACCCGGCCGGATTAATTTTGCCCGCGAGGCGAGATAAGCCGGATCTAATAACCCTTCAGGCATCGGGACAAAATCAGAATCCGCCATATAGCGTCCGCGATCGGCAAAAGCCAGACGGGATGCATCACCAATAATCTGCCAGGCTTCAGGACTGTCCGGCCCCATTTTTTTCAGGTCAAAATGGCTGACCATTCCCAGAATCTGTCCAACGGTCAGTGCACCGGAACTTGGCGGCCCCATTCCACAGACATCATACTGACGATAGGACGCACAAACCGGCTCTCTTTCTTTCACCCGGTAAACAGCAAAATCCTGTGCCGACAGCACACCCGGATTATCTTTAACACCGTTCACCTTTGCTGCAATATCTTTGGCAATCTGGCCATGATAAAACGCCTTTTCTCCCCCGGTAGCCAACAGCTTCAATGTTTTGGCATAAGCTTGATTGACCAGCAAATCACCTTCTGCCAGCGGAGAACCATTCTGATGAAAGAAATAAGCACGGGTATCGGGATAACGGCTGAGTCGCTTCTGATCATCGGCGATAGCACCAGCCAGACGCTGAGAGACTTTAAAACCATGTTGCGCCAGATGTTCAGCCGGCTTAAATAGCTCTGCCCAGGGTTGCTTCCCGTATTTTTGATGCAGCGTCGCCAGTAGTTTTACCGTACCGGGTGTTCCCACAGATCGACCACCCACCACCGCATCATAAAATTTAAGCGGCTTGCCGTGTTCATCCTGAAACAGTGCAGGACGCGCGGCCATCGGTGCAGTTTCACGACCGTCAAAGGTTGTTAATTTTTGCTTTCCGGCATCGTAATACACCAGAAAAGCGCCGCCGCCTAAACCAGATGACTGTGGCTCGACCAGTCCGAGTACTGTCTGCACCGCGACCAGAGCATCAGCCGCCGTACCCCCTTTTTTCAGCACGTCATAGCCAGCTTTGACAGCATGCGGATTTGCAGCAGCCACCATATATTGCTTTGCCGTGACGAGATACTTGTTGACAACCGCCGTAGTCGATTCCGGCGCAACAGCATCCGTTACCTGAGAAGCCGCCAGTGTAAAAGAAGAAAAAGCCAGTAACGACGTTATCGTGAATAATTGTATCTTCATAAATATCCTTATTTAATCGATGAGAATCCCTGAAATATCTCCCCTCACGGAGAAACAAGCATCGGTGTTTCCCCGGATGAGATAATTGTCAGTTTAAACAATAAATCACCTGAAAATAAAGTACTTATACCCATATGGCCTGAAGATGAATGATTCGGCGCCAGCCCAAAATGCTGTTCAGGAAAAATAGCTCAAGGGATGATAACGCCTTTCTTTGATGCAGAAATGAGCCTGTTGATACGCTATCGCGGGGCGGGTTTGAGCCGGATTGATTCCGGTGGCTGAAAATATATTTTATCTAATTTAAATAATTCACACAAAAACAGCCACAACAATGTGGCTGCTCGTTTATTTTAATATTAATTTTTACTACAAAAACCTATCGTGACATCTTCCACATAAAAATATTCTTTAAATTCTCCATGAGGATCGATATGACTGATCCCGAGTGTTGTTTTACCGGTTCGTTTGATTTGGTCGGCATAATATGAACTATCTAAATTATCAAACCGGATCCAATCATATCCTTGCACACCTAATTTCCAGTAAATATCCTGAACATTGGAACCTGTAGGGACAACATAGACGTTATGTTCGTTATATTGGGTTTTATTTCCAAAGACGACCTGAACAAAGAAGTTACGAATATTCTGGGCTTTATTTTTATCGATCGAAAAATTGGCCCAGGCGATGTTAGTAACAATGTTATCCCCGGCGCTAAAACCATGAATAGGAGAGAAACTATAAGTATCCCATACCAGTGTTTCATCAGCATTGCATGTTGGAACAGGTCTGTGAAGAGTGCTTTGATATGCAAATGCCTGGGAAGCGAATAATGCTGCAACTGAACATAATCCGGCAGCTATTTTAGAGTATTTCATACATTAACCTATTATTTTATTACATTATAATTTCGCCATGTTTATACCACTTAAAAAATATTAATAAAGGACATCACGATGACACATTCATAAAATAACAGTATATTTGTGAATAATCACAATTCACAATCACTATATTGATTTTAATATTCATAACAAAAAACAATAAAAATTATATAACTTCATCAATTCATAAAAATTTAAAATACATAACAAACTGATTCATTGAAAAATAAAATAATCATCTATGATTCAACACACCTTAACTGATGGCAAAAATCTGATAATTTTATAAGTGGAAGCATCTAATAATACACGGGAATATCAATTCTCACTGAATCATGCATTTTCAGGTCTTTTTGGTATATGTAACAATTCTGTCATGGTATCGTGCATAAAGACACCAAAATAGTTTTGATTGATATTGACTTAGCTCCAAAAGACAAAGCAGGCCAGCAAATGAAAATTTTTCCCCGGTATCCACCTGATATTCAACTCTCTGATTTTTTTGCCACGCTTTTATCCTATCTGATGCCCTTAGACAGAGACCCGCTGGAAAAAGATATTCTCTCATTCTGGCATCGTGAACATGTCACCGTGATGGACGATAAAGTGATTCACAGCCTTGCGTGGAACCATCCCCGGAAGAAACAACATGCTTCTTCCGGGTCAAATCAGCTATTCGGCTTCAACCAGTTCATGACCAGACGAATTGCCCTGTATAAAAGCAGTCACACTATCCAGTGTTGTTGTCGCAATATTACGTAAAGCATCTTCAGTCAAAAATGCCTGATGTCCGGTAAACAACACATTGTGACAGGCAGAGAGGCGACGGAACACATCGTCAACAATCACATCATTCGATTTATCCTGAAAAAACAAATCCGTTTCATTTTCGTAAACATCCAGCCCGAGTGACCCGATACGTCCCGCTTTCAGCGCCTCTATCGCAGCACTGGAATCGAGTAATCCCCCACGGCTGGTATTGATAATCATCACGCCGTCTTTCATCTGCGCAAATGCCTCATCATTGAGAATATTGCGGTTTTCTTCCGTCATTGGACAATGCAATGTAATCACATCCGACTGTGAAAAGATGGTACTCAAAGGCACATAGCGGGCATCCAGTTCGATTGCCTGCGGATTTTCGAACGGATCAAAACACAATACATTCATCCCTAGCCCCCGTAAAATCCGGATGACCGCCAGACCGATTTTTCCTGTCCCGACCACCCCGGCAGTCTTACCGTAAAAGTTAAACCCAACCAGCCCTTCCAGGTTGAAATTTGCATCACGGGTACGCTGATAGGCCTTATGAAAGCGGCGATTCAGACTCATCATTAACCCGACCGTATGTTCTGCAACCGCCTCCGGTGAATAAGCCGGAACCCTGACAACCTGGATCCCCAGCCGTTTTGCCGCTGCTAAATCCACTTTATCGAATCCGGCGCAACGCATTGCAATCAGCCGGGTCCCGCCTTCGCTGAGCGCGGTCAGCACTGCATCATTTAATTCATCATTGACAAAAGCACAGACGACCGGAAAACCCGCAGCCATTTTTGCGGTGGTTTCAGTCAGACGAAATTCATGAAAATGAAGCCGGAACGATGCTGAATCAGCAACCTGGCTAAACGAAGTCCTGTCATAAGATTTGGCACTAAAAAAAACGATGTCGATCATAACTTTCTCCGGAATCAGTTTCAGGTCAATAACCTGTGAAAACAAACTGTGATAATTATCATTAAAACACAATTCATCTGATGGAATCTATTTTTTGACCCGGATCATGTTCAGGCACATGCAAAGCACCCGTGTCACATGATATGCATAGATATGTGTCCGATCAATTTTTAACCAAAACCACTTTCAACTATAATCAATTGGATGCTTAATACCAATCCCATTAAATACTTGATCATCTGGGTGAGTCTGGTGCAGCAAACATATAAAGACATGGATGCCCTTGTTGAAGCCTCTTCTTATAAACGAAAGCTGGATGGCTTGAGCGGTTTGCGGGACCCGGCTCATTCTGATCAGAAAATCATGGAATTGGATAATTCAGGATCTGTTGATCCTGAGTGATCTTAATTTGTTTATTCTGAAAAACAGAAAAGGAAGTTGATATGAAAATGACACTCACTTTTATTGCGCTGAGTATTGCCGCAGCACCGGTTATCGCCACCCAGATGTTGCAAACTGAAGCGGCGATGATGCCACATCAGGCGATACCTTATGTTCCGTCAGACACGCCATACAGCCCAGCGCTGAATGAAAAGATTCAGTCCCCTTTACCGACACTGAAACAATTCCGTGGCTGTGACGATCCCCTGAACTGCTGAATCCCTGAGATGATATTCAGGCCTCAAAAGACCTGAATATCCATTCAAAAAAATGAGTGATGCCCCGCCGTCTGAAGCCCTGCCTGCATCATTTGCTGGGCTTTTTCTATCCCCGGCCCGAGATCAGCCAGCGTGATCTGACTCTGATTCCCGCTCATTGCCCTGAGTGCTGCATAACGAACAATGTTAATGATGTCTGCACCACTGAATGGGTAATCACGGGCCAGCTGACGAAGATCAATCTCCGGTGCACGTTTAAATGACGGCAGTGCATTTTCCCACAGCGCCAAGCGTACTGCTTCATCCGGCTTTGGAAAATAAACGGTAGACTCAAACCGACGGAAAAATGCCTCGTCTAAGTTATCCTGTAAGTTCGTCGCCAGAATAATAATCCCGCCAAAAGACTCAATTCTCTGCAACAAATACGCCACATTCTGATTCGCGAACTGATCATTTGCCCCACTGGTCTGAACCCGCTGACCAAACAAAGCATCCGCTTCGTCAAAAAACAGCAGCCAGTGATGACGTTCGGCCAGTTGAAACACCTGCTCCAGATTCTTCTCCGTCTCTCCGATATATTTGGATGTCACCGCACCGATATCAACCCGGTACACAGGCCGGTGAGTTCGCTGGCCCAGCAACGTCGCCGTCAGCGTTTTTCCGGTGCCCGGCGGACCGTAAAACAGTGCCCGGAACCCATCGCGGATTTTACCGGCCAACTGCCATTCAGTATCCAGTCGCTCACCATAAGTCAGCCACAACTCAATTTCATCCAGATCCTGATACACCGCATCCGGCAGGATTAAATCCGGCCAGCGCAGTGACGTTTCGAGGCGGGTTGCCAGATGATTGATGATCACCGGCCGGGCTGGTATGTCCGGCAAGAGTAATTGCTGTAAAATCTCCGGACGCAATTGCAGTGCCTGCCACAAAACCGGCGCAGCTTCGGCGGATGTATCCCGGACCAGCCACTCGCATAATGGTGTCTGTCCCGACAAAGGCGACTGTCCCGATAAAGGCGCCTGTCCCGATAAAGGCGTCTGTCCCGACAAAGGCGTCTGTCCCGATAAAGGCGCCTGTCCCGATAAAGGTGCCTGTCCCGACAACGGCGCCTGTCCCGACAAAAGACGCAACGCCTGAAGACGGCTTTGCAGCGGGTCGCCACCGGGTAAAAAACCGAGCGTGTGGCCGGTAGCCCGGACAATACCGTCACATTCCACCAGACCAAATTCGGTGTAGGGCCGCTGGGTCTGTTCATTGATCTGAAGCAGTCCGTCAAACAGATAAGGTGCCACTTCAGGAATGATGGCAAGACAGATTGCCAGACGGGTCAAGGCATCACAGCCCTGTGCTTTGATGAAATGCCCGTACGGATCGGTTTCTTCAGGCTCAGGCAAATCAGCGACAAATCTTCCGGTTGGTGGTTCTGACAAACGGGTGTGAATCAGATTCCGGCACCAGATAAGTTCTGCCGCCAGTGATCGGCCTGCCGGTTGCAATTCATGATGAAAAGTAAATCTCGTATTTCTGTCTCTCATGTCCATTCAGCTCTGATAAATAACCGACTGTACGGACTTCACAAATGCAGGTATCGGATAAACCGGGGGAATTTGCGGTGAGAATGAACAGATATTCCACAGCGCCCTGAAGATGCAGACACCATTAAGAAGATCTGACTTTCCCGGTCAAACAAGCCAGTCAAAAAATAGATACGCTGCCAAAGCTTTTCCTGCATCCGCCAAAGATCGGTCTCTGTTCCCCTCCATACACTGAAAAGTGCAAATCTTCTTTTGATAAACAGGAATTCACAATGAAGAAAAACAAAACCAATCCGGTACCGGCCCGGTATATTTTATCCGCGCTGCTCTTTCCGCTGGCAAGCTACGCAACCGATAAATTACCGGCTGTCGGCGCTGAAATCAGCAATACATCAGTCTCAGGATTGTCATCCGGTGCTTTTATGACCACCCAGTTTTTTGTCGCACACTCTGCCATCATGCAAGGTGCCGGGATCATTGCCGGTGGCCCCTATTTATGCGCACAATCCTGGCCAACCAGTAGTTATCTGGAAAATGCGATGAATACCTGTATGAATCCACTGACCAAAAGTTCAGGCCCAAATACACCGTTACTGGTCAAAAAAACCCGGCAGCTCGCCAAATCCGGAAAAATTGATCCGGTCGAAAACCTGAAAAAAGACCATTTGTATTTATTCAGTGGCAGCAGTGACAAAACGGTCAGTACGCTGGTCATGGATCAGACCCGGAATTTCTATCAGTCGCTGGGCGTGACGGATATTTTTTACAACCATAATACCAATGCCGGTCATGCAATGATTACAGCAAATGCCAAAGACAGCACATGCAGTGCCACCAAACCCCCCTTCGTCAATAACTGTGATATCCCGCAGGCCAAAAATATTCTGAAAACAATTTATCCCGGACTGAATACCAGCAAGATGAATCAAAGTGCCAAAGCAATTCCTTTTGATCAATCGGAATTTATCAAAGCACCTTATACCAGCATGGACAAAACAGGTTATGTCTACATTCCCGGACAATGTAAAAAAGGGACTCATTGCGGCATCCATGTGGTTTTCCACGGCTGTGAGCAGGGCGCAACGGTGATTCAGGATAAATATTATAACCAAACGGGTTATAACGCTTATGCCGATGCCAACAACCTCATCATGCTCTATCCACAGGTTCACCCTTCGACCGACAAGCCCTATAACCCCAAGGGGTGCTGGGACTTCTGGGGCTATTCTTCACCGGACAATCCGGAGCCGGATTACTTCACCAAAAAGTCACCACAAATCAGCGCCGTCTATCGCATGGTCGAACGCCTGAGCAGCAAGCCGTAAGGTTTGTGGCTCGATCACTGGTCAATCAACCGGTTTATAACAAAAATCAAAATTAATGGAGATAATGTATGTTTTATCTGATGCCTTTTCAGCAAGACTGGTCAAAAGTCATAACTTCGATGAAGCACTGGTTTGATTTTCAGCAACAATCACTGAAAGAGGTCACCGATTTTATGGCGGCCATGTCACCTCAGAAAGATATGGCTCAAATGATGGCCGAATTAAAAGCGGCTCATGCGGGGCAAAATGTCTATGCCGGGATGAACTTCTGGCTTCATCCGGAAAAAAGCCATCAGGCGGTGATGGAATTATTTGAAATTTTTCAGGCCGTTGATCAACGTTTACGTACCAGTCAGAATCACGCGGCCAAAGTCTGTCTGGAAAATGCATCCGGCACCAGTGTCCTGTTGCATCAACACAGCAACTCACCGAAACTTCTGGCAGATCTGATTGAACACCAGCTGGACACAGCAAAATCACTGAAAGGGGATCAGGGTGAGATGATTGGCGCTTTATCCGCACTTCAGGTGGCCTTAAAAGCATGGACATACCGCCAGATCGCACAGGAAGAGGAAAGCACAACAACAGAAGCCGTGGCAGAATAGCTAAAGCTATTTCCTGTCTGACGTGCTTCATCTGTAAAAAAGCGATGCACCCGCATCGCTTTTTTTACCCCCGTCAATTTATACCGGAGCCGGTTGCGTCGCTCCAGAACCGGACCGTTTGGCCGTGCCGTACTGATGCCGGAGACGATATTCGCTGGGTGAACAGCAAAATCTCTTTTTAAATGCAGTTGAGAAATTATTCGCGTCAGGGTACCCCACCCGATAAGCCACCTGACGGATATCAAAATTGGTTCGCAACAGATAAGCTGCCGCTTTCTCCATCCGGCATTGATACAGCCAGTGAAACACCGTACAGCTGAATGCCTGTTTAAATGCTTTCGACAACGTCGTCCGGTTGGTATTCATCTGCTGTGCCAATCTGGTCAGTGTCACCGGT
This sequence comes from Vibrio aerogenes, assembly GCF_024346755.1. Classification (NCBI taxonomy): domain Bacteria; kingdom Pseudomonadati; phylum Pseudomonadota; class Gammaproteobacteria; order Vibrionales; family Vibrionaceae; genus Vibrio; species Vibrio aerogenes. The sequence goes on along the minus strand of NZ_AP024862.1, from coordinate 613,611 downwards.
TCTGCGAGATGCTGACGCAGGTAATCAGCGGTTTTATTTGCCAGTTCATGATACTCAGGCAGGTCCGAAAACAGTGCCTGAAAGCGATCACCAGACCGGTACGGTGTCAGGCCGTGATGAGCCGCTTTCAGCAATAGCAGGCTGTATTCAATCCGCATCATCATTTCCTGCACATCAAAGGGATAATTGATGCAATCAACCACACCACAACGCAACACATCGCCCCGCTGGCCGCAGTTTCCTTCGATCACAGCCAGTACCGGCGGCACTGCCATCTGCTGGCTGTTCATCTGTTTTTGTAATAACTGACAAGTCGCGCTGAGATGATGAATCCTGCCGTAAGTGGCATCGACAACAATGACATCAGGGGCGATATCAATCACCCGATCAACCAGCCTGTTCAGCGTCACCGGAATTATTTTCACTGGTTGGTCAAATAAATTTTCACAAAATTGCGCCAGCACCGTCTTATTCCCTGAAAGCACAATGATGCGATAAGGCACATCTTCCATCATTCATTCCTCTGCGAGAAATGGAGATAAAATAATCCGGCAGGTATTGATATACCCCGCCAGTCCGATGCAAAAACATGGTCAACCCATGAACTCAAAAGATCCGGCTCTTTTGTACGGTCACCCCAGGCGACATCCACAGATTTTTTGATGCTGGCAAAGACATTTCTGTCGCAGCAAAAGAACAACCCCGGCAAGTCTCATAAAGTTATATGACCCGTCATCCACCTGAGAAGAGACATGACAATGACAGAAGACACAGCCAATACTTCGCCACAGCCGTCCCATACAGAGCAAGTCACCCCATCCCCGGAAAAACCAGATGCCATTGTCGCCAAAGCACGTCTGGACTATGAGTCCGAACTGAGCTGTGCCATTGAAGAAGTTGATTTAATTTTGAGTTACCTGTGCCGTAAAGGAATGAAAATTCCGCCCGACATCATTCAGGACATTTTAAATACCAAACAGGCCTTTACAGAAAACGGGAAAGTGTCAGTCACAGAAGAGTCCCGCTTCTGGCAATGCTACTGCGCACTGGCCGAACAGATAAAACCAGCCACCTTAACCAGTGTCAAAGAAACCGCCCCCTCGGGTTTCTGGCAAAAGCAGCATAAAGGTCATTATAAGCGGGTAAAACGTGTCCCGGTTTACTACGGTATTGCTATCTGTATTCTGATTCTGCTCACAATGATGATGCAGTCTTACTATATGATTGGTCTCGATGTATTAAACAAGTCCGACAAGCTTTATCAGGCACAGGCTGACCTGCAACAACAGATTTCACAGTTAACCAGCCAGCCGCAGGATACACTGTCCGGTGAACAAAAAGAGCAACTGAAAAACCTCATCCGGGAAGAAAAAGAGTCGGGGCAGAAATTTGATTCCAACCGTATCTTTCTTGATCAATGGAATGCGGTATGGCGGCTTGGCATTCAGCCTCAGATCCGATTCTCTGAGTATGATGACTATATCTATCACAAAAAACTCAGTACCGCCCAAAAGCAACTCGAACAACTGAAAACTCAGGAACGTACCAGACAAATCACCCGGAAAATTGTCCGCTATCAAAAAGTCGTTGACCAGCTGACCTCAGAACGTCAGCTGCAAATATCCAACTATTTGTTTTTCGGCGCACGCATCTCCGCCGGTCATATGATTGATTTACTCGAAGGCTATATTCTGCCGTTATTACTGGGCTCTCTGGGCGCATTCACACTGGTACTGCGTTCGATTTATCAATCATTCAAAGAAGAAACATTCACTGTAAAAAGCTGTCTCGACTATAACCTCAGAATCCTGTTAGGCAGCGTGATGGGCATTTCCAGCGGCATGATCTTCAACAAAGAACAAACCGTTATCGATGCAGAATATTCTCCGATGCTGATTGCTTTCCTGATTGGATATAATGTCGAGATTCTGTTTTCGCTGATGGATAATCTGGCCAGACGCTTGTCTCAAACCGATGTCTCCGGTAAACGAATGTCCTGAAGAAAGAGACATCATGTGTCTGATCCAGAAGTTCCGCAAAAGAAAGGCACCTGAACACGGTGCCTTTTTCATTGACTTCATCCTGAGACGGGAAGAACAGTACAGACAAATTAATCCTGTAGTGCCGCTTTCATCGCAGCGCCCCACGACCCGTCTGTATCGCTGTCAATACACCAGCCCATGATACCGCCAAAACCAATGCCCGCTGCTTTCGCCTGTTTCAGAATCGCCGTCAGATCTTCCGGCGACAGATACCCGGTTCCATCCAGATCTTTCGTTGAAACAGGTTTACCGACATACAGTTTTTCTGCCGGAATCCCCTGCTGCTGACTGATGCTGGTGATCGACGTCGGGTTGGCATAATCCCGGCCACTGTCATTGTAGGTTGTCGCAAACATCGAATCATAATTCTCATAACTTTGATAAGCCCAGGTGCCCTGGTTGTAGTACTGAATATAATACGCATCAATCCGGCCTTGTGTTGCCGACTCGAGCGCAGCATATCCGCCTGGTCCGGTGAAGTAAGGGCCCTGTGGTGCATGGGAGATACTCAGATTTTCAGCCCCTGACACACTCAGACAGGCATTGGTTGCTTTTGCCAGCCATGCCAGTGACGTTGAGTTCAGCTGAATATTTTCAATATCAAAATCGACCCCGTCAAAACCATGTTGCAGGGCAAACTCGGCGGCGCCTGTCCCGAATGCCTGTGCACTGCTTAAATCATCAGTTTGGGGTTTGAATGTCGAACCACCGACACTCAGCAGACAACGTTTGCCCTGCTGTTTGACATAATCGATCAGAGCCGGATTCCCCGCCGCAGAAGCTGCGGCGCCAGAAGCCCCTTCTTGCGGGCTGACCCAGAAAGCAAAAATCACCACATCATAATCTTTCGCTTTCGTTTCGATCTCTTGTTGTGTGACGCTACCATTAAAGTAGCCAACGACGCTTTGTTTACTCATGTTTTTCTCCCTTTTCTGTATCCTGGGTACTCAGGATTTAACGTGTATTTCGGTGAGTGAATCTGCCTGCTTGGTGGTGCCCGTAAAGCACATCCGGAATGCACTGAGCTTATCGGTACAACTCAGCTTCGATGATCCCGCTGCTGACGGCAAAAGTTGTCGCACTGCCAATATCCATAATCGACTGAATTCCCAGTGCGTTAGAAGTGTGTTGCAACATTGCTGTCTGTTGCTGCCCGGAAGCAAGGTTCTGGCTGGAGGCTGATAAAGACTGACTGCTCAGCGTCATCACATTGGCACAAGCCATCGCCGGAGAAAGAAATTCAGTAAAAGTTTCGTCAGATAACTGCGGCGCAGATTCAAGAGATAAAGTGACCAGTGCTTTCCAGGCATAAGACCACAAACGGTTGACATAGCGGGTCGGCTGAAACTGAATTACGATGGGCTGGCCGGATTGCACCAAAGCAGAAATATCCTTATCCAGCACATGTTGAAAGACCTGCTGATGATTACCGGTGGTGATCGCGCCTGCTTTCATACCATTGATATATAAATCAAGATACTCATTGGATGCACCTAAGTCTCCTTGCAAATCAATCCCGACTTTAGCGGTATCAAATGGATGCAATGGCTGAAAGGTCAGGATTGCAGGTTCACTTTCTCCGGCGGTCACCGCCAGTGTTTTCGTTTGTTGTTGTACATTACTGCGGGCTCTGACTGTCATAGAAATTCCTCCGAACATTTCTGCCCAGCATAAATCAACGATTCAGGTAATAACCGGAGAAAACGGTCAGGTAATTTGGTCAATGGATGTAATGATCTGCTTATCAGTTTTAATCATTCATCACCACCATGAATAAATCATTCCTCTAATATTAACCAGATGGCATAAAAGAATCCGATAAAGCACCATCAGGCAGCCCGAAACAACAATTAAACTCCACCGGAGACCAGGCGCTGTAAACACAACGAAGGAAGGCGACTATGAAACGTATCTGTTCCATCACGGGTGTATTGCTGCTCGGAATTCATGGTGTCGCATTCGCGGCACAGGAAGCAAAAGAGATCACATTCACTTATTCAACGGAGCAATATCAAACCATCCTGTCCGGATGCCGGCAACAATTACTGAAAGCCCCGCAAAAGGTGCTCAACTGTTCAGACAAGGATCCATCCACGATCTGCCAGTATCAGGTCGATCGCTGTCTGTCTCTGAATGAGGAAGCAGGCAAACTGACAATCCGCTGCCCGGAATTACCATCACCGGATACGGATACAACCAACCAAAAATCAGAAAAAGAGATGGCAAGACAGGAGGCAGAAAAGAAAATCAGTCTGGCTCTCAATCAGTGCCTTGAGGAACAAACACCGGCTCTGAAACAGACAAACCGGACAGAGAACATCCAGTACAGTGAGCTCAGAAAAAACTGGCTCAGCACTTTTGAGCTGGGGTACAAGCGGCAAAATAACTATAAAGAAGAGGGGGAGCGCTCGTTTGACAAGAACTCCTATCTGGCTGCTCTGAGTGTCAATGGGCGTTGGTACAACGATAACAACTGGTTCAATTTGCTGAGCCTTGAGTGGCTGCCCATTGATCTGCTGGGAATGGAAACAAAGGTGACATTTTCCGAAGCCCCTTCAGCGCAAAAGAAAGACGGCATCAAACCGACTAATTTTAACGCAGTGACCAACTCAGTCGATGCTTACACCACCCTGAGGATGGGTAAAGCATTAGATAAATATAACAGCATGAATCTGGGCCTGACCCTGGGACTGAGGACACTGGACGACGCCGTCAGTTCAGATGAACTTACCCGCTATTGGGGACCGGGGATTGAATTTAACGTCTACAGTCAGGCAATCAGTCAGGGGCTGAACACCCAGCCAAGAGGATCACTCAAAGCATACTGGACCCGGTTTTCTGATTATGCCACCCGCAGTGGTCAGAATGTCTGGATGATTCAGGCCCGCTTCCAGCTGATTGAGGCTCAACCTTATATTATCTCGCTGGATGCAGAGCTGGATAAAAATGAACGGGATAATTACTCGGTGTCTTTTATTGTCCGGCAGGATACCAGTACATTACTGAGTTTTTTGGGGCTTAATGGTCAATAGACGGAGATGATATTGCTCCGGCGTGATGTCTTCTTCAAAAGACTCACGCCGGTGAGTTGGCTTTTACGCAATCTGTTCAAACATATCTGTTCAAACATATCTGTTCAAAAATATCTGCTCAAAAATGTCTGTTCAAAAATACAGCAGACACAATTCCCCCAACGGCTTCCCCTGTATTCTCAGCCGGATCCGCCAAGAACATGCCTCCCGCTTCCGCTTATGATTGGCTGGCAATCTCCATGGTGGTGGTCTGCTTTCAACCACTATGAAGTCTGTTAATCAGTATCAAGTGAGGAATGCATCGTCAATCCATCACTTTCCATTTTTATAAGGAGAAAGCTATGTCCGGATTAGCATCCATGGCACAACAGTTTAGTGGTTTACCGATGAAATCGCTGATCGGTGCGCCACTGAAGGCAGCAACCGACGCAAACGGGATGATGGCGCGCAACCAGACGCAGTTTCTGTTAAGTACCTGCTTTGATAAAAAAAACGATAAATTAGAGCCGATTATGATCGATTTCAACATTACCCGATCCGTGCTCAATCAGGATGGCAGCGAAGGTTCACCGCCAACGGCAAGCGTCAAATTCAGTCTGCCGCTGATGACCATTATTCCGCTGAACTCTCTGGCAGTTGACGATGTCAAAGTCCACTTCGAAATGGAAGTGAAAAGTTCCACCTCCACAGACAATGAATCCAGTCATGAGCAGGAAACCGCTGCAAAAGCGGACATCACCGCCAAATATAATGCCGGGTTGTTCTCCGTTGAAGTCCATGGTTCCGTGTCACACAACAGCAAATCCACCTCATCCCAGAAAGAGCACTACGAAGCGTCGAATCAGGCTAAATATGAAGTGGATGTCCACGCCGGACAACTACCGCTGCCCACCGGCGTGACCACGATTATCAGTGCCTTTACCCGCAATATAGATCCAATCATGCTCAAAGGCGGCGACCAGCAAACCAAAAACCCTTAGTTCAACGCCAGATGTATTGAGCTATCCCCATATAAGGGTATAAGTTATCCACCGGAAGAAAAACATGATTGAATTTCAAGCTTTAATGCGCGCCATACACCGTGGCGCCAAAGACGCAGCCAAGTCAGTCGAAGGGGAAACCATCGATTTTATCCGGCGCTTCTTCGACGAAGTCCCTGCCGATGAAGGCCCTGACGATCGGGTGCCATGTGATCATTGCCACGCAGAGGAGCACAGCGCACCAACGCTCAGGCCCAAAACGTGTGCCATGCAGTTTCCGGGGCGCTCAGCCGATGGCGTGGAAACCGTCACGGTCAAGGTGCCGTTACTGGCACTGGTTCCGGTGTCGTCTCCCCGGATTACCGAAGTAAAATTCTCTGCTGAACTGGAAATCAGTACAGATCATGACGACAAGCTCATCGTCTCTTTCCCGCAAGCAAAGAAAGGCAACCTGCTGAGTTCAAAATCGCCTGTGCACACCCCACCGAAATCCGGGAATGCGCACATCGAAATCACCCTGACCGGGCACGAGCCCCCCGATGGGCTGAAAAAGCTGATCGAAGGCTATGAGCGGGCCCTCCGATCACAGATTCCGGGCTAAACGCCCCGCCACTGACGCACATAAGGGATAAAGATGGCCAGCACACACTTAGCAGAGCAATTTTCCGGGCTGCCAATGAAAGCTTTAATTGGCGCACCACTGAAAGCCGCAACCGATGCCAATGCGATGATTTCACAGGCACAAACACAGTTTTTACTCACAACCTGCTTTGAGCAGGTCGCAGAAAACAGCAAGGATCTTCGCCCGGTGATGGTGACGTTTCAGCTCTCACGACAAGTCCTGGAGAGTGATGGTCAGTTCAGCAAACAACCGGTCACGATGAATATAGCCATCCCGCTGATGACATTGATCCCCATCAGTTCACTGGCCGTTGAAACCCTGAAGATTTCTTTTAATATGGAGGTGAAAAGCTCAGAGGAACTGAGCAGCACAACCTCATCAAAACAGAATCGGCACCAGACACAAAAAAATCCGGATCAAGATCATTTGTCTCACGAGTTCAATGTCGAACTTTACGGCACATTAACCGCTCAGTCCGGCAACACACAAAAGTCCGCGGCGGGCACCAACTATGAAGTCACCCTTGAAGCCGGGCAACTCCCGTTACCACGGGGGGTGACGACGATTCTGGATATTTTTGAAAAGAACCTCAATCCCATTCCTGAAAAAAAGTAACCTGAACCCTCACGAAGCACCAAGGAGAACCCGATGAGCATTCAATCGAAAATAGACTGCCCTGATTGCGGCACCCCCATTTATGTTGAGTCAACCCTGTTGCTGACCGGGAAGAAGTTCAGCTGCCCGAATCCGGACTGTCATACCTCCATTTCGTTATCTCCATCCGATGTCAACACGGTTTCAAAAGCATTTGGACAATTTGAAAAAATCCGGACGGAATATACCCGGCACACCGGAAACGTTGAATAAGAGATGTGAAGCGATTCAGTATTTGAAAAACCCTGACGTACTCCCGCTGCAAAACTTTCATGTATGTTTTTGCCTTTGAATCAAACCAGCGGCGAGTCCGGTCACATTTATTTATCAAAACAATATCAGCATCATGAACTGACATATACTTGAGGTATCAGTACCGTTGGTGTGGTGTCGGCAACAAGCGGCACCATAAAAACATGGGAGGAACCTTATCCTTATGTATGATGCCACTGTCATTGTCGCCTTTTATAACAATGTCGATGCGTTAAGATGTATTATCCGTGCGCTTGAGAAACAACCTGAACACTTCGAAATCATGATTGCTGATGACGGCTCGACTCAGGAGAATGTCGATTTGGTGAAAGCCCTCATCGCCAACAGTCACAAAAAAATAACCCATGTCTGGCAGGAAGATAAAGGATTCAGGAAAAACCGGCTGCTGAATAAATGTATTCACGCTGCACAGAGCCCTTATATGATTTTTCTGGATGGCGATTGTATTCCTCAGGAACACTTTGTTTTTGATCACCTGAAAAACAAAGAGGAACATACCTTCCTGAATGGCCGGCGGGTGAACATCCACGCGGATGTTAAACATGATCTGTACCGGGATGCCAACCCACACCGTTTTTTTGTCTCCAATATGATCCGGCTGTTTGTCCGGTATCTGATCGGCTATGGCAAGCATATTGAAAAAGGCGTCCGGATCACGGCCTCATGGCTGGCAAGTTACATCAATCGTCGTGAAAGAGGATTATTAGGATGTAATTTTTCAGCCTGGAAAGCCGACTTAATCGCGATTAACGGATTCGATAACAGATACGAGACACCCGGCACAGGTGAAGATACCGATCTCGAATTTCGGTTATTGGGCGCAGGCATGAAGAAGAAGAACATTCTTCATCAGGCAGTGGTCCTTCATATTATGCACCCCCGGTTGAAACTCGGACCGGAATCCGGGCTGATTTTCTCAGAAACACGCAAACACAATCAAATCATCGCCACGGATGGCTACGCGCAGGCATACCAAAAGGATTAAAGGACAAGGGAATCAAAGTGTCTGTCCCGGTTCTTCTTTATCATTTTGTGTGATGAGTTACAGCAGCGGATAAAAAAAAACCAGCAGACAGGCATCTGCTGGTCAAATGACCTGGGCCGGTTATTATTTTTCTCATCACCCGGATCTGTTGACCCTGAGTACACTTACAGCCGGCCCATCGCTGTAAGGTCGTGATGGCGTTTCACGTTATCTGTTTTTGTTTGATGGTCAGCCGTCTTATCCCTGCTTACGAATCAGGTAATCGAATGCCCCTAAGCTGGCTTTTGCCCCCTCACCCATCGCAATGATAATCTGTTTATAAGGGACCGTTGTGGCATCTCCCGCAGCGAATACGCCTTCAAGGCTGGTTTCACCATGGCTGCCGACTTCAATCTCGCCGCGTGGAGAAAGTTTCACTTCAGAATCTTTCAGCCATTCCGTATTCGGAACAAGACCAATCTGGACGAAGATACCTGACAGGATCAACGTTTTAATTTCATCGGTGTTGCGGTCTTTGTATTGAAGACTGGTGACACGCTTGCCATCACCCACCACTTCCGTGGTTTGTGCCATCGTAATAATGTCAATGTTCGGCAATGAGTTCGCCTTATCAATCAAGACCTGATCAGCGCGCAGCACATCAGCAAATTCAAGCACGGTCACATGCTCAACAATACCGGCTAAATCAATCGCCGCTTCAATGCCTGAGTTACCACCGCCAATCACGGCAGTCCGTTTACCTTTAAATAGCGGACCGTCACAGTGTGGGCAGTATGCCACGCCTTTATTGCGGTATTCCTGTTCACCGGGCACATTCATTTCACGCCAGCGGGCACCGGGGCTCAGAATCACACTCTGACTTTTCAGCACGGCACCGCTTGCCAGCTGAACATGAATCAGACCATCTTCCGTATGTGCGCTACTCATCAGCTTTTCAGCCTGTTGCTCGGTCACGACGTCGACATCGTACTCTTTGAGGTGTTCGCCAAGATCCGCCGCTAACTTTGGTCCTTCGGTGCGTTTCACAGAGATGAAATTCTCAATCGCCATGGTATCCATGACCTGTCCGCCAAAGCGTTTTGCCACCACACCGGTGCGGATGCCTTTCCGGGCTGCGTATAAAGCTGCAGCACTGCCACCCGGGCCTCCACCGACGACAAGAACGTCATAAGGATCTTTTTCATTCAGTGCTTTTGCTGCTTTTTCACTGGCGCTGTCATCGACTTTATTGAGGATTTCTGTCAGAGACATCCGCCCCTGACCAAACAGCTCACCATTCACAAAAACACTGGGAACCGCCATGATATCGCGCTGTTTTACTTCATCCTGAAACAGAGCGCCGTCAATCATAGTGGCTTTAATTTTCGGATTAATTGCCGCCATCATGTTGAATGCCTGAACCACATCCGGACAGTTCTGACATGACAGAGAAATAAAGACTTCAACATCAAGTGTTTTATCTAACGCGGCAATCTGTTTAATCTGGTCATCTTCGAGCTTCATTGGGTGTCCGCCGGAATGAAGCAGTGCCAGAACAAGAGAAGTAAACTCGTGCCCCATCGGCAGGCCGGCAAACCGCAGAGATGTACCTTTCTCCGGGTTTTGAATGGACATCACCGGTTTACGATCACTTGCATGATCATCACGCACAACCGTAATACGGTCACTTAATTGCGCAATCTGGCTGGCAAGAGACTGAACATCGTCCGATGCTTTGCTTTCGTCCAGGCTCACCACCAGACGAATATCTTCTTTTAAATTGGTCAGATATTGTTTGAGTTGTTGTTGAATCGTTTGGTCTAGCATGGTTTTACATACCTTTTTAGGATGATGCCGGATAAAAACTTATGCCGGGTAAATCAGCAGAGGAGAGAGCAAACCAGGCCGATGGTCGTCAAGGTATCAGACCCGGAATGCCCTCTGAATTTAATTTAGTTTCCGGAACCGGTGTCGGTTCGTTCAGGATTAGATTTTACCGACAAGGTCCAGAGAAGGTGCCAGTGTTTCTTCGCCTTCTTTCCATTTCGCCGGGCAAACTTCACCTGGGTGAGCTGCAACGTACTGAGCCGCTTTTACTTTGCGCAGCAGGTCGTCTGCATCACGGCCGATACCTTCAGCAGTGATTTCCATTGCCTGAATGACACCTTCAGGGTCAATCAGGAATGTCGCACGGTCAGCAAGGCCCTGACCTTCACGCATCACACCAAAGTTGTTTGTGATGTTGCCGTTCTGGTCGCCCAGCATGAAGTAGTTGATTTTGCCAATTGTATCTGAACTATCGTGCCATGCTTTGTGCGTGAAATGTGTGTCAGTTGAGACTGAATACACTTCAACACCACGCTTTTGCAGCTCTTCGTACTGGTCAGCCAGGTCACCCAGCTCTGTCGGACAAACAAAGGTAAAGTCCGCTGGATAGAAGAAGAATACTGCCCATTTACCCAGAACATCTTGTTCTGTCACTTCAACGAATTCACCTTGTTTGAATGCTGTTGCGCTAAATGGTTTGATTTTGGTGTTAATCATTTCTTTACTTTCCTTTTGTTGTTTTGGAGGAGCAAATCTTGCTTTCGGGAAGTATATTGTCATCAGGGCGTGCTGAAATAAAATCGGTAATATCTATCTTATTGATAGGTGATTTTAATCAGTCTCATCAATCCATATCCCGATATATGAATAGTCATATATGGATAGTCATATATGGATAGTCAAACGACCTGAAGAAGTCTCTTCAGGTGATCGTTCATCAAACAAACTGAAAGATCGTTTGGACACAGATAGTGATAGTGCATCAAAAGATTCAATCACCTCACACGCATCTTTAGAAACCTGTCAGAATAAATATTCAACCCGCAAAATAGACAAACTTAAATATATTCAAACTCAGATTTAATAAAAATATTAGTTTTAAATTTAAAACCGCTTAAACCTTTTGTTTTAAATTTAATTTATATATTTAAAAAATTCATACTTAAAAGCAACCCACCAATTAATTTCACATTTAAACAACAATTTAATATACTGATTTTATTGTAATTTTTATTAATTTTTTATTATTACAAATTTATTTCAAAATTTATGAAATCCATTACATCCATATTGTCCTGAACGGTTATCACAGTTTAAATTTATTTAACTCGTATTGACATTTTATTTATTTAGTATTTTTCAGGCAGTGATAAATAGTCAGTTTCATTGCATAAAATTAAACTTAACACGAAGAAATAAATTGAGAATAAAATGATGAAATTAAAGAAACTGGTCATCGCAACCAGCATCTTCGCTGGCTTGTGTGGATATCATACGGCGGCAATCAGCGGCACCACTGTTGCTGAAGTGCCTCAAATGGCTTTGCCGCTAAACGCAGCGGGCTGGACCGACTTTTCGAAACTCATTGTTCCCAGTGATGGTTCAAGAAGCCTCGGCAGCCTTGGGGCAAATTATTTCAATTCAACCCGCGACAGCGGCTCAAAAATTGTTTATTTCAACCCGGATTCCGGTGATAACGAATCTGCTGAAGTTTACTGGTGGAACGGCACCAACATCATCGACTCTTCAGGCAGTACCACCAACAGTGAAGGTCTGGTTTACGGGACCGATCCGATGCACCCGAATGAAGCAGCGATTCAAGCCTTTGCTGATATGTCAAACACCGCAAACGACATTCGCCTGAAAACTCACCTGACCACTGCGAGAGAGATGGATCCGGAGCAAGTAGCCGGTGGTTACCCGGATTGGTTTCTGTTTAAACGTGGTTCGAAACATACCCGGTTTGACACCAAACTATTCGGCGGACGCAGCGAAGCAGAGCCCATGGTTGTGGCTGCTTACGGGAATAATACTGATGGCCGTGCTGTCTTTGATGTCGGTGAAAATCTCAACCCACTCAGATATATAGACAGAGACAGAAAAACGCACTGGATTCATCTCCATCTGTTCTCTATTGAGTTCAATGAAATGGGTATTGGCGCATACAAATTCCATGAAGATATGTCTGCCAATGGAGAAGGCCCGGTGACCATGGTGGTGGAAGACTGTAAAATCAATCATGTGAATGGCAATGCAATTGGCTATTTACCGGCAAAATCCATGGTGTACCGTTCAGTGATCACCAATGGCTGGTATGAGCCGGGTCATAATCAGGGCTATTACACCAGTGGTGAATCCCGTGCCATTATTGAAGATACGATTTTCTACAAAAACGGTTATAAAGAGGACCCATACTTGTATGCCAATCCGCGCCGGGATGTATTCTCCCGCAATATTTATCAGGGCGGCGGCCAGCAGATGGGACACGTCTACCGGAATATTATTTCCGCTGATGGCGCATCCGGCGGCCCGCAAATGCGCTACGGTGGCTTACTGGAAAAAAGCCTGATTATTGAAGGCACCTTCTATGCGGCAACAAATTCAAATCATGATGCCACGACCTGGATGGAGAGAGATGGTCAGATCGGCCAAAGTGCTGTTGTCCGTGACAATGTACAGCTGATTTATCAAAACGGGCAGAAATATAACCCGGAAAAACCGACCTCGGACCTGCGCTCCCAGCCGGGCTGGGGATTCGGACTACAGGGCGCTTCTTTCGGCAGTGAGATCAAAGGCAATATTATCTCCAGTGCGATGCTTCACGATGAGCTCACGGACATCGGCTACGCCGGACCGTCAAAAGACAAGTATTACTCTTACGGTGATTACGCCTTCCGCTTAGTCCCCGAAATTTATACCTCACAGTCTGAAGATGCAGTCGCCAAACAATTCTTTATGAAGGATAACACCATTGAAGATAACATCTTCTACCGGACACGGACGACACTCCTCCACAGCGGGGATGCAAAGAACGTCAGTAACATCGTCTTCCGGAACAATGTTGGCGTCAACTATGACTCAATTGCACTCGATCAGGTCGCTATCTCGAAATATATCAACCCGGATTATCCACGGGATCCGATTACATCCACAGATGAAGTCTCGGTAGAGCACAACCGTTTCTATACCCGGATGAAAGATCGCAAGCTGCCATTTGTGAAAAACAACGAAGTCTACCGATCAATTGAATTTGCTGATGCCATCAAAAAAGCAAAAGAAGTTGAAGGATGGACCGATCCGGACAGAACCCTGAAGCGTTACGTTACCGAAAAGCTGGGACTGCAATTACTCGACTGGGATGATGATAAAATCTTACCGGCTGAGGAAATCGCCAAACACCGCGACGCAGGAGAGCCCTATGATCCCACCGGGATGAAAACATTCATGGCGATTGCAACAAATATGCGTTTCGGCGGGAAAAAACCGGTCCCGTCATGTGGAAAACCTGACATGACAGGCGACTACGCATGGGACAGCAAATTCACAGCTATCAGCGTCGTCAACTGGATTCGTGAAGGATTTGGGCAGAGTCAGTTAACAGACGACTGATTCAGACACTGATATAAATATTTCCTCCATCAACCGGTGCCGGAATGCTCTGCAAAGGACGTTGCTCAAATGTACCAGCGCAGAGCAGACTTCCGGCACCCTTTCCCCAAACATTGATCAGAATCCATCACCCAAACCGGGCACCAAAAACACTCACCGAAGCCAGCAGCCCGCTTTTCTTGCTTTTCTTGCTTCAGAAATAACTGTTCCTGAATATGCGCTCCTCTTGGTCACGCTCTAATGATAAAACAAAATTTATTATGACCAATTAATCTGGCAGAAATCACATATAAAACTTATTACATATGAAAGAATTGGCGCGATTTTTTATATGATGAGGAAACAGAAATAATGCAGAAAAAACTATTGACGACGCTGGGCTTAACCGTGCTGACCAGCTCAGCCCTGGCCGCAGATGCCCCCGCATGGACATCATCTTTGTGGCTGAACAGCTTTGGTTACAATGCTGGTGGCTGGCGGGTTGATCAACATCCGAGAGTTCTGGCAGATGTCAACGGTGACGGGCTGGCTGATGTGGTTGGTTTTGCCCACAGTGGTGTTGTTGTCGCAACCTCAACCGGCTCTGGTTTCAGTACCCCTTCTACCTGGGTCGAAAGTTTTGGCTATAAAGCCGGTGGCTGGCGCATCGGTGTTCACCCAAGGATGCTGGCTGATGTCAATGGTGACGGGCTGGCCGATGTGGTTGGATTTGCCAGTGACGGGGTGTACGTTTCAACATCGACCAGTACAGGGTTCAGCGCACCACAGCTTTGGGTGACAAGCTATGGCTATAAGGCCGGTGGCTGGCGGGTTGACCTTCATCCAAGAATGATGGCTGATGTCAACGGAGACGGCAAAGCTGATGTGGTCGGTTTTGCCACCGATGGCGTGTATGTTTCGCTATCAACCGGAAACAGCTTTAAAGCACCAGTGCTGTGGGTCAATGACTATGGTTATGCCGCAGGTGGCTGGCGGGTTGGTAAAGATCCGAGAATGATGGCTGATGTCAACGGTGATGGTAAAGCAGATGTGGTCGGATTTGGCGGCGCTGGTGTGTATGTTTCCCTCTCTACCGGCACCAGTTTCAGTGCACCGTCATTATGGGTCAATGCTTTTGGCTATAATGCCGGTCAGTGGCGGGTTGAAAAACATCCCAGAATGATGGCCGATGTCAATGGTGATGGCAGAGCCGATGTGGTCGGATTCGGCAATGCCGGGGTGTATGTTTCTCTGTCAACCGGCAGCGGATTTTCGCAGCCATCCAAATGGGTGAGTCAATATGGTTACGATGCCGGTCAGTGGCGGGTTGAAAAACATCCGAGAATGATGGCCGACGTCAACGGAGACGGCAAAGCCGATATCGTTGGTTTTGCTGACGATGGCGCCTATTATTCTCTGTCACAAAAAACCAGCTTTGCCGCGCCTGTTCATGCGATCAAACAATTTGGCTATAACGAAGAGGGCTGGAGAATCGATAAACATCCACGAATGATGGCGGATATCGATGGCGACGGCAAAGCCGATATTGTCGGTTTCGCCAATAATGGTGTTCATGTGTCTTTATCGCCGCTGGCGAAATAGCCTCACGAAGAAACACAAAGCAAAAAATAGCGGGGACAGGCACAAGACTGTCCCCGTCATGATTTAATTTGGTACTCCCCTTTTCCTCCCACTTCCGTTATCCTTTTCAGAGACTTGCTGAGAATAAAAGAGCCGATACCTGATGAAAAAATCACTCGACCACCTTCCTGAATCCAACCAGCATCAAATCCGGCAGGTGGCGAATATCATTCGTAATGAAGTCGATGAACTGGTCAGGCAGCGGGCCGGGAAGCAGCCTTTGTTCAAAGTTCAGAAAATCATCCTGTTTGGCAGTTATGCCCGTCAGCCGGATGCGCATGGGCGAACGCCCTGGGTTTATGACCCGGCCAATGGCTATCTGAGTGATTACGATATTCTGGTGGTCGTCAATCATCAGGCACTTGTCGATGACCACCGCTTATGGCATCTGGTCGATGACAAAATTCAGCGCCTGATACCGGATATTCCCGTCGGCGTGATTGTGCATACCTTAAATGAAGTCAACAACTGGCTGAGTCAGGGGTTGTATTTCTTTAAAGATATCCGCGAGCAAGGGATTGAATTGTTTAGTGAAGGCACCCGCGAACTGGCACGGCCGGGCCATCTGACTGATGAAGAAAAACGCGCCATCTCGCAAAAGCATTTTGATATCTGGTTTAAGAAAGCCGAAGATAATTTCATTGTTTACGATCTGGTTCGCCAACATCCACAGCTGGATGTTGCAAAAGCAGCCTTCGAACTGCATCAAGCCACGGAAGCCCTGCTTGCCTGCACACTCCTGACCTGCACAAACTACCTGCCCAAAGTACATGACCCAATCAAACTCAAAAGCTTCTGCGCCCAGCAGGATCCGCGCTTTGCCGATCTGTTCCCGATGGAAACAAAATTCCACCGCCGCAGTATGCAGCGCCTTAAACGTGCTTATGTGGAAGGCCGTTATTCCGATCATTACGAGATTACCGAAGAAGAACTGACTTATCTGGCCGGAGAAGTAGTGAAATTAAAGGCATTAGTGGAAGTGGTTTGTTTGGCGCGGTTGGGTAAGGGTTGAATGGGCTGATGCTCAGCTGGGCCTTTATGCGATTCCAGTTGAGCATCCGTTTTCCAGCCCGGCTGAATAAACATCTGGATTTGTGAAAATGAGCGTGACACATAATATTTAACAGGCTCGATTTATTCATTGTTATAGGCTTTCTTCATTGCTTATAACAGTTGAGCTAAAAGACGTTTTCAATGGTTTTTAGGTTTTGTTATGGACTTGAGTTAAAAACTTTGATAGATGTCACTACTTATTCTAACCAAAACCATTTCTCCTAAAAAAAGCTCTACGTTCCTCACCTTCTAATCCTAAGTCATTTGCTAAATCAGTTAGGTGGCCAATCTGTTCGTAATCGGCTTGTTGTGGATCATTATCTACATTGCCTAACCCATCCACAATTCCCAATCCAAAATTTAGCAATCCGTCCCGTATTCTATCCCGTAATGTTCTTTCCGGAGCAGGTTGATGAACCATCGGAGGTAGAGCGGGACGCCTTCGTACAAATGCTCTGCCTATTCCAAAGCCTCTGCGAAGCATAAGTTGTACAGGTGATTTATTGTTAGAAATGTTCTGAAAAGATCTTAACTGCGAAACATGAGGACTATGATTTGCCATCTCTTGCAGTTTTCTTTGCGCAACGGCTTCAAGTCGATCTACAAACCCAAAATCTTGCTTTACATTACTTTTCTTCAGAGTAACTGAGTTAGCAACCGCCCTAACTTTATTCTCTTTTGATTTCTCTACTTGTGCATACATATCCCAAACCTCTAATTTTACTTTAGTGATTGTTACAGATCTTCTTCAATTGCCTATAACAATCCGGCTAAAAGCCGTTTTTAATGGCTTTTAGGTTTTGTTATAGGCTTTTTGTCTATGAATAGGCTATATGTAAATTATGTTTTTCGCATTTAGCTTCAGACATTTAATAATAAATAATGGTTAAGGCTGTACCGCATTTGGCATGATATGAGCTAATGCTGCTCCTGTCATATTTATTTGGTATCCAGCATCTGGTGCTCCTCCCCTACCATGAGCTCCTGATCTGCTAGTAAGACGGGCCATTCGAAGAAGCCTCGCGGCTGCTCTGGGATCAGCTGCAATCATAACATTAGTTAAAGCTCCTGCCGCCTGAAAATAAGCAGCATCTGGGTGAGCATTATTTACAACTGGGTCGACTCCTGCCGTCAAGGTATTTGCAAAATAATCGCGTTGAGCCTGCATTGCAGCAATGTCCGCAGGAGCAGCAGGCCCTGCCAAAGACATTCCGTCAGCACTTAAACTTAGACCCGCTAAACCATTATCCAACGATTCAAGTTCATGTAGATGTTCTGCATTTAAACGTGTATCCCAAGTATTCAGGTTCCCACCAGCTATTGGTGGCCCTCCAGCGTTTCTTCGGTTTGCTCTATCTATATTTGCTACGCCATGTTCATGAGCCCGTCCTACGCTTCCTCCAAGCTGTTCAATAACAGACTTTGATGCTGCACCTCCTGCAGGATTCATGTTCAATTGTTGAACACCTCTTAAATTGGCGTTGATCCAACGCAACACCGCTGGAAAAAGGTGGGTCGCAACACCTGCGTTGCCACCTCCAGCTGCAGCAGTATGTAATGTTAATTCACTATCATCATAACCTGCACCGGGTAGTGCTGGGGCTCCCGGAAGTAATGGCCCTTGCGTAGCCGCTCTTGGAGAACGATCTATAGTTACAGTTCCTATATTCCCCCAAGCATTGTTCTGCCATACATGAAGCGTAATAACTCGATTGGTGATATCTCCATTAGCATTTGCTATATTTCTAATCGTAGTACGGGCTTCACCAGTATCAATTGCATTGCATCTGGCCTGATTATTCGGAAGTCCCGCAAAATATGCACCCCATCTATATCGTGACATTATACTTCTTTGTACAACGCCCATATCAACATTTGTTTGAGCACTAATACTCCCTATCTCTTGTATTTTCTTTTGAATAATACTGCGAGGACGATTATCCACAAACCCAAAACCTTGCTTCACATTACTCTTCTTCTGAGTAACAGAATTAGCAACTGCTCTACTTCTATTTTCTTTTGGTTTCTCTACTTGCTCATACATATCTAAACCTTCTAAATTGGGTTTTATTGCTTGTTATAGGCTTTCTTCATTGCCTATAACACCCTGCCCAAACCAATGACCCTTTCACACCAATAAACGCCGCTAAAAGACCACTGACCCCATTAGATCACCCATACAAAGAAAAGCATTCATGGATGAATGGTTAGGCTTTTCAGTGCAGGGATGCACTTAAAAGCCGGTTCTGGGCGGCGCGTGATGCAGCTCACCCAAACGCCCTTTCTGGTTTCTCTTTGGGCGAGCAAAGAGAAACAATGCGCGAACCCTGATGGCAAAGGGATCGATACAACTTTGGCGCATTCACAACACCACTCAGGCAAAGCCACCCCATCAATACCCCACCCGCACCGCTGCTTCCCCCAGCGCCGTGGCATGGCCTTCCAGCTGCGGATCGTCATTCACGTCGACCCCATTGACCTGAGTGGTCGGTTGCACCATGCCTTTGGCCTGCTGAATAATATGCCCCAGCTCGTGGGGCAGATGATGCACCTGCCCCGGTGCCAGATAAATATCCAGCCCCTGCGCATAAGCGTGTGCATGAACCTGCGCCGGTTTGGGTGAGTTATAAAACACCCGCACCGGCTGCAAATTCATCCCGGTAATTTTTTCCATGCCCCGCCTTAAACGCGAAGGAAGCGGATAGCCCACCGCTGAACGCTGTGGCTGCATTGCATATTGAGTCATGGCTGCGATACCCGTTTGATTACGATATGTTCAATCTAGAACCGGAAGGCAGGGAAAACTCAGTCAATCAAACGCT
Source organism: Vibrio aerogenes (assembly GCF_024346755.1). NCBI lineage: Bacteria > Pseudomonadati > Pseudomonadota > Gammaproteobacteria > Vibrionales > Vibrionaceae > Vibrio > Vibrio aerogenes. The sequence continues at coordinate 594,113 of NZ_AP024862.1, read as the reverse complement.
TGTTTCAGGTAAAACCACGCAAGTGATGGCCTGATTCACAACCAACACCAAAGAGCATTCATTCTGCTGAAAAATCACCACAATCCCCCGAAAGTTCTCTGCCTTCAGAGATTATGCTGAATGCCTTCGCTCTCATTTTCAGAAGGAATACTTATGTCTGTCCCAGAACAATCACCAGAAATCAGCAGCCCACAGGATGGTGCACCGGCGATCACACCGCAGGTTAACGCGCCTGCACCAGCAACACCGGGGGTGAGTGAATCTTCACCGGTACAGTCTTCCATGGTACAAAAGGCCGCCGTCGATGAAGTCGCAGTTGCCGCAGAAACCCCCGTCACCGCACCCGAGCCACCTGCGCCGGTTATCCCGGCGCCACCAGTGCCTCAGCCGGTTTACGTGGCAGGCAAACTACGGGTGGTATTTCCCGATAAAGGTTTGGAAAAAGAGTGTGAAGCCGCCGCACAGGAGATTTCATCGCAAACCGGAAAAACCGTCGCCCCTTACGATTACGGCACTATTTTTGGCTACCAAACCGACCCCAGTCAGCAAAACGGTGCTTATTCGTCACGTAAAACCAAGCCCTACCGCTATATTGCCGAGCAGATCAACTGGGTCCTCTCGGTCGATGAACAGGATGTCTACTTAGTCCGGCCCAACAGTGTGGTCGAGTTAAATGAATTCATTGATTATCTTGCCACCGTCGAGCAGAGCGACGGACAGCTGCCTCATTTGTTGTGTGTCCTGATTGGTGAGCAGCAAGGGACGGCGCAGAGTGATAACCTGGATCAGTCGCTATTGCCGGTGATCCATTGTCGTCACATCTTTGCGTTTAATGCCGACCCGCAGACGATCAAAGATAAAATCGACCATACCGGAGAAAATACCACCACAACCGCGATTACCAATCTGCTGGAACTGATGGAGACCCGCAAAAATCTGGGCAACAGTGATTTTCTCCGGGCCAAAAATTTCCTCACCTTCCGTTACCCCGAAATCTACCAGATTCAATCGGATGCGTCGGGCTCCCGGCTCAGCAGTGGCAGTCATTCACAGGGAGATGCGGCATTTTTGCTGAATATTCAGATCGAATACGCACCGTCGACCAGCAATCAAACGCTGGTCAATGTCATCTTTCACTATCAGAAAGCCGTCAGCGGCCGACTGTTCAGTTATTACGCCTCTGTTGATGTCACCGGCTTGTTTCCCTATCTGAACACCCCACTGACAGATTATATTCCAGCCCAGCCATAAGGAGCCTCTGATGAATTTGTCTCTCTCAGCCTTATCCGGAAAATACATGCCTGTGCAGGCGTCTCCCATCACCGGCAATATTGTTCAGAACATCAATCAGCAACCCGTTCAGTGCCAGCGCAATGATTTCTCCTTTGGATTACATGCCTTAGAAAATGATGTTTGCGTGTTAGGCCGGATATCCGCACGCTGGCCGGATACACAAATTGAACGGGAGTTTCGGTGCGCCGCTCAGGTCATCAAACAATATCCCCATGACATTCTGGATTATATCAACGGTTTGGCACCGTTCTGGCCGGTACCGGTCCCGCAAACGCCGCCCCCCATGACCGCCGCACAGGCAAAAGATGACATGTTAACCGTGATCAATACCGTGCTGTCTTCCCGGTATTTTCGTTATCTGGCACGGGAGCTGGAATGGCTGCTGGAAGATGAATACAGCAATGCGCTCTACCAGCTCCTTCCCAGCGAGTACAATATGCAGCAGCTGATTAATGCGCTGGATGACACACAAGCCCCGCCGCCATCCGGTCAGGGAACCTTTAATCCACCGCCACAATCCGGCTATGACGACAGTCATGCCACTATCAATACACTCATCGTCGGTTCAGTGATGCCCGACGCAGGACAATTGAGCCAGCTGCAGATTCATAAATTCTGTCAGGTCGACCCGGCCACCATTGCCGATCAGGTCAGCTATTTCCACCAGCACAATCAGCAGACCAGCATGGCACAGCTGATCAAAAGTTACCTGCTGCTGGCGAAAAATGCGGGCATGACAGATGAAGAACGCGCGCTCAACTATCTGCTGTGCTACGACACCGGCTTTTACAGCAAAATCTATGAACAACGCCAGCAATCACAGCGTCAGTCGGTCCATCTGGTGGGCATTGATGCCCGGCTTTACTATGCCGGAGAGCGCACGCTGGTGTGTGTCATTTTTAATTATCAGGATCAGAAAACCAGTGTGATTGAATCCTGGTCATCCACTATTGATGTCACCAATGAATATCCGTTTATGGTGAGTGAGTTTGAGCCATATATCAATGTGCTTTAAGCCGCGATGAAGGCTCTTTGATAGCTCTGGCCGGGCACATCGATCCCGGCCTTTTTTACCGGTTAATACATTATCGGTTAATACATTATCGGTTAATACATGACTGGTTAGCACATGACCGGTTCGCGCAGTTTCACGGATTTCCCTGAATGTCTCTGAAAATCCCCCAATCCCTCTTTCCCCTGACAACTTACGATCTCAATTATGTCCGTCACCATACGAGAATCATCATGACTCAGGATCACTCTTATCTGAATAGTTTTACCGGCAACGAAGTCAGAACCGATTATCAGAATCTGTTTCCCTATTTCCATCAGGGTGAAGTTCCGGATGTACCACCACCCATGGTGAATAATGCCTTTATTACGATCCCGGCCGCACTGACCAGCACACCAACATTCACAGATTTGGCCAAAGCAAAACAGGCAGGAAACCGGGGTGAAATCGAAAAATGGGCGGCTGACTTTATTTCTCAGCCTGCCCAACCGGGCGATCTGACCTGCTATATTGCATCGGTGGCTCAGTTGCCGGTCTGGTCTTATCCGTTGGTAAACCTCCGGCTGGAACACACGCCGTCCCATGAACAGGCTGAAGCCTTGGGTGACATCGTGAATGTTGACCAGCAAAAAGTCACCCAGACGGAACTCAGCCAGCTCACGCAGTCGCTCTGGTGGAGCGTGCTGGCGCTGGTCATTCAGATTGACTACGAATATGCCTGGCTGGATCAGCTGCTGTCCCTGCTGCGTAAAATCCATATCGGGTTGCGCTACAATCAGGCCCAACAAAAAAATCAACCGGCAGACGATACACTGTTATCCTTCTGGTGGCATGCCAGTGTGCTTTTGCCTGATGCGATTTTCCCGCTTCCGGCTCAAAGCGATGCCACGCAAACGCCTCAATCTATTCAACCCCCACAATCCCCCGCGGCAACCGCAACACCGCTGACGGGAAGCGCCCGCTATTATGCACTGGGGATTTTGAATCAGTTCCGGTATCGCCTGGTCGGTTATGAGGCAGGTGAGTTACAAAAGGTCGAAACCGTGTTACCGGGAGAGACAAGAACCCATGTCTCCAGAGAAGTCACCCACACCCATCAGCACGAGCATCATCAGGATACCGATCGTCAGGGACACGATACCCAACAGCATCAGCTGGATCAGGATTTAAGCACCTATGTTCAGCAGGTGATGGCGAAAAAGCAGCAGGAAACCGCATTTAATCAATACAAAACCGGATACAACCCCGGCAATCAATCCGATACATCCGGCGGATGGACCATCACCGATACACCGCTGAGCACCGGCGTAGATAAACATGAAGATTTTATTCAGCAGGTGCTGGCCGAAAGTAAAGCCAGTGCGGTGAAAGATGTCAATCAACGCCGGGAACAGCAATCCATTCTCCAAAGAGAACAGACATCCACTCATGAATTCTCCAATCAGACGCAAAACATCATCAATGGCTTTTATTTCTGGCTGAATAAGCGCTATAAAGTCACGTCCTCGTCTTCTTATAACCGGCTGTTGATTGAAATCATTTGCCCGGTCGAGAGTTCAGATCTGGGTGATTTTGCCGGCCTGAAAGAGCTGGTGAATCTGAAACCACCTCAAACTCTGGCTGAATGCGGCGTCAATGACTTTCATGCCATTCAGCCAGACTGTTCTGCAACCCCTGCTGCAAACTCAAAAGGCAAGACAAAAACGAAAACGCCAGAACCCGCGATGTGTCCGGACTATTTATCGCTGGCGGTCCAGTTTGAGGTTTCAGACCTGCCTCAGCCACCGGCAGCGACTTGTGTCCGGTCATTGACTCAAAGCAGTGACAAAATGGCGACAACGCTGATGATGCCGGTGCCGGATGGCTATCAGGCCACGAAAGTGACAGTCGGCCTGTCTGCGGCTGAAGGTTATCAGTATCAGGTCAATGTGGCCGGACAAGTCAGGACATCCGCCTCCGGCACCTGGACATTCCCGGCAAAACCGGGCGCAGACACACCGCCACAGTGCGGTGATATCCCGGTTTCGGTTTTGGCCACACCACCTGCGGCCAGCAGTGAGACTTCACCCGCCTTACCCGTGCAATATACAATACAGGTCAGCGCAGAATGTACCTGCCTGCCCTCAATATTTGCCCGCTGGCAGTTTGATGTGTATCAGGCGTTGCAAGCGGGTTACCAAAAGCAGCTCGACACTTATCTGCAACGCCGGAAAGAGGCAGAAAAATTACTGCAACGCGCTGCAACACCGATGACCCGTTCGCTGATGAAAAACTATGTCATCCATCAGGGCATGATGGCGCTTTATCATCAGGCGATGGACAAAATCGGTGATGATCTGTCTTATCCCCATGAGCCCATGCCTTTCGAGCAGTATGCCAGCAGCGTACTGGACTGGGAAAATCTCTGTATTGCTTTATACAACGGTTCACCGGCTGATCCGGACACACTCAAACCAACGGCTGAACTGGTAGCCGCTTTAGATGCGCCGTTGTATCTGAAAGATTTTCTGACAGCAACGCAGGCGAGGCTCTATATCCCGGTGCAGGAGAATCATGTGCTGCGGTTTTTATACTTCCTCGATACCGGGAAAATATGGCATGGTGAAGAACAATACACGCCGGTGAACCGCCATTCAGAAGCGATCACAGCCGACTATAAGCGCTTTAATCTGCCCCGGTCTGAACAGGATAACCGGGGGCATGACTGGTATATCACTTTGCCAACCACCATGGCCGTGTTAGGTGATGACCATCAGCGGGATCTGGAGGATTATTTAGACCATGAACGATAGTCAGGAAAGCGGCATTGTGGTGTCGTCTGCGGCGACACAAGCCTGCCCATTCAGCCCGGCCGGGGCTGTGATTGCTTATGCCGGTGTGATAGAAACGAATCCTTCCAAGACGCCCCGGCCATTTGACTGGCTACTGTGCAATGGAGCCACCGTCGACATTGCCGTCTATCCCGCGCTGTTTGCTGCGCTGCAAAACCGCTATGGCGGCGATGGCAAAACAACCTTTGCGGTGCCGGATTATCAGGGTACATTTTTAAGAGGTGTGGATGACGGCACTCACTTCTCCGGTAGTACAGAACACCGGACCGCCCCGAAACATGGCGGCACCAATCAGGTCGGTTCGCGTCAGGATTATGCGCTCATTAACCATCAGCATGCGTACCAACATAAAGGTTCCGGCATGGTCACGCCGTCCGACCCGCCTGCAGGCAGTGCTATCTCGGCGACGAATGAGACTTTCAATACAGATCGGATTACTCAGCCATCAGACCCATATATCAGCCAGACGGAAATCCGCCCGGTCAATACCTTTGTTTACTGGCTGATTAAAGCCCGGTAATTCCGGCAGAATGCGCCGGATATCTGCTGTTCCGGATGCATCCTGTTTTCCGTCTAAAATCAATAATTATTGCTTTGCTTCGGGCACCCTCAGATATTCAGGCATATCCTGGCGGATACGTCCGGTATCTATGCCCGCACGCTGATAATATTTTGTCATGATCATTTGGTAGGTGCCATTCGCGGCAATTGTTTTCAACCCCCGCAAAAATTCAGCTCTTAGCTGCTCATCTTCTTTTCTGAACATCACCGACATGAAGTCTGTCGCCACCGGATTTTCAATCGTCGCAAAACTATCGATTTGTTCAGGATACCGATCACGGATAATTTGCCAGCCAGACAATTCAGCAATCACTGCCAGATCAACCCGCTCTGCCTCCAGTTTCATGATATTTTGTTCAATCCGGGAACTGTAAGACACATTCAGGCCGGCCTTTTCATAAGCATCCGTAAAAACACCGCCCCGGACACTGCTGATCGTATAAGGCAATAAATCGGCAAACTGATGAAACTCAAATCCGTCAGGAAAATGCTTTTTTTTATAAAACAGCGTCAGATTCATGGCTAAAATATCGACTTTTTCAACCTCTGAAGCAAAACCTTCGGCTTTAAACCACTGATAAAAACCCAGACTTGCCGTGCTCTTGTTTTCGATCACTGACCAGACTGCACGGGTCAGGGGAACAATATAAACCTCAGACTGAAGTGATACCGCCCGAAACGCTTCTTGCACAATTTCACATCCGAGCCCGCATCCGTAAAATGGGATACTTTTTTGATACACAAAGGGCGGCACGTTTGGAGAGGATATTTTCAGCGTGGGCTGAGCAGATAAAAGAAACGGGAACAATAACAAATAAATGCCGATAATCACCATTTTGGGTTGAATCGTATGTTGAAACCGCATGAAGCCTGCCTGTTAATTATCCTGATAATCAATCATGGACAATGCTGGAAAAACAGCCAATCCAACGTTAAAAAAAAATGTAACAAAATACGCTTGAGTGTGAAGGTTGCTGCAATCCGTGAAACAGTCGCCAGGCACAAAAAAATCGCCGGCGTGCAGCGATTTTTTCTCAATTTTTGCAACAAAACCCCGGCCATCATGCCACCGGGATCATCCATCATTCTGTTCAGTGTCCGGCTCCCCGGTCTGATGATTTTCCGCAGACTGAGCGGCCGGACCAAACATGCTGTTCAGGGCGTCTCTCTGCTCTGATTGCAGTGTCATCAATTCCGACAGATGCGCTTCTTGTGTCGCCCGCATCTCGATGAGCTGCTGGTGTAATGTATTAATTTGTTCATACAATGAAGACTGAAAAGCTTCAAAATCAACCTCCGGCAGTTTCATCCCGGAGACCCGTGATGCATTGCGGGGTGTATAGCGGCCGGATTCTTCGTGTGAATCTGTCCGTGTTGTCTGTTCAGACCGCTCCTGCGGATGTTCCCCGCGATCGGCAGCGTGATTTGTTGGTTCATTGGTTGGTTGCGTCGGCCCGGCTGTCATCATATTTCCTCTTCCTTGTCTGGCATGTCACCGATGTCAGACGATCAGGGAACTCAGGCTGACCAGCACCAGAGAAAGCACCAGCCCGAGTCCCAACAGTGTATGCATTGATCGTGGTTTGGCGGTAGTTTCAGGGGAAGCTACAGCCACTGTCTCTTTTTTTTCTTACACACATTCTGTTTATTCACGCCTCCCTCTTCTGCGGGTTTGTCTTGCGCTTCATCTTCAGTTTTTTTTGCCGCAATTTTCGCTTGAGCCTGAAGAATCCGGGCACAGGCACTGGTCACGGCACTGGAAGACGCCATTTGTGCATTTTGCTGGGAGACAATCGCATTTTGCATGCCTCTGGAAAGCGTATCTGCAAAAATCGTATCGACCATATCCAGTGAATAGTTTTCCGGCGCATATTGTTTTTCCGGCAAACAGTCATCGTCAACCTGAGTTTCATTTCCCATGATTATTCTCCAAAATAATTAATCTTTAACAACTGTTCCTGTTTCTGCAGGATTACCGTCCTCTTTTTTGGCGGCTTTGTCCAAATCGCTGTTTTTCTGGTTGCCCTGCCGGGCCTGATTGACCTGCATATATAAATCGATAAAGTTATTTTTTGATGCCTGAGCCTGATGATTGATCGTATCTAATGCTTTGAGATACTGTGCATCTCCGGTTTCGATAAAGTTCGCCAGTGCGACACCGCTGGCCGTTGTCAACAGGGTATTCATATCGCGATAAGAGTTCGCCGCATCCTGCACAGCCAGTGCGCCGGACTGCGCCAGTGACTTATCAGCAATATTGGCCGTTTGTTCCCTGTCCTTTTTGATATCACCCTGACCGGGTTCTGGTGAATGATCCTGTCCTGCTCCCATGAACGGACTCCTTTTACCTGACTGAAAAAGATATACCTGACTGAAAAAGATATACCTGACTGAAAAAGAAGTTCAGAGGCTTCACCCTCTGAACTCTGAATCATGATTACCGGCCAGCAATAATATTGCCGGAAACCTTACCTGTCACCGCTTCACCGGTGTTCATCAGCGCATTGATGCCCTGAACGGTTGCGGCCTGCCACATCACATTCGCCTGTTGCTGACCTGTGGTCAGGTTTTGTGCCGCAATGCCCAGCGCCTGGCTGGTACTCATCATCAGATTTCCCATTGCGGTTGCGGGTACATCACCAAGAACTTTGGTATTCACTTGCGTTACAGAGTCTGTAATCGCGCCATTGACTGTATCTGGCATAATATTGTCCTTATTGATCGATAGTTACGGTTGCGGAAATAACGGGTTACCGCCGCATGATGATGCCTTCAGAGACTGTCCCTGTAACAGCTTCTCCGGTATTCATCAGTGCATTAATCCCCTGCACGGTGGCGGCCTGCCACATGATATTGGCCTGTTGCTGCGCGGTGATCAGGTTTTGAGCAGCAATGCTCAGTGCCTGACTGGTGCTCAGCATCAGGTTACCCATCGCAGTTGCCGGTACATCCCCCAGTACTTCCGTATTTGCTTGTGTCACTGAGTCTGTAATCGCTGAATTGACTAAATCTGGCATGATTTTGGTCCTTATTGATTCATATTAGTGACGGGAAGTCCGGGTTAACGGCCCTGGATAATGCCTTCAGTGACGGAACCCGTCACAGCTTCACCAGTATTCATCAATGCATTAATGCCCTGAACAGTCGCAGCCTGCCACATCACATTGGCTTGTTGCTGTCCCATCGTTAAGTTTTGTGCTGCCACACCTAATGACTGGCTGGTGCTCATCATCAGGTTGCCCATCGCAGTTGCAGGCACGTCACCCAGCACTTTGGTATTCGCCTGAGTCACGGAGTCTGTAATCGCTTCATTCACATAATTTGGCATGATAATTTTCCTTATTGATTAGTATGATTTATGAGACAAATAAGCCTTAGCGGCGTGTAATGATGTTTTCAGTCACAGAACCTGTCACTGCTTCACCCGTATTCATTAACGCATTGATTCCCTGCACGGTCGCAGCCTGATACATCACGTTGGCTTGTTGCTGACCTGTGACGAGGTTTTGAGCTGCAACACTGAGCGACTGACTGGTTGGCATCATCAGATTACCCATCGCAGTTGCAGGTGTATCACCCAATACTTTTGTATTCACCTGAGTGACAGAATCAGTAATTGAACCATCTACTGTACTTGGCATAATTTTCTCCTGTATAGAAGTGACGAAGCTATCGCTAGCTTGCTGGTGTACAAACGTGATATCACGTCATGATGAGTAAAGTGATTTACCCAATTTCTGAGGTTTATTATTGGTGAAAACCGGCGGGCTATCTCCGTGAAATCAGGGAGCTTTTCTGGTGAATCTATGCAACTGAATCTGTCTTTCTCATACCAGCTCATTCAGGCAGACAGCAGGAACAGAAAGGAATAATGACCATGGGTAAATACCGTATGTAAAAAATCAATAAAAATAAAAAATCCTCCCCCGGTTTCAGGGAAGGATAAAGCGGGAGGCCGCCAAAATTTACCGGCAGCAAGCAGCGTTAAAATCAATATTGATAAACAGAGACCATACAGCCCAGATAATCAATCAGTTCAGCACCACCGCCCTGATTATTCCAGAGAGCACGGTGACTGTTAAAACTATATTCATTCTCAGCTAACGTCGTTTTATCCGTAAAAATCTTCAGTGAGGCTCCGGGACGAAGCTTACTCCCCGGCGGAAAAGTGAAGGTTGTTTGATTGCGGACAGATGTCACCTGCCAGTCGCTCAAATCAACGATATGTTCCGAGATATTGACGATTTCAATAAACTCATCGCCCTCTCCCCGGCCCTCATGACCGTCGGCCTTGATCCGGCTAATCACCACATCTGAATGCGCATGTTGGCCGTAGGCCCAATAACACACCACATCTCCCTGATGATTTTTCAACGTTGCCAGATCCCCCCGGTTATTCCAGATCGGATGATGGAACTGAAAACTATGTGTATGTTCACCCGACGTGTGAACAACAAATTGCTGGTGTGGATGCAGCAACGAGTGTTCAGGAAAAGTGTAAATCTGATGGGGTGAACCGGCTTCAATGGTCCAGCCGGACAAATCGGCAATCAGAGTTCCCCGGTTTTTGATGGTTATGGTTTCATTCAGCTGATCGGTCTCATCCTGGAAGCGGAGATGAGCGATCTCAATCTGATATTGAAGTTGCAACTGATTCAAATCTTCCCAAACCTGATCGACCGCCTTGACAGCAGGCAAATCATGAGTGGAAAGTTGATCAATCAATTTCTGCATATCCTGACGGATCTGACGATGAATCACTGACACGTTGTGCTCCTTTTATTCCGGACAATTGCGGATTGTACCCGGTAATATACTAGCCGGAATCTTGCCACATAAATTGGGTTAATCGCCGGATTTCCCGGTAAAACCAAAGAGAAACCAGTACCCCCAAAAGAAAGCAGGATGATCCAAAACAGAGTGGTCCTAAAGCTGAGTTCTCTTAAACCAGAGCTCTCTTAAACCAGAGCTCTCTTAAACCAGAAAGCTCTAAACCAGAAAGCTCCGGGGCGGAGCCTGCGCCTTTTCACGCCTCATCTCCACCATCCGGATACGCCTGCAATCCATGCGCAGTGCCATACAGGTTCAACCTGCATACAGTGATAAATCCCGCTAAATAATTGATTCATCATCTGAAAAAAAACAACACCTGCCCCGGTCACATTCAGTAGCGACAGAACATTTTTAGGATGATGCGTATCAATCACCATGTTATGGGATAAACACGTGTACAACCGATTCTTACACAGACTATTTGAGGTCAGAGACATATGGCCTGCCAACGGCGGCCCGATCATCATCCCCCTGTTGCTTGCCGGGCTGTTGAACGGATGCCATTCATCAGACACTGAGATTTCCGCTCAACCGGCGCATCGCAACGCTGAGCGGGTGTACTACAAAGCGGAGGACGATCTTTATGATCAGGCAACACTGTATGTCTGGAATGATGACCACTGTCATGCTTATGCCGCCGGCAACCCGGACGCCGCTGACTGGACAAAAGGTCTGTCTCCGGACGGTGTCGATGCCCGATATGGTGCGTACTGGGACTTAGACGTCACTGACGATCAAACACAGTGTATCAATTTCATCCCGCGGATTGGCGGAGAAAAACCACTGGGTGACTTCAATGCCACGCTTGATTTCACCCAGACCGATACAAACCACGCGGTGTACACCCGCCAGGGTGTCGCTGCGGTTTACCCGGAACTGATTCCTCAGGGAGCCGTTCCGGAGAACACAGCCCGTATTTACGTCAACAGTAGTGATAATGATATAAATAGTTTCACTCTGCATCTCTGGAACGACACAAATTGTACTAGTTTTAATGGAAGTGATACGACATGGCCGGGGATCACACCAACGGGATACAGCGAGACTTACGGCGCTTACTGGGATATCCCGGTCCGTTCAACAAGGGCACCAACACCAATGAGGACGGAAGAAATCAGCCCGTGTATTCATCTGATTGCGAATAATAAAACCAGTGGCGACTATCAGACGGCTGATCTGAAATTTGAATTTGATAAAACTACAGCCATCGGACTGATTGGCTTTATTTTTAAAGGGACAGACACCGTGTATTATCAGGCGCTCTCACATCATCCCGACGGACAGGTTCAGCTCAGCGGTGCCAGTGCAATCTTTGCCGATGCGCAAACGTTGCTGGTGAACCGGCCTGACGCGACCAAAGTCACACTGTATTATTCTGAAGATGGTGCGCTGAGTTATGACAGCCAGACTAAAACTGTATCCGGTGCCAGCGGAAAAATTGCATCAACCCGGCACAGCGATACCGGATGGCAAACCACCAAACCGCATCTCCGGGAGAACTTCACCGGGTTCAGTTTTGATTTTTCAGCCCATGGGCTGTCACTCAAAGACCTGCTCAAAGATCAGTTCATCGTGACGGCCAGTGATGCCAGTGGTGTTATTCTGGCGACTGCGGTCCAGCCAGCCGGTGCACTGGATGCCCTGTATGCAAAAGCCGCAACTCAGCTTGAATATGGCGCGATCATCAACGATGACGGCAGTACCACATTCCGCTTATGGGCCCCGACGGCACAAGATGTCAAGCTGATTCCTTACACAGCCGGTAAACAGGCGCAGGCAGCCATTCAAATGGATTTTGACCGCACATCAGGCAGCTGGGTGGCAGAACAGACCGCCCTGACAGCCGGTGATTTCTACCGCTACCAGGTGACAGTTTACCATCCGGCCACCCAACAAATTCACACTGACGAAGTTTCAGACCCGTACGCGCTGAGCCTGTCTATGAATTCTCAATACAGTCAGGTGGTTGATTTGTCGGACCCGGCACTGAAACCCGCAGGCTGGGATGCTCTGACCGCACCTCATGCGCAGAATAACCCGGCCCGTATGGTTATCTATGAGGCGCATGTACGGGATTTTTCTGCGACCGACACTTCAACCATCCCCGCATACCGCGGCAAATATCTGGCGTTCACTCAGGCAGATTCAGTCCCGGCAGAACACCTCAAAGCGCTTTCAGCAGCAGGGGTAACGCACCTCCATCTGTTGCCGGTTTTTGATATCGCAACCATCAATGAAGATCCCAGCCAGATTGCGACCATAGATACCCGGTTTTCTTTTTTGTGCCAGCTGGATGGCACAATTCAGAATGATCCGGACTTTGGCCATTACTGCACCAGCGATGAGACGTTAGCATCGGTCTTTCAGGCATTGGCAGAAACCGATCACAAAGACAATGCGGTCGTGCAGCGACTCAACAGCCATGTCCGCAATATTGATGCGTTTAACTGGGGCTACGACCCGTTTCATTACACCGTTCCGGAAGGCTCTTATGCCACAGATGCGGAAGGCATGGCCCGCATTAAGGAGTTCCGTGACATGGTGATGGCAATCAAACAGGATATCGGTATGAATGTGATTATGGACGTGGTTTATAATCACACCAATGCTTCCGGGATTGCAGATACCTCCGTCCTTGATCGGATTGTGCCCTGGTATTACCAACGGCTGAATGAAATAACCGGCGCGGTTGAACAATCAACCTGTTGTTCCAACACGGCACCGGAAAATAAAATGTTCGGCAAGCTGATTGATGATTCCATTTCCGTCTGGGTCAAACAATACAAGATTGATGCATTCCGCTGGGATCTCATGGGCCATCATCCACTGGCACAGATTCAGCAAACGCTGGCTGCCGCCAGAAAAATTAATCCGCAGGTTTACTTCTACGGCGAGGGCTGGAACTTCGGTGAAGTCGCAGATGACCAGATGTTTCAACAAGCGACACAGGCTAACCTCGGTGGCACCGGCATAGGATCTTTTTCTGACCGCCTGCGGGATGCCGTGCGGGGCGGAGGACCATTCGACAGTGATCAGGATCTGCGCCTCAATCAGGGCTTCGGCAATGGTGTGTATGTTCAGGTCAACGATCTCAATACACAAACACCGGCTCTGAAAGCGACCGCGCTGCATCTGGCCGATCTGGTCCGGCTTGGGATGGCCGGAAATCTCAAAGATTATCAGTTCACTGACAGCACAGGTAAAGCGGTGAAAGGGGCTGAAGTGGATTACAACGGCCAGCCTGCCGGATATGCGCAGGATGCATGGGAAGTGCAAAACTATGTGTCCAAACATGATAATCAAACGCTGTGGGACAACAACCAATATAAGATTGCGTATGACGTCAGCACAGCGACCCGCACCCGGATGCAAGCCGTCAGCCTCGCCACAGCAATTCTCGGCCAGGGAATTCCGTTCATTCATATGGGCAGCGAGCTGTTACGCTCCAAATCAATGCAGCGGGATTCTTACGATTCCGGCGACTGGTTCAATAAGGTAGATTTCACCAAAAATGATAATAACTGGAATACAGGTTTGCCGCGTGAAGATAAAGATGGCAGTAACTGGTCCATGATAGAACAGATTCTGCACAATGCCGGAGACAATGCCCAACCGTCGCCGGACAATATCGCCGCGATGGATCGTTATTTCCGCGAGCTGGTTGCCCTGCGCGCCTCTTCCGGGCTGTTCAGCTTAGGTAAAGGCAGCGAGATCAAACGCCGGGTCAGATTCTGTAACACCGGTCCGGATCAGATTCCCGGCCTGATTGTCATGGCAATCGATAACAGTGGCAATTTGCATGACAACAGCATCGATCCCGACAGAGACGGTCTTGTGGTGGTGATTAATGCTTCCCCGTCAGCCGTCAGCGACTACGCAGGATTTGATGCTACCGGCTATACGCTGCATACCATTTCTCAGCTGGCGGGCTCTGATTCAATTGCGGTTCACGGACAAACCACCGCCAGCGTTGAAGAAAACCAGCTGTCTGTCCCGGCATGGTCTGTGGCTGTGTTTGAGCAACAGCACCAGGATCTGCTTTGAATATGTGATCTGTTTTGAGCATGGGATCTGTTCAGCGCAATTCATAGCCGGTACAGACTGTGATTTGAAGATCACAGCACAAAAAAGGGACGCCGAAGCGTCCCTTTCTCATCAATATTGATTTGAACCGGTCTTAAGCCCGGCGTGCAGGACGGCTGTGTCCGCGCTCACCCCGGTATGAACCCCGGTTATCACCGCCACGGTTGCGGTCGAAACGACGCTCACCGTCGCGATTACCATTTTCACGATTACCGTTAAAGCGGCGTTCACCTTCACGACGTCCGCCACTGTGATTTCCATCACGACGACCCGCGCCACCGCGTGATTCACGGGACTCGCGGAAATCATTGAAATCACAAACCACAGCACCCACACTCTTCTGGCGAATGCGTAATTTACCGAGTTTACGTGTGACGTCAGATGACATAGTTTTTGGTAACTGAACAAATGTATGTGTCGGTGCCAGTTTAATCGCACCAATTGAGCCCTTACCCAAACCCAGTTCGTTTGCCAGTGCGCCAACGATATCTTTGACCTGAACGCCCTGCTCACGGCCAACCTGAAGTTGATAAGTCTCCCAGTCACCCTGAGCAAAAGTACGGCCTTTTCTGCCATCCCGGCCACCCGTTTCTCTTCTTTCACGGCGACGTTGTTTTTCACGCTCAATTTCAGCAATCATCGGATCTTCACCGATATAGAATAAAGGACGCTTGCCCTGCTGACGTTTCAGTAACATCGCAGCCAGTGTGCCCGCATCAATATCCAGCGTGCTCTTCAGTTTATCCACTAAAGATTCAAAGCGATCCAATACTTTATGTTCTTTTTCGATATCCAGTTCCTGGCTCAGTTTCACCAAACGCGCTTCCGCGACTTTATCACGGTGCGGCAGCTGGATCTCTTCCATCGAGGAACGGGTCACGCGTTCAATCGTCCGCAGCATACGAATCTGATTGGTGCGCACCAACAGAATTGCTTTACCTTTTCTTCCGGCACGGCCAGTACGGCCAATCCGGTGAATATAGGATTCAACATCGAAAGGAATATCGTAGTTAAATACGTGTGTAATCCGCGGCACATCCAGACCACGTGCAACGACATCAGTCGCAACCAGAATATCGGTCACACCTTTCTTGATGTGTTCAACGGTACGCTCACGCAATGACTGAGGAATATCACCGTGCAGCGCAGTTGCTTTAAAACCACGGGAAGACAGCCAGTCCGCCAAACGTTCCGTATCCTGACGGGTGCGGACGAACACGATCGACGCATCCGTTTCTTCCGTTTCCAGCAGACGAACCATTGCTTCATCTTTTTCTACGCCCTTCACCACCCAGAATTGTTGCTCAACCTTGGCAACCGTCTGATTGGTTCCTGCAACATCGACTTTCGCCGGATCACGCAGGAAGCGGTCGACAATGTTTTTCACCATCGGTGGCATTGTTGCAGAGAACAAAACACGCTGTGCAGATTCAGGTGCCTGTTCCATAATCCAGGTCACATCGTCTACAAAACCCATTTTGAGCATTTCGTCCGCTTCATCCAGCACAAATGTATGACACTCGTCCAGATGCAGGCGGTCACGGCTGATCAAGTCTTTCACCCGGCCCGGTGTACCGACAACAATGTGCGCGCCAGATCTGAGCGCTCTCATTTGATCAACGATAGAAGCACCACCGTAGATTTCCAGTACTTTCAGACCATGGATGTTTTTACCAAGATTTTTGATTTCCGCAGCAACCTGAATAGCCAGCTCGCGGGTTGGCGCCATGACAATAGCTTGTGGTTTGTGCTGATTCAGATCGAGTTTATTCAGTAAAGGCAGTGAAAATGCGGCAGTTTTTCCCGTACCCGTCTGTGCTTTACCCAGTGCATCACGTCCTTCCAGAAGGAAAGGAATTGCTGCCGCCTGAATTGGCGTTGGGGAGACAAAACCCATTCCATCCAGAGCGGACAGGATTTCATCAGTTAAAGACAGATCGCGGAATTGAATTTGATTTTCTTGCATGGGGTTCCCAGTCAGTAAAATAAATAACACATAGCCCCATACGCTTTACCCATTCTCACCCGGTTAAGGATAGATTCCTTTCTATAATTACTTAAGATTAAACTTCGTCTGAAAGCGGCAAGGGACATAAACAGGGTGCGGATTATTCCCTAAACGCATAAAAAAAGCCAGAAAAAATTGAATTTCATCACATATTTTTCGAATTGAGCACTTTATATATACACCTCCTGTCATAAAAATGACAAAAAATCACCAGAACCGGCATGACAAGCCGGATGCACAGGCACCTGCCACCGGTAATTGACACATCCGATGATAGTCAGGAACATGGATATACTTTCATCCAATTACCAGTTACTATGTGGCACCGTATTGCGTAGTAACACTTTTATTGAAAAATAGCCCCAACTCAAACGCCCTGTATACATTCAGTCTCATTCTTCTTGGGGCGGAATTTGGGGAGATTTTGGGGAATGGCAGTTTCCCGACAGAAATCAAAGGTTTAATTTATAAAGATGTTTTCAGATAACCCACTGTTAGCCCAGCTAAAACAACAAATCCAGGAAAATCTTCCTAAAAAAGAAGGCTTGATTAAAGCGACCGATAAAGGATTCGGTTTTTTGGAAGTCGACAGTAAAACCAGTTTCTTTATCCCGCCGCCATATATGAAAAAAGCCATGCACGGGGATAAAGTGGTTGCCATTATCCGTACGGAAAAAGAACGGGAAGTCGCAGAACCTCAAGAACTGATTGAACCTTCTTTAACCCGTTTTATCGGCCGGATAAAACTTTATAAAGGTAAACTGAATGTTGCACCGGATCATCCGCAACTGAAAAAGCAGCCTCTGAAGGCAAAAACCAAAAAAGGGGTGAATCCGGAACAATTTGCAGAAGGTGACTGGGTTGTCGCGCATCTGATCCGCCACCCGCTGAAAGGTGATAACGGCTTTTTCGTTGAAATCAGTGAAAAGATTACTGATGCCAACGATAAAATCGCGCCATGGTGGGTCACGCTGGCCGAAAACGATTTACCAAATCATGAACCTGACGGGATTGAAAACTGGGAACAGAAAGACGACGCGGATCTGCAACGGACCGACCTGACTGCAACGCCATTTGTCACTATCGACGGTGAATCCACCAAAGATATGGATGATGCGCTGTTTGCTCAGCGTAAAGACAATGGTGATTTTGAACTGACTATCGCCATTGCTGACCCAACCGCTTACATCACTCCGGACGATTCCATGGATAAAGTTGCCCGCGAACGGGGCTTTACCATCTATCTGCCGGGACGCAACATTCCTATGCTCCCGCGTGAGCTGGCCGATAACCTCTGCTCTCTGATTGAAGGTGAAATCCGTCCGGCGCTGTGCTGTCAGGTCACCATCTCGCAGGATGGTACGATTGGCGATGATATCCGTTTCTTCGCTGCCAATATCAAATCACACGCCCGGCTGGTTTATGAACATGTTTCAGACTGGCTGGAAAATGGCACTTCAGACGCGTGGACCCCGGACGAAACGATCGCACAGGTCGTTCGTGATCTGTATGACATGTCGAAAGCCCGTGCCGGCTGGCGCGAAACTCACGCTGTTGTTTTCCCGGATCGCCCGGATTACCGTTTTGAGCTGAGTGAAGATAACGACGTCATCGCCATTCATGCTGATTCCCGCCGCAGCGCGAACCGCCTGGTTGAAGAAGCGATGGTCACCGCAAACGTCTGTGCCGGGAAAGTCTTAAAAGAAAGCTTCGGTACCGGTGTATTTAATACCCATGCCGGCTTTAAGCCAGAGAAAGTTCAGGATGTCGTCGATCTGGTCGCAGAGCACGGACTGGAAGGACAAACAGCAGAAGTTCTGGCGACACTGGACGGTTTCTCCGCTTTACGCCGCTGGCTGGCCGCACAGGACACAATGTATCTTGATAACCGGGTGCGTAAATTCCAGAGTTACAGTGAAATCGGTAATCAGCCGGCACAGCATTTTGCTATGGGTCTGGATGTTTATGCGACATGGACCTCCCCGATCCGTAAGTACGGCGATATGATCAACCACCGCCTGCTGAAGGCTCATATGATGGGGAAAGCCCCGATTCAGACACCTGATGAACAGGTCGGCGAAGAACTGTCACTGCATCGTAAACATCACAAAATTGCCGAGAGAAGTGTGAGCGACTGGCTGTACGCCAGAACTCTGGCAGAAGAGCCGCAAAAACAAACGCAGTTTCAGGCGGAAATCTTTGATATTAACCGGGCCGGACTCCGGGCTCGATTGTTAGAAAATGGCGCGACTATCTTCGTTCCGGGCGCATTGATTCTTGATAATAAAGAAAGAATTACCTGTAACGGCGACAGTGGTCAGATCATCATTGATAATCATGTGGTTTTCAGACTGGGTGATGTACTGCCGGTTATTCTGACCGAAGTGAATCAGGAAAACCGGAATATCGTCGCGAAGCCGGTGGAAACTTTCGGTGAAACCAATCCGGAAAAAACCGCTGAGTAAACGATTGAATCGACATCAGTTTATACATGTCTTTGACCCGGTGTGAATCCGGGTCTTTTTTTGCCGGCTGTTTACTAGAGCACGCTCTAGATGAGACCAAACAGAATGAACATATCATACCATTCTAAGTCATTTTCTGATCTGGATATATCTGGTTCCGCAAACCGCTCAAGCCATCCCTTTTTGTTGATAAGAAAGGCGCTTAAACAAGGGCATCCATGCCCTTGCATGTTTGCTCCACCAGACACATCCAGATCATCAGTTTATTTTCCAGATTGGTATCATCTGATTCCACACGTGGCTCAAAATGTTTCTTTGCGGAAAAACAAAGTCACTGTCGCGACTTCGATACCCAGTTTCCGGATACTGGTCAGATTAAACACATGATGTGCGTCCTGCCGGTAAAGCCAGTCATCAAATGAAACCGTCATTTCACTGCCTTCCCCGTATTTCAGCAGAAAATCATATTGCCAGCGCAGCGCGTTCCCTTTTTCCTGCCCAAGAGCGACACCAATAATGTAATCCGCTTTTCCCCGGTAACGACCATCAGGCAAACGCTCAATGGTCCACACCCGGGTATCCTTTTCACCATCATCGTAAACAAACTGTTCGTCAAGCACCAGGGTATCGCCTTTGACAGTCCCTGTCAGAGAGACATAAAACCGCCGGGTTTGCTTGTTGGTATAATCCTGCACCATCCCCCAGGCGCGGGTTTCACCTTCAAAATACCCAAACAAATCGAAAGCAGGAGACTGTGACTGATACTCATCCAGTTCGGCTGAACACCCGGAAAGTACTGACGCCAGAAAAACCATCCCTGTCCAGCGGATGACCTTGCCCCACTGTTGTGTCAGCCCTTGTTTTGTCGACCATTGTTCTGCCAGCCATTGCAATGTCATCTTGTACAGGTGATGCCATTTACCCCATATCATGTTCATGTAAACCCCCGATTAATTGCTGCCGGAGCTGCGGATATTCAGTCGCCGGTGAAAGCCAAATGGAAAGAAATGCATCACTGAATGATGGCTCATGAATCGCTCCCAGAAGTTGCCAGTCAGCCTGTGACGACTTCCGGTAATAAAACGTGCCCTGCTGATTTTCAATCACAAAGCTCAGCTCGTCTCCTTCGCTGACAGAAGGAAAAATGTCAGACAGAACCTGACTCCAGAGCCCGATATCTGCTTTGTTGTACCCAAGGTGCAGCCATTGTTCCTGCGTCGCTGCTAACAAATCTTTCGCATCAATATCGCGGTGATAAGTGATCTGCAGGGCCAGATTTTGCACCACGGGTTGTTTGTTCTCGTAAAAGCGGCCGTTTTCACTTCGCAGCTCTGAAGTATAGACATGAAATATAAACCAGCGCAGGTTTGCTTTCCCTACCGCCGGCCAGTGCTGCCAGCCTGTCACTGCAGCACTGTCATTGACAGCGACCTGACTCTGACGGATATCACCGGCAAAAGAATTGCCTGCAAAACCAAGGGTAATCCCGGTGAAAACAGGGGTAATTCCGGTGAAAACAAAGGTAATCCGGAGAAAAACAAACCACAATCTAGTCAGCAGACCGGTGGCTCTCTGCATGCAGGCTGTCATCTTGTTCCGCATGGATTTTAAGTACCGCATAAATAATCACTCCCCATTCCAGCCAGAGAATACTTAACGTGACCGGCAGTGAGTAACTCAACCCGACTGCACCAAGCCGCATTCCGGCGTAGTAACTTGCCATACCGGAACTGGCACCAAACAAAATCACAAATGGCAGTGGCCACTTTTGTAAAACAGGCACCAGATAACCACAGTAGCAGGCAAAGGCTACCCAAAGCGCGGCGAGCCAGCCGGGGAAACCGGAAACAGAAAACACCAGAATACCAAAGACAATGTTCAATCCGTCGATCATCAATCCCATGGCCAACACCCGCCGGCCAGTCAGCAACACCGATTTACGATACCGCCACAGCCATAACACCGCGATCATCAAAACTGCCCATAACTCAGTTTGCCATCGCGACTGACCGAGCACCGCAATCAGCCAGATCCCCTGAAAAATCAGTGAGACTAATACCAGTTCAGATGCTTTGACCGGCTTCATTGTTGCTTCTCAAACGTCATTTGCACGGTACTGATCCCCCGCGATAAAAATCCTCCTTCGCAGTAGCACAGGTAATATCGCCACATCCGGATAAACGACTCGTCATAACCCAGTGCCCTGACCTCCTCCAGACGCGATTCAAACCGCTCCCGCCAGTGATTGAGTGTGGTCGCATAATCCAGGCCAATATCTTTAATATCCCGGACCACCATGCGGCTGTGCCGGGTCATTTGTGTCAGTAAGGCAGTCACCGAGGGCAGAAAACCACCGGGAAAGACATACTTTTGAATAAAATCCACATTGCGTGCATAGTAATCCAGCCGCTGGTCCGCAATCGTGATCATCTGTAACGCCATCAGTCCACCCGGTTTAATCAGTGAATGACATTGCTGAATAAACACCGGCAGATAAGCTTTACCGACCGCTTCAATCATTTCAATCGACACCAGCTTATCAAACTGTCCTTCAAGACAGCGGTAATCCTGCTTCAGCAAAGTGACCTGTTCTTCCACTCCCGCGGCTTTCACAGCGGATTTGGCGTAATCATACTGGGCATCAGAAATTGTTGTGGTGGTCACCCGGCAACCATAGTGTTTCGCCATATAGACCGCCATCGCTCCCCATCCGGTGCCTATTTCCAGCACATGGTCAGATGCTTTCAGCTGAAGCTGTTCACATAAACGCCCCATCTTATGTTCCTGTGCTTCTTCAAGAGACGTGTTGTCATGCCGGAAAATCCCGCTCGAATAAAGCATCTTTTCATCCAGAAATAACCGGTACATTTCATTACCCAGATCATAATGCGCATGAATATTTTTTCTCGCCCGGTGAACCGAATTATTCTTCAGCCAGTGGGCCAGCTTATACAGCCGGGTGACCCACCATGACGATTGATCTTCAAACGCATCAAGCGCGTTCAGGTTCTGAGCCATCAGATGCATTACTTTGGTTAAATCATCCGCTTCCCACCAGCCATCAATATAAGCTTCAGCAGCTGCAATGCTGCCACCTTTCAGAATGCGTTTATATAAACCGGGATGATCGACACAGATATGCGCTTGCAGAGGCTGATTGTGCGCATCCCCGAAAACATATTGATGAGTGTGACCCGCTGGCGCGAAGCTTTCTTCAATGATCAGCGCACCGGTCTGAATCTGTTCAAGACAACGAAAAAGAATTGCTTTTGCGCCGGAGTCCATCCCGGACACTGCCTTTGCCTTACCCGGTAATAGCGTCTCTGTCATATCATTCTCTCCATGTTCTGTTGGGGTCTAGGGATGGTCATATACTGGTGCACCTTTTCTCCACAAACGAAATGCATGCCAGTAAATTCCCCACAAAATTTTCAGTGAAACAATGGGTGTTTTTGCCAGCAGTTTCAGAAATTGTTTATCTGAAAACGTAGTGCTTTTCATATTCAGGGTGGCATCAAACTCGGTTTCATCCCGGATACATTCAAGGTGAACCGTGAGTGTCCGGCCCGGACGTTTCAGCCGCCAGCGATATGTCTGATTCACCGGATTAAAAGGAGACACATGAAATGCTTTGGGGTGACAAATGTTCTCCGTACGTTGTGAGTCAGTCGTCAGCACGTAATAATGCCGTTCATTCCAGGGCGTGTTGCTGACTTCAGCCAGCATATACAGCCAGTTCCCCTGACGATCAAAAACATAGTAGAAATTTACCGGGCTGAAATAAATGCCCAGATAACGCAGGTGAATCAGTGCCATCACGCGGGTTTCATCAGGCACCAGGGCTGCACCAGTCTGTTGGTTTACACAATCAATCACAGCGGATTTCAACGGGCCGGTTCCCAGATAATCTTCCCGCCGGAACCGGGCCCAATGCCACCAGCGAAAACCAAATAACCTTAGTTTTTTACTGAGGACAGGCAATTCGTCCAGATCAATCCATGGCATAAATAAAGGATAATCCAGAGAGTGCGCTACGGGTGCATGACGCCGGTGCCGGACCCGGCCAATCATCAGCTGGCTGTTCAATCCTTCCATTATGCTGCCCCCTGTGAATGCATTGCAGCCAGTTCATTCAGGCCTCTGACCACATCCAGCGCACTTTTCACCCCGTCTTCATGAAATCCGTTGTACCAGTACGCACCACAATACCAGCTCCGGTTCACACCGCTGATCTCAGCTTTTCTCTGCTGAGCAGATATCGCCGCCGCATTAAAGACCGGGTGATGATAGGTCATACGCTGCAAAACTTTATCCGGATCAATCAGGGCGTCACTATTAAGGCTGACACAAAATGTCACAGGCGCATCAATATGCTGAAGAATATTCATGTTGTAAGTCAGCACCGGGCGTTCTGCTTCATCCGGTGAGCCTTGTCCGGACAACGGATCCGCACCAAGCAGGTAATTCCATGAGGCCCACGCTTCAGGGGTTCTCGGCAGCAACGATGTGTCGGTATGCAATGTCACCTGATTCGCCTGATAAGCCATGGCCGGTAAAACTTCCTGCTCTGCCGGGCTGGCATCATCCAGCATGCGGCAGGCCTGATCACTGTGACAGGCAAAAACCACCTCATCATATCTTTCACGGGTCTCTGCGGTTATCACTTCCACATGGGTTGCAAAGCGTTTCACCGATATCACCGGGCTGTTGAGCCGGATCTGGTCTCTGAAATGTTTCACCATGGGCTCAATGTACGTCCGCGACCCGCCCCGAATCACATACCACTGCGGGCGGTCGGTCACATCCAGCAAACCGTGATTCAAAAAGAAACGCAAAAAAAAGGCCAGCGGCAACGCGCGCATGTCGGCAATGGTTGAAGACCAGATTGCGGCCCCCATAGGTAATATGTAGTGCTCTCCAAAGTACGCTGAGAAATGATTTTGCCGGAGAAACTCTCCCAGCGTCTGCGATTCGGCTTCCTTCAGCCGGGTCCGGTAAAACCGTTTCGCCAGACGGTTAAAGCGCAGAATCTCATAGATAAAGGCATAAAATCCCGGACGGAACAGATTACGCTTCTGCGCAAACAACGTGCGCAGGGTATGCCCGTTATATTCCAGACCTGACTTCTGGTTACTGACGCTGAAGCTCATCTGGGTCGGCACTCTTTCCACCGCCAGTTCATCCATCAGCTGCATAAAATTGGGATATGTTTTGTCATTACAGACAATGAATCCGGTATCGACGGCATAATTCTGACCATCCACTTCCACATCAACGGTTGCCGTGTGCCCCCCAATATAATCATTGGCTTCATAAACCGTCACCTGATGATCACGGCTGAGGTGATAACCGCAGGTCAGTCCTGAAATACCTGAGCCGATAATTGCAATTTTCATTTTTATTGTCCTTATGTGCGGGTTAAGCGACGCACAATCCATTGCTGAGTGTCATGCGGCAGCAGCCCGATAAACCGCAACATACCGGTAAACAGACGCGGAAAAAAAATCCGCGACTTTCTCTTCGCCAAAGCGACCTGAATCGCTTTTGATGCCGCCTGAACGGAAATACACATCGGCATGGCAAAGGTATTTTTCTGTGTGAGCGGTGTGTCGACAAAACCCGGTGAGATCAAAGAAAGATCAATATGCTTCTCATGCCAGTCGAGCCGTAGTGCAGAGAGAAAGTAGTCAAGTGCTGCTTTTGATGCCCCGTAAGCCTCAGAGCGGGGCAATGGCACCACGCTGGCAACAGAACTGATCACCGCAACATGATTTCCGCTTTTCAGATAATCCTGTGCAGCCTGCAGGCAGTGGACGACACCAAAGAAATTGACAGCCATGACTCTTTGGCATAGTTCACTGTCTATCCGTCCGTTATCAATGTATTCACAGTCACCGGCGCTGAAAATCCACAGATCAGGCACATTTGACAATGTGGCAAAAGCGGCTGCCACGGCTTCATATTGCGTGACATCAAAACACAGCGTACTGATCCCCGGATGAGAAGCTTTCAGTGCTTCAAGGCGGGACGCATTTCTGCCACACGCGACAACCAGCCAGCCTTCTTTTGCATAATCGGTCGCCAGCTGTTGCCCTATCCCTGATGTTGCACCTGTAATTAACACAGTTCTCATTGGCTCAGCCTCTGTTTTAATTGCCTGACGGCCCAGCCAACCAGTGGTACATGCTCATAGAGCATGCTGCCCAAATCGAAATAATCACGATGATACTTAACC
This sequence comes from Vibrio aerogenes, assembly GCF_024346755.1. Taxonomy (NCBI): domain Bacteria; kingdom Pseudomonadati; phylum Pseudomonadota; class Gammaproteobacteria; order Vibrionales; family Vibrionaceae; genus Vibrio; species Vibrio aerogenes. The sequence goes on along the minus strand of NZ_AP024862.1, from coordinate 568,792 downwards.
AGTCCATCTGAAAACTGAATCTGACTCACCCCATGCACTTCTACTGGTTGCCCCTTATTGAGCTTTGTATGAATAAAGACCATTTTCCAGGTCACAAAACCAATATCCTGCTGCTGAAACTGTTCTTTGATGTAAAAATGGCACCCGGTCACATTCTCGAACAGATGCTGAAAATATTGCTCAAGAGAATCGAGACCCTGCACACGATGCGCCGGGTCCTCGAATACGACTTCCGGATGATAAATCTCTGCCAACAGCGCCAGCGTAGACGCATTCAGTTTCTGATATGTTTCAGCAAAAAATTGCACGTCCATAAGCGCCCCAGGGTTATACAAAATAACTATTTGTATAATTTAGTATACCTTTCATAGTTATACAAATTTGAATTTGTATAAGTTTGCTAAGATGGCAGGAAACAGACGAAGAGATAGTGATGCTTCAAAATCTGTTCCGGCCAACCTGTTCCTGTATACGACATGAGACATTGAAAAGATCAACAAACAGAACGACTTTGTTCACAAAGCCATCTCTTTGTCCATGACAATCTGCAATAACCCCAGCATTAAAAGTATAAAAAATATACAGTTTTTTGATCCATCCCTGACTCCCTGCCCGTTCATTCCGATACCATTTCCTTCAACATCACCTTAAGAAACATATCACCTTAATTAACAGCACTACCTTAAGAAACAGCGACCACCGGAAGAAGCTATATCATCGTAAAAAACCACATCATCGTAAGAAACAGCACGAACACGAGGGAAACATGAATCATATTATATGCAATAAAATCGGTATTCGTTATCCAATCATTCAGGGGCCGATGGCATGGGCCTCTGATAGTCGTCTGGCAGCCAGTGTTTCAAACGCGGGTGGACTGGGGATCATGGGACTGGGCTTTTGTCCGCCAGAAGTGGTTGAAACTGAAATCCAATCAGCTAAGTCACTCACCAGCGCTCCTTTTGGCCTCAATATCATTACCTGTCTGCCGGACGCCAAAAAATTACTTGAGATCACCCTGAAAGAAAATATCCGGGTAGTCGAGCTGGAAACATTCCCAGATTTTTACCATACGCTGAAAGAATATACTCAGGCATTGCATGCCAATGGCGTCACTGTGATTGGTAAAGTTGCTTCTGTTGAAGAAGCCAGCGTTTATGAAGCCGCCGGCGTTGATTTTGTCGCCGTTAAAGGCTGCGATGGTGGTGGCCATATTTTCGGCTTCACCGGTACTTTCACCCTGATTCCGCAAGTCGTTGATGCTGTCTCCATTCCGGTCATTAACTCCAGTGGCGTTGCAGACGGACGCGGCGTCGCGGCGTCGCTGATGCTCGGTGCTGCAGGCGTTGAAGTCGGCAGTCGTTTCCTTCTGGCACAAGAGTGCCCGATTCATGACAATTACAAAAATGCGATCATTGCCGCTCAGGAAGGCGATACCGTTCTGACGGGCGTGATGGCTTGTGATGGTGTCAGGGGAATCAGTAATCCGCTGACAGACGAAATGCTGCGGGTTGAGCGGGAACTTCCGCCCGAAGAAGCCGCAGAAAAGATCCGCGAAATGGGGCGTGGGGTACTGCGTCAGGCGGCGGTTGAAGGAGACGTGACCCATGGCAGCCTGGTCGTCGGGCAGAATCTGGGCCTGTTAAATCAAATTGAACCGGCCAGCGTCATTATGGAAGACCTGATCGGAGGTTATCTGCGGGTTGCTGCTGCCACTCAGCATTAAAGCTAACCGCAGAATACGGCCGGATTATGCGTTGCTCGGTCAATCATTCACTGGTATTTGAATCAATATATAACACCGGTACTTTAATATTCTCCGTGACCGGATTACCTTCAAACTTGTCGTACATTGCGTACACCGCCCGGTAGCCGATATCAAATGGTAACTGGGCGATATAACCCTCAATCTTCCCTTTCTTCAGCGCTTCTGTGATTATGGTGTCCTGATCGAAACCAATATGCACAACATCACGTTTGTAATCAATCGCTTCACGGGCCTGCAGCACAGCAATTGTTGTCGTATCATTCGGAGTGAAAATACCATCGACCGGCCCAAGTTCTGACAAAGTTTTTGCCGCAATGGCGGTTGCATCCCCGACCCGGGTTCCCAGATACCCGGAAGAGATCACTTTCAATCCGGCACTTTGTGCGCCTTTCAAAAAACCGGCTTCACGCGCATCTGTAGAAACAACCCCTTTTTCTAACCGGAACAACACGACTTTCCCCTGTCCTTTCAGGGCTGCCGACATTTTTTTGGCCGCCAGCACACCTGCGGCTTCATTATCCGTTTTCACTGACAGAAGCCGATCGCCACCGGTATCCCGGTCCACATAAATCACCGGTATCTGTTGCGCTTTGAGCCGGGCGACATCAGCATTGCGCGCTTGATCAGAAGGTGCAATCAGCACGCCCCGACAGTGGTGCTTATCAAGCAGGCTGTCCAGAATAAACTTTTGCCCGGATGTATCTTTATCATTGACCGTCCCTCTGGCGTAAACATTCATACCCAGCTCTTTCCCGGCCAGCCGGGCACCATTAATCATCTTTGCCCAGAATTGCCGGCTGTCGCTGCCGGAGATCACCATCGCAATGCAGTTATCTGTTTTCGGTGCGGCGCCCAATACCGTTGCGGGTAAGCATGAACCGAGAAACGTTATCAGCAAAAATACATATTTCATCACTATGATTCCGTTTGTTGATCTCAATGAGAGTATAGACAACCCCATGAACCAGAGCCTGTTGACCTGAATCAGTGCTTCTGATTGTCGTTTACTCAGGCAGATATTCAGGAGAGGAAACATCAGAGGACTCAGGATCTAAAATCCCACAATTAACACCTTCCCCTGTGCCAGATGCCAGAGTTCGCAGGAAAAGTCGATCCGCTTATCGGCTGGACGATCATAGAGTGCTTCTAATTTTGCAAATGCTTCATTGATAAAACTGACTTGTTTCAGACGCAGGCTTTTATGCGACACAGAATCGAGAAAAGTCACAGAGGCATCCGCCAGAATACGCTCGCAGGTATCAAACATTTCTTTCCCGACGACCCGTTCGCGCACAGCCTGTTGCAATGTGGTCACCGGAATATTCTGATTCGCGGCAGCAAAGACACAAACAGCATATAAATCGAGCACCATCGCGGCCCGCGGACGCTGATTTTCCTCATCCTGATAAACCGCCAGCATGCCGGGTAATTTGCTTTCATCAAACGATTGCGTCCGGATTCGGTGTAGTACTAACTCGTTATGAATTTGCCGCTTTAACAGTTTTTCCATCCACTCCAGTTTTGGCAGTGCCAGCTCTTTCTGGACTTCAACCACATCATCCAGCGCTTTCTCACTCTCTTCAGCGCCCTGCACCAAAGGCAATAAATACCGGTGCAGCTCGGAGTCATCAAACGGCTTGGTCAGAACAAAGCTGGCACCGGCATCCAGCGCCTGCTGAATCCGGGCTGGTTCGTCCACGGTCGTAATCATGGCGACCTTTACAGGAAACTGACGGGCTGTGATTTCCTGTATCAGTTCCAGTCCATTTTTTCCCGGCATATGCCAGTCTGTCAGCACAATTTCCGGATGCCAGTTTTCAATCATCTCCAGTGCCTGTTCCGCACTGGCCGTTTTTTCAATCGATAAATGGCGATAACCAAAACAAGCCAGCGAGCGCCGGACAATTTCCAGTGTTGCCAGACTGTCGTCAACAATCAGAATTTTCACGCATAGCCCATATTTATTCATATGTTGAATGGATTATAGGCATATTTTTAACCGACGACTAAACTTAACCGGACGAGCTGACGATCCAATCAGCAGCTTTGAGAAGGTGATCATCCTGACCGGGGACTGTTGATGTTTTGACGACCAATGTTGCTCAACCTGAAAACATGCCGGGCAAGGCATGAAAAGAGAAAAAATAACGAGAGGAATCAATGATGGATATAAATTTCTCCGGATTATCAACCGAGTTTTTGCTCGCTCTGGCGGTCGATCTGGGATTGTTCTTTTTCCTTCTGTTATTTGTCATTCTGGTTTTCATCATCCGTGAATTTCGCCGCTTCTCACAAACGTTTCATCAGGAAAACTCGCGGCAGGAAGAAACCGTGGCGATGTGTCGTCAGTCCATCGAAAGAGCCCTGAACTTTGTTGACCAACACGGTGAAACCCTCCATGAACTGATTCAGACCCAAAAAGTACTGGAAGAGCAAATCACAGCCCTGCACGGTAAAAATATGACGGCCGCTGAACAAGCGTCTGTTGATGATCTGAATGAGCAGCTTTCTCACTCCCGTGAACTGATCGGACAGCTGAAAAATAATCTGGACAGAACGGTCCAGGGGCTGCGTCGCGCCAAAGATAAACTCAGCAAAAACAAAGAAACCATGGACAGCCTGCGGCAGGAAAAAGAAATGCTTGAACAAAACTTTGACCAGCTGGAGAAGGAATACGTCAAACTCAGCAGTAACACAGAAAAAAATACCGCCGGACAGTTTCAGCGCGAAAAAGAAACCCTGCTGACCCATCTGGAAAAGCTCAAAGAACGAGTCACGGAACTGGAGCAGCAGGGAGAAGATCAATCGTCACTGCTGGAGCAAACAAAACAGCAGCTGCACCATACACAAAAAGAGAAAGACTTTATCGAGAAAAAATATCTTGAGCTGGTCAGTGAAAAAAATCAGTCAGAGTGAGGCCATCATTCAAAGCCCGACACTTTGGCAGGCCACCTGATGAAACTCATTGATCACCAGATCGCTTTGCTCCGTTTTTCCCCAATGCCAGACATCCTCACTTTCAACCCCCGCATAACCCATCTGCCAGTCCGGAAAAATCCGGGTTTCCCGGTAACCGGAAAACAGCATTTCAACATCAGAATGCCGTTCATCGGCTGAAATATTCCGGTAAAGCTGATCAATGGCAGCTTCGTCGCCTTCGATATATTGATAAAAACCATTAAAATGAGAAATTAAATATCCCGTAATACCAAATTTTTTATTTTCTCTGCGGGATACTTCAAGAATTTCATGAATATTGACTTCGGTGATTTTCGCTTTGCTGGAATAGAACAGGTATTTATATGTCATTTGTTTTTTTTCCTTTCATACATTTCAGAGTCAGCCTGATGCATTGTTTTCAACAAACTCGACGTCTCATTTACATGCCGGCCAACACTAAAAGATAAATTGTATTTTTGAATGCACGCCTGATTCCGGACCCTCAATATCACATCATCGATATCAATATCATCCCGCAGAATAATGACAATAAATTCATCACCACCGTAGCGGAATAACAGATCAGTCAGCCGGAACGATTGCTTCAGCGCTTTGGCAAAACTGACGATCATGTCATTGCCATATTCATGGCCGAATGTATCATTCGCCTGTTTCATGTTATCGATATCAAAAAAATACAAGGTAAAATCTTTCTTATTCAGCTCATGCTCTAAGGTTTTCAGATAATTAAAATTAAACAAGCCTGTCAGATGATCGGTATAACAGCCATGATGCTCGAGTTGAACTAACACGGATAACAATTCCAGATACCTTTCTATCAGTAACTGAAACTGTTCTTTTTCAGGGATATCCGGGAACATAAGACTATTCAGAACATCGGTCACAATATTGAATTTTGCCAGAAGACTCTCGTTAAAAAGCTCAGGAACATGATCCAGATAAGACGCTTTTCTTCCGGAAACAAAAAACTCTTTTACTTCATAGCAAAATATTTTCTTCTTTATGGCAAGATCATGAGTCATTGGCCGCCAACCCGGCTGAATTGTTACAAGCTTACAACAACAAATGGTTTATCTGTAACCAGAATATAGTCAATACACGCTGACTATGGAAGGAGCCACTGACCTTTTGTGTTCATTTTTACTGCAATTTGTTCGTGATTTATACGACTTGTCATGAACACGGAGCTGAATTGAGACGATCCGTCATGAAAGCAATGCCACGAAAATAATTTCACGAAAGCAATGCCACAGAAACAAAAATACGGGCGGTGAAATCACCGCCCGTTGTGATCACGAACTTCAATGCCTCAGAGTCAACACGAAGCACATTCAGAAACAGTGATTCAGCGTTTAGCACAGAAACCGACCGAAGAAACACTGGCTCCTGCTTTTAAGGTCTTGTTCCAGTCGACCCCACTCAGGGTCAGTGTTGCGCCATCCTGCGTCCATTCAGCGTTATAAACGTTACTGACTGTTCCTTCAATATCGAGCGCCACTTGCCATGCCACACTGCTTTGTCCCTGATTCGTGACATTGACATCCGCGCAATAACCGGTTTTCCAGTCATCTTTAATCGTCAGAGAAGCACTGAGCTCTCCGCCACCGGTTGTGGAACCAGAGCCTGTCGAACCCGTCCCACCGGCGGGATAATCACCGGCTTCAAGCATTTTGGCGGCGTATCGTTTCCCCATTTCAATCACAGAAAAGGTACTCCAGTGTAAATGATCACTCCGATCCCCCAGCACAGTACCGTCAGGCATCGGACCGGATGAAACCCAGTCAGCATTTTCAATAGCGTCCGGTAAACGATGCACCAGAGGATTATGCGCGGTAGCACAACATCCGGTTCTTGGCAGTTCACCGGCAATAAAAGGCACTTCTGCCGGATCAAGGTTCAAATCTTTTCTCAGGTGAGTGACAAACTGCCGGACATACTCAACCCAGGTTTCCTGCCCGGCGTTGGTTTCTCCCTGATGGAAGATAATGCCTTTAATCACCCCGACTTTCTGGGCTTTTTTCGCCAGATCTAAAATCCACGGATACATCGGCGTCGTGCCGTTCACCACCGGCGCGCCGGTAATATCCCCATAAGGCGGTTTACACAGATTGAAATCAGCACAGTTTGGCAGCATTGCCCGGATATCCGCGCCTCCGTATGAAGCACCAACAATGCCAATCGTCACATTCTCCCCTTCAGCCTCAGCCATTGTCACTGCAAAAGTATCGACCGGGCTCAGGCCTATCGGCCCATAGGTTCCATCCGGCTTCTGGCGATTCCCTTCTTTGCAGCGGGTCACCGGCTGAAAATGACCACGCCACGTCCCGTAAGCGTATGCAGAATCACTGCAATTCTGACTTTGCAGCACCCGCACACGCGGATGTGAAATGGGGGTTTCAGGCAAATGGGCAGCCCCCTGCATATTCGACTGGCCCAGCGCCAGATAAATGTGAAAATCAGGGTCGGGAGCAGCCTGAGTGCATACCGGCAACAGTGCCATGCTCAACACACCGGCCAGCAAGGGTAATTTATTCATATCATCGGTCCTGTTTATTGGTTTTAATATTATTCAACTACATATTCACATAGATGCATATGTAGTTGAACTAAAATAGGGATGAACGATATCGAATGCAAATCATAACGGGATAATTTAAGAGCTACTTCTCAAACTCAGACGCAAAATTACCCCATCACGATGACTACGCGGCCATTGCCCGTGATTTTCTGTCACTTCCGTGTGGTCGTTGCATCTATCACAAACCGCGATAATGCCTGCAGCAATATAGAAAAACGTTGCGCTTCAATGTTTCCTTCAGACGGTGTTAACCAGGTCGCATTGACTTCAAGCTGAATTGCCGGGACACCCGCTTTTGCCGCAAATTTGGTGATCGTTTGATGAGAGGAAGCCGCAAACCGGTTGAGTGATAAGCTGTTAATGCCATCAGTCTTCAGTCGATAGATGAGCTGGCGGAGTAATTCAGGATGGCCGGACAGAGAGGCACCGTTCATGGTTCCCAAATCAATATCATAAGACCGGTAAGGATGACTGCCATGAATATCCAGCAGCAATACAGGCTTAACCGACTGAATCAAATCCGATAAGGCGGTTTTAAAGGCATTGTCATCATAATAATTGGGATCAGACGGCCCTTCATAAGTGGTATAAACCACCGAGGCACCCGTTTGCTCCCCCAGCGCTAATGCCAGCGCAGCCGTTCCGCCACCATCGGAAAAACGGCGTTTTCCTTCACGAAGTGGCCGGGTTGCATGAGGGGCGGTAATAATCACCGGCACCGTCCCGTGAACCACCTCAAACCAGTTTTTACCTTGCGGCAACGCCACATTTTCCCGGCTGTTTAATAATTTCTCGGTCTGAATCGCCTGTGTCACCTGTGCCGGAGCGATCAAGGCCCGCTCAGGAAGTCCCTCGGGCCCCCGTCTTGCCAGCACCGAAGGCGCCAGAAAAACGGATGCGGTGAAACAAAGTAGTGTGATGTGACGGTTGTATTTTCTGAAATGCATAAGATCACCTGTTGGATTGAAAGTTTTACCATACGAACTTATATGCACCTGAGCCAATACTCAAATCATTCATGTGAGAACTGAGTGAAAAACATGTTCATAAAAACATGTTCATAAATACAGCCAAATGAAACATAAATTTCATTTTAATCCGGTTTCGTTCCATAAAACGAAATGAAAACCGGTCATTCAGGCCAAACCAGGATTTGAAGAGATATTTTTTAGAATAAAATTTTCGTTTCGATCACAAAATGGAAAAAACAAAACACAACCATTAACATTAATTTAACTTTCGTCACAGTTAGAAAACATTCAAATCGTTAGTTTTATAAACAGGGAACGCCACATGCTCAACACAATAAAACAGTTCCCGGCGCTGAGCCTTCGTCCGGACATCATGATGGTGATGGCAGACAAAAGCCGGCACAACATCCAATAACAACTCTCCGAGGCATCGGTAAAGTCTCTTCAACCAGGGGAATGAGAATATGAAAGGATTTTTGAGAATTTTCACTTACGCGATTGCAGCTTTCGCTTTTCTTACAGGTGCACAAGCGGTTGCAAAAGAGCCCACGATTATCGTCGTCACTCACGGACAGGCATCGGATCCATTCTGGTCCATTGTCAAAAATGGCGCGATGCAGGCCGGTAAAGACATGCATGTCCGGGTCCAATACCGGGCACCGGAAACTTTCGATATGGTGCAAATGGGAAACCTGATCGAAGCCGCCGTGAACCAGAATCCGGCCGGGATTGTGGTTTCCAATCCGGATCCGGAAGCTTTAGGTCCGGCAATTCGTAAAGCAGTCAACGCAGGCATTCCGGTCATTTCCATTAACTCAGGCATGGATGCGGCCAAAAAACTCGGTATCTTACTCCATGTCGGTCAGGATGAATTTGTCGCCGGAAAAGCCGTCGGTGAAGAACTGAAAAAACTCGGCAGAAAGCATGTTATCTGTGTCAACCAGGAAGTCGGTAACGTCTCCCTTGATCAGCGTTGTCGTGGTGTGAGCGCCGGTTTTGGCTCGGAAGTGAAAGTCTTGCCGACAACCACAGATCCGGCTGAAACCCAGTCCAAAATCCGCGCAGCTCTGTCAAGTAATCAAGCCATTGATACCATTGTTAGCCTGAGTGCACCTCTTGTTGGTGAACCAGCAGTTGCAGCGGTCGAAAGTATCGGTCAGCAAGATCGGGTGAAAGTCGTCAGTTTCGACCTCTCTTCCGGCTTCCTGAAAGATGTCGCTGAAGGCAAAGCACTGTTTGCTGTTGACCAGCAACCCTTCCTGCAAGGTTATCTGCCTGTCTCCTTCCTGGCATTAAATGCAAGCTACAAAACCATGCCTGCCGGCAATGTACCATCGGGTCCCGGTTTTGTGACCCAAAAAGATGCAGCCAAGGTGATCGAATTATCCGCAAGAGGTATCCGGTAATCATCACCAGCCACGTCGTGGCCGCGGGATAACTCAGCGGTCACGTCCGGGGGATTTCGTTCGCAATTGAGCCGGTTGACGACCATCAATCACTGGCTATGGAGCAGGAGCACGCATTATGAATTCAGTTTTATCAACATCGACCAAGGCTGACACGCCCGCAGAAACGGTGCCACAGCCCTCACCTTCTTCAGAAACACCATCAGGTGATGAACGGGTGAAAAAAGTATCACTACTGACCGCACTGATTCGCCGTCCCGAACTCGGTGCCATGACCGGATTGATTCTGGTCACCATTTTCTTCCTTATTTTTGCTGATTCGGCCATGTTTACCCTGTCAGGGCTGATGAACTTTATGGTTCCGGCATCTCAGCTGGGTATTCTGGCGATTGGCGCCGCACTGCTGATGATCGGCGGTGAGTTTGATCTCTCTCTGGGTTCCATGGTGGCATTTGCCGGGCTTATTTTCGGGACAGCGCTGGTGGTGCTGAACTTACCGCTCGGGCTGGCGCTGATTGTCACTTTTGCCTGTGCCATTGCTTTTGGCACCCTGAATGCGCAGATTGTTCTCAGAACCGGGCTGCCCTCTTTTATTGTCACCCTGGCTTTTTTGTTTATTTTGCGCGGCCTGACACTGGTTGGCTTAAAAATGGCCAGTGGTGGTTCCACACAGTTGCGGGGCTTTCGCGAAGCGGCCGGTGACAGCTTTTTGGTTCACCTGTTTTCAGGCGATGCATTTACCGGCTTGTTCCGCTGGGCGGCAGATCAGGGCTGGATTGATACCTTCCCGAATGGCACGCCGATGGTGACCGGCGTACCGGTCGAAATTCTCTGGTTTTTTGGTCTGACCATTCTGGCAACCTGGATCCTGCTCAGAACCCGTTTCGGCAACTGGATTTTCGCTGCCGGTGGCGATCCGAAGGCCGCACGTAACTCAGGTGTTCCGGTCAACCGGGTGAAAACCATATTATTCATTTTTGTCGCCGTATGTGCCACGTTAGTTGCCGTATTAACCGTGATGGATGTCGGCTCAACCGATGCCCGGCGTGGTTTCCAGAAAGAATTTGAAGCCATCATTGCTGCGGTTATCGGCGGCTGTCTGCTGACGGGTGGTTATGGCTCGGCAATCGGGGCTTTCTTCGGTTCGATTATTTTCGGCATGGTGATGATCGGGCTCAGTTACACCAGTATCGATCAGGACTGGTATCTGGTTTTCCTTGGCGGCATGTTACTGCTGGCCGTGATCTTCAACAATATTGTCCGTAAACGTGTCACAGGAGAGCGATAAGATGAATGCAGCAATTTTTACTCCCCCGAAAACGCCACTGGTTGAAACACGTGGTCTGGTCAAACACTTCGGCCATATCATCGCACTCAATGGCATTGACATGAAGGTTCATGCAGGTGAAGTGCTCTGTCTGCTCGGAGACAACGGAGCCGGTAAATCAACCCTGATTAAAACCCTTTCCGGTGTCCATGCCCCGACCAAAGGCGAGCTGCGGGTCCGGGGAGAGCCGGTCCGTTTTAACAGTCCGAGAGATGCACTGGATGCAGGCATCGCCACGGTTTATCAGGATCTGGCGATGATTCCGCTGATGTCGATTACCCGTAACTTTTTTATGGGCCGGGAACCCCTCAAACATAAGTTTGGCCTGAAGTACATTGACATGAAACTGGCCAATGAAGTCACGCATGAGGAGATGCAGAAAATCGGCATTGATATCCGTGACCCGGAACAGGCAGTCGGCACCTTATCCGGTGGTGAAAGACAGTGTGTCGCCATTGCGCGGGCAGTTTATTTCGGCGCTCAGGTGCTGATTCTGGATGAACCGACCTCAGCACTGGGTGTTGCACAAACCTCAATGGTCCTGAAATATATCAATCAGGTCCGCGGTAAGGGGCTGGGCGTCATTTTTATCACCCACAACGTACGCCATGCGTATGCAGTCGGCGATAACTTCACCATCCTCAACCGGGGACAGACACTCGGCACTTATAAAAAATCTGAAATTACCACGGATGAGCTGCAAAATCTGATGGCGGGCGGAAAAGAGCTGCAAACGCTGTCCGAAGAGCTGGGCGGTACGATCTAATCAGGCTGTTCTTCCGTGTCAGATATGCTCCCGGAGTCACCCTGCTCCTTCCCCCCGATGTGACAAACTGCTCCGGTTTCTCCGGAGCGCTCCGGGAGCATCCTTTCATGTCACAGCAGAAACACCCGCAAGATCAATCCGCTTCGATCATGTCAAAATACAGCAAGTCAAATCTCAGCTTTCCTGCTTTGCCTGACGCATCTGATTAACACACTGTGCTGGTTTGTAAAACATCACCACATTGCCAAAAAGAATCAGTATCAGCCCCACAACCGCAGATTCCGTCCAGATATAACCTTCATAAACGGTGGAAACCCCCAGTGCAACCAGCGGAAACAACACCGTCGCATAAGCGGCTGCGCCGGTACCAATTCGCCCGACCAGCGCAAAATAACTGCCAAAACCTACCACGCTGCCAAAAACTGCCAGATAAAGTAACGCCCCCACATAACTGACAGAGGCTTCAAAGCGAAACGGAGTTTGAGTCAACAGAATCACGGCCAGCATGGTACAGGTGCCATACAACATGGCCCAGGCATTGGTTGAAAGCACATCCAAACCTTTTTTCTGATGGCGTGCTGTGATGATATTACCGATAGAAAAGCCATACGTTCCCAGCAGACACAAGCCAATGCCATAGAAAGTTTCAGCACTTAAATCCTGTGCCATCAAACTTTCCCAAAACAGGCTGATAATTCCTGAAATGCCAAAGCTGCCGGCAATCAATAACTTCCGGGTCAGACGCTGGCCAAGAAATATCACACCGTTGACCGCATTAAACAGTATCGCCATCGAGAACAAGACCGATTCCAGCCCGCTGTTGATATAGTAATTTGCCGAATAAAAACACAGAAAATTAAAACAGAACACACACATGCCCTGTAGCAGACAGAACAGGTGGTCTTGCCGCTTGATCCGGTGTAAACGTCCCATGATTTTCAACCCGCCAAGCAGCAGGACAGCAGCCAAAGCAAAACGATAAAAAATCGAGACCATCACCGGCACATCCCCCACCTGCAAGGCAATCGCATACCAGGTTGTCCCCCAGATGAGTACCGTGCTGCCATACAAAAGCCCGTTTATTGCCACACCATTCGACATGTATTTATCCTTAAAAAGCTGATTTTCAGCTGCATTGTGACAGAGAGAAGCGTGGGAAGATTGCAGGTATTTGCCGGAGGATTGCATATTCTTGCGGTTTTTTTGCGGGCGATAAAATTCAGGCAGACGTTCACCCCGGTGCGCCGCGCCGGAATCTACACCCAATCACCGGCTAAAGTGTTTATACCCATCTATGGGTATATATTTCCTTATGAGCTGTTCGATGGCGGAAATAATTATTTCTGAATCATTCTATCTCATAATAACTAATTCTATACACTGATGGTTTTTTATCGTATTTTATCAGCGATTAAATATAGACCGTTGTATTTAAAGAATGTTTTTGTAATTTATTTCATGAAAAAATACGGACAGTCTTATGTTTTTTCGAATACACCCATATATGGGTATATAAAAAACCAGATTCAAAACTCTGCAAATAATTATAAATTTAATGAATTTAAAGTTTACTGAACAACGTATTTTATGATAAATGCGCGAGAAATGTATTAAAAGGAATTGATGATGAATAAGGTGTCCATCCGTCACAAATTAATCATTATGTCGGTCGTTCCATTAATAGGATTATTAATGATCGTGACGATCGCAATGATAAAACTGGAAACCGCCAGCGAAGGCGTCAACCGGATTTACAACGACAGAATTATCCCGCTGGAACAGTTGAAAGATATCGCTGACAGCTATGCTGTCTCTGTCATAGATAACATTAATAAAGCAAACAGCGGGCTGATTGATGGTGCCACTGCCCTGAAAGATATTCAGCGTGCCAGAGAGAAAATTGCGACCCGCTGGCGCACTTACACCAGCACGGAATTAACGCCACAGGAAACAGTGCTGGTCAGAGAGTCAGAGCGGTTGTTTAAACAGGCAAATCAGGCCCTGGATCGGGTCGGTCAGGTGCTGAGCCGGCCAGATATGCAGGGAAATGTTAAAAACAGGCTCAACGATTTCGATGGTGCTCTGTATGAAGATATTGATCCGATCAGTGAAGCCATTACCCGGCTGGTCACGCTGCAACTCCGGGTATCCGCTCAGGAAAGGGACAAAATTAATCAGAATTATCAAAGCAGCCGCTTCATTTTTATTGTGCTTTCAGTGGTGACGTTACTACTGATTTCACTGATTGGTATCACGACTTTCCTGAGTATCAAAGGACCGCTCGCGAAACTGGCCCACTCCATTGACCTCATCACCAAAGAGTCCGACCTGTCTCAGGAAATCAGACTGGAAGGTAAAAATGAGCTGGTTGATATTGCCACCGGATTCAATGTGATGGTCAGGCAATTACGTGAACTGGTGTCTAACATTAATCAGTCGGCCCAGTCGCTTGCCTCTTCGTCTGAAGAACTGAATTCCGTCAGTCTTCAGTCCAGAGATACCGTGAAAAAGCAGCATGATGAAATTCAGATGGTGGCAACAGCCGTGACTGAAATGCTTTCAACGGCCAATGAAATTGCCGGCAGTGCAGAAACAGCCAATCATGAAACCAGCCAGACATCACAACAGGTTTCGCAGGGAAATATCACCGTGCAGCAAGGGACACAGGCCGTCGGGGATCTGGTCAATGAAATTCAGGAAATTTCATCACAGATTAAACAAGTGGATACGTTCAGTGAAAATATCACTTCCGTGGTGACGGTGATTCAGGGAATTGCTGAACAGACGAATCTGCTGGCACTGAATGCTGCCATTGAAGCGGCCAGAGCCGGAGAACAAGGCCGCGGGTTTGCTGTTGTTGCCGATGAAGTCAGGCAACTGGCTCAGCAAAGCCAGTCCTCGACAGTTGAAATCAAAGAGGCCATCGAAAGTCTGCAGGTCGCGACTAAAACCGCAGTCACCATGATGGATAAAAATAACCAGCGGGCGCTGACGACAGGAGAAAATGCCGCAGAAGCCGGACAGATTCTGGATGAAATTTCACAGGCCGTGCTGATTATCCGTGATATGAATACCCAGATAGCGACAGCTTCTGAACAACAAAGCTCCGTTTGTCATGAGATCGATCGTTCTGTCACGTCCATTAATGAGGCAGCCGTAGAATCTTCCAGTGGCGCCGATCAGATTGCTGATGCAAGCCGGGAAGTGACTCAGATTGCTCAGGATTTGCTGGGACAGGTCAGGCAATTCAGAATTTAGTCCCGAAAGTCAGACCGGCCAGGCTGCAAGAATTCACGCGATGAGAAAGAGTGAGTCTCATCAACAGCACTCACTTTTCAGGAAAAGGGCCGGTCTCTGCCAGCGCCTGAATAAGCGTCTCAATTTTGTCGATAGCGGTATTTCCGTAGCCAAGCACAACCCCGCGCCAAGACCGGGACGGCGAAGCAGTCATTTCATAATCTCCCAAAGGCCGGATAATGAGGCCGGCCTTTCGGGCCCGGCTGCACCAGCACTTTTCCTCCAGACCCGCGTGCCATTTCAGCGTAATATGAAGCCCTGCCGGCTGGCTGATAATCTCAATCCGGGAGCCAAAATGATGACGGACAGCAAGGCAGATAGTTTTATATTTCTCCTGATAAAGCCGCCTCATCTTGCGGATATGGCGTAGCAGATGTCCCTCCTGAATCATCGCGGCAACTGCCGCCTGAGTGTGACCCGGCGAATCGCCGGTTAAAGCATTCTTCAGCATCAGACACCGCTCAACCCACGCTTCCGGCACAACGAGATACCCCAGCCGCAACCCGTTAAACAGAATTTTACTGAACGACCCGATATAACAGACACAACCCGCCTTATCCATTTGAGCCGCCAGCCCTTGCAGACTGGTATAAGGCCGGTGTGCAAACTGAAATTCACTATCATAATCATCTTCAATAATCAGTCGCTGCCGGGAAGAAGCCCACTCAATCAGGCGGATGCGTTGCTCCGTGTTTAGTGTTGTCCCCATCGGGTACTGATGGCTGGGTGTGAGATAGACCATTTTAGCCGCACTGTTGAGTACATGATCGACATCCACGCCGGTTTTCTCATAAACGGGCAAAGGCTCAATCGTGTGACCAAGCACCTGAATCACTTTACTCATCTGTACATAGCCGGGTTGCTCCATTAAAACCGTCTCCGGATGTGGCAAAGTTGCCATGACAGCAATCGATAATGCCTGCTGTGCGCCAGACGTAATAATGATTTGCGTCTCCCGGCACCGGACGGCGCGGCTGGTTGCCAGATAGTGCACTAAAGCGTGCCGGAGTTCCGCATCTCCCTGTACATCCTGATTGCCCATTAGATGTCTGCGCTCCAGCTGTCTTTGCAGCATCAGCCGCCACTGATGGTACGGAAAGGCACTTAAATCCGGCACACCGGGCGCAAAAGACTGATTTTCATCAAAAGCCGGTTCAGCAAGGACACGGGCAACCGGCAGTGCCGGCGCAACACGCAATTGTTCCGGTAACTGAACAGCGACATAGAAGCCAGAGCGGTGACGACTCTCCAGATAACCTTCTGCAGTCAGCTGTTCATAAGCCGCTGAGACCGTGTTCCGGCTGAGTGTCAGACTCTGTGCCAGCTTGCGGGTAGAAGGCAGTTTCCCGCCTATGGGCCATAGCCCTGAGATAATTTTGTTGCGGATAGCATGAAAAAGCTGCGCCTGACGGGTGTTCCACGTTTGGTCCAATTGCAAATCACCAATATCTATCAGCATCATTCTGGCTCCTTCATTATTATAAAACTGGCGCTTAATACCATACCAGTTTAATTCTAAAGTCACATCAATCATCACGTTCAACATCAATCAGGGAGCCATGATGTTATCAACAACCTCGAGAACTCAAATTCACAAAGGTCCGCATAAAGCCGTTCAGTCACCAGAATCACTGTACCAGATTATTGATGAATCGAAGGTAGCACATATAGGATTGATTCAGGAGCACGGGCCAGTCGTCATCCCGATGCTGGCCTGGCGGGTGGATAACCATGTTTATATTCATGGTGCTAATAACAGCCGTTTAATGCGCCATTTCAAACAGGGAAATCCGGCCTGTCTGACTTTTACCTTATTCGACGGTTGGGTGCTGGCACGTTCAGCATTTCATCACGGCGCACATTATCGTTCTGCTGTGGTTTATGGCCAATTCATCCCTGTTGACTCTGCTGAAGAGAAAGATCGACTGTTGAACCATTTTATTGAGCAGATTGCACCGGGACGCACAAAAGACATTCGCCTGAGTCATGATCGGGAGCTTGCAGCCACCATGCTGCTGGCCATGCCGCTGGATGAAGCGTCAGTAAAAATCAGCAGAAACGGCGTGAATGATGACGAATCGGATCTCGGACATCCGGTCTGGGCTGGCGTCGTGCCTTACCGCACCATCGTCGGGCCATTGCAACCAGCGCCGGATTTATCCCCCGGCATCGAAACGCCGGACTATAGTGCCGCCTATGCAGAACACTGGGAAGACAGTTGCAGGGATGTATGAGATTGACGGAGCGAAGCCAGACGATTTTCCTGTGGTATCAAAGTCACCGATTCGTTTCGCTGGTACAGGCAGCTTTTGGCGCAAGCGCCCCAGACGGTTTTTGAAAGACCAAAAACCGCCGAAAAAGTCTTTTTTATATTTGGCTTGGGTGCGCGCGGGACAGGACCAATTTTTATCGCCCTCCCTGGCGAGAAAAATTTTGAACAGACGTCGTGTCTGTTCATCCTTTGAACTTTCTTTTATTTGAGATCCGCTCGTTCCCATGCTGTGCGTGGGAATGCATACCGGGACTTGAAGAAAGCAGCTCATTTCCCTTATTGCCGACTGATGCAAATTCACTACAATGGAAGAAACCAGCCACCAAAAACGCGGTCAAATCGCATGTTAAAGCTTCCAGCTTCTGTGTCATCTATGGTGCGCTAATTCGTTTCGCTGACCCAAGCGGCTTTTGGCGCAAGCGCCCCAGACGGTTTTTGAAAGACCAAAAACCGCCGAAAAAGTCTTTTTTATATTTGGCTTGAGTGCGCGCGTGACAGGACCAATTTTTATCGCCCTCCCTGGCGAGAAAAATTTTGAACAGACGTCGTGTCTGTTCATCCTTTGGACTTTCTTTTATTTGAGACTGTTTCCGCTCGTTCCCATGCTGCGCGTGGGAATGCATACCGGGACTTGAAGAAAGCAGCTCATTTTTTCCCTTATTTCTGCCTGATGCAAATTCACTGCAATGGAAGAAACCAGCTACCACAAGCGCGGCCAAATCGCATGTTAAAGCTTCCAGCTTCAGTGCCATCTATGGTGCGCCAGTTCGTTTCGCTGACCCAAGCAGCTTTTGGCGCAAGCGCCCCAGACGGTTTTTGAAAGACCAAAAACCGCCGAAAAAGTCTTTTTGCAACTCGTTCCCATGCTCCGCGTGGGAATGCATACCGGGACTTGAAGAAGACAGCTCACTCCCCTTCTTGCCGCCTGATGCAAATTCACGACACTAAGGGTGTTGAAATTCAGGGACGAATTTCAAGGTTTGCTGAGCAGGATGCGAATCGAACCGTACCCCGGCTCACATGTGATGAACTAAAAATGCATCAGGAAAACGGCAATTCGGGGCGATTTTTTCTGCTTCGTCTTTTTCATCGGGGAAAAAGATGAAGTGGTGCGCGTTCACCAGTGCCACTTGGATCAACGCGACAAATAAGCGTACCAAACCAGCCACCACGGCCAAAAGCTTCCACCATCCCTCAGACCCTTTTTTTCAACCCCTCTGTAACTTATTGATTTTAAATCCCCAAATCAGACGCTCAAAAAAAGGGGGTTTTGCGAAGTTTTCAGCCACATCCCTGTTGCTTTCTGGCCTGAGCGGCTATACTGCAACGGTTTACTGCCGTATAGGCAGCTTAGAAAAGTCAGGCCAATGCATCGGCGACTTCAGCCCAGTTTACTGCCGTATAGGCAGCTTAGAAATTGAGTCAGTCAACATTACCGTCAACACTGAAGTTTACTGCCGTATAGGCAGCTTAGAAAAGGCGACCACAGCTACGGCTCAGGCAGAGTTAGTTTACTGCCGTATAGGCAGCTTAGAAATGAGCAATTTGATCGACACTTGAACGCTCTCCGTTTACTGCCGTATAGGCAGCTTCAGAATGGTTCAAACCGGGAAGAGAGCCGTTACCAGCTCTTCTTCGGTGATCTCATAATGCACCGAAAGACGGGCATCAATACAGCGTAACAATAACGTTCTTACTCAAAACTAAGTTAATCCAGAGCTGCTTTCATGCGGCTCTTTTTGCCTGAGAGATCACTGAGATTTATCTTATTTAAATGCTGTGTTTTGTTGCCTTTGGTTCCATATCGATTATTCCAGATAAATAAGAGCTTATTTCCCCGGTTTGAAGCAATAGAATTTCAAAATAAACCATTCAACATAATCATTAACGCTGGCTCAGGTGAACATCATGAAAATAAATTATATCAGTATCACCAATGGGGGCTGTTATGCCTAAAGCTGCCCGTTTAGGTGACTCGTCTTCAGGACATAGTTGCTTTCCTGCTACACCGATTGTTGCAGGCAGCCCGGATGTGTCGATTAATGGCAAACCAGCCGCCAGAAAGGGAGACACCGTAATTCCGCATGGATGCCCCTGCCCATATACACCTCATGGCTTTCATGGCCGGAGCATTTCTGCTGGTTCTTCGAATGTTTCAATTAATGGTAAACCTGCTGCCAGAGTCGGAGACGCGATTGATTGTGGCGGCTCAGTTGCTGCCGGGTCAGGTAATGTATTTATCGGTGACACTCCTTATCAGGCTGAAACTTTTGACTGCGGTAAGGATGCCGTTGCTGAAAAACAAGCTTTCCTTAAAATTACACCAATCTCTGATGCTGTGAGCGCACATTGGACAAGTCCGGTTTTTTATCCGGAACAGATGACTAAGTTAGTAAAGAATGAAGCGCAAGCTATTGATCTTCCAGAGCCAACAATAAAACAAATGTTAGCTCACCCAGAGCTGGATGGTATTAATCCGGTTAACCTTGATCCTGCTTCTATGTTGGCAGAAGACGTCGAATCGTTTATCGAGGCCGGGAAAGACTTTATCAAAGAGCCATCATGGCAAAGTGCTGCTGTTATGGCTGCAATTGCAATTCCCGGCAAATTTGCTGACGAAGCGGTAGAAAAAATAGTAAAAACCAAATTTGTTGGTAAGTATAAAGGGAAAGATATCACGCTTGACGATGTTGAAGTCAAGCCAGTTTTGTATGAAAAGCGGGATCGGGAAACGTACCGGGCATTAAGACGTGAGTTCGATAATTCAGTGCGTAAAGACTTTTTGAAGACATTGGCAACTGATCCCACAGCTTTAAAACAGTTGAAAAAGCATGGTGTTAAAGAGAGTGAAATAGCTAAGCTGGCAAAAGGGAAAGTACCGAAAGGTTATCAGGTGCATCATAAATTACCGCTGGATGATGGGGGGACAAACGATTTTGATAATCTGGTTTTAATCCGTAACTCACCAGAGCATTCAGTGTTTACAACCTACCAAAAACAGACAACAGGCTCATTAGAAGCTGGCTCAGGAACTGAGTTACAATGGCCGGTGCCAAATGGAACAGTATTTCCCAAAAAATGAGATGCGTAACCAATGAACATAAATGACATTTTAAACCGCTTAAAAATTGAAGATCAGAAAGAAGCTGATGAGTTCGAAGAAGGTTTTTTACTGGATGCTGCTCAGGCCGATGATATTGAGCAATTAAAGCGTACTGTAGATGAGAAGTTTGGTATCGAAATTTCTCCGGAATATCTCGAACTACTCAGGCTTTCCAATGGTTTTTCAGTGAATGGGCTGAACCTCTACGCAACTCAACCCTACGATGAGGATTACTTCATTGATGGTATTATTGATATCAATGAAGAATTTCACACGGAAGCCTCCCTAAAAACATATTTTGCTTATGGTGAAGAATCATCAACCCGATTGGTTTATAACCTGAAAACAACCCGATACGAGGCAGTGGATTCGGTCACATGGGAAAAGTTACAGGATTTTGATGCCTTCAGTCAGTTACTGGATTATGTGATTGAGGAAAGCTGTATTTTTGACTAATCATGTATTACCAGAGCTGGATGCGAATCGAACCGTACCCCGGCTCACATGTGATGAACTGAAAATACATCAGGAAAACGGCAATTCGGGGCGATTTTTTCTGCTTCATCTTTTTCATCGGGGAAAAAGATGAAGTGGTGCGCGTTCACCAATGCCACTTGGATCAGCGCAACAAATAAGCGTACCAAACCAGCCACAACAGTCAAAAGCTTCCACCAGTCCGCAGACCCTTTTTTTCGTCTCTCTGTAACCTATTGATTTTAAATCCCCAAATCGGACGCTCAAAAAAAGGGGGTTTTGCGAAGTTTTCAGCCACATCCCTGTTGCTTTCTGGCCTGAGCGGCTATACTGCAACGGTTTACTGCCGTATAGGCAGCTTAGAAAGGGCATAGGAATCAACCAGTTCCTGACGTTGAGTTTACTGCCGTATAGGCAGCTTAGAAAATATAGACAAATAAATTTAAGCACTTGATAAAGTTTACTGCCGTATAGGCAGCTTAGAAATCCAAACCTCTGTATATGCATGCCCCTTGTATGTTCACTGCCGCACAGGCAGCTTCAGAATGCTTCAGGCCGGGCAGAGAACCGTAGCCAGCTCAAAATCACGCCTCTGCAAGCCGCGCCCGGCAAACCTGTTCTGTTAAAATTTTCAGCTTTTCTGCCTCTTCAGCCAGATAAACCAGCTCTTCTTCGGTGATCTCATAATGCATCGAATAACGGGCATCAATATACGCCCGTTGCAGGCGGCGGAAGCTGCGGCGGTGAAATTTGTCGTCCATCGGGAAAAGACCGGCAAAAGCGATTTCCTGATCGGCACAGTATTTTTTCAGCTTCTCAATATTGTGAGTTTTGGGCAGATAATTGGTCAGTGTCAGTAAGGTACAGGCGAAGAATCGTTCTGTCGATTGGTGTAATTCAAACGCCGCTTTACTTAACCACTGACGTTCCAAATCGTCATGATATGATGTGAAGAATTGCTGCGCACTGACAAACCAGTGATCAAAATGCCCCTGCGCAATCGCCCGGCGCTCTTGGGCAGTTAAGTCTCCCGGCTGGGCCAGTTCCCGCTTATTGGCATCAAACAGTAAAATCCCTTCCTGACGGATGTCCTTAAAAAAGTAGTGACCATTTTGCAGCTGTTCATTCACCTCAGACAGTGTATGTACAATTAACCCCAGTGGCGCACTTTTCACCTGACGCTCAATCTGCTCTTCGGCCTTATGCCAGACAATATCTTCCTCTGCCAGTGCCGGTGTGTTCACTATCACCAGAATATCGTAATCAGAAACATATCCATTGGGGATATCACTCACCCAGCCGCCTTTGGCGTGGCTGCCAAACAGAATGATTTTGTGAATCTTGAACGCGCGCTTTCCCTCAGACTTCCCGACCAGATAATCATCCAGCGTGTTACGCAAAATTGAGGAAATTTGTGCCAGCTCATGCTGCTTATATTCAGGCAGGTGATCGAGTGATGTTTTCATAGAAGATTGAAAATAGCGGCGAATCAACAATGCACATAGTTTGGCGGCGGGAAGAGAAAATGTCTATGGTTTTTGTTGGGTTAACCCGGTTTCTGTAGTCAGCGCAGCAACCGGGTCAGCAGACTATGGATTGCGGTTAAGCATATCAGAAACCCTGAAAGGCTGAGAAACCTGCTGCTTCAACTGCCGTAATTCTTTTGTATCCAGCCTTTTGCTGATGTTCTCAATGTAAAAGTCATGTTCCGGAACCAACTGAAAAATCAAATCCTGAACATCTTTGGATTGATGCCTGACCTGTTGATCGAAATGCTGCTTTGCACGCCGGACGCATTGGTTAAAAGCACTGACAGACAAATAAGCCAGGACTTCTTGTTTATCTTGTTGAGGAAGCTGTTTCAACCACTCAGATTGCGGAAATACCTGGCTCCCCGATCCGGCCTGCTGAACACAGAGTGTTCTTTGCAACTGATAAGCCTGATAACTCTCCGTCAAGCCAGCCCGCTCCTGATGGATTCCGGAACATGCAGAAAGTAATAGTACACCACCAAAACTACAAAGATGCCTGAAAAACACAGCGCCAGAATTTTTGTTCTTTTCCACTTGTGAATCACTCCTGTTCCTGAGCAATGGCTCTGACTTGATCTCTTAGAATTAAAGGGATAGATGTCATCATAATCTGAATTTTCGACATCATATGAACTCAATCGCGAAATATCAATCGGGACAGGCGTTTAATTCCCTGATCAAATCGCATGTTGAAGCTTCCGGCTTCAGTGGCATCTGTGGTGCGCCAATTCATTTCGCTGATCCAAGCGGCTTTTGGCGCAAGCGCCCCAGACGGTTTCCGCTCGTTCCCATGCTGTGCGTGGGAATGCATACCGGGACTTGAAGAAAGCAGCTCATTTCCCTTATTGCCGCCTGATGCAAATTCACTGCAATGGAAGAAACCAGCCACCACAAGCGCGGCCAAATCGCATGTTGAAGCTTCCAGCTTCAGTGTCATCTATGGTGCGCCAATTCGTTTCGCTGACCCAAGCAGCTTTTGGCGCAAGCGCCCCAGACGGTTTTTGAAAGACCAAAAACCGCCGAAAAAGTCTTTTTTATATTTGGCTTGGGTGCGCGCGGGACAGGACCAATTTTTATCGCCCTCCCTGGCGAGAAAAATTTTGAACAGACGTCGTGTCTGTTCATCCTTTGAACTTCTTTTATTTGAGCTCCACTAGTTCCCATGCTGCGCGTGGGAATGCATACCGGGACTTGAAGAAAGCAGCCCATTTCCCTTATTGCCGCCTGATGCCAATCCACGACACTGAGGGCGTTGAAATTCAGGGACGAATTTCAAGGTTCGCTGAGCAGGATGCGAATCGAACCGTACCCCGGCTCACATGTGATGAACTAAAAATGCATCAGGAAGACGGCAATTCGGGGCGATTTTTTCTGCTTCGTCTTTTTCATCGGGGAAAAAGATGAAGTGGTGCGCGTTCACCAATGCCACTTGGATCAGCGTAACAAATGAGCGTACCAAACCAGCCACAACAGTCAAAAACTTCCACCAATCCGCAGACCCTTTTTTTCAACCCCTCTGTAAGTTATTGATTTTAAATCCTCAAATCTGGTGTTTAAAAAAAGGGGTTTTGCGAAATTTTCAGCCGCATCCCTGTTGCTTTCTGGCCTGAACGGCTATACTGCAACGGTTCACTGCCGTATAGGCAGCTTAGAAAAACTGTTTTAACCATTCATGATATTCCATAGCGTTCACTGCCGTATAGGCAGCTTAGAAATGTAGTTTGGATTCATCCCCGAACATTTGAGAGTTTACTGCCGTATAGGCAGCTTAGAAAATGACGGACTCATCGACGGCGTAATCAAACACGTTCACTGCCGTATAAACGTCCGACGCTCAACTCAGCGGATGCTGAGTGACATCCATCCGCTCATGCAAGACCCGGATAATATCAATATGGGTTGCTGTGATCTGGTAAAGCACAATGTGATGCCTGAAATGATAGACCCGCAGGCCGGAAAAAATATAATCGGCTGCCCGGCCAAGTTCGGGCATACCCGCCAACACAGACAATTTTTCAGCCAGCTCTCTCAGGTAACGATCTGCCTGACGACGCCCCCACTTATCACAAGTATATTGCCAGATGTCGAGCATATCCTGACGGGCCAATGGCCTGATAAAAGGAGTGACACTCATACGCCGGCGCGTTTTCTGGCTTCACAAAGCAGATCTTCTACGTCAAACGGCGCTGGTTCACCGCTTTCAAGTCCGGCATTGGCTGCGCTGCGAAGCGCAATTAATTTCGCCTGATAGACTTCGTCCTGCTGCATTTTTAACCGTAATGCTTCACGAATCACTTCACTGGCGTTGTTATACATACCGGTATCCAGTTGCTGCCGGATATAGTCTTCAAAGACAGCACTTAAATTGACATTCATCAGTCGTTCCTCCCGGGTTCATCCTATCTTTATGTCTGATATTGTCAATATTAGACATATATTTAACCCAAGGCGATTTTCGGCCTTAGTGGAATGATACTTCAGACCCTTTTGCAGCTCGTTCCCATGCTCCGCGTGGGAATGCATACCGGGCTTGAAGATGGAAGAAACCAGCCACCACAAACGCGGCCAAATCGCATGTTGAAGCTTCCAGCTTCAGTGTCATCTATGGTGCGCTAATTCGTTTCGCTGATCCAAGCGGCTTTTGGCGCAAGCGCCCCAGACGGTTTTTGAAAGACCAAAAACCGCCGAAAAAGTCTTTTTTATATTTAGCTTCAGTGTGCGCGGGACAGGACCAATTTTTATCGCCCTCCCTGGCGAGAAAAATTTTGAACAGACGTCGTGTCTGTTCATCCTTTGAACTTTCTTTTATTTGAGATGGTTTGTCTGACGATTCAGTTCGCTCCCCTTATTGCCGCCTGATGCAAATCCACGACACTGAGGGCGTTGAAATTCAGGGATGAATTTCAAGGTTCGCTGAGCAGGATGCGAATCGAACCGTACCCCGGCTCACATGTGATGAACTAAAAATGCATCAGGAAAACGGCAATTCGGGGCGATTTTTTCTGCTTCGTCTTTTTCATCGGGGAAAAAGATGAAGTGGTGCGCGTTCACCAGTGCCACTTGGATCAACGCGACAAATAAGCGTACCAAACCAGTCACCACAGCCAAAAGCTTCCGCCATCCCGCAGACCCTTTTTTCAGCGCCTTTGTAACTTATTGATTTTAAATCCCCAAATCAGACGCTCAAAAAAAGGGTTTTTGCGAAGTTTTCAGCCGTAGCCCTGTTGCTTTCTGGCCTGAGCGGCTATACTGCAACGGTTCACTGCCGTATAGGCAGCTTAGAAAATATTGTGCAGCGAGACGGGTTAACAGGTTCAGTTCACTGCCGTATAGGCAGCTTAGAAAAGCTAATGCAGCACAGCGAAGGTAAGCGATGTGTTCACTGCCGTATAGGCAGCTTAGAAAACTGGGTCGACGGTTTACAATGCATCTGACGAGTTTACTGCCGCACAGGCAGCTCAACCACGCCAACTTAACAAAACATAATAATTATTCTTGATTGAATAACACCGGGTTGCTTAACATAAGTGCCCGGTTTTACAACAAGGACAGCACCGTGGTACAGGAATTCTCCCCCAGCGAACTCAAAACCATTCTCCATTCCAAACGTGCAAATCTGTACTACCTGCAACACTGCCGGGTTTTATTCAACGCCGGGCGGGTGGAATATCTCACCGATCAGGGAAAAGAAAGCCTGTACTGGAATATTCCGATTGCCAATACCACCGTGATTATGCTTGGCACCGGCACATCTATCACACAACCAGCCATGCGGGAACTGGCTAAAGCCGGCGTCTTGGTCGGGTTTTGTGGCGGTGGCGGAGCGCCTTTATATGCTGCCAATGAAGTTCAGGTCGATGTTTCGTGGCTGACGCCACAGTCCGAGTATCGCCCGACAGAATACCTGCAACAGTGGTGCAGCTTCTGGTTTGATGATAAAAAACGCCTTGAAGCAGCAAAAATGCTCCAGCGGGAACGGTTGAAACAGATCCGTACCCACTGGCCGTCTCTGCAAGATCCTGAAACCTTTGCAATTCACACCAACCGGCTGGAAACCGCCCTGAAGCGGTTTGAAGACAATCTGGACAGCTGCCATACCACGCAAGATCTGCTCTCTCTGGAAGCCACAACAACAAAAGCACTCTATAAACTGGCCTGTGATGGCGTGCAATATGGCGAATTTACCCGCTCAGAACGAGGCAACAGCACCGACATTGCTAACCGCTTTCTCGACCACGGCAACTACCTCGCCTATGGCTTAGCTGCGACGGCCTGCTGGGTGATCGGCCTGCCTCACGGGCTGGCAGTGCTGCACGGAAAAACCCGTCGCGGCGGACTGGTGTTTGATGTCGCCGACATCATCAAAGATGCACTGGTACTGCCACAGGCATTTATCGCCGCTATGGCCGGGGATGATGAACAGGAATTTCGTCAGCGATGCCTGAATCAATTCCGCAAAGGTCAAGCACTGGATGTCATGATTGACACATTACAATCGGCAGCCACACAACTGGCGGAGTGCTGAACATGAATGTGTTCATTGTTTCTGAATGCAGTAAACAAGCGCTCACCCAAACCCGACAAATCCTCGATCAGTTTGCAGAACGTAAAGGCCGCCGCACATGGCAAACGCCAATCACGGCCGAAGGGCTGAAAACCCTGCGGATGCTGCTGCGTAAAAAAGCCCGGCGCAATACCGCCGTTGCCTGTTACTGGATTCGGGGTAAAAATCATACAGAATTGATGTGGATTGTCGGCAACCGGCGCAAGTTTAATGCAGACGGCACCGTGCCAACCAATCTCACCCAGCGGAATATTCTGCGCAGCGGCGATGAAAACCCAATGAACAGCATTCAGGCCGCCGCCCTGATGGCAGGAATTGCCGGGCTGTTTCATGATTTTGGTAAGGCAAATCCGCTGTTTCAGGCCAAATTAGAACGCGGCAGCGGATCAGAACCTTACCGCCATGAATGGCTCTCCTGCCAATGGTTCATTCTGTTTGTCGGCCAGAGAAGTGATCAACAGTGGCTGGAGCACCTGACCCGAATCACCGGCTCAGAAGATATCAGCTTCCCTGCAAGTTTTGATGCCGAAAACCTGACGGGTTTTCATTCCCTGCCAACCATTGCAAAAGCGGTGGCTTGGCTGATTCTGACGCATCACCGGTTGCTTTACGATCACAGCGAACAACAACACGCCTTTGATCAGGTGGACAGCTGGCTTGAAAACACACCAGACGTCAAATGGAATGCCCTCAACCATGAAAAATTTACCGACGCGGAGAAGAAACAGTGCCTGACTTTCCCTGCCGGAACCCCTATCCAAAGCCGGATCTGGCGACGCAAAGCAGCAGCGCTGGCAAAACGGGCACTCAATACGCCAAAACTCTCACACTATGCCACGATTGATCAGCCCTTTCCGCTGCATATTGCCCGGCTGACACTCATGCTGGCCGACCACTGCTATTCGGCCGGACCTGCAACATTGCACTGGCAAGACAGCCGTTATCCCGTCATTGCCAATACAGATCGTAAAACACGGCAAGCCAAACAACAGCTGGATGAACATTGTGTCGGCGTCGCCCATCATGCTTACCTGCTGACGCGCATTCTGCCCCGGTTACGCTCAACGCTGCCTGCCCTGCCACCGATGAAAAAGATGAGACAACCCGGCACTTTGCCTCAGTTTCGCTGGCAGTATCACGCTTACCGGGAAGCTGAAGGACTGGCAGAGTTATCACGGCAGGCAGGATTTTTTGGTGTCAATATGGCCTCCACCGGCAAGGGAAAAACCTTCGCCAATGCCAGAATTATGGCCGCGTTATCAGACCCGCAACAAGGCTGTCGTTTCAGTGTCGCACTGGGGCTGCGCACGCTGACGCTGCAAACCGGTGACGCATTACGTCAAAAGCTGAATCTTGACCAAGAAACCATTGCGGTCCAGATTGGCTCTCAGGCCGTGCGCGATCTCTATGATCACCAAAAGCAACCGGAGATGCAGGCCGGAAATCACGGCAGTGAATCATCCGGCGCCTTTGATGAACTCCCTGAAGTGATTTATGACGGAGAAATCGACAACCATTATCTCAGTGACTGGCTGAAAGCCAGAGGCAACGCGCACAAACTGGTGAGTGCACCGGTTCTGGTCAGCACGGTTGATCATCTGATCACCGCTTCAGAAGGCATTCGCGGCGGGCAGCAAATCGCACCATTACTGCGCCTGCTAACCAGTGACTTAGTTTTGGATGAACCGGATGATTTCTCGCTGGAAGATGATCCGGCGCTGGGGCGTCTGGTCTGGTTTGCCGGGCTGATGGGCTCACGCGTATTACTTTCATCTGCCACGCTAACCCCGGCACTGGTGACGCATCTGTTTGCCTGCTATCAACAAGGGCGGCAGGCATTCAACCGGGTCACCGGGGAGCAGACCACACCCGCGATTCCCTGCGCATGGTTTGATGAATTCAGCACCCGTTCAACGCAATGTGGTGATGAACAAGCATTCAAAACAGCGCATCAGAGTTATGTTGATCACCGGATTGAGCAGCTTCAGCAACACGCACTACCGCTCCATTTACCCCGGTGGCTGCCACTCAAATCAGTCAGTGACAAAGAAGTCTCTCCCGCAGCACACATAGCACATACCATTTATCAGGGCATCTGTGCGCTTTCTGCGGCGCACAAAACACGCCATCCAACACAAACGCAGACGGTTTCCTGCGGCATGGTCAGAATCGCGAATATCGAACCGCTGGTTGCCATTGCCCGACAGCTTTCTGAATTGCCTGCGCCTGATGATTGCCGGATTCATTACTGTGTTTATCACAGCCAGCTGCCACTGGCACAGCGGGCTTATCTGGAACACCGCCTTGATCGCCTGCTTCAGCGCAATGCTGATGCGCCGGAAGCCCTGTTTGAGAATGAAGACGTGAAACAGGCATTGCTTGAGCATCCGGAGCAACATCATATTTTTGTTGTTCTCGCCTCTCCGGTGATAGAAGTCGGACGGGATCTGGATTTCGACTGGGCGATTCTTGAGCCCAGCTCACTTCGATCATGGATTCAGGCCGCAGGACGGGTACAACGCCATCGCCGGATGGTGCCGCAACAGGCCAATATTTATCTGCTCAACCGTAATTATCGTGCATTCACACGGCAAAGTCTGGCGTATACCAAACCGGGATACGAAACAGACCAGCCATTTCAGATCACCGGCAATGGCAATGCTGTGAACTGTCTCAGACTGGCTGAACATGATCTGGCCGCTCAGGTGGATCTGACCACACTCACACCACTGACCGCGATTCCCCGCTTAACGGCAGCGCCACTGAAAGCACTCCTTGATGCGCCCGATTATCATCTGCCGTGGCGGCCAAAAAGCTGGCTGACCCTCGAACATGCCGCTACCATGCTCTCGCTCAACAGTGATTTACGGCCCTGGTGGCAACATCAGCATGCGCATCTGTTTGGTCAATTTCAGCGGCAAACCCGCTTCCGGAAAAGCCGGCCAACCGTCGATTATCTGATGATTCCTGATGAAGAGAGCGGCGATCTAACGCTACAGGAGTTTGACCCACAAGATCAGCAATGGAAAGAGACCGTTCAGCTGAAACTCTGGCAACAAACAGGAACGACACCGGACAATTCTGCCCGGGGCATCAGCTTTTGGGGAGCCGCACCACTGACGGACATCATCGACACGCTTGCTGATCAATTTGAGCTGAGCACGTTGGAGGCGTATCAACGCTTTTCCCGCATCACACTTGATAAGCCCGGTAACAAAACAGCAGGCAAGTCATGGTTTGTCGACCCGGTGTTTGGGGTATTTCGTGGCAGGGAAATGTAAAAACCCGCCGAAGCGGGTTTCCGGAGCTGCCTGTTCGGCAGTGAATCAAATATTTTCAGGAGCAAATATCTTGTCTGTTTAAGAGAATAACATGAATACCAGACCGATTATCCAGCACCAAAAACCCAGTGAATTCAGCCACATAAACACTTTAAATTTTACAGAACCTGTTGTTGCCCGGTCGCGAATGAACGGATAGAGGATACAATATTTGTGATAACGATTGGCTATGGTTGTAAATAACGGATTTCGCATTTGTCCATTCGAATCGTATAGCTTATCCAGATCCTTTGCCAATTGTTTATCCAAAAAAATGATATGCTGATAACTCCCCATCGAAATCACAATACTGATTATTACACCCGGAATTGTCCAAAGAAGTGCATATATTGATATGATACCCATCGTAACGGTACTTACATCATCAAAAATATCAATCAAAACAGTTCCTCAATTTTTTCTTCTCCCCACTGCTTTATATCAACCGCTTTTTCGTAAAAAATATCACCAATAGCCTTACCGACCGAGGAACCAACAATACCCCCAACGATCCCGCCACCCACGAAGGCACTGACTGAAACAATTGCAAAAACTGGCGCGGAAGCCGTACTCAAAACGATGAATACGCCCCCTAAAGCAATATCAGCAAAGATACCTCCAGCTACCCAGCCACCGAGAAAACCAGTGACTTCACGGGTTGCGGTTTGACCACAATTCCCGCTTCCATCCACAGAGCAGGCATCATAAACATTCTTTGCACCACTCGCCACGGCTAATCCCAACCCCAGATAACCAACCCCTTTTGCAGCCCAGAGGCCATGTGAAATATTGGCTATCCGTTTTCCAAGGTTAGGTACAACGCCTTTCGCAATAATTTCATCTGCATGATAGAAAACGGATTTTGTTGAAAGCTTCAATGTTCTTCTGATCTGCCGGAGTATCGGTATTTTAACGGTTCTTGAGGAAAAGCGTGCAAATGGTATATCCAGTTTTTGAAGCAGTTCTGCCCGCTGTGCCACAAATGTGCCGTAATTCATTCCCCCTGTACGGCTGGCCATTGCAACCTGCTCAACATACAGGTCATTAATTTCCATCAGGATATTGTTGATATGTTTTAAATTTGTTTCCACTCCGGAAGCAACGGCGCCAACTCCCACAGAAGCATAGGCATAATCATCACTGGGAAGGCCATTTTCCTGAATATATTTCAAACCATTGGAAGCATAGTAATCCAGTAATTCAAAATGACGGTAAACTGTTGCGGCCTGTGCTTCGTCCAGCTTGCCGAGTCCTTCACTCCCTGCCTGAGCTTCTTCTTTTAAGGCGTCCAGTTGTTGTTGCTCTTGCTCTGTTTCCGGCTCTCTGGTCAACACAATCACTAATTCACCTTGCATGACGGGTTCATTTAAATGAGCATTGTGTTTTTTAATCAGAGCCTTGTGCTTGTCTTCGGTTTCCGGGGCAAAAATACTGTCCCACAGCTCCCCCTGAGACATTGGTAATTCAGTTTGCATCCAGCCAAGGGAGAAGGCTTCTTCCGGCTTTTCTTTTAATTCTGCGTTTTTTTGTTGCGCCTGTTTCTGTTGTACTTTTTGAGCTTGTTTGTCTGCTTTTTCTTTCGCTTCCACGGCTGCAAATGCTTTATCCGATTCAAGCAGGTTCTGTTGACGCTGTTTCGCTAACCGCTCTCTCACTGTGAGTTTCTTCGGCTCCGGGGCCGGTGGCGGGGTTGGCTCTGGTAATGATTTCTGCTCAGGTGCTTGTGAGAGGAACGAACCGCCGCCACCGGAACCACTGCTTTTAGCTGATTGATCTGTTTCGGTATTTTTGAAAATAGCAGGTTTCATCCGTTTGAAGTAAGCTTCAGCAGCATAACGGAGTAATGAGCTTTCCCGTGCGTGGGGCAGATGAGACCAGCGAAACATATCCGCCCCCGAAATACCCGTTTGACCTTTTTCCTGTGTCGTTTGTTCGATGTAACGGTTGATGTGGAGAGAATCCAGCGAGCTGCCGCCCCGGTGTTGCTGCATCATCGCTGCGACAGCACGAATACCAGATCGGGCGATAAAGTCGCCTTGTTGCCGGAGCTTCCAGCCCAGATTTTTAAGCTGACTGAGTGCCTGTGGTTTCTCTATATTGCCATGTTCATAAATACGGACAATCTGTCCGGCTTTGCTGGCAATTTCCCGGGTAAAAGCCCCCCGGGCCATACCCGGCAGAATATATTGATGACTGAGACGAAAGGCGACAGAGGTTAAATCAGAGACAGCCGCGTTAATCTCCGGATCGCGGCCAGAACCGGAATGATAATAAGACATAAGACGTTGTTGCTTACACCAAAAAAGACAAATTTGAGATTTATTATAATCTCATTTAAGTTAAATCATAAGGAATAATCCTCAAATGGATCAAATATTCGCGGACTCTTTGTGAAAAAAATCACCAGATTTTGCCGGTGCAAAGGCAAGCCATGGTTCGTCGACCCGGTGTTTGGGGTATTTCGTGGCAGGGAAATGTAAAAACCCGCCGAAGCGGGTTTTTGGAGCTGCCTGTTCGGCAGTGAATCAAATATTTATTTCAAGAAATAAGTATTTCTAAACTGCTCACAACAGTAATCTGAGCAATATTACTGCTCCGTCAATAATAAATCCAATACTAAACAACATTGCTTTATCCTACTTATTTCTAAAAATATTTTTCAAAATATGCTTTACAGAATTAATCCATACCCTTAATATGCAATCAAATTAAGTTCTCAAGAATTCATATTAAAAATTTCAATATATCCAGTAGTTTATTGACTTTGCCGCAATTCAGACGACTTATTTTAACCTTAATTTAAGGAGAATTAATGCAGCTTTCTGATCAAATCCGCGCCTATATTCAGTCCCGTTTTGAGACCAAGCGGGACACGGAAGACAAGGCATTTGATAAAAAGCGGTCGGCTGCCACCTCGCCCGCCGACCTCGATGCCGTTGAAGCGGCCTACACTGAAAAAATTGCCCAGCTTACCCATGATTACACACCAGTCGTCTGGCTGGACAGCGCTGCCAAACGCGCCAAACAGATCAGCATGGCCACCCATGTGATCAAGCTGGTAAACAGCAGTGCCAAAGGCACCAGCCTGATTACAAGTGAAAGCCGCTATGACCCGCATTATCTGGATACCAGCGCATTAGAAAATCCGGTCAAAGATGTCTCGGGCAATGCGGCAAGCCTTGATGTGGCCGGGCTGCTGCAACTGACAGAAGACTCAGGCAAGTCTCTGCTGAATTACCTGCAAGCCAATGATTTTTCTCCCCTCGCGCCATTTGCCGTTGATGAAACGCAGTTGCAAACCTGGGGGCAAGGTCTGAAACAGGCATTAGAGGATCAGTCACCCGCCAGCCATACACTGGGCAAACAGGTTTATTTCCCTCTCGCTGACGGAACCTATCACCTGCTGGCCGTTCTGCCCTCCTCCACCCTGATACAAACAATTGATGAAACCATTCAGCATTGCCGCTTCAGTCAGGCGATGAAAGAAGCCAGAGATGCGAAAAAAACCAACCAGCTTTATCCGGATCCGGTAGTTGCGTATCCCAATCTGGCTTTAATGACTGCCGGAGGTTCCAAACCTCAGAATATTTCCCAGCTCAACTCACAACGTCGCGGAAGATGTTACCTGCTGCCAGCCACACCGCCCGAATTACGGGAAAAACTGCTGCCGCCACTGCATGTGGAGAGCCTGTTTCATCATGGTTCGGTCTTAACTGCAACCCGTCCAATCATTAAGGAAATGTTGACTCATCTGAAAGAGATGCACCAAAACAACGTTGACAGCACGCTGCCGCACCGGGACAAAATACGCGATTATATCGACCAAATCATTGATGCCATTTCCGGTATCGTCGGCCAGTGGCAGCGCCTGCCAGCAGGCTGGAGTGATGAGGCTGAAACTCTCTGGCCGGAACACAAACGCTGGGCAGACCCAAACCATCCTGAATGGGATATTCATGATAAAAGCTGGCACAAAGCGCTGCCAAAACAATTTGCTCAATGGCTGAATGATGTTTTGAATGGCTATAGCGCCAAATCATTTCTCTTTACCGGAGGCGATCAAAGCTACTGGAAAAAGTTTTTCAAACAGTGGCGGGATCAATTCCGGTTCGATAGTTTCACTGGCCTGAGCATAACTTCAAACGCTGAGCAGGACGAAGCAGAACAGCAACAGAGTCAAACAGCACCCAAACAAACCAGCAACGCTTACGCCAACAGTTCGAACGCCAACAACACGCAGGGAAATACGGGTGAAACCTATCTGGTGCTGAAGCGTATTCAGGTCACGCAGGCCAATGCCGTCGGCGGGCTGACTTACGGCTTCCCGGCCATCACCCATTTTCTCGGTTATGTCCATGCCTTGTCCCGCAAACTGTCTGCCGCACACGGCATCACGCTGTCAGCTACCAGTGTGGTCTGCCATCATCATCAGATTCATGCTTACAGAGCTGCCGGTTACGAGCCTTACATTTTTGCCCAAACCCGCAACCCGTTAACTCATGAGGGAAAAACCGCTCCCATCAATGAAGAAGGCAAAATGAATATGACGGTTTCTCTGGTGATCCGGGCGCAGGGGCTGAACCTGATCAATGATGAGCAACGCCGTGATCAGTGTAAAGCCATCCAACAACTGGCAGAAAGACACCGTTTAGCCGGTGGCAAAATTACGTCTATCGACGGCTGTTACGTCACCACACACCATGAGCCGGTAAAAGTCTTCCGGCCGCTAATGCCGGGCGCGATTCTGGTGGACCGGGCCACATTACTGGCAACAGAAGCCCCCGATCCGACGCAAACCCTCAAGCGATGGCTGAAAGTCTCCTCTCTGACCTATGTTTCAACACAGGTGCCGGTGAAAGAAAACAGCGAAGAAACCCAAATTGACTGGCAACAAATTGATAAAAACAAAGGTTGGCTGGTGCCCTTTATGGTCGGCTATAAGCAAATCAGCCCCCTTTATCCGGCCGGTGAAGTGGCAAACATGCGCGACCTCAATACGCCGGTCAGCTTTGTTGAACCGATTCACAGTATCGCTGAATGGATCAGAAGACCCAGCCGGATAGAAACACTCAGCAGTGTCATGTGGCGCTACCATGATGACGCACCTTTTTATGCCTGCCGCAGCGAGCAAGCGCAAACCCTCTCCTCCGACGACCTGATTGATATTATTTAACAAGGATTTTTCCATGAGCAAATTACAAACGCCTTCTGTCCTCGCATTTGAATCTAAATTAGCCTGCTCCGATGCCAAATTTGAAGCCGGTTTATGGTCAGATAAAGACACCAATACCGAATGGAAGACCGAATGGAAGCCGGTTGCTGTGACCGAAAAATCGGTTCGCGGCACCATTTCAAACCGTTTGAAAGGTGCCAAAGCCAGTAAGCTGGATGCAGAAATCGAAAATGCCAACCTGCAAACGGTCGATACCGCCGCGCTGCCCTTCGATACCGACACCCTGAAAGTGACCTTTACCTTGCGGGTTTTGGGTGATTTATCCACGCCATCCACCTGTAACGGTCCTGAATACCAATCCGCACTGGCCGGTAAAATCCACCAATATGTCACTGAGTACGGTTTTCAGACACTGAGTCTCCGCTATGCCGCGAACCTTGCCAATGGTCGTTTTTTGTGGCGCAACCGGGTAGGTGCCGAGGCGATTGAAGTTCGTATCCATCATCAGGATCAAACATGGACGTTTAACGCCTATGATTTCAATCTGAAATCGTTCGATCAGCCCACAGAAGCGGTTCAAACCATTGCCGGAGTTATTGAACAGGGATTACTGGGAGAGCAGGCAACGCTGCTGACCATCGAAGCGTTTGTTCAGTTTGGTGCCGGGCAGACGGTCTATCCGTCTCAGGAGCTGGTTTTAAATGCCGGAAGTACCAATAAGAAAAGTAAAGAACTCTATTCACTGAGTGAAAGCATTGATCGTCAGGCCGCCATGCATTCACAGAAAATCGGCAATGCCCTGCGCACGATCGACACCTGGTATCCATTAGCGGAAGAATCCGGACCGATTGCCATCGAACCTTATGGCAGTGTCACCAACCGGGGAATTGCTTACCGCAAACCCAAAGAGAAAACGGATTTCTACACCCTGCTGGATCAGTGGATGCTGAAAGATAAAACGCCCACAGAAGCAGAACAACACTACATCATGGCCATGCTGATTCGTGGTGGCGTATTCGGAGCGTAAACATGGACTATTATCTTGATATACGGGTCGAGCCGGATCTGGAAGTGACCGCGCCGGCACTGCTCAATAATCTGTTTGCCAAGTTCCACCGGTTTATGGCGCAGTCTGTTCCCGGTGAAATCGCGGTCAGTTTTCCGGAATATGGTCTCCGTGAGCAAAGCCGGATCAAACCCGGAAAACCGACAGCACCAACCGCAGGCCGGGTATTGCGTTTGCATGGCTCGCAGACCGCGTTGGATCATCTGATGACTTTGCCGTGGCTTAAAGGGTTACGTGATTATACGCAGGTCAGTGACTTACTGCCGGTGCCGGAAAATATTGAAGGCTACCGGACAGTTTACCGGATACAAAAGAAAAGCCCGCATAATCTGCGCAAACGAGCGGTGGCTAAAGGCAGAATGACGGAAGCCGAAGCATGGCAAAAGATCCCGGACGAGAATCAGCAAGTGCTGAAACTACCTTATCTGCAGTTACAAAGTCTCTCCAATCATCAGGTGATGCGGATTTTTATTGCACTGGGGGAATTGCAACGCGAACCGGTTGACGGGACATTTTCCAGCTATGGGTTAAGCCGGGAGGCAACCGTGCCGTGGTTTTAGATTGAAAGTATCCGTGTGAATTCACTGCCGCACAGGCAGTCAAATTTAATCACCACAAATACGTTCAAATCCCATGTTGAAGCTTCCAGCTTCAGTGGCATCTATGGTGCGCCAATTCGTTTCGCTGATCCAAGCAGCTTTTGGCGCAAGCGCCCCAGACGGTTTTTGAAAGACCAAAAACCGCCGAAAAAGTCTTTTTTATATTTGGCTTGGGTGCGCGCGGGACAGGACCAATTTTTATCGCCCTCCCTGGCGAGAAAAATTTTGAACAGACATCGTGTCTGTTCATCCTTTGAACTTTCTTTTATTTGAGATGGTTTGTCTGGAGATTCAAGAGGTGAGCCCAAGCACGGCCAAATCTCATGTTGAAGCTTCCAGCTTCTGTGGCATCTATGGTGCGCTAATTCGTTTCGCTGACCCAAGCGGCTTTTGGCGCAAGCGCCCCAGACGGTTTTTGAAAGACCAAAAACCGCCGAAAAAGTCTTTTTTATATTTGGCTTCAGTGCACTCGGGACAGGACCAATTTTTATCGCCCTCCCTGGCGAGAAAAATTTTGAACAGACGTCGTGTCTGTTCATCCTTTGGACTTCTTTTATTTGAGATGGTTTGTCTGGCGATTCAATTCGCTCCCCTTATTGCCGCCTGATGCAAATCCACGACACTGAGGGTGTTGAAATTCAGGGATGAATTTCAAGGTTCGCTGAGCAGGATGCGAATCGAACCGTACCCCGGCTCACATGTGATGAACTGAAAATGCATCAGGAAAACGGCAATTCGGGGCGATTTTTTCTGCTTCGTCTTTTTCATCGGGGAAAAAGATGAAGTGGTGCGCGTTCACCAGTGCCACTTGGATCAGCGCAACAAATGAGCGTACCAAACCAGCCACCACGGCCAAAAGCTTCCACCATCCCACAGACCCTTTTTTTCAACCCCTCTGTAACTCATTGATTTTAAACCCCCAAATCAGGCGCTCAAAAAAAGGGGTTTTACGAAGTTTTCAGCCATAGCCCTGTTGCTTTCTGGCCTGAGCCGCTATACTGCAACGGTTCACTGCCGTATAGGCAGCTTAGAAAACATTGCCGGAAAGCAGATGGCTGGCCATGTCGTTCACTGCCGTATAGGCAGCTTAGAAATGCATGAAAATATTGGTGGTACCGCTCAACCCGTTCACTGCCGTATAGGCAGCTTAGAAACATTTGATTTCAATATCGTCATCATCGGGCGGGTTCACTGCCATATAGGCAGCTTAGAAAATTGCACAACGGGCCAGAGACGGGGATGAAAAGTTCACTGCCGTGTAGGCAGCTTAGAAAAGGAAGAGTTGAAATAAACTCCGGAGTAAATCGTTCACTGCCGTACAGGCAGCTTAGAAAATGTCGAAGAGTGAAATCCGTCATGCCGTGGCGTTCACTGCCGCACAGGCAGCTTAGAAATGGGACAATTACAGTTATCGGAAGAAGCAAAAGTTCACTGCCGTATAGGCAGCTTAGATCCCTCTGCCGATATCACTGCAACCTCATCCGCATGCGCTAAATGGCTAAGTTGTACTCTGCCGTGTCTCCAGCACCAGAATCCATCGGTGTAAAACCAAGCTTTTTCAGCACAGAAGCACTTCGGGTATTCCAGGTATGAACCCCAGCCCACACATTTCCCCGATAACCTTCACGTTGAATGTGAGAGAGCAAAGATTCACACATTTGGGTGGCTAACCCTTGCCCCCAGAGTTCAGGGTTAACCCAATACGCCAGGGCCAGACGATTTTCCTGTGGAAACAGAGTCACCTGCCCAATAATGACCGAATCAGATGAACGATGGCATGTCCAAACAAAGCACTTGCCTGCATCCCAATCTAAAGCCCGTTCTGAGCACCAGCTTTCGGCTTGCTTCAGCGTTTCAATTTTTGCTAATGGCAGAGACGAAGGAAATTTTTCAGAACGAACCGCATCAAACAAAACCATCGCATCATCGATACAGACCGGGCTGAAGACAAGCTTCGGGCACTTAAATTTTCTTGCGAACTTCAAAGTTTCCTTTCCTCCTTGTGTGCGAACGCCAGGCGTTGTATGCGTCCGCTGCAATTGCTTATTATGAGTGACCACTTATACGAAAGCATCTTTAATACCATAACCTGATATTACTTGATATCAATGAGGTCATAATGGCTAAAAATATAGATTTAACAGCGGATTTAACAGGGACAGACGTACTTTGAACTGTCTTTTATTTGAGATGGTTTGTCTGACGATTCAGTTCGCTCCCCTTATTGCCGCCTGATGCAAATCCACGACACTGAGGGCGTTGAAATTCAGGGACGAATTTCAAGGTTCGCTGAACAGGATGCGAATCGAACCGTACCCCGGCTCACATGTGATGAACTAAAAATGCATCAGGAAAACGGCAATTCGGGGCGATTTTTTCTGCTTCGTCTTTTTCATCGGGGAAAAAGATGAAGTGGTGCGCGTTCACCAGTGCCACTTGGATCAGCGCAACAAATAAGCGTACCAAACCAGTCACCACGGCTAAAAGCCGCCACTACACCGCAGACCCTTTTTTCAGCGCCTTTGTAACTCATTGATTTTAAATCCCCAAATCGGGCGCTCAAAAAAAGGGGTTTTGCGAAGTTTTCAGCCGCATCCCTGTTGCTTGCTGGCCTGAGCGGCTATACTGCAACGGTTCACTGCCGTGTAGGCAGCTTAGAAATTGTTCTATTGCCGATTTTCGGCAACGTCACAGTTCACTGCCGTGTAGGCAGCTTAGAAATCGCGGGCCGTTGTTCAAGAGTGGATCAACTAGTTCACTGCCGTGTAGGCAGCTTAGAAAGTTCTGGACAGGTGAAACATGGAGAAAAGGAAGTTCACTGCCGTGTAGGCAGCTTAGAAAAAAGAATCGATCAGGCGGTTAGGCCGGGAGCTGTTCACTGCCGTGTAGGCAGCTTAGAAAATTCTGAAAGACATCATGAAAGCCACAGATGGGTTCACTGCCGCACAGGCAGCAAAATTTAACCACCACAAATACGTTCAAATCCCATGTTGAAGCTTCCAGCTTCGGTGTCATCGATGGTGCGCCAATTCGTTTCGCTGACCCAAGCAGCCCCAAAATTGCATATTCTTGCGGTTTTTATTGAGCGCTTCATCAATCCGGCTGGTCTCATCTCAGGATTTTGCGTAAACTGAAGCACGTAAAGTCAGGGAGTGAGATCACCACGGAATGTCTGAATCTGTTTACCAAATGCACCAGAATCTGATTGATACCAACGCACACTTGCGTGATTCTGTACGTCTGGATAACGGTACTGAGCTGGCCTCATGGTTTAATCAGCAAGACCGGATTCAGGTACAAAATCCGGACCATCATACGCTGAGTTTGTATGTCGATGGTGGTTATGAGTCTTTTCTGAAAACACCTGAAGGCTGGAAGAACGGTGGTGGGCCGGACCGCATGTGTCTGATGCCGAGAAACCATGCTTCAGAATGGGATATCCGCGGGCCACTGGCCTTTGTCCATTTTTATTTTACCGATCAACATCTGACCGAAGTGGCAGAGAAAGTCTGGGATAAAAGCCCGGCCGGGCTGACTGTCGATGAACATATCTTTGATAATGACCCGCAAATCACCGCTATTTACCGGCAATTCTTCCTGAATTATCAGTGGGGAGAAAATGTTGACCGGATGGCCATCAGTTCAGCCGTATCCCTGCTGTTTACCCATTTAGTCAAACACTATACGCAATTCCGCTGGACACAGGTTCAGGTCAAAGGGGGGCTGGCACCGTTTCAGCTTGCCCGGATAAAAGAATTTGTCGCGGCCAGTCTCAGCAAACCACTTCAGCTGTCTGATTTATCTGAGCTTGTCAGTTTAAGTGAATATCACTTTGCCCGGATGTTCAAACAAAGCACGGGAATTACTCCGCATCAGTATGTGATGCAGCAACGGTTAAATCAGGCCAGGATTTTACTGCAACATTCCGGCGCCTCACTGACAGAAATCGCCCTGCAATGTGGTTTCAGCTCTTCAAGCCATTTTTCGAATCGTTTCAAACTAACCCATGGCGAAACACCGCTTATGTATCGCCGTAAAAATTCATCTGTCACAGGAAACGGCCACGGCACATGATGTGGGACAAAGATATGGCAAACCCGTCATTCTGACCATTCAGGCCGGTTTAATGCACCAGCAGGGTTGCCGGTTTTACCGCTCTGCGAACGGGGTGTGGTTAACGGATCAGGTTTTGCCGGAATTTATTCTGGCCGACGCTTAAAATTCCTGATTCATTTTTTCAAAGCAGCTCAGCAGCACCTGCTCATGTTCCGGCTCAATATTTCTCGTCAGATCCCGGACTAAATCCAGATGCAGCTGATTATGCTGATGAAAAATATCCTGCCCTGCCTCAGTTAAGGTCACAACGATTGCCCGGCGATCATCGGGATGCGGGCAACGGATAATTAAATCAGCCTGAACCAGTTTTTCAATCTGAACCGTCAGCGTCCCCGTGGTAATCCCGAGTTTCTGAGCCAGCTCTTTCATTCTCAAAGCGCCGCAGGTACCCAGCACTTCGATGGTATGGATTTGTGCCAGAGAATAGCCGGTTTCTTTCACAACAGATTGTTCCCAGGAAGACATTTTGTCGTAAAACTCAGTCAGCATCCGGTTCAGTTTTTTCAAATCATTCATCATGTTACATTATGTAATTCAAGCGTGAGGTGGTGAATTCTATCAAATTTGCCCAGCATTTGTTTATATTCAGCCACAGATTTATCATCGCCGGATTCAATGGTGATCGCTGCCGAGTAATGGTGGCCGCTGATTTTCCAGATATGCATATCTTTCACGGTAGCAAACGGTGCCAGTGTTTCCGTAATGGCCTGTCTGTATCCCGCGTCAATACTTTCATCGAGCAGAATCGGGCTGGTTTGTTTCAGCAAACCCAGAGTCCATTTACTAATGACAACCGCACCCACAACACCCATCAGCGCGTCGGACCAGTACCAGCCATAATATTTTCCCAGACATAATGCAGCAATGGCTAAGACTGAAGTGAAGGCATCAGCCAGCACATGCATGTAAGCAGCCCGCAGGTTATGATCATGGTGATGGTGCTCGCCGTGGTCATGGTCATGGTCATGGTCATGATGAGGATGATCATGAGAGTGCGCTTGGTGTGCATGACTATGGTCATGTCCATGATGATGGTGGTGGTGGTCTTGCAGCAGCAACATACTGACAACATTCACAACTAATCCGATCACGGCCACCATAATCGCCTCATTGAACTGAATAGTTTGAGGATGAAACAGCCGGTTCACCGATTCAATCAACATCATCAGGGCAACAATGCCAAGGGCTATCGCACTGGTATAGCCGCCCAGCACACTGACTTTGCCGGTCCCAAAGGAAAACCGGTCACTCTGTGCATGCTTGTTTGCATAACGGTAAGCAAACAGAGTAATCGAAAACGCAGCAGCGTGTGTTCCCATATGCCAGCCATCAGCCAGCAGAGCCATAGAGCCAAATACCGTGCCCGATGTAATTTCTACCACCATGGTGATGAGTGTCAGCAGCAACACATAAAAAGTGCGGGTCTCTCCCTGATGATTATGTGCCGTAAAATCATGGCTGTGTTCCGTTGTATATTGCAAAATATCGCTCACTTAGTTTGATTATCAAATTATTTGAGTTTAATTTAGTTTGATCATCAAACAATGTCAATACAATACATTTATCCATATATGGGTATACCGGATATAAAATCACACAGGCGATGGCTGTCTCAATCTGTCACCCGTGTGAAAAGGAGGTTAGAGCGTGTTTATAGCTGAAAAAATTCAAGGACAACCCGATCGGGAAAGCGCTTTGCCTGACAGGAGAAGACGTGCCGGGTCAGCCAGCGATATCGCTCACTATAGACCTCGAAAGCGGGCGTGGTTCTGAAATAATACAATTCGGGATCGATAAATGCGCCGTTTTTCACCTGATCAACATAGGCATCAGGCACGGTACGAATACCGTTATTTTCAATATACAGCCCTTCGCCGTCATCCAGCCGGATGGCGTACCGGGCCGATAATTCACAGACACCATCCGGGCGAATGACCTGACTGTCAACGCCACCGGGTAAGACCGTGCCGTTGATGTTTTCTCCGGATAACTGACCAGAAAGAATCGGAATCAACTGCCTTCGCCCGGACACTTCATCCTGCCCGACTAAAACCGGTTGACCGACCTGAACACTGATTTCAAATACTTTTTTCATCATACTGACTTCTGAAAGGGAAAAATAAAAGGACAGACATTATATGCAACAAACACAACCAAACAACCTGAAGAAAACAGATTCAGGTTGTTTGCATGCTGATAAAAAGGTATTTATACGATTTTCAGCAGGGATTCCTGCAGTTGCGAAGCTGTCACAGTCACAGCAACCGATTTTGACGTCGGTGTATCACTGCCATCACCTTTACTTTCCAGTGGAATCAATACATTGGCTTCCGGAAAATAAGCGGCAATATTGCCCTGGGGAATCGTGTACGGAATCACTTTAAATCCGGTGATCCTGCGCTCAGTCTGATCCGGCCAGAGCGATTCGATATCCACTTTGTCCCCCACAGACAGCCCCATCGCGGCGATATCCTTCTCATTCATGAACACCACTTCCCGTTCACCGAAAATTCCCCGGTAGCGATCATCGTAGCCGTACACCGTCGTGTTGTACTGGTCATGCGAGCGCATGGTCTGTAACACAAACAGGTTTTGCCCGGCTGATGTACAGGCCTGTGCATCGAACGGAAACAGACTCTGTGGCAAGGCATTGGCTTTGATTTGCGCTTTCCCGGACGGCGTCTGCCAGTTCAGTGCTCTGGCACTGTTTCCCAGATAAAAGCCACCGGACGCTTTGATCCGCTCTCCAAACTGCTCAAACCCCGGAATTGTTTTTTCAATCAACCGGCGGATTTCAGAGTAATCATCTGCCAGTGACTGCCAGTGAACCGGGTTATCTTCTCCCAGTGTCGCTTTGGCAATACCGGTCAGAATCGCCACTTCAGAACGCATCTGCTCACTTCCCGGAGTGATTTGCCCGGAAGAGGCATGTACCATCGAGAAAGAATCTTCCACCGTCACCTGTTGCTCACCGGTTGCTTGTGTGTCAATGTCAGTCCGGCCAAAGCAAGGCAGAATCAACGATGCTTTACCGGGATTCACATGCGTCCGGTTCAGTTTGGTCGCAATGTGTACTGTCAGTTCACACTGTGCCATAGCCGCCGCGACTTCTGGCGTATCCGGAGCTGCAGCAACCAGATTGCCGCCCAGTCCGATAAAGACTTTACTTTCTCCCCGCCGCAT
The DNA here is from genome assembly GCF_024346755.1 of Vibrio aerogenes. Taxonomy (NCBI): domain Bacteria; kingdom Pseudomonadati; phylum Pseudomonadota; class Gammaproteobacteria; order Vibrionales; family Vibrionaceae; genus Vibrio; species Vibrio aerogenes. The sequence continues at coordinate 524,316 of NZ_AP024862.1, read as the reverse complement.
CGCCTGAAGTGCCTGATTCACATTGTGCCCGTGAGAAGCTGAGGGCTGAAAGCCGAAAACCCGTTCAATATTATCCAGCAAAGCCTGGGGTGGTTTTTCATTAATACCAACAGTACGGTCACCCTGCACGTTGGAATGCCCACGCACCGGACACAACCCTGCCCCCGGCTTGCCAACCTGACCAAACAGCAGTTGTAAATTCACCAGTTCCTGAATCGTCGCAACGGAGTGTTTGTGCTGCGTCACCCCCATCGCCCAGGTGACGATCCGCCGGTCTGCATGCTGATAAATATCGGCAGCGCGGGTAATTTCATCCTGCGTTAAACCGGATTGGTCGAGAATGTCAGACCATGGCGTCGCTTCCACCAGGCTTAAATACGCTTCCAGTCCCTGTGTGTGTTCAGAAATAAATTCAAGGTCAAAAATGGCGCCCCCGTGATTCATCGCTTCCTGATGGCGTGCCAAAAGTATCTTAACCATACCGCGAACCGCGGCCATATCACCGCCCAGTTTCGGCATAAAGTAATCACTGGTTGTGGGCGTGGAACCATTACTGAGCATTTCAAGCGGACGCTGAGGATTGGTGAAACGCTCCAGCCCCCGCTCTTTCAGGTTATTAAACGCAACCACCCGCGCGCCGCGGCGATAAGCCGAACTGAGTGTTTCCAGCATTCGCGGGTGATTGGTGCCTGGGTTCTGACCGAACAGAAATATCGCATCTGCTTCTTCAAAATCATCAATCGTGACTGTCCCTTTACCGATACCGATCGTATGAGACAAAGCGTGGCTGGTCGCCTCATGACACATGTTAGAACAATCCGGGAAATTATTGGTACCAAAACGCCGGGCCAGCAACTGATAAACAAACGCGGCTTCATTGCTGGCACGTCCGGAGGTATAAAACTCAGCCTGATTCGGATCAGACAGCGCATTCAGGTGTTTAGCAATCAGTGAAAATGCATCATCCCAGTGAATCGGCTCATAATGATCAGTTTGCGGATTGTAACAAACCGGCTCTGCCAGACGTCCCTGATATTCGAGGAAATAATCGCTTTGCTTATTCAGCCAGCTGACGGTGTACTCAGCAAAAAAGTCACGCTCAACCAGGCGGGAAGTCGCTTCCCAGTTCACGGCTTTCGCCCCGTTTTCACAGAAACGAAAACGGCCGGATACATGCTTTTCACCCCATGCGCAACCGGGACAGTCAAAGCCATCATTCTGGTTCGTTCTGAGCAGGTTACTGATATTTTTTGCCACATTCTGGCTTTTAAACAAATGCTGAGTGGTTGCTTTTAAGGCGCCCCAGCCACCGGCGGAACCGGAATACTGTTTATAACTCATCGTTTGTTCTCTCCCATATGATAAGACTGAAAATCAACGGGGGATAAATTGAGTCTGTCCGCAAAGAACCGCAGGAAAACTTACAGACAATGTCAGATGAGTCACCGGACAAATTTTATGAAGCTTTATCGTGATCCGGGTCTGAGCAACCCGTTGGTCCGGTATACACATCTGGTGCCATCCAGTCAAAGTACAGAAAAAACCAGATTCGAACCGGAATAAGACAGTTATCCCTCGTGAATATAAGGTCAAATTACACAAGACATTGATTAACGTCAATGAAACCACTCTATACAAAACAATAAGTAATTGATGTTAATTTTATGAAGTTAGGCGCATTTATAAGTGGATATCGACATTTTTATTACTTTTACCGGCCAGAAATAAGAACAACAGCATTATGAAATCATATTTCTCATATATGGAATAAGGACTAAAATAAGAACAGAAACGCCAAAAGAGGCCGGATACTTCCGGCCCCATGAGCATTTTGAAATCGTATGCTTTGGTCATTTATTGTCAATTTTCCGGAAGATTATCCCGGACTTTCTGTCTTTGGCGGATGATCCGCAGTCTGAACACCCGTTTTCATTGCCTGAAACCACGCGGAAGATTCCCGGTGAAACAATAAAGCAGCCGCCGCAATCTGACCGACCGTCTGCAAAACACCCAGTATGCCGGAAAAAGGGTTTGCCGATAACGAGTGAATCAAAGGCATAATGGCAAGCGGCAACCCAGGAATAAACAGGATCAGGAACACAATTCTTGCCCAGTGTTTCCCCCGGCTAATCATATAAACAATCATGCCGACAATCGCAATTGAAAATGCCTGAATCGTCAGGACTGCGCCGAGAGGCATTTGACCATGCAGCCATTCCGGTTCGAGAATGAGCCTGATAACGCCAAGTAATATCGTAAAATAGAGCAGCCTGACTGCCGTTGAAACCTGAGAAGGTTGCGCACATTGATTCATTGTTGACATCACTGATTTTCCTTTTGAGTTCAGGACGATAATCTATCAGGCTGTGCGTGCACTTTCATCCGGAGGGCAGAAATATGTGATGTCAGGAAGTAAAGATTAACCGGCCACTGATCAGGTCCGGTTTGCAGAAAGGGGCGACAATGCTGTTATTCAGTTTTATCTTTCCTGCTTTTTTTATTATTCCTGCTTATATAGCGTATGAAGGCTTTGCTGTTTTCACAATAAAAACTTAAAAAAATGCAACTCAACACTTATTCATTTTAATATATAAAATATATTATAAATAAATAAAATCAATAAGTTAAATATGATGAATCACTTTACAATGCATAGAATCGATGTAAGATCACCTCCTCTTTTCTCTTTGTGTGGTTGTAATCATATGTTTGCATTTTACGAATCGTACAAAGCGGGACTCCTTCATCCTTCCCACTGGCTAAAAAATATCAGCGCTGGAATCATTGTGGGCGTGGTCGCTTTACCACTTGCCATGGCTTTTGCTATAGCCTCCGGAGTGAAACCTGAACAGGGGCTTTATACCGCGATTACTGCCGGTATCATTGTTTCCCTTTTTGGTGGCTCCCGAATCCAAATCGCCGGTCCGACCGGGGCCTTTATCGTCTTACTCTCAGGTATTGTGCATCAGCACGGCATTCTGGGGTTACAAATCGCTACCATGATGGCAGGCGTGATTCTGTTTTTATTTGGTCTGTTGAAGCTGGGCAGCGTCATCCGGTTTATCCCGGCGCCGGTGATCATCGGATTTACCAGCGGCATTGGCGTCATTATCTGGGTTGGACAATGGCGTGAATTCTTTGGCCTGCCCTCAGTCAGCGGTGAACATTTTCATCAAAAATTAATTGCTCTGTTGCATGTATTCCCGCAACTCAACTGGCAAACCACCGGTCTGGCATTATTCTCTTTAGCGATTGTCATTTTCCTGCCGAAGATTCCCAAAGTCAGCAGAATTCCCGGTCCTTTGATGGCTTTAGTTGCAGCAACATCGCTGCATTACTTTGCCGGACTGAATGAAGTGCGGACTATCGGGACCGCGTTTGGTGGTATTCCGGACGGATTACCGGGTTTTGCACTGCCTCATCTCAGTTTTTCAGCCATGATTGAACTGATTGGGCCAGCGTTCGCAATCGCCATGCTGGGCGCAATTGAATCCTTGCTCTCTGCGGTCGTCGCCGATGGAATGGCAGGCACCCGGCACAACTCGAATCAGGAACTGATGGGTCAGGGACTCGCCAATCTGATCTCTCCCATGTTTGGCGGAATCGCAGCCACCGGTGCAATTGCCCGGACAGCAACCAATATCCGCAATGGGGGGAACAGTCCGTTATCCGGGATTGTTCACGCACTGACGCTCATCGCCATTCTGTTACTGCTCGCACCGCTGGCGACACATATTCCGCTGGCGACCCTGAGCGCCATCTTGTTCGTGGTTGCCTGGAACATGAGCGAGGTCAAACACTTTATCAAACTCATCAAGCGGGCACCGCTGGCTGATGTTTGTATCTTACTGGTGACATTCACCCTGACAGTATTCACAGATCTGGTTGTGGCAGTTAATATCGGGGTGATTATTTCCGTGATTCACTTTGTAAAACGCATGGCATCCAGTGTGGAAGTGAAAGCCAGCACCACTGACGATTTAAGCGATCCGCTCCGGGAATACGGGCAGAATCAGCTACCTAAAGAAATTGCGGTTTACGCACTGGAAGGGCCATTTTTCTTTGCCGCCGCAGATTCCTTTGACAAGGTGATGAGCAGCATTCAGGATTTACCGACGCTGCTGATTATCCGGTTAAAATGGGTTCCCTTTATGGACATTACCGGACTGCAGGCGCTGGAAGATATGATTCAGAGTTTCCGGCAAAAAGGCGTCACAATTATCATTTCCGGAGCCAATGCCCGGGTGGACTATAAACTGCGCCGGGCTGGTATCATCAGCTTAATTGGTCAGGAACACTACTTCCGGGAATTTAATCCGGCACTTCAGTATGCGCTGAATCAGTATTCAAATGCAGATCATGACATAACCACTCAACCATACCCGGCGACCTGAAAACCATACGCAGCGACCTGAAAAAGTGAACCGGGCCGGTAAAGGCCCGGTTTTCGTATGAAAATTCCGGATCTCGCTCCTGCATGATCCCGTTTAGCCTGCTCATCGTACAAAAAACCTGATCGTCGCGCAGTATCAGTTTGGTATCACTTATCAGGCGGTTGATATGGTTGTCACGCGGTATTATTGTCACACGGTATTGTTGTCACGAGGTATTGCTGTCACGCAGACGAACCGGCCACAGAAATCAGCAGACCGGCTCTAAGATAAACTGACATGTCCGGCATTCCGGCATCATCATATCTCTGACGTAGAGTTCATTCACACCGTCGTTCCATATTCCCATATATTCTTCGGTTGGCAGGCTTCTCAATGAATATGACCCACCGCCATGCCGGTTTAATTTCCATACGGCTTCTTCTCTAAAAATCTTAACGGCACCGGTCGCCGGGCGGTAATTCAGAAAGGTCTGTTCACCAGCGACTTTCAGAATCACCAGATCATGAGCGATTTCAATTTTCTCAAACCGAAGCGCATCTGACCGGGATGCATTGGCATAACACCATTGATGATCAGAATCACAGCGGATATAACGATCATTCTCCCGACATCTGATTTTTACGGTTACCATGATAGACCTGCCTTATATGTATCTGTTGATAAGCATTATTTCTTACTGATGCGAACTATTTCTTACTGATAAAAACCATTTCTTACTGATAAGAACTGTTTCTCAGCCGGGCACAACAGCAAATCGATTGCTGTCCGGCCGTTTTATTATGAACAAAAAACGAGCAACTTTCGGGGTCATTCTGGTATCAATGCGCGTTCAATCATAAAAAAACAGGGGAGAATTCATTCTCCCCTGTTCGATGTGTCACTCATATTTACGCTTCTATCGTTTTTTCACCGCACTTTTCACAAATCACATGCCGGGAAAATTCATCCATGGATGCGCAAAAAGCACCCGCGACGCTGCCTTTAAGAAAACCGGAAAGAAACTCTTTCCTGTTGCGGTTTGCATCGCCTTCATATGGGCTTTGATTTCTGACCAGTACAACAATATGCGTTGTTTCTTCACCACATTTTTTGCAGAATTTATTTTCAGTCGTTGTAACAGACATGGGCTTACCTTTTTATTAAACACAATCAGACGATAAAATGTTGTCCTGCTGTACTGACTCAACTCACAGGTATCTATCGCCGCACAAAGCAAAAAGTTGTCACAAAAGGTAATAAATTGCTTTCTGATATTTAACTAATTAGCACAACTCACCACAGATACCAAGGCCTGTGGCCGCAAGATTGTGCATTTGATGGGGTAAAGTTATGTTGCATATTTGGCAGAGGAATACGGACAACTCAGGATTAGTCATCCAGATTTAGCCGCATTTCCAGTACATGCGGGGTAAAGCCAGCTTTTTCGTAGGCCCGGATGGCATGCGCTTTATCCGTATAAACTTCCAGATACAGATGGTGAATGCCTTTGTTTTGGCTCCAGTCTTTCAAAATAGTCATCATATCCTGATTCAGTCCCTGCCCCCGGTATTGCTCTGCGACATACATAAATCCAAGATAGGTATGATAATCATGCGCGTACCACGGCTCGGACTGGCAGATTTTTGCATAACCTGTTGCAATAATTTCATCATTTTCTTCAGCAACCATAACAACTGAGTCGGTATGAGTGATCAGTGCTTCCAGATCGTAATAACGGGCTCCTTCAGATTTAAGCAAAGGGTCAAGCGGACGTTCGGTCTCAATAATATATTGTTCCAAAGCGAGTAATACTGGCAGGTCATTCAGGCAGGCTTCACGATAATGCAAAAAAATATCCTCTTCTTTTTATATTCCCTGAACAACCGATTATATACCCAAACGACCTCAGCTTGCAGGGGATATAAAAAAATGGTTATAAAACCGTCCATTACTAATAAAAATATACATTTAACGTTCTCATTTATGTAATCACTGCTTCAAATTTTGTCACCATAATGACCATACCCTTTTCATGGGAAAGATTGTTTATAAAAATAATTAGCTTTTTATCAAATGGATGACAAAAATGATAATTCACAAAAGAAGTGTTTTGGCACTGGCAATGATTGCAGCACTGGCAGGATGTGATGATGACTCATCAGGTAATAACGTCTCAGATAGTCTTTACACATCCAGTGTAACAAGCGGAAGAACACTCACAAATACGGCAGATGTGGTTCACATCGGCACGGCAACAACCGATAATTCGGTGACCCTGACCATTGGGGCAACGTCTGATTTACACGGTCGGCTGTTTGGCTATGATTATGCGCTGCTCTCTGATGATGCAGACGCAGGCTTAACCCGGATTGGGACGATCGTCAATCAGGTCCGGGCCAATGATGCTGATGCGCTTTTGATTGATATCGGTGATACCGTGCAGGGCAACTCGGCTTCGTTATTCAACGACCTGCCAACTCACCCGATGGTCAGCGCACTCAACTCACTTGATTTTAACGTCTGGGTTCCGGGTAACCACGAATTTAACTTTGATCGCTCATTTGTTGACCGTAATCTGGAGAACTTCGGCGGCGCAGTCATTTCCAGTAATATCAAATGGGAAAACACGGATATTAATTATCTCAAGCCTTATCAGATCTTTAATATCAAAGGTGTCACGGTTGCTGTTGTTGCTGTCACACCATCCTACGTGCCGAACTGGGAAGCCTCTGCACCTGAGCATTTCGCAGAACTGTCTTTTGAAGATGAACTGGCATCCGTCACGGCAGCAGTCGACGACGCCATCGCAAATTACAGCCCGGATGTGGTGATCGGGGCATTCCATTTAGGCCGGAATGATTATGGAACCGGGGTCTATCCGATTGCTTCGGCACTGGCCGATAAGTTTGATGTCATCTTTGCCGGACACGAACATGCTGAGTACATCGAAGAAATACAAAAGGATGCTTATAACAGCAGCTACAGCGGGGAAGATATTGCCACCAGCGGTAGTGATCATGGCACTGAAGATAAGTCAGTCTCAGGCACTTACGATGAAACAGCCCGGTCAACCCATGTAAAAATCATTGAACCAGGCAAATGGGGCTGGGCGCTGGCAACCGCGACAATTCAGTTGCAAAAAAACAGCAGTGGCCAATGGGAAATGGTCGACACAACCCTGGCGAACCTGCATACCTATTCAGAGTCTGACCATGAATCTGTTGCGGATCAGCAAGCTTTATCTGATGAGTACAGCTGGGTACATCAACAATCGCTGGCAGACGCCAGTGCAGAACTGGGGACAGTCACCGGCAACTTCACGCCATCTGCGACAGGTCATGAAGACGAAGCAACCGGCGAGACATATGACTCAGATGCGGGTCGTCTCTACTCGACCATTCATTATGCAAAGGTTCATGACACACCACTGATGGATTTCATTAATCAGGTTCAGCTTGATAAAACCGGGGCTGATGTATCCGCTGCATCTCTGTTCTCTGACCACAGCAACCTGATCAACGGTGAAACGTATACCAAAGCTAAATCATCTGAGCTGTATAAATACGACAACACGCTGATGGGCATCAATATGACAGGTGCAAACCTGAAAAAATTCATGGAATGGTCATACAGCTACTTTAACCCATATACCGAGGGTGATCTCACCGTTTCTTTCCGCAAAGGTGCGAAATCTTATAACTATGATCAGTTCGACGGCACCATTCAGTATACGGTCGATTTAACCGGAGATGCTTACAGCCAGACCAAGAACAGCGATGGGTCTTACACCGTGACTAATCCGGGCTCCCGCATTCAGATTTCTGAAATTGCCGGTAAAGCATTCGATGAAACTGCAACTTACAAAGTGGCAGTCAACAATTATCGCTTTGGTACACAGCTGCAAACTTACGGCTGGGCCACCAGTGATGATGTGTATTATGAATCCACGAATGATGCCGTCTATGCGATACGTGACATGCTGACTGACTATGTGCAAACGAATAAGGGAATCAATGTCGATAGTTTTGATGACAATATGAACTGGTCCTTTGTTCAGGATGCGGCGATTGAAGCAGCCCGCACCGATGGCGGCGCCGGGCAGGCACTGTGGGAAAAACTGCAAAATAAACAAGTCTGTGTTCAGATTGACTGGGATAACGCGAAATACCCAGGCATTGCGGTGTCACTGAATCCTGATAATACGGAGAGTTACTTTGCGAATGCAGATTACGTGTCATCCGGCACGGGCACAGCAGAAGCCTGTAACACGAACCCGAATGATTAAGGTTTTTCAGGTAATTAAGATTTTTCGGATCATGAAGATTTTTCGGATAATCAAGCCCTGCTGGCTTTTTCATCCCTGACCGGAATAATACCATTCTAAGTCATTTTCTGATCTGGATATATCGGGTTCCGCAAACCGCTCAAGCCCTCCATGGGCGCTTCAACAAGGGCATCCATGCCCTTGTGTGTTTGCTCCACCAGACACATCCAGATGATCAGTTTATTTTACAGATTGGTATAACAATAATCTTGCACGGCACATCCTGGTGATGTGCCGTGGTTTATTTTTTATCGCCAGATGACGCGATCAACCCCAGTGGATAAATTCTACATATTTGAAGCAGCCGTTATGATAAAGAAATACAGTTTTCCGATGATGATTGCACTGATTTCCACCGCAATTTTCTGTTTTTCCCCCGGCCTGAGCGAAAGCGCCCGGCCAAAGTCGCCTTTAATCCAGCATTTCGTCGAAGCCAAAGTCACCCGGATGGAATCTCAGGAAGTCGCTCCCGATCCACATGTCCCTTCAATGATGACGGGCCGGCAAATCTTTTTGGCAGAAATACTGGAAGGCGCAGAAAAAGGCAAAGAAGTCCGTATTTCGAACCCGCTCAGCCGACAGCACAATGTCTACGTTCAGGAAGGCGATCACTTTATTATGATGGTCCGGGTAAAGAAAAACGGGCAATCTTATTATTGGGCATTTAACCATAAACGCTCTCCGGCCATTTACACCATGCTGGCCGTCTTTCTGTTATTGCTGCTGAGTTTTGGTAAAAAAGAAGGACTCAATTCTGTCATTTCTCTCTACTTCACCGCGGCACTGGTTGTTGGGGTTTTGATCCCGGCGATTTTCGCCGGATGGAACCCCATGTTGCTGACCATTATCCTGATGGGTATCAAAATTGTCGTTAATTATATTCTTGTCTGCGGCTATAACCATAAAAGCGTTTGTGCCATGATTGGCACCCTGCTCGGCGTGATTGCCGCCGGTGCATTTTCTCAGGTTTTCGGCGAGATGGCACATCTGTCCGGTATTTATCTCGATAAAGGTGAAGACATAGTTTATCTCACCACAGCTCACCCGATTCAGATCCGCTGGTTAATGTTTACAGCCATTATGATTTCGGCACTGGGAGCCGTGATGGATGTCGCGATCTCGATCTCCTCTTCTTACCACGAACTGAGTCAGGCCGATCCAAATCTGACGCCGGCACAACTGCGCAAAGCCAGTATGAATATCGGACGCGACATCATGGGCACGATGACCAATACGCTGATTCTCGCGATTGCCGGAAGTTCACTGACCACAATGATGATGGTATGGGGATTTGACATGCCGGTGATTCAGTTTCTCAATACACCATTAGTCACCATGGCCGTTGTCCATGCACTGGCCGGCAGTATCGGGATTGTTTTGACCATTCCCCTGACCGCATGGGCTTGCTCGGTATTCTTTCCGGTCAAAGTCCGGGCAGAAGAAAGTTGTTGAGAGAAGAGCTAAGCTGTTGAGAGAAGAACTGCGTTGTTGAAAACTGATTTGTTGAAAACTGAGACGCTGAAAGCCGGGTTGTCGAAAACCGAACACGACACCTGAAAAGTGTTTAACCCGGTTTGACGGCATGGACCGTGATATGGTTGAATTTTTCACGCTCATAAAGCCTGGTTTTTATTACCCTGAATCCCGCTTGCTTTAACTCGGCCTGCAGGTTTTCAGCCGAGGCAACATGCCGGTACGGCAAGCCATCCCGGTCTGTTTGATAGTTGTTGTTATCTTTTGAACACAGACTGCTGACAAAAAAGATGCCGCGGGTTTCCAGTGCATGAAACACTTGCATTAAAAAGACTGCACGGTCGGCACCGATGATGCAATGCAGACAATTCCCGTCAATAACGATGTTGTATCTTTCCGGCAGTTTTAAACATGGGTTAGTTAAATCAGCCACCAGAAATTGCCCGTGACATCCCGTCTCTGCCGCTTTTTCATTCGCCCATGCAATCGCCGTCGGTGAAATATCAACCCCGGACACTTCATAACCATGCTGTGCAAACAACCGGCAATGATGTCCTTCACCACATCCCAGTTCAAGCAGCTTCCCTTGTTGCGGAATACCGGATAAACCGAAAAAACGATCCACCAATGCTGCATTCGCCATCCTTTGATGACCGCCCCATCCTTCCCATCCGGCTTCTCTGGCCTGTTTATACAAATCATCATGAACAAAATAATCTGGTTTTATATCCGTCATTTATTACCACCACAGCTGTTGTTCGCAAAACCACAATCAGATAGCAATCCCGTTACTCCGTCGCTTCATGAATCGCTTCCTTCGTTCCCTGCACAGCATCACTGGTAACTTCTTTGGTCTTATTCCAGATATCAGACGAATCACTTTTTACACCTTCCCATGTGCCGGAACATCCGCTGAGAACAAATGCCAGAGTGACCGCCATCAGTATACATTTCATGAAAAAACTCCTTATTTACACCACTTATTTACAACATAGTGAGCATCAGTATATAACCCACAGTTTAGCGTCAAGCCAATACTGCGTAAATTTATTCACATCATCGAGGCTTTGAAGTAAAGACTTTGCCACAAAGACAGACCCAGGCCACCTGAAGATGTGGTTTTCAGATGGTTTCAGTATATAGAAAACGCAGGCGCTTTTATTTTTTCAATTCATATCCTACTTTTATATTTCAGGAAATGAATACAGACATGGAAATATATGATGAGAAAAGGTGTGGCTCTTTTTTTTATCTGCTCGTTCTTCAGTGCAAATATTTATGCAGCGAACCATCGTTATATCGGTAACGGAAAAACAGCCTGGTATAGCTATGATGCCCCCTTTGACGGTATGAGACTCGGCGGCAAAGATCTGAGCGTGGAAGAAGTCAGCGTCGATACCCATGCCTTTGTAAAAGGGGCTTTCAGCAAAGAAGCGCAAAAAACGATGCAGGGACATAAAAGTAATGATTACACCTGCCCAAATGGTTATATCGTCACCTCTTTGTATTATGTTGCGGACGATCGAAAAGGAACAGAGAATAATCAACGCAGCATTGAACAATTTAAATGCCGTGAATTAAGAAAATCATTTGTATTTAAAAAACTGATTAAATTTGAACTGATCGATGCCAATATTAATCACCGGACAAGAACGCCACTGAATAAAGGTGAGTTTGCTGACTGTACTGACGGCCAATATATTGTTGGCTTCAATTATGTCGATGAAGGGGACAAACATATCAAAGAGATCATTTGCCAGCCCTTTGCCTATGATTTTTCTTCGAATCTGCCTTGTTTTTCACGGTAGGCTTTCACGAAAACTTGCCTGATCGCTGCATCATCAGGCAAACAACGTGTTTACTCCAGCACAGAAAGCACGCGATCAACTAATCCACGCAAAACATCCGGCTCGGAAGACAGGTGCGAGTAACTTCTCAAACCGAAAATACTCATCACCAGATATTGACTAAGCATCTTTGCTGTTTGATCTGAAGAAATTTCCCCGCATTGCTGCCCGGAAATGATTTTTTCCGTGATCAGTGCCTGCCAGTCTGACAATAACTGACAAATGTGGCTTTCCATTTCATTATCCTGCCGGTGCATGTCACTGAGTGCTTTTTGCATCAAACAATCTGACTGATGCTCACACGACAACAAAAGCAACTCAAAATAACATCTGAAGCCTTCTCTGATAGTTGGCTGAGCATCAAAGCAATTTTCAAATTTTTGTCTTGATTCCTGAGCGTAATGTTCCAGTGCTGCCAGCAACAGTCCCCGTTTATTCCCGAACGCACAGTAGATAGATCCCGGATGCAGCCCGGTTGCCTGCTTCAGATCCTGCATACTGGTTTTATTATAACCCTTATCAACAAAAGCATTCATCGCTGCACAAAGCACTTTTTCGCGATCAAACTCAGCCACACGCATGATTCTTCCTCTCTTCTTTATCACCGCTACTTTACTGTTTCCTGCGCCATCAGACAAACATTCTTGAACATTCATTCAAAAATATATTGAATGATCATTCAAGAATAGATTAGGATAGACAAACCAACGATGATCACTCTCAGAAAAGGAAACCGGATCATGACAGATGTTTTATTCCAGCCTTATCCACTCAATGACACACTGACGCTCAAAAACCGGATTATTATGGCGCCACTGACACGCTGTATGGCCAGTGATGATCTGGTTCCCACAGACGCTATGGCGGCCTACTATGCCCGCCGGGCAGAAACCGGGCTGATCATTTCCGAAGCAACCATTATCCGGCCGGATGGACAGGGTTATCCGAACACGCCGGGTATTTTCACTGCGGCACAAATTGCCGGATGGAAAAAAGTCACCGATGCCGTTCATGCGAATGACGGTAAAATTTTCCTCCAGCTTTGGCACACCGGGCGGGTGGCGCATCCTCATTTCCACGGCGGCGACGCACTGGCTCCTTCCGCCGTAGCTGCAGAAGGTTCGGTCCCACGGATGCGAGAGCTTGTTTACACAGTCCCTAAATCAGTCACCCCCGAAGACATCAACCAACTGGTGGCGGATTTTGGGCAAGCAGCTGAAAATGCCATTGAAGCCGGGTTTGACGGCGTGGAAATTCACGGTGCGAACGGTTACCTGATTGACCAGTTCCTTCATTTCGATACCAACCACCGGAACGATCAATATGGAAGCAGCCCTGAAAATATGTCCCGCTTTGCACTGGAAGTCGTTGATGAAGTGATTCAACGTATCGGCGCCGACCGGACAGGACTGCGTTTGTCTCCGGGCGCTTATTTCGGCGTCCAGCCAGATGCGCGCGACCGTGCAGTATTCGACTTTCTGCTACCGGCTTTGGAAAAGCGAAATCTGGCTTATCTGCATGCCGGCATTTTCGATGACAGTATGACATTTGAGGTGCTGGGCGGCGCCACAACTTCACAATATCTGCGCGAAAATTATTCGAAGACGCTGATTGGTGTCGGCAGCTACTCTGCTGAAACCGGCACGCAGGCGATTCAGGAAAACAAATTTGACCTGTTGGCTATCGGCCGTCCGCTGATTGCGAACCCGGACTACGTCAGCAAAGTTCGTTCTGCCGCACCTTTAAACGATTACTCAGAAGAGATGCTGGCAGAACTGGTTTAATGATTTCTGTTCATATTCCTGTAAATTTTTGATTGTCTCTCAATCCGGCCTGCACTTTTTTCCACTGCCTTTTCGGTGCAGGTCATTTTTTCTCCCGCTGATTCACTGCGGCTCTTCTTCTGAAAGCTGCGTAAGAAATGTTTGACTGTCCTGCCTGATTGCCCGGTGTTTTTCCTCATTCATCCGGTCATAAGTTTTATACATCATTGCAACACGCGGATTCAACGACAGTTTTTCCCGGTTCCGGATCAGAAAATCCCAGTAAAGATAATTAAAGGGACAGGCATCAGCGCCATTTTTTTGAGTGACTTTATAGCGGCACTTTCGACAATAGTCCGACATTTTATGAATATAGCTTCCTCCGGCTGCATAAGGTTTGCTGGCAAGGTAGCCGCCATCGGCAAATAAAACCATGCCGGTCACATTAGGTAACTCGACCCACTCATACGCATCTGCATAGACACTTAAAAACCACTGATTCAACGCATCAGGATTCACCCCGGTCAATAGCGCAAAATTACCAAGGACCATCAAACGCTGAATATGGTGCGCATAAGCATGTTTCCGGGTTTCAAGAACACATTGACGTAAACAGTTCATCTCTGTCTCACCGCTCCAGTAAAATGCCGGTAACTTCCCCTTGACGCCAAAATAATTCCGGGATGCATAATCCGGCATATTCAGCCAGTAAATTCCCCGGACAAATTCGCGCCATCCGATCAGCTGACGAATAAAGCCTTCCACAGCATTTAACGGGGCTTTTCCTTCGCGCCAGGCTGCTTCCGCCGCCCTGACACATTCCAGCGGCAGCAATAAGCCACAGTTAAGATAAAAACTCAGATGAGAATGAAACATCCAGGGTTCGCCCTCGAGCATCGCATCCTGATAATCGCCAAAATAACGCAGCCGGTTATCAATAAATGATGTCAGAGCCACCAGCGCCTGTTGGCGGGTGACGGCAAAATAAAATGGTTCGATGTCGCCAAAATGATCAGAAAACCGGGCCGAGACCAGCGCAATGACCTGCCGGGTGATCTCATCGGGTGCTGAACTGAAATGAGGCGGTATATCAAGTGACGTTGTCACTGGCTTTCGGTTCTCTGTATCATAGTTCCATTTCCCGCCCACAGGCTTCTCATCATCTTCCAGTAAGATGCGATACCGCCGTCGCATATCACGATAGAAATATTCCATCCGCAGCTGCTGACGACCTTTTGCCCACTGTCTGAAGTCTTCAACCGGGCATAAGAACCGGTTATCTTCCCGGACATCAACCGGCAGATTCAATTGTTCAGGCCAGGAGCGAACCATCTCAGCAACCCGGTATTCACCCGGCTGAGTGAGGATAACCGCGTCGCACGCATGTTGCTGCAAACAACGGACAACTTCCCCGGTAAAACTGCCGCTGTTTTGCGGATCATTCAGCCGGGTATACCAAACCTCATATCCCTGCGCCTTCAGTGATTGGGCAAAATGCCGCATGGCCGAAAAAATAAAAGCGATCTTCTTTTGATGATGTCTGACATAGGTCGCTTCTTCCTGAACTTCACACATAAGAATCACATCCTGCGTCTTATCTGTTCCCTGCAGGCTGGAAATCTGCTCATTGAGCTGATCGCCCAAAATTACTCTTAATTTCCCCACAAGCCATCTTCTCCTGTGTTGTTTTTCTTTGATTCAAAAGTCTTTGTTTCATTTAAAGCTTTTTGTTTCATTAAGAATGATAGGCCAGCCAGTCGTACCGTGATTTGAATTTTCCGGTTAAAAACCGTTTAATAGCCAACATCAGAACAAACAGACGAGACAATCAATGGCTGTCATTCCCCTGGTATATCATCCGGTGTATTCTGCCCTTGAGTTACCCGAAGGCCACCGCTATCCGATGAATAAATACCGGCTGTTGTATGAGGCGATACAGTCTGGTTACAACTCAGAACCATTCATCTGGGTGACACCAGAAAAACTACCACAAGATATCATTGCTCAGGTTCATGCACCGGATTATATTACAGCGCTGTTCAGCGGACAGTTACCGGCAGCGAAAATGCGCCGGATTGGTTTTCCGTGGAGTGAGAGGCTGATCGAGCGTACCTGTTATTCAGCCGGCGGAACCGTCATGACCGCAGCGCTGGCTCAACAGCATGGGCTCGCAATTCATCTCAGCGGCGGCTATCACCACGCGCATCATGATTTTGGCAGCGGGTTTTGTTTAATCAATGATTTGGTATTGGCAGCTCATCAATCGTTAAAGCATCCCGATATCGATACAGTGATGATTATCGACAGCGATGTTCACCATGGTGACGGCACCGCGAGCTTATGCCGGGATAACCGTCATATCATTACCGTCTCTTTCCACTGCGAGAAAAACTTCCCTTCCCGCAAACCACCATCAGATTATGACGTACCATTCGAAAAATTTGCCACAGATGAGATTTTCCTGACAACATTCCGTGAAGTTGTCTCCATGGCTCTGTCTCATCATCAGCCAGACCTGATTATTTACGATGCTGGTGTAGATATTCATCAAGACGATGAACTGGGACATCTGAATATATCATCGGACGCCATTGCAACCCGTGACCGGTGGATGATCACTCGGGCTCACCGGCTGCAAATTCCGATGGCCTGTGTCGTTGGCGGCGGTTACAGGGCAAACCATGGCGACCTGATACCGCATCACATGCATTTAATTGATGCCGCATACCAGCATGCCTGTGCTCAGCAATGACGGTCAGTCATCACCGTTATCGCTCCCAGTATGACTCTTCCAGGCAATCTTCCCGCTCAGGCAATCCTCTGGACAAACGGGGAGAATGCTGCACCAGCACTTCATAGCTGACACGGTTCGCATATTTGCAGACCTGGGAGAAAGAAGAGTAAGTCAGGCAACGGTAGTCATGTTTTACCGAATTTGGCACATTCGCCTGATGGAATTCATTTGCAGCCATATCATGCAAAACCGCAGCAAGCGCTGCATCACCGGCGCCATTGGTATTTTTGATTTTCTCCGGTCCGCCCATATACGGGGAAATATGAGAATAAACTCTGACCGGCCGGGTACAGTCGCTTTTTCTCATCGGCCGGCTGAATTCATACTGGTTAAATTCAGCAATTGCCCCCGGTAACAGAGGCCGTCTGGTCTCTCTTTTCGCGGCATCATCCGTGTAACCTGCCATAAACAAACCCACAGGCCCGGCGGTACACAGCACCATATCAGCCCAGTCCAGTGTCTTATCTGCCGCCAGTAAAGGGTCAGCAATCCCCGTCAGGGCCTGCGCTTCTTCTTCGTTCATCGCGACCACTGTAATATGGTTTTTGATAAATGACTGCCAGAAATCAACATCTTGTTCAATCATATATTTGGTGCCCAACGTTAACACAATCGGCACCTGATATTTTTTCGCATACTCAATGGACTGCATCGCGGCATCAGAGATCGGCTCATGAGCTTTACAACGCAGCAAATACGAGCTCAATACCAGTGCAGATGCGGTCTTGAATATCTCTTGCGGGATACTTTCCGGGCGCAGAAAGTTCATCTTACCGGCATTAATCGCAAATGTTCTTTCACCATTCTCAGAAATCAGGGTAAAGCACCGCCCGATAGGGCCATCCACACCCTGGAGATAATTCAGGTCAACCCTGCTGGATGTATTTGATAAATACTGATAACCGTAGCTGCCAATCCGGATATTCTCACTCATGACACCCAGCAGCGTGGATCTCGCATCCGCCAGCACAGAATAATTATGTAAGGTGTTGCCAATTGTTCCACCGGCAAACTGATCTGTAATCAGCTGGCTCTCTGACAGCTCCTGATATAACGCTTCAGCTTTCGCATCATCAATCACCAGCGACTGACCAATCACCAGCTCATACTTTTCAATCAGTGCATCAGGCACTTTCGCTTCAATATCAACAATCACCTGCGCCATGCCAATCACATGATTCAGCGTGAGTGTATGATTTGCCGTATTTGGCATGATGAGCGTATCGCGCTCAGAGACTGGAAAATAGTGCCTGGATTTGCGTTGACCGGGAAACTTCATACTGCGCCTGTTGGTTGGGGTAACAATTGGTTGAAATAACAAAAGGCGCAATTTTATCTGCTCCGTGACAGCGGTGCAATTCTTCTGACAGAGAAAACCAGCGCAATCTTATTCTGAATACCAGAGAAACCAGATCACAATGGATGCGACAATAAACAGAAGAGATCGCTTTCTCTCTTTACTGTTGGTCGACATCGCAATCAGTCCAAGCTGCGAAATAATCATCACACCCAATACCATCAGCATAAACAGAATACTGTGAATCGTGATCACATCGTCATAAATAACAGATACCGATGGCTTCATCCCGGGTGTCCATTCATATTGGTGACGGGGGAAAAGCACTAATAAACTCAAGCCAATAAAAAAAACCAAATGTGCAATAAACCTGATCAAAGGTCTCATTCTCAGATCTCCAATACGTTTTTTCAGCCACTGGTGAGAACCGGGAAAAAACAGCGGTTCCCCGGAAAAACAGTCAGTGAGAGTATAGAAATAAAAACCACTGAAGAATAAGTTTGTGCCTGTGTGTGAATGAATGTCACAGATTGGACCATCAAGTGCGAAAAAATCACCCAACGCAGCTGAATTTACTCCCGCCAGTGTTGTGGTTCACTCAGTGCTTTCGAACAATGTACCGTTCCTTTGATCTGGCCCAGATAATTATGATTCAGTTCCTGAACCATCCATGCCCCGGCATGTTCTTCCGGGATCGGATAAGGGGCACATAATCCCAAAGAGCCTGCCGGCCTGAATCCACAACGCGGATAGTAATCGGCATGCCCCAGCACAAACACAAAATCCACACCCGATTTTTTCAGTTGTTCTAAACCTTCATTGATCAACCGGAGCCCGACACCGGCTTTCTGACTGTCAGGTAATATAGCCAGCGGTGCCAGTATTTGTGCAGATAAAGGGACCTCCGCACCGTCAACCTCCGCTTTGGTAAACAGCACATGCCCCACAAGACGCTTCCCTTCAACCGCCACCAAAGAAAGCACCGGCACAGCTGTCATATCATGCATTAAATCATCAACAAGTGTTGCAATCACCCCGCCTTTCTCATTCCCGAAAGCATGCTGGTGAATTTCAAGAATGCTGCTGCGATCTGACTCAGTTGATTGTCTGATTTCCATTGTCATTTCCTCCATGTCATTCGACAAAATGAAACTAAATTCATAATAATTATACCAATTATTTTTCAGAACATTGGGAGGAATTTATAACTATGCCTGTATTTTCGGCAGAAAAGCATCCTGACAAAGCAGCAACATAAACAGCAACTCATACACAAAAAGATATTAACCTACTGATTTAATGTAACTAATTCGCTGAAATCATGACGATATATGCGCCCGCCTTTCGATCTTGAGATCACTTGGATATACGGTTCAAAGATATCACTGTATCAGACAAAGGATCAGTCAGACGGTCCTGCTTACACTCAGGTTGTTATCTGACGTATATCTTAAGAGACGGAAAATGAAATGATGAAAAGAAATCAAACCAGAACGACTCGCCGCTGGTATATCTTGCCAGCCATATTGTTACCGCTCACATCCGGCGCTTCGGTTAAAAGGTTACCTGCTATCAATGCTGACATAAATAAAACATCGGTGTCCGGCTTATCATCCGGAGCATTTATGGCCACTCAGTTTTTTATTGCACATTCAACCATCATGAAAGGTGTCGGCATTATTGCCGGTGGTCCTTATTTATGTGCACAATCCTGGCCAGCGCGTACATATATGGAAAATACGATCAATACATGCATGAACCCACGCACAGCAAGCCTTTCACCAAACACGCCCCGACTGGTTAAAAAAACCAGATTACTGGCAAAAAACGGGAAAATTGACTCAGTCGAAAATCTGTACAAGAAACGTGTCTATTTGTTCAGTGGCACCAATGACAGAACCGTTAACACTCGGGTGATGGATCAAACCTTAGTTTTTTATCAGGCTTTGGGCGTCAAGAGCGATGCCATCTTTTACAACAAGACCACCAACGCCGGCCATGGCATTATCACAGACAATGATTCAGACAATCCGTGCAGTACATCCCAGCCACCTTACATCAACAACTGTGATATTCCCCAGGCAAAAAAAATCCTGGGCTGGATTTATCCGGGTCTGGAGACCAGTCAACCGGAACCAAAAGCCAAAGCCATCCCTTTTAATCAGGCTGAATTCATACATAATCCTTACACCAGTTTGGATGACACCGGTTATGTCTATATCCCAAAACAGTGTCATAACCAAATCCGTTGTTCGATTCACATCGTTTTTCACGGCTGTGAACAAGGCGCAGCAATTATTGGCGACAGATATTACAACCATACAGGCTACAACACTTACGCCGATGCCAACAACCTCATCATTCTGTACCCGCAGATTCGCCCATCGACCAGCAACCCGTATAATCCCAAAGGCTGCTGGGACTTCTGGGGATATACGTCACCAAATAATCCGGGGCCTGATTATTTTTCGAAAAACGCGCCTCAAATCAGCACCGTATATCGAATGGTGACCCGCCTGAGCAGCCACCCATAATTATCAAAATAACAAACTATATTGATACGCTTTTCGCAGAATTTTATTCTTACTGTTTTTAAACGTCACTCACGAAAAAGCTACGCAACTGCGTAGCTTTTTGTGTATATCCGGACAATTGACGGCTTCAATCCTGTCCGGATTTTTCATTTTGCATACGAAATACACTGGGTGAACAGTGGAATTTTTTTTGAACGCAGTGGAAAAGTTGTTCGCATCAATATAACCCACACGGTAAGCAACCTGCTGGACATCAAGATGCGTTCGACTCAGGTATTCTGCCGCTTTTTCCATCCTGCGATGGTACAACCACTGAAAAATAGTACAGCCAAACGCCTGCTTAAATGCTTCCGATAGCGAATTACGATTTGAGTTCACCCGTTGTGCCAGCTGGGCAAGCGTCATATGTGAAGCCAGATTTTTCTCAAGATAGTCAGCGGTTTGACTGGCCAGATAATTATATTTTGATCGGTCTGCACCACCATAATACAGTGGTGCTGAAACCCGCTCAGGGGCAATACCTTGCTGACAGGCAGCCACAATCAACAGGGTGTATTCTACCCTCATGATGACTTCCCGTGGATTAAACGGATAATTGACACAATCAATCGCACCATCGTTCAGCACCTCTCCGCGCTGTCCGCTATTCCCTTCAATGATCGACAATACGGGGGGCAAAGCGATATGACGGCCGTTCATCTGCTTTTGCAGTAATAAACACGTTTCCCGGATATGATGGATTTTTCCCAGAGTTGAGTCCACAAAGATCATATCCGGCGCAATCCGGACAATCTGTTCAATCAGATCTTCTGAAGTCGTCAGAGTCAGTTGCACCGATTCTTGATGCAAGCAGGCCGATAGTTGAGAAAAAACACTGTTATTGTTAGAAAACACAATGATTTCATATGGGATTTTTTTTTCATAACCAGATCCTTATAGTTAAAAATAAAATCTGACGCAGGCACAGCAGATACCTGAACATCACCCTGCATTCAGTCGGGATTCATCGAATTAAATGGAAACAGAAATTTTTATCTGGCTCTGACACCAGACACTGACAGTACTTCATCATTGCCGGTTCAGGATTCCTCCTGAGGCACATGAGATGATTCAGATTGTTTTGAAGTTGCACGAGTATGTCTCTGAAAAAGCTGCAAAATATCATCACGGGTATATTGAGTAATGTAATAATTCAGAGGTACGCCGCAAGCTTTTTTTGTATTTCGCGCTGATTCAGTAAAATTATCAAAAATGGTCATTAAGGTATCTAAATTCAGCACATTCTGTTCTGTCATTGCGGTCTGACTGAACGCTTCCACGACACTTTTCATCGAATGAGAAAGCATGTTTTTATAGTTGCTTCTCTCTTCTTCCGCCTGTTTCAGAGTCTCCTCAGTTTCAAACTCATCTTCCCTGTCAGAATTCAGAAAACTCATTGCCTGGACTTGTGATCTGGTATCTCCGGCAATATCACTGACCACTGTTCTGGCCGTTGAAGAACCGGTCTCCGGTATAATTCCCATACTGACAAAACTACATTGAATCTGCAGATTAGACTGAGTCAGATAACCCGATGACCGAGCCTTTTCGCCGGCAGAAGTGAGCGTATCATCCTGAATGAAATGCACCATACCTACAAAACTTGAGCCAAAAGTAGCACCAGACAACACATCTAAAGTCTGCATCTGTGAACGCCCTGATGACGTTGTTTTTTTAACTTTGTCCACTGATTGAGCTGCTATCGCCTGGCCCGGATAACAGGCATTCCAGGCCCTGACTGCTTTTTCCGGGTCAAGCACCAAGGGCGAAAAAACACTTGCAGTTCTGTGCGTACAATTAGCTGAAATGACCAGAGTGCCCTGAATATTGTGCTGCGAAGCATGATGCATCACTTTTTTCTGCACCTGGTCGGCCAGCTGATGGCCGGACTGATGGGCAACATGCCGGGCAATTTGTGCAGCAAACGCTGTCGGGTCTGTCGTATGACTGTCGAGATGGAAGAACTGCATATCCAATTCTATGGAATCACTGGCAAGAGGCTTTGCCATCATCTCACTTTTCATAAAATCAACCGGACTTTCAGATTGTGAACTCACAGAGGCAAGAGAAGTGCTCCCTTCAAGCGAAGCCAGTTGCTTTTCTGTATTGATAACCGCTTTGCTGTAATTCACAGCGGCTTTTAACATTTTCTTGCGGACACGCTGAATCTCATTATCAATCTCTGACAAGTCTGTTTCGTCAACCCCCATACTGACCAGTTCTTCACGAATCATGTCGAGCTTATTTTTCTGCTGAGTCAGTGCGTTATGTTGTTTACGACATTTCTCTGTCTGTCCTTGTATCTGAGAATGTTGCTGAATATAGCTGAGATAACTGCTTTCAAGAATATTCCCGAGTACCAGCCCAGGATGATAGGGCACAGATACGGCCATAATATTTCTCCGGTTTTTTTATCAATAGGTTGCTTATGGTGTTATTTACTCTGGCAAAGTAAAAAAAACGCCGCCTTTGATAAATACAGAGCCGGCTTTGAAAAATACAGATCGCCTTTGGGACATGACTCTGAGAAATAGAATGTCCTGAAATGGTGCAGACAAAGTGTTGAATGGATTGAACAAAGCTGCGGGGATGACCTGACGAATATGTTTACAGAGGTTCCGGTAATTCCGCCGGAAACTCAAATAACATTAGGGGATAAATTATGCCATCAAGCATTCCTTACGATCCGTCACTCGTCCTCGGGAATATCGTGACCAAGAAAAAACTGGAGAACATTGTACAAATCTCCAAGCTCCAGGCTCCGGCAGATGCGGCCGAATATGAAATGAATGCGCTGAATTCACTCAAGCGCAGTATTGATATGACCGTTGAAGAAATGATCGATATGAAAGTCGATCCCGGCGATTTAGTTAAAGAGTCGCAGGATGTGGGAAAACAGCTGCAAGAGGCCGCAGTCAAATACGGCAAAGCAAAGATTCAGGCAGAAAAAGCGATCTTGCCGCTGCGTTCAAAGATCAATATGGTCAATGAACAGATTGAAAGTCCGATTGATTACAACAAAAGCAGCCTGAAAACTTTACCGTTGGCTGTCGATTCCATTCAGATGAATTGCCAGTATTTCTCCTTCGATCAAAACTCTCAGTCATCACACAGCCACGCTTCAACCGTTGCCAGTTTTATTGGAGGGTCAGTCAGTTATCTGGGAGACAAAGCTTCATCAGAAGCAAAATCGACCGCGCAGGCGCAAATGAACAGCCAGCACTCTAAACACAGCATTGCGGGGACGCTGGTTATCAGTATTAACTGTACCCATAAAAAAGCGCAGGTCTACGCTCCTTACCGGTTGGATGTCGACAAAGCGGTCAAAACTTGGAACCAGCTGTTTCCCGACGATTTGCTGAAAACCAATTCACCCGCCTCAATTGGCAGAGCCAGCGCACAAATGGGCACAAAAGATGAAAAAGCATTTTATCTGCTTTCAGGTGCCAGTTATGGTTCCTCTTTTGTCGCCATGGTTCATGTTCTGAACACGACTGAATCCAGCTCCAGTCAGTCGATGTATTCAGTCGCAGAATCATTACAGGCATCGTTTGAAGTCGGTTGCTGGTTTGCCGAAGCTTCAGGTAAGTTCGGCGTCAATGAATCCTTCTCCAACAGCGCTAAAAACCTGCTCAGCACACAAAATATCAGTTCTCACTGTTCTTTGATCGTCATGGGCGTCATCCCATCAATTAAATCTAATGAAGTCAAAATGACCGTGCAGCAGTTTGCTGACTTCAGCCCTGATAAAGCCATGGCAAGCCTGGCTGCGATTCAAAACGCTAATGCGGATGATATGGCAACCATCGGCAGCGCTGCCGGTAATGCGAAAGCCGGCCAGCAAATGGAATCGATGCAGACATCAAAAATTCAGGCTGCCCTGAGCGGTGTTGCTGAAATTGATGATGGTGCCAACAAAATTATTGACATCAACTCTGTGATGAATGCGATGGAAGACTACATTGAAAAATGTATCTCCAGTGATGACAGCACCATTGGTGTGCCCCTGAACTATTACCTCAAACCAATCACCAAAGCTGAAATTGCCCGTAGCTGGATGAATAAATACTATCCAAATCGCTACAATGCCGCCGGCAGTGCTGATGACAGTACGCCGAAAGGCGGTGCAGCAAGCAGCGATAGTTCTGACGCTGATAGTAGTTCTGACGAATAAGTTTTCCGGGCTGAGCGCCTCTTTTTCTCCCGGAGAGGTGCTCTTTTTTCACTGAATCTGTTGAGGGGAAATCATGCGAACATTTAATGAAAACGAACAATATATCATTGATGCACTGAATCAATATCCGGCAAAAGCAGTGGTGAATTTGCCAGAGTTTTTTTCACAGCAATTTTTTACAGAAAAAAACAAACGTGCACTCATTATACAACCGGAAATAAAATATGCTGTTTATTATTTACCAGTCGAACGGTTCAATAATGAATATGATAAAAAAATTGCCATTGACCAGTTTCAGGAATTAAAAAAACTGATGAATTACCTGACTGACAATGGATATTTAATCATCAACAAATCTTCTAAAGATAAGTCCGTGATCAGTTATTTTTGTCAGCTATTCCACTCACCACATATAAAAGAAAGAAAAAGACTGATATTGAATCATGAAGGGTTATATAGTGAACATCCCAGGTATATAAAAGATAAAGATGACAACATTATATTGAAAGGAATCGACTATCAGGACAGACAGTACGAAGAAATATTTGATACATTTGTTGGTGAGGTATTCATTTCCGAATCCTTACAAAAAATTGCCAGTAAAAAGAAAAAAAATCATCAACATATTTATATGTGGATAGCTTTCATTTTTTCTGCTGTTGCATTGTTCGGTATCTTTTGGGCTGCCTATCATTCTCTGATATCTGAATATTCATTGCCATTTATACCCAAATGACCTCAAGATGCGCCCCTGAAGAGCAAGGTTGATTGGGTATACAGGTAGATCGTCCATTTCTGCGCCCCATTTTCAGCCTCACATCCTTCAGCTGATTTTCCGCCCTCCGTAAACTTTGCCCATTCATTTACGGAGGTTTTTTTATTCTGTTACTACATTTATTTCCATTCCATAAAGTGATTACCACGAATTAAAAGACGCTTGTGTATTTATAAAAGAGAACATATTCAAAAAACAGCTAATTTAAAAAAGCACCTGCAAAGATAAATTTAAAATAAGGAAGTCATAATGAAAACAAATATTTTAGACAAACTAAAATCATATCTGCACATAGCGGTTATTTATGCTGGCGATCCCAGTGAACCTAATGTTGTTCAATATAAAACTCATAATCCCCGCTACTGGAAAAGCTATATCGATGTAGCAACAGATATTAAAATATCACTGGAAAATTCAGGTTTCTCTCACGTACACCTCATCAGAGAAGATAAAAATCTGATGCAGAAGTTGCAGTATAAAAAAATCAACTTTGCCTGGCTCAATACAGCCGGGGTCCAGGGGATCGACTCCTCAGCTCATGCTGCCTGTGTACTTGAAAGCCTCGGAATTCCCTATGTTGGACATACACCGGCAAATACGATGCTGATGGATAATAAACATCTGTTTAAACTCTATTTAAAGTCGAGCGGGATAAAAACAGCACCTCATTTTCTCTGGCATCATGTCCGGGAAGAAGATACTTATCAGTCACGGCAACTGGCTTTATTTTGCAAGCAGTTTGAAAAGCCTGAGTATCACGCCCGCTTTCAGGAAAAAACCCGCTTTATTGTGAAGCCGGTCTGCGGACGCGCATCGCAACATGTGTATATAGCAAACACACCCGCAGAGGTAGAACCTTTATGCTGGCGGGTATCCAGACATACCAATCATTATGTCATGGTCGAGCTGTTTTTATCAGGAGCAGAATATTGTGTTGCCGCGATGAAGCCCCCCCCCGGATGCACACTGATTTTTCACCACCTTATGAAGAAGACGTATGTTGCTTTGCACACTTTGAGCGCCGGTTGAATGGTTCTGATCGTATCTTTACTTCAATGGATACAAGCCCTATTACCTCAGACTCTATCCGGCCACTGGATGAACATACAGAGCTGTATTTACATCATTTACTGAGCCATATTGCAACTAAACTCTATACCTCTCTGGATCTGTATGGTCTGATTCGCCTAGACCTGAGAATGGACCATGCCGGACACCTTCATGTTCTGGAAGCCAACCCCAAGCCAGATATTAAATCACCCACAGAAGAAAAAACCAGCCTGGTTGCCATGGGACTCGAACAGCTGCACATCACCTATGACGAGCTGATTCTGAATCAACTGGTCAATACAATCGACCATTTTCAGATGTGGCGCCCGCCGCTGCTGACTCACTTTCCTGTTTAAACGTTATCCACTTCAATTCTCACAGGAGGATCTCCAGTGACAAAAATTCTGAGACTGTGTGTATCTTTTAGTGTCATGCTGGTATCTGTCGGGTTACTCATATTCATCGGCGTAGGGGAATCATACCGGGTGATTCCGTCATTGACGCTCAACCAGATATGTAAGCAGGTACAGATGGTCAGTAAAGACATCGAATATAATCTCAAACTCGGCTTGCCAATGGAATATCCGGGATTTTCCGTCAGGTTATATCAATTTGCACTCAACCATCCACAAATTGAGCAGGCAACTTTGTCTAAAATCAATCCCTTAAACAATGAAAAGCACCAAGGTGCGGATTTGTACTCACATGATCTACGCTGCAGCATGCCGGAAAAGCAGTTACTGGAGCATATTCATTTTAATCTGAGCGGATTACTTAAAGAAATTAATCATATAAATCAATATCATCTGGTGTACCCGGTCGGGAATACACCAGAAGCTCTGATAGACATAACGCTCACTGCCGGGCTTTTTTCCCGGCCTATTCTGCTCCAGTTTCGTCCGGTTACCCGGCTGGTTGCCATTTTCATGCTGATTTGTCCTGTTCTTCTTCTCATGCAGGAAAAGTTGAGCATGGCAAAGCGGGTACGTTTTAAAAAATGGCTTCATCACTGTATGTTCTTACTGGTGACAACCATTGTTACATTCCAGTACATCTCTCTTTATCAGGATCAGTTGAAATCCAGTTCAGTCACACTGGCCGATGCAATAGAATCCCGCTTATCTTCTCCACTGAAAATGGGATTTGATCTCACTTCAAATTTCAGTGGTCTGAACCAGCTTCTTAATGACTATGCAGCAAATAATCCTGATATCAGCTACCTGTACATCAGCAAACAAGGCAAAATCGTTTTCAGCCCGAAACAAGCGAGCCAGCCGGAAGTCATCTTAAGTAGCTGCGCACCTGCACCGCACAAATCCTCTGTCAGAGTATGCCGGAGACTTGCGGACAGTGATTATGTTCTGATCATAGAAACGCCATGGTCCGTCATTTATCAAAAGGTCATCCGTGTCGCCAGAAATATTCTGGTCCTTTTTCTGGCATCACTGTTACTGGCAAACCTGTTTATCGGTGGTATGTTGCCTTCCGAATCAATATCCAGGCGGTATATCCGGTATCTCAGTTCACCTTCCGGAGCGACTCAAATTCAGGTAGAACAATCTGTATATCATTTGCTGCCACTATTCGTTTTGGGTGTCCTGACAGAGTCAATCAGTCTATCTTTTATTTCATCATATCTGGCTCAAACATTAGCGGGGAGTCCCTATACAGCCAGTATGGCTTTTTGTGTCTATTACATCTGTTTTGCTGCAATGTTGATTCCGGCAGGACGTTGGGCAGAAAAGCACAGCCTGCGGCACATGCTGATACTGTCACTATTTATAGCAACACTGACTCAATCCGGACTGGCAACGACAACCAATCCACATATTCTCATACTATGCCGGGCACTTTCGGGCGCAACCCAAAGTGTATTTTTCATTGCGGTACAAAGTTATCTGCTCACCGCCTCTTCCCATCTTCCTCAGCTCAAAAGCGGAGAGAAAATACTCTCGGGTTTCAATATCAGCACAATATCCGGAATGACAATCGGCGCACTGCTCGCCTATACGTTAGGTGAAAAGCACGTCTTCATGTTTGGTGGATTTCTTGGCATGATCGCCTTTGTCAGTTGTGTCATTTGTATCCGTGATATTCAACCCGGACAGCCAGCACATCTGTCAGTTGCAGAAAAAGCCTCAAACCTCGCCTTGCAGGAACACAAATCACCGAAAACTTTCCTGACACTATTGAAAGATATCGACATCTATAAAAGTGTCATGCTGGTTGGCTTTCCAGCCAAAGCCCTCTATGTTGGTATCATCGTTTTTTTGCTGCCTATTCTGTTGGCAAGCCAGCAATTTCAACCTGACTTAATCGGACAGATACTGGTTTGTTACTATCTTGGTTCAATGGCGGCAACAGTGTTACAGCGACGCTATCCGCAATTGACAGAATCACACCACAGGATCATCTGGCTGGGTTGTCTCGGCAGTGGCGTTGCGTTAGTCATCATTGGTCTGGGTTCACTGAATGATCCATTTCTTACCCATTTCAATGGATATCTCAGCCGGGAATCCTGCAACGCACTGAGATTTTCCTGCGGCGTTTTTCTGTTGGGGCTTTCGCAGGGGCTGATTCAAAGCGCTGTCATTCCTCAGGTTCTGAATACAAAATCGGCCCGGCTTTTAGGCAAGAACACACTTTCAGCTGCATACCGTTTTCTCGAACGGCTGGGCCATATCTCAGGTCCATCCCTGGCTGCATTTTTTCTGATTTCTAACGGCGGGATTGAGCCACCACGCATCATGTTACTCGGTGTTTATATCGCCTTTTCCGGTAGCATTTTCTTTATTCTGTCGCATCAGGCTAAAGGAGCACAACCCTCATGAACAATGACCACATCAAGCTCATTTCACTTCTTTTGCTGTGCCTTGTCAGTGGGTTTACGCCTGCAAAAGCCACGGAAGATATTGCAAACATTCTTTCAGACATCAGGTCCGATGCGAAAAGACAACATCAGCAGAAAACACCTCATTTCTGCCGGTATCTAAAACAAGTGATGCGCTCAGACCCGGAGGTATTTGAACCTTACTCATGCTCGGGCTCCTCGTTTCTTCCGGGACAGCACAACAAAGTCGTCCGGGTAAAAACGACGCCCAAATCTGATATTAAGCTATTGGTTTTACAATCAAAATCATCATCAGCTTACGATATTTCTGCACAAACGATTATCGATGAGTATGCCCGGAATGGTATTCGGGCCGAATTTATTATCCTTAATTATCAAGGATCGGAGACCACAGCGCTTGCGGCCATAAAACTCGCCGAAACAAAGCAGTTCAATCAAATCTTTGCGATGGGTTCAGCAGCGACAAGACTCTTAACGAAGAACTACCAATACGGTTCGATACCAGTCATTACGGTGTGTAGTAAAAACCCGGTTGCGATGGGGCTCATTCCCTCTGCCCGGAAAGTTTCCGGCAACCACATTGCCTATACATCACTTAATATTGATATCAGCACTCAAATTGAATACCTGAAGCAGAAATTCCTGCCCAGGCTACGACGGATTGCGGTGATTTATCACGGAAAAAACAGCAGCTCAATTCAAACACAGGTTTTACCCCTGCAGCACTACCTTGCAGTAACAGACACAGGAATCAGCCTCGAGCTTATCGAAGTGAATCTCCATCACTTGGCTTACTCACTGTATCAACCCATGCTTGAATTCTCAGCACAAAGTGCTCACACAGATGACAGTATTTTTCTTCTGACCGGAAGTACCGAATTATTTATGATGATCGACCAGATTAATGCACATGCAGGCGACATACCGGTTTTGAGTGTGACCCCAAGCCATGTCGTTGCCGGACCAGACAGTGTATTTATGTCTATTGGCGTCAGTTTTAAAAATAACGCTTTGCTCGCAAGCCAATACAGTCTTCACTTGATACAGGGTCTTGTTCAACCAGATGAATTACCAGTCGGCATTGTAAAAACGCCAGATATTGCCATTAACTTTATGCGTAAACCTCAGACAGGGCTCAAAGTCCCTTTTCATTTTTTCGAAGATGCCATCAAGATCTACGACTATCAGGGCCACCCGGTATTTAAGGAGGGATCTCATGAGTTCAATAAAAAGTGAAAATTCTGAGAACATGATTTCTCAGCCAGAACAAAATACAAAGCAAAAACCAGATGGCCCAACCTGTCATGACCATATTATCCGTCAGGCACGCCATGATTATAAATCAGAGCTGAGTTATGCCATTGAAGAAGTCGACTTAATTCTGAGCTACTTATGCCGGAAAGGCATGAAAATCGCACCGGATATCATTCAGGATATTTTAAATACAAAACTGGCTTTCAAGACAAATGGTCAGGTATCTGTACTGGAGGAGTCCCGTTTCTGGCAGTGTTATGGCGTTTTATCTGAACAAATCAAACCAGCAACACTGGCCAGTATTAAGGAAACCAGCCCCTCCGGTTTCTGGCAACACCAACATCAGGGGCGATATAAACGAATTAAACGCATCCCGATGTACTACGGCATTGCAATTTGTCTCTTGCTCTCTGTGACTGTGATCTTGCAGTCTTACTATATGATCGGACTTGATGTATTACAGAAAACGGATGAATTGTTTATCAAAAGAAATGACATTCAGGAACAAATACGTTCACTCAATGCCCGGCCACCACAACAATTAAATGCCGGTGAACAGGATAGACTCAGTCAGTTACAACGTCAGGAGAATCTGCTTGATCAACAATTTGATTCTAACCGGATCCTTTTATATCAGTGGAACACTGTCTGGCGGTTCGGAAGAAGTCCTCAGGTAATTTTTTCCGGATATGACAATTTTATCTACCATAAAAAGTTACAAGAAGCTCAGCAACAGATTGAACGCCTGAAAAACATGTCTTCAACCCGCAAGAACAACAAAAAAATCAGCCGTTATCAGCAGACAATTGATCAGCTGAAAGCAACCCGTCAGTTACATACGTCCCGGTATTTATTCTTCAGTGCCCGGATTTCTGCCGGTCATATTATCGACCTGCTGGAAAGCTATATCTTGCCTCTGTTGCTGGGATGTACAGGTGCTTTCACACTGGTACTGCGGTCCATCTATCAATCATTCAGGGAAGAAACATTTACAGTAAAAAGTTGTCTGGATTATAACCTCAGAATTTTGCTGGGCGGTGTAATGGGCATTTCCAGTGGTATGCTATTCAGTGATGGGCAGTCTGTGATTGAAGCGGAATATTCACCCATGTTGATCGCTTTTTTAATCGGCTATAACGTCGAAATATTATTTTCTCTGATGGATAATCTGGCACGGCGGCTTTCTCATACTGAACAGAAAGAAAGGACTTAACTGGTACAGGCAGCAGAACCAAACCGGCGAATCACAATGTTCGCCTGTTTGGTGGTGATGGAAGTTCAGCAACTTAAACCAACCCTGCATCCGTCAGCTGCTGATGCTCTTCGTCACTTAAACGGACAGACATCGCTTTGGCAAAACTTTCAATATGGGCTGTTTTTGTGGCACTGGCAATCGGCGCGGTGACTGCTTTTTCACCAATCAGCCAGGCCAGCGCAATTTCTGCGGGTTGAGCCTGGTGATGCTCACTGATTTCATCAAGCAATTTCAGGATACCAAGACCTTTTTCATCCAGATATTTACCGATACCATCGCCGCGGGCGCTCTTGGACAAATCCTGCGTTGAACGATATTTTCCGGACAGAAAGCCGGAAGCCAGACTGTAATAAGTCACAACCCCGATGTTTTCCCGCAGACACAGGCCCTGCAAATCGGCATTAAATCCGTTCCGGTCATACAGATTATATTCCGGCTGAAGCACCTGATAAGCAGGCAGCGTATGTTGTTTTGCCACAGCCAAAGACTGACTGAGTTGTTCCACATCCAGATTGGAAGCACCAACCGAGCGAACCTTACCTGATTTCAGCAGTTTTTCATAAGCGCCCAGCGTCTCCTCGTAAGGTGTACTGTCATCCGGCCAGTGAGAAAAATACAGGTCAATATAATCGGTCTGCAAACGGCGGAGCGAATCTTCAACAGCCTGAGTAATCCATTTTTCTGACAGCCCTTTATGACCGGGAATTTTCAGATCATCACCGACTTTGGTAAACAATTTAATTTTATCCCGCATTGCAGGCTTCGCTTTCAGCCAGTGGCCGATAATTGTTTCCGACTCCCCGCCCTGATTTCCGGGTGCCCATGTTGAATAAACATCTGCCGTATCTATAGCGTCAAAACCATGATCGACAAAGGCATCTAAAATAGAAAAGCTGATTTTTTCATCAATTGTCCAGCCAAATACGTTCCCGCCAAAAACCAATGGCACAATATCAAAACCAGTCGTTCCCAATGCCGTTTTTTGCATCTTTTCTGTCTCCTTTGTTTTATAACCGTTACTATTTTCATAACGATTGATGTTTTCGTAACGATTGATGTTTTCGTGACGATTCATGTTTTCATAACGATTGCTGCTTTTATACCGGTTCCCGGCAATGAACCGATCAAATCACAGAAAATCACGCCATAACCGGGCAAGTATAATGTTGAGAGTGTCTGTTGGTCTTAAACAGAACAGCGGCCAGAATAACATATACACCCAATAGCATAAACACTTATACCATGCTAAGTCATTTTCTGATCTGGATATTTTCCAGATTGGTACTGCTTGAAAAAAATAAAGCCACCTGCAAATGCAGGTGGCTTCGCTATTCTCCGGTACCCGAAAGTTCCGGTGGATCATTCAATCATCACGCATGCTTATTTTTATAATCCTCGCCATTGACCCACTCATGATCAGCTTCCCAGGTAAACAGCCACTTCCGTGATGGTCCCGCCATGACATTCAGATAATAGTTATCATAACCGGCAATCGTAGCGACCGGGTGATACCCTTTGGGCACTTTCACCACATCTTTGTCATACACCGCCATGGACTCATCAAGAGAGCGATCATCGGTGTAAACCCGCTGCATACAGAATCCCCGTGATGGATTAAGCCGGTGGTAGTATGTTTCTTCCAGATAAGTTTCCTGTGGTTCATTGGCAGTATCATGTTTATGACTCGGATATGAACTGGTGCAACCCTCGTCGGTATAGACTTCCACAACCAGTAAACTATCCGCCTGCGCATAATCCGGCAGAATATTATGAACAAAACGCTGATTATTCCCCTGCCCCCGCGCTTCAGCATCAATATCATCCGGAGCAATCAGGCGGGTTTCAAAAGTTCCGTTCCCCGGTGCTTTGCACACCGCAAGCTCCAGTTTGGTTAACGCTTCAACTTCACAGTGATCATCCGGAGCAAGATAAACCGCATACGGCTTCTTGCGTTCAAACGGGCTCATCCTGTCTCCGATTTCACCGAAGCTGACGGTCTCCGTTTTTACTGTTGCCTTCCCGGCAACAAGCACCAGACAAACTTCCAGTCCGGCATCATGAATCGCCAGTGTCTGTCCCGGCTCTAATTCATACACTTCGAAGCCGACATGCTCCCAGCCGGCATTGGCCGGTGTTATTTTCTGTGTGCATCCATCCTGCGCTGGATCACTATATTTTGAAAGCAGTTTTGACATAAGACGTTCCTCACCTAATCTTTAAGTTTTTCCGCCAGGTACATTGGCCTGATGCATTTCAGTTCAACTTATACTATGAAACATTCATTTCATTTTCAATCTCTATTTATCATGATGATGCGATCATTTTCACAAATGAAATGATCGTATCCAACAATTTTACCGGGATCACAAAAGTATTTTTCATTTCACAAAAACATTGAAATGAAATTTATATTCCATATAGTAACGCTATCACGTAATGAAATGCAGTGTCACACGGCAGGTAAAGAGACCGGTTCTCCGGCTCCTCTGATTACATTAATTTGGAGAAAGTGGTTATGAGCACGATAAGAATGACGACCGCGCAAGCGCTGGTGAAATTTATGAACCAACAATATGTTGAGTTCGATGGCGGTCAGCATCAGTTTATCCATGGTGTATTTACGATTTTTGGTCACGGTAATGTGCTCGGCCTTGGTCAGGCACTGGAAGAAAATGCCGGAGAACTTGTTGTGCACCAGGGCTGTAACGAACAGGGTATGGCCCATGCAGCGATGGGGTTTGCCAAGCAAAACAAGCGTAAAAAAATCTATGCCGTTACCTCTTCCGTCGGACCTGGAGCTGCCAATATGGTCACTGCCGCTGCGACAGCGACAGCCAACCGAATCCCGGTGTTATTCTTACCGGGAGATACATTCGCCACCCGTCAACCCGACCCGGTTTTGCAGCAGGTCGAGCAATATCATGATGCTTCGATCAGCACGAACGACTGCTTTAAACCCGTTTCCCGTTACTGGGACCGGATTAACCGCCCGGAACAGCTGATGTCAGCGATGATCAATGCGATGCGTGTGCTGACAGACCCTGCTGACACAGGTGCGGTAACCATTTGTCTGCCTCAGGATGTCCAGGGAGAAGCCTATGACTTCCCTGAATATTTCTTCCAAAAACGCGTTCACCGTATTGAACGTCGTCCTGCGACAGAGGCGATGATTCAGGATGCCGTCAGTCTGATCAAGCACAAGAAGAAACCCCTGCTGGTTTGCGGCGGCGGTGTACGTTACTCAGAAGCACATGAAGCATTCCGTCAGTTCGCCGAAACATTCAACATCCCGTTTGGGGAAACTCAGGCCGGCAAAAGCGCCATTGTGTCTGATCATGAGCTGAATCTGGGTGGTGTCGGCACCACCGGTTGTCTGGCTGCAAACTTAATCGCTAAAGAAGCGGATCTGGTCATTGGCGTCGGAACCCGTTTCACCGATTTCACCACCGCGTCAAAATCACTGTTTCAGAATCCCGACGTTGATTTTCTGACCATTAATGTATCAGAATTTGATGCCGTCAAACTGGATGCTGTACCGGTCATCGCCGATGCCAAAGCAGCACTGGATGCACTCACACCGGCCTTGCAGGCAGCCGGATATAAAAACAGCTATGCCGGTGAAATTCAGTCAGCCAGACAAGCATGGCAGGCAGAGCTTCAAAGGCTGTTCACCCTGAAAGCGGCCGATGGGTTTGTTCCGGAAATCGACGGCCACTTCGACAACCAGCTTGAAGAATACAAAAACGCGCTGAATACCCGCCTGACGCAAACCCGCGTGCTGGGCATTTTAGATCAACATCTTGAGGACAATGCCATTGTTGTCGGTGCAGCCGGTTCACTTCCGGGCGATCTGCAACGCCTCTGGCAACCGAAACAGCCCGACACGTATCATATGGAATACGGCTATTCCTGTATGGGCTATGAAGTCGGGGCTGCGGTCGGGGCGAAAATCGCCCGGCCGGATCAACCGGTGTATACCATGCTCGGTGACGGCTCCTATATGATGCTGCATTCAGAGCTTCAAACCTCGGTTCAGGAAGGCGTGAAGATTAATGTTGTTCTGTTCGACAATGCATCATTCGGTTGTATTAATAACCTGCAAATGAGCCAGGGGATGGGCAGCTACGGGACCGAGAACCGCTTCCGTGACCCGGAAACCGGACAGATGACCGGCCCGCTGGTCCCGGTAGATTTCGCAAAGAATGCAGAAAGTTATGGCTGTAAAGCCTATCGTGTCCATACCGAAGAAGAACTTGTCGCTGCCATTGCAGATGCGAAACAACAAACCGTATCCACACTGATTGATATCAAAGTTCTGCCCAAAACGATGACGCATGGCTATGAGGCCTGGTGGCATTGCGGCACGGCACAGGTGGCAGAAAAACCTGAAATTGTCGAGGCAGCCAAAGATATCAGGCGTGTTCTGGCTAAAGCACGTCAGTATTGATTTCCTTCGTTTACAAAGGTCTGTTGACCCTAAAAACAACCGTTTAGCTTACTTGCTACACTTCCACCATGGGGCATGTCACTCATGGTGGCTTTTTATATGTATATCTAGAGCGGGTATACGCCACCTCAGCATACCGGTTCTGTATCAGAATCCGTGGTCATTCCCAGATTAAAATTTTCATTCATCACACAGTTGAAATTAAAATTCCAGATAGATCACACAATGAAATAAATGACGCTTCATCTATTGAAAATGAAACATATATTTCGTATAAATTAGTTATTGAAATAATCAATGCAACGCATCTGCTGTAACAACTGCACTTGTCTGAATGGTCAGGTGATAAGTGGCAAGGTTATAAGTAACAAGTTTATAAGTAACAAAGTTATAAGTAACAAAGTGATAAATGGCGAGGGTGATTCACCCGAACCAGTGGTCAGAAAAAGCAGATAAAGAATTCAGGTTGTGGACCGGATCTCGTGAGGAGCAAATTGTGAATAGTGAGAAAAAGTTTGACGTCATTTGTATGGGGCGCATCGCAGTAGATCTTTATGGTCAACAGATAGGTGCCCGTCTGGAAGACATGGGTTCATTCAATAAGTATTTGGGTGGCTCTTCTGGCAACGTCGCATACGGAACCGCAGTTCAGGGGCTCAAATCATCGATGCTGGCCCGTGTTGGTGATGAACATATGGGCCGCTTCCTGCGCGAAGAACTGACACGTGTCGGATGTGATACAAGCCACTTGATTACCGATAAAGAACGGCTGACTGCGCTGGTGATTCTTGGAATCAAAGATGAAGATACTTTTCCGCTGATTTTCTATCGTGATAACTGTGCGGACATGGCGATCTCTAAAGATGACTTCACAGAAGACTATATTGCTTCAGCCCGCTGCCTTGCCATTACCGGCACCCATCTTTCCCATCCTCAAACCCGTGAAGCGGTGCTGACAGCGCTGAAATATGCCCGCCGTCATGGTGTAAAAACCGCACTTGATATTGATTATCGTCCGGTTCTGTGGGGGCTGACTTCTTTAGGTGATGGTGAAACCCGCTTTATCGAATCAGACAAAGTCACTGAACAACTGCAGGAAGTCCTTGGCTTGTTTGATGTGATTGTCGGTACTGAGGAAGAATTCCATATCTGTGGCGGCTCAACCGATACCGTTGAAGCCCTGAAAGCCGTTCGTCAGGTTTCAGACGCGGAACTGGTGTGTAAACGTGGTGCGCTGGGTTGTTCTGTCTTCTCCGGCGACATTCCGGCACAACTGGATGACGGCATCACCGTTTACGGCGTTCGCGTTGATGTCCTGAATGTGCTGGGTGCCGGGGATGCCTTTATGTCCGGGCTGCTGCGTGGCTACCTCAACAATGAAGGCTGGGAAAAAGCCTGTGCGTATGCAAATGCCTGTGGCGCACTGGTGGTTTCACGCCATGGCTGTGCACCGGCGATGCCAACCAAAGTTGAACTCGATAACTATCTGGCGCGGGCTCAGGAAGTGTCCCGTCCGGACCTGGATGACGAACTGAATCACCTGCACCGGGTGACAACCCGTAAATCACCGGCCTGGGATGAACTCTGTGTGATGGCATTTGATCACCGCATCCAGTTTGTTGAAATGGCCCGCGAAGCTGGCGCAGAGACTCACCGGATTAAACCGCTGAAAAAATTGATCATTGAAGCCAGCCGACAGGTTGCCAAAGAAGCCGGTCTGCAAGGCAAAGCCGGACTCCTGTGTGACAGCACTTTTGGTCAGGATGTTCTGAATGACGTCACCGGTGAGGGCTGGTGGATTGGCCGCCCGATCGAATTACCCGGCTCACGTCCGCTGGAAATGGAACATGGCAACATTGGTTCACAGCTGGTCAGCTGGCCTTTAGAGCATATTGTTAAATGTCTGGTGTTCTTTAACCCTGAAGATGATCACCCACTCCGCCTTGAACAGGAACATCAGGTCAAAGAAGTCTATCAGGCGTGTTGCCAGTCCGGCCATGAATTACTGATTGAAGTCATTCTGCCACCGGGCACAGAGAAAGATGATGACCTGTATCTGCGCGCGATCAAACGCTTTTATAATCTGGGTGTCAAACCGGACTGGTGGAAGCTGCCACCGATGGCCGCCAGCAGCTGGGATGCGCTGTCCGGGCTGATTGATGAACGTGACCCCTATTGCCGTGGTGTCGTGATTCTCGGACTGGACGCACCAGCAGAACAATTAAAACAAGGCTTTGCTGAAACAGCAGGCAAAAATATTGTCAAAGGGTTTGCAGTCGGACGTACCCTGTTTGGTGAACCATCTCGTCAATGGCTGGCGAATCAGATTGATGACCAAACCCTGATTGATCAGATTAAATCCAATTACCACAACTTAATCACGCTTTGGCGACAACGCGGTCAATAGCCCCGGAAGTCATTCCCGGTCAGGGAATGACTTCAAAATCCATCACCGCGAAAGCAATGAACGTGAAACAATAGGAGACGACGCAATGAGTGTTCAACTAGGTATTAACCCGCTGACCTGGACCAACGATGACATGCCAACTCTGGGTGCAGAGACACCTCTGGAAACCTGCCTGTCAGAAGGCAGACAGGCTGGGTTCGCAGGATTTGAACTGGGGAATAAGTTTCCGCGCAAAGCCAGCATTCTCGGCCCGATTCTGGCAGAACATGATCTGAAACTGGTGTCGGGCTGGTACTCTCTGGAACTGCTGAGCCGTAGCGTAGAAGAAGAAATTGAAGCCGTGCAGGAACACCTGACCCTGTTACGTGAACTGGGCGCAACCGTCATGGTTGCCTGTGAAGTGACCAATTGTATTCACGGTGCTCAGGATACACCGGTTCACCTGCGTCCCCTGTTCCCTGCTGAACGTTGGGAAGAGTACGGTCAAAAGCTGACTGAATTTGCAAAATATACACAGAGTCAGGGTGTGCAGATCGCCTACCACCATCATATGGGAACCGTGATTGAAACAGCTGAAGACGTTGATAATCTGATGAAATATACCGGCCCTGAAGTGGGTTTGTTGCTGGATACCGGCCATTTGACCTACGCTGGCGCCGATCCTGTCGCAGTCGCAAAGCGTTGGGCAGATCGGATCAACCACGTTCACTGTAAAGACATTCGTGCTGACGTTCTGGCAGATGTGAAGAACCGTAAGTTAAGTTTCCTTGATTCGGTGCTGGAAGGTGTATACACCGTGCCGGGCGATGGCTGTATCGACTATCCTGCTGTTTTCAGTGTTCTGAAAGAAGTCAGCTACAGCGGCTGGCTGGTTGTTGAGGCAGAACAGGATCCGGCGATTGCGCATCCGCTGACTTACGCAACAATGGGCTATAAGAATCTGGAAAATCTGGCAAAACAGGCCGGTCTTCTGTAACGAACCCCCGAAAAATAGAGTTCACCCCCGAAAAACACTTCACACTTGATCGCAGTGAAGCAAAAAAAGACATCTCCTGTCTTGAGCGTCCTCCGGGGCGCTCTCCCCCATCAATCCGTTCCCGCTGCACATGCCTCTGAAGGTCACCCGGATCTGAAGATACAAAGTTTGGTGAGACTTGTTTTTGTTGGGGTTCTTTTCCGGATGACATCACCCGGTCTGGTGATTCAGTTGTCTTTCTGTTCAACATTCAAAGACCATTCATTGAACAATTATATTGAAATATATATTTCATCACTTCACTGATGATTCAAATCAATTCACCCCGCAATTGAAACAAAATATCTCATCTGGCATAAAATAAATAAATTCATTCTATTTCAATTAGTTATAAGGCATATACCTTTTGTGATCAAGCTATCAGTTTTTCATTTACAATCGGCATATTTGGTAAAAGTGTTATCTGATAAACAAAAACGTATATTCCACGATTATTTAAAATGAAATATTCATTTCCACATGCTAGATTATATACATCAGAACGATTTATGAATTGTACATAGATTATATGGCTGGAAACAAACAGGAGTTCACATGTATAACATCGCCCTTTTCGGGGCCGGCAGAATTGGCC
Source organism: Vibrio aerogenes (assembly GCF_024346755.1). Classification (NCBI taxonomy): domain Bacteria; kingdom Pseudomonadati; phylum Pseudomonadota; class Gammaproteobacteria; order Vibrionales; family Vibrionaceae; genus Vibrio; species Vibrio aerogenes. The sequence continues at coordinate 484,049 of NZ_AP024862.1, read as the reverse complement.
AGGTCCACTCAGTCAACATTGCAGCTCATCCGGATACGACATTGTATTCTGTCATTGACCCGTTTGCTGAGAACGCAGATAAATTAGCAACCAAGTATGGCGCAAAAATACAAACAACAGAAGAAGCATTCGCAGATAAAAATGTTCATGCAGTTCTGATCGCATCGGCAACAGATACACACGCAGAATTGATCGAGCTGGCGGCAAAAGCCGGTAAAGCTATCTTTTGTGAAAAACCGGTTCACCTGGATATCGAACGGGTACGTCAATGCCTGAAAACCGTGGAAGAAAACCACGTTCCGCTCTTTGTTGCCTTTAACCGTCGTTATGACCCTCAGTTCCGTCGTGTCCGCGAACTGCTGAGTGCCGGTAACATCGGTAAAGCAGAATCACTCCTGATTACTTCCCGCGATCCATCTCCGCCACCGGCAGAATATGTCAAAGTCTCTGGTGGGATGTTCCGTGATATGACGATTCATGATTTTGATATGGCCAGATTCATCATGGGTGAAGATCCGGTGTCTGTCTTTGCACAGGGCAGCAATCTGGTTGATCCGGCGATTGGTGCTGCTGGCGATATCGATACGGCATTTATCGTGATGAAGTTCCCTTCCGGTGCACTGGCAACGATCTCAAATACCCGTCGTTCCGGTTACGGCTATGATCAGCGGATTGAACTGCATGGTGAAAAAGGCCTTCTGACCGCAAATAACATCAAAGAAAATGCCGTTGAGCAATGGAATGAAACCGGCTGTACCGCGGCGAAACCAGAGCACTTCTTCCTGCAACGTTATGATGCGGCTTACAAAGCGGAATGGGCACATTTCGTCGATGTTCTGGCTGGCAAAGCGACGCCGGAATGCTCAGGTTATGACGGTGAGTTTGCCTTGCTCATGGCTGATAAAGCACTCGAGTCACTTCAGACCGGTAAAGAAGTCAAATTCTGAACTACCCGATAATAATAAATTTAAATTAATCCAATAACTTCCTCAGTACCATCTGCTCCCTCTCTGCGATGGTACCGGGGAAAACGTGTAAGCAAATTTTGGAGGCTACATGTTAAGTCTGTTGTCATTCATTGCCTTTACCCTGTTTGTTGCCGGGTTCGCCTACTATAAAACCCGGGCAGCACACTTAGAGGAATCATCCGAAGGATATTTTCTGGGCGGGCGCTCTCTGACAGGTGTCTATATTGGTGGCTCAATGCTGCTGATGAATATGTCGACAGAACATCTTGTCGGCCTGAATGGTCTGTCTTTTCGTACCGGCTTTATTGTGATGGCCTGGGAAGTCATGGCTGCAATTACCATTGTATTGTTTGCGATGTATTTCCTGCCACGATATCTGAAACTGGGTATTTCGACCATTCCGGAATATCTTGAAAAACGATTTGATAAACAAACACTGACCATCACTTCCATTCTGTTTTTGAGCATGTATGTGATCTCACTGCTGCCCATTGTTCTTTATACAGGCGCGATTGCTTTAGAAAGCCTGTTTGATGTGTCGAACGTGTTCGCTATCGAAAAATCAAGCGCAATGTGGCTGATGGTTTGGGGCGTTGGTGGCCTTGGAACCATTTACGCGGTTTTCGGTGGTATCAAAGCTATCGCCGCTGCTGATACTGTCAATGGGATTGGTCTGATTACCGGTGGTTTAACTGTCACAGGTTTTGCACTGGCTTATGTCGGCGACGGCAACGTGTGGAACGGCCTGGTTGAAGTTTACCAAAGCCATCCGGATAAATTTAACTCGATCGGTGATAATGATTCACTGGTTCCCTTCTCTACCCTGTTCACCGGTCTTATCATCTCGAACATGTTCTTCTGGTGTACCAATCAGTCGATTGTACAAAAAGCGCTGGGCGCCAAAAACCTTGCAGAAGGTCAAAAAGGTGTTCTGCTGTGTGCATTCTTCAAGCTGCTGATCCCAACCATTATCATTCTGCCGGGCATCATTGCATTTCATGTATTTAATGGTCAGATTGATAATCCGGATAATGCCTACCCGAATCTGGTTCAGCTGGTTCTGCCGGAAGTCCTGGTTGGCTTCTTTGCCGCCGTTGTGGTTGGTGCCGTATTCTCGACATTCAGTGGCGGACTCAGTTCTTCGGTCACACTGTTTACCGTGAACATCTATAAAAAGAGTCTTCGTCCGGACGCCACAGAATTACAAACCGTTCGTGTCGGGAAACTTCTGGGGGCAGGGCTGGCCATCACATCGATGTTGGTTGCCCCGCTGGTTGCCAACGCACCGGACGGATTGTTCTATTTGATTCAGCAATTACAGGGTATTTTTAATTCACCCATTCTCAGTGTTGTGCTGGTTGGCCTGTTAACCAAACGGGTTCCGGCGATTGCCGCCAAACTGGGGCTGGTATTTGGGATGTCCGCCTATATCCTGTTTAACTTCGTGATCAAAGTGGATATTCACTTCTTCCACCTTGTGGGACTGCTGTTTGTCGGCAATGTTATCTTTATGCTGATCATTGGCTACTTTTATCCGCAGGAAGCTTATCAGGATGAATATACAGAGCAGGTGGATATTGCGCCATGGGCATTTGGGAAAGCAGCGGCTTCTCTGATTTGTCTGGCTTCTGTATCGATGTATATCTTCCTCGCACATGATGTACCAGGCTGGCTGATGACTGCCTATTACATTAGTGCAAGTGCCGTACTGGCATTTATATTCTGGTCCATTGCCAGAGAGCTGATCAGAGCTTCTCAGCACAAAGCAGCCGCACAGACAGCGGAATATATGGATTAACAGAGTCTCTGACGGGGTATGAAAACCCGCAAGAGCACCGGAAATCCTCCCCGTTCAGGCGGAGGATTTTCTGCATCTCAGGAAATGAAATCTATGGAAGCATCACTACTGCCAAATATCTTCAGTTTTTTATCTCAGATCAGTCCTTTTGATCGCCTATCCGATGAGGAAACCAACCGGCTGGCAGCCCGGATTGACATTTTGTATCTCATCAAAGGCAAGGCGCTGGCTGAGGAAGAACTGGTGGGAAAAGGCCTGTACATCGTCCGTTCAGGCGCAGTCGAACAAAATAACACCGATCAAACTTTAAGAGCCCGGCTCAGTGATGGCGATTTATTTGGTTTCAGCCAGTTGTATCAGAAAAAACACAGCGCCTATAGTGTCCGGGCGATTGAAAATACGCTGCTTTACCGGATACCGGTTGATGTCCTCAGCGAACTGATTGAGTCATCTCCGGCGCTGCAGGGACACTTTTCAGCGCAGGAATCCGTCAGACTGGCAAAATCAACATCAGTGATTACCACCGACGAATCAATTTACCTGCGTTCTGTCGATTCAATTATGAATACTGAAGTCGCAGAAGTCGCCGGGAATACACCGATTTGTGAAGCAGCCAGAACCATGGTAAACAACCACCGTTCCAGCGCGCTGGTCATGGATGGTGAAAACCTGCTCGGGATTGTCACCGATCGGGACATGACCAAACGCGTGGTAGCAGAGCAGATCGATACCAACCGGCCGGTCAGTGACATCATGACCCGCCAGCCACAAACCATTCCGGCTGGTGCTTCAATGCTTGAAGCCATTGAATTAATGATGCAGCATAATGTCAGAAGTTTGCCGGTCATCCACCACAATAAAATCATGGGCGTCGTGACCGCCACCAGTCTGGTAGAGCGCAGTCAAGCACAAGCCGTCTTTTTAATCAGCCGGATTTACCGCAAAGAGTCCCTGTCAGAGCTGTGTTCTTTAACGGCACAGCGCAGCAATGTATTTAAAACGCTGATTGAAACCAGAACACATCCACGCACAGTTCAGCACATGATGACCCTGATAGCAGACGCCTATAATAAACGGCTGTTACAACTGGCAGAAAAAGAGCTCGGCCCGCCACCCATCCGCTACGTCTGGTTTGTCGCCGGTTCCCAGGCCCGGTACGAAATACATAATTTATCGGATCAGGACAATGGCATTATTTTGCAAAGGCCCCCTTCTGCACAGGAACGCGCTTACTTTCAGCAACTTGCTGATTTTGTGTGTCAAGGCCTCGACCAGTGCGGTTACACACTCTGCTCCGGTAACATGATGGCCAGCAACCCGCAATGGCTGACCGATCTTGAAAGCTGGCAACACCAGTTCGGCCAGTGGATTAAATATCCGGAAACAGAAGCGCTGCTCAATGCCTGTGTCTTCTTCGATATCAGGCCCCTGTTTGGTGACCCGACACTGACCACGGCTCTAAAACAAAAAATCAGCAGCTTTTTACATGGCAACAGCCGTTTTCTTTCGATTATGCTGGCGAACTCTTTGCGGACTTCACCCCCTTTAGGCGTGTTCCGGCAATTTGTCTTTGAAAAAAACGGGACAAACCGCAAAGAATTCAATATCAAAAAGCATGCGGTCAATTTGCTGGTTGAACTGGTACGGATCTATGCTCTCGCCGCCAAAAGTAAAGAAACCACACTGGAAAAGCGCATCAAGGCTGCCATTCATGCCCGGCTGCTCAGTGAGGAAGGTGGCAGAGAAATTATGGAGGCTTTTGATTTTATCAATCAGGTCCGGTTTACGCACCAGTACAACGCCTCAGAGCATCTGGAAGCGATGAGTAACAATATTGCCCCGGAATTACTCACACAATTTGAAAAAAACCACTTAAAAGATGCATTCCGGATTATTTCAAGGTATCAGGAATTTGCAGAAAGCCAGTTCAAATCATTTGGGATTTTGTCATGATAAAAAAGCTGCTCCGGACATTAAATCCACTGCATAAGCTGGAAAAACAGCGACGGGCGTTTATAAAACGCGGTGATGTTCCGTTGTCTGTCAGACGTTATTTTGAAACCCCGCTGCCCAACAGCAATACACCGCTGAGCGAGCTGAATTTTGTGGTACTCGACTTTGAGACCACCGGACTGGATCCGGCAGAAGACACCATACTATCCTGCGGGATGATTGAAATAAACAATCATGTCCTGTCACTTTCGACAGCCAGTCATTGCTACCTGCTGACTCATCAGGGGGTAAAACCGGAAACCGCAGTCATTAATCATATTCTTCCGGAAAACTTAACCGGCGGATTAGATCAGGCGCAGTTTACTGAAAAGCTGTTAATCACCCTGCGCAATAAGGTTGTGGTCGTTCATGGTGCCACCATTGAAAAGCGTTTTCTGGAAACATTACTGGGTTTGCCCGAAGGTGTTCACCTGCCGGTAATTTGGATTGATACCCTGGTGCTGGAAAGCTCACTGTATGTAAACAAGCACAATTTTAATGTGGATTATCGTCTGTTCAAAATCCGCGAACGTAAATTACTTCCCCCCTATCTGGCTCACAATGCCCTGGCTGATGTTGTGGCAACAGGAGAACTGTTGCTGGTGCTCATGCAGGAAATTTTTCCACAGGGAGATGCCACCCTGAATCAACTGTATACCCGATCGACGCCAGGAGGATAACACCTGCCACAAAATAAAAATGATGATGGCGCACACCGGTGTTTCTCTGTTGTCTTGAAATAACGGGTCTTGAAATATCGGGAATTGAAATAACTGGTATTGAAATAACCGGTACTAAGATCTTAGATGGCCAGTTCGCCGGAATGAGTCTGCAACAGCAAACACATTCCGATCACACATCAAAATCAGGACAACGCCCCTTCTTCCCAGATCTGACGATAAAGTGCCACCATTTCACCAGCTGTCGGTACTTTCGGGTTATTAGACGGAGAGCCCGAATCCAGCGCCTGCTGTGCCATCACCGGTAACAAACGAAAATAGGTTTCTTTATCCACGCCATAATCTAAGAGCGAAGGCACAGACAAATCACGATTCAGCGCCCGAAGCTCATCGACCAGTTTCTGGCAGGCAACCCGGTGATTATCAGCAAGGCTGGCAACGCCAATCGCCCGCGCGCACTCCGCATAGCGGGCTTTCGCCTCCGGCACTGAAAAAGCAGTGATAGCCGGAAGTAACATCGCATTGGATAACCCGTGCGGCACATGGAAAAAGGCACCCACAGGCCGGCTCATCCCATGAACCAAAGCAACCGAAGCATTCGAAAAAGCAATCCCGGCAAGTGTCGCACCAAGCATCATCGCCTCGCGGGCACTTTCATTATCCGGCTGGCGATATGCCTGACGAATATTCTGTGCAATCATTCTCATCGCACTCAAAGCCTGCGCATCAGAAAAAGCACTGGCTTTGCGGCTGACATAAGCTTCGATAGCATGCGTCAGTGCATCAAGTCCGCAATCTGCAGTCACCCGCTCCGGCAACGATAAGGTGAGTTCATAATCGACCAATGCCGCAACCGGCATAAACCCCAGTCCGGCACATAACATTTTCTCATCTTTCAGGTCATCAGTAATAACGGTAAAGCGGGTGACTTCTGAACCCGTGCCGGCTGTGGTTGGTATAGCAATCACCGGTAATCCGGTTTGTGAAACATCCCGTGGAAATTTGTAATCACTGACTTTTCCACCCAATTTACCCACGACAGAAATCGCTTTGGCGCTATCAATCGGGCTACCGCCGCCAAGCGCGATAATTGAGTCAAATCCGCCCTCCCGGACCATGGTCACACCCGCTTCAATCGAGCTGACCGTAGGCTCCGGAATCGTCTCTGAAAAAACAGAGGCTTCAATACCTGTTTTCATTAATTGTTGCTGGATCTGATTTGAATACCCCAGCTCAACCATCACTTGATCGGTGATAATCAGCGGGCGACAAACACCCAGTGTAACCATCGTATCCGCAATCTGACGGGAAGCACCTTTCCCGACATGCATTATTCTGGGTAACACAATTCGCGCACTCATCCTCTGCTCCTTCATGATACTTAAATTGAAAATAATATTTCAAATACTTATATCACCGAAACAAATATTCACCAATTTATTTCATTGATCAACTTAATGAAATTTTCATTTCAAAAATAGAAAGTTAAGTTTAATAATTGAAAAACAGTTATAATCAATTGAATTTTAAATAGTTAAAGTAATAATTTTATCTATATCCATTCTCAAAAACTAAAAATAATCATTGATGTGAATGTTTTAAACTTTAACCATAAAAAAATAAATGTTTCAATTAATAGATAACATGAAATAAAGGTTTAACCCGGAGACCGGAAAAACCATCACTATCAATCAATTGGAGTGTCCCGTGGATCTTGGAATATTTGGCATATTAATCTCGTTAGTCATGCTGATGTACTTTGCCTACAGAGGTATGTCGGTTATCTGGCTGGCGCCCATTCTGGCTTTAATCGCTGCTTTGTTCTCAGCCGGAACACACATGATGGCCAGCTACACTGAAGTGTTTATGTCCAGTGCCGCTGGTTACGTCAAACTGTATTTTCCGGCTTTTCTGCTCGGGGCTGTATTTGGCAAAATCATGGATGTGTCCGGCGCAGCAAAGGCGATTGCCAGAGTGATTACCGGAAAAGTCGGCAATCAAAATGCGATTCTGGCGGTCGTTCTTGCCGTATCGGTGCTGACTTATGGCGGCGTTTCTATGTTTGTGGTGGTATTCGCGGTTTACCCGATTGCCGCTGAAATTTTCCGTGACAGCAATGTTCCCAAACGTCTGATTCCCGGCACAATTGCGTTGGGGTCCTTTACTTTTACCATGACAGCTCTGCCCGGCTCACCACAGATACAGAACACAATTGCCATGCCATTTTTCGGCACCACGGCCTATGCCGCCCCCATACTTGGCATGATTGGCGCTGCAACCATGTTCGGTCTGGGGCTCTTGTGGCTGAAACGTCGCGAAGCAAGTGCCAGAGCAGCGGGTGAAGGCTATGGCGATCATGCCGATGCATTACCGGAAAGTCATGAGGATGAAAACCCGACACCTTCGGCATTTTTATCTTTCATTCCGATTATCATCGTCCTGCTCCTTAACTTTCTGATTGTCACGTTTTACTATCCAAACGTGAACACCGGCTATTTGTCTGACTACGGGACATCACTCCAGAAAGTCAAAGGTATGTGGAGTCTGATTATCGCGCTGACAGTGGCAATAGTGGTCGCATTGATGATTTTCCGCCGTCATATTCCCAGCCTGAGAGAAGCCGTCAATCAGGGCGGAGAAAGTTCAATCATGCCCATCATGAATACGGCTGCTGCCGTAGGTTTTGGCAATGTCATCAAATCTTTAAGTGCATTTGAGCTGATCAAAGAGATGATTCTTTCCGTTCCCGGTACACCTTTATTGTCTTTTGCCATGTCAACCAGCCTTCTGGCCGGCATTACCGGCTCAGCATCTGGTGGTTTAAGTATTGCACTGGATGCATTAGGTGAGATTTATATTCATCAGGCTGAGACACTGGGTATCAGTCTGGAAACCCTCCACCGAATTGCATCCATCGCCTGTGGCGGACTCGACTCGCTGCCGCATAATGGCGCAGTCATTACCCTGTTGGGAATTTGTGGCATGACCCATAAAGACGCTTATAAAGATATCTTCGTGTGTACGCTGGCAATCCCGATGATTGCAACAGGTGTGACCCTGATTTTTGCTTCTTCAGGCGTGGTCTGAAGTCATACCAATGCCACCTGTTTTCCGGATCAGGTATTGATTGCGATTCGTATCACAGCGTTTTCAGATGCCCCCCAGGCGTGTCGTTTTATCCGGGATCTGATGATCCTGACGATGCGCCTTTCACTTTCATTTCAGATAACTTTTTATTTCAGATGACTTTTTATTTCAGGGGACTTTTTATTTCAGAGGAGTGTTTTACTTCACGGGACTGCTCGCTTCAGAAGAAAAGTCATCTCAAACTCCCGAAAAGCGAAACGAAAATTTATATTTCAAAAAAAATGAAACACACATTTTCATCCATACTATAGCTGGTGGTGCTTCACCAGATCAGGTATTGAAAAAAATATTTCACTATTAAGAATAAATTAAATAGAATAGTGACGTCATCAGATATGGAGCAGATATGGCAACAGCAACTACACTTTCAGAATTACAGGATGAAATTCGATTTCGCTATGGTGAGCTAAGCAAGCGGTTACAGCAAGTCGCTGCTTATATACTGGATAACAAAAACAGTGTTGCGTTTGAAACTGTCTCAGTGATTGCCGAGCAGGCAGAAGTCCCGCCCTCTACACTCATCCGCTTTGCCAGTGCATTTGGATTCAGTGGTTTTAATGAAATGAAGCAACTGTTTCGCAGTAATCTTCTTGAAGAAACATCCAGCTACACAGACCGGGTGAAATTACTCAAAGAGCTGGATGGCGATCCGGAGCCACCAGAGAAACCCATCGATATTCTGCAGGAATTTACCAGAGCTAACGGTCATGCCATGCAACAGCTGGCTTCACAGACTTCACCGGAAAAACTTGAAGAAGCGGTGCAACTCTTATCATCCGCAAACAATATTTATGTGGTTGGCCTTGGCCGTTCTTTTAGTGTCTCTTCGTATCTGACTTATGCATTCCGCCATTTAAATAAACGCGCCTTCCTGATTGACGGGCTGGGCGGTATGTTCAAGGAACAACTGAGCATGGTGGAAACGGATGATGTTGTCATTGCCATCAGCTTTTCCCCATACGCCAGAGAAACGACTGAGATCAGCGATGCACTGGCTAAACTGGGCACAAAACAAATCATCATCACCGACAGCCAAATCAGTCCGCTGGCTTCTTTCAGCGATGTCTGTTTTGTCGTCAAAGAAGCAAAAGTCGATGCTTTCCGCTCTCAGGCCGCTTCGCTGTGTCTGGCGCAGACCCTTGCGGTGTCGCTGGCATATTACAACGAAAACAAAACAAACCGGCAATAAGCACAGCCGGCATGAACCTGCGTTCTGAGCAATTATCCGGCCAGCCGGCCGGAGCGCTGGCGTTTCCGGTCACGGAGTTTATACACCACCAGAGAAGTCAGAATCAGCAGGCAGCCGGTCACTTTATGAAAACTCATCTGCTCACCGTAAACTGTCATACTCAGCATCACCGTCCATAGTGGCTCTAAGATCATAATAATTGCCGCATTAGAAGCCGAAGTATGCTTTTGTCCGGCAATCTGAGCCAGAAAACGCAGGCAGGTCGCAGGAAGAATACTGGCACACACCCAATACCACACCGAAGTATCGACGCTTTGTGGCCAGCTTTCTGCCAGCAAAGAAACCAGAACGGCCAACAACCCGGTTGATAAAAACTGGAGACATGTCAGCGGTAAAACCGGAATCGATTTAACGTACAGGCCATTGAGATTAAACTGCAAAGCCAGCGTCAGGGCCGCAATCAGAAAGGTGATCTGACTGGCAGAGGTATGCCATTCCCCGCCCCCGGATAACATATAAAGTCCCAGAACAGCCACCGGCAGTGCCTGCCAGAAACACTTGCCCGGCTTTTGCTTCATCAGTGGCCAGGCCATCAGCGGCGCAAATAACATGGAAAGGCTCATAATAAATGCGCCTTCACCCAGAGCATCGGTCACAGAGACGGAGTAAATCCACAACAATAAAACCACGCCCTGCAGCAGTCCGGCAAAAGCTGCTTTCATCACATCCCGCATCGCTAATTGTGTCAATGCGGACAGGCACAAAGGCATTAATATCAATGATGCCGTCACAAAACGAATACCGATAAAAGCGAAAGGCGGAATGCCTTCAATACTTTGTTTTGAAAATATCCAGCCACATCCGGCCATCATCGTAGCGAATACCAGCAACAATTCAGCCTTGCTGCCAGACTTCAGGCCACTGTTTTTTATCATATCAATTATCCCGGTGTTAAACGCTCGCGACTCCCCTGAGTAACAAGCCGTGACAACCTGAAAATACAAGCTTCAGGCCGCCAGAGACTATAGAGCAAAAAGCGACAGAATGAAATGAAATTTTCATTTGAAATAAATTATGGAATATCAAAAATCAGGTCTGATGACTGGCTCTGCAACATCACCGGGCTGGCGGCAGAGCCAGGGGCAGTTAACGCGACATATGTGCAATCAAATCGAGTACTTTATTTGAATATCCGGTTTCATTGTCATACCAGGCGACCAGCTTGACGAAATGGTCTGTCAGTGCCATCCCCGCTTTGGCATCAAACACGGATGTCCGGGTTTCACCAATAAAATCCTGAGAGACGACATCATCCCCGGTATAACCAAGAATCCCAGCCATTTCGCCTTCAGCAGCCGCTTTCATCGCCGCACAAATCTCAGGATAAGTCGCTGCATTTTTCAGGTTTACGGTTAAATCGACGACGGACACATCGGCCACCGGTACCCGGAAAGAAGTTCCGGTGAGTTTGCCGTTCAGTTCAGGTAACACCTTTCCCACGGCTTTGGCTGCACCGGTAGAGTAAGGAATCACATTCTGCGCCGCACCACGGCCGATCCGCCAGTCTTTTCCTGCCGGGCCATCAACGGTGTTTTGTGTCGCTGTGATTGCATGAATGGTTGTCATCAGGCCAGATTCAATCCCCCAGTTTTCATGCAAGACTTTCGCGACAGGCGCAAGACAGTTTGTGGTACAGGAAGCATTCGAAACAATCGTCTGCCCGGCATAATCCTGATGATTCACGCCCATGACAAACATCGGTGTATCATCTTTGGATGGCCCGGTCAGCACCACTTTCTTTGCTCCGGCCGCTAAGTGAGGACAGGCACTCTCTCTGGTCAGAAACAGCCCCGTAGCTTCAGCAACCACGTCAACGCCCGCCTCATCCCATTTCAGGTCAGCCGGATTTTTCTCTGCACTGACCCGGATAGCTTTCCCATTAACTATCAATTGTCCGTTTTCTACAGAGACACTACCTTCAAACCGGCCATGCGTTGAATCATATTTCAGCATATATGCCATATATTCAACGTCAATGAGATCATTAATCGCCACGACTTCGATATCATGGCGTGCCAGTGACGCCCTGAAAACAAAACGCCCGATCCGGCCAAACCCGTTAATCCCGACTTTAATCATAATCGACTCCTGTGTACTGGTTACATTCCTCAAAAAGATCTGAGTATTAAAACATTATCTTGCTGAATGTTTTCAATGTAGCCGTACAGGGTTTTGTCGTAAATGACATATATCGATCAATTTAAGACAAAACTTCAAGGCGCCGGATTCAGGCTGTGAAACCGTTCACGATACTCAGTTGGTGTGACTTGTAAGTGGCGTTCAAATACACGGCGCAGATTAATACTGCTGCCCAGCCCGGTTTCTGCTGCAATCTGTTCGATGCTTGTGCGGGTTTGTTCCAATCGCTCTCTCGCCGCATTCAAACGAACCATTTCTACATATTTAGCGGGGGTCGTCCCGGTTTCACGGGTAAAAACACGGGTGAAATTGCGCGGGCTCATCGCGACCTTGCCGGCCAGACTCTCTACCGATAAATCCTGACGGGGGTTTTCCATCACCCACTGCTGAAGATCGCGGATCGGGCCCGGTGTTTTTGCCTGCTCCGGAAGATAATGGCTAAACTGAGCCTGTCCACCCGGCCGGCGCAGATACATCACCAGCTCCTTTGCAACATCACGGGCCAGCGTAAAACCATAGTCAGCTTCAACCATCGCCAGCGTCAGATCAAAGCCGGAACTTACCCCGGCTGACGTCCAGACCGGGCCATCCTGTACATAAACCGGCCCCCGCAGAACCTGAATATCGGGGTACTCTTTTTCCATCCGGTCCAACAGCCGCCAATGCGTTGTTGCCCGCCTGTGGTTCAACAACCCGGCCTGAGCCAGAATCAACGCACCACCACACACCGAAGCCACCCGACGGACATGAGGAGCCGCCAGTCTCAGCCAGTCAGCAATCTCAGCACGTTCAGCGTCCTGATGACCTTTTCCGGTGATGATCACCGTATCATATGGCTGGCCTGGATCCAGTTCATTCAGGCTGGCATCAGCCAACAAGTTCAGCCCCGATTGCCCATGAACAACATGATACGGCTGACTGGTTGCAATCGTGACCTGATAAAGTGGTGTTGACGCTGGGGAGAGAAAATTCGCATGCTGCAAAATATCTGCGATACCGGTCGCTTCAAACAACATACCGCCATCCGGGACAATAATCAGAAATGAATACATCACATTCGCTCACAATAAATACACCTTGGCTTTAAATGTAATTTTCATACAAAAAATGTCAACTCACTTATCAAGTATCAAACCTTCATACCCTATTAACAATTGCTTAATAAACAACCTATATGCTCAACCTGTAAACAATATTGATAACAATAACAGCAATGGAGCAATGACAATGGCGTCATCCAACAAGGATTTAAAAGAAACTGAGTTTAGTGCCATGATTGAGGCAAACCTCTCCCGCCGTGGCTTTCTGAAAGGCAGTGCAGCAACCGGTGTGGGTTCTTTTCTTGCGCTGAACCCGGTCATGTCAGCAATCGCTGCTGAACCTACATCAAAACTGCTCAACTTTAAGCCGATCCCTGCATCAACAGCGGATCAGGTCATCGTTCCTGCCGGTTACCGGGCCACTCCCCTGATTTCCTGGGGAGATCCGATTTTCACCCATGCACCGGCATTCGATCACAGTGGCAAGCAACATGCTGACGCTCAGGAAAAACAGTTCGGTGATAATACGGATGGCATGAGTTTATTCCCGATCAGTGAAAACCGGGCGGTACTGGCAATCAACAATGAATATACCAACTATGAGTATCTGTTTGACCATCAGGGAAAATCGATGACAGCCGCAGACGTGCGTAAAGCGCAGGCGGCTGTCGGTGTGACCGTGGTCGAAATTGTCCGGCAAGGGAAAAACTGGCAGATTGATCGCGCCGGACAGCGCAACCGGCGGATCACTGCAAATACGGCGATGCAGCTGACCGGACCGGCTGCCGGTCATGCGCTGCTGAAAACCCAAAATGACCCGACCGGCACCAGAGTGTCCGGCACGTTTAACAATTGTGCAAACGGACAAACCCCCTGGGGCACTTACCTGACGTGTGAAGAAAACTTTGATGATTTCTTCGGCAGTAAGACATCCCGGAATCTGACAGCTGATGAAAAACGCTATGGTATGGCAGCGAAGAAAAGCCGCTATCAATGGGAACAGTTTGATGATCGCTTTGATATCTCACAACATCCGAATGAACCGAACCGTTTCGGCTGGGTGGTGGAAATTGACCCGAACGATCCGGAATCAACGCCATTAAAACGGACCGCGCTGGGCCGGTTTAAGCATGAAAATGCCGCATTCGTTCTGGATAAAAGCGGTCATGCGATTGTTTATATGGGTGATGATGAACGGGGCGAGTTTTTATACAAATTTGTTTCGAAAAAGCGTTACCAGCCTGGTAACGATGCGGCGAACCGGGAATTGCTGGAAGATGGCACCCTGTATGCTGCAAAATTTAATATGGACACCAAATCACTCAAAGGCGGCGGTCAGTGGCTGGAACTGACCTACGGGAAAAATGGACTGACCGCTGAAAATGGGTTTGCCAGTCAGGCAGAGGTGTTAATTTTTGCCCGCCGCGCCGCCTCGGTTGTCGGTGCCACAACCATGGATCGCCCGGAATGGGTTGCAGTCCATCCCGGTCATCAGTATGTATTCTGTACCCTGACCAATAATAAATATCGTGGTGTCAAAGACGGCCAGCCCGTCGGCGGCCCGAATCCACGGGCAAAAAACCAATATGGGCAGATTCTTCGCTGGTTACCGATTGATGGCGATCATACACATGATCATTTCGCCTGGGATTTGTATCTGGTGGCTGGCAACCCGGAACTCCATTCAGATCTGTATGGTGGCAGCGATAACATCACCAAAGACAATATGTTTAACAGTCCTGACGGGCTTGGTTTTGATCAAGATGGCCGTTTATGGATTCTGACGGACGGGAATTATTCCAATCAGGGTGACTTTGCCGGGCAGGGTAACAATCAGATGTTATGCGGCGACCCGCTGACCGGAGAAATCAAGCGTTTCTTAACCGGCCCGGTTGCCTGCGAAATCACCGGCCTGACATTTTCACCGGATCAGAAAACCATGTTTGTCGGGGTTCAGCATCCGGGGGAAAAAATGGCACCATCGCACTTTCCTGAAGGCGGGAAAAGCAAACCGCGCTCAACAGTAATGATGATTACCCGTGAAGACGGCGGTGTGATTGGCGCTTAACGAAAGAGAATCAGGCAGCCGGGCTTGACTCCGGCTACCTGATATCAATGAACAAAGGCTGGTGATTACTCAGGTAAAACCGGTAATTGTTCTTCAGTCATTGCACTGAAACGGGCAAAGTTTTGTGCATATTTGGCGGTCACATGGCTGAGATCCCACCCACTCAGGTCCTGATCAAAGGCCGAAGCATGCTCGAACATTGAAATAACCCGCTCCAGCGATGAGGTGTCCCAGCCAGTAATATCCTGATTAAAGCTGGTTGCTTCCTGGAACATTGAATTGGCTCTTTTCAGTCCGGAAATATCCCAGCCACTGATGTCTTGATTAAACCGGGTTGCATAAGCAAACATGCCGCTCGCATACTGAAGGTTCTGAGTATCCCACCAGCCGATAAAGCGATTAAAACGGGTCGCGCCCCAGAACATACCCGTTGCGCTGACCAGCGCCGACGTATCCCAGCAACCAATATACTGATTAAATGAAGTCGCTCCCCGGAACATGAAACTGGTATTTGTCAGGTTTCCGGTATACCAGCCAAGCAGTGGCTTATCGAAACGACGGGCATCACGGAACATATTAGCAGCCGCCGTCAGGCTGGATGTATCCCAGAAACCAATCATCCGGTTAAAATGTTTTGCCCCGTTGAACATATCGGACATATCAACCACACGGGAAACATCCCACCAGCCTATTCTGCCATTAAAGCGTTGTGCTCCGGCAAACATACCGCGCATATCCGTAATCCGGGAAGTAAACCAGCCACCCAGATCCTGATCAAAGCGAATGGCATTGCGGAACATATCTTTCACATCCACCAGACTGAAAGTATTCCAGAAACCGATATCCTGATTAAATGCATGAGCATCCATAAACATCCCTGCCATCGTGGTCACCCGTGGCGTATTCCAGCGGCTGATATCACCATTGAAATGCACAGCCCCGGCGAAAGTCATTTTCATCGAGGTCACACCGGACGTGTTCCAGTTTCTCAGGTTCTGATTGAAACGGGTGGCCTGATAAAATGTTTTCTCCAGTGAAGTCACTTTCGAGATGTTCCAGTGGCTGATATTCCGGTTGAACGCAGATGCATCTTCAAACATCGATGACATATCGGTCACATTCGCCGTATTCCAGTGACTGACGTCCCCGTTAAATTGATGTGCTCCCATAAACATACTGTGCATGTCTTTAACCAGCGCCGTGTTCCAGTCACTCAGGTCCTGATTAAATTCAGCCGCCCCTGCAAACATCGATGACATATCCGTCACCTGAGCTGTATCCCAGTCACTGATATCCTGATTAAAATCGTCGCCGGCAAATAATGACGACATATTGGCAACCTGAGATGTACAAAAACGAATCTTACCTTGCTTTAAAGCATCCAAATTCTCAGCATCCCGGATCAAAGCATCATCAACAACCAAATATGACGCTCCGTTTGTCTCAAACACTGAACCGGCTTCCCTGTCTCCGCATGTCACGGGCTGACCGGCAAAAGCAGACATTGTGCAGGTCATCCCCAATAACGCCAGCCCGGCATAAATACCTTCTCGTTGATAGGTTGATTTCATTTTTTTATTCCTCCTGATTTTTGAACAAGAGAATACATCCAGGCAGCCTGAAAAATTCAGTCTCAGGGTTGTCTGATTCTCACATAAAATCTTAATCTTTTTTCAGGTTAACAATTCTCATTAATATTAAGAATGTAAAACAAAAGAATAAGAAATATCTTCACCAAAATAAATTTACGTTTGTTAATTAGTCACACAAAACACAACAAGTAATTACATTGCTATCAAATAAACCGGTTTCATTATTACGGAATGAATATAATAAAGATAATGGCCCATTCAAAATAAATACATTCGAAACTAAGACGCAGAAACTAATACATCAGAAATCAATGTATTTCAAACCAATGATTACCATTTTTTCATATAAAAAATATTAACACATAATAAATATTGTCAATTTGTGAAATGACGTTGTTTAATTGACATACTGCATCCAGCCCTCTTCACTGATAAAGCGAACAAGCGCCGAGACGTTATTAATTAAAGTATTCCCTCACCGGAGAGCCACCTCACCACAGCACCATTAAAAGTAAAGCATCAGCAAAAGTAAAACACCAGTAAAAGTAAAACACCAGTAAAAGTACAGCACTAGTATAAATCATGTTCACTTGTCCGGAAAAACAATTAAACATAATATATAAACAAAGAATAAATATTAATAAATCATGTGGCTTGATTTTATTTCGGGCCATTCTACATCAAAACAATAAAAATAAAAGTGTTTCCTGGCAGATTAAAAATAAAAACCATACTTTCATCTGAAAATAAAAAAACCGAAATATTTTAATAATCATATAGCATCATTAAGAATTGGTATCATATATCAGAAGCAGGATATTGAAAGAATATGTTAAATAAACCGGTTACGAATATAAAAAAAGCGAACCGATTGAGGCTCGCTTTTTTATTCTGTCAACCACTTGTCATATGACTATACCCAAGTGTTTTCAACACACATCATTCAGTTTGTCTGGGTATAATTCCCCAGTAACGCATTATAAAATGCCTGATCATCCAATACGCCGATAAACTGCCCTTCATCCGCTAACAGTACCGGATGCTGGCTGCGCATTTTCAGCTCAATCGCATCACGCATCTCAATATCGGGATGTGCGACCACCACAGAAGAATCATTCACCGCTGCAAAATCTGTCGACTCTGCATTCCAGTAATACAGGCTTAAATCATCATTTGTCAGAGAAATCTGCCCCTGTGCCTGCTCAACCCATAACTGTCTGGTTTCGCAGATCTGCCAGCGGTTCGGCTCTGAAATCAGGCTGTCTGCCGGTTGCATCAATGAACGGCCTCTGAGGACATTCAATGGATTGGTGTGAGCCACAAAGTCTTTTACATAATCATTTTTGGGATTCAGGACGATATCTTCAGGTTTGCCATGCTGGATCAGCTCTCCGGACTCCATAATCGCGATGTTATTGCCAATTTTCAGGGCTTCATCCAGATCATGACTGACAAACAAAATCGTTTTATTTAATTTACTCTGCAACAAAATCAACTCATCCTGCAACTGTGCCCGAATTAAAGGATCAAGCGCAGAAAATGGTTCGTCCATCAACAAAATATCGGTATCCATCGCAAAAGCCCGCGCCAGACCAACCCGTTGCTGCATCCCCCCGGAAAGTTCATGAGGGTACTGGCTTTCCCATTCAGCCAAACCTACCATTTCCAGCTGGTCACGCGCTCTTTTACGACGCTCAGCTTTCGGCACACCCTGCAGCTCAAGACCAAAAGCGACATTGTCTAACACGGTCAGCCATGGCATCAATGCAAACTTCTGAAAGACCATCGAGACCCGGTGCGTGCGCAGATGACGTAATGTCTTCTTGTCGCATTGTGCTAAATCGACGTATTCATCGCCGTCTTTGACTTCCAGTGCTCCCCGGCTGATTTTATTCAGACCATTCACCGCACGCAGCAAGCTGGATTTACCCGAGCCGGACAGCCCCATCAGGACACAGATTTCACCCTCCTGCACAGTCAGGCTGACACGATTCACCCCAACAACAAGGCCGGTTTCATCAATAATTTCCTGTCGGCTTTTCCCGGCATCAAGCAAAGGTAATGCTTTTTGTGGCTTGTCACCAAACACCACATCCAGATTTTTAATCGTAATAGCACTCATGATTACATCTCCTTCTGGCTTGGGGTTTTACAGAGGCGGTCAAGAATAATTGCAACCAATACAATAGCGAGTCCCGCTTCAAAGCCTTGTGAGATGTTCACTGTGTTTAGCGCCCTGACGACCGGTTTCCCGAGCCCATCTGCACCAACCAGTGCCGAAATAACCACCATAGAAAGAGACAGCATAATACACTGTGTCACACCGGTCATAATGCTGGGCATCGCCGCAGGCAGCTCAACTTTAAACAGCAGCTTACGGCGACTTGCACCGAACGCACGCCCGGCTTCAATCAGGTCTTCCGGCACACGTGTAATCCCGAGGTAGGTCAGACGAATTGGCGCTGCGATAGCAAAAATGATCGTCGAAATCAGTCCCGGAACAATACCCAGACCAAACAGAACCAGTGTCGGAATCAGATAGACAAACGTCGGAACGGTCTGCATCAGGTCCAACACCGGTCTCATCAGTGTATAAAGCCATGGACGGTGCCCGGCCATAATTCCCAGGGGTACGCCAATCAATACGGAAATCGTTGTCGCTGCAAAAACCAGAACAAAGGTTTCCAGCATTTCCTGCCAGTAGCCCATATTTAAAATCAGCAAAAATGCTGCCACAATAAAAACCACCAGTGAGACTTTCCGGTGCAAATACCAGGCGAGCCCGGCTGTCATCAAAATCGGCACGGCAGGAGGCATCCATTTGAACAGATCCACCAACGAAAGAATCACTGTTTCCAGGAAAAAAGAAATTGCATCAAAAAAGCCTGAAGCGTTCATTGTCAGCCAATCAACACCACTTTCCATCCACTGACCCAGCGGAATTTTGTACTCTGTAATAAAGTTCACAATAGGACCTTTGTTTTTAAGGTGGCAACATGCCACCTTACTGTTTTTCTGTATTTGGTAACTTATTTCTGTTTCAGGTAAGCATTCACAGCCTGAAGTGCGGGTTTGCCATCAATCGTCTTGACGTTTTCCAGCCACTTATCGACCTGCTGCATGTTGGCTTTCATCCAGTTTTGCGCAGCTTTCTGTGGTTGCATCTTGTCATTCAAAATGTTGCCCATCAGTTCATTCTCCATCGGCAGGGTAAACTGCAGATTTTTCAACAACTGACCAACATTCGGACAGGTCTTCAGGTAATCACGGCGAACATTGGTATAAACATTAGCGCCACCATAATTTGGTCCGAAGAAGTCATCCCCGCCTGACAGATATTTCATTTGAATATTGTTGTTCATCGGATGAGGCGCCCAGCCCAAGAAAGCAATCCACTGCTTACGGCGGACAGCGCGATAGACCTGAGACACCATCCCGGCTTCACTCGATTCGACCAGATTGAAATCTTTCAGCCCAAATGCATTGGAGTCAATCATTGACTGGATGATCCGGTTGCCATCATTCCCCGGCTCGATGCCATAGATGCGATCCCTGAATTTGTCCGCGAATTTTGCCAGATCAGCAAAACTATGCACGCCGGCATCGTAGACATATGCAGGTACCGCAAGGGTATATTTGGCACCTTCCAGATTCGCCCGAACGGTTTCGACGGTTCCGGCATCTCTGTATTTGGCAATATCGCCTTCCATGGTTGGCATCCAGTTGCCGAGGAAAACGTCAATATCCCCGTTCGCCATAGAAGAATAAGTGACCGGCACAGACAACAAATCCGTTTTGGTCTGATAGCCCATGCCTTTGAGCAGTTCACTGGTTACTGCAGTTGTTGATGTGATGTCGGTCCAGCCGACATCAGCAAAACGAACCGTTTCACACTGGCTCGCGTATACGCTCACAGACAGCGTACTTAATCCTAAAGTGAATAGTGTCTTCATTTTAGACATCATCATTTCCTTATTTCAGTTGCTGGCTTTTGGTTAGTTATCCGTTGGTACAGATCGTTTGGAGGCCTGAAGTCGCTGCGTGTTCTCCCAGTCCGGAGCAATCCAGACATCCACACCGGCAGGCGCAAGTAAGTCATGGCCCAGAATCAGATCAGCGGCACGCTCAGCGACCATAATCGTTGGTGCATTGAGATTACCGTTTGTAATGGTCGGGAAGATGGATGAATCCACAACCCGCAGATTATTGATGCCACGGACACAGCACTGTTCATCCAGTACTGCCATCGGGTCATCATCATCCCCCATCTTGCAGCTGCACGACGGGTGATAAGCACTCTCAACATTCTCTTTCACCCAGGCATCGATTGCTTCATCGGAGGTGACCGCTGCACCGGGCTGAATTTCATCGCCACGATAGGCATCCAGCGCAGGCTGAGCGAGAATCTCACGGGTCAGACGAATACAGTCGCGCCAATCCTGACGGTCCTGATCGGTCGAGATATAGTTGAAAACAATCTCTGGCTTGTCGTGTGGATCGGCTGATTTTATTGCCACATAACCACGACTTTCCGGCTTATTCGGCCCAACGTGAACCTGAAAACCGTGACCGTCGAATGCCGCCTGTCCGTCATAACGCATCGCCGCAGGCAGGAAGTGGTATTGAATATTTGGCCACTTCAATCCTTTCCGGGAACGGATAAAAGCACACGATTCAAAATGGTTCGTCGCACCCAGCCCTTTACGGGTCAGAATCCATTCAGTACCAATCAGCCCTTTACTAATTAAGCCAAGCTTGCTGTTCAGTGTGATGGGCTGAGTACAGTGATACTGAAAATAAACTTCAAGGTGATCCTGTAAATTCTCGCCCACGCCCGGTAAGTCATGCACAACAGGGACACCGGCTTTTTCCAGAACCGCCTCAGGGCCAATCCCGGACAATTGCAGCAATTGGGGCGAACCAATTGACCCGGCACAGGAGATCACTTCTTGCTGTGCATGTACCTGTTTGATTTGACCCGACTGTTCATACTCAATCCCGGTCGCGGTTTTGTCATCCAACAGAATCTTTCTGACCACAACCTTTTTCACCAGTGTCAGATTTGGCCGTTTCAAAGCGCGACGCAGATAAGCATTTGAAGTGGAAGCACGCACACCTTTATCAACAGTCATATGCATCGGGCCGAAACCTTCCTGCTGATAACCGTTATAATCCTGCGTCACCGGGTAACCGGCATCCCGGCCGGCATCGATGAATGCCTGATACAGTGGATTCAGCTTCATCTCGTTACCGATACAGGTGCCAAGCGGCCCCTGACCACCACGATACGCATCTTCCCCTTTCACCCAGGTTTCTGCACGGCGGAAATAAGGCAGACAGGCTTTATAATTCCAGCCTTTCGCCCCCTGAGCTTCCCACTCGTCGAAATCACAGGCATGACCACGCACATAGACCATTCCGTTGATCGAGGAACCACCACCCAGCACTTTACCGCGGGGACAATGCAGCTTGCGCCCATCCAGTCCGGGTTCGGACTGAGACTCAAACTGCCAGGCATACTTTTCTGTATTCATCGGATAAGAGAGCGCAGTCGGCATCTGAATAAAAATGCTTTTATCTGTACCGCCAGCTTCCAGTAACAGCACCTGATGCTCACCAGAAGCAGACAACCTGTCTGCCAGCACACAACCGGCAGAGCCGGCACCCACAATGATATAGTCAAAATTCTTTTGCATGATCTGACTCCCGCTTACGCGTATGGCCCTTCAAAATCATTCATTTCAATCAGAACACTTTTGGTTTGCGTGTAATGAAGCAGCGTTTCCGGTCCGTTTTCACGGCCAACGCCAGAATGCTTGTAGCCACCGACCGGCATTTCAGCCGGAGAATCACCCCAGGTATTCACCCAGCAAATCCCGGCTTCAATCTGATGAATGACCCGGTGCGCGCGCGCCAGGTTCTGAGTAAACACTGAAGCTGCCAGCCCGTAATCGGTGTCATTCGCGCGACGAATCACTTCATCTTCATCACTGAATTTCAGCACGGACATCACCGGACCGAAGATTTCCTGCTGCACATGTGGCATGTCATCAGTACAGTCCGTAAAGACCGTCGGAATGACAAAATTCCCTTTGTCCAGACCATTGTCTTTCACCTGATAACCACCGGTCAGCAAAGTAGCACCACTGCTTTTTGCCTGCTCAATCATGTTCATGACTTTGCCCAGATGCTCTGTAGAAATCAGAGCACCAACCTGAGTGTTGATATCCATCGGATCACCAATACTCATTTTCTCAGTCCGGCGCTTCACCTGTTCGACAAACGCATCGTAGATATTTTCGTGGACGAACACCCGCGTACAACAGGTACAAACTTCGCCCTGTGTATAGAAGTTCGCAGTCATCGCCGCAGATACTGCTTGATCCAGTTTGGCATCATCAAAAATGATCATGGGTGACTTCCCGCCAAGTTCCATAGTGACTGATTTCAGTGTTTTCGCACTGTCAGTCATCACGGCTTTCCCCGTGCCGGTTTCACCGGTAAAGGAAACTTTGGCAATATCCGGATGTGCCGTCAGCATCTGACCAACACGATAGTCGCCCTGCAACACATTAAAGACCCCGTCCGGCATTCCGGCTTCGGTAAATATTTCTGCCAGTTTCAGGGCGCCTGTCGGCGTTTCTTCGGAAGGTTTGAAAATCATCGCGTTCCCAGCCGCCAGTGCCGGAGCTGATTTCCACATCGCGATCTGAATCGGATAATTCCATGCACCAATACCGGCACAAATGCCCAGAGGTTCGCGGCGGGTATAGAAAAACTGACTCTGTCCCAGCGGCTGCTGTTCGCCCTGCATCGCAGGTGCCAGTCCGGCAAAATATTCAATCACGTCCGCACCGGTCACGACATCGACATCAATGGCTTCCTGCAGCGCTTTTCCGGTATCCAGTACTTCAACACGGGCCAGTTCATCATTGCGCTCACGAAGAATTGCAACGGCTTTGAGCAGAATCCGGCTTCGCTCTGTCGGCGACATGGCCGACCAGAGTGCAAAACCACGTTTTGCTGATTCGATCGCTTTTTCCATATCCTGTTGAGAAGCCTGTCCCAGCTCAGCAATCACTTCTCCGGTGGCCGGATTGTAGTTTGAGAACGTCTCACCAGACGTTGCCATGACGGCTTTGCCATCAATATATAAAGATTTAATTTCCATTTTATCTGACTTAATTCGTTATGTTTTAGCGTAAATTTGAAGTTGCAGGTTCAGGTAATCATTGATGATATCCCGGGCTTTTGCCACATCGATCCCCTGCGGATTCAGCGCCCCGCGTAACCAGAGCCCGTCAATCAGTGACGCAACACCCTGAGCCACCGGAATCACCCGCTCAGAAGGCAAAAGCGCTTTCAATTCAATTTTCAAATGCGAGATTAACCGCTTTTCATTCACTCTTTGCAGGCGGCTGAGTTGTATGTCATGCATGGCATAAGACCAAAAAGCCAGCCATACCTTCACGACCTTACTTTCCGCCTGATAGCCTTCAAAATTGCCGCTGATAATCGCATTAATCCGGCTTTGATGATCTTCCGGCGGGATATATTTCAGCAGGTTCTGGATTGTACGGCCATGCTGACGCAGGATTTCCCGCATCGTTTCTTCAAGCAACCCATGCTTACCGCCAAAATAGTGATTGATGATCCCGGCAGACAATCCTGCTTCTTTGCTGATTAAAGCAATACTGGCAGCGTGTAACCCGACCCGATCAATCACAGACATCGTGGCATTCACGAGCTGTGGTTTCCTGATATCTGGCATTCCTGTCTTCGGCATAAAGTGAGGTGATTATTTTTTATTGAATGATTAGTTAAATATAAAATGCCAGAAATATAGTTAGAGTTCAAATTAATTTTTACTGATAAAACCATCACAGAATAACATGCGATCAATTTTAATGATTTAAAATCAGATAGTTATATATTTAAATGTTATACAAAGAGGTAGCATATTTATTTGAGGTCTTGCATTTATCCACAAACCGTCTACGGGTAACAGGGCAACTGAGTCTGATGACCGCCTGACCCCAGTCACGACCGGTGGTTCGCTATTCGCAATCCATCAGCAAATCAAGTACATTAATAAAAATGTCATAATAAAGATCAACCGGGCGGGTAAAGCAAAATAACGTGATGAATCAGAAAATGATGGACACAAACAATCTGGCAATGAATCTCCGCTTACTTTGCAGTTACAGTGACAGCATCTCCGGTTGTTGCCGGAAAATGGGCATGAACCGCCAGCAATTTTCCAAATACCTCAATGGCAGCAGTATGCCAACGCTCCAGAGCCTGCGGAAAATCTGTGATTTTTTTGGCGTGGAAAGCGAGGAAATGACACTACCTACCGATCAGTTCAGGGCATTAATTTCTGCGCGGGAACGCAACCGTAAACCACAGAGCATTCTGGATGACAGCCCGGCCGGACAGCGCCACACCCGGCTGTTGGAAAATATGATGCAGCACAGCGCCGGAGAAATAGAACGCTATCTCGGAGATTATTATTACTATTACTTAACACCGTCTTACGAAGGCCATATCAGCAAGAGTTTTGCGCGTTTATCGGTCAAAAACGGCATTTGCTACTCCCACTTTTATGAAAAGGCAGAACCCGGTCAGGCCATGCTGAACGGCTATGAAATCGGAAAATTTGTCGGCGTGGTCTTTTTACTCGGAGAGCGGCTTCAGATTATCGATTACGGGGTCCATTGTCAGCGGGCAATATCCCAGACCATTCTGTATGGCGCCACGAAAGGGAGTTTTAGTCTGCTGTCCGGTATTACCCTGGGCATTCAGGGGCGAAATTCCCGGATTCCTTTTGCTTCAAGAATCGTATTCGAACGGATCAGCCCGGATATCCCGTTGCGCCGGAAACTCAGTGAAATCGGTTTATTTGCAATTGATAATGAAATCATTTCTCCTGCAATCCGCGCCAGACTTGAAACGCCGGGCAATCTGAATTCACCGCATATTTTCAGCGCATCGGAAAATTAATCCGGCCGGACAGAAAAACGGAAATCGGTTTCCTTTTAAAAAACATCATATTTACAATAACTTAATTATATAACCAGCCCAAATCAGCCATCAAAAATGAAAATAACACTTCTGTCATCAATAAGTATCTATTCTCAGCTGAAGGTATCATATCAACGATAATTCTTCGTATTCGCCTTTCTGATATCGCGTTATTTCTATACTATTCACCACAAAAATATTCAGGGCTTTCAAGCGCATAGAATGCAGCCACGGCCTGTCCTGTAAAAACAGTCCTGTAAAAACACAATTCTGATTTACAAAACTGGTTTACAACACAAAAAAGCAACGTCAATTCGCTGGGAAACAATCAAGCAATCGTTTCCTTGATTCAATCTCCTGATAAGGACAAAGAAAATGATGCAACTCAAAGCCAAGAACATTCTTCCCGGGCTCATCGCCTGCCTGACACCTTTCTGTTTTGCACATGCGGCAAATGAAACGGTACTGACCAATGCTGTACCGGCAACCGCTTTAAGTGGCTCAACCAACAGCCAGCAATATTTTACGATTCAGGTCCCTGCCAATGCGACGAATCTGGTCATTAAAACCAGTGGTGGCAGCGGCGACGTGGATCTTTATGTGAAAGCAGGACAGACGCCGACATTGTATAGTTATGATTGCAGGCCTTATCAAACCGGCAACAATGAAAGCTGTGGCAACCTGACACAAACAGACACCACATATTACATTATGCTTCATGGCTATTATGATTATTCAGGCGTTTCACTGCTTGCCAGTTATACGGCAGGCAGCCAGGGAGATAGCGGGAATGATGATGGAAACGGTGACAGCGGACAAACCACTGGTGATTGTGAAATGACAGCCGCTCAAAGTGAATTGCTGGCCGCTCACAATGCCGCACGCAGTGAAGGCAGAACCTGTGGCAGTACATACTATCCGGCAGCACCTGCGCTGACCTGGAACTGTAAACTGGCCAGTGCCGCCGCACGACACAATGCGGATATGGCTGACAATAACATCTTCTCTCACACCGGCTCCGATGGTTCTTCGATACAGGACCGGATCTCTGACACCGGTTATAACGCTTCCTGGTGGGGAGAAAACATTGCCGCCGGATACAGCAGCGTTGATCAGGTGATGGACGGATGGCTCAAGAGCAGCGGCCATTGCAGCAATATCATGAATGAGAATTTCACAGAAATCGGGGCTGACAAAAAGACAGCTTCCGGTTCAGCCTATTCTGTTTACTGGACCGCAGATTTTGGCCGCCAGTAATACCATTCTAAGTCATTTTCTGATCTGGATATATCTGGTTCCGCAAACCGCTCAAGCCATCCATGGGCGCTTAAACAAGGGCATCCATGCCCTTGTATGTTTGCTCCACCAGACACATCAAGATGATCAGTTTATTTTCCAGATTGGTATAATTCTGGATTGACCCAATCGGCATATGCTCAAACAATGAAGCCCGGCAGCAATGACGGGCTTCATTGTTTCTGGTGATCAGCAATTTTTAATGTGATACGTAATAATGTGATACGTAATAATGTGATACGCAATATTTCAGGTGATGCGTCGTATTTCAGGTAACACTCTGGTTTCCGGTAACACTCAGGGAGCCAGCAGATATCCGCTGCGCACCGGAATTTCCCCGGCCACATGTGCGACCAGCATACCGGCGGTTGCCGTTCTGCGCATTGTCCGGGAGAAAAGTAACCCCGGATGCGTTGCCCTGATCTGCGCGACTTCATCCGTCACCGGATCAATCACTTCAGCAATCAGCTGGCCTGCGGTGACCTGCTCACCCACTTCAGCACAAAGTACTACAACACCGCCAAATGGGCTTTTCAGCGGTTCAACTGCCGTTAAATCACTCACATACAAAGTCTGTGGATCATACTCATCCGCAGCACGGTCAATCAGCACTTCAAGATGACGTAAATAATTGAGTAGCGCTTCTGCATCCTGATTGCTTTTGTTGTGTGACACATCGGCCTGTCCGCACAACTCCAGCGTCACCGACTGACATCCTTTGGGAATGATGTCACCAAAGCGGGCATGCAAACGCTGCCAGACCATATCAAAAGCTGAGTCGAAAGGATTGCCGCCGGTTTCATCAGCCAGCATATTCGCCTTCGAATCCAGCCAGCAGGCAAGCGGAATCATACTTTCCCATGAATAATACGTACTGTATACATGTTGTACGGCTTCAAAATCACAGTGCATATCAATGATAACATCGGCATCACAACAAAGTGACTGCAACGTTTTTTGCATCGAATGCATTTCAGTTTCAACCTGCCATGACTGAATCGCCTGACGCAATGCCAGCCGGATAATTTTCTTATTTTCCTGCGGATCATCTGAAAGCTGATTTTCAACCAGATCCGCCACCTGCGCATAAGTGTCGTAATAGCCCCGGTTGAAATTCTGACCGGTTTCCGTTTCATAACGCCCCAGATGTACATCCATCAGGTGCTGGTTCTGCCCCACAGGATTGGCAACCGGAACCACGATGATCTCTCCCTGAATACATCCCTGAGCTTCCAGTTCATGCAGCTGCTGCTTTAGTTTCCATGCAGCCAGCATTCCGGGGAGTTCGTCCGCATGCAGAGAGGCCTGAATATAGATTTTCCTGCCGCAGCCCGGCGTACCGAAATGAAAGCTGTCAATCACACGCCGGGTACCCAAAACCGGAGAAATAAGCGGATGTTGTTGGTGTTTCATGATGTTGTCACTTTTTCAGACTGATAAAGAAGGAAACAGATTTGCCCCGGCCAGTCCGTGACTCACCGGGGTTATCGTGATTATTTATTATATAAATCAAGATCACCAAAAAACTGGCGCTGAATTTTTCCATAGGTGCCGTCGGCATGGATGGCGTGAATACCGCGGTTGATCAAATCCATCGTCCGGGTATCCCCTTTACGGATGGCAATGGCGCTATCAGCCGGCAACAATTCATCCACGACTTTCTGATTAGCGAACTCAGGATGACCCGCTTTTTCGATAAAACCGGTTTGCGCCTGAGTCATATCCTGCATCGATGCATCAATACGCCCGTTCAGCAAATCAGCATAGACCTGCTCCTGCGTTTGGTATGCCTGCACACTGACACCCTGTGGCATCAGTTTTTGTCTGGCAAAATCTTCCTGAATCGACCCTTGCTGCACGCCCAGAATTTTGCCTTTCAAAGATTCTGCCGTCGGCTGAAGCTTCAAACGTTTCAGACTCAGCATTGAGGTAAAGCCCGTCCATGTACGGTCAGAAAAGTCGACAACTTTCTTCCGTTTTTCAGAAATACCTAACGATGAAAATACCGCATCAATTTTCTTCACTTTGAGTGCCGGAATCAGTCCGTCAAAGCTCATCGGTACCCAGATACACTCCGCCTGGACTTTTTCACACATTGCATTTCCCAGATCGATTTCGAATCCAGCCAGTGTGCCATCGGGTTTGGTGTACTCGAATGGCGGATATGTCGCATCAACGCCAATGCGGATCGTCTCTTTAGCAAAGGCACTGGCTTGTGCCATCAGGCCTGTCAGTGCCAGTAATAAACATGCAACTTTTCTTTTCATCGCGATTCCTTCCTGTATTAATTTTACTTCCGGTCTTCTGTCATGATGCATTCCCGGCATCACTGGTGATTCTGTGAATACTTCTTTACTGAGACAAACGTTCTGTATACATCGCAGGGCAAGGTTGCGATAAATCAGATTGAAAGGCCAAAAGACTGGAATAGTTATATTTATGATATCGCCCGGCCCCTCAGAAACGGCGCAGGCTGATGATGTTTCGCTCTTACTCTACATGAAGAGGGAAAATGAAGTCCAGAGCAACACGTAGCGCCCTCCGACGCCAGAGAGCGTCAAGTCGCGTCATACTCATAATCATGAATATATTCGCATTCAATTGCACCCAATGGTCCTACCAAAAATAATTATTAACTCGATCTAACACCAAAAATACGTATAATAAGCCTCAATGGTCGTACCAAAAATATAAAAATAACCATTTGAGGAAGTAAAAAGTTGTCCGAAGAAATGATGTTTCACCAGGCGCAGGCCGGCAGAGCCAGCGAAGATATTGCGCTGCAGATTGAATCAGCGATTCTGAATCAGAAGCTACAGCCGGGAGATTGTTTGCCCAGTGAGCGGGAGTTGCAAACTCAGTTCGGGACCGGGCGGGGCGTCATCAGGGAAGCGATTCGTGCATTGAAGCAAAAAGGGTTGATTGAAATTCGCAAGGGCCAGAAAGGTGGC
Source organism: Vibrio aerogenes (assembly GCF_024346755.1). NCBI lineage: Bacteria > Pseudomonadati > Pseudomonadota > Gammaproteobacteria > Vibrionales > Vibrionaceae > Vibrio > Vibrio aerogenes. Next base: position 454,105 of record NZ_AP024862.1, on the reverse strand, counting down.
GCATTTATCAAACAGGTTGATGTCGCGAATATCAGTGAATCTCTGGCGCTGTTTCTGAAGCAGAAGAATATTGGCCCGTATCAAGTGGCTGAATTCCGGGAAACGATTGATCAAACCGTCGCTCAGTTAGCGATGGTCCGGGCAAACGAAGCACAGCACACAGCCATACTGGAAGCCGTCAGTAAACTGGAAAAATTTGCAGATGATCCACAGCAACATGCCCATGAACTGGGAGAAACGGATCGTCAGCTCAATCTGTTACTGGCTTCGATGACCGGAAACCCGATTTTTGAATGGGTGATGCAGGCGCTGCAACAGGGGTTCAGCTCCCATGACAACAATCTGTATCAGGATCCGGAATTCTGCCGTGAGACGGTTAAAAACTGGCGGGAAACCGCGACTCATCTGATCAACCGGGAACCGGTGCGTTTACAAGCCACAATCAGCCAGCATTACCGGCTGCTGCTGCAATGTCTTGATCGCAACGGCCAAGCGACGGAATAAAGTCTTCAATGTGCTCAACAACATCACGATTCAACCGAATCGGAACAGACTTAACTTTTCACTTAATTACGTAAGGGAACACATGAAAGACCAATCATACGATTATATTATTGTCGGCGGCGGTTCTGCCGGTTGTGTACTGGCCAACCGGCTCAGTGCGAACCCGGAGAACAAGGTTCTGGTACTTGAGGCCGGACGCCCCGATCACCGGCTCGACTTCCGGATTCATATGCCGGCAGCATTAACTTACCTGCTGACTGACGGGACTTATAACTGGTTGTATGAATCTGAGCCTGAACCCTGCATGAACAATCGTAAAATTGCCCAGCCCCGCGGAAAAGTTTTAGGCGGCAGTAGTTGTATCAACGGCATGATTTATATCCGCGGAAATGCAATGGATTATGAAAAATGGGGCCAACACGAAGGGCTGGAAAACTGGGATTATCAACATTGTTTACCTTACTTCCGCAAATTCGAAACCCGTCTGAAAGGCGCAGATACCTATCACGGTGACAATGGCCCGCTGGCGATTTCAACAGCAGCCTGTGATAATCCGCTGTTTGATGCATTCTTTAAAGCAGCACAGGAAGCCGGTTACCCACTGACAGACGATGTGAACGGCTATCAGCAGGAAGGTTTTGGTGCATTTGACCAGAATATCTATCGTGGCCGTCGCCTGAGTGCAGCACGCGCTTATCTGCATCCGGTGAAAAACCGCAAGAACCTGACTGTTCTGACCGGTGCAACGGCCAGCCGGGTTGTTTTCGATGGTAAAACGGCCATCGGTGTGGAATTCAAGCGCCGCAAAAAAAATCATACCGTTTACGGGGGTGAAATTATCTCTTGTGGCGGCGCAATCAACTCGCCTAAATTATTGCAACTCTCTGGTGTCGGTAACGAAGAAGAGCTGCGTGCATTAGGGATTAATCCGGTTCATCACCTGCCGGGTGTCGGCGAGAACCTTCAGGATCACCTGGAACTGTATGTTCAGTACACCTGTAAGGAGCCGGTCAGTATGTATCCTGCCCTCAAATGGTACAACCAGCCTAAAATTGGCTTTGACTGGTTATTCCGCCGTAAAGGTAAAGCAGCGACCAACCACTTTGAAGCCGGTGGCTTTATCCGCGGGAACGATGAAGTCGCTTATCCGAACCTGCAATACCACTTCCTGCCGCTGGCCATCCGCTATGATGGCAGTGCGCCGCGTGATGGTCACGGCTTCCAGCTACACGTGGGCCCGATGAATACGGATGTGCGCGGGCATGTAAAAATCAAATCAAATGATCCGGATCAGAAACCTGAAATTCTGTTTAATTACCTGTCAACGGAGCAAGAACGTAAAGAATGGGTTCAGGCAATTCGTTGTACCCGGAATATCATTGAACAACCGGCCTTTGATCACCTGCGTGGTGAAGAGCTGGCACCGGGTCCATCTGTCCAGACTGATGAAGAAATTCTCGACTTCGTTGCCCGTGATGGTGAAAGTGCCTATCACCCAAGCTGTACCTGTAAAATGGGTTACGATGACATGGCCGTGGTCGATGCAGAACTGAAAGTCCATGGCGTGAAAAACCTGCGCGTGGTTGATGCGTCTGTCTTCCCGGCGATTACCAATGGGAACCTGTATGCACCGACAATGATGGTGGCAGAAAAAGCAGCCGATATTATTCTGGGCAACTACATTGAACCCGCCATCGATGCTGAGTTCTATCAGCATGTCCCGGAGAAAAAAACTGCTGTTGCTGAAACACAGCCAACGAAAGAAGTGGAAACGGCTGAAGCATAAGCCTTTCTTCAATACGCTCCGCTCTCAAACAGGCATCACATGGTGCCTGTTTTTTATCACAATGCATTCTGCAAAATGAACCTCAACAGACTGTCTCAAGTCTGGCTATACTTTGATCAGCGTGACAGCATTCGCGGGGGTCACTATGTCAGTGCCGGCTCATCAACACCAAAAAGAACACGCCCAAATTATCAGTAACATCAATAGCTTTGCCACCTTTGCCGATCAGAGTGCCTTTGCTTATCTGGGACGTTTGTTTTCAGAAGAAGTCGTTGTTGACTACACCTCGGTGTTTGGCGGTGAACCCGCCACGGTTCACCGCGGCGCGTTGATACGCCAGTGGGCGGGCTTACAGCCCGGATTTGATAATACATTGCATCATCTGTCCGGCATTGATGTTGAACTGTCCGGGACACATGCCACAGTCACAGCAGACGTGACAGCCAGCCACTTCATTGATGACGATGGATTCTGGCAAATTTCCGGTCAATACCAGTTCGAAATGGAAAAAACCACCTCAGACTGGACCATCCATGCGCTCACCCTGCGTGCTTCTGCTGAACAAGGTAACCGGGAAATACTCTACCGGGCGATGGAAAAAGCACAGCAAAATCTGGCAGCAAAAGAAAGCCGGAAACTGATACTGTGAGTCAATCCGGCGGAATATACCCAAACAACCTGAAGATGGAATTAACTTCACATAAATGAACACGAAGCTGAATATCCTCTTTTTTATCAGTAACTAACTCAATAAAATCCCGCCGCTTCCGGGCCTGTTCATATATCACAGCCCTTTTTTTGCCCGTTATCCGGAGTTCTCATTCATCATGAAACCTTCATCAATTTTCAAACTTGCTTTTATGGCATTCGGATTCATTTTCCTTGCACTGGCAGCTTTCCTGTTTAACCAGCAGCAAAGTTTTCTCAGTCATGCAGTCCGGACTGATGGCATTGTGACCTCATTTGTCAGCGATGGCACTTATTATCCGATTGTTTCATTTCAAACCGCTGAAGGTGAAATGATTGAATTTAAGTCCTCAACCGGCAGCAATCCGCCTTCTTTTTCCCGCGGAGAAACAGTCGAAGTGGTTTATCAGCCTGATCTTCCTGAACATGCAGAGATCTACAGCTTTTTACACCTGTGGCTTGGGCCACTTATTTTCGGGATTTTTGGCAGTCTGTTCTCTTTAATTGGTGTTCTTTTTTTCCTTTATGGTCTGTCCGGAAAGCGGAAAAAGGCTTACCTGAAACAGCATGGAACGACGATCACAGCCAGCGTGCAGCACATTGAATTGAATCGTGCTTTTGAACTGAACGGACGTCATCCTTATGTCGTTACGGCCCAATGGCAGGATCCTCAAACCAATCGGTTACATTCGTTTCAAAGTGAAAATCTATGGGTTCAGCCAGATGATTTGAATACAGATGAAGTCACAGTATTTATTGAGCCCGGCAATCCGGGAAAATATTATATGGATTTACCGAAATAATAAATCCCATCAACCGGGCTTGCCGCGCTTTTTCTGACCCGGCAAAGCCCGGCGATTAATATAAACATCCGGGAACCAGACGTATAAAAATTTAACTCAGCGGATCAGCTTATAACCATAAATCGTCACCAAACAGCAGAAAATAAAATCCGCTCTCTAAAAAATCAGATGAAAGCGGTACCAAAAAACATCATCACGTTAAATTTTATTCTGACGCCATTATTTTATTCTGAATCAATTAAATAAAAATACAGCCATAAATTATAATGTCACACTCGGATGACCACTCAGACTCAATCCCCCGGACTCTGAATTTCAATTATTTCATATAAAAATCATTGTTTTATTTATTAACACTTCCCGGAAAATGGTCCATCGCACCAAAAAACCACACTGGTTGCATATGAAATTGACGAAATTTGATGCTTGGTCATGCGTCATAAAGCAGACAGATTGACATTATTTTTGTCAAAACAAAGACTATATTATTTAAAAAATAACTTACAGCCGATTTTTATAAACGGGCTGCTTTACTTCAATAAAAATAAAGTAGAATTTTTAAAACGCCCTGATATAGTGAATATAAACATAAGATATATTTTACAGGGAGAAAACTCGTTTAACATTATTAATTGCACCAATACCTGAAAATCCTGAATATACCCAAGTAACCTGAAGATGCATGATTCAGGTTGTTTGGATATATAACTCAACGACCGGTACGGTTGCCTGAGTATGTACAGGTATAATAAATAACAAGGAATAAAATTATGTTTCAAAAAACAACGATCAGTCTGGCACTCTCGGTTTTAATTGGCGGCAGCATCTCTGCTGTATCGGCCCATTCATTTTACACTCATGTTGACACACCGGCTGTCAAAGCCAGTCAGCTGGCTGAACAGCAGGTTCCCCGGCAACTGGTCAGCGAAAGTCAATTTGTTTTCAGGCCGGTCAAACGTCCTTTTGATATTCAGAGCTTTTTTGAACAGCATGCACCTCAGTGGGCATTCTTATCTGAATCTCTGACACACTGGGCAGGCATTACCAGTGTCGATCCCCGTATCATTATTACGACACTGGCTGTCACTGAAAACTGGCCGGATACTGAAGCACCAGGTCTGGCAAAAAAAGCGCTCTTTAAAGAAAAAGTCTCCCACCTGACTAATCACCTGTCACAATATTTCTACAGCTACCGGAGCGGTGACTATGAACTTTCATCTTATAGTCCATCGACGCTGGCTCTGATGAACGAATTAGCCAGTTACAGCGACTGGAAAAAATGGCAGAAACAGTATCAGGACTGGTTTGGTACAGTCGATCCATCATCATTGCTGTCCACACAAAGCCTCCGCGCATCTTCGAAGCTGCCGGAATCCGGTTTTCTGCAAATGCCGTGGCGACGCGGCTATAACTGGGTGCCCAATGGTCCTCACTCCTATACAGGTTCCGGTTATCCGCTCTCATCGTTTGATGTCTCCTACGACTGGCCTCAGTGGGGGGCAACAACCTATGATGTCGCAGCTGCGAATGCCGGTACAGTCAGTGTTTTATCGAGCTGTGAAGTCCGGGTAACCAATGAAAACGGCTGGGCGACCAATTATTATCATATGGATGGCATTCAGGTGACCAATGGCCAGTACGTGAAACAAAATACAGTACTGGGATATTATGCGGGTAATAAGTCACAGGCATTATGTTCAGGCGGTAGTTCAACCGGTCCACACCTGCATTTCTCTGTCTTATACAATGGTGTGTATAACTCAATTGACGGGATAAGTTTTGGTCCTTATCAGGTTCATGTCGGTCGGTACAGCTACGATGATAACTGCAGCTACGCATACATGACCGACACCCGAAGCAACAAGAAAGTCTGTTTCTGGAACCGGATCGACAACCCGGTCAACTATTAATTTAGTCTGGTCTGCGAATTCAGTCTGCAACGGCCTGTGCCAGTCAAGGCCGAACGTTTGGGCTGAGGACATTTTTTACTGAGAACACATATCCATGCCGGAAACGGCATGGATATTTTTATGCCTGAATCAGGCATATGCCGCAGCACTTATTGCGTTTAATACATTTTGAGATAGAACCAATCCGTCCCGGTGAATGACCGGAAAAATATCAGATTTCCCCGGCAAAGCAGCAGATAATATAAGCAGATCGGACAATAAACCAGCGATACAGAACGTTATTCCGGGAAAAAGTAGCAATCTGCCAAGTATGATATAAAATGCATACTCTTTTTGTCATCACACCAAGGAGATATTTATGCCTTCCAATCACACCATTCCTCTTTCTCCCCTCAGTATAAAAATTTTCAATGGCGGAGATAGCCATGATGGCTTCAGCGTCAACTCAACCATTGTATATGGCAAAAAAGATGCGATTGTTATCGATACTCAGTTTACACTGGCCAATGCTCACCGGCTGGTTGGCGAGATTCTTGAAACCGGATGCCGGTTACAGACCATCTATATTACGCACTTCCATCCGGATCATTTTCTGGGCACATCAGTGATACATCATGCCTTCCCTGATGCGCAAATCATCTCTTTAAGGGGTTGTGGCGAGTTCGTCAATGATGCTTATGACTTTAAGATCCGCTATTGGGGCAATGAAGTATTGGGAATCAATGGCCCCAAAGAAAAAGTACCAGTCACTCTGATTGATGAGCCAGTCATGATGCTCGAAGATCAGCGGCTGGAAATTCTCGGCCCGCTTCGCGGTGATTCTGACGGACAATCCGCAGTGTGGATTCCCTGTATTAAAACACTTGTCGCAGCAGATACCGTCTTCAATGAAGCGCATGTGTGGATTGCCGATGATAAAACGCCTGAACTGCGGCAGGAATGGCTGGACGTTCTGGATAAACTGGAAGCACTGAATCCGGTTATAGTCGTTCCCGGACACGCCCCAACCGCTGACAGAGTCTCCCCTGATGCGATTGAATTTACCCGCCAATATATTCAGACGTTTGTCTCGGTGGCAAAGACAGCCAAAAATGGCGATGAAGTGTTCAATGCCATGCAGCAGCGGTATCCTAATCTGGCGACGGATATCTGCCTGCATTACAGCGCAAAAATATTAAAAGATAACTACGACTGGCCGGGTGAGTGGCCTCAGGCACTCAGAGAGCTGGAAACCGTTTTTTAACTTTGCTCACCGACAGGCTGAGATAATACCAGTCTGAAATGAAAAACTGCCTGTTTTATCCGGACTTAGAGCGTGCTCCAGGGTAAACTGTCCGGCATAAAACGGGCAAAAACTGAACTGAGTTCATATTATCGCTCCGGTATGACAATTTTTTCGTGCCTTTCTTTAAGCATCCGATTTAGTATCAAGTCAGTCAGTTATCAATTATCAGTGAGAAATCATGCAATCTTCTGCACCTAATAAAATTCTGAGCAACCTTGTTGCGTTACACTTCGGCTTTTTATATGCGGCGACAGCCGTCATTCACAATGGTAACACGGCCGCAATTTATCTGACCATCTCTCTTTGGATTGCCGTCTCTTTTTTCGGAACTTACCGTCTGCATAAAGCGATGGTTGCACGCAAGGCATTAAAAGTGAAATCAAAATTTCCGGCATATATCGGTTATGCGTTTGCATTGCTGCCCATTTCACTGGCTGGATTTCTTTCTATTCTGTCCCTGATGCTCAATCCCTGATCCCAACCGTTCAGATTCCGGCATGGAATCTGTCTGTTCATCGTGCATCAATCCGGAGAACAGCTGAATTGATCCAGTGTCATTTCTTCCAGCATCATTCCGGCGCGCAAACCATTACGAACTCCGGCATTAGGAAATATCAGCCATTCAAATTCATGTTCCACCCGATATTCCACCTCTCCATCCTGTGCAATCAGCATCCCCTGCTGAAAGCGGGAAAAATTTTTCACATCATCGTCAATCTCCGGGAAATAAAACTGCCCGGAATACTTTTTCAATTCCTGACAGACCCGGAAAATTTTGACTGCCGGACGGACAGCAGAAACGTCATTCCGGCCATGGATCAAATTCGCCAGCCCACGGTCAGCCGCCTGAAACTGTGACAAGTCATTGGTTCCGAAAGGCCGGGCTTTACCCAGCTCCAGTGTACAGCTCTGCGCACCATGTACATCTGCGGTGTAATAACTGAATGTTCCGCCAGGGACCGGATTAACAACCAGTGCTTCCAGACCCATCGCCAGTAACTGATCAAAAAAGCCGGACCGGACTGTATTCTCATTCAGGACAGGCAACACACCAAACCTGACATAGTGAGACTCACGAATGGCTGTATGTAAATCCAGATGAAACCGTGCTGAAGCCGGCGTACCGGCAAAAAAGTCGGTTGTATACTGTTCCAGCAGTGCAGCGCGTCGGGTATCTTCTCCCGCCTCATAGCTGCGATGCTGCCCGCTGAATAAGCGGTTCAGATCAACATCAATAAACCGTTGATCGGTCTTCATTGCTGCCAGATTTCCCAAAATCACCAACAGGCGAACCTGTAATGTCATTTCTCCGGCCAGTAGTGCATCGACATGGCGACATAAAATTTCGACCGGCGCGGTTTCATTACCGTGGACACCCGCAGACAAAATGACGTGCTTTACCGGCGGGTGATGCGGTTCGAACAGCAATACTCCGTCGGCCAGAAACGTCCAGCGCAAGTGCTGATTCTCCCCGGTCAAAGCCGCTGGCGGTTGATTGTCTAATATTGCCGATAAATAAGGGCTCATCATCTTATCTCCGGATTATGATTTAACGCTGGAACGGATACACAGATCCTAAATTCATGATTTGTGTCAGTTCATCCAATGCGGTTCTGCACTCTTCCAGCAACTGAGGATCAGCCAAATCAGCTTCAGCCAGCCGATCCCGGTAATGCTTTTCTACCCAGTGTGTCAGCTCGTGATAAAGTGAATCGGTTAAAATTACATTCGGGTTAGTCGCATTCAGCTCAGCCTGACTCAGGACGACACGCAGCCGTAAACAGGCCGGACCACCACCGTTTCGCATACTTTCACGTAAATCAAATACTTTGACTTCATCAATCACCCTGCCCTGATCGATGAGCGAGGACAGATACCCCCAGACTCCGGGATGTTCACGGGCTTCCTGCGGCACCACCAGCAGCATTTTTCCATTGTCTTTCATCAGCAACTGGCTGTTAAACAGATAGGTTTGCACCGCATCTTCCACAGAAACAAGACTGACCGGCACTTCAACCGGCTGGAACCGGCAGCCGGTCTCAGCCAGTTTGGATGCGATCTCATCTAACGCCCCTTGCGGATTCAAAAATGCGTCCTGATGATAAAACAAAACCGGACCATTGCTGACTGCAATAACGTCATTATGGAAAACACCCTGATCGATCACTGAGGGGTTTTGCTGAACAAATACCGTTCTGTCCGGGCTAAGCTGATGCAATCGCATCACTGATTCACTGGCTTCGAATGTCTGACGGGCCGGATAACGTACCGGTCCCGGTTGCCCGGCCCCGGCACCATAAACAAACACTTCCACACCCGGTTGCCCGTATCCGTCACAGAGCCGGTTATGATTCGCGGCACCTTCATCTCCCAGCGACGCATGTTGTGGCAATGGCGCATGATGAACAAAATGCCGGGAATCAGAAAAAATCTGTTGCAGAATCCGCCCGGTTGTTTCAGCTTCAATCGCCCGGTGCAGTTTGTTATTCAGATTAGCCGGTGTGAAATGCACCCGGCCATCCAGCGTGTCGGCTGAGGGTGAAACCGTCGCTGCATTGGCCACCCACATGGCAGACGCAGAGCTGGCCATCGCCAGCAGCCTTGGCGCTTCTTTAGCAGCTTTTGTAATAACTTCGGCATCACTGCCGCTAAAACCAAGCTGTCTGAGTGTTGTCGTGCACGGGCGTTCGTGAGGAGGAAGCACCCCTTGCCGGAATCCCATGTCCGACAGTGTTTTCATCTTGGTCAGACCCTGCAATGCAGCAAGCCTGGGATTCGCGGTTTCATTCTGATGGGATTGTGATGCGACATTACCAAAGGATAGCCCGGCATAATTGTGAGTTAAGCCGACCAGACCATCAAAATTGACTTCAAATGCTGACATTGTTCTCTCCTTGTCTGTGACTCACAGACCGCTTAAAACTGTAAACCGGGAGACATGGTTTCCGGCATGGTCAGCAGCTCCGTCTCCAGCGAAGCCATCGGCCATGAGCAGTAATCTGCGGCATAATAAGCACTCGGACGATGATTTCCGGATGCGCCGATGCCACCAAATGGTGCCTGGCTGGATGCACCGGTCAGTGGTTTATTCCAGTTCACAATCCCGGAGCGGGCACTGGCCAGAAGTTGTTCATAGTCTGCCCGTTCTGTGGATATCAGTCCCGTTGCCAAACCAAAGCGGGTTTGATTTGCCAGCGCTATCGCTTCTTCCAGCGTCTCGTAATGCATCACACTCAACAGAGGACCAAAGTACTCCTCATCCGGCAGCATGTGAACACCAGACACATCCAGAATACCAGGCGTTAAAAATGCAGCCTGCTCCACCGGGCGGGTCATCGGCAGAAGCCCTTTCGCACCAGCCGCCAGTAATGAATTTTGTGCATATAACAGATGATCAGCCGCATCGTTAGAAATGACCGGCCCCATAAATGGTGCGGGTTCTTCATCCCAGCGACCGACACGAATCTCTCCGGCAACGTCAACCAGTCGCTGTAACAACTGTTCACCCGCCATACCGTTTTTCACCAGTAAACGCCGGGCACAGGTACAACGCTGTCCCGCCGAGATAAAGGCAGACTGGATAATCAGATTCACCGCCGCATCCACATCGCTGAACGATTCAACAATCAGTGCATTATTACCGCCCATTTCCAGTGCCAGAATCTTTTCCGGCTGCCCGGCCAGCTGCCGATGAAGCTGATACCCCGTATTGGCACTTCCGGTAAACAGAAGTCCGTCAATGCTGGCATGTGCAGACAGTGCAATCCCGGTTGATTTCCCCCCCTGAACCAGATTAATCACACCTGCGGGTAAGCCGGATTTTTGCCAGATTTCCATGGTCATCTGTGCCGTCCAGGGTGTCAGTTCACTTGGCTTAAATACAATGCAGTTTCCCGCCAGTAATGCCGGAATAATATGACCATTCGGTAAATGGCCGGGGAAATTGTATGGCCCGAAAACCGCCAGCACACCATGTGGGCGGTGGCGTAATACCGCCTGCCCATCGCCGGTTAAAGTGACTTTATGCCCGGTCCGATCGTGATAAGCATCGATCGAAATTTTAACTTTATTGATCATCGCCTGGACTTCGGTCAGTGATTCCCAGCGCGGTTTGCCGGTTTCTGTTGCAATCACTTCCGCCAGCGCTTCTTTGGATTCTGTCAGATTTTCAGCAAAACAATTCACCAGCTCCAGCCGGCTGTCCAGATCCGTGCCCGACCAGCAGCGAAATGCCTGACGTGCCGCCTGAATGGCTTCAGACACATCTTCACTCCCCGCTTCTTCAGCAGCCCAGATCACTTCATCAGTCGACGGATCCCGCTTTTCAAAAATACTGCCACGGCCATTGCGCCATTCACCATTAATATATAAACCGGACTGAATCATGAGACTGTCTCCTGTGCAAAAAGTGTGACCGCCCGAACCGTATCACCAGCACCAACATTTAACCGGTCAGCCTGATCACGGGTTAAGCGGATATGAGTTTCCGAGAACTCTGGCGTACCGGAAATCACCCGGTAATCGCAAAAACTTTCATTTCCTACTAAATAAAAAGTATTGGCTGAACCTGATGAATTCTCAACGATTTCCACCGGCCAGCTTCTGATTTCGCGAACTATACGCAAATCATGAATATAAGCTTCGACTGTCGGACCACCATCAAAGATATCCACATATCCTTCATAGCGCATCCCTTCCGCTTCCAGAATCTTCCGGGCCGGTATGGTATCGGGGTGAACCTGACCAATCACAGCCTGCGCTTCTTCACTGAGAAAGTCGACATAAAGCGGATGTTTAGGCATCAGCTCAGCAATAAATGATTTTTGACCGATACCGGTCAGATAATCGGCCTGAGCGAAATCCATTGAGAAAAAATGACGCCCCAGGCTTTCCCAAAGCGGCGAGCACCCCTGCTCGTCGGACACACCACGCATTTCTGCAATCAGTTTGCTGCCAAAACGGTCCGGAAAAGTTGCAAGGAATAAGAAACGGCTTTTTGAAAGAAGCTGCCCGTTTTTATGATGCCGGTAAGCCGGATCAAGAAATAACGTACACAGTTCACTATGGCCGGTATGATCATTGCTGAGAAATAATGTCGGCATCTGACTATAAATATCCAGAGCTTTTGATGCATGAACCAAGGTGCCGACGCGGTAGTTATACCAGGCTTCATTCAGCCCGATTGCAGCTTCGATCCCACAGATACCGACGGCTTTCTCAGTATCAGTATCTTCCAGAACAAACAGATAACCCTGTTCAGACAAGGGCAGTTTTCCCTGCCATGTCCCAATCATGCGTTCAACACGCGCACGAAGTTGCGCTTCATCATCCTGTAAAGAAGTAAACCCTACACCGGTTTTAGCTGCCAGCTCCCTGAGCGCAGCCAGGTCATCCTGAATGACCGGACGAATTACCATCATGTTCACTAATCCTTGATTAAATCTGGTGACTTACAGATGCAGTCTGTCCAGTGGCAAACACCAGACGGATTGATCGACCTCTAATCCGGGGGTATTTGCGCACGTTGCATCACTGACGAATAACGTATTCCCGTCCTGCCAGGCCTCAATAATCCCTGCCTGAAATTCATGTTCTTTTGTTGTCATCCCCATTAAATACTGACAGGAATGAGCCATTTTTTTGACTGTTTTAATTTGACACTGATGGATATTCTGCCAAAGGTTTAGCGTATTCTTTCTCGCTGTCAGAATGGGCCCCGCATCGAAAATTTCCACATATTTATCTGCTTCAAACCCCTGATCAAACAACAACCGGTACTGCAGCTCGCTGTCCGGATGTATCTGCCCCATGACGGCCTGAGCTTCTTCATTGATTAAGGGGACATATAATGGATGATGCGGCATCAGCTCGGCAATAAAGGTGCGATCCAGAGTGCTGTTATAATGTTCGACTTCGTGGTAAGACATCCGGAAAAATTTTCGGCCGACATGATCCCAGAAAGGTGCTCTGCCCGATGCATCCGCGATACCGGGAAGAACCGCCATCCAGTCTTCAGCAAATCGTTCTTTGTGCACAGCCATATACATCAGCCGTCCGAGCGTGACCAGCGCCGGATAAAGTGAATCTCTCAGAGCCGGTACAACATAAAAGGAACAGAGCTGGGAGTGATCACTCAGATCATGTGTCAGTGTCAGTGCGTGAATCCGGCTGTGTATTTTCAATGCTCTGGAGGAGTGAATCAGAATGTCATTGCGGAACGCATAAAAAGGCTCCAGAAAACCAGCCAGCGCCACAATTCCCCCAGTGCCGAGAATTTGCCCGGTGACGGTTTCTTCCAGTACGAACAAATAATTCTCTTCTCCGGGCGCTAATACTTCCTGCCGGAATGAATCCATCGAATGGCTGACCCGCTCCACCAGATAAGCACGCTGGGCAGGTAAAGTACTCACCTGAGTACCACTGTCATGAGCCAGTTGCTCAATCTGCTGAATATCACCCTGCCGGGCCGGACGTAAAATAATCATGATTGATATCCATTGTCGATGATTGTCTTTTCTTCATACCAGAAGTCCATGACTGATCTTGTCTCTCCTGACAAAACCACAGATGCCTTATTTTGAGGCAGCTCAGACTTACAGGTTATAAAAAATAAGACGACAAAAATTACATAAATCCGACGGATATTTATAACTTTTCACCTTCTGAGCCAAAATCTGATGGCAAAGTATTCAGGGTGAAACGTCAAATTATCCGGTTCAGCATGATTAAACCTGATCAGAATGAAACTTTTTTGAACGTTCTTCCCGTGGGGTGATCTGGTAGAAGGATTTGTAGGCAGTAGAAAAATGCGCCCCGCTGGAGAAGCCACAATGCAAACCGATTTGTACGATAGAGGTATTGGTTGTTAATAATAACTGACGGGCTTTTTTCAGACGCAACTGTAAATAGTAGCGTGCCGGCATCGTGTCGAGATAGCGCCTGAACAGCCGTTCAAGCTGCCTGCGTGAAATATTGACTAAGCTGGCTATTTCTCCGGTTGATAATGGCTCTTCGATATTATTTTCCATCAGCTCAATTGCCATGGTCAGCCGGGGCTGAGTCTCGCCGGCATGTTTCGCCGGCAGGCGCTGACGTTCTTCCGCTGAACGAATCCGATCCATACAAAGCAGATCGGAAACATCATAAGCCAGTTCATGACCCTCCCGGCTCTCAATCAACTGTATGATGCAATCAAGCAGAGCAGCCTGTCCGGCACAGGTTGTGAGCCTGTCTTTCGTGGTATACAAGAAATCGGACAGCGTTAAAGCCGGGTACTGCTGATGAAAATCATCCATGAGAGACCAGTGTACGGCCACGGACTGAGTGTTCAGCAACCCACATTCTGCCAGCCAGAAAGGTCCGGCATGCGAGGCAATCACCTGAACCTGTTGCTGCTGTATCAGATGCTGCAGCCAGATTTTTTCTTCGCCCGGGAGTGGCAGTTCGGGAGCAGAATGAGAGAGAATAATCAGTAAATCACATGTCACATCATCCGGAGTGCTTTGTACAGATTGCGGCCCGTGAAGCGGTTCACACGGTGGCAGTTCTGAACCAGACAGCCAGGTCAACTGGTACTTGTCTTCATTCAGTAACTGGTTAGCCGCTAAAAAAGGCGCTTCAGCAGCGCCGGCAGAAAACAGGGAGGATGAACCCGGCAAATACACGACAACACGGTAGCCAGGTTCAGATGAGGTGGATGCAGAGTGCTGCGCTTTCATGCCCGAACACGCCGGTTATTTCAGTGCACCGGACAAAAATTGCTGTAAGCGCTCGCTTTTAGGATGATTAAAGACTTCCTCCGGATTGCCTTCTTCCTCAATTTTTCCCTGATGAAGAAAGATGACATGGTTTGAGACATGACGGGCGAATTCCATCTCGTGAGTGACCACAATCATCGTCTTGCCTTCTTCTGCCAGCTTCTGCATAATTTTCAGCACTTCACCAACCAGTTCAGGATCAAGCGCTGAAGTCGGTTCATCAAACAGCAGTACTTCCGGCTCCATTGCCAGAGCGCGGGCAATGGAAACCCGCTGTTGCTGACCACCGGATAAATGAGCCGGGAAACGCTGTTGCGCCTGTTCATCAATCCCGACTTTATCCAGATATGTCAGTGCACGCTGTCTGGCTTCTGCTTCACTGATCCCCAGAACTTTCATCGGTGCGATCATGACATTTTCCAGCACCGTCATATGACTCCACAAATTGAAATGCTGGAAAACCATCGTCAGTTTGGTTCTCAGCAATTGCAGCTGTTTGTCATCAGATACTTTAAACTGTCCGTCACTGTTGCGGACCATATGGATTTCCTGACCATTCACATAAATGGCCCCGTCACACGGTTTTTCCAGAAAATTCAGACAGCGTAAAAAAGTACTTTTCCCGGAACCGGATGAGCCGATAATACTAATCACATCACCAGCATTGGCCTGAAGCGATATACCTTTTAACACTTCATGAGATCCGTACTTCTTATGAAGATCTTTGACGGCAAGTTTTGAGTTATGCATAAGATTCCTTACTTCTGAGCTGAAATCGGCCGGAGATGTCTTAACCACCGTTTCTCGGCTCTTCTGAACAACGCTACCAGCAAAAATGAAATGATAAGATATAAAACCGCAGCAATACCAAACGCATGAAATGACTTATATGTTGCAGCATTGACGTCCCGGGCAACTTTCAGAATATCCGGAACCGTTGCCGTAAATGCCAGCGACGTTGAGTGTAGCATCATGATCACTTCATTACTGTAAGCCGGCAATGCCCGGCGTAGTGCAGACGGGATAATAATGTGGCGATACATTTTCCAGCGGGAAAAGCCGTAAGCTTTTGCTGCTTCAACCTCACCCCGGTTGGTTTCTTTAATCGCACCAGCAAAAATCTCTATGGTATAAGCACAAGTGTTTAAGTACAGCGCAATCAGCGTACAGTTATATCCACTGCGGAAAAACCAGTTCAAAAACTCGGTGGAACGCACGAAGCCCAGAGTGTAAACCCCGGTGTAGAACACTAACAGCTGAACATACAGCGGCGTTCCCCTGAACACATAAGAAAACAGCCAGACCGGAAAAGAGACGAAGCGGTTTTCAGAAACCCGTGCGACAGCCAGCGGTACCGAAGTGATAAACCCCAGTAACACCGAGATAACCAGTAACCAGAGTGTGACAGCCACACCAGAGAAATGATAACCATCAGACCAGAGAAAAGCCTTCCCATATTGTTGCAGAATTTCAATCATGACGTCATCTTCCTCTGGTCAAAAGCATAACGGCGATTGAGCCAGTAAAACACTAAATTCGAGATGGTGGTGAACAGCAGATAAACCGCGGCAGCAACAATCGTGAAAAAGAAGAACTGATAAGTGCCTTTACCCGCCATCTGAGTGGCCTTCACGACATCAGCAAGACCAATAATTGAAACTAATGCGGTCGACTTCAGAATAACCAGCCAGTTATTTGATAATCCGGGAAGTGCATGACGCATCATTTGCGGGAACAGAATCAACCGGAAAATCTGCCAGGGGGTAAAACCGTATGCGGTTCCTGATTCCAGCTGACCATCAGGCACAGCCAGAAATGCGCCGCGAAACGTTTCAGCCAGATACGCGCCATAAATAAAACCAATCGTCAAAACACCGGCGGTGAAAGGGTCAATATCGATCTGTTCAAATCCGCTGAACTCGGTAATTTGGTTCAGAATCAGCTGAAGTCCGTAAAAGATCAGCATCATCAGCACCAGATCCGGCACCCCACGAACAATTGTGGTATAAATATTCGCAAGGAAAACAACAGGCCGGTTACCAAATAATTTACCACATGCGCCGAGTAGTCCGAGGACAATTGCAACAAAAACGGATAACACCGCAAGCTCAATTGTCATTACAGCACCATCAAAGATAACACTGCCATAACCTTGTAACATATTAATTTACCTGAAGAAAACAGCCCGTCATATCAACATAACCAAACATTGTTATGTGCACAAGGGGCTGCTTGAAAGATGATTTATTTACCGTAGATATCAAACTGAAAATATTGCTTCGCTATTTTCTGGTAGGTTCCATCAGCTAACATATCGGCAAGAACTTTGTTGATACTGTTTTTTAACTGCTGGTCTTCTTTACGGATACCAATACCGGCACCCACACCGAAATATTTTTCATCGTTCACTTCCGGGCCGCTAAATGCGAATCCTTTTCCGACTGAACGCTTCAAAAATCCGTCATCGGCAGCCACAGCATCCTGAAAAGAGGCATCAAGACGTCCGTTGACTAAATCAGCATACACGAGGTCCTGATTCTGATAAGAAACGACATCAACCCCATGCCCTGCCCATTGGTCTTTTGCATAAGTTTCCGCTGTCGTCCCCTGGAATACACCAACACGTTTGCCGGCAAGAGATTGTGCCGTTGGCTGAAGTGTCATCCCTTTTGGGGCGACCAGACGGGCTGGCGTGCCATAGAGCTTATCAGTAAAATCAATTTCTTCCAGACGTTGCGGTGTAATCGACATTGAAGACAGAATTGCATCAATTTTCTTGGCTTTAAGCGCCGGAATCAGTCCGTCAAAATCACTTTCAACCCATTCACAACGAGCTTTCAGACGTTGACAGATTTCTTTCCCCAAATCGATATCAAATCCGGCAAGAGAACCATCAGGCTTTTTGATCTCAAAGGGCGCATAACCGGGTTCGACGCCCAGACGAATTAAACTGCCTTCCGCGGCCTGAGCAAAAGATGTCATCAAACCAAACAACAATACGGTCAGAAACTTCATTCTTTTCATTATCACCTTCTATCTAAATCACTTCAAAATGTGGAAACTGACGACCTGTCAGTACAAAATGTCTGTCAGCACTCAAACAGCACAAAGTGTGCCACCAGCATTTTTCCGGTATGATCGAAACTAAAAAAACATATTTAAACATTAAATATGAATAATTAGCTAATCAAAAGGCAATCATATCATGAAATATTACATATAAATATAGATCGTTTTTAAAAATACGCGTTTAAAGATTTTTATGTTGACGCACAAAATTGGTGCACGATCGCACTAAAAACAACACAACAACAACATTTAAAAAACCTAAAAGATATACATTTTACAAACTAACCAACAAAATTATTAGCAATTCATTAACAATATTTTTGTTAATTGCGCAACAGGGCGATAATCAACTCACGATTGATACAACAATGAACCATATAATTAACATTTCAGAACCGCATAAAAAACCATCAGGCCGAAAAATAAAAACCGGTCATGAACTTTCTGATTCATGACCGGGGACAGAACTTAAAACGTTTTCAGAGCCGTTTGGCTGTATCAGGCTTCAATTTTAAACTGGCTGACAATATCAGACAGCTGCTGATTCGTTTGAATTAAACGCTGTGCTGTCTCTGTCGTGTTATCTCCATTTTCGTTAATGCGCTGCACCATCTCTCTGATATTTACCATACTGCGGTTAATATCCTCCGTCACACTGCTTTGTTCTTCTGCTGAGGTTGCAATCTGAACAGATAAGTCATTAATTTCGGTGACAGACCGGGTCATTTTATCCAGCGAAGACATAACAACACCGGTTGTCTCTGCGGTATGACGACAGCTGGACTTGGTCGATTCCATACCGGCAACCACAGTTGAAGTCCCGGATTTCAAACGCTCCAGCATACCAACAATGTCTTCGGTACTTTTGTGTGTCCGGGAAGCCAGTGCACGGACTTCATCGGCAACGACGGCAAATCCGCGTCCCTGCTCTCCCGCACGGGCCGCTTCAATCGCAGCATTCAGGGCCAGAAGGTTGGTTTGTTCAGCTATCCCACCGATTTCGCCCAGCAAATGGCCAATTTCATCCGTATGTTCATTCATCTCAGAAACAAAACGGGCCGTTTCTTCCACTTCATCTATCAATGAGCTGACATTATCGACCGCCTGCCGGACCACCTCACGTGACTGAGAGGCTTCCGCATTTGTCATCTCGGTCTGATTCGCTGTGTTGGCAGCATTTTCAGCCACAACGGATGCCGTGGAGCTCATTTCATTAATTGCAGTCACCGTTGAATCAAGCTCCATACTGTGCTGATGAAGCAGATGCCCGTTCGAATCCGTTTGTTCTTCAAGTTTCCTGATTTCCTGACTGATAGACTCCGTAGACTGCTTCACCTGTTTCATCATCGTCTGCAGATTCGAAATAAACTGGTTAATGCCTTGTGCAATCATACCCAGCTCATCACGGGTATCGACCTGTAACCGGTGCGTCAAATCACCGTTACCATTGGCCAGATCTGCAATGAGATTTTTCAATAACAAAATCGGCTTCATCACCCAGTTGATTAATAAAAATGCAATTGGAATAAGAATGATCCCAGCAATAATCAGCGCAATCGTAATACGGTTATTTAAGCTATCGGTATCATTCTGAATATAATCATTGTCAATAAATCCGGTCAGCGTCCAGGTTTTTCCGGCGACATCAAATGTCTGACTGATTGGGGTTATATTTCCATCAATTTTATTCGAAAATACCAGGCTGTTTTTTGCATCCATTAATTCAAGGTAGCTGCCGTCAACAGACATCGATTTCAGCAATAATCCCAGTGGCGTCAGATCAACGACGAATAAATTCCCTTTTTCTTCCCCTTCAGGAACAATGATCGTAATTAATGGCTTCTTGTTCTGAAAATAAACATCCGTCACCATCACTTTTCCGTTAGCCTGTGCAAGTAAATTCAGATATTTCTGAGTCAGGGCCTCGTCCGAAATTTTCCCTTCTTTGCTGATCGCCATACCAAAAGCAACTTTTACTGCATCATGAAAACCTGTTCTTTCAGCAGCTTGTTTCACTTCAGAGAAACTGAATTTTGTTGATTTTGCCAATACAATATTGCTTTCAATTTTATCAGCAATCACATTTCTGACGGTTTCAATCTGAGAACTGATAAATGATGTATCCGCTTTATGAATATAACGACTAATATAAACATTGGCGCTTAAATAAGAAGTCATAATCGTTACAAAAATAATAGATATAACAATTGCAACAAGTTTTGCTTTAAATGATATTGTTTTCATACTATATCGCCTCAGTCCATCTTATTGATATAAAGCCCCAACGCTTACTCTGAATCCCACGCAACGTGTCACCGGCATATGCCAGAAACGATCTATGAATATATCAAGTCCGGGATTAAAGTGCATAAAAAATGTTAATATATGTTTTCATTCTTTAACCTTGAGCAAACTTTGCTGTGTTGTGAATATTAATTGCCACCGGGTTGTGTTTTATTTTTCCGGTCAAATAAAATCCCGGCTTTTTATATTTCCGGGATATTCTCCTTTTTGGTAAACAAAGAACCCGACACTCCGGCATCAGAAAACCGGAGTGCCGGACTGATGAGGCTACTTTCCGCCCTGGCCCGGCGCGTAAGGAAAACTTAACTGTTCATAATACGCCAGTGTATGATGAGGTTTTTCAAGTCCATCAGGTAACGGCTGACCGGAGAATTGCTGAAAGTACAAAACACAGGCATCCCGCCACCATTCGGCTTCCTGTTGCTGAATCACAAAAGCCATTCTGACCTGCTCAAACTGCAATGGATCCAGCTTATCCTGAAGGTGATCCCATTGCGCCGCCATCGCTTTCACATCGGCAGCGCCCTGATAATAACGGTGAACTAATTCATTCCACAATGTACGGCCTGACGAGGGAATTTTGTAATCCCAGGGCAAATGATGAAACCAGAGCAGAAATTTTTCCGGCGTGGTTTGCGGGTCGGATAATTGCTCCCGGAGCGGTGAGAAATACTGCTCAACTGCGTTCACACCCCGCGGAGATCGGTCAAAGCCGATACCGGCTTGATCCGCTTTATGATAATAAACCGGATTCCAGTCATCCCGCGGTAAAGAATCAACCCAGGGACCGGGCCCATAATGGTGGCCAGTGCCCATGATGTGATGTAATCCCAGTGGCGTCATATAATTCACGGTCACTTCACGTGAAGCCATCATCATCTTTTCAATCGCTGCAACCGCCTGTTCGTCATGCGTTAATGTCATCTTGATCCAATCACCGGCAATGCCGGCGGCTGACTGAGTGTGATCCCATGCCAGCCGGCCAAACACATACCAGTTTGCCTGCAGTAATATATGTCCGGTCCAGTTACGATCACTGCCGATATCAGACACACCGGCGATACCACTGAGCCGGTGACCAAACAACGAACCATCAATCACTTTTGCGACGGTCGAACCCTGACCTTTGGCATACGTATCTGTTTCAAGGACTTCTTTGTATAACGGGCCAAGATAAACGGCATGGGTGCTGAATCCCAGATATTCCATCGTAATCTGGAATTCCATCATCAGTGATGTGTTGGGTGTTGCACCAAATAACGGACTGACCGGCTCTCTGGGCTGGAAATCAACCGGACCGTTTTTCACCTGAAGCAACACATTGTCACGAAACTGGCCATCCAGTGGTTTAAACTCGCTGTAAGCCTGCTTTGAGCGTTCTTCATGCTTCTCATTGGCATAGACAAAAGCACGCCACATCACAATCCCCCCATAAGGCGCTAAAGCATCCGCCAGCATATTTGCACCTTCGGCATGCGTCCGGCCAAAATCGCCGGGGCCCGGCTGTCCTTCTGAGTTAGCCTTGACCAAAAATCCACCAAAATCAGGAATCTTTTGATAAATGTCGCGGGCCTTATTTTTCCACCATTGTCTGACGGCCGGATCGAGTGGATCAGAGGTTTTCAGCCCACCGGTTAACTGTGGCGCACTGAATTTGACCGACAGATATACCCGAATACCATATGGACGGAATACATCCGCCAAAGCGGTGACTTTATCGAGATATCGTGGTGTCAGGATTAATGGGTCCGCATTGACATTATTCAGAACGGTGCCATTAATGCCGACAGAAGCATTGGCCCGGGCGTAATCATAATAGCGCTGATAAATATATTCCGGTAATTTGTGCCAGTCCCAGATAGATTGTCCGGCATATCCGCGCTCAACATGCCGGTTCAGGTTATCCCAGTGATCCAGTACCCTGATTTTGAGCTTTGGTTCCGAGGCAATATGCATTGTGTCAACAGACTGCAGTGTTTGCAGCTGCCTGAGTAAACGAAAAGTACCGTACAATGCCCCAATATCTGTTTTTGCCGTAATAACATTGACGGTCTTTCCCCGGTAACGTATTGTTTTTATGAGATAACCTTCTTTTGACGCGGGCACACTTTGCTCCACCTCAATGCGCAGCGGTGCCGGCAGGTTTGCCAGCCTTCCGATAATCAGAGACGCCTCTGAACTCCGGGCAACAGGGAGACTTTTCCCCAGCAGTCCGCGAAAGGCGTAATCCAGTTCCTGCCGGACAACCTGTAGCGTCTGGCTCTCTCCCAATACCTGCCAGTGAGAAAACTGATGTCTGTATTTGTCTGACAGCACCGGTGAGCTGATGGGATCATATTTGAGCCAGAGCCGGTAACCGTCTTCCCCGGTGAGTATCGACCTGGCCAGCAAGGGAAAACTGAGCAATACCAATAACAAATAGCCGGTGAACCGTCGGCCTGTACGATAGTTCTTTTTCATTTTTTCAGCCTCATATGGATATCAGAGCCAGCAAATCACATAAGATATTGATTGCATATATTTATAAACGCCCTGAATATAGCAATCAAACGCATATAAGACATATAAAATGTTTGCATTGTTGTACTATTCTTTTACCCCGGACAGATTTCTGCCCGGCATCTGGATAAAACCCCGATAATAAAAAAGGGCTCACCCGAAATTTCAGCCCTGAATCTGTCGGAGAAAAGTGATTTATGCCTGCTGTTTTGTCAGCGTTGCAGAGGCTGGCTGAACCACTTTATTTTCACGCAGCTGCAATCCCAGATTGCCTGTCAGCAGGACCAACCCACCCACAATCTGATAGAAGGACAAAGTTTGCCCGAGAAACATCCAGTTCACTGTTGCGGCAAAGACAGGAAATGTCAGCTCAACCAGAGTTGCCCGGCGTGCAGGTATGTAACGCAATCCCTGATAATAGAACCACATCCCCGCCAGTCCGCTCAGGCATGCCATCATCACAACAGACTCCCAGTCACCTGTTGCCATAGGCTGGATGCTTGCAGGCTGAAAACAGATTAAAACAGCTAACACAGTGAAACCGGAAAAGAAGCGTCCGAACAAAATTGCGTTTGCCGGACATTGTTGTAGTGACAGGTATTTTCCGCAAACCGTTGCGCCCCCCCCAGGCAACAACAGCCCCCAAGGCATAAAGATATCCCTGAATAATGTCGCTTCCCTGACGGGTCGTATGTAGATCATGGCGTGATAAAGTCAGGATGTCAGGCCACATCATCACCAGACTTCCAAGAATTAAAATACCAGCCCACAATACAAAAGAAGACTGAATCCGCTCTTTCAGTACGAAGCAGGCCAGTAAAATTGCCACCACCGGCTGTAATTTCTGCAATAAAATCACCAGTGTTGGATTCAGGTAGTGAAATGCTTCGGTGAAAGCCAGCGTTCCCAAAGCCGAGCCGACACCGCCAATAAACAGCATGCACAAAACCATTCGCCAGTTCAGTTGCTTAAAAAAATGACGATACCGCCAGCCAAAAGGCGAGATCAGCACTGTCAAAATCAAATGCTCGGTAAAAACGACCTGAAGTGTACTGTATCCGGCCCCCAGAAGCGGGTATCGGATGAGAGTATCAATCGCCCATGTTAAACATGCGACCATGATGAATAATATTCCTGCCACCTTATGAATTCTCCATAATGTAAGATGCACAGGGGTGATGATTGAAATACCGGACGATCACGAATCATCAATATCACGGATTCATGGGTCTGGTCGATCTTCTTTCATCCGGACTATCACCGTCGGCTCCGGTATCTCACCGGATCTGCTGTCCCTGCGGCCATCAATGGTCTCAGGCGCTCGCGGGCTGTTTGCTGAGTTGCCACCGCAATCTGCAACAAAATCACCGCCGGTGGGGAATTTCACCCCGCCCCGAAGTTCGATTAATAAAAAGTTCGATAAATAACAAGAGACCTGAGTGATCTCAGGCATATGAGCAACCTGAATGCATCAAGTTGCCCGCCAGCGTATTGTAATACGAATCAGCCGTTGTGCAAGAACCTATCCGTTCAGTTCTGCAGCCAACGGACAGCGGCATCATAATCTTCAAAATAGCGAACATCGCCGGTTGTAAACCAATCCGTCACTTTCGCCATCAGAGCCTGCCACTCTCTTTCACCATAAAGTGCAACCTTATTAAAGTCCGAACCATGACTTAAACCCAGCTTGAAGTCATCCCAGGCAGCCCGCAGCTCCCAGCCTTCAAATTGTGTTATATCAACTAATACATTCACCTGGGGCGTATTGACTTTCGCAATCGCAGCATCCAGTAATGGCGTAATGATTTCATAATCCTGATGAGTGAGTGTTCCGGTTGCCTTGATATAAACAAAAAATTCATGGTCAACACGTTCCAGCCCGATCGATAAGCTATGTCTGTGATATGTCATTGCACACCTCCACACCATCTATACCCGGTTCAGCCGATTTGAAAACATCCGGACATAGTTATTTAAATCACATGTTTCTGATAAAGGTTCAACACTGAATATGCTTCAACCAGCGGCTCAGATGACAGACTTACAAAACTCATGGTTGTTATGATTCAATGATTGATGATATTTTTCCCGGATACCCATACAACCTGATACTGCATCTAAAGGTAGATTAGGTATATTCTTTTATTATAACAAGAGCTGCATATCATGACTTTTAAAACACGCTGCCCATCCTGTCAGGCGATGAACCGCTTACCTGCCACGCAGGTTTCAGATGTTCCGCTATGTGGAAAGTGTCGTCAGCATTTACTTGACGGCCACCCGGTTGAAGGCACTTCAGAAAACTTTCAGGCGCTGATGCAAAGCGATATTCCGGTTGTCATCGACTTCTGGGCACCATGGTGTAATCCATGCGTGGGCTTTGCGCCGGTTTTTGAAGAAAGTGCAAAAAACCGTCACAGAAAAGTCAGGTTTATTAAAATCAATACCGAAGCGGAACAGGAACTGGCGGCACAATTTCAAATCCGGAGTATTCCGACCATCATGGTTTACAAACAGGGGCAGCGCTTGAATATCATCAATGGTGCACTGCCGCAATCTCAGTTTGATCAATGGCTGGATGAAACCATTCGCCAGTCAGAATAAGGATGTGCAAAGCACTTTCAGCCAGAGGAAAACTGGTCTGATGCGGTTACGGCTAATCCGGGTTAATGGTTAATCCGGGTTAATGGTTAATGGTTAATGGTTAATCCGGATGCTGTTCGCGGATTTCAATGAAGTCATCCCAGTTGTCGAGGAATAAATCGACCAGTTTCGGATCAAAATGTTTACCGCGCTGCGCAAGTAATTCATCCCGAATCTCCGAATCGCCCCATGCTTCTTTATAACAGCGCTTGGCACCCAACGCATCAAATACATCTGCCAGAGCCGCAATACGCCCACTCACCGGAATATCGTCGCCACTACGCTGACATGGATAACCGCTGCCGTCCCATTTCTCATGATGATTTTCAGCAATCTCCCGCGCAACCACCATCAGGCTGCGTTTAGACTGACTTAAAATCTCAACACCATAGTCGACATGTTTTTTCATGATTTTCCACTCTTCGGCATCCAGTTTACCTGGTTTGTGCAAAATGCTGTCCGGGACTGCCACTTTACCCACATCATGCAGTGGGGAAGCATGTTTAATCAGCTGAACATTCTTATCCGGCAGCCCATATAACTGCGCCAGTCTTTCACAATACAGAGCCACACGCTGGACATGTGCCCCCGTTTCTTTGCTCCTTGCTTCCACCGCATTGGACAGGTGATAGACAAGCTCTTGCGATGTCTCCTGCAAATCAACCATCAAATTAATGTTGTCAAATGTCAGGCTGATATTCTGCATATAGATTTTCAGTAATTGTTTATCCAGATCGGATAATTCGCCGACTAAATTCACATACAGCAGGTTATCAATACCGCGATCATCACTCATATGAAACACATAAGCATCAGAAAAATCATAAGAGTGTTTATTTTTCAGAGCGATCTTACAGCGTTCTGCAACAATATCCGGTAACACATTGAAACTGCATTCCTGATAGAAAGAAACGTAATTGCCAGTCGCAGCAATCGTCATTGCACGTCCCATTTCGCCATCCAGATGCGGCTGAACAATACAGTAAAATGCTGACGCTTCAAGACCGATCAAAGACGTGAGTTGCTGAAGCACGGAGGTCGCATAGTTTTTGAGGGTCTTGGTATTCTGTACATTTGCTGAGGCCTGAATGACTTTACTCAAGCCCTCTTTTTGCTGTTCAATCAGACACAGGTCGCGATACGAACGTAACATAGAATAAAGCAGTGTTCTGAGCTTCTGAGTCGTTAATTCCGTTTTTTCTTTGTAATCATCAATCTCATATTCCTGAATCGCTTTATCTTCAGGAGTCTGCCCTGCCTGCCCGGTCCTGAGCACTAACCGGACCAAACGGTCCTGATAGTCATCCCGGATAAACCGGACCAGATCGAGCCCGGCATGTTCTGTTTCCATGACCACATCAATCAATGCCAGAGCAATATTTTTCTCACGCTGAAAGATCTCTTTGGCTTCTTCCCCTGAATAGGCAGAGATCAACTGAAGCGGACGCTTTTGAAAAGAGAAATTACCCAGCGCAAGTTGTGTAATCTGATGCATCTGAGGATCATCATCGACCAGTAACACTTTCCAGGGCTCTTTGATCTTCACCGACTTGGTATGATCAATTTCTGGTTTATGATCCGGCTCCTGACGCATATCCGCAAACAATTCCATACTTATCCCTTCTGCAACACTCTGACGACATAATGCCCTAATATAAGTTTTAGCACATACATCACATATTCTCGCTTTTTCTTTCTTTAGTGAGCTGAATATCAAAAAATATACTTTGCCACCGGGAAGATTTCAGGGAGGTCGCAAAGTCATGCAGATGCTTATGACAGAAGCAGGCTTTATATTTAAACAGGTATATACCCATATATGGGTATATTATGATTTATCTGAGTGATAAAGAGACAAGTCCTGAATCATGCTTACAACAGATGGTGTCGTCAGGTGTGAGACCGCTTTTCCCTGCTGAATTTGCTCCCGGATCGCGGTACTGCGGATCTGGACTTTTTCCGGACAGGCCAATAGCGAAAATTGCCGTAGGATCTCCTCCGCTTTATAGAAACGATCAAATTTCAGCAGATTGTCCGGACCAATCACAAAAGTCAGCTCATCCTCAGCATAACAAGCCTGTAAAGCTTTCAGCACCGCATAGGTCGTGACATGCTGTTCAGGCTGATAAAGCTGCGCTTCGATATCTGACCGGATAATTGCCGGATGACCAATGTCCGCAATAAATGCGTCAACCAGCTGACACCGGACCGGATATGGCAACATCGACTTTCCCCAGGCATGCGCGATACTGGGGACTAATAAAATCCGGTCAAAATGGCTCAGTGATTCAATCACACTTTTGTGTCCAAGCGTCGGCGGATTAAAAGCGCTGCCAAAAACGGCAATTTTCAACATATTCGTCCTTTTTGATTTCATTCTCCGGTTTTCTAATTCACCGAAATCAGTATGATATTGGAAAGATATATATTGCTTGCACGAAAAGGAATGTCAAATGGAACAATTGATCCGTAAAGAAATGCATGTACTGCCAACGATAGACCCTGAATACGAAATTCAGCGACGGATTGATTTTATCAAGCGCAAACTGAGTGAATCTGGTTGTAAAGCGCTTGTGCTGGGTATCAGTGGGGGGATTGATTCCACAACCTGTGGCCGTCTGGCACAGATGGCGGTGAATCAGTTGAATGAAGAAACATCATCAGAGACTTATCGGTTTATTGCTGTCAGATTACCTTATGGTGAACAGAAAGATGAAGATGAAGCGCAAATGTCGCTCTCGTTTATCAAACCAACGCACTCTGTCAGCGTGAATATCAAGGCTGGCGTTGACGGGCTACACGCGGCAACTCATGTCGCTCTGGAACAGACAGACTTGTTACCTGAATCTCCTGAAAAAATTGATTTTGTCAAAGGGAACGTGAAAGCACGGGCCAGAATGACAGCGCAATATGAAATTGCAGGTTATGTCGGTGGGTTAGTGTTAGGGACCGATCATTCAGCAGAGAATATCACCGGCTTTTATACCAAGTTTGGCGATGGCGCATGTGATTTAGCACCGTTGTTTGGGTTGAGTAAACGCCAGGTCCGCCAGTTAGCCGCGACATTAGGTGCGCCAGAGTTACTGGTGAACAAGACACCGACAGCAGACCTTGAAGAGTTATCGCCGCAAAAAGCGGATGAAGACGCACTCAGCCTGACCTATGATCAGATTGATGATTTCCTTGAAGGCAAACCTGTGCCTCAATCAGTCACCGATAAACTCATCAGTATTTATCAAGCCACCGAGCATAAGCGGCAGCCAATTCCAACGATTTACGATTAATCATTTGGATGTGTCTGGTGAAGCAAATAGACAAGGGCATGAATGTCCTTGTTTAAGCCTTTTTTATAAACGAAAAGGGGGACGGCTTGAGCAGTTTGCGGAACCAGATATATCCAGATCAGAAAATGACTTAGAATGGTATGATGAAGTTATATTTTATTAAAAATCAATTTTATCAATAAAATTTACATTTCATTCATATAAAAACTCTTGTTTTGATACATCTGGTTCTCATCCAGATTACCTTTAGATGATGTAACGTGAGTTATCTCTGATAGTCTGATAAATATCGGAAAAGAAGCATTTAATGTGACCAGCCATCTATCATTTTATTATTAGTTTGATGAATATATATCCAGATGAAATAGAAAAGGAGTCCATCCTATGCTGTATCTGGAATTTTTGTTCCTTCTGCTCATGCTGTATATTGGCTCCCGTTACGGTGGTATCGGATTAGGTGTCGTCTCCGGAATCGGGCTGGTCATCGAAGTATTCATCTTCAAGATGCCTCCCACTTCTCCTCCCATAACGGTCATGCTCATCATTCTTGCTGTTGTTACCTGTGCATCCATTCTTGAGGCCGCCGGCGGATTAAAATATATGCTTCAGGTCGCCGAGAGATTGCTGAGGAAAAATCCAAAACGTGTCACACTGATTGCTCCTTTTGTTACTTATTCAATTACATTTCTGCTGGGAACCGGGCATGCGGTTTACTCCATCATGCCAATCATCGGTGACGTCGCGCTGAAAAATGGTATCCGGCCCGAACGTCCGATGGCAGCAGCATCGGTTGCTTCGCAAATCGCGATCACTGCCTCTCCTATCTCTGCAGCGGTTGTCTATTATCTGGCTCAGCTGGCTAACCTTCAAAGCAATATCACGCTGCTATCGATTCTGATGGTGACTGTCCCTGCAACCTTATGTGGTACGTTACTCATGGCACTTTACAGCCTGAAACGGGGGAAAGAACTTGAAGATGATCCTGAGTATCAGCAACGCTTGAAAGATCCGGTTCTGAGTGAAGAAATCCGTAATACCACCGCAACCACACTCAACGAAGTTCTGCCAGCCAAAGCCCGTCATTCTGTGATGCTGTTTATCGCGGCGATCCTGTGCATTGTTTTTATCGCGATGGTCCCGGAAGTCCGCACACTGGCTGACGGCGGAAAGCCGATCAAAATGTCCGTTGTCATTCAGATGATGATGCTCTGCTTTGGCGGGATTATCCTGCTGGCAACCAAAACCAATCCCCGTAATGTCCCGGATGGCGTGGTGTTCAAATCCGGTATGGTTGCAGCCATTGCTATCTTTGGGATTGCCTGGATGTCAGATACCTATTTCAAATATGCCATGCCGCAGTTCAAATCCGGCATTGTTGAAATGGTCGAGCTGTATCCATGGACCTTTGCACTGGCATTATTCATCGTTTCAGTGGTCGTGAACTCGCAGGCAGCGACAGCCCGGATGATGTTGCCGGTCGGTCTGGCGCTGGGGCTGGAACCTGCCCTGTTGATTGGATTGATGCCCGCAGTATACGGCTATTTCTTCATTCCGAATTATCCTTCAGATATCGCCACGGTGAACTTTGATATCACCGGTACCACGAAAATCGGAAAATGGTACTTCAACCATTCCTTTATGGCGGTGGGTTTGATTGGTGTGATTACCGCAACCTGTGCGGGTTATCTGCTGGCTCAGATTGTCATTGGCTGATGTCATTGACTGATGTCACTGGCTGATATTGTCACATCCTGACAGAAAAGCCTCTGAAACTGACCGTTTCAGAGGCTCTGTTTCTTACTGATTTTCAACGTAGAATGACTATGTTTGCCCTCTTTTCTTATAAAGAAGGCGTGCCTTGGTCAAAAGCCAATCAACTCTCGCTGAACATGCATCTTGAGGTCACTTGGGTATAAAGCTTATTACACACCGGCGGACAGGCTGTCCAGCCCTTACAATTCAATCAAAGCGATGGCGTATAAGTATACTGAATGACGACCTGGTTTCCCTCAACCTGAACCGCATCAATCTGGCCGTCAACAGTCACCCGGCTCACCAGACGAATTGTTTGTTTCTCTTCTTCACGCATCCGGATCAGAGTCGGCAGAAACGTATACGGGTCTTCGTTCAGACTGGCACAAAAGGATTCGACAAATGGCATCTCCAACGCAGCCGGGCCGCGAAGCACCGCCGAAAAAGCAGTCTGAGTCAGACCAAGTTGCTTCGCCATTTCCATTTGAGTCAGATGCAGGCGGGCTTTGCGGGTCATCCAGACAGCATACAAAGCCTGACGGTCTTCCTCGGTCAGGGTCATGATTTTCATCTCCGTTATTGAATTTTAACGGTACAAAAACATGACAAAAGCACCTTTCCCTGATGTCAGGACTCCGTCATAATTAAGAAATAAAACAACAGGTTAATCAGAAGTCGTTTGTTGCAACATACTGTCAAACTGTTCATTTCCATGCAGCAGTTCGAAGTCTGGTTCTTCTGCAATATGTTCCCGCAGTGACGGACTCAGCTGTACTGAATGGGTTAAGTCTTCAATCGCCTGCTCTTCGGCGCCCAGCCTCGCCAGGGCACATGCCCGCTGATAAAGTGCAGGCCCATTGGCTTCATCCAAATCCAGCACCCGGTTACACAAACTCATCGCCCAGTGACATTCCTTCATTTCCATCACCGCATCCGCTTTATAAGTCAGTGCTTCCAAATCACCGGGACGAATTTTAAGAATTTCATCATAGACTTCCACCCGTTGTTCCGGAGTCTGCATGCTTTGCGCTCTTAACCATAAATTATGAATTTCATTGATGATTTCAATCTCCCGGTTGTTCTCTGAAATAATCCGGGTTTTGCGTTTTAAATCACGTTCAAGCGCCAGAAATTTCTTCTCGTAATCCTGCGCTATCTTATTTAATCGTTTATTGGCCAGTTCATTGGTTGTATGTTTCACTTCTTTTAAAGAATGCCAGCCAAACAATGCGATTAACGACGCTGCAGCGGCAATAATATAAAAAAAGTAAGTCACTGTGACATTGGCATAATTCATCGACTTATCCGCAACATCCAGCTCTCTGTCGGTGATTTGAATGGTCAGACGGCGTTCCAGATCCTGCTGGTCCTGACGGAGAGATTTCAGTTCATCAAGGATATACCGCTCGACTAAAGGTCTGTCCAGTATATCGGTCTCAGAATATTTCTTCTCAGAATCAGCATGCGCGACGCCGTAAAATAAAGACATAATCAATCCACACCACAATATCACTTTCACCACAGCTATCTTCCCTTCATCAAACGACTGTTTCATTGTACTTCTTTTATTGTCTTATGAATTCCCTGCTGAGACAACGCTCGATTTTCCCATCTGTTTTGTACACAAAACATTTTACAAGGAGGTAAAAATAAAAATAAAAAAAATTAACTAAATAAAATCAACAAGTTAATTTAAATATCACACCCAAACAGGCCATACCCATTTGAATTTAATCAAAATAATGTTTAGAGTACATTACATATTACTTGTTAATTTAATATTAATAACCACACTTAAGGATAGATTCCGTGGAAACTATTTTAGAAGTAAAAGAACTTTATAAGGTGTTTGGTGAAACACCTGACGAGGCTTTTCCATTACTTGAAAAAGGGTTGGATAAAGATCAGATTTTTGAAAAAACCGGACTAACCGTCGGCGTCAAAAATGTCTCTCTGAGCATTAATGAAGGTGAAATTTTCGTCATCATGGGACTATCCGGCTCGGGAAAGTCCACGCTCGTCAGATTACTGAACCGGCTGATTGAACCAACCCGTGGCAGTGTTTTCATGCGGGGAAAAGATATCGCCCGAATTTCAGACAAGGCACTGCGCGAAGTCCGCAGAAAAAATATTTCAATGGTCTTCCAGAATTTTGCTCTCATGCCGCATATGACAGTACTCGAGAATACCGCTTTTGGCCTTGAGCTTGCCGGAATTGATATACCAACCCGGACAGAAACAGCAAAGGCAGCGCTCGCACGGGTCGGTCTTGAGGCCTATTGTGATTCTTATCCGGATGAATTATCTGGTGGTATGAAGCAGCGGGTCGGACTGGCCAGAGCCCTGACAAACGACCCGGATATTCTTTTAATGGACGAGGCATTTTCGGCATTAGATCCGCTGATTCGTACCGAAATGCAGGATGAACTGATTCGTCTGCAAAACGATGACAAACGAACCATTGTATTTATTTCCCATGATTTGGATGAAGCCATGCGTATCGGTGATCGCATCGCGATTATGCAGGATGGTGTTGTGGTTCAGGTAGGGACACCCGATGAAATTCTGCACCAGCCCGCCAATGACTACGTTCGTTCATTTTTCCGGGGCGTAAATGTGGCCAATATTTTTACAGCCAAGGACATCGCGCGTAAAAGGACCGCCACTGTATTTAAAAAGCATGACAACGACGGTCCGGGCGCAGCCTTACAGATTCTGACCGATTCGGATAATGAATACGGTATTGTGGTCGATCGCCGGGGCTGCTACAACGGTCTGGTTTCTATCGACTCGCTCAGACATGCAGCAAAAGATAAAACTTCGCTGAACAATGCCCTGCTTGCAGATACTGCCACCATCCATCCGGATACTTCGATCAGTGATGTAATCGGACAGGTTGCCGATGCACCTTATGCTGTTCCCGTCGTCGATGAGCAGCATCATTACTATGGCGTTATCACTAAATCCCGCTTACTTCAGGCTTTAGACAGAGAATAATATTATGACAATGGAAACTACAACTCAAAATTCCGATCCCTGGGCATCAGCAGCTTCACAAGGTGCAGCTGCGGATCCATGGTCTTCAGCAACACAGGCGACCGCGGGTGGCGACTGGCTGAATGCTGCCGCGACGCCTGAACCATTTAACTGGATGCATCCGTTCAAAGATGCAGTCGTCCCTTTTGATCACTGGGTTGAAACCGCATTGAACTGGCTGGTAGGCCACGGACGACCGTTGTTTCAGGCAATCCGGGTGCCGGTTGATCTGATTCTTTCTTCGATTCAGACCGTTTTAGTCTCAACACCAGCCCCCGTGATGCTGATCATCCTGTTTCTGCTCGCCTGGCAGTTTGCTGGCTTCAGAATGGGGGTGACAACACTGATTTCGCTGATTGTTGTCGGACTGATCGGTGCCTGGGATGATGCCATGATTACCCTTGCGCTGGTCATGACTTCCGTCTTTTTCTGCCTTTTCATCGGGATGCCGCTCGGGATTTGGCTGGCCCGCAGTGAAACCGCAGCCAAAATTATCAGGCCCATTCTGGATGCCATGCAAACCACACCTGCATTCGTGTATCTGGTTCCAATCGTGATGTTGTTCGGTATCGGGAATGTGCCTGGAGTGGTCGTAACGATTATTTTCGCGTTACCGCCGATTGTGCGTTTGACAATCTTAGGTATCCAGCAGGTGCCGGAAGAACTGATTGAGGCCGGACATGCATTTGGTGCCAGTCCGAAACAGATGCTGTACCGGATTCAGCTGCCACTGGCAATGCCTTCTATTATGGCCGGCGTCAACCAAACACTGATGCTTTCGCTGTCGATGGTTGTGATTGCTTCCATGATTGCCGTTGGCGGACTCGGACAAATGGTTTTACGCGGTATTGGTCGTCTTGATATGGGCATGGCCGCTGTCGGAGGCTTGGGCATTGTGATTCTCGCCATCCTTCTTGATCGCATTACCCAAACGGTAGGTGCCGAGTCACGGGACAATAAAACCCGCTGGTATCATAAAGGGCCCGTCTCCTATGTATACCGGTTAAAACCGAAAGCGACACCATCTTCATCCCAACAACAACACTAATTATTCCGGAGATAAATATGAACAACAGATGTAAGACCTTACTGACGATGACAGGATTTATCCTGACTGCATCCTGGACAGCAACAGCATGGGCAGCAAAGCTGCCCGGAGAAGGCATTTCAGTTCAGCCGGTTCAGTCAACGATTGCCGAAGAAACATTTCAGACCCTGCTGGTCAATAAAGCACTTCAGGCTCTGGGTTATGACGTGCAACCAACCAAAGAAGTTGATTATAACGTTGCGTATACATCGATTGCCAAGGGCGATGCAACCTATCTGACTGTCGGTTGGTTCCCACTCCATGAAAATAAATACCAGAAGGCTGGTGGTGACGATAAATTTTCGGTCAGCGGTACCTACATTTCCGGTGCCGCTCAGGGATATCTGATCGATAAGAAAACCGCACAAAAATATGGTATTACCAATATTGGACAGCTGAAAGATCCTCAAATCGCAAAATTGTTTGATGCCGACGGTGACGGTAAAGCAGATCTCAGCGGATGTAATCCGGGCTGGGGCTGTGAAGGTGTCATAGAGCATCAGCTTGATGCATTCGGTCTCCGTAACACCGTCACTCATAATCAGGGAAATTATTCTGCAATTATGGCCGATACCATTGCCCGGTATAAAAAAGGGGAATCGATTCTTTACTATACATGGACGCCGTACTGGATCAGTGGTGTGTTAGTACCGGGTAAAGACGTGGTTTGGCTGCAGGTTCCTTTCTCTTCGCTGCCAAACAGCAATCAGGATACTGCGCTGCCAAATGGTAAAAACTATGGCTTCCCGATGAACAGCATGAAAATCGTCGCGAATAAAAAGTTTACACAGGAAAACCCGGCAGCCGCCAAACTATTCTCGGTGATGAAAGTAAACATCAACGATGTCAGTGCTGAAAACATGATGATGAGCAAAGGACATAACACACCAGCAGATATTGAAGCGCATGCCAATGGCTGGATAAAAGCTCACCAGAAATTGTTTAATTCCTGGATTGCACAAGCCAAAGCAGCCGCGAAATAAACCTGTCCGGAGCGCAATCCGGATATTGCGCTCTGGTATATACCCAAGTGACCTCAAGATGCAGGATTCAGAGCTTCATCAACAGGTTCAGTTCAAGGAAAATAACCGAAGGAATGATGACGCCTTTCGAGGTTGTTTGACGCAGAAATGAACCTGTTGATGAGCTCCCGAAGGGCGAGATTGATTGGCTCCTGTCCTGCGTTACTGATTTTCAACGTAGAATGACTATGTTTACAAATCAGTGCCTTGCTCAGAAACCAATCAATGCTCGCTGAATATGCATCTTGAGGTCACTTGGGTATATACTTTTTATATCTAAATTTATTCCCCGACCGCTCAGGAGACAATAATGCAATATACATGGAAGAAGGCTTTGATTACCGGAACGCTGGTATCTCTGTCATGGAGTTCTCTGGTACAGGCAGAAAAATTACCCGGTACAGGCATTACCGTCCAGCCGCTCCAGTCAACCGTCGCTGAAGAGACATTTCAGACGCTGATTGTAAATAAGGCAATGGAAGCACTTGGCTATAAGGTGCTGCCCACCAAAGAAGTCGATTACAATGTGGGGTATACCTCTATCGCCAACGGTGATGCCACCTATCTGGCGGTCGGCTGGTTTCCGCTGCATGAAGCAAAATACAAACAGGCAGGCGGCGATAATAAATTTTTTGTTGGCGGACAATATATTTCTAACGCAGCGCAAGGCTATTTGATCGACAAAAAAACCGCTCAGCAATATAACATCACCAATATCGGGCAGTTAAAAGATCCCAAACTGGCAAAATTATTTGATGCCAATGGAGACGGAAAAGCCGATTTAACCGGTTGTAATCCCGGATGGGGCTGTGAAGGTGTGATTGAACATCAGCTGGATGCCTTTGGGTTGCGCAATACGGTGACCCACAATCAGGGTAACTATGCAGCCATTATTGCCGACACCATTAGCCGCTATAAGAACGGAGACCCAATCTTATACTACACTTGGACACCTTACTGGGTGAGCGGTGTATTAGTTCCCGGTAAAGATGTGATCTGGCTGCAAGTGCCTTTTTCGGCATTGCCCGGTGCACGTCAAAATGTAGATACAACCCTGCCAAACGGGAAAAATTATGGTTTCCAGATGAATTCGATGAAAATCGTTGCCAACAAAAAGTTCGCTCAGGAGAACCCGGCAGCCACCAAACTCTTTGAGATCATGAAACTCAATATCAATGATGTCAGCAGCGAAAATATGATGATGAGTCAGGGTAAAAACAGCCCGGCTGACATTGAAAATCATGCTAACAGCTGGATTAAAGCCCATCAGATGTTGTTTGATTCCTGGATCAAACAAGCAAAAGAAGCAGCGGAATAACCCTCAAATCCGGAAGTCACTGTCATGCTGGCGGTGACTTCCGGGCAAATCTCATCCGGAGGTACAGATACATTGGAAAAACATGAAGAACTCCTGGTCGCACTCAGGCAGATTATCCGTATCTTTGATCTGTACTCAAGACAACTGACTAAAGAATATGGACTCACCAGTCCTCAGTTAATATTGATGCAATCGATTCGTCTTTCTGAAAATCAAACCATCCGTGAACTGTCTCACCAGACGAATATGAGTCAGGCAACAGCAACCAGTATTCTGGACCGGCTGGAAAACCGCGGGTTTGTTGTCCGGATGCGGGATCAGAACGATAAGAGAAAAGTGCATGCTGTATTGACCGACAGCGGTCTGGCTGTACTGAATAAGGCACCTCAGTTAATGCCTCAGGATTTTATCAATCATTTCCAGTCTCTGGAGTCATGGGAACAAAACCTGATTCTCTCATCGCTCAAACGCGTGGCAGCGATGACACAACAAACTGAATCAGCGGATACACCAGAATCAACCAACAGATCAGAATAAGCAACTTTGCCGAAAAAAAGCCCCCTGCAGAATCCAGACGCTGATGGCAGCAGATGGTATACAATCCGATCAAACCACTTTCTTCAACAATCATGATAAACAGTACCCATGATCCGGGTAAAACACCGCAACATACTGTCGGACAAAGGCCATCAATGCATCATCCCGGCAGACCCTGAAAGGGGGGAGATAAACGTCAGTTGGACATGAAAGCAAACGACTCGCTTGCTCCGGTATATTTTATACCTCATCTTTGCGGTCAATCACCCGGACAAACAGATGAAATTTTAGCGGAATTTAACTGAATTCATCGGCAAGCACACCATAAATTCCGGAGTTCATAAAAACGCCGTCTTTCTTAATATGCTGCCGTAATTCCCCCTCATAACGCATCCCAAGACGCTGTAACACTTTCTCTGAATTGAGATTATGAGTGAGGAAAAACGCATAAATACGGTGTAAAGCGAGCCGGGAAAATCCATAATTGACTGCCAGTCTGGTGGCCTGAGTCGCATAACCGTTTCCACGGAATGGCTTACCAAGCCAGTAAGCTAACTCTGCATTTTCAAAGCGGTAGTTAATGTCCAGCAAAGAAACCACGCCCATCACCTGGTGGTCATGACGACGCTGAATCGTAAACGTGATACCGTGACCTGACTGACGATCCTGATCAAGATGCTCAATCCACTCTTTGGCCCAGCCTGCGGGTAACGGATACTGAATGCTCAGACTGGTCGATGCAATCAAAGGATCGTTCGCTAATTTCTGAATCACCGGCGCATCACTCCGGCGAACCGGAACCAGTGCAAGTACCTCATTCATCAGCAGAGAAGACTCTGTGAGTTCAAAATCAATCATTCAATCACTCCGGTCAGGCATCAGGACAGATAATATATCCGCCAGGACAATATATCCGTCAAGACAATATATACGGATAGCGGATCCGGATATTGCGCGCGATATCATAGAATCCGGAAGCATCCGTTTTTTTATTTTTTATCATTCAGTCTGATATTTTGTCCCAGAGCATCCATATCAATGCCCTTCTCTGCCAGCACCTTTTCAATTGCCGGGAATAAAGCGCCCAGACTTTCATGCAAGGTATCACGCACCGTATCAACGACGACCTGAGTGCCCCGTTCAATTTCAACATTCACCAGATCACCAGCCTGTTTTGCTTCAAACGTCGTCATCCGGCGGGTTTCAGGAATCAGCCAGACCTCAAACCAGCCAGCCTGCTTATCAACAGCAGAGATCGTCAGGCTGGCGCCATTGAGTGCAATATAACCTTTCGGGAAGACATAACGCTTCCATTCATCCGTGATACCAAACCGGATACAGTAATTATCTTCTTCCTGCACGACATCCAATACCGGTGTTTTAAAATCAACATGCCCCGATAATGGATGCCCGCCAATCTCAGCACCATCTTTTGCTGCCCGTTCCACATTCACCCGGCAGCCCGGCGGATAATCACTCAAAGTCGTAATACGCAGGCTTTGCAGCATGACATCAAACTTAACCTGCACCGGTGAGAGGATTTCAGTGACTGTCAGGCAAACGCCATCGACTGCAACACTGGCACCCGTTTCCAGCCCGTCACAAAAACCCGGTTCGAATGTGATAACAAATGTTCTGATACCCCGTGAATCAGTGACTTCAGCTAACGTGGCAACAGACTGAATAATACCGGTAAACATAGATCTTTCCTTACTGCTTTGCTTTGAGATGCTTCATATGTACTACGATTACCGCACTACGTCCAGTGATTGAATGATGACGCCTTTTCACTGCAAAGTATGTTCACTGTAAGGTATGAAACAGACCGGGTGAAACAGGGAAGCGGTCACTTCCCTGTTTGTGGCTCATGACTTTTGTCCACTAATGACAGTTTCAGCTCATGGCTTTTGTCCACTAATGAAAGACATGTCTGCTGAAATGAAGGCACCGGCTGTTCGGTCCCATCAGTTTGATGAAAGAATCTCTGCTCAGTTTAATCAATGTTTCATGGTCACCAGCTTCAAGATAAATAAAATCAAGTTCTGCTAACGCTTTATCATAGACAACCGGAAGATGGTACACGTGACCCACCGGGGGTACTGCGCCATTTTCACAATCTTCAAACATCTCATAAACATCATGCTCTTTGACTAAATGAAAAGAAGCAAACAGTGATTGATTCAGCTGAGGCATATTAACATTTGCATTTGCGGGAAGTACTGCCATCAGATGCCGGCCATCATGATCTTCCAGAATGATTCCTTTCGCGAGGCTCACAGGCTGAATATTGGCCGCGACAGCACTGTGAAGCGAGCTGTAACTATGGTTGTGTTTCACTGTCTCGTAATCAATATGATTATCCGACAAATAACAATCAAGTCGGGTTGCTATGGTCATAATAACCTCCGCATTCTCTGTTCCCTCTTTGAGTATATACCCTGACAGCCAGTTTGAGTCGCTGACCGGATAATTTCCCGGTTTGTCAGAGAGTTTACGTTTGAATGAAAAGTATTTAATATGCACCTGATTTAACAATAATTTATCAGCCACTCAACAGGAAACCTATGACTCATTTACTCGCAGACTATACCCGTCACAAGGATAATAATTTTAATCTCATCCGTTTTATTGCTGCTTCACTGGTGCTGTTCAGCCACGGTTTTGCATTGACAGGACATGCAGAACCTTTAAGCACCTCACTCCATATGACCTGGGGGTCAATCGCGGTCGACATTTTTTTTATTACCAGTGGCTTTTTAATCACCGGCAGCTATCTGAACCGGAATCACCTCCTGCACTTTACAGCCGCAAGATTTTTAAGGATTTATCCTGCGCTGCTGGCCGCGATCGGCTTTTGTATTGTGACCGGTGCGATGCTGACACCACTCAGCCTGCCGGATTACTTAGCAAACGGGCAGACTCATGAATTTATACTCAAAAACATGACGCTGTTTTCCGGTGCCGGATTTCTGTTGCCCGGCGTTTTCACCGATCTTCCGTTCCCTTACGTGGTCAATGCCTCTCTCTGGACACTTCCTTATGAGGTCTGGATGTATGCAATACTGGCATTACTCATGATCATGACCACCATGCTCAACCGATATATCTCCTTTCTCTCAATGAAACGGGTTTTTCTGGTGGTGGCCTCTGTCGCAATCATGACGCATATCGTGCATCACTTTCTTCCGGCAGCCCCGGCAGCCCCTGCTTCATCTTCAGCACCACCGGTGATTGAGAATTTTATCCGGATGTTTTCGATGTTCTTTGCAGGTGCTGCACTTTATATCTGGCGGGATAAAATATATCTGTCTGCCACATGGTTATACGGTGGTTTATGTGTATTGCTACTGTGCGCTTTCTGGCAGCAAGATGTGTTCTTTGTCATCTACTGTCTGATACTGCCATTGTTGTTATTGATGCTGGCTTACCTGCCAAATGGCAGGATTCGCAGCTTCAACCGGTTTGGGGATTACTCCTATGGCATCTATATTTATGCTTTTCCGGTACAGCAATTAATCGCCACATGGCTTCCCGGTGTTTCAGTACCGGTGATGGCTGGCTTGTCTTTTGTGCTCACTCTGATGCTTGCCATGATTTCGTGGCACTTGATTGAGAAAAAAGCACTACGAATGAAAATGAATGCTCAGCCAGCCCGGCCCCTACAAAACACCTGATAAAATTCAGATTGCCGGCCGATTTTTCCGATTGTTTTTCGCCCTTCGGCAGACAGGCCTGGCCGCAGTGGCAGCAAGCGATGAAAACAATCAGGACAGACCGGTCGGTCTGTCCTGAAACAGGTATGTCCTCAAACAATATGCCCTGATGAAAGATGTCCTGATATGATAACAGGCACCTGAGATTCAGAGCTGGAATCGTGCCAGTGCCTGATCGAGATGGCGTGACATATCCGCCAGTTTTTCACTCTCCTTAGCCAGCAAACTGGCCGTACCGGACACTTCAGATGCAGCATCGTTGGCACCGGAAAGGTTCCTGTTCATCTCTTCGGCAACAGCACTCTGTTCTTCAGAGGCCGATGCAATCTGCACTGTTTTATCACTGATATGCTGGATATGTTCAACAATCGTTGTGATATCTGAGCCACAGCGCTCAGAGCATGTGACACTGTCACCTGCTAGTGCCTGACTTTTTTCCATCATTTCCGCGGTTCCTTGCGCGACTTTTTGCAGTCGGTCAACGGTTTTCTGAATGTCTTCGGTCGATGTATTGGTCCGGCTGGCAAGATTACGGACTTCATCAGCAACCACTGCAAATCCCCGGCCCTGCTCTCCGGCACGCGCCGCCTCAATGGCGGCATTGAGCGCCAGCAGATTGGTTTGCTCAGAAATGCCGCTAATGACTGAGGTGACATCACTGATTTCCATCACACCTTCATTGAGCTGCGCCACATGCTGCACCGCATGTTCAAGTGCTTCAGACAAAGACTTAATACTGCCGATGCTTTGGGTCACATCATTTTGTCCCAGTTGCGCTTCGTCGATCGCACTGACGGTATCTTTGGCTGTGGCTTCAGCATGGCTGGCAACCTCTCCGACCGTCGCGCTCATTTCATTCATAGCCGTCGCCAGCTGGTTCAGCTGATCCCGCTGATCGGTCACCAACTGGCTGGTTT
This sequence comes from Vibrio aerogenes, assembly GCF_024346755.1. Lineage (NCBI taxonomy): Bacteria > Pseudomonadati > Pseudomonadota > Gammaproteobacteria > Vibrionales > Vibrionaceae > Vibrio > Vibrio aerogenes. Next base: position 412,192 of record NZ_AP024862.1, on the reverse strand, counting down.
CTTCAGCCGAGCCCGAAATACGCATTGCTGCTTCAGACACAATCCGGGCGGATTCGACCGACTCTCTTAATGCCTCACGTATCGAGTTGATCCCATAGTTCGTCCGTTCTGCAAGCCAGCCAAATTCATCTTTCCCCAATACAGGAATATTGGCCTGAATATTTCCGGCCGCAACGTTCTCCATCGTTGCCACCACAGATTTCAGCGGACGGGTGACGGAGCGGGTAATCACAAAACCGAGAAAACTGATCACCAGCACACCTCCCAATGCACTCATGCCCATCGTCCACAGCTGTGTGTTAATTTCCCGGTTCACATCGTCCAGCGGCATGCCAGTTCCCAGCACCCATCCCCAGGGGGAAAAATGGTGCATAAATGACATTTTCTCGGTTTTGGTGCCGTCTTTTTTCTCCCATGGATAACGGTAAACACCGCCCTCCGGCTTGAGCCCTTCTGTAATCAAAGTCTGCCAGTGCGGAGCGACATTTTTTTGTCCGATATACTGTTTCAAACGGGTATTAATGAGCATGGTTGTGTCTTCAGCCATCACAAAAACATAATGATCGCCATTGAAGAAAATTGATTCGATTAACCCTTTTGCCCGGACTTTTGCCTCCTTTTCCGGATAAGTCTGGTTCAGATAATTCAGTTGACTAATCGTCGTTTCTAACACGGCTTTCAGTCGCTGCTTCTTTTCCTCAATTAAGTTCTTCCTCAACTCGTACTGGGAAATATAAAGCAGGATACAAAAACCAATAACGGAAGCCACAACTAAAAATGCCAGCTTCCAGCTGACTTTAATATTGCTGAAGTTAAATATCACGGGATCCACCTTAGCCAAGAAATTATGTATCCCCAAGCCAGCAGATGATGTGGTGTTCAGCGAAATTTGTCCGGGCTTGAAACAAGGTACTGAATCATGCATCGTCAGGTTTTTTGGGGATATTATGGTAATACTCACTAAGTTTAGGCATGGAATGATAATACTGGCTAATTTTCAGACAAAAAAATATCACTCAAACTGATTTCACATTGAAATCCCATCAAAACGGTCTGAGCTGATATCCAGTGTCATCAGACAACGCCCGACAATCAGCGCTCTTTCCACCAGCGTGGTTAAATCACAGTACTCCCGATCCGTATGCGCATGACCACCTACCGGTCCGGTGCCGCACAATGTCGGAATCCCCATCGAAGCCGTCCATCCGGCATCCGAACAGCCACCGGTAAATTCACCATCGACTTCAACACCAATCTGCTGCGCCTGAGTCCGGTAAAGGCGGAGCAACGACTCACTCATCCGGGCTTCAAAAGGCAGAAATCCAGCCACTTTGGTCAATGCGCCAAGCACACCCGGCACGCCATGCTGCACAACGCACTGCTCCAGCTTCTGTGCCAGCGCTTCTCCCAGCTCTGCGGTTTTAAACCGGACATCAACCATTGCTGATGCCTGTTGAGCTACGGTATTCGGCGTTGTCCCCCCGGAAATCAGCCCGACATTAGTGGTGATCCCTGCCTGATAATCAGTCAGCTGATGGACAGACTGAATCATTCTGGCCAACGCTTCAATAGCACTGGCACCATCGGCATGGTTGACACCCGCGTGGGCAGCCCTGCCCGTGACATCAATCCGGTAACTGCCGCCCCCTTTACGGGCACTGACCACATTGCCGGAAACGCGTCCCGGTTCAGCATTAAATACCGCATCCGCCCCCTGCAAATATTCACGGATCAGATGCTGACCATTCGGCGAGCCGATCTCTTCGTCACCGGTTGCCATCATCTTCAGGGTAAACGGCAAAGGATGCTGCTGATGTAAACGGTGAAACACCATCATCAGAAAGGTATTCATCACCAGTCCGGCTTTCATATCAGCCACGCCGGGGCCATACGCCATACCGTCTTCTTCCCGGTAAGGGCGCTCAGCCACGGTGCCTTTTGTGAACACCGTATCCATATGGCCGGTCAGAAAATAACAACGGGCGGAATTTTCACCCACTTCTGCCAGCAGCGCACAAGTGTTCTGCTCATCCAGCCGCCGCACCTGAATGCCTGCCTGCTCCAGCACGCCGGCCAGACAATCGCGGACCTGACTCACACCATCCGGGTCATGGCTGAACGAATCAATATTCACCAGCGTTTCCAGCAGATGTTTCATTGCCGGCTCATGATCACGCAGCCAGCCTGACACCGACTCAATCATTGCTTGTTTATTCATTTCTCAACTCCCTGACTGACACACCACTTTCCCCTAAATCCCAGAATACACCGGTCATTAATTGCAGGCTTTCCAGCATCACAGAGCCTAACACATGTTCATCCGGACCATGTTGTAAACAGGCAGGGTAAGAGTGCGGTACCCACAACGTCGGCAGGCCCAGCGTGTTGGCAAAGCAGTCATTCGGAATTGAACCACCCAGATTTGGCAGCAGCGTGGTTTTTTTCCCTGTGGTTGCCGAGACCGAATACAGAATCCAGTTCACCCACGGATCATCCGGATCAAGACGGGTGGCCGGCATCAGATGCATTTTACCGCTCACGACTTCAACATCTTCAAACCCCTGCTGGTCAAGGTGATGACGAATCGTCTGAAGAAAATTGTCACTGTCACTGCCAACCACAAAGCGGATTTGGGCATGTAAGGTTGCCTGTCCCGGTATCGCATTCAGGGGCGCAGCGGGATTACCGACATTCATGGCTAAAATCTCCAGCGTATTCCAGCCAAAGAGCTGTTCCGCCGGAGAAAGTCCGGGTTCTCCCCAATCGGGAGTGATTTCCGGATCACCCTCGCCCTGCCCGACCGGAATCTCTTTTACTGCTTCTTTGACGGCGTCCGGCAGATGGTCCGGCAGCAGCCCCGGCAGCAAAATTTTACCCTGAGCATCCACCATCGTTGCCCAGGCACTGGTCAGGCGCGTTGCCGGATTGACCAGCACGCCACCCCAGTTGCCGGAATGATGGCTGCCCTGGCGCAAATTCAGTTTCAAGTCAAAATTCATCGCTCCGCGGGATCCCAGAAAAACCGTCGGCAGCTCAGCACCAACCCGCGGGCCATCGGAGGCAATAAACAGGTCGGCCTTTAATCGTTCCTGATATTGTGCACAAAATTCAGCCAGCCCCGGAGAACCGGCCTCCTCTCCCATTTCCAGTAAGATTTTGACATTAAATCCGAGCTGACCGCGCTGTTGTAATACCGTCTGCAAGGCCGCCAGATTGACCGAATGCTGCCCTTTATTATCCGCGGTGCCGCGGCCATACCAGTAATCACCTTCAGTCACCAGCTGCCATGGGGACAAACCATCCCGCCACTGTTCATCGTAACCGAGTACCACATCCCCGTGACCATAGGTCAGCAGTGTCACCAAATCAGGATCTTCAATCCGTTCAGCCAGCAGAAACGGCCAGGCACCGGGTTCATCAGCAACCGGATTCGGCAGAATTTCACACTGGAATCCCATCTCAGTCAGGGCAGGAATCATCGCGGTGGTGAGGTAGTTGTTTAATGCAGCCGTCCCTTCAGGGATCTGACTCTGGCTGGGAATCGCCACTCTTTCCTTCAGCGTTTGCAAAAAAGCGCCGGATTCAAAATACCGGGTCACCTGTTCGATGGCTTGTTCACGACTCATATAAACTCCTTTGGAACCTGTGACTCAGGCTGGCAGCGAATACCACTGCCACTGCCGGATTCATTTCAGGTTGATGTGGGTTCAGCCGGCTGTCTGCCAGCTGAACTGTTCGATATCCGGCAAACCCAAATCCGGGTCCGGCGTCAGAATGGAAGCAAGTAAGGTTTGTGTATAAGGATGTTGTGGCTGATGAAAAATCTGCTGACAGGGGCCATGTTCCACGATTTCCCCCTGATACATCACCATCACCCGGTCGGCCAGATGTTCGACCACCGCCAGATTATGGCTGATAAACAGATAAGTCAGGCCGAGTTCATTTTTCAGTTCAAGTAACAGGTTCAGAATCTGGGCCTGTACGGAGACATCCAGCGCCGAAGTGGGTTCATCACAAATCAGAATCCGGGGATTCAGGATCAGTGCCCTTGCAATCGCCACCCGCTGACGTTGCCCGCCGGAAAGTTGTCCGGGATATTGCTCCAGCAAACGCTCCGGCAAGCCGACTTTGGCCGCGATGTCCTGCACCGCCTGCATCTGTTCTTTCGCCGTGCCAATCCGGTGCAGCTTTAAAGGCAGACGGATAATTTCCGCAATTTTTTTACGCGGGTTGAGTGATGAATACGGGTCCTGAAAAACCGGCTGAATCAGCCTTGCCAGCGCCAGACGGTCACTGAGGTCGATTTCTTTATCTGCAATCAACACATTACCTGAACTGGGTGCCAACAGGCCGAGAATCATTTTCGCCAGGGTACTTTTCCCGCAGCCAGATTCTCCCACCAGCCCGACCACTTCTCCGGGTTGAATCCGCATCGACACCTGATTCACCGCCGTCAGCCGGGTTTTCTCTTTCCACATCCCCTGTTTCAGTTCGAAATGCCGGGTTAAATCACACAACTCAAGCGCATATTCCATCATTCACCTCCCCGGTATGGTTGATTTCCGTGGTGCTGATTTCCACGGAATTGATTTGCCCGGAATGGATGCCCACGGGACAGCGCACCTGATGCCCGTTTCCGCGATCCTGTCCGTTTCCGAGATCCTCTAAGCGGGGCGATGTATTGCGGCAGGCCGGGACAACATCCGGGCAGCGGTTGGCAAACGCACATCCGGTCACTTCACCAATGAGCCCCGGCACAACGCCATGAATCGTATGCAGCATTTCTCCCGGACGGGTTTTTCCAGGCACCGGAATACATTGAATCAGTCCGCGGGTATAAGGATGGGTCGGCGCGGTAAAAATCTGTTTGGTGGTGCCCGTTTCCACAATTTGTCCGGCATACATCACCGCAACCCGGTCAGCAATCCGGGCGACGACACCTAAATCATGGGTAATAAAAATCACCGCGGTACCGAACTCCTGCTGCAATTCGCGGATCAGTTTAAGAATCTGTGCCTGTATCGTGACATCCAGCGCCGTAGTGGGTTCATCGGCAATAATTAAATCCGGTTCACACATCAGCGCCATGGCAATCATCACCCGCTGGCGCAACCCGCCGGACAACTGATGCGGATATTGCTCCAGCCGGGCTTCAGGGAATGGCACTCCAGCTCTTTCCAGCAGATACACTGCTCTTTCCCGTGCCTGTGCTCTGGTGACTTTTTTATGCAACATTAAACCTTCACACAACTGGTCCCCGAGTTTAAAAGCCGGATTAAGGCTGGTCATCGGTTCCTGAAATATCATCGACATTCTCAATCCCCGCAGTCCGTTTCTGGCTTTGCGTTTCATGGTGAGCAGGTCGAGACCATCAAAATCCATCTGTTTTGCCCGGCACTGAGCCTGTTTCGGCAGCAATCCCATCAATGCCATGGAAGTCATCGATTTTCCACAGCCGGACTCGCCGACCAGACACAGCATTTCACCGCGCCGGACATGAAGATCAATCCCCCGCACCGCATTCAGCAACCCATTGGCGGTCGGCAGGCTGACTTCCAGTTCACGTACATTCAGTATATTTTCCATCTCTTCTCCCTGCGGCCTGAGTCAGCATTTCTGACCCTGTTGCGGGCATCAGGCGGATATCGATAAGCAGACCCTCCGCGCCAGGGATGGCGCGGTGGAGCCCCATGGATGGGTTTATGCGTGTCTGCGTTCGATCTCTGCCTGATGACTCTCCATCCCTTAAGGTTTGTGACCTAATTCCGGTGTTGCGGTGCGTTCATATCCCGTAAGCCATCCCCGACCAGATTAATTGCCAGTACCAAAATCATCAGGGCAATGCCCGGTATCGCAATCACCCACGGCTGGAAAAACATATAACCTTTCCCTTCAGCCACCATCAGCCCCCACGACGGCAGTGGCGGCTGCACACCCAAACCTAAAAATGACAGCGTCGCTTCCAGCAAGATCGCATGCGCCATTTCCAGTGTCGCCACCACAATCAGCGGGCTGAGAATATTCGGTAACAACTCACGCAGCAGAATATAGGGCGTCGATGCCCCGAGTACTCTGGCTGAAGCAATAAACTCCGCCTCCCGCAGCTGCTGCGTAGTTGCTCTGGCCACCACAGCAAACCGATCCCATAATAAACAGCCAAGCAGCACAATCACCACTTCCAGCGAACCACCAACCAGTGAGGCCAGCGCCAGCGCGACCAGAATCACCGGCATCGCCAGCCGGGTGGTAATCAGATAGCTAATCACGGCATCAGTTTTGCCACCAAAATAACCCGCCAGAATCCCCAGCGTGGTGCCAATCACACCCGACAAAAATGCCGCAGCGAGACCAATCATCAGAGAAATACGTGCGCCATAAAGCAGGCGGCTGAAATAATCCCGCCCGAGCTTATCGGTGCCAAGCCAGTGTGCCCAGCTGCCTTTGTCATGCCACACCGGCGGAATCATTCGTTGCGTCACATCCTGTGCATACGGATCATGCGGGGCCAGCCAGGGCGCCAGAATCGCAGCAACGGCAATCGCCAGTAAAACAATGGCGCCCAGTGTCAGGCTGTGATGCCCTAATACTTGACTCAGTGCTTTACGCCACGGCGGGATTTCCGGCACGGTGTCCATCAAAGACTGAGAAATACTTGCGGTTGTCATCCTTTTCTCCTTTATCAGGTGATTCTGAGCTTCGGATCCAGCACAGCATTGAGCAGGTCCGCAAAGAAAGTCAGCACGATATAGAACAGCGCAATTAACAATACAATCGCCTGAACCACAGGATAGTCATTCCGGGCAATCGAATCCCAGGCCAGTTGCCCGAGTCCTTTCAGAGAAAAAACCGATTCGATCACAATGGAACCACCCAGCATAAAACCGAGTTCAACAGCCAGTAGCGCGACGACCGGAATCACCGCATTCCTCAACGCGTGTTTCATGACCACACGGGTTTCACTGAGTCCTTTCGCTCTGGCGGTACGAATATAATCTGAGCCCATCACCTCCAGCATCCCGGTCCGGGTCAGGCGCATAATCGAAGGTGTCGCATAATAGCCCAGCGCTATCGCCGGCAGAATATAGCTTTTCCAGCCGGTATTGCCGCCCGCGGGCAGCCAGTGCAGGTTCACCGCAAACACAATAATCAGCACCAGACCGAAGAAAAAGCTTGGCATTGCCTGACCAATAACCGCGATCATTAACGCCGCCCTGTCAATCCAGGTATCCTGCCGGATCGCCGCCACAATCCCCAGTGGAATCGCCACCAGCGTTGCCACACTCAGTGCAATAAGGCCCAGCGTTAACGTCACCGGCAGTCGCTCATGAATCAAAGACATCACTGACTCGGTAAAATAATAAGACTGACCGAAGTCCAGATGCAGCGCCTGCCATAGCCAGCTGAAATACTGCACATAAAGCGGCTGATCCAGCCCGAACTGTACCCGGATTTGCTCCACCTGTTCTGCGGTTGCTTCCGGCCCGGCAATTGCGGTTGCCAAATCGCCGGACAAATGCAGCAACATAAAGCAAACAACGGAGACGGTCAGCGCTACACTCAGCGCCATAAAGAAACGTCGCAAACAGTAACCTGCCATGATTTCTCTCCCTGATGATTCCGTTCATCCGGGACATCCTGACGGTGTCCCGGACATTGATTGCCGTGTCTCTTACTTCCAGCTTGATTCCCAGAAGCGGGGCAGTTCATCCGGATAAGCAGAAAAATTCAAATCTGAGGTGAACGCATAATTACTGGTATAGGAGAACATCGGTGCCCAGTATGCCTGCTCTGAGGTGCGCTGAATCGCTTTGCGGTAATATTTCAGCCGGGTGGCCGGATCAACCGATGTATCGGCTTTCTCCAGCCATGAAATCAGTTCCGGATCCTTATCTTCATCATCCGCGCCTCCCTTGAAGTAAACGCCGGTAATCGCCGAGGCATCATTGATAGAGAAAGAGCCCCACGTCTGGAACGCCATTGGCACTTTACCAGCCCGTTGCAGGCTTCTTAATGCGGCATAATTCATAAAGTGCAGTTTGGCTTTAATGCCAACATTCATCAGATTACCGATAATCGCTTCAGCATAATCCCGGTCACGGTAGGCATAGATATCGGTACTGAAGCCATCCGGATACCCTGCTTCTGCCAGTAGTTTTTTCGCTTTGGCCGGATCATAGGGATAAACCTTCGCGGCTGAAGTATCACAGCCAAACTGAGACGGGAAACACGGCGTATATAAAGGGCGACTGCCACCCCGTACCAGTTCATGCGCCAGTCCGTCCCGGTTAATGGCATAGTTCACCGCTTCCCGCACCCGCAGGTCTTTAAACGGTGAGTTTTCCTGTTCCGTCCCACGGCTGTTCAGCGTCAGGAAGCCAACCCGCATCGTCTCGCTACTCAGGACCGAAATATTTGGCATCATTTTCAGCTGTTCAGCCTGATCAGACGGCACCCGCCAGATCCAGTCAACTTGTCCGGTCATCAGCTGCGCAATCCGGGTTTCCGGGTCCGGGATTAGCACAAATTTCAGTTTACCGATTTTCGCTTGCCCTATCGGACTGTCTTTGAAGTAGTCCGGGTTTTTCACCAGCAGCACTTCCTGACCACTGACCACTTTGGTGATTTTGTAAGGTCCGGTCCCGACCGGTGCTTTGTTAAACCCAGCCAGACCGACTTTTTTAAAATAAGCTTCAGGATAGATAGGTAAAGGCCCGGCCAGATATTCCAGTGCCGCCGGGAATGGCTTTTTCAGTTCAAATTCAACTTTATACGGCCCAAGCTTATTCACGTGCTTAATCCAGCTGATATTTTGCAGGGTGACGACTTTAGACACCGGGTCAAGGCCATAATTGAAGGTAAATGCCACATCACTGGCACTCAGTTCATCGCCATTGTGAAACTTCACGCCCTGACGAATATCCATCACCAGGTGAGTTGAGTCTTTCCATTGCCAGCCAGTTGCCAGCATCGGCAGATACTTCCCGGTTTTCGGATCCCGATAGACCAGTGTGTCCCAGGCCAGATGGCCGAGAATCACCCCTTCCCGCAGATTATTGTGATAAGGGCTGACATTTTCCGGCCAGCTGTTCGATGCATATACCAGCGTATCATCCGCTTTATTGGCAAGCGCCTGCGTTGTTCCCAGCACACAAAGCAAACCAGCCAGAGGTAAAAGAGGTCTCTTGAACCGTAACATAAGCACATCCTTATACTTCGTATTATTCACGCTACACCTTGTCCGGAAAATCCGTGTCACCGATACAGATTCATCAGATCAGTGCAGACCACAAAACAGTCAAAAAGGTTGACTTTTATCCGATACTAGAGGATTTATGATGTTGCCACAATTAGAGAAAAAGCAATTATTCATTGCCATAAAAGCAATGATAGATCACCATAACAGGGCACCAAATTAGCGCAACTCAACCGACAGAGAATCATCAAATTTTCCAGGAGGAACAATGGCAGCACTGCATTCCCTGACTTCACCAGCACTCAGATACTTTCTGGAAGTCGCCCGTTGCGGCTCGATTAGTGAAGCATCACTGCACCTGAATATTGCAAGCAGTGCAATCAGCCGGCAAATATCCGCGCTGGAAGACCAAATCGGCACGCCATTATTTGAACGCCGTTCCAGAGGTATGATTTTAAGTGCTTCCGGAGAATTGCTGGCTGCCTATGCACGCAAAGTTCAGCTGGAAACAGATCGGGTGATTGGTGAGATTGATGCGCTGGAAGGTCTGCAAAAAGGACGGGTAACCATTGCGACCACGGAAGGATTCGCCATGGAGTTCATTCCGTTCATCATTGGGCAGTACCAGAAAATATTTAGTGGTATTCAGTTTAAGCTGGATATTTATTCACCCAGAGAAGTCGCCAATATCATTCGTAAAGGGGATGCTGATATTGGACTGGCGTTCAGCCTGACACCCAGTGAAGATATCCGGGTTCTCTTTTCGCAACCGTCTCCGGTGCTGGCCATCATGCACCCGGAACATCCGCTGGCCGGGCGGAAAAAAGTCAGTCTGTCACAACTGACGGCTTACCCGCTGGCTCTGCCCTATCCGGATACCACAGTCAGGCAGTTATTCGATATTTGTACCAGCCAGCAGCAACTGAATTATCAGATGGCTTTTGTCAGTAACTATCTCGCGGCATTAAATCAATTTGCCGTGAATAATAACGGGCTGTCACTGTCCGGAGAAATATCCGTCCGGCGACTGGTACAAACCGGCCGGGTCCGGGCCATTCCAATCACCGATAAAGGCATGGGAATCCGTAATATTGAAGTTCAGGTGCTGACAGGCCGGACACTCCCTAAAGCTGTTCAGTCTTTTGCGGATTTTCTGATTGGGCACCTGCCGCCGGATGATGTTGTGAAGTGATCCGTTGAATTGTCCGGTCATCTTTCCGATCATGCCGTAGCAGGCATAGTAAAAAGTATTACACTTAAACAGACAAGTTCCTGACCGGGCAAGCCCTGCATACATGTGGGGCTGTATCCAGATTACAGCCATTGAACGAGGAAAAAGAGGTTATCTATGATTGAAATCATCCCGAACTGGCATCCGGTTTTTGTACATTTTACCATCACTCTGATTACGTTTTCAGGACTGATGCAGTGCTTTATCTGGCTGAAACGCCCTGACACAAATCATCCGGTCAGGTTTACCCATAAATTTATCAATATTACGGGTCTGATTGCGATTATCGTTACCATACTCTCTGGCTATCATGCATACAGCACTGTTGGGCATGATGCAGTATCGCACCTGGCAATGACAGCACACAGAAACTGGGCCATGCTGACCTTGCTCATCTTTGCTGCTGGTGCCATCATGAGTCTGATCTGCCGGAAGAAGCTGATGGTGCCAATCAGTGGTATTTTTCTGGTTTTAGCCTGCTTACTGGTAACAGTCACCGCTTACAAAGGCGGAGAGCTGGTTTACAGATACGGATTAGGCGTACTCAGCCTGCCGGATACACAATCATCCGAGCACCATCATGATAATGGGCATACACCGGACAACCCGCATCACACAGGAAACCTTGACGCATCCAATCACCATGACGATGGACACCATCATTAATTGTATCCTTCAGAAATTTTATCCCCTCAAAGTAACCGCATCAGCGTGTGGTGAGGGGATTTTCAATCAACAATATCGGACACTGAGACCCGATAGACGTTGATTTCACTCATCAAACATTCTTCGTCTGAATACACTACCTTTGGATGATCAGATCATATTTTTCCCATGCTTATCAAAGATTGAATTTGACGATAGTTCAGATGTTTATGCGTTTATCTCCGCTTTCGGTGCTCATGTCAGGCTGACATCTCAATACGGTCAGAAACACAACCGCATGCAGCTCATCCAAACAGGTTCAGATCAGCATAGATGCGACAAAAGCCAAAAACCTCCAACGTAAAAATTCAACAATCCCGATTCCGGGATCCCATTTCCGGGACAGACCTCCCACCAACGGGACACCTCATCTACAAAATCAAATAAAACTCTTTAAATTCATTGACATAAAATCTGGCACAGCTTGTGCTCTGTTCTCCGGGTCAGCTTTTTTAAAGATTATATAAAGGAATCATCCGATGGATAAACCCAGGGTCAGGAAACAGCCCATACTACGCCAGCGCAATCTTATCATCGCTATAGTCATCTTAGTGACCGGAGTGCTCGGTACCTCTGCTGTGACCTTCCGGCCATCTGAATACACATTATCCCGCGAGCGGATTCAGATAGCTCAGGTTCGCCGCGGCAACATGACGGTTGAAGTCCGCGGTAACGGGATCTTCGCCCCGAAATCCATTCGCTGGATCTCGGCCTATGCCGACGGGCGGGTGGAAAATGTCGCCGTGAAAGCTGGCACCCGCGTTAAAGCCGGTGATGTGATTGCCAGATTAAGCAATCCGGACCTCGAACAGCACGCTCAGGAAACAAGCTGGGCATTACAGGCAGCAAAGGCAGCACATCAGGCACTGAAGATGAAACAGCAAAGTCAGTTACTGGATGCCAAAGCCCGGATGTTACAAACCCGCCATCAACTGGAAAAAATCAGCCTGAAATATCGTGCTCAAAACCAGCTTCTGCGGCAAAACAACGGCGCGGTATCGCGCATCGATTATGACCAAACCCGCCTTGACCGGGCACAGTTTCAGGAACAGCTCACCATTGAGCAACAACGGGTAGAAAAACTTAAGCTGACACAGCAGGCAGAGCTGAGTGCCGATAAGGCCAGCGTGAATCAGTTACAAAATGCCCTGGAGCGGGCACAAACGCGGTTCAATGCGCTCACCATCACCGCTCAGCAAGATGGCATCATTCAGGCCGTGAACATTGAAGCCGGCCAACAGATACCCCGCGGGTTTAACGTCGCCAGACTGGCACAGCCAAAAGACCTGATTGCCGAGCTTAAAATTCCGGAACGCCAGATCCGTCAGGTGATGACCGGACAAACCGCCACCATCAACACCCATGAACACCAGATTCAGGGCACCGTGATTCGCATCGACCCTTCGGTTTCTCAGGGCACCGTGCAGGTTGATGTCGCGCTCACCGACACCTTACCGCCGGAAGCCCGTCCCGATCTGAGCATCGAGGGCACGATTCTGGTTTCAGCACTGCAAAACATCCGGTATGTAACGCGTCCGGCTTTGGCACAGAGCCATTCTCCGGGTACAGTATTCAGACTGTCGGCTGACGGCAAAACCGCAGTCCGGGTACCAGTGGTGTATGGCAAAGGTTCCGCTGACAACATTGAGATAAAAAAAGGCCTGAAAGTCAATGATCGCATCATTACCTCGAATCAACAGGCCTGGGCACATACGGACACCGTTCGTCTGATTGATGAACACTGAACAGACCGTCCATATTTATACGCTGATTAACCGATTTACGGAGAAAGCATGATGTTATCCGACAACAACGACAACCCGGTTGTTGCATTAAGCAATATTAAAAAAGTCTTTCAAACAGAAGATATAGAAACCCACGCGCTGAACGATGTCAGTTTTCAGATTCACCGGGGTGAATATGTTGCTATCACCGGCCCGTCCGGGTGCGGTAAATCGACGCTGCTGTCGCTGCTGGGGCTGCTCGATCGCCCCAACGATGGCCGCTACCTTCTGGGTGGCACCGATACACAAACGCTGAATCACAGGCAACAGGCCGCTCACCGTAATCAAATGATTGGCTTTGTCTTTCAGTCATTTAACCTGATTAGTGATCTGACCGTTGAAGAAAATGTCATGCTGCCCCTCACTTACCGGACCGGGCTGTCGTCACCAGCAATCAAAGAAGCCACGCGTCATGCACTGGAACAGGTCAGCCTGCAACACCGCCAGCGCCATTTCCCGGCACAACTTTCCGGCGGCCAACAGCAGCGTGTTGCCATTGCACGGGCGATTGTCGGCCAGCCAGCCCTGTTGCTGGCGGATGAACCCACCGGAAATCTCGATTCGAAAAATGCAGAATCGGTGATGACGCTGTTCGATCAGCTCAATGCCAATGGGGGTACCATCTGCATGGTGACACACGATCCCCGTTCGGCCGAACGGGCAACCCGGCGAATCGAAATGTTTGACGGCATGATGATTGATGATCGGTCATCGTTTTCCTCAACGCAGAACGGGAGAGCGTAATGTCTCATCTTCTTGATCTGAAATATACCTTCCGGGTGATGCTCAGGCAGCCGGGGTTTACGCTGTTCACTACCCTGATGATGGCCGCCGGACTGGGGATTTGCATTTATATGTATGCGCTGATTGATACGCTGATATTCAGGCCGCTGCCTTTTCCACAAGGCCAGCGAATGGTGCTGATCGCCCCGGAGCTCAATGGCGTCAGGCAAGGTGATCTCCCCCTTAGCTATGCGGATTTCAAAGCGATTCAGGCTAAAAGCCGGCACCTGACGGAAACCGGCTACTACTATGCCAAACCGGTCAACCTGAATCTCGATGGTAAAGCCGCCCGTTATCAGGCGAACTATAACCAGTCCGATCTGTTTCACTTTACCCGCACGCAACCGGTTAAAGGGCGGTTATTTAATTCACAGGATAACGAACCCGGAGCGCCACCGGTGGTGATTATCGGCGACACGCTATGGCAGAATTATTTTGCCGGACGGCAGGATATTATCGGCCAGCGTATCCTGATCGATGGCATCAGCACCCGGATTATCGGCGTGATGCCCCCAGGTTATGAGTTCCCGCTCAATGTACAGGTCTGGCTGCCATCCCAACTGGATGAGAGCAAATTTACCCCGGAAACCGCACCGAAAATCTACGCATTTGCCAAAACAGCTCCCGGCAGCAGCCGGGCGGCGGCTGACGCAGAACTACAAGCCATCATGGCCGCCAGAGCGGAACAGTATCCGGAAATCAATCAGGGCCATTCCGCCTTTACCATCACTTTTCAGGAAAGCTTTGAAGGGGAAGATTCAAAAGTTTTCTACTATATGATGCTGGCGGGTGTCGGATTTGTGCTGATTCTCGCCTGTTGTAATGTCAGTAACCTGCTGCTCGCCAGAGCCGGTGAACGCACCAAAGAGAGCGCCATCCGGCTGGCTCACGGCGCTTCCCCACTCCGGCTGATGAGCCAGATGATGTATGAAAGTACGCTGATCTGTCTGTGTGGCGGACTGCTGGCGATTTTGCTCGCTGGCTGGGCGCTGACCCTGACCAATGCCCTGCTGCCCGGTTTTGTTCCGGATAAACCACCTTACTGGTGGCAGCTGACCCTCAATGGCGATGTGCTGATGAAATCTTTCGGCCTGATTGTGCTGGTCAGCCTGCTTACCGGCGGGTTTCCCGCATGGAAAATGAGCCGCAGCCATATCAGCGATGTCCTGCGGGACGGCACACGCGGCGCTCAAAGCCGCAGCAGTGGCCGGTTGAGCCGGATTCTGGTCACAGTTGAGATCATGCTGTCTGCCAGTGTAGTCTGCCTTGGGTTATTGTTGACTCTGATTGTCTGGCAAGCCAGACAAATTGATTACGGTATTAAGCCACAAAACGTCTATACCGCCAAAGTGACCCTGCCATCGGCGCAATATCAGACACCGGACAAAAAGACGACCTTTTATACCCGTCTGGTTAATCACCTGCGCGGTGAGCAGGGTGTTCTTCAGGCCGGTTTAATCAGCTTTCTCCCCGGCCAGTTCACCTGGCTGGGACAAATTGAGCTGCAGGGACAAAGTGTTCTGAAGTCAGAACAATCAGGCCTGCCCCAGAGCCATAACGTGGTCGTCTATCCCGGCACGCTCAGTGCGCTGGGCGTGAAACCGGAAGCGGGCCGTCTGCTGACCATGGCAGATCATGCCGGCTCACAACGGGTTGCCGTCGTCACCCGCTCTTTTGTCCGGCGTTTCTGGCCGGGAGAATCTCATGTTATCGGCAAACGCTTCCGCTGGGCCAACAGTAAATATGATCATCACTGGTACACCGTTGTCGGTATTGTGCCGCATATCATCCAAAGCCGTCCGTTTGGTTTCCGTCAGCATTTACCCACGGTGTACCGCTCTGCCCTGCAAGCCCCGGTAGCCAGTTTTTCACTGGTCGCAAAGGGTGTTACCGGATCCGGTTTGACGCAAACTTTACGCCGGGCTGTCAGCGACACCGATGTGTCGGTTTCTGCCTGGCAAATCAAACCCATGGCAGCACTGTTACAGCGCAATACCGCAGGATTGACCTTTATGGCAATTTTGTTCAATGTATTCGGACTGATCGCTTTACTGCTGGCGGGCAGCGGGATTTATGGCGTCATGACCCGAACGATTCATCAGCGCAGGCAGGAACTGGCTATCCGTCAGGCAATGGGCGCCACCCATCACAACGTGATCCGGATGTTGATGAAGCGCAGCCTGATTCAGCTTGGCAGCGGCATTGTGCTGGCATTGCCAGTCGCCTTGACCGCCGGGCCACTGTTAATCAGGCTCATGGGTCATAGTCCGGTTCCGGTCTGGCTGTTGTTTGTTCTGACCAGTGTGGGGCTCAGTGCTGTTGTCATGACGGCAACCTATCTTCCCGCGCGCCGGGCTCTGCGGCTGGCCCCGATGGATGCGTTAAGATCATAATCATGGCATCATCCCGGACAACCTGAAGCCAGGTCGTCCGGCTGACATAAAAAGACACTGAGAGACAGTCAATGAACAATCCCCGGATTCTGATTGCAGATGACGATGAACATATCCTGACAACGCTGAGGCTGATGCTGAAAGTCAACGGCTTTGACATCATCACGGCCAGCACCCCACAGCAGACACTCGCCAGTGCCATCTCTGCCGAGCCCGACGTCGCCCTGATTGATCTGAATTACCAGCTCGATACCACTTCCGGTCAGGAAGGCTTCAGTCTCATCAGCCAGTTACAACAGCAGGTGCCGGATCTGCCTGTCATCGTCATGACCGGCTGGGGAACCATCGATATTGCGGTTCAGGCGATGAAATCCGGCGCGGCAGACTTTATTGAAAAACCGTGGGACAACCAGCAACTGCTGCATGTTCTTCACACCCAGCTCCGGCTCAGACAAAGCCTGACCGGACAGGCCCGGCTCAAGCGTCAGAATCAACTGCTGCAACAACAGCTGACACCGGATACTGACGACGATCTGATTGCGGTGTCACCGGCGATGGTCGCGCTGCTTGATACCCTGAATGCGATTGCCGACAGTGATGCCAGCCTGTTGCTGACCGGTGAAAACGGCACCGGGAAAAGCCAGCTGGCCCATTATATTCACCGCCACTCAACCCGG
Source organism: Vibrio aerogenes (assembly GCF_024346755.1). Taxonomy (NCBI): domain Bacteria; kingdom Pseudomonadati; phylum Pseudomonadota; class Gammaproteobacteria; order Vibrionales; family Vibrionaceae; genus Vibrio; species Vibrio aerogenes. Next base: position 395,426 of record NZ_AP024862.1, on the reverse strand, counting down.
CAGGAACAGGCTTTTGTTGCCGTCGATATGAGCACCATTCCTGAATCGCTGTTTGAGAGTGAAATGTTTGGCCATGTTAAAGGCGCCTTTACCGATGCAAAACAGCAGCGCCCCGGCCGTTTTGAGCTGGCGGATCAGGGCACACTGTTTCTGGATGAGATTGGCAATACGCCGGTCAGCCAGCAATCGAAACTCCTCCGGGTACTGGAATCCCGTCAGTTTGAAAAAGTCGGCTCCAGTAAAACGCAGCAGGTGGATGTCCGGGTTATCGCGGCAACGAATGCGGATCTGCAACAGATGATCGGCCAGCAAACCTTTCGTCAGGATCTGTTCTATCGCCTGAACACCTTTGAACTCCGCATCCCGGCACTGCGGGAACGCACCGAAGATATCCTTCCCCTTGCCCGTCACTTTATCCGGCGCTTTGCCCGCAAATATCAGCGGGACATCATGCCGGACTCGTTGTCAGCCACGCTGGTGCGCCAGTTACAACAATATCCGTGGCCGGGCAACATCCGCGAACTCAGCCATGTGATTGAACGGATGGTGTTACTGTGCCGGAATGACCAGCCCGACAGCGGGCTGCTACAGCAGGTATTGCCGGTGCACCAGTCATCTGTTCAAAGCGCCTCTTCTTTTCAGCACACGCCTTTGCAGCAGAATGTCACGGCTGCGACCGGCACCTCCCCGAACGATGCACTGTTACAAACCGGGACACTGGAAGATATCGAGCAGCAGATTCTCCGCCAGCGACTGGACGACTATCATGGACAGGCGAATCAGGCGGCTGCCTCTCTCGGACTTAGCCGGAGTGCTTTTTACCGGCGGCTGGCCAGATCAAAATAAAACGGAGACCACTCCATGGCTGAATTTCCCGGACGCCGGACCCACTCATTACAGCAAAAGCAGACCCGTTTACTGCTGATGGCGGCTTTACCGCCAACGCTGATTCTGCTCATCACATTGTGGTTTGTTGGGGCTTCCGGCTATCTGATTGCGTTGACTGCACTGACACTGATGCTGTTCACCGGTTATTGCGCCCTGACGGCAAGGCACCAGCTTGATTATCATCTCACAACCATTCTGAATCTGGTGGAATCGCTGAATCAGCAGGAGTTCAGTTTGCGGGGCAAACTCTCTGGTCAGAACGATACCATGGATACACTGCTGGCTCAGATCAACCAGCTGTCTGAAACCATGCAGCATCAGTCGCTGGCGCTGAATCAGCATCAATATCTGATCAATACCATTTTGCGGAATGTCGATGTGGCCGTTCTGGCAGTGAACGCCAGCCAACAGATTGCGTTTGCCAATGACGGTGCCGCCGCACTGTATCAGATGACCCCCGATCAGTTACAACATCAAAGTGCTGCTGCGCTGAACCTGCTGCCACTCATCAATGGACAAAACCGCCAGGTGACTGAATGGCACTTTCCGGCCGGGCAACATCGTTACCAGATCATTTATGATCATTATTTTGAACTGGGCCAGCAACATACTCTGTTATTTATTACTGATGTCAGTGACATGCTGCGGGGAGAAACCCACAAAGCCTGGAAAAACCTGCTGCGGGTTTTAAGCCATGAAATTAATAATACGCTGACACCAGTGGCTTCACTGAGTCAGACTTTGCGCCAGTTGCTGCCGGAAACAAAAGACGATGCACTGCGGGAAGTGGATCACGGACTAGCCATGATTGAAGAACGGGCCGGAAACCTCAAGCAGTTTATCAACAGCTACCGGCAGCTGACCCAGTTGCCGGAGCCAAAACTGACACAGACCCGCATCGACTCACTCATCCGTTCGGTACTGCCCCTTTTCACCGATCGCCCCATCACACTGCTCACAGAAACACCCATTGAGATTCAGGTTGATCCGGCACAACTGCAACAACTGCTGATCAACACACTGAAAAATGCCGATGAAGCGATGGCAGACAAACAGCAGCCGATTGAGATCAACTGGCAACAACAGCCCGGTTCAACAACGCTGATCATCACTGACAGAGGCACCGGCATCACCAACCCGGACAACTTGTTTGTCCCCTTTTACAGTACCAAATCCGGCGGCAGCGGCATCGGCCTGATGCTGTGCCGGCAGATTGCGCAAAATCACGGCGGGGATTATACCCTTCGCGACCGTCGTGATAGTCCGGGCTGTATGGCAACACTGACACTGCCACAATAATAAATATGAGCCCATCCATCTTCAGGTGAATTGCGGCCACATCGCTCAGGATGCATGTGCAGGGCTTTGATGCGAAAAATTCAATACCGCATAAGTGAGCTACAATCAGGCTCCTTGATTATTTAGGGGCAGCGGCTGAATCATCATCTTCAAAAGCAATGAATTAGCTGCTACTGTGTGTACTTTTCCAATCAACAGACAAACCAACATGAAAATATTCAGTAATTTTGAAAGTGGCAATATCCGGGTTGAAAAAGCACAATCTCCGGAGGATATTCAGCTCTCGATCCCTGCCGACCATCAGTCTGAGTTTTATCAGTGGTTCCATTTCCGTCTGGAAACCACTGCACATCAATCCCATCAGATTAAACTGGTGAATCTGGCAAAATCTGCCTATCCGGAAGGCTGGAAAGATTATGATGTCGTTGCTTCTTATGATCGGGAGGAATGGTTCCGCATTCCGGCAGAGTTTGATGGTGACACCCTGAGTTTCCGGGTCATTCCTGAATATGGTTCCATTTATTTCGCTTACTTTGCGCCTTACAGCTATGACCGCCATCAGGATTTGCTGCATCAGGCTCAAATGCATTCTGCCTGTGAACTGACCACGCTCGGACACACACTCGATGGCAACGATATCAGCCTGCTGACGATCGGCGAGCCGGCTGAACACAAAAAACGAATTTGGATTACAGCGCGCCAGCACCCTGGTGAAACCATGGCAGAATGGTTTGTTGAAGGCTTACTGCAACGTCTGCTGGATGAAACAGATACTGTTGGTAAAGCCCTGCTGGATCAAGCCGTATTTTATGTTGTCCCGAACATGAACCCGGACGGCAGTATTCGTGGTCACCTGCGCACCAATGCGGTTGGTGTCAACCTCAACCGGGAATGGCAGTCACCTTCTGTCGAAAAAAGCCCGGAGGTTTATTATGTCCGGGAGCAGATGTTGAAACACGGCGTTGATATGTTCCTTGATATTCACGGTGATGAAGCCATTCCGTACAACTTCGTTGCAGGTTCTGAAGGTATTCCTTCTTATGATCAGGCGCTCGCCGACAAAGAAAACGCTTTTAAACAGGCACTGCTGACGATTACCCCTGAATTTCAGGACGACATCGGCTATGAGAAAGATAAACCGGGTCAGGCCAATCTGACTGTCGGTTCAAATTGGGTTGCTGAGCAATTCAAATGTCTTTCTTACACGGTTGAAATGCCATTTAAAGATCATAACCAACATCCGGACGAGTTTTATGGCTGGTCTCCGGAGCGCAGCGTCGCGTTTGGTCAGGATGTATTAGCCGCTGTCAACAGCGTGGTCAGCAAACTTTGATGAGCGATTCATCTCTCAAAGACACCCCTCATTTTCATTCATAACACAAGGGCAGCGCGCCCTTGTCTGCCTGTCGTAAAAAACAGATTCCGCTGCACCGTGCCATCATGCGCACAATATCAACTTTTTGCTCATTAAAATAAAAAAATAACAACCAAAAACTCAAAATTGAACATTTGTGAGGAACTTTCATCTCTGTTGACACTCATGTGTAATGATTCATATCAAAATATGATATGAATCAGACAAAAATGAGAACGGTACATATGAGTGCCTTCAAATCACGAGGAAATTATGAAAAAGAATAAACTCATTTATGCAATCGGACTGCTAACGTCAGTTTACGCAGTGGGCTGCAGCTGGGAAGATGGCTCCCATGCCAAACATAAATCACCAGCCGTTGGCGTCCGTCTGGAAAATTCATCCTGCCAGTTTCTGGAAGATTTTTCATATGCCAACACCCAAATTACTTCGATTCAGCTCGCAGCATCAGGCGATCTTAAAGTTGCAGGTCAGCCGATTGGTGCTCACTGCGTTGTCGAAGGGAAAATGTTCGAACGGGTCAGCCCGGTCGATGGGCAAACTTATGCGATTGGTTTTGAGATGCGTCTGCCGCTCGACTGGAACGGTCGTTTCTTCTATCAGGCCAATGGCGGGCTGGACGGCAGAATTGTCACCGCTGAGGGCAGTATCAGTGGTGGTGGTCCCGTCACCAATGCACTCTATCAGGGATTTGCCGTCATCAGCTCTGACGCAGGCCACTCATCTGCTCAGAACGGTACCTTCGGGCTCGATCCTCAAGCCAGGCTTGATTACGGCTATCAGGCAGTGCAAAAACTAACGCCGATGGCAAAAGCACTGGTGGAAGAAACATATGGTAAGCAACCTGATTATTCCTACATCGGCGGTGCATCGAATGGTGGCCGTCATACCATGGTTGCGGCTGCGCGGATTCCGGCTGAATATGATGGTTATCTCGCACATAACCCCGGCTTCCACCTGCCCAATACCGCCATTGCCCAGTTATACAGTGCACAACAACTGGCGTCTGTCGCCACAGATACGGATGACCTGAGCACGGCATTTACCACGGCGGAACGCAGTCTGGTTTCTCAGGCGATTCTATCCAAATGTGATACGCTGGATGGCCTGGCTGACGGTATGGTGTTTGACACCGATGGTTGTCAGCAGGCATTTGATCTGCACCGCGATGTCCCGTCTTGTGAAGGAGAGCGTGACGGCACCTGCCTGACCGACAAACAGAAAGATGCGATTGCGGCGATTTTCTCCGGCGCAAAAAACAGCAATGGTGATGCGCTTTATGCGCCGTTTGTCTACGATCCCGGTATTGCCGGACGGTCATGGGCTGGCTGGAAATTTAATGCATCTGTAGGTAATCGTGATCCTTTGTCTGTGGCTTATGTGTTTATGACCCCGCCACTTACCGATACCACGCTGAATACCACACCAGCATTACAACGTGAGTTTGCCCTGAGTTTCGACATGGACTCTGACGCCCCTAAGATTTACGCGACCACAGATGTTTATACAACAAGTGCGGTTGACTTTATGTATCCGCCTCATGTGACGAACCTGTCGCGGATGCACCATCTGGGCGATAAGATGATCGTGATGCTGGGGACGGCAGATCCGGTTTATTCTACCGTCGATACAGAAAACTGGTACAACGCACTGACGGCTGAAAATCACGGTGACGCGACGGATTTTGTGCGGTATTTCCGGGTGCCGGGGATGAACCACTCCCGTGGCGGTATCGCAGCAGATCAGTATGATGCGATAGGCGCGCTGGTTGACTGGGTTGAGTACGGTGAAGCACCCGACCGGATTATTGCAACAGCACGGGGAACCGGCAATGCGGGCGGTGTCAACCGTGAGCTCCCCTCAGACTGGTCCGCAGACCGGACCCGTCCACTGTGTCCTTATCCGAAGATTGCCGTCTACAAAGGCAGCGGTGACTCTGAAAAGGCAGAGAATTTTGTCTGCCGGATTGTGAGTCATTAATGCATTGGCTCATTTATTCTCACAACAAGCATTGATTGCCACAACAAACGGGGCTTAACAGCCCCGTTTGTTTGCTTTCGGATAGCGCCCGGAGCCAACAGCCGCTGGCTGTATCAGACAGGGCGCTTGAAAACCGCTTTCGCCTGTTCGACTTTTTCCCGGCACACACATCCTTCTTCATGATCGTTGATCATGCCCATCGCCTGTAAGAAAGAATATACCGTTGTCGGGCCGACAAATTTCCACCCCATCTTTTTTAACTGTTTTGAAATGTCCGCAGAGAGAGGTGACTGAGACACCGTTTGCGGCGGTGGTAAAGTGGCCGGGTCAGGTTCATGCCGCCAGAAATAAGCAGCCAGTGAGCCTTCCTGCTCAATCAGCTTTAATGCACAACGGGCATTATTCATCACCGCTTCAATTTTTCCCCGGTGACGAATAATCCCTTCATTTTGCAATAGTCGTTCAACATCTTCTGCCGTAAATTCAGCGACACGCTGAATATCGAACTGATGAAAAGCCTGACGAAAATTTTCCCGTTTTGCCAAAATTGTTCGCCAGCTTAAGCCGGACTGAAAACTTTCCAGGCATAACTTCTCAAACAATCGTTGATCATCTGCAACAGGAAAACCCCATTCCTTATCATGATAATCAAGAAACGCTTCCGTCGCGCCACACCACCGGCAGCGGGATGCGCCATCGGGACCGGTATATAATATTGAATCCATGATCTTTTCTCCTGTATCAGCCGACCTTTGTCATCCGGACACGTCGAAGCCCGGACATTTTTTCGTCTCAGATTAGCACAGGTTATTTATTCCACACAACAAAATGACTGTATAAAAACACAGTATCTATTAATAAAATACGTATTAATGAAAAACATATTGATTCAGGCTGCCTTAAGTATTTCTTAAGAATCAAAACATACCCTGACTGCCGCCACGCTGATGATTTGATGAAGGAAGTTGTATGAAAAAATCACCGGGACCCCTGTTTTCTGTGCTGACAGCCGGTTTCTCCGCCTTAATAATGCTGACATTGTTCCGGACCGGACTGGCTCTTTGGCAGTTTGACCGTGTCAGTGCCCATGATGCCTGGTCGCAGTTGCTGCTCAATGGATTGCGGGTTGATATCGCCACCGTTTGCTGGCTGTTGATTGTACCGGCATTTTTGTCCTGCTGGCTGTCCGGTATCCGCAGGCTTGAACCTTTCTGGTCACTGATTTTACGGCTCTGGATCACTGGTGGCCTGATGTTTTTAATCTTTATGGAAGTGGCCACACCAACTTTTATTGCAGAGTACGACCTCAGACCAAACCGGTTGTTTATTGAATATCTCGCTTATCCGAAAGAAGTCTTCACCATGCTGTGGCATGGCTATAAGTTACCGCTGATTGCCGGAACAATTTTCACAACAGTGGCTGTTATTTTTATCTGGCGCAGCACCAAAAGCTGGACGACCAATGTCCGTTCAATCCGCTGGTACTGGCGTCCGGTACTGGCGATACTTGTGCTGGCTTTCGGTATTGCCGGAGCACGCTCAACACTCGGACACCGTCCCCTGAATCCGGCCATGGTTGCTTTTTCCACCGACCCGCTCCTGAATGACTTAACACTGAATTCCTCCTATTCGGTTTTGTTTGCTATCAGACAAATCTCTGATGAAGCCAGTGCATTTCAGTTTTATCCCAAAATGGCCAAAGCCGATATTATCCGGGAAATCCGCCAGTCAATGAATGTTGCACCCAATGATTTTATCTCAGCCAAACAACCAACACTGGCGAACCACATCAGTCATCATCAGGGACAGAAGAAAAATATTGTCGTCCTGCTGCTGGAGAGCCACGGCGCGCAGTTTATCAAAAGTCTGGGCGGTATCGATGCCTCTCCTCACCTTGATCAACTCATCCACCAGGGCTGGGCTTTTAAGCAAATGTACGCAACAGGCACCCGCTCTGTGCGCGGCATTGAAGCAGTCGTCAGCGGATTTCCGCCGACCCCTTCCCGTTCAGTCGTTAAGCTGGGTAAAAGCCAGCACAATTTCTTCTCGGTCGCTGACCTGCTGAAATCACAAGGCTACACCACACAGTTTATTTATGGCGGTGAAAGCCATTTCGACAACATGAAGAGCTTTTTCCTTGGCAACGGGTTTACCAATATTCAGGATTTCCCGACCTTCAGCCAGCCAGCTTTTGTCGGCTCATGGGGGGCTTCCGATGAAGACCTTTACCGCAAGGCAGACGAGCAGTTTTCCCGTTTCAGTGCTGAGAATAAGCCATTTTTCAGTTTAGTTTTTTCCAGCTCGAACCACAGCCCGTTTGAATATCCGGCGGGCAGAATTAAGCCTTACAATACACCGGCTGATACGGTCCAGAATGCGGTGAAATACGCCGATTACGCCATCGGAAAGTTTTTTGAAAAAGCCCGGCAGTCAAATTACTGGCATAACACTATCTTTGTCATTGTGGCTGATCACGATGCCCGCACCTATGGGGCAACCCCGCTACCTGTGGCTCATTTCCATATTCCGGCCATCATCATCGGAGATGGGGTTGCACCCCGGCAGGATGACCGCCTCGTCAGCCAGCTCGATCTGGCGCCAACCATGCTGTCTCTGGCCGGAATCAGCAGCAAAAATCCAATGATTGGCTTTGATCTGACCCAACCGTTAGCGAAAGAAAAGCAACGGGCATTGATGCAGCGGGATAAAAACTTCGGCTGGATGACGGCCGACCATCAGGTCGTGCTGTTTGAACCGGGTAAACCGGCCAGCACTTACACATTTGACCCAAAGACAGAAAAGCTAACCCCGGCACCCGTGGCAAAAAGTATCATCAAACGTGCCCATGCAAACGCGATGTGGGGCAGCCTGGCTTATCAGGATGATTTATACACCGCTGAAAAAGATTACCGGGTGAACACGGCACAGCCCGGTGAACCCCGGCATCTCACTGGTCCGGTCAGCAACGCTGCCGGGCAGGGACAGCCGGGCAACTGATTGCTTTCTATTGGCGCAATTGGCTATTGACCCACAACTCGCCGCTCGGGGTGTTGTGGGTCATCCGGCCTTAATCACTGACCTCAGAAGTATTGTTTTTAATCAGAGACTGATACCAGTAAAAACTGGCTTTTTTCGATCTTTTCAATGATTTGACATCAAACTCTTCCCGATCCACGTGGATAAATCCATATCGTTTTGAGCATCCCTGATGCGTACTGACCAAATCAATTGCTGACCAGGGACAATATCCGAAAACATCGACACCATCTGTTATCGCTGCCTGAATTTGATCAATATGCTGCTGAAGAAAATCGATCCGGTAACCATCATAAACAGACCCGTCTTCTTCTACCTTGTCGAATGCACCCAAACCATTTTCTGTCACAATCAGGGGAAGCGCATAGCGCTCATAAATTTCACGCATTGTTGTCCTGAAGCCAACCGGATCAATTTCCCAGCCAAATTCATTTTTGACCAGATATGGATTATCACACCCTTTATACACGCCGGCTTCGCCAATCGTAACCTGTTGATCTCCGGTTTTGCCGGCCAGATTGAAATCAACCGGACTCTCAGCGATGACATGCGTGTTGTAATAATTGAATGCGATAAAATCAGGCTTCGCCCGGGCCATGATTGCCATATCTCCCGGCAAAATTTCAGGCAACGCATCCTGCGCTCTTAAGTAGCTGATTGCTGTCGCGTTATAGCGGCCGTATACCGCCATATCCAGATACAGCCAGTTTCTGATCGCTGAAAAAGAATTCGCAGCCAGAACATCTTCTGGTTTGGGTGAAGCCGGATAAATCGCAGAAATATTCGGAGCCGGACCAATCTTCGCATCCGGCAGAATTTCATGACACAAGATCATCGCTTTGGCCTGAGCCAGCAACATATGATGATTTTGCTGATACAAATCTTTCACCGGGTTTAATTCATCCACTTTTTTCGTGCCGATAAGATCACCGTGTAAAATCATCATGTTTTGTTCGTTGATCGTTAACCAGTATTTGACCCGGTCACCATACAACTTAAATAATGTCTCACAATAAAAAGCAAATGCATCTGCCGTCTCACGGTTTGACCAGCCGCCACGTTGCTGCAAGCTGTATGGCAGGTCAAAGTGATAAATCGTCAGAATGGGCTCAATACCATACTGAATCAGCTCATTAATCAGGTTGTTGTAAAACGCCACGCCTTTGTGATTTATTTCTCCGTCACCCTTGGGAAAAATACGGGTCCATGCCACTGAAAAACGGTAAGCTTTCAGGCCAAGTTCTGCCATAAGTGCGACGTCTTCTTTATAGTGATGATAGTGGTCACTGGCGACTTTAAAATCAGTGACACCTTCCGGCACCTGGCTCATATCGATCACTGAAGGGCCTTTTCCATCTTCATTCCATGCCCCCTCAACCTGATAGGCCGAAGTAGAAGCTCCCCAGAGAAATGAACGGGGAAATTGACTTAACGTTGATTGATTCATAATTTACCTTATTGATGTTTTTGTTGAACCGGCAAAGCCAGATGATCAGAGTTTTTTGTGAACTTCTATCAGCTCTCTGATCAGCTCTCTGGCAAGCATGGCTGTCATAATATGGTCCTGGGCATGCACCATGATCAGATTGACAGGAACCTTTCCTTCGCCTTCATCCAGACCAATCAATTCCGTTTGTACCTGATGAGCCCGGTTTGCAGCTTCCGCTGATTGCTCCAGTAATACATCCGCTTCGGCCCACTGTTTATTTTTAGCCTGATGTAATGCCTGCATTGCCAGGCTCTTTGATTCACCTGCGTTGATGATTAATTCCATCACGGTCGATTCGAGTTCCATCCGGATTACCTTTTTTGTCAGGCAGAGCGTATTTTAAAGCCCGCTCTGCGAATATGGATTAAACGGGTATTTTTAAGCGTAATGAGTCTCGTCCACCGGTTCACCGTGGGCACTTTTGGCTTCATTGACTTCTTCTGTCACCAGTTGCTTTTCATAAATTTTAAAGAAGGGATAATAAATAATGAAACTGATACCAAAGAGGACAAACACCAGCAACACATTGTTGAGTTGCCATCCGGCGGCCCATGAAGCACCTATCGGTGCAGGCGCTGTTCCCGGAACCAGAGACACAATTTTTCCGACCCAGTCCATACTTGATGCAAAGTAAGCAATCGTCGCATTAATCAGTGGTGCGCCGACAAAAGGGATGAACATAATGGGATTCATGACAATGGGAGAACCAAAAATAACCGGTTCATTGATGTTAAAAACCGCAGGAACAAGGCTAATTTTCCCTATCATATTCAAATGCGCAGAACGGCTTCTGATATACATTAATACCAGTGCAAATGTTGCCCCCGAGCCTCCCAGCAGGACAAAAAATGATAAAAATGGTTCCATGAAAATATGCGGCAACGCTGTACCAGCCGCCAGCGCTTCCTGATTCAGGCCCAGATTATAAAGCCAGAATGGTGACATAATCCCACCGACAATCGCAGCACCGTGAATTCCGGCAAACCAAAGAACATGCATCACCAGTACTGCAATCAAAAGAGCAGGCAGAGTGTCAGATGCAGAGATCAAAGGCTGAAACAATGCCATAATCGCGCCCGGCAACAACATATTAAAATGATGGTATACATAAAGATTCAGCGGATAAATCGTCAATATGACAATCATGGCAGGGATCAGCAAATTAAACGACTGACGTATTTTTTCCGGCACCTGCTCCGGTAATGTGAATCCAATGTTTCGTTCTTTCAGAAACCGGGTCAGTTCAGTGACAAAAATGGCAACAATAATAGCCGTAAAAATGCCGGTTCCCCCCAGATGACTGGCGGGCAGATGCCCGTCTTTCATCGGAGCTGCGACCAACAAAAATGTCATCAGAGACAGCATAGCTGTCGGCATCACATCCAGCTTATAACTTTGAGCCAGATTATACGCGATACATGCGGAGATATAGCACGACATAATGCCCATACTCATACTGAATGGTGTGATAATTTCATCGGCATAAGCTTTTGATGCATTCAGCCACCACTGCCCCAAAGCAAAAGATGTATCTGCCGAAAAAGGCGGATAAGCAAATACCAGCAAAAATGATCCGACAATCATGAATGGCATTGCACCAATAAATCCATCGCGGATAGCACTGACATGTTTCTGTGTGGCCAGCTTGCCCGCAACAGGTGTCAATGTGTTTTCCAGAAAATCAAATAAAACTTTAAACATGTGAGACTCCGGTTATTGATTCAGCATTGCAAGCGCATCATTCAGAATTTTATCTCCCTTTATCATGCCGTAGTCCATTTGGTTTATCACCGAAATGGGTTTATTCACTGCATCTGCTTTTTCTTTAAAATCATTGAGTTTGTATTTGATTTGCGGACCCAGTAAAAAACAATCATATTCTGAAACATTGGCGTCGAACTGCTCCATTCCGACAGCCTCAATCTGAGCATTAATACCACGTTCAGAGGCAGATTTTTTCATTTTGCTGACGACCATACCTGTCGACATCCCGGCACAACAACACAATAGAATCTTAACCATCATTTTTTCCTTTTCTTGATTTTTATGAGGTTGGCTAATATTCAACCAACTTATCGGGTACATTGAGAATATAATTTGTTTCAGAAACCGATTACAGAAACAAATTATTTTTGTGTGAGTATGATCATAAAACATCCACAGCTGAGTCAAAAAATTTTAAAGTGTTCACAAAACTATTTGTAATCTTATTAAAAAAACAACGACAACTTGATTTTCAATTCACCTAAAAATATTTTTAAATCAACATAAGATACTGAATATAATACATTTATTTATTTTTGGCACGGAAATCATATCAAAATGACACCAAAGAAGAGGCAAGACAAACTCAACAACCGGACAAGAATAATATTGTATGTCCGCAACGATATCGTTAATATTTTCAGGAGATTTTTTCTGAAGAAAAAAGTTTCCGCTACCGGTTACAGAAAACAGACAAATACGATGAAGTAAATGATAAGGTCAAGAAAAAACCGGAGAAAAAGTTTAAAAAGTTCACAGATTCACGAATCACTGATACTGAAAAGCACCTATCTGTGGTCTATTGTAGGATCCTGTATCGCTGTTGATACGCAAACAGCCAGCGTGCAGAGCGCTGCGGGTCAGATCATGGCCATCCGGCTGGTAAAGACCAATATGCATCATCAACAGCACAGTGACTTTGAATAAATAAGGTAAAGAATGAGTACAATTGTAGACGTAAGCAGATTAGCCGGAGTTTCCAAAGCAACGGTATCACGGGTCATTAATGGCACAGGTCAGGTGAAACCATCGACCAGAGAGAGTGTTTTTGCTGCGATGAAACAACTCAGCTATCAGCCTGACAAAGTGGCTCAGGCCCTTGCCGCAAGTAAAAACCATACGATTGCCTTAGTGCTGTCAAACTACGATAGCCTGCTGTGGAGCGCTCTGATGGAGCAGATTATGCTGTATGCTCAGTCAGAGCATAAAAAGCTGATGATCGTTGACAGTCATGATGATCCCGACAATGAATGTAAAATAATTCGTAAAATTGAAGGACAGTGCGATGCAATCGTCCTCTTCAGTCATTCTTTATCTGATACACAGATTCAGGCATTACACGACCAGTTATCCGTACCGCTTATTCTCCTCAACAGAAATTCTGCAAGTGACAGTTGCCACTCGGTCTGTCTTGATCAGGAGCAGTTGGTCTCAACCGCAATGGACCATTTAGTGATCAGTGGTCACCGCAACATCGCCTGTATTACCGGGCCGGTCGACACCAGTGCAGGACAGGAAAGGCTCAGAGGTTACAAGCGGGCACTGAAGAAATATAAGCTGCCACAAAGTTCGTCTCTGATTCAGACGGGTGATTATCACATCAGAAGCGGCTATGAAGCATGTCACAACCTGTTAAAACTGGGAGCGCCATTTTCCGCACTGATTGCTTTCAATGATGATATGGCGCTGGGTGCAATCAGAGCACTGACTGAAGCAGGTATCAAGGTGCCGGAGCAGGTATCGGTCATCGGAATAGGCAATGATCCACATGGGGAATTTTCCACGCCAGAGCTGACAACCGTCGAACTACCAACCGCGCAGATAGCAAAACAAACCGTCGATATGGCCATGACACTGTGTGAAAAAAACCCGGATGACAAACCCCGCGAATGTCGTCCGGTTAAAGTCACCGGCAAACTCATCAGCCGGAATTCAGTCGTCCCCTATCATGCGCAGAAGTGCTGGTTGTAATTCGGCCAGCACCAAACCTCACCCGTCACAACAGCGCCTTCTCAAAAGAAGGCGCTGATTATCATGAAGTTAAAACGGAAAAATACGACAATTAAAGACAGTGCTGATGCTCAGAAATCAGCATCGTCATTTGTTCATCCGCACGGCGTTGCGCGTCACCGAACGATTCATCGTCATGCATCGTCGTTGCCAGCTCATAGTAGCATTTCAGTTTGGGCTCGGTTCCGGATGGACGGACAATGACCCGGCCCTGATCTTCCAAATGCCCTCCTTCCAAATGCCCTCCTTCCAAATGATAGACCAGAACATCACTCACCGGTAAATCAATCGCTTCTGTCCGGCCATCAGCAAACCGACGTACTGCCGTTTTGTAATCTTCCGTCATCAGCACTTTGCGCCCGGCGATCATTGCGGGTGGGTTCGTTCGCAAAACATCTCCGACCGGCGGCATATCCGGTGACAATGCCAGACTCTTTTGCGCAGTCACATACAGTCCGTGCTGACGATAAATCTGCTCCAGCCGGTCCCAAACGGTTTGACCCGATTGTTTCAGTGCTGCTGCCATCTGTGCAAACACAACCAATGCAGAAAGGCCATCTTTATCCCGGACCTGATTACCAATGGTGTAACCTAACGCTTCTTCGTAAGCAAACAAAAAGGGTTTCTGTTCACTTTCTTTCTCCATGGCCACGTTGGTCAGCCATTTAAAACCGGTCAGCGTTTTGAAATATGTCACGCCAGCCTGCCCGGCAATTTTCTCCAGTAATCCGGAAGACACAATCGTGTTGCCGATCAGGGCATCACGCGAAGCGCCCGGCTGCGCCTGATGTTTCTGTAACACATAATCCGCCAGCAGCACCCCGACCTGATCGCCGGACAGCATCTGATACTCTCCCGGCTTTGTCCGGGCCGCAACAGCAAAACGGTCTGCATCCGGATCATTCGCACAAGCCAGATCAGCCTGCTTATCCAGTGCCAGTTTGACCACCAGATCCATCGCACCGGGTTCTTCCGGATTTGGAAAATTCACCGTTGGAAAGTGACCATCCGGTTCCCGCTGTTCTGCAACACTATAGACTTGGGTAAAACCAGCCGATTGAAGCATGGCTTCAGCAAACGGTGCTCCGACGCCATGCATCGCCGTATAAGTCATCACCAGGTTTTCAGCGGCAACATCTGCCTGTAATAAAGGCTGCTGTGCAATCGCATTTTGATAATCACGGTAATAGTCATCACTCAGCCAGACCAGTAATTGCTGTGCCTCTGCCTGTGCCAGAGGTAAAACGGAAAGAGGTTCAACAGCCGCGCGCTCTATTGCAGCCGCAATGCCCTGATCATGTGGCGGAATAATCTGAGCACCATTTTCCCAGTAAACTTTAAAACCGTTATATTCAGGCGGGTTATGACTTGCGGTCACCACAATCCCTGCGGCAGCATTGAACTGATGAATACCGAAAGCAACCACCGGTGTCGGCGTCACTTTATCAGTCAGATAAACTTTCATTCCCAGCGCAGTCAGAACAGATGCGGTATCACACGCGAATGTTTTTGAGTCCAGGCGGCCATCATAGCCAATCACCACACCCCGTTCTTTCGCCCGTTCAACATTCGCGATCAAATAGTGCCCAAGCCCGGTCGCCGTTTCCTGAATCACCAGACGATTCATCCGGTTTGGCCCACACCCGACTTTCCCCCGCAACCCTGCAGTCCCGAATTCCAGTCTGCTTTTGAACCGATCCGCCAGCTCTTCCTGCTGATTTTCGCTAATGAGTTGATTCAACTCTTCTTTCGTTCCCGGATCGGGATCTCTTTCTAACCATTGATTTAATTGTTCAATCATGAGCAGACTACCTTTTCACTGAATTCTTCAAACATTGAATATGTAAATTTTATGATAAATCTCACAACAATTGTGCGTACGCAATCGATAAATGATAGACAAATATAGGGCCAGTTGACCTTTCGGGTATATTTTTTCCGCAACAGACCCCGGTGTTTACATATCAAATGAGATCTTCCCTGCACTTTCCCCGATTCCAGTCTGCAATAGCCAAAGTGGGTGTACAAAAATATTTACAAAATACAACTGGTGTAAAAAAGGACTAAATATTGCAATTTATAAAAAAAAATGATTGCAACATGAATCTGAACCCGATAACTTACAGACATTCCATCGGACACAGCGAGTCATACAAAGGTTTGTCAGAGCCTGTTGTCCAATGCACCGACTAAGATGAAAAAGGATACAGAACGGAATGTTTCAGACTGATGACGTAAAAATTAAACGAATTAAAGAATTACTGCCGCCAGTTGCGATTTTAGAAAAATTTCCGGCAACCGATGTTGCCGCATCAACAACTTTTAATGCCCGTAAAGCGATTCATAATATTCTGAATGACAAGGATGATCGCCTGCTGGTCATCATCGGCCCATGTTCAATTCATGATCCGGAAGCTGCGGTTGAATATGGCAAACGCCTGAAAAAAATGCGTGATGAGCTTGGCGACAAGCTGGAAATCGTGATGCGTGTTTATTTTGAAAAACCAAGAACCACTGTTGGCTGGAAAGGTTTGATCAACGACCCGTACATGAACAACACCTACAAAATTAACGAAGGTCTGAAAATTGGCCGTAAGTTATTGCTGGATCTGACCGATATGGGCATGCCGACTGCCAGTGAATTCCTGGACATGATTTCTCCGCAATACCTTGCTGATTTAATCAGCTGGGGTGCAATCGGCGCACGAACCACAGAATCACAGGTTCACCGCGAACTGGCTTCCGGCCTTTCCAGCCCGGTCGGTTTTAAGAACGGTACTGATGGAAACATAAAGATTGCAGCCGATGCGATTCGTTCTGCCAGCGCTTCTCACCATTTCCTTTCTGTGACCAAATTTGGTCACTCTGCCATTGTGGAAACAGACGGCAACCCTGACTGCCATATCATTTTACGCGGCGGTAAAGAGCCAAACTACAGTGAAGCGCACGTTCAGGAAGTCAAGCAGAAACTGGGGGCAGCCGGATTGCCGCAAAAAGTGATGATCGACTTCAGCCATGCAAACAGCAGCAAAAAGTATGAACGTCAAATGGTCGTTGCTGAAGATGTTTCAGCACAAATTGCCGGCGGTGAAAATACAATTTTTGGTGTGATGATTGAATCTCATCTGGTTGAAGGTCGTCAGGATCTGGTGGATGGCCGTGCGGCCACTTATGGCCAGTCAATCACCGATGCCTGTATCGGCTGGGATGATACGGAAGCGGTACTGCGCCAGCTGGCTGCGGCAGTTGAAAAACGTCGTCAGGCTTAGCTCCGCTTTCTCAGTTCACCTTTCAGTGGTGATTTCAATGACTCAGGGCTGATCAAACGATCAGCCCTGATTGTTTTGTTTCTCTGTCTGATGAATCATCCGGCGATACATCACCCATGCACCCGCTCCGGCGAGACAGTTTCCCACCAGAGCACCCATATAAATTCCTTTCAGCTGCAACAACTGCGCACCTATCCATAAACAGGGCAGAAAGAACACAAATAAGCGCAGCGCTGAAATCGTCAACGCAGTATAAGAACGCCCGAGCGCATTCGCCACCGACACAACCAACATACACACACCCAAAGGTGCCAGACTCACCGGCACATAAGTCAGGTGCCAGCGCAGTAACTGACGCACCGCCGGGTCATCAGACATCCAGTTCACTGCAAAAAATGATAAACCAAAGCTGATGATCGCCAGCCCGGCCTGAAAACTCAAAATAAAGCACACCGCAATACGCATCAGCTGACGGATCTCGGCAACCTTCTTCCCACCAAGAAAACGTGCCACCATTGGCGGCATTGCCATGGTTAAAGCAAGTACCACCACCAGAGAGAAAAATTCAAACCGTGAGCCAATTGCCCAGGCAGCCACCGGCGCAGAACCGTAAGCCGCAATAATTTTTGTGGCCGTCATTGCAGACAGTGGTGGTAACAACTGACTGACCGTTGCCGGTCCCATCACCTGAAGAATCATCCGGATACTGACCGGAATATCCATACCCTGCCAGATAAAAGACAATAAACGCTTCGGCCAGATGCGGATCGTCACAATCAAACCGCCCAGTGCAAATGAAGCAAGTGTCGCCAGTGCTGCCCCCGGCAATCCCAGATCCATACTGAAAATAAACAGCGGATCAAATACCAGATTCAGCAGACTGGTCACCACCATCATTGAGCCGGGAAGGATTGTATTACCGTTCGCACGGCAGATACTGTAGAGAAAATAGAGTGTCGCACCAGACCATGCGCTCACCAGCCAATAAGGCCAGTACAAATCAATGATCGGAAAAATATCCTCAGAAGCACCAAGAAAATGCAGTAACGGATCCCGGATCAGAAAAATCATCACCGCCAGCACAGCAACACTGACACTACCGATCACCAGAATCAGTCCGCCCAACTGTTTTGCATACTGCGCATTCCCCTGCCCTGACACACGGCCAATCACGGCGGTGGTCGCGATTCCCAGCCCCACCTGAAGGCCGATGACTATCATCTGCACCGGCAGGGTAAATCCTTGTGCCGCCAAAGGTAACACGCCCAGCTGAGAGATAAAAATACTGTCAATCAACTGGAAGCTCATCATGGACAAAACACCAAAAACCATGGGCCAGGTCATCGAAAATAGCTGTCTGGCCAGTCCTGAGCCAGTCTGTTCTGTTCGTGTGGTCTGTTTTAACATCGTCTGTTTCTATCCAGCGGGGCATCTCAGTATACGCCCGGAAAATACATATGAGGCCGCCAGTCTACTGAGTCGCGAATCATTAGAAAAGCATTCTTTTTATGAAGCTGAGGACTCCGTCGGCACCATATTGGTGATAATTTGTTCACTCAGAACTGAATTAGCAGTAAGTCACTAAAAATGAACAAAATAGCATTTACACTGTTACATTCAGTCTGTCTGAATATATGCTTATACCCACATCCTGATAATTCAGGTGACAGGTATTCAGGTGACAGGTATATCCGGGCAAATCATACGCCTGACAACAACGGGCATGGATGCAAACGTATCACGTGTGTTTAAAGCGAGGGGATAATGGCAATCGACCGATTAAAAACAGAACAGTTATATCATGTTGCCAGGCTGGACAAACTCACCAGCAAATCAACAAAAAGTTTAAGCCCAATCGATGAAATCATCGGACAGGAACGGGCACAAAAAGCCGTTGAGTTTGCCATGTCAATACAGGAGAAAGGGTACAATATCTATGCGATCGGGCGGAATGGTCTGGGGAAACGGACCATGATACTGCGCTACCTCAACCGCCATCAACATGAAAATGGCGGGTTATACGACTGGTGCTATGTGGCAAATTTTAATGAAATCCGCACACCTAAAGTCATGAAATTGCCGCAGGGTATCGGTGGTAAGTTACGGCATGATATTGAAAAGCTGATCGAAAAACTCCTGGTTGCAATTCCGCTGGCTTTCGATAATGAACTTTATATCAGCCGGGCCGAACAGCTTAAAAACCAGCTGGCAACCAAGCAACAAACCGAACTGGAACAGATCAGCAAAGAGGCTAAAGCACGTCATATCAATCTGACCATTACCCCACAAGGGGACTATCAGTTTGTTGCGCTGAACGGAGAAGAGCTGCATACCGAAGAAACCTTTGAAGCGTTAAGTCAGAAAGAACAGGAACGCTTCAGTCAGGCGATTGATGATCTGGAAGTCAAGCTCCGGACCATGGTCAGACAACTCTCAGAATGGGAAGAAACCTATACTGAGAAGATCAAAAAACTCAATGATGAGGTGACGGGGGAAGTCCTGACGCACTTCATCAAAAAACTGAAAAAAGATTATAGTGAATACGCCCCCGTCAAAGAGTATCTGACTGAATTAAAGAAGGATATCATTGAAAACGTTGAAATTTTTCTTGATGAAAGCAATGAGCAGGGTGACATGGCGACGGCATCACTGGATAAAAAGCTGCCCCGCCGCTACAAAGTCAATGTACTGGTCAGCCATACCGATGAACATTTCCCGATTGTTGTCGAAGAAAACCCCAATTATCACTCTTTATTCGGCTACATTGAAACCGCGACCTACAAAGGCACAGTCTTCACCGATTTCTCACTGATCCGTCCCGGTAGTCTGCACCGCGCCAATGGTGGTGTGCTGCTGATGGACGCGATTAAAGTACTGGAGCGTCCTTATGTCTGGGATGGCCTGAAGCGGGCACTGCGTTCGCGCCAGCTCAGCCTGACGTCACTGGAAAAAGAAGTGACTTTAACCGGCGCAGTTTCTCTTGACCCGGAACCTATTCCACTGAATGTAAAAATCATTCTGTTCGGAGATTACCGGACCTACCAGTTGCTGGCACATTATGATCCTGAGTTCAGCGAACTGTTCCGTGTCACCGCTGATTTCGAAGATGAAATGCCAAGGACATCAGATTCTGAACTTCAGTATGCCCGGTTTATCTCCAGTTTTGTGCACGATAATAATATGCTCCACTGTGACCGCAAAGCCATTGCCAGAATCATAGAACAAAGCTCAAGAGTGGCAGGCGATCAGAATAAACTGTCCCTGCATTCGGCCCATATTGCCAATTTGCTGCGCGAATCTAATTTCGTCGCCAGACAAGCCAACTCCAATATGATCCGGGTTGGTCACGTGAATGAAGCACTGCATAATCAGGAATTGCGGGTCAACCGGATTCAGCACAATATTATGGAAGGTTTTGTAAACGGCACCATGCTGATTCAGACTGAAGGCATGGCAGTCGGGCAGGTCAATGCGTTATCGGTGTTAAGTACCAGCGATCATGCTTTCGGCATGCCCAACCGGATTACGGCAACCACTTGTTACGGCGATGGTGACATCATCGATATTGAGCGAAACGTCGACTTAGGCGGCAGCCTGCACTCCAAAGGCGTGATGATTCTGTCGGCTTATTTGCACTCCGTGCTGGGAAAAAATGCCAAAGTTCCGCTGACGACCACAATTACTTTTGAACAGTCTTACGGCGGAGTTGATGGCGACAGTGCCAGCATGGCAGAGTTTTGCGCGATTGTGTCAGCATTCTCGAAACAGCCTAACTATCAGAATATTGCCATTACCGGCTCGATGAATCAGTTTGGTGAAGCCCAGCCCATTGGCGGACTGAACGAAAAAATCGAAGGCTTTTTTGATGTATGTAAAATTAAAGGCCGCCATCCGGATCAAGGTGTGATTATCCCCAGATCAAACGTTCATAACCTGATGCTGCGGGAAGATATTGTCACCGCGGTCGATAAGGGGGAATTTCATATCTGGGCAATTGACCATGTGACAGAGGCGATTGAGATATTCACGGGTAAACCGGCGGGGATAGCGACCGAAGACAGCAGCTATCCGGTCAATTCGATTTTCGGGATTGCCCAGGCAAAGCTGAATTCAATGAGAAAATAGTCCGGTTGAAGCGTGTCATCACAATCATGTCATGCTTGTCTGTCTTCTTTATCCGGAGCACACAACGTGCTCCGGTTTTTTTGTCTGTTTTAACACTCATCCTTGTGGATGAAATACGTGCCCTTCACTGCTGCCTGAACTCTCAGGCTCCAGCTTGAGAATTTGAGTTGGATAAGCAATATCAGCGTCATGCTGGTGAATAATCGTCATCACCCGTAACAAAATATCTTGTTTGACCTCATGATATTTAATCCAGTTCACCGTTTTCGTGAAGGTATAGATAAAGAAGTCTAATGAGGAAGGTCCAAAGGCGTTGAAGTTCACGATCAGCGTCTGGCTGGCATCAATATCCGGATGCGTTTCCAGCATTGTTTTCACATCCTGAATAATCCGAGAAACTTTTTCTGCATCATCGTAGCGCAGCCCGATTGTTTCATAGATTCTCCGGTTCAGCATCCGCGAAGGGTTCTCAACCACAATATGGCTGAAAACAGCATTCGGCACATACAAAGGACGCTTATCAAAGGTCCGGATAATCGTCATCCGCCAGCCAATCCGCTCAACGGTCCCTTCTATATTCCGATCCGGAGAACGAATCCAGTCTCCGACTTTAAACGGACGGTCAAAATAAATCATCAACCCGCCGAAAAAGTTCGACAGTAAATCTTTGGCCGCAAAACCAACGACCAGCCCGCCAACACCACCAAATGTCAACAGCCCGGACAAACTCAGGCCAAAGGTTTGCATTAAAGATAATAACCCCGTCAGAATAAAAGCAAGACGAGCAATTTTGGCTATGGCCTGAACGGTGGTCTCATCACGTTTTTTTGTCGATAGAACATGCTGTTCGATATTATGTATCAGCCGCAGAAAAACCCAGATAAAGCAGAGAATAAACAACATTTGCTTGAGGGTCAGCAACCAGTTCAGTTCACTCTCAACCATATCGTCCAGTAACAAGCCAACAGAAATACTGGCCGGCCAGCACCAAATCAGTACAGTGACCGGCGTCTGCAAGGCGTGCAGCAACAGGTTATCCCAATCGACCCGGGTCTTCTCGGTCAGTATATACAGACGACTGTATAACAATCGCCAGCTAATCCAGAGTACCAGACTCGCGAATGTAATCAGGACAATACTATTGTCCCAGTTTTTCCACACAGGTAATGCCTGGATTTCAGTGAGCCATTTATCCATAAAAACGCAAAAAAGTTAAAATAAAACGCAAAGTTAACAAAAAAGAATCATGATCACCAGTAAGGTAAGACGTGAGGGCGGCGGGCAAAACCTGATGAGTCAGGTCGAATAAGGAACCGGTAGCGCTGTCCGGCCTTACTCTCCTGACTTATCATCATTGTCGCCGGAGCCAAACGGCGTCCGGCGGGGTACCATTCTGAGCGCACTGGGCTTGTTCAGCGTGTGTTCATATCCCTCCTTAATCAGGGTTTGAATTGGCTGAGCAGGCTCCACCCTTTTTAATTGCGGTGAATTCTCCGTACCACTCAGTTCATAAATAGTTTCTGAACCTCCGGTTTTAAAACGGATGGTTTTTCCATCATACTCAAACTTCGTTGTAATCAGGTGATGATTACGGTAAACCCCCCGTTTATCAAACCTGATGACGTCCCGGCGATCACCCAGTACTTTAATTTCCAGCCAGTTTCCATAAACCTGTTTAGGGTTCGTATATTCTTCATAACCTTTGTAGATTAAGAAACCACTTAAAACCAACAGTAATACACCGAGCAGGGCTAACAAAGACTTCAACGGTATTCTCCCTAGCTATTGAGTAACAACAATCGAATCAACCGATTATTTCAGACATACCAATCAGTAAAATATCATTGGAACAGATAATCAACAGAGACTCAACTCAGAGTCAGGCTGCGATGATATTCGTCCCAAAAAAATCAATACAACTGAACAAACCGGTCCCCCTTCCCTGCCAACTGTTTAATCCGGCTTCCTGCTCACTGAAAATGCAAAAACCTATGCATGGCAGTATCAGGTATATGCGGATATTCAAAAACTCTATGAATTATAGTCATGAAACTGAAGGTAAGGGCTGAATGCAGAGAATTACCCATGCACATGAGAAACATATCACTAGCATTTTGTATTACATTTTCATTTTGCAATTGCAAATCGCAAAAAACATGACAATTCCATGACCAAAACATCACAGAAAATCATAGAAATCAGGCTTTTTTAAAGTTGGCCCGATGCTTGCTTTATAGAGTGTGGTTTAGCCCTTTTTAAGCCGGGGGCTACCTAGCCAACTGACGTTGTTAGTGAATATGAATTGTTCACACAAATTTTTAGCCAATCATCTCTTGATTGGCTTTTTTTTGCCCGAATGATTTGGGTATATCCAGGTGATAGCAATCTGGAAAATAAACTGATCATCTGGATGTGTCTGGTGGAGCAAACCGCTCACGACATTCCTTTTCATTTATCCTTTTTTCATCAACAAAAAGGATAAACAAAAAAAGGGGGCTGTAAATCACAGCCCCAAAATATATTTGTAATTTTTTATTGTATTTCAGCCTGCGTTGTTAGATCACCGCATCTGGGTACAAACCTGTCGAGTGAATCAGACACCACCTCCGGGCCAAATTCGATCCGGAAAATTTGCGACTTTCATCGTAAAGCACATATTTTCATATCCCTGTGACGCCCGAATAACAATCTGTCTATTTAATGTGAAAAAGTGAGCAAAAAACGTGCAGATCATCGCATTTTAAAATAAATTTTCACCAAACCATTTACGGAACGCCCTAAATAACCTGAAGAGAATAGGTTCAAACCAGGTTTAAACATGCGCCCCAACCGGGTCATTTTTTCAGATAACTCATAATCTTAGCGTGTTGCTTCTGAATTGAACCTGCCACAACACCGGGCAAAATCTGATTAACCCGGACAAACAATTTCTCCGGCCAGCCAATCCAGCGAACAGCCCGCTCCTGTTCCAATGAGTCAACAACCATTTTCGCAACCAGCTGCGGGGAATCGCTCTGGTTCTTCAAATCCTGATTCATCGCTTGCACTTCCGGTGAGTTCAGGCTGGTTTCTGTTGCACGCGGGGCAATATACAGCGCCCGGACTCCGGAACCATACAATTCACGATCCAGCGCTTCACTAAAACGGTAAACTCCGGACTTCGCCGCACAGTAAACCGAATACCCCGGATAACCAATCCCGCCGAAGGTCGAACCAATATTCAATATAATGCCGGGACGATTGAGCCAGCCGCAGGCTAACTTGCTCACCAGTACCGGCGCTGTCAGATTCAGGTTCAGCTCGTCACGAACAGACTGCATCGAGCGGTCCGTCAGACAAGCGAACTGATTGGCGCCGGCATTATTAATCACAATATCGAAACCCTGCCCTTCCTTCTGATATTGCAAGCCCGCCTGATTCAGACGTTCCAGATCATCATCCTGAGTCAGATCAACCGCCAGGCAGAAGTGCCGGGAAGCATGAGGCAGCGAGTCTTTTAACGCCATCAGCTTTTGCTCATTTCGTCCGGCCAGACAAATCCTGGCCCCTGCCGCGTCAAGTGCGGCCGCCAGTTCACGACCGATGCCACCGGATGCTCCGGTCAGTAATATTTTTTTATTATTAAGCTTCATTTAAAATTCTCCTTATTAATCAGGCACAACTATCCTACCAGCTTTTCGCCGGAGCGTATGACCATATGGCTTTGACTTATATAAAACTGATATATAAAAAATACGTTTGATATAGACAGGCAACCTGAAGGCACCCAAACAAACTGAAAATTCATGTTTCAGGTGAGCCGGGCCAGAATGACCCGGAGGATTAAGAGATTGCCGGAGCAACATCCGGCTTTTTCGCCAGTGACACGACAAAAGTATTCAGTTCATTCGCTCTGGGCAGCAGCACGACACTCCCCTGATGAAGACGGACAATATCTCTGGTAATCGATAGCCCCAGTCCTGCGCCATCACCTTTTTCCCGGTTCGAACGATAAAAACTGTCAAATAGCTTTTCTCTGGCTTCGGGTGAAACGTCTTGACCGGTATCCGCAATAAATATCCGTACCTGCTCAGGATCATCTTCAATCCTGGCCATAATCTGACTGCCCTGCCCCGAATAACGAATCGCATTATCCACCAGATTACTTAACAAAATGCCGAGCAAGGATTCATCACCACGAATGATGCAGTCATCTCCCCTGAACGACATTTCCTGCTGGTTCTTCAGGGCCAGCGGGGCCAGCTCCCCCATCACACGCTGCATCAGCTTTTTCAGATCAACATCTTTTAACGCAATTTCATGCAGATTTTCGACCCGCGCTAACGTCAGCAGTTGTTGAATCAAACGATCTGACCGCTCGATGCCTTGTAAAATGTTTTTCAGATCTGATTTCAGGTCTTCTTCTTTATCACAAATCAGTGCATTCTCGGCATTGAGCCGTAATATCGCCAGCGGCGTTTTCAGCTCATGTGCAGCCATTCGGGTAAAACGTTTCTCTCGTTTCCAGGCCCGCTCAAGTTCGGATAGCAGCCGGTTCAGTGCATTCACCAACGCAGACAGTTCGTCTGTCGGGCGGCTGACTACGATCTTATCCAGTTTACTGACACTGCGTTTACCAATCGCTTTTTTCAGCTCCGTGACCGGGGCAAAATTCCGCTCAATCAAAAAGAACATCAGAAAAGCAAGACAGGGAATCAATGCCAGCTGCGGAATCAGGGTAGACAACGCCAGCTCGTTCATCATTTCGTCCCGGACAGACTGTCGCTCAGCCACAATGATGTATTCATTTTTCTGATGTTCACTCATCGGCAGTTCAAAATAACGCCACTCCTCACCAGCAATATCAACGTAACCAAAGCCGGAGAAAGAGGGATCATGTTCAATTTCATGAAAGTCAGGATGTGAACTCCAAAGCAACCGGCCATGATGGTAAAACTGAATCACCAGATTTTGCTCATAAGGATGACCATAGGCTGTTTCATCACTTTCGCTGTGACTGGAAATCTGGATATCCCTCATCCACTTTTCCAAACGTTTTTTACTCTCGATATCGCTCATGTGCTGCTCTGGCGCAGGCATTCTGAGTAAAAATAATTTGGCGGTCTGCCCCAAACGGGCATCATACACTTCTAATATTTCATGATGCGAAGTCTGATAACTGAAAAGTAAAGAGATCAGAATGAACAAAGATGACATGACAATCACAGAGAATGTCACCCGTTTTTTAATCGAATAACTTTTCAGTTGCTTATTTTTCAATGATATACCCTACACCACGAATATTTTTAATCACATTGCCCGGTACTTTCTTTCTCAGATTGTGAATGTGCACTTCAATCGCATTATCACTACTGCCCTCTTCCCAGCCATGCAGGGATTGCTGTAACTGATCTTTACTCATCACCCTGCCCGCGCTGTTCATTAAAGAAGCCAGAATCTTAAATTCATTGTTGGTTAATTTAAGCTCCTGTCCCTGACAGGAAACCAGCTGCCGGTCCAGCGATAACACTAAATCACCAACTTCAACCTGACTGTCTGTTGCACCGGACAGGCGACGAATCATCACCCGCAAACGTGCCAGCAGTTCTTCCAGCGCAAACGGCTTCACCAGATAATCATCAGCTCCGCCATCCAGTCCGCGCACCCGGTCCTGAATTTCATCACGGGCCGTTAAAATCATAATCGGCACCGCATATCCGGCACGCCGGATAGATTTCAGGACTTCAAACCCGCCAATATCAGGTAACATCAAGTCCAGAATGACGGCTGTAAACTGCTCGGTCTTCAGCGCGGTCACCACCCCGCTGCCACGTTCCAGCCAGTCAACGGTATAACCCTGACGGCTCAGCGCCGTCACCATTGATTGACCGAGTAGTACATCATCTTCGACTAACAATATTCTCATTACACACCTAAATCTTTCAGACGTTTGGCGATTTCAGCCTGGCGCCCTTTGTCAGCCAGCTCACGACCGGGTCGTGGTGCGGCTTTCGCTGCCCGCTGCAGGTAGTCAATGGCCTGTTTTTTTCGACCATCTTCAGCCAGAAAATCACCATAAAAATAGTTCGGATCAATACCGTCAGGATTCATTTCGAGCGCTTTTTTCAGCATTTTTTCTGCTTTCTTATCGCTGCCAAATCCAATCGGCCAACCCGGTACTTTATAATACAACGACCCCAGACTGGTATAAGCAGAACCATCCAGTGTTTCCGGTGCCTGTTCAATCACTTCTTCAAGTAACACTTTAGCTGATTTCACCAGAGAAAGTGCACTCACGCCACCATCTGCCCCCGCCAGGGAACTTTTACTAATCGCCAGCCAGACTTTCAAATCCGGACGGTCCGGCTGCTGACTCAGTGCTTTCTCACTCATTTTCACCAGATTTTCCAGACAGTAAACCTGATTATCTTCATCTTTTGACTGATACTGGCATTCCGCCCATTTTTTCTGGATGCTGCTCAGCAGATGATCGGATGCTGCCTGTGCAGGCAGCGTGCAGACAAACGATGCCAGCGCCACTGAAATCATTCCTGTATATCGGTTAAATAAACGCATGTTGAAGAACTCCCTGATTCGTTCAGACCGAAGCCGTTAATGAGTGCAGCATTTGACCATAAAGGTGGAAAACCATATTCGCTGCATCGATAATCGCCGCTTGTTCCTGCGGGTTTTCAACTTTATCCATTAATTCAGCAAAGAAACGGATGTGATCCTGGTCCAGCTCGCTGTGAGAAGTCAGATATGTCAATGACTCATCATCCAGGTTTAAGGTATTTTTCACCTGTTTTGCCACCTGAGCACCAATGCCGACACTGGTTCCCTCAAGCACCCAAACCATGCCAAACAGAGCCATCGGATGACCGCGATCAATGTTGTGATACAGATAAGCCAGCATCAGTTCGATCGGCATACCCATCGCACCTTCGCCCTGATTATTGCGAACCGCTTCAGCATCGCCACCACACGCCTGAATATCATTCAGAATCCACTCGTGATGACCAATTTCTTCTTCGATATACTCTGCAATCGCGGCTCTTACCCACTCATGAGATTCGCCTAAACGTGAACCACACGCCATTAACAGTGGAACCGTGTGCTTCACATGGTGATAGGCCTGAGACAAAAAGCGGTGATATTGTGTCAGCGAAATGTCACCCCGTTCACAAGCTGCGACTATCGGCGCGCTCAGCATCGCTTCTCTCGCCGGACGGGTTGCTTCCTGTAAAGTAGTAAAAAAATGACTCATAGTGATACCTCTAAAGTTTCAATAGTTAAATTCAGTGTGATGATGGCGATGGTGTCCCGGTATAATCCCGGATTATTCAGCCATGCCTGTGTCTGTTGTTCGATCACCGCTCTTCTCGGGCGTTGGTTCGCCGTCAGAAAAGAACGATAAGTTTCTGAATCTTTGATAAAAATCAGCTGACAAACCTGCGCGTAATCAGGCAGGGTTTCATTCAGTGCCTGCACGGCTTCAATAGCGCCCTGCACATCGTTGCTGACCAGCACAGCAGACAACCGATCCTGTGATTCCCCAGTCACAAAGAAATGTCTCAATGCTTCCCAGTGCTGCGCCTCGGCTTCAATCCATTCCGGGGAAATGTTCCGGCCAAAGCTGGTAATAATCTGATTCTTTTTCCGGCCACGGACATACAGATATCCCTGCCCATCCAGTGTCCCCAAATCGCCGGTTGCCAGCCAGGTCTGCGCAAATGGCTGACCAAGGTATCCCAGGGCAATGCCATCTTTGACCCAGATTTCACCATCATCGGCGATCCGGACCTGAACATGCGGCAGCACTTTCCCGCTGCTTCCGGGCCGGTCCTGCTGTGGCGTATTCAGCGCGACCACAGAGCTACACTCGGACAAGCCATAGCCTTCATATGCCGGAATACCTGCCCGGCGAGCCTGCTCAAGCACGGCTTTGGGGACATGCGCGCCTCCGACAGCGACAAACTTCAGTGAAGACACCACTTCAGCATGATGCTGACTCAAGGTCACCAACGCATGTAACAATGCGGGTGTAAGTACCATCGTATCCGGCCGGGATTCGAGTAATGTCTGCATCCACTGCAATGCATCAAACTGGCTGGAACCACTTAATCCTACAGAGCGTCCATCCGGGACAACCGAGGTCACACCTAGATACAAAGGCACATACCCACCGGTAATATTTTCAAGCAGCGTCGATAAAGGCAGCATCACCAGGTGTTTCTCTAATCCTTCACATGAGCGGATACCTTCAGCCAGACTCAGGGTCACCTCGTCCAGATTCTTCTGGCTCAGGCACACCCCTTCCGGGTGCCCGGTCGAACCAGACGTAAACGTAATTTTGACTGTCCCCGGCAGAATATTCTCAGATAATATCGCTGACTCTGCCGATGAAGCTGCCGCCAAATCACGGTGTCCGATGGCAAGTTCTCCACATATTTTTTCGCCTTCGGCTTCGCTAAAACCATCCAGAAGCTGATCATGAATCAATAAATCCGCCTGTGTTTGCGATAAAACATGGTCAATTTGTTGTTGACTGAAAAATTTCGGTACAGGAATGCAGGGAATGCCTGCATACATTGCGGCTAAATCCGCCACCAGCCACGCCGGGCTGTTTTCCGCATAGATGGCAACACAGTGCGCAGAATGCTGCTGAAAATATGCCGCATATTTTTGAACCTGTTCCAGCAACTGACGATACGTCAGTACACAGGCAGACCCGTCATGATTTCTGCCAATAAAAGCGGCTTTATCACCCTGATGTTGCGCATGCTCAGATAACGCAGAGATAATTTTGCTGTTCATACACTCATATTCCTGTTTGGTGAACGCTCTGCCCGCAAAGCCATATACTGTTGCAGGTATTGCAGACCCTGCCGGATATTACCGGCAACAATCCGGGGCTGAGACTGATAATAACGTCCCCACAAATGTGCATTTTCAACCCGTGCCGGATCGGCTTGTGCTATCACAACCGGGTTCAGTCCCATTCGCTTCATCAGGGCAAATAACGGATCAGTGACAGTACAAATACACCATTGATAATCCAGAGCTGCCAGATGCTGGGTAATCAGATAAAAATGCAAAGGAGAAAAGCCTTTTGAGAACGCTGCCAGCTGCCCGAATTCAATCAGAGAGTCGCGACTGACCGGCTGTGAGAAATGTTCAGAAATCAGCTGATCCGCCGGTGCATCGAGATACTGCTCCAGAAACAGTGTTTCTTCAGACGCAGCACGGTAGCCGCAGACTGACTGAATCTCGCCCTGTTGTTGTAACGCCAGAAAAACCGGCATAAATTCTTCGATTTGCGCATCAAATGCTGACGCGTACCGATCGACAACATACTGCTCGGCACACTGGCGTAATGCGTGATGCTGTTCAATCACGGTTAAACAGACTGACGCATGATCGATTGCTAATGACATAATGAATTCCTCGCCCTGAACTTTGATTCAAAGATTAAGCGGGAATACTTAAGGGAAGCTTAAGGCAGGATTTTTTTGTGTTTGAGTCCTGATTTACGGGTTCAGAAGCAGCGACGTCACCTGCTGAATTATCTCTGATCCTGATGCTGTAAACGACCAGAAAAACACGATGATATTCACCAGTATCGTCAACCATAAAATGGTTTTAAACGGTTGTTTTCTGGATTTGTGCCGCAACTGCTGCTGAGCCAGCAAAGCACCGGGCCAGCCACCAGCCAGTGATAAGAAATGGAGTGAGTTTTCTGCGGTCCGCCACTGGCCTTTTTCCGCAGCTTCTTTATCCCAGGCATACATCAGCCAGGTGAACAGACTTAAGACCAGATAAAGCGGAATAAAAAACAGGTGGCGATGAAGTACCAGCGGAGACACGCAGGCGAACACTAAAAATGAACCACCAAACAGAACGGTCAGAGGAAAGGACTTCATGCTGATCATCGATGCATTCACCGCCCGCAGCCGTTTGCGCTCATCTTCACAAATGTCAAAGCTCACCCTATCGTTAGGGGCGGGTCGCAGATGCTTGTGTTTCAGTTCAGAAACATGGAGAAATATCCGTCGTTCCTGATTTGCCACGGCAATAAAGCCGTAGCCTTTTTCATCATACCACTCGACAATTTTTCCTTTCACGCGGCGTCCTTCGTTCATCAGTCACGGGGTTTTTCATTCTCAGCCCAATAAATATAGCGCAATAAAACTCTTTGAAACATTTGAAATGGCAGTCAGGTTATTTTCCGGGGATTTTCCTTTTCAAGTAAGCGTACCTTCCTCTCTTCTCCCCAGCGATAGCCACCACGCTGACCATCGCCGCGCAGAACCCGGTGACAGGGGATAAGCACCGCAATATGGTTCGCCCCACAGGCATTTGCCACTGCCCGGTATGATTTGGGCGAACCAATCCCTTCCGCCACTTGCTTGTAGCTCATTGTCTGGCCTTCTTTGATGCTCATCAGAAATTTCCAGACACTCACCTGAAAAGCCGTTCCCCGCAGGTGAAGTGGCAAATCAGGTCTTGGCCCCCGGCTGGCGAGATACAGCTCCAGCGCTTCAATCCACAAATCAAGTTCCGCTGACACCGCGTCCGGCGTGGGATCCAGCAACGCATTCGGAAATTCAGTATGCAGTGCCTGAATCAGTGA
Organism: Vibrio aerogenes; assembly: GCF_024346755.1. Lineage (NCBI taxonomy): Bacteria > Pseudomonadati > Pseudomonadota > Gammaproteobacteria > Vibrionales > Vibrionaceae > Vibrio > Vibrio aerogenes. Next base: position 363,579 of record NZ_AP024862.1, on the reverse strand, counting down.
CGCGATACTTTCTCCAAAATGCACAAAACACACGCCCCGTTCTGTTGCCGCCATAATCAGCAGGCCAAATACCGTTTCCCGCACCGCAAATGCAATGTGCATATCCTGCCCTCCGGAACGATAGTCCGATGGCGTCATCCCGATTTTCTGATTCACCTGTTCGTAAACCCGGCTGCCAGAGCCAAAGCCGACCGCATAAATGGCTCCGGAGACCGTATCTCCCTGTCTGAGTAACTGTTTCATCCTCTGAATACGAATCGCATTTTGATACTCGCGTGGGGAGATACCAAACATCTCCCGGAACTTACGTTGCAGATAATAGGGGCTGACTGCCGCCTGTTTCGCCAACTGTTCCAGACTTAATGTCTCATCAGCATTTGCTTCAATGGTATGTGCTATCTGTAGCAGCCGCGCCTGAATCTCTGCCATATTTCCTGCTCTTGTCAGCTTATCCTGCGGTTATCCTGACATGAAGCAGACAAGCGCACCATCCGGATCTTGCGTTTTTCATTATCTTACTCAATTGCGCAAGATCCGGATCGTCTCCGGCCCATGGTTTGTTTAGATTGGTGCCGGTCAAATCAACTATTGTAGGAGTGCACCATGATAACCATCACCCCTGTTCGCCCGGATTTTTTAGCCAAGGCAAGACAGGCAGGTCTTGATGACCAAAACCAGCCAGTGGAACACCTGATTGCCGAAGGTGGAGAACCGTGCCGGGATACGCTTCGCCGGGCACAACCCGGAGAAAAACTTATTCTGGGCAGCTATTGTCCTTTCTCCCGTCCGGGACCTTATAAAGAGTATGGGCCGATATTTATTCAGGCGGAGCCTGCAGACACGCCACCGGATCTGACCCGGTTACCCACCCGTGCCAGCACAGGCCCCGCTTATTTGAGTCACATGTTTGTGCTGAGGGCTTACAGGGAAAATGAAACCATCGCCACCGCCGGATTGGTCAGCACCGATAACGCACAAGCCGTGCTGGAGCAGTTTTTTACCGATCCGGAAGTACATTTTGTACTGGCACGGTTTGCAGCTTATGGCTGCTACGCGCTCAGATTGGATCGGGAAATAACCGGGAAATAACACTGAGGTTTTCGATGGTGCTCATTTGAACAGATTCAATCGAAATCTGCGTTGTACAGAAATAGCTGCTCTGATTGCTTTCACCTCTTGGCTATCCGTAAGATAAATGACCCGTAAGATAAATGGCGGGTCATATTGATGAAATCTCAAAATTCAGCAAAATAAAAAGTGAATGGAATGACGCCCCAGAGAAAGGGTGGTCACTCATTCACTTTATTTGATGCATTATTCCGTTTTGCTGTCCGTCGCAGAGTCTTCAGTCATGACTTCCGACTCTGTTGTTTCATTTTCGATTGTGGTGTCATTGCTCACTGGTACCTCTGGTGCTGCAGTTTCCGGCGCCACTGTTCCTGATGACACACTCTCTGTCGCTGCACCTTCTGATACATGACTTTCTGATGGCGTACTTTCTGACATACTGCTTTCTGAAACACTACTTTCTTTCGCTGTATCGTCGTTACATGCTGTTAAGCCAAAACTAATGGCAGTGGTCAGCAACATCATCGCAACCGGATTTGATAATTTAGACATACTTCTTCTCCTGATTTTATAAACTACATCGAGGTGCGCTCACCCGTTCAACTGAATTGCACCCATTGTAATGAAAGCCTGTTGAGTCATTTCAAGGCTCAGGTCAGGAGTTAGTACCGATTGTGTTAGAAATGTTTTCCTGTCCCTTGAATTAAAGGTGCCCGTCTTACCATGTTCGATCTAAATCTTTGGCGTACAGAGAAATAGCCCGTTGATAGGCCTGAATCTCCTGACTGTCTGTTGTTGAAACCAAAAGTTCCAATAGCAGAGAGACAGCTTCTTTGTAGCGGCCGGAATTATATAAACACATGGCAAAGAAAGGCTTGACCTCCGGAGAATCAGGATATTCTTCTATTGTTTGCCCAAAGTAGTGGAGTGCTTTTGCATAGTCACCCACACAACGAAGGGTGCATGCCAGACCAAACAAAGCATCAAAACGCTCCGTTGATGACAGGTTTCCAGATAAAGATGACCGATAGTGGGCGATTGCTTCCCGCTCTCTGCCTTCATTATCGTATGACCATGCAATATGCAAATGAGCCTTCCCGGAGTAGCCATTATCATTCAACAGCTGAGTCAGCAAATCTCTTGACGCCTGATGTTTACCATTCTTTCTTAGTTCAATCGCCTGTGTTATTACGGCTTCCATGATTTATCTTCCGGTTGATTGATGAATAAGGGTGAGTCACCACAAAGTTTTTACATTTTGAACATGATAATTCAAGATATAATCACCGCCTGATGTTGAAAAAATTGATAGATTTTTCACATTAAATCAGCAATCAATAATTAGGGCCTGTTCATACAAACGGGATATTATCGGACCGGACTTTGGCGACAGGATTAACAGTTAAACCAGCGCCTTTGACTTGAGGTGCACACTAAATACGGGGAATCATTATATGGAATTAACGTGCCATTGTGGAAACGTTCGCTTAGAGTTGAAGATATTCCCGAAAGAAGTCGGTATATGTAATTGCTCCATTTGTCGCCGCTATGCCGCAGCCTGGGCATATTTTTCTCCTGACCAGGTGCAAATTCACTCGAAAGAGAAAACGGTGTTCTATTGCTGGGGAGACAAAGAAGCCGAATTTCATCGTTGTGATCTGTGCGGTTGTGTAACACATTATGTAACCACAGAAAAATGCTCTGAAGCTATCCTGGCGGTTAATATGAGAATGGCTGAAAATGCGGTGCTTTCAAGCATTCCTGTCCGAAAAATAAATGGCGAGTCATATTAATGGAATAGGCTGATAATCTTGTTTTCGTTCCGAAGCGCGTTGGCATGCATACCGGACTAAACCCAATCGGGACAGACACAACTGATTCTGCACCTTCCGGAAAAACACGACTCAGATCTCACTCTCTCATACTAAAACCATACTTTTCTGCCTTGAATAAAGCAGTCAGCCCAATTAACCTACCTCCGCACTGCATAAAATAGTGTCGGGTTTAGTCCCCCGTTACAATCGCAAGGCACATAAATGCCGGCTTGTCCGTCGGTCATTTATGTGTTATTTCAGTACGCCTGAATTATGGTGAGCTGGATGAGGCAGCTTTATGCTGGCCGTCTCTTGCGAACGGTAGGACTAACCTTGTTCAGCTCATCACCCATTGATTAGTCCCTCTGAGTGGTGATTGATATTTAATCGCAAGACGGAGGCTTCAATGCCCACATCAAACTATTTCCATCAAACCAAACTTACCCCGGAACAGGAAAATCGGCTCTTCAATGTCAAGCGTTCAGAAACTGAAGGCACCGACTTGAATATCCATCTCAAAGCCCGTGAATATCTGATGTTAATGCAGGCGATTCTTTCGGGTCATCCTCAGATCGAATACCGGGATTTATGGCAGATTCAGGTATTTATTCATAACCTGATCACCGAATTAGAGCGGGAATATCTGGACGGGTAGTTCAGCACCCCGGATATTAATCGCTTATATAAACTGGATAAAGGAAGAATCACAGTCGAATGAGAAAACCTCATGATAGATCGGGAGAAATGATGAGCATCAACATCAGACAAGCCTTAACAAATGAGGATATCCAGTATTAACCATTAATCAGGACAGCAACACCATTCCCTGTGTTGCTGTCCCAATGACCGAAGGGAAGGTGTTTAGCACTTTGTTAGCTGCCCAACTGTGTAATATGTAACAGCTCACCTGCCGGCCCCCATAAATAAAATACCTTACCCCAAGACTCTTGTTGTATTGGCGTAATTTTGGTTTTGTGTGCCGACTCAGAACATAACTCATGTGCATCGTAGATGTCTGAAACGCAAATTTGCAACATGAAATTCTTGGCCAAATCTTCATTGTAGAAGCGCTGTAAAAAGAAAAGACAATCTCCGTTTTCAAACAGCGTGAGTTCGTCGCATACATATTCTGATTTGAATCCAATTTCCGAGTAAAAAGACTTTGAGATTTCATAATCCTTACTTGGAACAAATGTTTTTATGTCTATTACATCCATGATTCTTTCCAAAAGCAGCTAACGCCCAATTAAGGTGATTAACGCTACCACTCAACTCAACCATACCACCGTAAACATTGTATTAAAATTTAGCACCCACCCTTCAAGCGTTAGGAATCACGCTTAAATTGTTGGTTATAACAACGAGTTCTTCGATGCTGAAACTTACACTGTCCCCTGCTCGAAAGCTAAAATATTCTCGAATGCTATTTTGAAATACAGTTCATAACTATTTTTCTCTACATAACCCAGATGAGGTGTAGCCGTAACATTGGGCAATGAAAGTAACGTTTCGCTATCGGGTGATGCAGGTTCAACATCAAAGACATCCAGAGCAGCACGCTTAGTTGGAACAGAAACAAGTTCATTGTAGAGAGCTGATGGTTCAACAAGCTCTGAACGGCTAATGTTTACAAACAGAGAGTCTGCTTTCATCAACCTTAAATCTGAGGCTTTTACACACGCTCGGGTCACATCATTTAAGCGCAGGTGAAGTGAAACGATATCAGAACCAGTAAAAAACGCGTCCTTGGAAGTAGCAGCTTCAAAGCCATGTTCAAGCGCTAGTTTCCTTGACGACTCACTCCCCCAAACAACAACCGACATTTCAAATGCTTTAGCATATTGAGCAATTCGTTGCCCTATTTTTCCGTAACCCCAAATACCAAGATTTAAGCCTTTTAGAGTTCGACCTAAACCCAGCCCACCTGAGTCTTGCCATTTATCATTTTTAAGGTTCGCAGAATAACCAGGAATGTAACGACTAGCAGCCATAATTAAAGCCCAACCTAACTCAGAAGGTGCTATCGGAGACCCGCGCCCTTCCAGTACCCGAACCCCGTACTTTTCACATAAATTCACGTCAATATGGTTGCTGACTTTGCCAGTTTGACTAATGACTTTGAGATTAGGCAATTGTGATAGCAAGGATTCTGTTATTACTGTCCGCTCTCGAATCAGAACAAGAACATCTGATGCCTGAAGTTGAGCGACCAACTCCGATTCAGGGAGTGTCTCATTCAAAACTGACACATCATGGTGTGATAGTAAATCGAAACAGTCTAAGGTTTTGACCACATCTTGATAGTCATCTAACACTGTTATTTTCACTGAACTCTCCTTGTTGTTATGACATTTTATTCGTGCGCATGCGCGTTTACCTCGTTGGACCAGTAAAAACACGCACGGTTAACTATCAGTATCCAAAGAACTTATCAGTATTCTGTTAAATATACTATCAGAGAAAACGCGTATGCGAGGTTGCAGTATAGGCACGAAAAAGGGTTCTGCTCCGATAACACAACGGGACAAAACTAATTCAAAACATTCATGACCATCCAACAAACCACCGATAGATGGGGCTAAATTAGGGCTTTTTTTGGGGCTAAATACCGCCCTATCTTCCATTTTACTGATCATGCATACATAACCAGCAAAACAAAAAAGCGCCCCATCCGAAGCGCTCAGAAAATCAGTCCCAGTTCAGTATCACTTTCCCGGAAGCCCCGCTACGCATGACGTCGAAGCCTTTTTGAAAATCATCAATAGGGAAATGATGAGTGATGATTGGGGTTAAATCTAAGCCCGATTGGATCAGGCTCGCCATCTTATACCAGGTTTCGAACATCTCCCGGCCATAAATGCCCTTGATTACCAGCCCTTTAAAAATGACTTCATTCCAGTTGATCGCCATTTGTGAAGGTGGAATTCCCAGCAGTGCCATTCGGCCGCCGTGAGTCATCGCTTTCAGCATCGAATTGAATGCGACCGGAACACCGGACATTTCCAGCCCGACATCAAAGCCTTCCGTCATTTTCAGCTCAGACATCACATCTTCCAGCTTCTGTTCTGCAACGTTCACAGCGCGGGTCACCCCCATTTGCTCTGCAAGCTGCAGCCGGTAAGGGTTCACATCCGTGATCACTACATGACGGGCACCGACATGGCGGGCAACCGCTGCAGCCATGATGCCAATTGGCCCGGCCCCGGTGATCAGCACATCTTCCCCCACCAGATCAAACGACAACGCGGTGTGCACCGCATTGCCAAACGGGTCGAATATCGACGCCAGATCATCGGAAATTTCGTCCGGAATCTTAAAGGCGTTAAAAGCAGGAATCACCAGATACTCCGCAAATGCGCCGGTCCGGTTCACGCCAACCCCGATGGTATTCCGGCAAAGGTGCGTTCTGCCTCCCCTACAGTTCCGGCAATGCCCGCAGGTGATGTGCCCTTCCCCGGAAACCCGGTCACCAATCGTAAAACCACGAACCTCCTGACCCATCCCGACGACTTCGCCCACATATTCATGACCGACAACCATCGGCACCGGGATCGTATTCTGTGACCACTCATCCCAGTTATAAATGTGTACATCGGTTCCGCAGATCGCCGTCTTGCGGATTTTAATCAGCAAATCGTTGTGGCCGGGCTCCGGCATCTCAACGGATGTCATCCAGATACCCGGCTCTGGTTTCATTTTCGATAGTGCTTTGATTTTCATAAAGAATACCTCATCTCACACTGGCTCACCGCTCAGGTGATAATGCCCATGTCACGTCCGGTCTGAATAAACACATCAATTGCCCGATCCAACTGCTCTATCGTATGCGCGGCTGACATTTGTGTCCGGATCCGCGCCTGTCCTTGCGGCACCACCGGATAAGAGAAGCCCACCACATAAATGCCCTGTGTCAGCGCTCTTTCTGCAAACTCTGCCGCCACTTTCGCATCTCCCAACATAATCGGGATAATGGCGTGATCAGCGCCTGCCAGCTTAAATCCGGCTTCCGTCATTCTTGTGCGGAAGTGCGCAGCGTTCTGCCATAACTGACTTCGAAGGTCGCTGCTTTCAGCCAGTAAATCGAGCACCCGAATCGATGCAGCCACAATGGCCGGAGCCACCGAGTTTGAGAACAGATAAGGCCGGGAACGCTGTCGTAACCAGTCGATCACTTCTTTCTTCCCTGAAGTATAGCCGCCAGATGCACCACCCATGGCTTTACCCAACGTCCCGGTAATGATATCAACCCGGTCCATGACCTGATGGTATTCATGTGTACCGCGGCCGTTTTCTCCCATAAAGCCGACGGCATGAGAGTCATCAACCACCACAAGTGCATCATATTTTTCGGCCAAATCACAAATGCCCGGTAAATTCGCAACCACGCCATCCATAGAGAACACGCCATCGGTCACGATCATTTTATGCCGTGCACCTGCTTCTGTCGCAGCAATCAGCTGTTGTTCCAGTTCAGCCATATTATTGTTGGCGTAGCGGAAACGCTTTGCTTTACATAAGCGCACACCATCAATAATCGAAGCGTGATTTAAGGCGTCAGAAATAATGGCATCGTTTTGATCCAACAGCGTTTCAAACAAACCAGCATTGGCATCAAAACAAGATGTATAGAGGATGGTGTCTTCCTGACCAAGAAATGCAGATAACTTCTGTTCCAGTTGTTTATGAATATCCTGAGTACCGCAGATAAACCGGACCGAAGCCATGCCGAAACCGTGGGTTTCCATACCGGCTTTCGCAGCTTCAATCAACGCCGGGTGATTCGCCAGCCCCAGATAATTATTGGCACAAAAGTTCAGTACTTCATTCGCGCCAGCCACTTCAACCGCTGCTTTCTGCGGAGAAGTAATCACCCGCTCAGATTTGTACAGACCTTCTTCTTTCACAATCTCCAGCTGTTGCTGAATATGTTGGTAAAACCCAGATGACATACTCTGTTTCCTTTTATTATCAGTATCATACGTCATAAACAGCATTCGGATACGAAACCTGTTTACACTGTAAAAATCAGGATATTTTTCTGACCTTGTCATAAGTGTAATCCATCACTGCCAAAGTCATTATCCCTCTTGGAGGAAAATCATTATTGAATTGAATTCATCAATCTGTAAAATTAAGTCTTCATGTGCAAAGGTAAATCACAATGCAACAGACACAACTCATCAGCCTGCTCCCCGATCTGGCAACATTTATTCTGATTGTCAATGAAGGGAGTTTTACTGCTGCTGCCGCGAAAATTGATGTCACACCATCGGCACTCAGTAAGCTGATTACCCGGCTTGAGCAAGCCTTATCGGTGAAGTTACTGGAAAGAACCACCCGGAAACTGGTGATTACCCAAACAGGGCAACAGATTTATGATCAATGCCTGCTGATGCTGAATGCGGCACAGCGTGCCGTGGAGCTTTCAGCAACCGATCATCAGCGCCCTTCAGGAGCATTGACGGTGGCAGCGCCCGAAGCGTTTTTGAACTCAGTGTTACAACCCTTCGTAGTACCGTTTTTGAAACAATACCCGGATATTCAGTTAAAACTCCGCTCGGTGGATGGTCCGGTCGATCTGTTCCGGAATCACATTGATATTGCCTTTCGTCTGACAGATCAACCGGATGAAACTCTGGTCATGAAAGAATTAGGACAAACCAATCTGGTCCTGTGTGCCAGCCCCGCATACCTCAAAACTTATGGCAGGCCACAACATCCGACAGAACTGATTCATCATGATTGCCTGTATCTGGCAGAACACAATAAAGATCACATCTGGACCTTTGTGCATGAGGGAGAATCTCACACTGTCGAGGTTACAGGGAGATATGCTGTCAATCATTCTCAGCTGCGGCTCAACGGTGTCAGACATGGATTAGGCATTGGGATTTTTCATGACTTTGTGGTTCAGGAAGCTTTGGCTGCAGGAGAAGTCGAGCAATTGATGACCCGCTGGACGATCAAAAGCAGTTACCACGGTGCTGTTGTGATGCAATATGCCCAGACGCAGTATATGCCGGCCCGGTTGCGGGTCTTTATTGATTATATGTCCGAGCACTTACCCTGCCTGCTCACCCTGAACTCAGATTAAAAATCACCGTCGCATCATGCCGGGCGGCCCGGTCTGACAAGACGGTGATAACTGTGGTTTCATCCCCGGAGAGTGAACAATGCCGCTCTGCGGAAAGACAAATACTTATTTCAGCAAATCAATGGCATCGACACTGATTGCCGGTGAAAGATACCCGGACGATGTTGTACCACTCACAACATTGATCACCAGACTGTTCCAGTCTGAATCACTGTTTTTCCATGCACTGGCCGGAATACTGTATTCAAACGTAGTGTTATTCCCCCGATAGCTGCCGGTTGTCAGACTTCTTGTTTTAGGTTGAGAAGAAGCGGATGGTATTTTGGAAGTCCAGTCATTGACCTTGATCTGTGGCCGGCCGCCAGCCATCGCATCAGTGATACCAAACCGCAATGTATGCGCTTTTGCCCGTTGTGAGGCATTTAAGCGGAAATAAATCACGTGGTTGTTATTCACATCCTTCCAGATATAAGCCGGGAAGCTATTTGTGCTGCTGCTCCCCACAATGAAATTTGAGCCATCCCATTTGCTCATCCGGACATCCGAAGGGTGCATCGTTGTCAGCTTGCTGCCATTCATGAACTCCTGCGGTGAGCCGTCCCATTTCCCAATCCGCCAGATCACACCATCATTCCCCGGATCATCCTGAATACTAATCGTGTGGAGAACGGTTGTATTACCAGCAGTGACGGTGACCTGTTGTTTCTGTACCGCCAACTCATTTTTATAGATTGTCATGTCATAGGTACCAGGCAACATATACGGCGTACTGAAGTAGCCACTGGCAATGTTAGCATCAGCCCAGTACTGTGCTTTGCTGTTGGCAAAACCAACCGTATAGTCATAATCTGTATTGCGGTTGTTAATACCGACACCAGAAACCCGGCCTCTTTTGCTGTCAGCAACATAGCCGGTTAATCCCATTTTACTGAACCAGCTGGTGTCAATATCGGTTGAAGGTGCCTGTCCCTTATTTACCACCAGCGTATAATGGTTCAGAATGCCGGGTCTGAAACTTTCAGTCTGCGCCTGACCATAGTTAATAATGTAGGTAATTTCCTGATCACCGGCAGTGCCCTGATTGAGTAAGCTTCGGTAGAAAGGCCCGCCTGAACTGCCTTCCATGCCATCTCTGACAACCCAAACTCCCACATTATTACCCGTCGCACCAATATACTTCCAGTCTTTCAGGCGCTGATTTGAATAATGCTTGGAGCGGGTTTCACCATTACTTAAAGCAAAAATATCACTTGCTTCAACGGTTGAGGTCGTTTTTGAAATATCAGAAGGTTCCGGCCCATAAGGAAGCTGGCTACGTTTCATTCTCAGAATATAACGAACGTGGTTGTGAACATCCGGCTCACCGGTAAAATAGGTGGCCATATAAATATTCGGATAGCCCTTACGCGCCATATAATAGTGGGTCAGCTTTCCTGCTTTGACCGTGACTTTGATATAATCAGAGCCAATTTTTGTGGCACTTACTTTTACATCAGAGGTATTTTTATACAGCCAGTCAAACCCGGCATTAATCTGAGAGCCACGAGACTGATTCTGAAACTCTTTGCCATTAATTTTTAATGAGGCAATATCACCAGCAGATTGTGTACTGACATTGTTATCTGTCCGGCGAACACTAAACACGACACCAGCATTGGTATCAACCGTATAGAAATTACTGTCTGATTTTAGAGAAAAGCTCGCATTTGCACCGGTTGCAAACGCAAGTCCCAAGCCACAAATCAGACCCTGAGTTGTCAATAAATACTTCATATCTGTCCTTCACTTTGTTTTTATCAGGGGGGCTGGCAAAATAACAGATAAATATGACAATCTAGTCACACCAATAAGTTTCACTGCCAGACAAAGATGAAGATAACAGAACCGACCGTTCAAAAAAGACCAACATGATCATTATGTGAACAGAGTCTGATCAATGTTTAATCCAAATGATAAGTACAATGATATGAATATTTTTCTGCGATTGACTCAACAAATACCCGTAAATTGACCCGAAAAATAATAAGCCACCTGAAAAAAAGCAAAAAAAAACCAATCACAAAACTTGTGATTGGCTATTAATATGAACAAATAGGTTCACTAACAACGTCAGTTGGCTAGGTGACCCTCGGCTTAAAAGGGTCAGCGTATATAAAGCACTTTACGTGCCAACTTTTACAAAAACAATTAAGTTATTGATTTTTAATCAATTTTTTTGGTTTCTCGTTTCTCATCAAGCCATATTATTGCAGATAAACTCATATATTATTTGCAAAACGCAAATTCATTCGCATTTTGCATTATTCAAATCACCATTTCACGATAAAAACCTCATCCGCGCAGAATTTGACCTCAAAATAGTGACAAAGCTATCATTAATCGAATTCAGCCGGTATGATCGGCACCGTTTTATTCCCCATAAAGAAAAGGATTACACGCCGATATGCAATCTGTTCTGCATTTTATACTGACGTTATTTGTCATCACATTACTTGCGCTGCTTGTCAGCTATGACCGCCGAAACATCCGGATCAGATACATTCTGCAACTCCTGGTGATCGAAGTCTCGGTCGCATGGTTTATGCTTCACTCTGAAGCCGGACTATACGCTGTAACATCAGTGTCAGGTTTTTTTGATCAACTGATGAAATTTGCCGCTCAGGGCAGCAACTTTGTATTTGGCAATATGAGTCAGCAAGGCATGGCCTTTGTCTTTTTAAACGTTTTATGCCCGATTATTTTTATTTCTGCCCTGATTGGTATTCTCCAGCACTTTAAAGTATTACCACTGATTATTCGTCTGATTGGCACACTGCTGTCAAAAGTGAATGGTATGGGAAAACTGGAATCTTTTAATGCTGTCAGTTCGCTGCTGCTCGGCCAGTCAGAGAACTTTATCGCATACAAAGGTATTCTCAGTGAACAGTCATCCCGGCGGATGTACACCATGGCAGCAACAGCCATGTCGACAGTATCCATGTCGATTGTCGGTGCGTATATGTCCATGCTTGAACCCCGGTACGTTGTCGTTGCAATTATCCTGAATATGTTCAGTACCTTTGTGGTTTTATCACTGATCAATCCTTACCATCCGGATGATGAACCCGAGCCTCAGTTAAGCCACCTGCACGCAAATCAAAGCTTTTTTGAAATGCTGGGCGACTATATTCTTGCCGGATTCAGGGTTGCGATGATTGTTGCAGCGATGCTGATTGGCTTCATCGCCCTGATCACGGCAATGAATGCAATGTTCTCAGCTATTTTCGGCCTCAGTTTTCAGGAACTGATGGGCTATGTTTTCTATCCTTTGGCATGGATCATTGGTATTCCGGAACAGGATGCACTCCATGCCGGTAGTATTATGGCAACCAAATTAGTGTCTAATGAGTTCGTTGCCATGCTGGAACTTCAGAAAACTGCCGCGCAGTTCACTGAACGTGGCATGGGTATTTTATCGGTCTTTTTAGTCTCATTTGCTAATTTTGCCTCGATCGGGATTGTAGCCGGGGCAATTAAGGGGGTTGACGAATCTCAGGGAAATGTTGTTTCCCGCTTTGGCTTCCGTCTGGTCTATGGGGCAACACTGGTGAGTCTGCTTTCTGCGGCGGTTGCCGGCCTTGTGCTATAAAGGCTTGCGCTTTAAAAGATCGATTCTCTGCCCTCACAAGGTGATGAATCACCCGCCCTATACAAGACGCCACTTTTGGGGATGAGACAGATATCGATAAACAGACATGCCGCGTCAGAAATGGCGCAGCATGTCTTTTCTGTCTGGTATCCCTCTGAGTGACCTTTAATCACCTATCCTTTAATCTGAAGCCAATCTTTCGCTTCAGAATCCTGCATCTTGAGATCACTTAGGTATATTTTTAAAATTGAACAGCATATTTTTATTTTACAGAACACATCGACAATATACAGATCTCTTAAATATCAATAATAAGTTTCAATCATATTACTAAAATCAGATAAAAATACCGAACTACTTAGTATTTTAGCGATATAAATATGATCTCCCCCCTTAATCTCTAAAAAATTAATCTCACTTTTCAGGAATTCGTGGTAAATTAAAATCAAATAGAAATGGCGTTTCAAATTTAATAATACTTCATTTTGTTTTATTGAATTAATGAATGATATTTATATTCGCCAAAAAATATTTTGATGTTAAATCATCATAAATTCAAGAAGGAGCTTACATAATAAATAATTGCTAACACATATTGGCTACAGAAAACATTAATTAACCTAATGAATAACCGTTTCAATAAATAAAATTAAAAAATATTCAATAATTTGTATCTAAGGAATAAATGTAATGAACAATAAACGTATTTTATCTGTTGTTGTTGCTGCAGCACTTGGTTTGGCTTCCGGTTCAGTACTCGCAGCTGATGGGTATGCAACGCTGAATGGCGGAACAACAGGTGGTCAGGGCGGTAAAGTTGTTCACGCAACAACAGGAACAGAAATCAACACTGCATTGTGTGAGCGTGCTTCTGCTGATACACCAATCATCATCGAAGTAGAAGGTACAATTAATCACGGCAACACTGAACAGGTGAAAAGTTCAAACAAAAGCTGTAATACACGTGCTGATGCAATTGACCTGAAAAAAGTCAGCAACGTCACCATTCTGGGTGTCGGCAAAGGTGCGCTGTTTGACCAGCTTGGTATTCACTTGCGTGAAGCTTCAAACGTTATCATCCGTAACGTTCATATTAAGAACGTGAAAAAATCAGGTTCTCCAATCTCTAACGGTGGTGATGCCATCGGTATGGAAAAAAATGTCAGCAACGTTTGGGTTGACCACGTAACACTTGAAGCAAGCGGTGGTGAAAAAGACGGCTATGATGCAATGTTTGATGTGAAAAACAACTCAAAATACATCACTTTATCATATAGTATTCTGATGAATTCAGATCGTGGCGGCCTGGTTGGTCACAGTAACAGCGATACAGATAATGGCCCTGTCACTTTCCACCACAACTACTACAAAAACCTGAAATCCCGTACACCATTACTACGTGGCGCAACAGCTCACTCATATAACAACTTCTTTGAAGGTCAGCGCGCTTCAGGAATGAACCCACGCATCGGTGGTAAAATCAAAGCTGAAAATAACTACTTTAAAGATTCTAAAAACCCAATTGGTACATTCTATACCAATGACATGGGTTACTGGGATGTCAGCGGTAATATCTACGATAATGTGACCTGGTCAGAAGATGCAAGCAAAATGCACCCTGCTGGTCCAAACCCAACTTCTACAACATCTGTCAGCATTCCTTACAGCTACAGCCTGGATGACGCAAAATGTATTCCTTCTATCGTGAAGAAAGCAGCAGGTGCAAACACAGGTATGCTTGTTTCAGATGGTAACTGCGGCGTAAAATAAACATGTGAATGACCTAATCACTTATTTTGGTCCGTTATTATATTCAAAGCCCTTTATTCAAGGGCTTTTTTATTTTCATGATATATTAATCACACTCAATATAAACAGCCGGATATATTTTTTATTCGCTCATTATGTGGCTCAATTTTATTTTCCACTACCTATCTCTGTTACATTTTTTTGTGACATTGAACCAGCTTCTTTGATTTCCTTTTCTCAGACACCACATTATTAAATAAAAGCAACAGATTAAGTTTCCTCATTCTTTGTCAACCTCCCGACCTTCGACAATACTTATCTTGACGCAGTTAGCAGGATAGGTTTATGAAAGTACGTGGTTATTCTCTGAGTTTACATATTGGCAGTTTATTTCTCATCATCACTTCACTGGTTGGTATTGTGCTGATTTATATCAGTTATCAGCATGCTCAGGAATTACTCGATGAGACAGCAAAACAGCTGAGTTATGAAAACAGCCGCAAAATTGAGACCAGGTATCAACAAAATATTGGTCCGGTTTTAACCACGCTCGATTTTCTGGCCTATACGACCATCACTGATGAACCTGACTTTCTGATAAAAGACAAGCGTCTGCTTGCATCAACCTTTTCGGTCTTTGAGAGAAATCCACATCTGGTTGCACTCTATTTTGCCGATCAGGCAGGCAACTTTTCTATCATTCGTCCGCTCATCGAAGAGAAAGACAAAAAGCGATTCCATGCACCGGATAACGCAATTCTTTATATGAATAAAACCCGGACAGACGGGAAAAATGAATTCTACTATCTGGACGAAAACTTCCGGCAGACAGATTACCGGGAAGACAACAGCAATCAGTTCGACCCACGTCAAAGGCCGTGGTACATTCTGGCCGGTGACGACGGAAAAATTCGTTTAACAGAGCCTTATTTCTTTTATTTCCTGAAAACCCACGGGATCACCCTTTCCAGAAAAACACCGGATGGCCGACATGTCATCGGCGCTGATTTTACGCTTGCTTCATTGTCTGAACAGATTAAACATATCGGGTTCTCCAACCAAACCCAGCTCATTCTGTTCGATCAGCAATATAATGTACTGGGCCAGCATAACTCACCGGTTTCAACTCAGGCGCCAGCTCCCCGGAACCAGGCAAAACTGCAGCAATCTGTCTTTGCGCCGGTGATGAACAGAATGAGTACACAGGTCATTTATGAAACAGTTTCAGACAATCAGGCAACCTGGTCTGTGACGCTGACCCCGGTGGTACTGACACCACATGTTACTCTTTTACTGGCAGAAGCCACACCCAAAAACGATCTGCTGGCACCGTTACTGTCACTTCGTGACAAGCAGCTGACGGTGACGATCATCTTACTCGCCAGTGGCTTTATTCTCGCATTTTTAATCGCCAGACATCTGACGAAACCACTGACGGCTTTGGTGTCTCTAACCGGTAATATCACTCAGTTCAAGTTCAGGAAATCAATCTATCCCCGCTCAGCGATTAAAGAAATCTCTGACCTGTCGAGATCATTGCAGCTGATGGAAAATACACTCAGTGACATTCTGAAACTCCTGAAAGAAACAGCCGGCAACCATGATGCTGAAACGCTGGCAAAAACCATCACGCATCAAAGCTATCTTGTCACACGGGCTGAGACAGTCATTTTCTACGCATTGACGGCTGAGAGTCAGACATTTTCAAAACTGGCAAGTCATACCATCATTCCGTTCAAAATTGATATCAATGTGTTATTGAAAGATATCCCCTGGATCAAATCTCAGCTTCAGCGTGGCGAAACCGTTCATATCAGACGCGCTGATAATATCGTCAAAAAATATGCCGAAAACCTGTATAATTCTGATATCTACCTGTTTCCGCTGATGGATCATCACCATCAGCTGACCGGAATTCTGAACCTGGGATACGAACGTGAACTCACCAGAGAACAGACGGACAAACATGCTTTCTTAGGCGAACTGTTAAGTTTTGCTCAGGTTGCCAAAGAAAATATTGATCATATCCAGCAACAAAAGAGCATGTTCCACTCACTGGTTGAATCTGTGGCGACCGCTATTGATACAAAATCACCTTACAGCAATGGCAACTGCCAAAGAATTCCGTCTCTGGTCAAATGGCTGACAGAAGCGGTCGATCAGGATGAACGTTATTATCCTTACTTCAAGATGGATGAGTTACAGTGGGAAGCGCTGCATCTGGCCGCCTGGCTGCATGACTGCATGACTGCGGAAAAATCACCACACCGGAATATTTAATCAATAAAGCGACAAAACTCGAAACAGTTTATGACAGGATTCATGAAATCCGAATGCGTTTTGAACTGCTGAAAGCTCAGGCTGTATCTGATTTCTGGCAAAAGATTGCAGAAGGGAAAGACCGGCAGGCATGTGAAACAGAACTGAAGCACATCCATCAAACGCTGGATGAGGAATTTACTTTTGTTGCACGATGTAATATTGGTTCACATTCGCTTGGAGAAGCCGACCAACAAAAACTCAGGCAAATCTCACAACGCACCTGGACACGCACACTGGACGATCAGGCTGGCATTTCATGGCTGGATAAAAAACGTGCCACTGAAGCGCCGGAACTGCCTGTTACAGAAAAGTTGTTAGATGATAAACCTTCACATCTGATCACCTGGAATGAGGATATTCAGTCATCTGAGACCGGTCACACCGAAACGCTGCTTTATAACCGGGGGGAGCTGCATAACTTATCGATTGCATCCGGCACACTGACCGATGAAGAGCGGGCGATCATCAATAACTATATTCATAAAACCCGGAATATGCTCAAAGAGCTTTCTTACCCTGAACATATGAAGCACGTTCCGGATATTGCAGGCAATCACCGGGAAAGAATTGACGGGCAAGGTTTTCCCAGAGCGCTCAAGGCCGAAGAATTATCGATTCAGGACCGGGTGATGGCCATTGCCGACATTTTTGAAGCCCTGACTTCCGGAGACAAACCATACAAAAAAGCGAAAAACCTTGCAGAGTCAATCCAGATTATGACCAACATGGCCGTCACCGGACATCTTGATCCCCGGCTTTACCTGCTTTTTCTGGAAAAAGATATATTCCAGCTTTATGCCGATGTATTTCTGGATATTCGTCAGTGCACCCCGATTGATAAAGAAACACATATCAAACAGGTGAAACAATATTTAAAAACATTAATTTAGCCGGGGGCTGTTTATCGCGGGTCACTGTTTTATACCCATATATGGGTATATACTGAAACAGCCGTTCCTGAATATGCGCCCCTATTGCACCGGCCCGAATCATCACCCGGATAAATAAACGAATTCTGCATAATAACTATCATCTTTGAATCGGTATTCTCTGACAAAATGTGGAAAAATAACTTTCCACAAAACAGATCAACGAAGTCAAAATAAAAACAGCGCCGCCATTGATGCAAATCAAAATATCATAGACAATAGCAGACAACCAAACGACTTGTTGCTACAGATTTCAGGTCGTTTGGCTGAGACTAATTTTGCTCTGACTATATGAATCGATATTGATTTTATCTATCAGTTTTATAGGAAGAGCCTGTTTTTTATTTGCGTAAGCTACTGCTACCTTACGGTTCTCATTCAGTACTTCGTTTCAAAGGGAAATATGATGGTCATACCTGAAAATAGTTGCATCGTGATTTTTGGTGCGTCTGGTGATCTCACCTATCGTAAACTCATCCCTGCTCTTTATCATTTATATGAAAATGAACAACTTCCGGAATCATTTGCCATCTTGGGTGCAAGCCGGACTTCATACAGCGATGAATCATACCGGGATAAACTCAAACTGTCGCTTCAGGAACTGGAGAAAACCACACCGGAAACACTGGATGCTTTCTGCCGGCACATTCATTATCAGTCTGTAGATACAGCAGATGTCGATGACTACCACAAGCTGAAAAATAAATTAGACGAGCTTGCCGGACAATATCAGTTTGAACAGCGAAATACCCTCTTCTATCTGGCCACACCGCCAAGCCTGTATGGTGTCATACCCCAATGCCTCGCAGCACATGGTCTCCATGATGAAACAGACGGATGGAAGCGGCTGGTGATAGAAAAACCATTCGGTTATGACTTCGCCTCAGCACAACAGCTGGATATCGACATTCATCAACACTTTAAAGAACATCAAATCTACCGGATCGACCACTATCTGGGTAAAGAAACGGTGCAAAACCTGCTTGTATTCAGATTCGCCAACGGCATGTTTGAGCCCCTCTGGAACCGTAACTTCATCGACTACGTTGAAATCACCGGCGCTGAGTTTCTGGGGGTTGAAGAACGTGGCGGATATTACGATGGCTCCGGCGCCGTCAGGGATATGTTCCAGAATCACCTGCTTCAGGTTTTGGCGATGGTCAGCATGGAGCCACCAAGTGCCATCAATGCTGATTCAATCCGTAACGAAGTGAATAAAGTCCTGCAAAGTCTGCAACCACTCACGGAAGACGACCTGAAAAATAATCTGGTGCTCGGACAATATACCGGCTCAGAGGTTCGCGGACAGTTTCTTCCCGGCTATCGCGAAGAACCCGGCGTTGCCGGAGATTCCAGAACAGAAACCTACGTCGGGTTAAAAATGTTTATCAACAACTGGCGCTGGAACAATGTGCCTTTCTATGTCCGTACAGGAAAACGCCTGCCGACACGGGTGACAGAAGTTGTGATTCATTTCAAACAAACACCGCACCCGGTCTTTGGCCAGAATGCACCAGAAAACAAACTGGTCATTCGTATTCAGCCTGATGAAGGCATCCTGATGAGTTTTGGACTGAAACAACCCGGTGCAGGATTTAAAGCCAAAGAAGCTTCGATGGAGTTCCACTATGCCTCTCTGGAAGAAACTCAGATGCTGACCGCATATGAAAGACTTCTGCTCGATGCGCTAAACGGGGACGCGACACTCTTTGCAAGAACAGATGCGGTAGAAGCCTGCTGGAAATTCGTTCAGCCTATTCTTGACTATAAACAAGATCCAACGTCCCTGTACGGATATGCCTGTGGTACCTGGGGACCAAAAGAATCGGATGATCTGTTAACAAACGATGGCCGCACCTGGCGCTTCCCATGTAAAAACCTGACCAACACGGATTACTGCGAATTATGATCAACCATAAAATTTTTCAGACTGCTGATGAAGTTGTCCATTCACTGGCAGAGGATTTAAAAGTATTCAGCGAGCAGGGCCGCCCTGTTCATATCTCTTTATCCGGTGGCAGCACCCCAAAAATGTTGTTTCAGCAACTGGCTCAGGCACCTTATGCCACTTCAGTACAATGGCAGAATTTACATTTTTGGTGGGGCGATGAACGTTGCGTAGCGCCGGACGATGCTGAAAGTAACTTTGGTGAAGCAAATGCACTGCTTTTCAGTCACATCGACATTCCGGCAGAAAATATTCATCGCATTATCGGAGAAAATGACCCGGAAGAAGAAGCACAGCGATTTGCTGATGAGATGGCAAACACAATTTCTCAGACAAACGGTATTCCTGTCTTTGACTGGATTCTTTTAGGTGTAGGGGCTGACGGTCATACCGCCTCACTGTTCCCCGGAGCAACCGATTATTCAGAAGAGCGCCTGGCGGTGGTCGCATCTCATCCGGAATCCGGACAAAAGCGGGTTTCCAAGTCAGCACGGGTTCTGCAAGCCGCCAAGCGAATCAGCTATCTTGTACTGGGTGCAGGTAAAGCCGATATCGTTCACGAAATCAGCACAATTCCAGCAGATAAATTACTCTACCCGGCCGCAAAAATTCAGTCATATCAGGGTAAGACCGAGTGGTATTTAGATTCAGACGCAGCAACAAAAATTGCGTAAAGGAGAAATTCAAATGAAAGGCGATATTGGTGTAATTGGTCTTGCTGTTATGGGGCAAAACCTGATTCTTAACATGAACGACCACGGTTTTAAGGTCGTTGCACATAACCGGACAACCGCAAAAGTAGATGAATTTCTCGCAGGGCCGGCCAAAGGAACAAATATTATCGGCGCTTACTCGCTTGAAGATCTGGTCAGCAAACTGGAAACACCAAGAAAAGTCATGCTGATGGTTCGTGCCGGTGCTGTGGTCGATGCTTTCATCGAACAGCTGGTCCCATTACTCGATCAGGGAGATATTATCATCGATGGCGGGAATACAAATTATCCGGATACCAACCGCCGGGTCGCAGCCCTGAAAGAAAAAGGCATTCACTTTATTGGCACCGGCGTTTCCGGCGGTGAAGAAGGTGCACGCTTCGGACCATCAATTATGCCGGGTGGCTCTCCGGAAGCATGGCAGGCGGTGAAACCCATTTTTCAGGCGATTTCCGCAAAAACAGAAACCAATGAACCTTGCTGTGACTGGGTCGGTAAAGATGGTGCCGGTCACTTTGTAAAAATGGTACATAATGGTATCGAATATGGAGACATGCAGCTGATCTCTGAAGCCTACCAGTTTATGAAAGACGGACTGGGCATGACAGCGGATGAAATGCAACAAGTCTTCTCTGACTGGAATAAAACAGAGCTGGACAGCTACCTTGTTGAAATCACAGCCGATATTCTTGGTTACAAAGACGAAGATGGCGCACCACTCGTTGATAAAATACTCGATACTGCCGGACAAAAAGGTACCGGCAAATGGACGGGTATTAATGCACTGGATCTCGGTATCCCGCTGACACTCATCTCTGAATCTGTCTTCTCCCGTTGTCTGTCTGCATTGAAAGATCAACGGGTTGAAGCAGAAAAAAGTTTTGCTAAAACCATCGCACCAGTTGCAGGCGATAAACAAGAGTGGATTGAATCATTGCGTCAGGCCTTACTGGCATCCAAAATTATCTCTTATGCGCAAGGGTTTATGCTGATGCGTGAAGCCTCAGAAGAGAATCACTGGGATCTGAATTACGGCAATGTGGCACTGATGTGGCGTGGCGGTTGTATCATCCGTTCAGCATTCCTGAGTAATATCCGTGATGCTTTTGAGAACAATCCTCAGCTGGCTTTTCTTGGCTCAGATGATTACTTCAAAAACATTCTGGATAATTGTCTGGCTGCATGGCGAAAAGTTGCCGCTAAATCTCTGGAAACAGGAATTCCGATGCCATGTACCACATCAGCACTGACTTTCCTTGACGGTTATACGACAGCACGCCTGCCAGCGAACCTGCTTCAGGCCCAGCGCGATTACTTTGGTGCTCATACTTATGAGCGAATTGATCGTCCCCGTGGTGAATTCTTCCATACCAACTGGACAGGGACCGGCGGTGATACTGCATCGACGACCTACGATGTTTAGACCGGTATAACAGATCGTCACTTAGCCTGTATAATAAGTGGTCGACTTTTATACAATCTATGGGTATAATTCTCCCCAACACGAATGCCGCTGACTCAGCGGCATTTATTTTGTTGGTATTAATATTGCAGAATTTGTCGGTATTAATATGACTAATACCATTCTAAGTCATTTTCTGATCTGGACATATCTGGTTCCGCAAACCGCTCAAGCCATCCATGGGCGCTTACACAAGGGCATCCATGCCCTTGTAAGTTTGCTCCACCAGACACATCCAGATGATCAGTTTATTTTCCAGATTGGTATAAACAGTACTGATAAAACCTGAAAATGGAGGCACTTTGATGTTCAATCAATTTTATAACTTAGTTCCTTCGGCGTTTGAAAATAGCTTCAATCCTCAGGACAAGGACAATGAGGCAGAAAGACAACGTCTGGTGCAGGAAGCGCAGAAAGCCGCAATGGATGAGACTCAGACAGAAAACGTTGAAATGAGAAAATGCGCATAAGCCCTGCCACACTGCCTTCACACGTGATGGACTTCGTGTAAGGCATCGGCAGCATGCGCTTCAGCAACATCACCGGTCAACGTATATTGCCACAGGCTCACCGTAATCAGGCGGTTAAACTTAAATCCGATCTCTTTCATTTCCCCGATTTTGCGAAAACCCAGCGTTTCATGTAATCCGACACTCCGCTCGTTAGGCAAGGCCACCACACCCATAATATGACGGACCGGCGTTTTTTCCAGCCGTTCTATTAATGCAAGGTATAAATGCTTGCCGGTTCCTTTGCCTCTCACATCGCGTGAAACATAAACAGAGGATTCAACCGTAAAACGGTATGCACTCCGGTCATGCCAGGGAGAAACATAAGCATAGCCAATAACCACACCATCAGACTCAGCAACCAGCCATGGCAATCCAGCCTTCGCTACTTTTGCGATCCGCTGCCGCATGGTGTCTGCTGAAATGCATGCTTCTTCAAAACTAATTGTGGTATTTTCTACATAATAATTGTAAATACTGACAAATTCCCCGGCATCCTCCGGGCGGGCTTCTCTAATCTTCATCATTATCCTTAACACTTAACAATTCATGAGCTCCGGATGAGTAATATACCCTCAGGCTCAGTTCAGCTCAATTCCCCCCCTGATTCGATCGCTGTCGGATATTCACATCAGCACACAGAATAATGCTGAATGTGATTCATCAATCATAAAACCAGTGTTATCCGCTTCAGGATTCGAAACAAGTCACATCTTCACCGATTTGCATTTGATTCAGCTACATTGCTGAGTATTTTATTAGCTGAATCGATTCAGTTTATAAAATTAAAATAACAGATGAAGGATTAAACGAATGAAATTGAAAACGCTTGTCTCTGCCCTGCTGATTGCCGCTCCGTATTTTGTCAATGCGGCACAATTTACCCTGACTGATGCAGCAACCAATACAGATGTCGGAAACTGGAAAATTACCAATTCAAACTTAGGAATTAATGCGCCATTTTCTGTTGAGAAAATTCAGCTACATGGTGGTAAACAAACTGGTGTCGATACACTGGTGATTAATAATGGTGAACTGGAAATCACCCTGATCCCAACCCGTGGCATGGGTATTTTCAATGTCAAAAGACATGGAAAAAGAATTTTAGGCTGGGATTCCCCGGTCAAAGAAATCGTCAATCCGGCGTTTATTGATCTTGAAAGCCGTAACGGACTTGGCTGGCTGGATGGCTTTAATGAAATGATGGTCCGCTGTGGTTACGAGTGGACTGGTCATCCGGGTGTGGATGAGAATGGTCAGTTACTCAGCCTGCATGGCCGGGCGCAAAATACACCCGCTTCAACCGTTGTCGTCACCATCGATGAGCAACCCCCTTATACGATCACAGTTGAAGGAGAAATTTCAGAGAGAACCTTCAAAAAAGCTGAGCTGGTGACGCATACCTCTTTTTCCGTGACACCGGGCAGTAATCAGTTTGCAATCCATGACACGCTGACAAACAAAGCCGATTACGATGACGAATATCAAATTATTTATCACTCCAATTTTGGTCATCCGATTCTGGAAAAAGGTGCAAAAGTCACTGCGGCAGCAAAAGAGATTTCACCGTTTAATAACTATGCGAAAAAAGGCCTGAAGACATGGCAAACTTACCTTGGTCCAACCAAAGGTTATGATGAGATGGTCTTCAACCTGAAACCAATCGGCGATAAAGATGGCAATACGCTGGCGGTATTACATAACAAAGCATCAGATACCGGCGTTGCGGTCGGCTATAACATCAAACAATTGCCCGTGTTAACCCTGTGGAAAAATACAGACACCCGTCAGCAGGGGTATGTCACCGGAATTGAACCGGGAACAAGCTATGCTTATAACACAAAATATCAGCGTCCCCTCGGACTGGTTCCAACCATCAAAGCAGGTGAATCCAAGCACTTTGATGTGACTTATACGGTGCTGAGAACATCGAAAGAAGTCAAAAAAGCACTTCATCAGGTGGCCGAAATTCAGGGTCATAAAAAAGTGAAGCAAGTCAGCAAGCCACTGGTTGATCTGACGAAAGTTCACTAATCACCAGCGCACTCAGATTCAGGGAGGTGATGCCTCCCTGATTTTATTATTCTGACGGGACACAGCATGTCCCGCAACCCAGCAGAACAAGAATCCGACAGTTGTTCACTTTACCGGTTGCATCCACCCAAGAATTGAATTACCTTCTCATTTAGACGTCTAAACCGCCAGACACTGACTGAACAATCTGTATTCACACCGATGATATACAGACCCTGGTAACAAATCCGGACGTTAAATTCAGACTTAACTCCTGCTCACTGTAAATATATGAGGTCTTTACACATGTCAGCACATCCCATTACGATACTTGACGGCGGAATGAGCCGGGAATTAGAACGGTTAGGCGCGCCTTTCCGCCAGCCTGAATGGTCGGCACTCGCCCTGATCGAAACACCGGAAATTGTACAACAGGCACATGAACAGTTTATTCTGAGTGGTTCCCGGGTGATTACAACCAACAGCTACGCTGTTGTCCCTTTCCATATTGGTGAAGAACGTTTTCAGCAACAGGGATTGGGTCTTGCCAGATGTGCAGGAAAAATGGCACGTCAGGCAGTGACTCAATCCGGCACGAATACACAGGTTGCGGGTTCAATTCCTCCGCTGTTCGGCTCTTACAGACCCGACTTGTACCAACCTGAACAGGTTGATGAGATTGCTGAACCATTAATCCGCGGCATGGCACCTTACGTTGATTTCTGGTTACTGGAAACCCAAAGCCTCATCGCAGAGTCTGTTGCCGTGATTTCTGCTATTCAGCGATTCAGTCCGCAGCCAAAACCTGTTTGGGTCGCCTTCACTCTGGAAGACTCAGAACCGACTGAATACCCGGTATTGCGCTCAGGAGAAAGTGTCACTGCGGCAACAGAAGCCATGATTGAACAGAATGTCAGCGCCATTTTATTCAATTGCTGTCAGCCTGAAGTGATTGAAGAAGCTCTGGCGGTCACCCATCAGACATTAGCCAAACACGATGCGACACATATTCAGACCGGTGCTTACGCCAATGCTTTCGCCCCACAGACGAAAGATGCCACAGCGAACGATGGACTGGACGAAGTCAGAGCCGATTTAACCCCAGTCACCTATCTGGAATGGGCAGAAAAGTGGTGTCAGCAGGGAGCCACCCTGATTGGGGGGTGTTGTGGTATCGGCACACAGCATATTGCGGAACTCCATAAAAAATTAAAATAGTTAAAAAATAAGAACACCACTTCATGAATAACAATCATAAAATCGGACTAACGGCGCTCACGGCGTTAGTCTTCAGTTCTATGGTAGGCGCGGGTATTTTCAGCCTGCCACAGAACATGGCTGAAGTTGCAGGTGTCGATGCAATTATCCTTGGCTGGGTAATTACCGGAACAGGCATTTTACTGCTGGCCGGATGTTTTTTGCATTTGTCCCGGTTGGTGCCTGAACTGGATGGCGGCATTTATACCTATGCCAGAGCAGGCTTTGGTGACACACCCGGATTTCTGTCAGCCTGGGGATACTGGCTGTGTGCCACAATTGGCGTCGTCAGTTATCTTGTCGTGGCCTTTGCTGCGATCGGGTCTCTGACAGATACGCAGAACTTTGTCCTGTTTGGCGACGGGAACACTTTGCCGGCATTTGCCGGAGAATCCATGATCTTATGGATCGTTCATTTTCTGATTTTACGTGGCGTAAAACAGGCTGCATTGATTAATTTACTGGCAACACTGGCAAAGAGTCTGCCATTAATCATATTTATTGGCTGTGCCTGGTGGTATTTCGATCCGGCAAAATTTACATTCGATCAGACCGGACAAGCCCTGAATACGCCATTTATTGATCAGGTGAAAAATACCATGCTGATTACACTCTGGGTATTTACCGGCGTTGAAGGGGCAATCATTCTGTCTGAAAGGGCAAAAAACCGGCATGACATCGGTAAAGCCACATGCCTGGGTGTGATATTTGCCTTAATTTTGTATATTGCCATCAGTCTGCTGTCTTTAGGGGTGATGAACCGGGCTGAAGTGGCTTCACTACCCAATCCCTCCATGTCAGGCATCATGGCGTTCATGACCGGCGTGGGCGGAAAAATTCTTATCAGTATCGGACTGATTATCTCGGTACTGGCTTCTTACCTGAGCTGGATTATCTACTCGGCTGAAGTTCCCTGTACCGCAGCCGAATACGGTGCATTCCCCAAACGCTTCAGTAAAAAAAATGAAAATGGTACATCACCGGCAGCATTAATGATGACAAGCTTAACCGTTCAGATTTGCTTATTCATGGTCATGTTCACCGGCAAGGGATATAACACTCTGGTTCTGATTTCAACATCAATGATACTGGTCCCTTATTTTTTGGTTGCTGCTTTTCTAGTCAAGCTATCATTCCGGATAAAAACCAGCCTTTCGGTGAAGAGCATCGGTACCGGGGCCTGCCTGTATGGCTTATGGTTGATCTATGCTGCCGGTCTGGATACGTTACTCCTGTCCGCTATCTTGTATGTTCCTGGCCTGATTTTGTTTTTTTACACCCAAAAGAGCCAGCATCCTGAAACGGTAAAGACCTGAATACAACGCCAAAGCCAACGACATGCTTTCCCTGTGCTATTCTGATGATGTATACGTCCGGAACGCTGCAAGCTGGCGACAAAATTCACCTGCGGGTATTGAGTATCAGTTATGAATTTCATCAACCCTATTTTATTACTCATATCGATTCTGTCCGCCAGCATGACTGTGTTTGCCAGAGATCCTCCCCAAATCACCCTCGATATTGCCTGCAGCATGTATTATCCGTATGTATATCAGCAGGATGAACAGATAAAAGGCAAGTTTTACGAGATTGCTGAATTAGTTGCAAATCAGGCCAATATCCCTTTCAGATACAGGCTATTACCCTGGGCAAGAGTATTTAATTATGGGCTGACTAAAGAGAACTTCTTAGTCGGCTGTCTGGGAAGAACACTAAAACGGGAACAACTTTTCTATTGGATTGGCCCGCTGACATCCAGAGTCGACGTCCATTTTTATCAACATGCCTCAAGTGACGCCAAAATCCGGATTCTGAGTGATTTAAAGGCTTATAAAATTGCGGTGCAGAGACAATCATTTTATGAAGACTTTCTGATCGCTATGAACTTTCCGCCGGAAAGCATCCAGGCCGTCACCAGTCAGGAACAGCTCTTTCTTTTGTTGGTTGAAAAACGGGTCGATTTCTTTTTGATCGATGATATTACCTTTGCCAACATGCCTGCCCGACTTCATATTTCACCTGATTTATTTAAGAAGTCTCTGTTTGCCTTTTCTATGCAAGAGTATCTGGCATTAAGTAAGAAAACATCAAAAACGATCTATGAACGACTGTCGGCAGCCTACAAAGAGCTTGAAAGTAATGGACAGCTCAGACACCTGATCAGCCATCCTGAATAGCAATACATTGATAAAATAACACTGCATTGAATATCTCTGACCATGAAAAATGAAATCCAAAACAATCTGAACTGAGACCTGTGCGGCAAAAGCAGGTCTCTGACAGGATGATTCAGAGATGCAAAACCGAAAATCCTTGAATTGTTTTGACATGGTTACTTATCCGACTACTATACTCAAAAGGATTGGAGTTGCAGCAAGCTCCATGCAATGAAACGTATTCATGTCATAGCATACGGCCATCATATGGACCGCAATGCCGGAAACGATACCAGAGTATTTGCAAAGTCACGCAATCGCACGACAAATAAACTGCGATGCTTAATCACTCCAAGGAGTAGAAATATGTCAGGAAGTCAGGAGCTGCAGGCGACGTTCCAGTCTCATATGGAAAATCCGCTGATTTGGCCCATTCTTGAAATCTTGAAGCATGAGCCATCAGGATGGAAAGTCCATGTCCTTTCAGCCCGGCTCAATGAGCTTGGGTATATTTCGGAATTAGACCCTTCGCCGGAAAAAGATGTGTTCAAAAGAAATTTTCTGATCATGAACGCGCTCTATCAGTTACAGGAAATGCTCTACCCTGAAAAATGGCTGCAGGTTGAAGCAATGAATATAGAATTAAGCCATGTTCAGAGCCATGTTGCCCACTTCATCGATCAATCCGATCCCCTTCGCAGTTACTATACTCAGTGGTCGAACTATGAAGCGAGTGAAGGAGAAGTGAAACGACTGTTAAATGACTTCTGGACACATTACAAGAAGCATATGGGCTTCGACAACGTCGCAAATATGGACAGAGCCAGAGCACTGAAATTATTCAAATTGCCTATCGATGCATCGGACTCTGATATCAGAAAAACCTGGCGCAGGCTCGCATTGCGCTGGCACCCTGACAGGCAGGGTGGAGATGCCGATAAATTCCGGATTCTCTGTGAAGCCTGGCATACTTTACGTTAATTTCCATAGCATACGTTAATTTGCATAGCGTACATTAATTTGCATAGCGTACATTAATTTGCATAGCGTACTTTAATTGTCATATGACACGCTAACTGGCATACATCACGTTCATTCAATCATGCCCTTCAATTCGTACTCCCCAGCCTGAGAGAATCCGGCCGGGGTTTTCATTTCTTTCTCTTTATCATCACATCAACCGGGCCACCGGCTAATTCGGACTATGACAGCCGGACAGCACCTGTTTTTGTTTTATCAGCTTCTTCTCAAATTCATGAGATGGCATCGGCCGTCCATAAAGGAAGCCCTGACAAAAAGAACAGCCTTCACTGATTGCAAACTGTTCCTGCGCTGGCGTTTCAATCCCTTCTGCAATCACCTGCAAATCCAGTTTCCCTGCAATCTGAATAATCGATCTGACGATTTCCCGGTCTTTGTCGTTATGCTCAATGGAATGAATAAAACTTTTATCTATTTTAATACAGTCAAACGGATACTTTTTCAGATAGCTGAAGGAAGCATAGCCGGTTCCAAAATCATCCAGAGAAAGGGTAATCCCTAAAGCGTGTAAACGCTCTAAAACCTCACGGGCCATCACTTCATCAGTAATGAGGGCACTTTCGGTCACTTCAATTTCGAGGAACCTTGCCGGAAGGTGGAACTCTTTTAAGTATTTTTTTACCTGCTCAACTAACCGGATATCACAAAGCTGCTTTGCAGAAATGTTCACCGCGATCTTAAACACGGGTGCATCATGCCGCCACTGACTCGCCTTCCGGATTGCTGCATGTAATACGAAGCTGCCGATTTCAAAAATTAATCCATTTTTTTCTGCCAGATGAATCAGTGTTTCATTGGAAATATCACCCAGCACAGGATGCTGCCAGCGCAATAACGCCTCTGCACCTTGCCATTGATAAGTATCCGGACAAACTTTGGGCTGAAAATACAGCAACATGTTTTCGTTTTTAACCGCGTTATAAAGAAAGTTTTCCAGCTGATGGATGCGCAATGGTGACTTCGCCAGTAGCTCTGATGAATAAGTCCAGTGGTCACCCGACTCTTTACAGGACAGCATCGCCGAAAAAGCGTCTTCAACTAATGCCACAGACGTTTGCCCTTCCGAAGCGGTTGAAACGCCGGCAAAGCTCCTCAGTGGAAAAGAATGTTTCTGCACCTGTATCTCCGTCTGGCTTTGTTCAGCAAGTGCATGACATATTGTTTCTAAATCAGATATCAGCTGGTCAGATTCAACAATCAATACCAGATCGGTTGAATTTGGCCGGCCCGTGGTGATCCGGAACTGGCTGTCGATCAACGCAATTTGCTTTCTGTACTGCTTGAGCACCTCATCCCATGCCTGATATCCGAACTGGCTTTGTAATAAATATGCATTTTTGAATCCGATATAAATCACGCCGAATTCTTGTTGATTCACCGATAAAAGGTTCCTCAGTTTCATATCCAGTGAGAAGCGGTTTAAAAAACCGGTTCCGGAATCATAATGTTTATGATAGCGAAGCTGCTGCTCGACAACTTTACGGCGATCGATTTCTTTACATAAAAAGTCTGTCAGGTTCTTAAAGTCCAGATTCTGGTACTGTTCTACGTGCTGATTCAAATGATGGATTTCGGCCTGTTGGTAGATACTGGCCAGATGAGATTCTATCGTATGGTGGTAATTGTTCAGTAGTAAGGACTCATTTTCTGTCAGTGTTTTATGCTGATCGTCCACAACCACGAGTACGCCAAATAACTGTCTTGTCGGCCAGAACAAAGGAAACGCCCCGGCCATGCTCACGGTTGAAACCGGTTCACTGACTAAATGCGTTGTGCCTTCATTATCATTGCCTTCATCCGACTTCTGGCCGCCAGAATCCGGAAACCACAGTGACTGATGCGATTTCATGACAATGTGTACAAAAGGAATCACAGATTCAGAAGTCATCTGAGCGCATCTGTCCTGACTGACATACCGGCACAGTTCTTCTGCTTGATCATTATTTCTGCAAACATAAATGGCAGCAGAACTTAATTGAAGGAAATCTGTTGTTAAATGCACAATGTTGCGCCAGCTATCCAGAAAAGTTTCCGGCACAACCAGTCCATCAACGTTAATACTCAGCATCTTGTGAATATCCAAACTATGCCGTTTTTAATTTTTACGAATACCATTGAAGACAACCGGAATCAATATTCATCACCATCATCACACTAATTTAACAAAAATAAGGCTAAATACATATATGAGACAATAGAAATATTAATATCATTCACTCCGTAAATCCTGCATAAGATACTCAACTTGTACAGTAATGCTAACGTCTGTTTTTTGACTGAATCATCATAAAATTAAATGAATAAAAAGACTGTTTTCACAGCCTTTTTATGACTCACTGTCCCATGACGATTAACGACTTTCCAATTAACCACTCCAGCTCTTTTTCCGCATCTTCTCCCAGGTTGTCTTTAATTTGGGAATAAACGCAATCCAAACCTTTCCTGGAAAATTCAGCCGAGCCTTCGGTAGAAATAATATGATGAAAAATAAGCCGTAATACTGCAATAAACTGAGGTTGTTTTAAGGCTTTGATCCAGCTTTCACGAAACGACTGAATACCACTGTCCAAATCAAGATAAGAGATTAAAAGCTGATATATTTTACTATCTAATGCAGCCACAAAGTCAATCTTGCGGGGAAAATGGTGACTAATTCCTGTGCGTGAAATACCTGTCTGTTCACTTAACGTTGTATATGACATTTTGTCGTATCCCAAATTTAAAATCTGGTCGACAACTACATCCAAAATAGTCTGGATAGTAATTTCTGTCTCTTCTTTGCTACGCTTTGGCATAGTTCTGCTCTCTCGAAAAAAATATAAGGCTATCTCCATCAAACCCTGAGAAGATATTTCTGCCGTGTAAAAATAATATTGCCCCAGAGAACCCGGTATCAAAAACACACTATTCCGGAAATTCCCTGAATTTCAGTTCATCGGTATACTTTCGGTGACCACCGCAATTCATTACAGATAAACGAAATACTTGTCTTTATTTTTACCTCATGTTCTCAAATCCCGGAGGGTGTACAATTAACTCGTACCAAATCTGCTACATTCCTATCAATGCAACTGATGATTTCGTGAACAAAATCACATTCAGTTATTTTATATATAACCCGAAAGAGTCATCTGTTTTTTATATATGCTCAATTAGCCTCAAGAAATTTCGCAGCAAATTTAACAACAAGCAGACAGTTCTGAGACACATTTGATATTTTTCCGGGTTGCGGGGAATAAAATAAATCCAAATCATTCTCTTCAGTTTCAAGTATAATGAGCCTGAAATAGTCGTTATTTTAGAGGATATCTTATGAGCACAAATGACCCGGTTGAAAATGATGTTTGCGAAGCATGCGGAACCTTCGGAGAAATCGGTTATATCATCAAGGAAGGGGACAATGTTGCCGATGTAAAAATCATGGGTGGCACCAATGAAGCGTTACAGTCTGAACTGGATAAATATATCGAACTTGCGAAACAGGTTTGTGCCAATGTTAAGTATGAAGCTGATCCCATCAATGAAGAGACGCAGGAACTTACGGCCCGGTTTGAATTTGAAGTCAGCGCTGAAAAAATAATTTTTGAACTGAAGTCCCGCTCCCTGATAAAAGAGTAATGACTTTTCCGTGGCCTGACGATACGTCAATGCACGTACTGACGGGCCACGGAGTGATCTGTGCAACACGTTGCCTCTTTATCTTTCCTTCCATTGATATTGAAAGCCAGAATCGCTTCCGCCATACTAAAACTCACACATTTTCAGTATAAGAATACAAGCGTGCGTAAAATTATCACCTTTCTTTTCGGATGTCTCTTGTTGATACATTTACCGCTATCAGCAGCTTTGCTTGACCATTATCACCTGCTGAATTATCTGGATAACTACGGCAACCTCGATTTAACCGATAAACCATATACCCAGTTACCGGAAGGCCTGACGGTAAAACGGGATCTCAATATCTCGCGGACAGACATTAAATCATTGCCGCGGGGACTCGACGTACAAGGAAGCCTTGTCGCCACAAATTGTGCTCTGGAAAATGTTCCCAGAGGGACAAAAATTAAGGGTTCGGCTAATTTTCTGGGCGCCCGGATAAAAAACTGGCCAGCTGGTATCCGGGTTGGCGGCTATCTTAATTTCACCGATACATCTCTGAATAAATTACCGGCAAGACTTCGGGTAAAAGGTGATTTAAGTGTGGTCAGAACACCGTTAAAAGAGCTTCCGGACGGGCTGATTGTTGATGGGGATTTGCACATTGGTGGTTCTGGTATCAGAGCTTTTCCAGATAAGCTCACCGTCAAAGGCAACATTTTTCTTGGCGGGAATGTCATCAAAAAATGGCCGGAAAAACTCACTCTGGGCGGTGTTGTTGTCAGGTAGTCAAGCTTACCCGACAACTGATGGCGATCATGTGATGATCATCTTGTCCAAGCAACAAGTGATGCGCGTAGCTCTGTTATTCAGGCACGTTCTTTACCGGATTGGCATAGCTTGACAATAAATACTCATGTGCACCTTCCGGTAACATGGACAGCTTCTGTCTGAGCGTCTGGCGGGTATCATCAGTGATTTCGGCACTTTCTTCCTTTCCCGCCGCCAGAAGATTCACAGGAAACAGCTTATAGTTACGGTGAATTTGCCGGTCAATTTCATTTGCAAGGGCTTCAGGCGATTCAAACTCCTGCTCAATCACATCGCCAAAGGCAACATGTATATGCCCTTTATCACCGACAATCCCCTGAATAATGCTTTCAATGTCTTCAAACTCGCCCTTTTCATATGCGCCCTGAGTCGCTTTTTCATACAACTCTTTTGCTTTAGCAATATCACATGGGTCATTTTCATATGAAATTGACACAGGGACCAATCTGAGTGACTGAATATAAGTCGCAAAATCCGTTTTTTGCCGCCGTCCTTCGACATGAAACATTTTTAAAAGTGCTGGATCGGTTAAGTCATTCCCGTCTTTCGCCCGACCTTCCCGCTGAGCAATCCAGACTGAATTTCCGGTATCCAGAGAATCTTTGATATAGGCAGATAATGTACCCAGTGCCTTCATCATTTCTCTGGGGCCTTTTGCAGACCTTTTTACAATAAAGCTTTTGTTTAACTTCATCAGCTCAGTAGCACATGGCTTACGTAACAAATTATCGCCAATTGCAATGCGCACCGTCTGGTGACCGTGCGTATACAGGCCATAATTGACCAGCGCCGGATCCATCGCAATATCACGATGATTGGAGACAAACAAATAGGACTGATTTTTATCAAGTTTATCCAGTCCGGAATAGGTCACGCCCCGGGAAGTGCTTTTCAGGGTTTGCTCGAGATATTTCTTCACCTCAAGCTGGATCGCTTCGACAGAATTCAGTTTTGCCCATTTCACTCTCAGATAAATTTTAACCAGAGGAGAAAATAAAGCTTTTACCCATCCACTATGCCGGTCGAACCGATGCTCTACAATAGCGTGGATAAATTCATCATCCTGAATTAATCGATCAATCGCTGCCGGTATTTCGGCATCAGTATACGGGCGAATTTCCGCATACGGGTCTGTTTCAGATGTCATAACTTCATTTCTTTGAAAAAAAACTGGCCCATTCTACGCGGAGTTCAGTTTATCCGCAGCTTTTCTTCAGTATGTCATAATCTGGTCAGACCAGATGCATAACATAGCCAGAGGCTGTTTGGCTTTTTCACTGAAAGACGTTAACCTTACGCGCTTCTGCAACAGAGAGATTCAATATGCATTACGCTATACAAAGTGAGTGTTTTCAGGAAGATTTCCTCATCTTCACCGCCAGAAAAAAATCGTTGAAACACCAGTTTTTTCTCATCGAAGAAGGAATGATGTTACTCAGGCTCGGGAAGTCTGAGTATATCGTCGCAGCCGGTCAGGCAATCTGGATTCCCTTTCGTTGTCTGAATGCGTTGACATTCCTGCCGGGAACCCGTGGTGTTCATGTTGAATTTTCAGCCCGTCTGGCAGACATATTCCCGTCACAGGCAGGCTATGTTTCACCTTCTGGTTTGTGTTTATCTTTGCTTCAGCGCCTGAAAAACGCTACACGGAAGGAAGCAGTCTTTGTACATTTGACTGCCGTTCTGAAAGATGAAATGCAACAATTCAGCCCGTCCCTGCCAGCTGCTCAGACAAAGCAGGTGCTGCACTGGCAAGCGCAGAAGAGCGCGGGAGAAAATAGGCTGTCAGCAGAAGTGCACACAGCCCTGCTCGTCAGAGAAGCACAGAAGATGAAGCTATCCGGCAGCAATTCTGTCCAAATTGCAGACACAC
Source organism: Vibrio aerogenes (assembly GCF_024346755.1). Lineage (NCBI taxonomy): Bacteria > Pseudomonadati > Pseudomonadota > Gammaproteobacteria > Vibrionales > Vibrionaceae > Vibrio > Vibrio aerogenes. Next base: position 328,575 of record NZ_AP024862.1, on the reverse strand, counting down.
TGTTTCAGGGACAACTGACACAATATCAACAGATGCGTCAGTTGATTCTTGGGGAAAACAGCCAGTCCGGACACGAATAGCCGCGAGACAAAGATAGCTGTCAGAAACTGATATCCACATCTGTTTCCGGAGTACAGCAGCAGGCCAGGACGATACCCTGCGCCACCGCATCTTCATCAAGCGCCGGAGAGCTTTCCTGTCTGACTTTGCCTTGGGTCACTTTCACCCGGCAGGCACCACACAAACCGGCACGGCAGCTGTATGGTATCGAAATATCCTGATTTTCAGCCTGTTCCAGAAGCGTTTGCTGGTTGTTACCCGTGATTTGATGATCATTCATACGAATGATTAAATCCTGATATGGCGCGTCAACTGTCACAGAAGCGGCTGTAAATAATTCCTGATGACAGGCATCTTCAGGAACGCCCGCTTCGGCGAGAAGTCCTCTGGCCTGATCAATAAATCCTTCAGGACCACAAATATAAACTTCTCTGGCATCCAGTGCCGGAACCTGCTTCATATGTGCCGAAGACAGCCGTCCTTTCAACCCAAACCAGTCCACCGGCGGTTGCGTCAGCGAGAAAATTACACGTAATCCGGAATGCGCCTGCCGCAATGACTGCAATTCATCGCGACAGGGAATATCTTCCACACTGCGGCACTGGTGATAGAACACCACATCATCAAGTTGATTGTGATCAGCCAGCCAGCGAACCATAGATAACATCGGTGTCACACCACTTCCGGCTGACAACAAGAGCAAAGGCTTGTCAGATAATTCAGGGAGATGAAAAACACCGTCCGGCTGTTTTGCCAGTAAAACATGTTCGGGATGAAAATGATCAATCAGCCAGTTTGATACCGTACCGCCCTGTACCCGCTTTACTGAAAGTGCAACCGAATCAGGTCTGGATGGCGAAGAAGAGAGGGTATAACAACGCGATACCGGCCCGCCATCGATTTGAAGTTCAACGGACATGTACTGTCCGGGCAAATAACCGGCAACAGCGCCCTGTTTTGCCGACAGCCAGAAAGTCACAAAATCACGGGCAATCTCTTCCCGCGCAACACACTCGAGCACCACCTGTTCCTGCAGTTCGGGATAAACGGCCTTCTCCTGATATTCCAGAACTTCGATCGGATCGTCAGTCCGAATCATCCCTTCATTTTTGGCCACCAGATTCTGACCAAAACAAACTTCGCCTGATTCATTAGCCCTGAATTGTGATAACGTCCGCAGTGGCTCTTTGGTTGGCCTCGGTTTACCGGTCACGGGATCAACCGTCGTCATAATACAACGTTCACAAGGCTTCATGACTTCAAATTCAACGTCACCTATCCGGATGCGTTTCCAGCCATCTTCCGCAAATGGTTCTGTCCCGGATACCACCAGATTCGTCCGGAACTGAGACATCTGATGATGCTCCGTGCTTCGCTCATTCAACGCATCCAGCGATGCTTCACTAATCAACAACACCGGGTAACCATCGGCAAAACTGACTTCATGCCCAAGCTTCTCCCGGTAACGATGAGAAATATCACCGGTAAATAACACTTCGATGTGTTTACCGATAATACGACTGAACCAGTCATTCGCTTCATCGGTGGTTGTGTAGGCAGTAAACGTATCTTTCCAGACAGTACTATCAACTGCCTGCATTTTGAAATCCTGATATCTGAGGTGTAAAGCGGGCATTCCTTCTGCACTGAAACGCAATCCATCAGCCACAATGACACTGGATATCTGCAATATCTGTGGAAACGATCTCGCTGTGATCATTTGCCCGTCAGGCAATGCCAGCATCAACCTTCGGTCAAAAGCAAGCCCCTGTTTTTCGACCCAGCTCTGAGATATTGAGATACCTCCGGTTGACTTCACCGGATAAACATTGATTTGACTGACTTTCGCTGACGACATTTTCTTTCCTTTTTTGGGTTGTTACTTTCTCATCATTACATTCCGGTGATCCGGATAAAATTATACCTGAACAGCCAAAGGAGGCATGATTCCGGCTATTGGCCGGTACGGGTAACCATACCGGCAATTAATGGGTGAAATCCATTACTTTTTCTTCTATTATCCTGTCGCCCGGCCTGTGGAACTTTCAACAAAAGTACGCAGTTTATTTCTTACAACTTATACATGGTGGAATCTTCTATGACAGCTTTAACAATTACCCGGCCTGACGACTGGCACGTGCATCTCCGCGATGGCGGGGTTTTAAAAGATACAGTCCGGGATATCAGCCGTTATAACGGACGCGCGCTGATCATGCCGAATACGATTCCGCCCATTACCACGACCCAACTGGCAGCCGAATACCATCAGCGCATCATGAGTGCCGGACCAGCAGCATCATTTAAACCTCTGATGTCTCTCTATCTGACGGATAATACAACACCGGATGAAATCAGAGCGGCCAAAGCATCTGGCCTGATTGTCGCGGCAAAACTCTATCCAGCCGGGGCCACAACAAACTCTGACTCCGGTGTCACTTCTGTCAAAAACATCTATCCGGTCTTAGAAACCATGCAGGAAACTGGCATGCTACTGCTTGTCCATGGGGAAGTCACAACAAATGAGATTGATATCTTTGACCGGGAAAAGACGTTTTTAAAAGAGGTTCTGGCGCCTGTCGTGCAGGATTTTCCGGGCCTGAAAATTGTTCTGGAGCATATTACGACCACCGAGGCAGCGGCATTTGTCCATCAGGCAGGTAGCCATGTTGCCGCCACCATTACAGCGCATCACCTGTTATATAACCGGAACCACATGCTGGTTGGCGGGATTAAGCCGCACTTTTATTGTCTGCCGATCCTCAAGCGTAATTCACACCAGCAAGCTCTGATTCAGGCTGCAACCTCCGGCAGTCCGAAGTTCTTCCTCGGAACAGACTCAGCGCCACATGCAAAGCATAAGAAAGAAACGGCCTGTGGCTGTGCTGGCTCTTATACAGCACATGCGGCGGTTGAATTATATGCAGAAGTCTTTGAACAGGCCGGACACCTTGATCGTCTGGAAGGATTTGCAAGCCACTTCGGGCCGGATTTCTACGGACTTCCGAGAAATACAGAGACCATTACATTAGTGAAAGAAAGCTGGATAGTTCCGGAAGCCATGCCGTTTGGTGATGAAACTGTGGTACCTATCCGCGGTGGCGAGCCTGTTCTCTGGAAAGTGAAGTCATACCATTCTGAGTAATTTTCTGATCTGGATATATCTGGCTCCGCAAACCGCTCAAGCCCTCCATGGGCGCTTAAACAGGTGCCAGACCACAACCAGTACCATGCCGAGTACCAGCCCGGTAATACTGTGAACAATCAGTCCGGCTATTGTCTGGAGGCTTCCGCTTTCAGGCAGCCAGCCCGTCATATGATCAAGGAGATGATGTGCAAAAGACCACTGATGAATCACTAAATTCCCTCCCACTAAAAACATCGCGGCCGTCCCGACAACAGTCAGTAGTTTCATCAATTTTGGCGCGGTGTGGACTAATACTTTTCCGGTATTTTTGAGTAACCGGCTGCGCCCTGCATGACGTTCCAGATAAAAACCCAGATCATCAAGCTTTACAATTGCAGCCACAATACCGTAAACACCGGCTGTCATCAGAATTGCAACAAAACTCATCACCAGTATCTGATTGAGCGCACTCTGCTCCTGAACCGTCCCCAGTGCTATCACAATGATTTCAGCAGAAAGAATAAAATCTGTCCTGATCGCACCGGCAACCTTTCGCTGTTCATACTCTTCAACAGAAAGTCCAGCGACCTCACGACTCGCTTCATCCTCATCCGGATCTGATGCATGCAACCACTTCTCAGCCAGCTTCTCTGCGCCTTCAAAGCACAAATATAAGCCGCCGATCAAAAGTAAAGGCATCATCATCCACGGCGCAAAAAGACTCAACAACCAGGCCAGTGGTACCAGAATCATTTTATTTCTCAGCGAACCTTTTGCCACAGCCCAAACGACCGGGATTTCACGTTCTGCTGCAACACCAGATACCTGCTGTGCATTTACAGCCAGATCGTCACCCAAAACGCCGGCTGTTTTTCTGGCAGCCACTTTAGACATCACGGCAATATCATCTAAAGTTGTGGCTATATCATCCAGTAATGTCAGTAAACTCAGACCCGCCATCTTTCACCCTTTGCTGTATCCGGACCCTGAATTTACCACGATTATTCTCCCGTGAGAACATGACATAAGACTGGTTTACATACAGTTTTTCGCAAAAATGATCCGAAGAGATATTCTGGACACGGATATACAGACTGATAAATCATTCAATAACAAGTCATTATAAATCAACAGGATATGATTACAATTTGCGAACAGGCTATTCAGCTATTACGCTTATATGTAGGTGTGATGAATGATATTAATCGCCTGTTTAGCAAACCGGCATGGTCCATCTCCATGGCGCCTGTTATTTGCTGCAAAAATGTACTCAAAAGGTCAACAGACCCTATAAATTCTGATAATAAAACAAGTGGTGATTGTATCCACCAGATGACGGGTTCTTCCGGATGGTCTGAGTGGACGAACACACGTATTTTCCAATCTGATAACGTCAAAAACGTTCAAAGGACTAACATGATTTCACCTTATCACTTAATGCAGGTGCCCGGTCACAGGCCAGAGAAAACCACAGAAGGGACAAGACATGATGAAACCGGGGAAACGAACTACCAAACTGATGTCGTTAAACGTATCATGCATCTGGAAAATAATTTCATCATCTCCAGATATGGTGTTCTGTCCTGCGATCCGGAACGCTATCCGTTGTACTATCTGAAAAATAAGAACTGGCATGATAAACATCCGGTGATTTTACTCACTGGTGGTGTTCACGGACAGGATTGCAGCAGCATTTCAGGGCTCCTCCGGTTTCTGGAAACTGAAGCCTCATCATATACAAAATACTTCAACTTATTATGTGTGCCCTGTGTCAGCCCCAGAAGCTATGAAAGCTCAAATATTCAGGATCCACACACATACGACCCAGACTGTCATTTTTATTCAGCCAGCCCTTGTGAAGAGTCATCTCATCTGATTCGGCTGATTGCCGCCTATTCATCGAAAGTCATTGCTCACTTCGACCTTCAGGAAACCACACCTGAGCCAGATGATTCTGCACAGCAGACACATCATATCCGGTCAACCCGCAGAGCATTCAGCCTGGTGACCGATACAGAAAACCCTCAATATCCATTTCAGAAGGCGATCATGTCGGCCGCTGAGCAGGTTTTAAAAACTGAGTTTGGGGAAGATGGTGATATGAAAGGCGGCGTCAGTCATATCGCAATGAAAGCACTCAGACGATGTAACGGATTAACAAACTGCTACTTCCGGACGACGACCAGAGTCTGTCCGGATGAACTGACCCGTGAGCAATGCGATGATGTGCAGGTGGCCGCCATTACCGGAGGTTTAACTTTCATCCTGAATCACAGGCAGTAATCTGTATTTATACTGTTCAGGCGTGATCCCTGCATATTTTTTAAACATGCTGATAAAAGGGCTCGCCTGACGGTATCCCAGCGTCAGCGCAACCTGTTTAACCGAACGACCATTTCTGAGTAATTCCATAGAGTAAAGATACCGAACGCGCAAACGCCACTCCGTAAAGCTCATTCCCAACTCAGTCTGACAATATCGGGCCAGTGTTCTTTCCGTTGTATGTACCCGCTGAGCCCACTCTTTCAGGCTGGTATTATCCGCCGGATATACCTCGACATACGCAAGTACCGGCGCCAGATATTTATGCTGGGAAACGGGGATAAAATGCTGCTCTACTTCCTGTGCGGATAGTTGATCCAGCAGCACCTGTATCAGGCGCTGATCTTTTTCTGTCTCAGGAATACCAATCTGACGCAGCCGGAAGTCTTCAATAATAGCCGTAATGATTGGCGTCACACTGATCAGGCTGGTCTTTGCCGGAAAAGCCTCTGTTAAAGACATATCAATGTTCAGGGAACAGTATTCTATCGGCCTGCGATTGTAACTACGGTGTGTCGTCCCTGCTGGCACCCAGATAGCCAGGTGAGGCGGCGCCAGAAAACGGGTGCCTTCTGCCTCCATTTCCAGAATTCCGCCAGAGATAAGCTGTACCTGTCCCCACGGATGGCTGTGAACTCTTGTTTCTGTGTTTGAAACAAACGCTTCAAAATTCATAAAGACATCAGAAGGCGCTTGCTGAATATCCAGCCGGGGATGTAAATGCCATGTGGTCTTTTTCGGACGTTGATGACGGTTATTCGTCGACATCGATAATTTGCCAGGTATGCGTCATTTCAACCCAGTGACCCAGCATCAAACAGACTGAGCAATACTTTTGTAACGAGTCAGAAGTCACCTGAGCAACGACGGTAGGATCAAGAGCAATCCCTTTGACTTCAAAATGAATATTAATTTGTGTAAAAACCCGTGGCGCAGTTTCACGACGTTCAGTTGTCAGTTTTGCACGACACCCCAAAACCTGCTGATCAGCACTTTTTAAGCCATCGACAACATCAACCGAGCTACAACCACCCGCAGCCATCAATACGACCTCCATCGGACTCGGTGCAGACTCTCCCTGATTACCATCCATAACCACACTATGGCCGGAACCGGATTGGCCCAGAAACTTCAACCCTTCAATCCATGTGACTTCAGCTTGCATACATTCGAACTCTTCATTATCCGGAAAAATGAGCTCATCCTACAGGGTAGCGGTCCATTTAACAATATTAACGCCCATAAAGAAAACCCCACCAAACTTACGTCTGGCGGGGTTCCTGACCTTGTGCGCAGCAATCCGGCTACTAACAATGCTCCCTGCATCTATTCCATGACAATCCGCTAAATCCTTTAGCACATTCCATTTCATCGCCTTCCTGGCGGTGTCCGTTATCCTGTCTTCCTGACAGAAAAAACTATCCATGTTTCTCAAAAGCCTTCCTGGCTGACTACTCGTCCTGAATAGTCTTGTCTTCTTCCTGAAGCGCATCAATCCCTGAGTGCTTGTTCAACATCCTGCTGACAACTTAAGATTAAGATAATATGTCCGCCCGGAAAACCCGGAAGATCATTTAACAACTTCACCGTGATATTGCCTAATTATTTATTTTTATTTAATTTCAATAATTTAATCAAAAACAATAGCGAAAAGTCATATCGAAAAGCAGCCATGTCCTACAATGGCTGTGAGATATCTCTTACAGGAAACGTCGACATTTTACGATACGCTCATCCCCTGCAACCACGACAGACAGAAATATACCCCCGTAAATAAATATGGTCAGAAGGGTTCATCTGAACGTCAAACTACAATAGTATTTATTTATGTATAAGTAATTGACTCAAGTGACTTCAAGAAGCAGGATTCACAGAAACAAGATATGGCTGAAATGACGGACAAGAAAAGGAAAACCTGAATGATATCAAAATGGGCACATCGATTTTATCAAATGGCAGAATTAGTCGCTTCCTGGAGTAAAGACCCGTCGACACAAGTGGGTGCTGTCATTACTAAACAGAACCGTATCGTCTCCGTTGGCTTCAACGGTTACCCACATGGTATCTCCGACAGTGTCGATATTGATGATCGTGAAATGAAATATCTGAAAACATTGCATGCCGAAGAAAATGCAATTTTATTTGCAAAACGGGATCTCGACGGATGTGATATCTATGTCACTCACTTTCCCTGCCCGAACTGTGCCGCAAAAATTATTCAGACAGGCATCTCTGCTGTCTTCTGCCCGGAGCAGACAGAAGATTTCCTATCTCGTTGGGGAGATAAAATTCAGGTCAGCCAGGATATGTTTCTGCAGGCAGGTATCAAAGTTCACTGGCTCCCACTGCTGGAATTACAACATCAAAAACTTCGGGATGATTAACACGGATTATATTTCCCCACCCGATGAGTAAACCTGTAATTCATTAAATACCTTGAGTAGTTGCTCAGACTTATAAGGTTTGGGCAGATAAGCATCCATGCCGGCTTCGTAGCATTTCTCAATATCTTCGTCTAAAACACTTGCCGTCAATGCAATGATGGGAATACGTGCCAGCTGATTATCAATTTCCCAGCTGCGAATTTTTTTCGTCGCTGTTAATCCATCCATGACCGGCATCATGCAATCCATCAAAATAGCGCTGTACTGACCTCCCTGAGTAATGACATCCAACGCTTCCTGACCATTATTCACAACCGTATATTCGTACTCTGCTTTATCCAGGAAAAAGCTGGCAATCTTCTGATTCATTAAATTATCTTCAACAACCAGAATCCGGATTCCGGCCCGCGATGACTGACCATGTAACGCATGATTATCATTCAAATCAGACATCACCACTAATGCATCCCGGATCGCCGCTTCAAAACGCATACCAAGGAACGGCAGCGTAATATTCATATCCGCCAGATTAATCAGTTCCCGGCTCATAAACAGATGATGCTGACAGGTCATAATTCTGGATTCAGGGAAAATCAGTCTCAGCTCGGTAATCTCACGATTTGCGCTCCGGGTTAAGCAGGGGCAGTACAAAACAAAATCTGGTTTTCGAAGTACCTGTTTATCAACATCCTGTATCGATTCCACAGTGACTAAACGAATCCCCATTCTGGAACTATCCTGCTGAATATTCTGGGTATAAATTGATTTATTCGAAATCAGCAAAGCATCAATATCAAAATTGATCTCGTTAGCAGACGACTGACGCGGTAATTCAACCGGTAAAGAAAAAGCAAAACAGCTTCCTTTCCCCTTGATCGATTCGACATCCAGAGAGCCATTCATCAAGTCAAGTAATTGTTTACAGATAGGCAGCCCAAGTCCCGTGCCTCCGTATCGCCGGGTAATGCTGTCATCTTCCTGCCGGAACAGTTCAAAAATCGTTGGCAATTTTTGTGCATCGATACCAATCCCGGTATCCTCCACCCGGAAGACCAGCCGGGAACACGCCTCATCAAATGATACATAGGTGGTAATGTAACCTTCCTGTGTAAACTTAGTCGCATTGGACAGCAGATTGGTCAGAATCTGTTTGAGTCTGAATTCATCCGTCATGACATAATCCGGCAGGTGACTGTCGAGTTTAATTTGCAATTCATTAAACTGTGCCACTGCATTAGATTTCATCAGGTTGACCGTATCATATACCAGCTCTTTTAAATTAAATGTATGGCTGGAAATGGTTAAACGCCCGGACTCGATTTTTGATAAATCAAGAATATCATTAATCAAAATTAACAGCGTCTGAGAAGATGTTTCAATGTCTGCGATAATATCCCGCTGACCCGGCTTAAGGCCGTTCATCGTCAGGATTTCAGTCAGTCCGACAATTCCATTCAACGGCGTGCGGATTTCATGCGACATATTCGCCAGAAAAACACTTTTAGCACGATTGGCTGCAATTGCTTCTTCTTTTGCCTGAATCAAACAAGCTTCATGCTCAGAAAGTTGCTGGATGATTTCATTTAAATTTAGGATAAAGCGGGAAAACTCATCGTTTCCGTCAACAGCAATCGGCTCAATATTTTTGCTCTTCTTATCATTTAAACGATTCATCGTTTGCAGAATCAGATTCAGTTTGGAAGAAATCCGGTAGGAGGTGCTGACACTAATCCAAATGAGGCCACACAAAATAAAAAATATTGAGATAAACGTCATCAGGATAGAACGTTTATCTTCTTTCACATATTGATTAATCGATTTAGATAATGTGGCAGAAAAACCGGCAAACAGCTGATAAATTGCGTTCTGCTGACTTTCAAGATCATTGATATACTGCTCAAGAAATTCAGGTTCAATCTGACCCCGCATGATTTTATCCCGCAACATACCCGAACGTTGAAATTCTTTTTTCGACAACAGTTTCGTAATTTGTTCCAGCTGCATCCCCGTTGCACCAAAATTCACAAAGTTATCCAGATAACTTTGCTGCCGGGCAATCGCTTCAAAATATTCCTGTCGCAGTGAGACATCAATTTTCCGGTGCTGACGAATGTCCTGCATCAACCATGCTTCACGCTCAACCCAGTATAAAAACCAGCTCAGGTAATCAAATACAGCTGAAAGCTGGTAAGTTTTCGGGGAAACCTGAGAATCCAGCTGTTTTTGTAACGCAGCCAGAATTTCATACATTAAATCAAATCCCCACATGGATTGCGCACTCAGATCCTCACCATGCACCTGATTCAGTTGCTGGATCAGATGAGCCAGTTCATTGAGGTTGGCAATAACGACATGTTTATCGACCGAAGAAAATAAATCTCCCTGATAAGGTTGCAATTCATGAATCAGATTTCGGGTTAAAACCGTGAAATTATCCTGTTGCTCCTCAGTAATTAATTCCGACTGATTCCGCAAAGTAAACAGCCGGTAAAATTCAGTTGAAAGCGCAGAAACCTGTTCCAACGCAGACACTTTTAAAGTAATGTCAGCGTAACCATTTAAACGGGCCCGGGTTTGCTCTGCCCAGTAATATGCACCCCAGCAAATAATAACGGTTGGTATAATGCACAGAATAATAAGTCGAAATTTTATAGACAAATTTTTGAACATCGACATTATCAATAACTTTCCTACTTGATACTTTTTCATGATATCCTACTGTTAAAACTATAGTCGATATTGCATATGATCACTGATTAATACATTATTATGTTCGTATGGAGGTTTACGTGTGCGATTGATGAGCTTTTGGTTCGGAGTCATTTTCTCAGTCCTGAGTTTCTCCAGTGTTGCGGATCAATTCGCGATTATTACATATACTTCTGCGTTCCCTTCTCTGACCTCTAGTCAGGTTAAGATGTTATACAGGGGACGTCTGAATCATATTGAAGGACAAAATGTGTTACTTGTCGATCTTCCAATGAACTCTAATGTCAGAAAACACTTTTATCTCATGTTATTAGGGAAAACGCCAACACAAATGCAAGCAATTCGTGCCAGACAAAGTTTTTCCGGTAAACAAGTCCCTCCTTATGAGCTAAGTCAGGAAAATATCGAATCAGTTGAGTACTGGTTAACCGAGCATCCTAATGGTATTGCTTATGTTCCTCTGCAATGGGTCTCAGACAAAGTACATATCCTGTACCAATTCGGAGATGAGGAAGCATTATGAAAAAGTCAATGATTTTTCTTCTGTTTTTTGTGTGCTTCAATGCATTTGCCCAATATAATTTAAGTGAATCCGTCCGGTTAAGCGGATTTGGTACATTGAGTATCAGCCGCTCCGATACTGCTGTGCCTGTATTAACCTATCGTGATATAAAAAATGAAACTTGCTACGACTGTGATACAACATTAGGCCTGCAGGGTGACTGGCTCATCAGTGATACACTCCGTAGTTCGGTACAAGTCGTCAAAAGGCCTCAGGATCATTTCTCAGATCCTGAGCTGGAATGGGCATATCTTGCCTATACGAAAGGTGATTTAACCACAAAAGTTGGCCGTCAGAGATTACCTTTCTTCCTTTCCTCAGAATATTATTATGTCTCAGCCGCTTATCCATGGGCTCGCGCCCCACATAATGTATATGACAATGTCCAGGGGATGACCCACTACGATGGCGTCGCTCTCGAACAGCAGTTCTGGCTATCCGACCAGACTCAGGTCAAAATTTCCCCCTATCTGGCAACAGAAGATAAAAATGATTTTGAACTCTATGGTCAGGAATTCGGATTTGAAACCACAACAGGTAAAGGTTTAACGATTGACCTTTACAAAGACGAAAACCAGCTTCACTTCAGTTATTTCTCTGCAACGGCCGATAATACGAGAAACGGACACTTACTGGTCCGCCGCAAACTAAATTTGGTCTCTCTTGGGTTTAAAACCATCTATGATAACTTTAGTTTGTCAGTAGAAGGCCTTTATCAGAAAAACTTACTGTCGAACTGGTATATCGGACTGGCACAGGAACAAGAAGAGTTTTCACCTTATATCCAATATGGTGAAGGCCATGAAAATTATAAGAACAGATCGTACCTTGCTGGTGTCCGGTACAATGTTTCGCCTAAAGTAAAACTGAACCTGGAATGGGAGTATATCCGCGCACCGAAGACACCCGCGAACGGCTTTTTCTCGGATGTTCAGCTCGGTGGAGCAATTGACGGCGACAGTAATATTGTTTCTCTGTCACTCTCTTTCCTGTTTTAACCTTTTCTGTTTTAACCTTTTCTGTTTTAACGAAGATACAGAATAAAACAGATTGTCACATCCGGCCTTTATCCGGATGAGCGGTCCGCTCAATCTGACTGAGTTTGATACGGCAATGGCTACTTTTGTTCCACCTGAGTATGATTAAAAAACTCATTAATCACAGTATGAGTCACGAGTTGTCTCAAGTGCGGATACTGGTGAATCATATCTATAATTTCTTTTAATCTGCGCATACCGGGTACCTGAACATAAAGCATTAAATCAGTTTCTCCGCTAATACCATGGCACCACCGGATACCATCAATCTGACTCAAAGACTTCGCATATGTCGTACAATCGTGTGTATTTGACGACGAAGTATCAAATTTCAACGCCAGATATGCACATATTTCCGCTGATGTATCTCTGGATGATATCTGAGCATGATAGCCGGTAATAATCCGCTCCTCTTCCAGCCTTTTAATTCTGGCCGTTACAGCCGAACGGGATAAACTCACCTGCTTGGCTATCTCACTGACAGAACAACGCGCATCAGCGCTGAGAATCTGAATAATATGTTGATCAAACTTATCCATATATGTGTACCTAAACGACCTCAACATGCAGAATTCAGCATAAAGACGGTGATTATGCAGATAAACCAGCAAAATAACACGTTTTTACGTCACTTTGACTGTGAAATATATCACTTTGACTCGTGCATAGCAGCAGGACTCACGCTATGCTGAGCGCCTGATTTCAACTGAAGAATCACCATGTCCCAACAACTAAAAAAAGAAATTACGCTGCTTTCAGGCATCGGTCAATTATCCACAACACTGATGGGAACAGGCCTGTTTATGATCCCGGCCATCAGTGCGGGGATTGCCGGAGAAATGACATCCTGGGCATGGCTGTTTTTATTTATCGCTGTATGTCCTGTCGCACTGACTTTCGCAGCGTTAGGTAAACACTATCCGAATGCTGGCGGAACGGCCCATTTTGTCAGAATCGCATTGAACAAACCCCATCTGGGTAATGCGGTCACATGGCTGTTTCTCAGTGTCATTCCGGTCGGCGTACCCGCAGCCATTTTACTGGCTGGCGGCTTTCTGCAACAACTCTTACCCGGCCCGTTCAACACCAGTTTGAGCGCACAGATACTGACACTTTGTCTGCTGGTATTTGTCAATCTTTCCGGCGCGAAAGCAAGCGGACATCTGCAAACACTGATTGCTGCCAGCATTTTTGCGTTGGTCGTTGCTCTGCTCTGGTGCAGTCATATCACGACAAACGACCTTGCCATGCCACCATTAGATATCACATCAGTCAAACCTGTCGCAGCAGCATTAAGTGTGATGTTTTGGTGCTTTGTCGGCATTGAAGCCTTTGCACATATGGGAGAAGAGTTCAAAAATCCTGAACGGGATTTCCCACTGTCCATCTTAGCCGGCTGCCTGATTGCCGGACTGACCTACTGGGCATGCTCAATTGTGGTCATCAAATGGGGGGGCTTATGGTTCACCTGAACTGGAAAACACCGCGATACCCTGGCTGAGTCAAAAACTGTTCGGTGACCAGACAACTTCTGTTATCAATCTGGTCGGTTTTTTTGCCTGTTTTGCCAGCATCAATCTCTACTTACAGAGCTTGTCCCGAATGCTCTGGGCACACGCGAGACATAGTCATCCACAGCATCACCTGGCAAAGTTGTCTTCACGAGGTATTCCGGTCAATGCTACTCTGCTTATTGCGGGTATTATTTGCATCTCTATTCTGCTGGAAGAGTTCACCCATCTCGACCTTGCTTCATTTGTCAAACTGGCGAACGGGGTTTTTATTCTGATTTATCTGCTGGCGATGCTCTCCGCGTGGAAACTACTATCCGGCATTTATAAAATACTGGCAGGCCTCTCACTGATGCTTTGCGCACTGGTGTTTGTCTGCCTTGGCTGGTCAGCCAGCTATGCGCTGATCATTTTTCTTGCTGCTGCCATTCCCGGAAAGAAAAAGAATCCGGCTTCACAGCCACCAGTCGCTTAGAGCGTGTTTATCTTCATGCCCCGTTTATCCGGAGAAAACGGGGCAGCGGGAAGACAAAAATCAAAGTGTCTGACGAATTGACGACAGCGCTTCATTTGTTTTGGTCGGAATAAACTCAATCACATCATAGTCAGCCAACTGATGTTGTTTAAAAGGATCTTCCGCTAAAACAGCTTCCAATGCTTCTTTCGATGGCATATCTGCCAGAATGACACCGCCGGTACGCGGTACTTTTCTTCCGGACGCTAAAAAATGTCCCAAAGTATATTGCTGTTCAAGATACTCAATATGTGCCGCTAAATGAGCTTCAATCTCAGAAAGTTCACACCGGTAGGTTAAAGAAACAATAAACATATTAATCCCTTCACTTATTAAAAAGTACAACAAAAAACGTCCGGCATCATCCGTCCGGTCAGCTCAATATATGCACATTTCATAAAATGTAAAACAGCTTTATATTTTTATAACATCACATCAGCGTGCTGCTCAACCGGGCCTCAAGACATTTTTCCCGATCCACTTCAACACCGGCCAAACGTTCGCCATTTAAGTCAAAATAGGTGTGACTTAATACCGCTCCCTGTTCCATCAACACCAGAATGTTTTTATTCAGACAATCTTCCCGGATAATCCGTGGAATCATGACAGAAGAAAATTTATCAACATCCATATGTTTTTTTTCATACTCAATCAACGAATAACGATATTCCAGCGTTAAATTATTGGCTTGTACCGAGTCAAAACGAATCTCATCATCCAGCATCCCGGGCGCCACCCGGTTAATTTCTACGGCAATATCTGACAGGGTATGTTTTAAAGCGGTGACTTGTGCAGCTTCTTCATTGTTGATTCCGTAAAAATAACCACTAAAGCCTGAAGATAAGACGATAAATATACTACTGATCCAAAAAACCATATGACTTCTGCCACATGGCTGTGTAAATGTCTGTTTTACCCTTTTTGATCGGGTTAAATACAATCCCCAGATCACACACGATCCCACGGAGCCATACAGCCAGTTCAACCCGGCATCAATCCTTAAGAAGCGTTCAATAAACAGAACTTCCCCAAGGTTTAACACAACCATACTGATCAAAATGACAATATACAAAGACGGGAAAACTGCTTTTTTGTGTAAAAACAGATAAATCGCGTAAAACCCGGCCGCAATTCTGAAACAGCTGAGTCCCAGCAACATCACAATTGACAGCGCAAAACCTTCGGTATAATACTCAGAATCTGCATGCGTCAGCAGCGTCCAATAGCCTTCGGTAAAAAAATCAGAGAAAAAGGAAAGTATATAAACAACGAACCAGCAAGGTGCCAGAATCACATCCAGGGCGACAAAGATCAGCCAGCCGGAAATTCCCTTTAAATTTTTTCTGTGCTGTTCCTGCATTCATCAAACCATCCAGTTGAACCAGCTGTACCCACATCTGAATTTCATCATAATCAGCCACCGGTTCAGGGTGAAGTTAATTTTAAGAAATCTATGCAAGCAGTCTCAAAATTACCCCTATCTCAGATATTTGTGAGTTAGAGCGTGTTTATCTTTCATCTTAATTCTGCCATTCAACGCTCTGGGTTTGTAACAACTTGGGGTTCTGTATCAACTTGGGTTCTGTAACAAATCGTCACAAAAACTCCTTTTGTCCGGAACAGAAACATGACTAGGATCAAAGAAAGTCAATCATCATCACAAAGGTAAATTATCATGGAAGCTGTATCTTCCTCTTCTTCCTGGTTAAATGTGTTAAAACAAACCGAGCGAAGTGCCTGGTTTCAGGGCTTTATTGTGACCATTATCATCGTTGCTGCGCTGACTGTCGGGGCGAAAACTTATAATCTGCCAGCACCGGTTGAACTGACGATTAATTATCTCGACAAACTGATCACAATCTTCTTTTTAGTGGAACTTACGCTCCGTTTTATTTCCTGCGACAACAAACGTCGTTTTTTCCATGATGCATGGAATATCTTTGATACTGTCATTGTCGTTGGCAGTCTGTTGCCGATTTCCGAAAGTGACATGATCCTGCTCGCCCGTCTGCTCAGGGTATTCAGGGTATTGCGGCTTGTCTCACTGATCCCGGACCTACGGGTTCTGATTAACGCACTGCTGAAAGCCATTCCTAAAATGGGCTACATTGCGCTGTTGATGTTTATCATTTTCTATCTGTTCGCGGCCGTCGGATCTATCTTTTTTGAATCCGTCAATGAAGTCCTGTGGGGAGATATAGCCATTTCAATGCTGACACTGTTCCGGGTCGCAACATTTGAAGACTGGACTGATGTGATGTATGAGACGATGGCTGTCTACCCTCTCAGCTGGATCTATTACGTGGTGTTTATTTTCTTAACGGCATTTGTATTCCTGAACATGATGGTCGGTGTTGTTCTGGATGTCATGACTCAGGAAACATCCAGTCAGGACGAGCAATCAAAACAAGACCAGCATCAGGACCTGATGGATGAAATCAAAACACTTCAGCAACAAATGCAAATCCTGAGCGAACAGATTGCACAACAGAACCGTCAGAAGGAATAAAGTCAGGTGTGGGCTGGCCGGTGATACCCTCTTTTCCGGCCTCACCCATTTTGCGGGGCAGTTCGCAATTTGCACGAAAGAGATTTCCCCAAAAAACCTCAGCCTTTCTGCTGCATAAATGTTTCATACTCCAGATCATTGAACTGCTTATTGAGCCATAGCAAACCAGCGACCGTCGTCACCAGACAGGCAAGCACAAATCCGTAGCCATAAAAATAAGGGCCCAGATAAATTGTCAACAAAGTAAACAGTGTATTGGCGACCAGAAACAAACCATTCAAAACCAGTACACTTTGACGCTTATCCAGATAATACATGATGTTAAACAGAGACAGCATCACAACCTGTAAAGCGACACCGACCAAATCGATATTCAACAGCGACCGGTAATTCACATCGATACCGAAATAACGAAGTAATTCTCCACCCCACAGCAACAGGAAGACCAAAGTGATTCCCTGAACTTTGAAAATTTCATAAATACCCGCCTGAGCGGTCCTTACCATGTTATCTTTCAGCTGATAAATCTCATCCAGCGGCGAATCAGTCCTCACCGCGTGATAAAAATGATCATAATGTTCAACAAAGTCGGTTTCCATCCGCACCAGAAAGACCGCCATACCGGGGATCACAGATAAATAAGCCAGAAAGATCGGCAAATCATAAATCGGACTGGCACGCATCGGACCAAGAATTTCTACTGATGTGAACGGCATAAACCAGAAAATAATTTTATCTGCCCAAACACCCGCGTTGTAAAAAAGCCCACAAAAAAACAGCCCGTAAAACACCTGATCCGGGCGAAGGAAGTCAAACCGGATCAGCCGGTCTCCCGGATAACGGCGGACAATCATCAGCAGAAAACTGAACATCAGCATCGCTTCACCCACGAAAAAGGAACAATATAAACCGTTAAGTCCCCAGAACCGCAAAACCGAAGCGAGCAAAATCATCGTGGCGTATCCGCCGATCATCACCAGTACAATCGCCCGGTATTCTTTCATTCCGGACAGAAAAATCACCCCAAGCCACTGATTACACAGGCAGACAAATCCGGAAATAAGCAATAATTTGCTTAAAGAAGGCAGAGGAATGAAAGGCCAGACCAGCAAAGAAATCACCAGTGCTGCAATGGTTGTCAACAACAGGGAACCCAGCAGGTTCGGTAACACCTGCTGATCCTGACGGCGAAAAAACAAGTCGGCCGCAAAACGGGTCAGCATCAGCTGTAATCCACCTGTCAAAATCAGCGAGGCCGCCATCATGTAAGTGACACTAACCAGAAACTGGATAATCAGGCTTTGCGGCAGGACGATTCCCACACTTAAAATCCCGATCACCATCAGTGCCAGAATCGATAGCAGCCAGGGTCCGGAGCCGATAATCCCGGCATAACCGTAAGCCTGAAATATCGACAGCAGCGAATTTTTCTTCAGAATCTTACGGATTTCAAAGCCTATTCCTGCCACAACATCGTCTCCTCGTAAATCCCCTGATAACGGGCAAACATCAACTGCTCATCATAGAAAGTCCTGACGCGCTGCAACCCGACTGCCTGATGTTGCTGCCAGTGTTCTTTATCCGTCAGCAGACTGACCATGGCGCGGGCGGATTCCCCCGGTGAAGCGATCGGTACCAGATATCCGGCCTCTCCTGCCAGACGATCCGCTTCACTGTGACCCTGGATAATTTCCCGGCAGGATCCGACATCCGTTGCCAGCACGGGTACACCGGCTGCCATAGCTTCCAGCAACACCAGCGGCTGGGCTTCAGAAATAGAAGTCAGTGCCACCACTTTGAGCTGTGGCAGTATTTCTGCAACATTCTGCATGCCAAGAAAATGAATCTGTTGCTTCAAATCCAGACTCTCAACCAACAGCTCACACTCGAGCACATAATCCGGGTCTTCTTCCATCGGGCCAACAATCCAGCCCTGAATATCCGGTACCTGATAGTGTGCTTCTTTAATGGCACGGATAAAGGTTTTGATATCTTTAATCGGCACAACGCGGCCAATCAATCCAACGATGGGTTTCACATCATCCTGACGGGCAGACAGTGCCGGACCGAACCGGGACAGATTGATCCCGTTAGGAATGATCCGCGTTTTCTCTGCCGGGGCACCATCGCGTAATTGCCGGACACGGTTCCCTTCATAAAGCGAAGTGATGATCTTCGCCTGCTGGTAACTGGTCCGGCCAATCTGTTCGAAAAAACGAATCCACAAGCGGCGGATAAACCCCATATCCGCATGCAGATCAATGCCAATATCCTGTTTTTCTTCACTGATCCAATCCGCCTGAATTAAATCAATTTTCCGCTCTTTGGTGTAAATACCATGTTCAGAAATAATGTACGGCACATTTTGCATTGCACTGATACCGGCCCCAAGCAAGCCCGCGTATCCGGTCGAAACAGAGTGAACCAGACGTGCTTTGCCAACTTTTCTGGCAACCTGAGCTATCACAAATAAGGGCTTGAATAGGTTACGGTATGTCCAGAAAAAGTCCGGAAATGACACATCATCACAATGCTGCTGATAGAAGTCCGTCAAAATCCGCCAGGATGCTTTGGTATAACGAAAGTCATCAAGGGAGAATCCATCATCTCTGCCCACATGTTCAAACAAGAATGTGACCAGTGCTTCGGGTAGTGACTCCGTGGTGCCACTGAAATAGCTCAGTAACTGACGCCATTGTTCAAACAGAGGGGCTTTTTGGCTGTCAGTCTCGTAACGGGAAATATCGAAATCCTCATTCTCATCTTCCGGCTCCATCAGATAATGTACCTGTAATCCGGTGACATTCTTGGGTAACTCATACTGAACCGGCCCGTACTGGCTGGATGCGCCCCCCCAGAAACACCAGTTCAAATGTGACGGATGGTAAGCCATGAATTAACTGGTGTACCCAGCTTGACACGCCGCCCCGCACATAAGGATAAGTGCCTTCCAGAACCAGTATTACATCCGCTTTACAAGGCGTCGTCATGCCAGTAATTCCTTATTTTGTCGAGATTAAGCGAAAGCTTCTGCCCGTCAAGATGAGCCAGATAAGCCTGACATTTCTGGTATTGCCCGGTTTTAAAGGCGATTTCAGCCAGATACGGATACGTCTGCTGGAGCGGTACACCAGAACGGGCAATTTTTTCAAACAGAGTCTGCGACTGTTCATAACGTGACATCATCAGCCAGATTTTTGCCAGCAAAATTTCAGTTGTAACCGCATGTTCATACATCAGGCTTTGTTCGGCATGAAAGGCCGCTTTTTCCAGTACATATTGTCTCAGCGCCCCCTGTGACAAGCCCAGATAACTCAGTTCCCAGTATTTCCGGGCAATCTGATGATGGCAGGTTGCCGTTCCGGTTAACGACGTAATAAACTGCCCGGCCAGCTGTTTTTTCAACGCGTGAATATCATCATTAATTGCGGTTTCTTTTTTATCCAGCGATGAATATGCCAGTAAACGAATGTCATCATCTGTATCTTTCAGAGCCTGACGCAGAATCGGAATCGCTTCCCTGTCATCCATGTTGCGGGTCGTCACCACAGCAAACAGACGTTTATCCACATCTTTGGCATATTTTAAAATTGCAGCGACTCCGCCCCGTGAATAGCGGGGTGTCAACGAGATCTGGTCAGGCTCAAACGGCAATGCAGGCACCAGATGTTCTTCCAGTACATCCTGTTTTTTCACCAGCGGATAGTGAACACCGGCAACAATGGCGACCAGACACCCAATCATCCCCAGTACCGGCAGGCTCACGGCAAATAAAAATAAGAACAGAAATGCGAATGCCGGAAACCGGCGATAACGTACAGGAAGCAGGGCAAGGCAGCTGACACCAAAAACCATTGCGGCAAGAACGTAAAGAAACAGCCAGGCAACAGCCACACCACTGAGAATAAACTCAGCCGCAGCCAGCAACTGGAGTACCAGTGCGGTCAGGGTTCCGGATAAAGCAAATCGATTACTCAGCATGAATGACTTTTTCCAGTTGTTTGGCAAATTGTTTGGCTGAAACCGGCAGCGCAAGATGGTTCAGCTCATGAATACCTAACTCTGACAGGTTTTTTCCCTGAGCGTTTTTCGCCCACGCATCGACACGTTCTTTAAATCCGGAATAATCCCGTTTATCGGCCAGCGGCATCAATATTTGCAACAGATTGTTCTGTTCATCATGAAAATACACATCCAGACCACGACGGGTTGCATGCAGGTAATCCAGAACCGGCTGATGCAGCGCTGCATCCATACGCCAGCTCACCAGCTGAGCCGGGATTTTGTAGCGCTTCGCATCATAATTTGCCCGCTCGGCCTGCAAGGAAAAACTCTCACGTTCATCACCATTCATGATCGGGTTGGCAATCGCATTACGGAGTAAATCTGCGATATAACCAGCGGTAACCGCCAGTAACGTCAGTGTCTCTTTATTCAGGGCAAAAAACTGAATCTGCTCGACCAGTACGACGGCATAAATCCGCTCCCGGACATCCATCAAAGGAATCACAACCTGATAAAGGCTTTGTTCCATGGCTTCTCCGGACAAATGTTTCAGCGACACCAGTTGCCCGGTTTCAAACATTTTCTGCACCATCATATCGTCAGAGTCAACTTGCCTGACCGGCCCGACGCTGGCGAGTACAGACGCCAGATGACGTCCCTCTTCCACTTTGCATAACGTGGCACATTGCAGTGAACCATACTCGACAAACAGTGACATGATTGGCTGGGCTACCCGTTCTATATCCCGGTCAGGCAACTGACCTATCTGCATTTTGACCGCCTGCAAAGATTCACGCAGACTTAAACTGTGACCTGCCAGCATTTGTTCTAACTTATCGTGAGACAGCCGTAACAGATGGTAATGGCGGGTAAAGGTTTCTAGCCGGTCATTCACATATGCCAGTTCGCGTTTCTGCTTCTCACTGGATTTTTCACGCCAGTCACAGAACTCACCACACAACATCACCAGCAAGGCATAGCCGGCGATAGTCTGAAAGGGCAGGTGAATATCCGGCGGCACCATCCCCGTGCGGATCAGGACCGACTGAAGAAACAGCAGGACAAGGACAGAAGCCAGCCCTTTGGTAAAACCATAGCGCAACGCAACCAGCACCGGCCCCAGCATTGGCCAGACAAACTCAGCACCGTAGGAAAAGGGATCCTTTGGGTTGAGCGCCAGAGGGATCACCAGTGCCAGCAGGGTGAAAAAACCGCTCTCTGCCCAGATTCGGTATGATATCCAGGCGGAACGCTGTTTAAGCTTTTTGATCACTCTTCAACCTCAATGTTATCGAGTAAATCGTCCAGAACATCCAGCCCGGTACCGGATAGATTATCTCTGCCCCAGCCTGTTTTTGACACAGTACCACTCCAGACAGGTGCCTGATTGCCGGTTTGATACAAAGTCAGTGTCACAGACACAACCGGATCGCCATCGAGACCTGACTTATAACGCCATTCGGAAATACTGCCCTGCAAGGTGTAATCCGCTGTCTGTTCATCAGCCCAGGCTTGTGCAGCGGCCATGCTTTTATCATCCCCGGAGAAAGACAGGTCACCCTGTGCCTGATCCGGGTACATTAACAAAGCTGGCAATCCTTTCTGATACCAGAGGCTTGCCAGCATATTGGCTGCACTGGCACCCGCCAGTGGCGTTTGCGAACGATTGACGACCGGCAGCAACGCCACTTTGGCGCCGGGCTGCAAATAGACCGTATCGCTGACCTGACTCGTTGAACATCCGCCAAGTAACAGCACCATACCTATCAATAAACTTCTGAACATAACTTCCTCTCAGATCAAAAATGGATGTAATAACCAACTTGTAAACGGGTATTTTCTTGTCCCTGAATATCGCGGGTTTGATAACCCATCCCCACATTCAGGCTGTCGTCTCCGATAATTTCCCAACCCACCTGCATAGAAATAGTGAAATCGGCATGTTTTGAATCCGGCTGATAGCCCGTACTCATATCGACCAGCCAATGTGATGAACTACCGGTATAAGGAGGCGTAAAACCATTCCCGGACGCGAGCACGGTGCCCAGAGCAATCCGGCGAAAATTATCAACATCAACAGCCGGAGTCGCGGCAGAGACAACCGGACCAGCGCCATTTCCGGGATCGGGAACCTGATTGTTGCCCGTATTCGTTGCGGCATCCCTTGCTCCCAGGTTTTGCCACATTGCGCTGCCGTAGAATTGCCAGTCCGGATAACTTTGATTGAGCCGGTATTGATAACGGGCATCATAAACTTCACCATCAGCTATCTTCTGACCATTCCTTTCTGTCAAATCAATATGTCTGACCGACAAATTAATATTCTGGCGCGGATCAAGCTGATATAAGGCATTCACGCCATAGCCTGACTGCTGCCCCTGTGCAAACAGAAACTCGTTCTGCGAACTTTGCTGGTCATGTTTGAAATCGAGTCCCAGCTGAAGGCGATCTGTCAGCTGATAACTGATATCCAGGCCAAACCCTGTCCGGCTCTCATTTTCTCCCTGATGGTGATTCAGCCCCAGTCCAATGCGCCAGCGCTGCCAGGTGATATCATCCCGGACCGTCAGCAGCGTGCCGTTATTGGTGTCATTTTCCTGCTGGCCCAGCCCCACCTGCCATTCACCTTTTGCAAACGGGAAATAGATGTGCATCCAGCGTTCACGTGAGTCAAATGCCGCTTTTGGCATCACATCCAGCGATAGTGCACGAAAATAGTAAGGACGCAGATTGCGGGCCAGCTCATACCGGGGCTGTTCAGACAACAAGTGTTCCTGCTGGTGCCAATGCTCCATTGCCTGATAAGGCTGGCGGATGTAAGTCAGGCTGTTGATCTCATCCAGAGGTGACAACTGATGGTTTTTGATCAGATCTTCGATGACACCAAACTCTCCCCCAGCCATCGCCAGCTGCAGTTTTTCCCACGACTGAAGATGGGTTGCAGCATGTCGTTTCAGCCACCACACCGACTGGGGCAGCTCCGGGAATTGTGACGCCATGGCTTTCGCCGGGCGTGTCTCTTTCAACAGGCTGAAAGTCCGGGCTGAACCGGCCCAGCGGCTGATCAGATTCAGGTAATCGTTCTGATCTTGTGGCAGGCGACGTAATAACTGCCGGCGCAGATGCTGTGCTTCATCGACCCGGCCAACATGTTCGAGAACCGTTGCATAATTCACCTGAAGCGACAGGGCATCAGGATTCTGTCCGATCAGCCAGTGCAAATGGTGATAAGCGATCCGCCAGTTTTCTGTATAGACAGCAAGACTCGCCATCAACCGGGACCAGAAAGGTCCGGGCGGGTAACGGGCAGCGTGGCGGAGAAAGTCCTGCACCACAGGTAAGTCCTGGCTGGCCAGTGCCAGCCAGCCCTGCTCTTTTTCAATCACAGGAGAATCAGGTGCATTCACCTGAGCATGCGCCAGCGCCTGTTTTGCTTGTGCAAAATCACCCTGTTGCTGATAGATATAAGACAAATAAACCCATGCAGAAGCGAGTGGCCATGAAGGCGGACGCCCGGCCAGCGCTTTCACTACCCGTTGCCGGGCGGCCTGATCTCCCAGTTTCCAGCTGAAATAAGCAAGCCGTTCCAGCGCAGAATCAGAAGCAATGTGCTGCCACAAAAATGCCATCTCTTTTTGATTCGGTTTAGCCGCATCAGAGAATTTCAGTTCAAGATAACGGGCCAGCTGAATTCCCTGCAGCAAATCAGTTTGATTCAGTTGTTCGTAAGCATAAGCTTCATCCTGCTTGTCACCGGCAAGGTTGGCGAGATTCACCCGGGTGGTCCAGTATTGCGCGTCCGCATCGGCTGGTACGTACTGATAAACGGCTAAAGCCTGGCTGAACTCATGGCTGAGCCAAAAGCTCCGTGCAAACCACCACAGCACTTCCTGCGTCTTTTCCCCCCGGAATACCGGCCAGAATTGCTTCAGTTGGTCTAAATCACCAGACTGATACAACGTCCGGGCTTTCCAGTACTGGCTGTGTTTATCCGGCCCGTATTGCTTTTCATAAAAGGCAATATCATCCAGTTCCGCCTGGCCATGTCCGCTATATTCGTAAGCCTGCATCCAGTCAGACAACTGCTTTGGGGTGATCATCTTTTTGCGGGTCAGATAGCGATATATCTGCAGTTCCTGATCATAAAGAAACAGCTGCTTTGCATGTTCAGCCCCTGTTTTTATCATCGCTGGTGTAGCCAGATCGCGCTGCATCAGCCAGATCAACTCGCTGACCGCCTGCTCCGGACGGTTCAGCCACGTTGCCAGTTGCCATCCTTGTTGATGGAGTGAAGGGTCGCCGGGATATTTTCTCTCCAGTTTTGACAAAAGCTGCGCCGCCGATGCCAGTTGTCCGTATGCAATGCGGGTTTTGAGTACCTGGCGCTGATATTCACTATTATCCGGATACTGCTGCAGCAATTGCTCTGTAGCACGCCGCACGGCCTCTCTGTCTCCTGCCAAACGGGCCAGCTTCAGCGTTTTATGCACATTACCGTCGCCGAACTGCTGCCACCACTTTAACGCGGTTTCAGCATGATTACTGTTCAGTGCCGCCGTGATTGCCGGTTGCAGGTTCTTTGCGGAAACATGTCCCTGATACGCCTTCATTGCGTTCTGCGGCTGACCCGCCATCATCCAGGCCTCAGCCGCCAGATCGGGTTGATTTTTACCTGCATAATACTGTGCCAGCTGCGCATGCATGCCCAGCGCCTGTGCATGGCGATAATCAGCAGACGTCCAGTCTGAAGGTGAGTTCAGCATTCTTCTGAGCGCCACGAAATCATCATCATGTTTTGCGCCATTGGCCGTCCAGCGGGCAAACAACATTTTTTGTTTCACCGCCCGCCGGTGAGCCGGTGACTTAATCCGGCCGATATAGCGGACCGCATCCTGCATTTCACCGAGCTGCACATCGACTTCTGCCAGCTTCTCAATCACCGCCTGATTATCCGGGTCTGCAGCCAGTGTCGCTTCCAGATAAGAACGGGCCAGCTGCGGATCATCCAGTGCATGTTCCGTCTCAAAGAAAAACAGTTTCGGGAACAAAATATACAAAGCCATCATGGCTGCAACAATCACAGCCATGATCACTTTGACAGAAATAAATACCGGACGAGACTGATTCATATCAACGACTGATTCTCACCAACTACTAATTCATCATCACTGATGATGACAGACTAAACGACCCGAAAAGTTGCCACGGGGCATGGAAAAACGGCGGTAATTTCCCTGTTTGACGCCCTGATGTCTGTGTCCGTCAGACGATATAAAATGACATTGGTCAGCATTTGCCAGTACCAGCTGAGCCTTCAGCCAGCTATGAAAAGCCACCCGTTTTTCTGACCACTCAGTCAGCACCACATTGCCGGAAACCAGATAAGGTTTATGGCTCTTCACGCCTGATTTCACCGACGTTTTAAAAACAGCCTGGCCTTCCGGCAGGTGAATATATCTCCCGTTTTCTGTCATGCCGGCAATCAAGCGGCTGTGCTGCAGGTCAACCTGTCCCAGTGCACCGGGAATACGCAGCGTCGGAATCCAACGGCTGCTGAACACCCATTCCCCTTTGTCATTCCGGGCGAGGCCGGAGAAGTAAAAATCCAGCGCACCACGGGCATAACGGGCGAGCTGAACCGGCGTATTGGGACGGGATAAGGCATAATCGAGCACAATTTTCAGTGCCCGGATCCCTGCAGGGTTTGTCCCGGAATAGAAATGGTAGTAAATGGTAAAAGGTTTCAACCGGTAAGGTTTGTCGGTATGTCTGAACGTTTCCGTCAGACGTTTGAATCCGTCGTACGGGCCATGCCAGACATTGGTGTACAACTCTTCATTCATCAATGGCGCATAAATCTGATACAGCAGTTCCCCTTCCGGGCGTCCCAGCGGCGAGATTTCACTGAGCGTCGGATTATCATCCGTCACAAAGGAGTCTCCGCCATTGACATTCACAACACCGGCTTCAAGCGTATGCCGGATCGGATCCGGCCCCGGCAGCGCATCACCGCTCCACAGCACAGCGGTCACTTTCTTTCCTTTCGGTGCCAGCCGCTGATTGATGTAATCAATCGAACCTTCAATTTCCCGCCGGATATCAATCTTATCGTAATTGGGTACAGCCAGATGGCTGCCATAAGGCCGGTAAGCATTTTTCAGCACCTTCTGCCGGCCGGCCAGTTCATTCCAGAAAAATGGATGGCTGAAAGTATGGGTCGCCATATCTACGTATGGCAGAGCAAAAATCTGTCTGGCAATTTTCTCGTAATACGGGCTTTTTTCCGGATACATCCCTTTGGGCCCGACTTCCCCTTCCACGATAGAAACCGTGACCGGTATTTTGTATGGTTTGAGGATTTCATCTTTGATCACTTTGGCCGCAATGGGTTGCCCCGGTAAACGGGCAAGGCTGGAGAAAGCATCTCCGTCGATATAGCTGATTAAACGCCGGCGGCCTGATTCAGTGGTAACATCCGGTGCCGGAATCGGGGGTAACTGAAATGCACGGGATAACAGCTGATAAGGTTCAACCATCCAGCGGCTGTCGTCCACGGAAAGATTTTCAATCAGCCAGGGGGCAGCAATTAATACATCCCGGCCAGAACGGATCCCCTGAATCAGACGCCTGCCATCCGCTGAAGTAATCGTAATCAACGGCTCGCTATCCTGCTGTTTCACCTGCTGAAGCGGAAAAACACCAGCATTTGGCCGGAGCGCGTCATATTCTCCTTTCAGCCAGGGTTTTATCATCTGGATCTTGTACGGTCCGGGCGGTGTTGCAGACAGCATTTTCACCCCGAATGCATTGAGCAGTTTATCCGACAGAGGCAGCTGTCCCAGCAACATCAGCGGCAGAGTGCCTTTGGCTCTGAGCAACCAGCTGACATAATCAGGAGAATACATTCTGGTTTCCAGCGTCCATGAAATCACACCGGCATACAGTGCCGGATCAATCGTCGGTAAAGGCTGCCGGCTCATATCCAGATAAGCCGGAATATAACCGAGATATTCAATAAAAGCTGCCAGCCGGTTATGCACATCGGAATGCGTCAGATACTGTAACTTACTGTTGTACGGAATCAGGATCTTACGGGGAACAGGCTGAAGTTCAGAGGTTCCCCAGGTGCGTAAATGTCCGTCCGTCACCCAAGGCAGAAAACCAGCACGGATAATTTTCTGTGCCAGCGAAAAACGTGCTTCAGGTTTGGCATAATCAATCACCTGAACCTGAAAGCCCTGCTTCTGTGCCTGCTGTAACTGATTGATTAACCACTGCTGGTCAGATTTAGATGTGACACCGTAACTATCATTCTTCACCTGATAATGAGAATACAAGCCTTCAGCAACCAGAAACTTTGCCTGTCCATGTAACTGAGGTAATACTTCAAATCCCCGGTTTAAGATCAACTGGTGGGAAAAAAGTGCTGAAAGCTGTTTAATTAATGTCACCAGAGCCCTGCGCTGCGGCCCCTGCTGCTGCTTTTGAAGCATCTGATAGCTATCCAGCGTATCAAGGAACAAACCATCGTAACCCTGCGCTTTGAGCTGCTTTGCCTGTTCAATCAAAGAAGACTGCCACTGCTCTGATGTCAGATCCATCACCTGACTGTTCCAGCTTTGATTCAGCATCAGCCCTTTCTGGTCGGGTTGTTTTGATTCTCCGACACTCAAATAGCCATATATTTGAATATTTCTTTGCTTCAGCCAGTGAATTTCACCGGCATTGACCCGATCCGGCTGAACCACAACCCGTGAATAAAGTGTCATTTCAGCCAAAGGCAAATGAGAATTGTAATAAAAAGCAATACTATGACTGGAAACCTGTGCTGTCGCACTGAAACTAAGCGTAATCAATAATAAGCAGAGAAGACGACCGAATTGAGCCATAAATACCAAACCTTTTACAACACAAATGAACTCGCGCTTGCAAACGCAACCTGTTTATTTTTATCGGGGGTCTGTTAACCCTAGTGTTAATTTTATCATCAATACAGGTTCAGGGGCGGCAATTATTGACAAAGTTCTCGGTGATATCAACTAATATTCGCACTATTTCAGCACAATTAGTCGCCATGTATCATTTTTGAGATTTACTGGTTTCATAATCCACTTTTTACGCCAGCCTGACACAAAGCCATACCAACGCAATGAAAACGCAACGCAATCGTTTGCTTTTGAATGGTATTTTTGTCATAATCAAACATATGTTTGCCAACCAAACAAAAGTTTATGACTGAACGAGAACGCCAAATACTGGATCTGATCAGGCAGGATCCAATGATTGCCCAAAGTACGCTGGCTGAAAAACTGGGCCTGAGCCGTAGTGCCGTCGCAGGTCATATCATGAATCTGACCCGCAAAGGTTATATTCAGGGAAAAGGCTATGTCATCGCACCTGAACAATATGCTGCGGTCATTGGCGGAGCCAACATGGACTTATGCGGCCGCTCTGCTGCTGCACTGGTCATGGGAGATTCCAATCCCGGTGAACTGATATCCGGTCCGGGTGGCGTCGCCAGAAATATTGCTGACAATCTGGGACGACTGGGCAGTTCTGTCCAGTTTATCGGAGCGGTTGGCAATGACTTATGGGGGGAGCAGTTACTGTCTGCCTGCCGGCAGGCGGGCGTTGGCGTCGATCACTGTCTGGTTATTCCCGGCAGAACCAGCAGCACTTATCTGTCAATTCACGATCCGGATGGAGAACTGCATCTGGCTCTCAATGACATGGCGCTGCTTGAAACACTCGATGCCACCGAACTGGCCCGGCGCAACGGCGTGTTTGAAAGAGCAAACGCGATTGTACTCGATGCAAACCTGAGTGAATCAGCACTTGGCTACCTGTTTCACACCCATAGCGATAAAGCGATTTTTGTCGATCCGGTCTCTGCCGTCAAAGCCGGGAAAATCGCCCCTTATCTGGCACAGATTCATACCCTGAAACCCAACCGGACAGAAGCGGAACTGTTGTCCGGCTGCCGGATTGAGCGTCCGGAACAGTTACCTGAAGTCGCCGCAATATTGCATGACCAAGGCGTCAAACGTCTGCTGATCAGCCTTGGTGCCCAGGGCGCTTATGCCAGTGATGAAGGCACAGGCCAGTTCATCAGCGCAGAAAAAACCCAGGTGAATAACGTCACCGGTGCCGGCGATGCCCTGATGGCCGGTCTGGTGCATGGTTATCTGCATCACCACAGCTGGACCGATACATTAGAGTTTGCGCTTGCCGCTGCAAGGCTGGCTCTGCAATCTGAGACCACCATTCATTCAAAGATGTCAGAAAAGGCGGTCCGCCGCCTGATTGAGGAATCAACATGTTAGAAAAATATCTCGATATTCAGCCGGAAGTTGCCAAAGCACTGGCAGACAACCAACCTGTCGTCGCACTGGAGTCGACTATTATCTCGCACGGTATGCCTTATCCACGTAATGTCGAAACTGCCCTGCAGGTGGAAAAAGCCATTCGTGAATCGGGTGCAATCCCGGCCACCATTGCCATCATCAAAGGCCGCCTTAAAGTGGGGTTGAGTGAAGCTGATATTGAATATCTGGGCAAAGCAGGGACAGATGTCACGAAAGTCAGCCGCCGTGATATTCCGTTTATGGTTGCCGGCCAGCATGATGGTGCAACCACAGTGGCTGCCACCATGATTCTGGCAGAACTGGCTGGTATCCGCGTCTTTGCAACCGGCGGAATTGGTGGTGTTCACCGTGGTGCACAGGAAACATTCGATATTTCTGCGGACCTGCAAGAGCTGGCCTCTACCAGCGTGGCTGTCGTGTGCGCCGGTGCAAAATCGATTCTGGATCTGGGGCTGACCCGTGAGTATCTGGAAACTCATGGCGTGCCTGTCATTGGCTATCAAACCGATCAACTCCCGGCGTTTTATACCCGGGAAAGTGATCAAACCATTGATTATCGCCTTGATAGTGCCGAAGCGATTGCAACCGCATTAAAAGCGAAATGGGAACTGGGTCTGAAAGGTGGTGCCGTGATTGCAAATCCGATTCCGCAACAATATGCCATGCCGGTTGAAACGATCAATACGGCGATTGAACAGGCGCTGACAGAAGCTGATGAGCAGGGAATATCCGGTAAAGAATCGACCCCGTTTCTGCTGGCACGGGTCTGTGAGTTAACCGGCGGTAACAGCCTTGATTCAAATATTCAGCTGGTATTGAATAATGCCCGTCTTGGCGCTGCGATTGCCATAGCGCTTTCTGATTTATAAACATTCTCATTGAGAAACACAGCCGGGAAGAGGCCCGCTACGGGCTTCTCCGGTATTTCACCCTGATGAAGCAGAACCAGACGCAAAATAGATATCCCCGTAAAAGATATCGATCAGTTCATGTTCTAATCATAAGCAGTTTTAAAAATAAGCGGTTTCAAAAAATAAGCGTATACAAGTGGTCGGCATATAACTTTCCGCCAATCATATAAGCATCCGGCTCAACTTCTGTCAGTTCAAAACCACACTTTTCTAAGACCCGTTCTGACGCAATATTTCCTTCCGTCACGACTGCCTGAAAAGCGGTAATCTCACAGGTTTCCACCGTCCACTGAATCAACGCTTTCAGCGATTCAGTCCCAAACTGGCGGCCATGATGCGCGGCACTGAGCAAAAAGCCGACTTCTGCAATACCATCCTGCAAAAAAAAGCCAGTGATCCCAACCGGCTCACCGGAGTTTTTCTGACTAATCAGTAAACATAACCAATGCTCTGAGTCAGAGTTCCACGGGTAAAGACGTGACTGAAACTTTTGTTCAATTTCATCCGGCTCAGGCTGATCAAAACAAAACTGAGTCACCCGGGGATCGGTATAAAGTGACTCAAAAAATTCCCGGTCTGACAGGCTCAGCGGTCTCATTTTTAACCGCTCAGAAATAATTTCCATCATTGCTTTCCTTCTGAATATGAGGCGACTCCGCTCTGGCGACTTTCTGAAGCTGCCAGTGCTTCGCTTTTTTTTATATGAATGATTTTTTATCAATAATTTTTTATATCAATAAGTTTTTTATATAAGTAACTATTTATATAAATGGCGACTTATAGGAATGACCCTATTTATGAATGACTATACTGACAAATCAGTGCCTTTCTGAACAATCAATCTGTTCCCGCTTTATACGCAGCCTGAGATCATCCGGGCATCATAAAGCGTTCGATTGTTTGTGCGACCGCAACCGGGTTATCCCACATCATCGAGTGGCCCGCCTGTGGAATGATTGAAACATCAACCCCCGACTGTGGCAATCTTTCCGTATCCGGGTCCGGCAACGAATATTCACCAAAGAGGACCAACCGGGGTTTTGACAACTGAAACAGTAATGTGCGCCATGTGGGGACTGAGCCGGCAACCAGTGAACACGCCAACCGGTGTACCGCTATTGGGTGAGCAACCTGCATGGTTCCTGCCCAGATGTCGTTTCCGCTGGCGGCCGAGTCCTGAATTTTCTGCTGATGTCCCTGCCTCAGATATTCAGACAATGATTGCTCTGCAATTGAACAGCTGAAAAAACCACCGCCCGGATCCAGATTCGGCTCAGCCAGAATCAGCTTTTCCACCTTATCGACACACAAGGAGGCAAAGACCGTTGCCACAGCACCACCGGCACTGTGACCAAAAATCACAAACCCGGACAAGTGAATTGCATCAACCAACTCAGCCAAAACCTGTGCATGGGCTTCCACGCTATAGCTGAAACCGGCCGGGTGATCGCTGAACCCGGCACCCAATAAGTCGACCAGAATACAGCGGTGTCCCTGAGAGACCAGTTGTGCGGCGACAGCAGGATAATCACTGGATGAGGCACAGCCAATCCCATGAATGAAGACGATAGGCACTTTATCGCCGGGAATATCGTGATAACGCAGAAAGGATTGACAGGATTCGATAAAAAGACTTTTCATAGCCACATTGTGATTGCTTAAACCAGACGATCAATATACCAATATGAATCATGATGTGAACCGGAAAGAAAGAAAAAACAGGGAGACAGCAAGCTGCCCCCCTGAACAGAAGTCGTGAAATCTGCCAGCACCTTAACAAAGATGCCTGTTGCTGGTTCAGGCCTTATCTGTCAGCCGTTCAAATTCCGGTATATATCTCGCGCCTGTCACCGTCATCTGATTCAGGCATACCAAATCATCCTGACTCAGCATGACGGATCCAGCCCCCATATTATCTTCCAGATGCCGGATACTTTTACTGCCCGGAATGGGAACAATATCCTCTCCCTGTGCCAGTAACCATGCCAGTGCGACTCTGGCTGGTGTGGTTTCATAGCGTGTGGCAATCTCCTTCACAACCTGAGCCATCTGCATATTGGCCTGATAGTTGTCGCCCTGCAAACGCGGATCGCCCCATGAGCGAAAATCATCCTTCGGATAGGATTCCGCGGGCTTTGCACTCCCGGTCAGAAAACCACGTCCGAGCGGACTAAAAGGCACTAAACCGATATTTAGTTCACGCAGCGCCGGGATCACGTCTTCTTCCAGCTGGCGTTCCCACAAAGAGTATTCACTTTGCAACACAGACACGGGCTGGACCTGATTTGCCCGGCGAATGGTCTTGACACTGGCTTCAGACAAACCAAAATACTTCACTTTACCCGCCTGAATCAGCTCACCCACCGTTCCGGCCACCTCTTCAATCGGCACCTCCGGGTCGACCCGGTGCTGATATAAAACATCAATATAATCCGTTTGCAGCCGTTTCAGGGATGCATCCACAACCTGTCGAATGTGCTCCGGACGGCTGTCCAGCCCGGAAGCACGGGTTTGGCTGATATCAAAGCCAAATTTAGTCGCAATAACAATCTTTTCCCGCTGCCCCTGCAAACCAGCGATCCACCGGCCCAGCAATTCTTCATTTTTATAAGGCCCGTAAAATTCAGCGGTATCAAAAAACTGAACGCCCAGTGCCAGTGCCCGATCAAGGGTTGCCAGAGATTCCTTCTCATCGGCGGGTCCGTAGGCATGGCTCATTCCCATACATCCCAGGCCAAATTCCGACACGGTTAACCCCTGCTGCCCTAAAAGCCGTGATTTCAACATAACTTGCTCCTTCATCTGCATACAACCCGATGTTGTTTCAGTGTTATTGATTGCGTGGAGTCATTATGCAGTGATTGATCTGATTATTTAATCTAACATAATATAAATAGATTATTTATATTAAGAGACACAGTATTTAAGAGACATAGTAATTAAGAGACATAGCAATTAAGAGGCATAGAAATGCAAAATGGTGAATATACAGAACTCAAAGCATTTTGCGCCGTCGCCGAAGCCGGTCGTTTCTCCACCGCTGCAAAACGGCTCCAGATTTCAGCATCAGCCCTCAGCCAGATTATCCGGCGTCTGGAAGACCGGCTGGATGTCCGGCTGTTTAACCGGACCACCCGCAGCGTTGCATTAACCGAAGACGGTGAAAGATTTTTTCAGCAGATTCGTCCGGCTCTTGGCTCATTAGAAGCCGCTTTTCATGAGTTGAAAGCACAGTCCGGAACATTGAGCGGTATAGTCCGGATTCATGCCACTCATATGGCCGCAGACACGATACTCACACCGTTTATTGGCCAGTTTCATCAACACTATCCGGACATTGTGCTGGATGTTGTCGCAGAAGATTCGATTATTGATATCACAGCTGCCGGATTTGATTGCGGTATTGCGCTGGGAGAGTTTGTTCAGCAGGATATGATTGCCTATCCGTTAGGCCCGGAGCTGAGAATGACCGCAGCAGCCAGCCCTGATTATCTTGCCAAGCACGGCACGCCACAAACGCCTGCGGATTTACAACACCACCAGTGTTTGAACTGGCGTCATATGGCAGAAAAAAGTATTTACCGCTGGGAGTTTTTTCAGGATGATCACTGGATTTCGGTTGCTGTCAATGGCCCGCTGATCACAACCCGCAGAGAGCTGGCATTAACCGCAGCCCTGCAACACATCGGCATCGTATTCTGGACCGAAGACAAATTACAGCCCTGGCTGGACAGCGGAGAACTGGTCCCTCTGTTGCAGGATTTTTGTCCGCCATTTTTAGGCTGGCATCTTTACTATCCGAGACATCGTCATTCTTCCAGCGCATTGCGGGCACTGATTGAGGCCCTCCGGCAGTTTTACCCGCGACCATCATCTTTATCCGAATCCAGATGACTAGAGCGTGTTTCATACAACTGCCCGTTTCCGTCACCTAAATACCTGTTCCTAAATATGCTCCACTTTTGGTAACGAGGCAGATATCGATAAGCAGACCTTCCGCGCCAGGGAAGGCGCGGCAGAGCCCCAAGGATGGGTTTATGCGTGTCTGTGTTCGATATCTGCCTGAGTGACCTACAATTAGGAACTGGTATTTAGGTGTATACCCATATATGGGTATACAATAACGCGGATATACTCACGTAATTAATGCTCAACAATCAGGCGGATACGCCTGAATAATAAGGAACGCGAATGATGAGTGATTCTCAAAATCAACGTATTGTACTTGCCTCCCGCCCTCATGGCGCACCCACTCATGAGAACTTTCGTCTTGAAACTTCAGCAATCCCCACCCCCGGAAAAGGTGAAATCTTGCTGAAAACAATTTATTTATCCCTTGATCCTTACATGCGCGGGCGCATGAGTGATGCAAAGTCATATGCCGAACCGGTAGCGGTGAATGATGTGATGGTCGGTGGCACAGTGTGTCAAATTGTGGCATCCAAACATCCTGATTATCAAACCGGAGAATGGGTACTGGCTTATACCGGGTGGCAGCAGTACGCTCTGTCTGCCGGAGAAGGATTACTGAAACTGGGTAACAATCCACAAAATCCGTCTTATGCACTGGGAATTCTGGGGATGCCGGGATTCACTGCTTATATGGGCCTGCTGGATATTGGCCAGCCACAATCCGGGGAAACCGTTGTGGTTGCCGCAGCAACCGGACCGGTTGGTGCAACGGTCGGACAGATTGCCAAACTCAAAGGCTGCCGGGTGGTTGGCATCGCTGGCGGCGCAGAAAAGTGCCGGTATGCCACTGAGACACTGGGCTTTGATGCCTGTATTGACCACCATTCTGAGCAGATGGCTCCATTACTGGCAGATGCCTGCCCCGGAGGCATCGATGTTTATTTTGAAAATGTTGGCGGAAAAGTATTTGATGCCGTCATGCCGCTTTTGAATACCAAAGCCCGGATTCCGCTATGTGGTCTGGTATCGCAGTATAATGCGACTGAACTACCTCAGGGCCCCGATCGGCTGTCTCAGTTGATGGGCATGCTGCTGGTCAAACGGATCAAAGTTCAGGGATTCATTATTTTTGATGACTATGGTCACCGCTACCCTGAGTTTGCTCAGACGATGAGCGAGTGGGTGTCTCAGGGGAAAATACATTACCGGGAACAGGTTGTTGCAGGGCTGGATCATGCGCCAGAAGCCTTTATCGGGCTACTTGAAGGCAAAAACTTTGGTAAATTAGTGGTTCAGGTCGCTCAGCCTGAGTAACCCGCAGCGATGACTCAAGGATGACAACACCGTAATCGTGTTGTCATTCTCAGCTTTCGGGTGCAAATTTTGCTCAATCTAACAGCATTTTGAGCAAGGCATGAAGAGAAACAAAGTGATTAACTTTGCCAGTCGGCGATCTGTAATCCATAAATCGCATGATCAAGCAGACGGTCGCCAATCTGCTCTTCCTGAGTCAGAATACCTTCCAGTTTGAATCCCAGGCGTTCACAGACATTCCGGCTCGGCTGATTACCAATCGCCGCAGAAATCTGCACTTTGGTCATACCCATCTCAGTAAATGCTATGTCCGTTAATTTAGCCACAGCACGGCTGACAATCCCTTTGCCCTGATGTTTCTGACTGAGCCAATAACCGATTTCAACTTTTTTCAGATCATGGTTGATTGAATTGAAGCTGATATTTCCGACCACTTGCCCTTCAAACAAAATGGCACAGGTCAGTGACTTGCCGTTTGCATAATCAATCAATGACTTTTGAATGAACTCAAGGAAAAAGGCACGGTCCTGAGCAAACTGAGGCCACGCCAGCCACTGACTTAAGTAATCCCGCTGTGAAGTGGCAATATCCAGATAGTCCTTTGCAAAAGCTGGCTCTATCAACGCTAATTCAAGCTCATCCGTAACTTTCAGTGTAAACATTTGATTCCCCAATTGTCTAAAGTCAACCCGACCAGAATATATTGAGGCATATTATCATAACAGACTGAAATAACGAGCTTTAATCGGGTTCAGGGCAACACCAGCCACATCAGCAACAAACCTGCGGATAACCCCAGGATAAATAATCCCCAGAGCGTACCGACATGAGTCTCATCTCCGAATTTATCGGAAATTTTCAGGGAGCGCACAAACAGTGCACATCCGGAAAAAGCGCCGAGTAAAAGCAGTCCAGCCCCGACAACCAGCACAATCATTTGAAATGTTGACATGAAACCCACCTACTCAAAATCAACTTCACGA
This sequence comes from Vibrio aerogenes, assembly GCF_024346755.1. Taxonomy (NCBI): domain Bacteria; kingdom Pseudomonadati; phylum Pseudomonadota; class Gammaproteobacteria; order Vibrionales; family Vibrionaceae; genus Vibrio; species Vibrio aerogenes. The sequence goes on along the minus strand of NZ_AP024862.1, from coordinate 291,353 downwards.
ACTTTTTTATCCGTCCGGCATCTTTCCACATGGGTGCGGATTGTTTCCCGCAGGTTTTCCCCGTCAGGAATCGCCTTTAAAGTGAGATGAGGATGCGATTTATCTGATGTTTCCAGAATAATATTGCCCAAAGAAAAAAGCCTCAGGAAAAACGGCTGCTCATATTTGTAATCACGCACCCGGTAAAGCTCTATTTCGTCGGTTTTCCGGTTCAGAACCCCATATCTCGTCCGGAGACGCTCGGTCGTTAATTCATATTTGATGTTTTTTACCTCCAGCCATTTCCACAAGATAATAAACAGAGGAATGACAAGCCAAAACAGAATGCCCATGAATACAAATGTTCCTGCATTCACAATCTGAGAGGGTGTTCCAAACCAGACTTCTTTTTCTTCCGACATGATATTCTCCGGTATCAGGGTATTCACTGAAAAACAGCGATGCGTTTGACAGACGAGACGATTTGTATACCCAAACAACCTGAAGATGCATGATTCAGGTCGCCAGGGCATGTTGACCCTAGAGCGTGTTTATTTGTGACCCATCATTACCATAGTCAATGATTTGTTATAAAACCACACCAGTTCAGACGACAGGAAAATTTCATTTTAAAAAACTGAAAGGACTCAGGTGCCGGATAAATAATGAGCGCCAGCAGGAACGGCGATGAAAGATAAACCCGCACTGGCGCCCTGCGGATAATTCTGTCCGGGCTTGCGCCGGCATGACTGATTTTCAACACAGAACGATCATGGTCTCAAATCAGTGTCCTTTTTCAAGCCCGGACAAGTTTCACTGAATACCGAATCTTCAGCTTGACTGAGTTGATACCCGGATTATTCAGCCTGGCTTTAATTGCCTCCGGAGTCAATCACGACAGTCAGTATACCCAGTGACCTCAAGATGCATGTTCAGCGGGTATATCACGTTCATGATAGTGTGGTACTCAAACATGGCATGCCTCTTTATTTTCTGCTTCATTTAAAGGAGAACAAATAATTTTATCCAGACTTTCTATTGTTTTAAATGTGCATGAACATAATATATTTTGACATTGATAATAAGATTCCTTTGTTGTTTTTGTCAGATACCGACTGGTTCTTGTATGTGCTGATTTATTACAGATCGGACAACGCATCATGATTTTCACCTAATTTAAATTACCTAATAATAATAAGTTACAGAGGTAGAATGTTCCTGATTAATTGTTATTTTTATATATAAACGATGCTAAACAACTTCTGAATATCATTTATTATTCAAATAATTTCCGCTTATTTTTAATCTATCATTTCTGATACAACAATGATGTATTTAATTTGTTGTGTGATATATGTGAAAACCATATTTATTATTGAACCATACATAAATATGGTTTTATTAAATCTCCTTAAACAAAAGAGGTTTAATTATGTTATTACAAGATAAAGTTATCACAACTGCATGGTCTCGCGCTGACGCACTGAAAGTTAAATTCGATGATCCAACAACAACACAGCCAATCGTTGATCTTAAATTCCCGGTGATGGATGAGACCTTGTTTATCTGGGATACAATGCCGCTGAAAAAATTAGATGGCACCATCGTTTCAGTGAATGGATGGTCAGTCATTTTTACATTAACAGCAACCAGAGAGCCTGATGTCTATAAAAACAAAGACGGCAGTTACGATATTACTTCAGACTGGAACGCACGTCACGGACGGGCAAGAATATGTTATTGGTATGCAAAAGATGGTCAGAGCTGGATTTACGGTGGACGGGTCATGGCTGAGGGCGTTTCACCAACAGCAAGGGAATGGGCAGGAACACCGGTTCTGATTAATGAAGAAGGTGATATCGAGCTCTATTATACCTGCGTTTCACCGGGCGCGGCTATCGCTAAAGTCAGGGGCTGTATTACTGAAACCAGTGATGGCATCAAATTATCTGACTTTCACTCGGTGACAAAACTCTTTTCAGCTGATGGTTTTTACTATCAGACAGAAGAACAGAATATTTACTGGAATTTCAGAGATCCAAGTCCGTTTATCAACCCCGGTGACGGTAAACTCTATATGGTTTTTGAAGGCAATGTTGCAGGTGAACGAGGAACCCATCGAATTACCTCTGAAGATTTAGGAAACCTGCCACCGGGATATGAAGAAGTCGGTGGTGCCCGCTATCAGGCTGGATGTATTGGCCTTGCGGTCGCCAAAGATGAGCAGGGAGACAGCTGGCAGCTATTGCCACCGCTGATTACAGCCGTCGGTGTAAATGATCAGACAGAGCGCCCGCACTTCGTCTTTAAAGATGGTAAATATTATCTGTTCACAATCAGCCACCAGTATACATATGCCGATGGTCTGACCGGGCCGGATGGTGTCTATGGGTTTGTCAGTGATTCTCTCTTCGGTCCTTATGAACCCTTAAATGGTTCCGGTCTGGTACTGGGCAATCCATCTTCCCAACCCTTCCAGACCTACTCACACTGTGTGATGCCGAATGGGCTGGTCACATCCTTTATTGATAGTGTCCCTGCACCTGAAGAGAGTGAATATGACGGAGACTATCGTATCGGAGGAACTGAAGCCCCAACAGTACAGATTAAAATTGAAGGGAACAGAACTTTTGTCGTTAAAACATATGACTACGGTTTTATTCCTCCAATGGAAAACATTTTCATTCAATAAAGAATCTGGTGGTGCATTCGTGCACCACCTTATTTGAGAGGAATCTATGGATATGAATAGTTCTCTGGATATAAGCCGTATCCTGGATATATTAAACACTCTTGATATAAAAGGACACATCGGGTTGATAAAAGCCTTTTTTAAAAGTGATTCAGTCTTTTTAAGTCTGTCTGCTTCATTTTTTCTGGCAAGCTTAAGAATTATTTATTCTGGCGGAAACTTATCAGATATTATATTAGAAGGTACAATGTGTAGTTGTTTGACATTAATATCTTTATCTGTGATAGAACTGACAGGAATATCAAATCAGTTTACTGTATCAATTGGTGGATTCATTGGATTTATGGGAGTAAAAAAAATCAGTTCATGGATCAATCGTTTTATATCAAAAAAAATTTCTTAATGAATCACATCTCTATATACGCAAACGCCCTCAGGATGCAAGGTTCAGCTATCAGATGAAGACATGAACCTGAAGCGGCGCTCCTGAAGGGCGTCATTGTCTGGTCCTGATATATACCCAGATGGAAGCACAGCTTGTCAGGTGCTTCGCCATGAAGAAAACGTGATGCTCAACACGTTGGGATAAATTCAGCTGACTAATCCGGCAACCACAAAATTCAAGTCCTGTTTTCACCCGGCGTTTAATCTGCCCGGCAAGACTGACGCTTTTATACCTATGCCCAAGAGACCCAGGATGCATGTTCAGCGAGAACTGACTGGTTTCTGAGCATGGCACTGATTTCCGGGAAGCGACATTCTGCGTTGAAAATCAGTACAGACTTTAAGGTGATAGTTCACAGGGAAATTACCTCATTACCAGGCTTGACCATATCGATGACTCTATGAAAAATTTGCATTCTCACATCCCATACGCCAGACCAACACGCCGTCTCTGGTATCCTGCTCCCGGAATCAGGCTGCATCCTCTGCAACATCACGACGCCACCCGTTTGCTGGCCCTGTTTTCTGACAAAGTCTGTGATAACCTGGCGATTGAACGCATTCACACCTTAAAGCAGGCTCAGAACTTTGTTCATGGTGATGGCTATGCCCATAAAGTTCGTCTGGGTATCTGGCACAAAAAACACGGACTGGTTGGCAGTGCAGCCTGGGGGGAAGATACCAGTGACAGTGCATTTATCAGTTATTGGGTAGCCCCTGCTTTTCAGCGCCATGGGTATGGTCGTCTGGCTGTCACACAACTTGTCCGGCAGTTAAAACAGCAGGGATTTCATCAAATTCTGGCAGATGTCTATTTTGATAATCTGCCATCAAAAAGCTTATTGATAAATCTTGGTTTCCGGATAGAAGGAACACTGGAAGAGTATGAAGAGAAACCCATTTTGCGGCTGATGCTGGAAGGTGACAACCAGCCCCATGGCCTGACACAGGTATCTTTTCATCCACTTTCCTCATAATGTCATTTCCTCATAACGAACTATCGTTATTGCAGTCGCGCTTTGCAGTCGTATGCCCACATAACCAATCCCCCGAACCAGCAATGCCCGGACAAGCTCCGGGCACAAGTCAGCATACTTATCACCAAACATGTTCCAATCAGCAATAAACTGCTTCAGCGAGCCTGATCGACAATCAATGACCAGAGAAGGGCTCCGCCAAACCGGTTTACAATTAACCTGACGTCGTCCCGGCTGAATCCATTTGTCTGACTTCCAGAATCACCCGCTGTCGAGCTTGTGATTCAATCAGCTGATTGACCTGATTCCGGTTGCTGGCATCAAGAAATGCATCCCATTCATCCAGTGCCAGTGGCTGATCGGTTTCTGTCAGCAGCCAGTCCAGACATTGCCGGCTGTATTGTCCGTCAGACAATCCGGGATCAACCTGCCATGGCCAGTCAACCCGACGGGCCGGATTGAAATAAAGGATATCCTGCTCTTTTTCAAGCCGGCGTAAAAATGTGGTTTTCCCGCTGCCATTTTTTCCGCGAATCCGGTAACGCCCCTGGAAAAGCATCGACAAATCAAACGCTTCTGCCGGTTGATGATTCACTTCAATCTGTACCAAACGTACAGGTGGTGATGGTTCATCTGCCTGTCCGAACTCCTGCAACGTATTCAACAATCCCCTGACAGATGGTAAAGATAAAAAAATCTCAATGACATCATTTATCGAACCAATCAGATGAAAAATCCGCGTCAGATTAATGACCACAGCCAGCAGCGCCGCCTCACTGGTGTCCGCAGACAGCATCAGATAAACGATCAACCCCGATGTGGGTAACAAGCTAAACAGGGAGGACAGCAGGAAAACACATGACTGAAAACCAGCGTGCGCATTTCTGGCACTGCAAAAACGGAAAATTTGGTCAAGTGCCCGATTTTGCCAGCACCGGCGGTTGAGCACATTACCACTGATAGCATTGGGGTGAATTTCTTTCAGATGATGCGTTAAAGATGATGTTTCCCGTGACTCAGTCTCCGATAATGTCTGCATTCGTCCACTCGTTAACCGGCTGACAACAAAAACCAGTAACAGAGTCATTAAAATAGCCAGCAAGAACCGGCCATCAATAAAGACACCAATCATCGCCAGACTTAATGAAAAATTAAGCAAAGAACTCAGTCCATAATAAGCAAACTGAGTAAAACGCCCATATACATCCCGCACCTGCGCGGTATAAAAACCAAGCTTATGTTCAGAAGGAGACCGCTGATATATTTCAGCCTTGTCTGCCCAGAACGTGGCCAGCACGAACGATTCCCAGCGGGTTTTACAATAGCCTGAAAAATATCCCGGCAGATACGGCAAAACCATCAGCATAATATAAATGAAGACTAAAAAACTGACATCCTGACTGCCAAGCCCGTGTTCAATCACAGCGGACGAAAGTCTGACAGAGATATAAACTGATAATCCGATAAAGGATTGATGCGCTAAAATACACACACACATGATGCAGAACCAACGGTTTCTGCACATTGCTGCCATTTGATGCAACATAATAAATCACCTGTAAAATAACCTTACTTACAACTGGTTCACCACAATCAACTTCCCACCAGAGACGCAGAAAAATAACTGTCCGGCGAAAAACAATTGAGTGTTCAGAATAAATTCACGAAAGGTATTTCAGGTTACATATCACGTCACTTTTGAAGAGAATAAGGCGTAAGATACCAGAGCGTGTTTATCTTTCATAGCCTAACCTGTAGTTGCCTGAAATTTGCTCAGTCAAGGCGCGAAAAGTGTCGTTTAGTGATTCTAAATGAGCTTTGAGCAACACAGAGTGAGCAATTTTCAGGCACTACCCGAAGGGCTGGGACCATTTTTTACTCTGACCGCGTTGGCAAATGTTAAATATAGATTGCTATTATCTAAATTTGCCGCCTTGCCAGAGTAAAAAATAGCCTCCAGCAGGAACGGCGATGAAAGATACACACGCTCTACCAAAGGTTGAAAAAATTGTATATATCCGTGCGTTCGGTACATCCGGATATCGCCATAAAAATACAGCCGGGAGGCAAAGCCTCCGGCTGTATCATCGCTGACAATATCTGGTTATTTCCGTACGAAGTTCAGCCCAATCGCTCCAAGATTATCGGGATGGTCGCTGTCTGTTCCCATCGCAAAGGCACCGTAGTAGCGCTCACCTGCTTCTGAATCAGGCAACTGATAATGCACATCAGCATTAAATCGCTGTCCCGCCGGTACAAATGATGGCACTTCAACCGTTAAATTTTCTGATGATTCCGATAACATCGCCACATTCAGCTGATAACTGAATGTTGGCGGGTTGCCATCCCGGTAACCACGGACAGCAATCCAGATCGTCTTCGCATCAGGGACAGGGACATTCAGATACTGATCAGAGCGGTTGTAGTTATTTGAAGCATAACTGTAATTATCAAAGTCAACTTCTGTGCCTTCACCCACATAAATTTCCAGATTTTTCGCTTCTGTCTGGCTGATATCCGCCACCAGCCTTTTCGCTCCCTCCGGAACCTGAATGGTATAGTCGTAGTAATACCAGCCATAATCATTATCTTCAAAGGAGATCGTATCTGAGAACTGTGTCGGTTTTTGCGGACCATAACTCGTGACCTGCGCATCGGTCACCATACGGGCTTTGAGGCCGCTGACCGTTGTATGACCTTCATCAGTCTCCGCCACAATATCGACACCGGACAGCTGGCTGAAATTACTGCTGGCACTGAAGGCCGCCATCGGGAAGTGTGCATCCGGCACACCATAAGTTAATGACTTGATGGTAATCTGATCAAACCGCCATGCATCAGCCGGTGTATGCATCATATCGACCGTAAAGGTGATCGTCTGACTCTCTCCCGGTGCAAGACTGAAATAAACCGGAGTGACACTGATAAACGGGGTGTACTGATACAGCCAGTGCGTCGTTATATCTTGTCCGCTGGTGACGGTTCGCTGCCATGTACAGGTTGTAATACAGGATTGCTGTCCGAGAGATGCCAGATTCAGCCGGGATGGATCACCGCCTTCATAAGGATCGGCTTTAAGGAAATTATCCCGGGTTTCATCCAGCAGCAAACCCGCCCGTGCAGCTCTTTCCAGATCAAGCCGGCCAGCTCCCATATCAAATGGGGTTGCCTGCCGGATTCCATCCGGTTTTCTGACCCATGGCGTCGAAGTCGTCATCATCGCAGACTGAATTTGCATCGGCGTCCAGTCAGGATGAATCGATTGAATCAGTGCCGCACCACCCGCAATATGCGGCGATGCCATCGAGGTGCCATATTCAATCGCATAACCTTCTTTAAATGCAGCGAAAATACCTTTACCCGGTCCGGTAATATCAGGCTTGATCACGCTGGTCGCCACTTTATTCGGCCCTCTGGATGTATCATATGCCAGAATATCTGCCAGTCCGGGATCAATCACCGGACGGGTACCCGATAATTTAGCGGTATGTCCGGCACCAGAATCCAGCCATGCCAACAAGCGCTGACCATCGCGATAAGTAATGACAACCTTGCGTTTTTCCTGTTCAATCGCAAGCAGGAAACCGGGACCCATTGGGACTTTATCCGAATTTTCCTTGCGGGCAACAATGACCACCGCACCGGCGCCATTACCGAACGTCGCCGCTTCACGATCTTCTGAGCTGACCTCAGGTTTGTAGCGGCAGACGACTATCGCACCATCAAATTTCGTCGTGAATTTGTCTTTCTCACAATAGGTATTCCCCAGTAAACCCGCGTCGAGAATTTTGGCCGGACCGTAACTGTCTGTAATCCACTCGCCTGCAATGCCTTCTGGCGGCGGCGTATCGCCCCCTTTCATCTCAACCAGTGAATTTTTGTAAATCACGTGCTGAGAGCCATCTGCAACCGCAGTTACCCATGGAGAGTTTGCGGGTGTCCAGATTGTCCCTGCGTCAGGGCCGGAGTTCCCCGCACAAACAGCCACAAAAATACCGGCATCCATAGCAGATAAAAAGGCTTTCCCGTCAATCGCAACCCATGGGTCACTCCCGTGTACCGCACCGACAGAGAAATTAATCACATCAACGCCGTCCTGAATTGCCTGATCGATCATTGCCAGCATGGCAGAGTCAGGACAGCGGGCATTTTCGTTACAGGCACGGTAAGAAATAATATTGGCATGAGGTGCAACGCCGGCAATATCACGGGTAATCGTTGAGCCCAGCTTCGTTGTCAGCGATGCCCCGAAAACCACATTCCCGGCAGCAGTCCCCGCTGTATGGGAACCGTGACCATTTTTATCGACCGGACTACCGTTTTCGATGCCAGAGTAGCCCCAGGCACCAATCAGCTTATCATTACAGGGAAACGTCGCATCATAGATCGCTGATTTCGGATCGCAGACACCGTAATAAGTCTGACGGGAATTAGTCACTGTGTATCCATCGCCACCGGTCACTGCAAATGAAGGACTGTACGGATTAATCCCGCTGTCGATAACCCCGACAACCATGCCTTCACCCATGGTCCCTTTTGCGTGAGCGACCCCCTGCCACAAATCATTCGCTTTGATCCATGTAAATCCGCCCTGAAGCTCAGAGATGTCTTTCGCATCCGCGATCAGGGGCCGGGAATGCTTCCTCTTTGACCCTGAACGGGAAACAAGTGAAGCATCTGTGACAGTTTGGCTTCCCTTCAGCTCTGCTGTCCGGTCTTTGGAAATCGACTCAATCCCGGTAAGTTTACCAACTTTCGTGGCTTCTGTAGCCGTCAGCTCAACCACAACAGCATTGATTGCAACCTGCATCTGCCCTGTCACCGTCACGCCTCTGCCCAGAGTCGCCTCAATCTGAGTGATCAGTTCTGCCTGAGTATTTTTCAGATAATTCTGGTAAGCAATCGCAGCAGCACTGCGCATATCCAGCTTTCCGGTTGTGGGTGATTTTGTACTGGCATATCCCTCAATACTTCCCCGGTAGCTGGCAACGGATGGTGCCTGACCAACCACAATATATCTAGCAACAGATGATGAATTCTCCTGAGTTTTCACATCTGCTGATAACGATTTCTCATGAACGCTGATATTGACAGACGATGGCGCATGCCCCTGACCTTTAGCTATTACCTGTAATTCCGCAGCATGCACGGATGACATTGCAGTCATACAGGTCAGCAGCCACGGAAATATTTTTATTAACACATGTTTTGAATTCACTCGCATCATTCTCCTGAGTATTTTAATTATGGAAATCCTTTCCGGATAAAAGGTATAAGTGATACCTCTCGCTAACTGGTGCGAAATAAAATTTAAAATAATAGAATTAGTTTATTATGATATTAAATATTCTTATCATAAATAAGTTTTAAAATAAAACCCGACCAGTGAACAATAAAAACGCCATATACGTTGATATGCTAATCAGAAGACAATTTGCAGCACTTTATTACTCTATATTTTTAATTACCAAGAATAATATAAAGAAAACTGGAGTATTTAACTGATAAATAAATTAAAAGATTTAAACGTATCAAGGAGAGAATAAACAAAAAAGCCAGAGACGAATCTCTGGCATGCACAACCTCATCTGTATATTTTTTTACTGGCAACCACTGTCAGTTGACGCTGACGCAGAAGCCGAACCGCTGCCAAAAGCAGAAGTACAGGACATCTGAACGGATGCTGAAGCTTTATCTGTTGGTTCTAACTGAATGTTTTTCTTTGTATTTTCAGTCACAGTTAATGTTGTTGTATCTGCAACACCATTGACTGTTATCGTTTGAGTCACACTACATGATTCTCCGGAAAATACGCCAAGATCGACGGTAAACTGCCCGTTACTGCATTGCGTTGAAACGGTTCCGGCAGAAGCCAGAAACGATGCCATCAGAGCAGAAGCGGCAATCAGTGTTTTTTTGCATGTCATAATTTATTCCTCTTCGTTGAATATCCATCATTCTGAAGTCACTCAGTCATTCAGGATAAGGTCATTACAATGAATGTATCAGGGATAGCCGGTAACGGCTCAGGTCATGCACAAACCACGATTCAATAAAAGAAATAAAACCACAAGACGAGATTCAGCGAACTGGATAATGTGTTCCAAAGTTAATATTAAATAGTGAGAAAACACATAAGATGCAAAATAAAATAAGTTCATTTAACTAACATATCAACATTTTATTCTTAACATATGTACCAAAGACATGATGAATTCTTAATTATTTACTATCCGAAAATAATGGCATGACGGAAGATCATTTGAATTAAAATCTTACGGCTCTGATAACAAATGGCTGGAGAATAAGCATGAGGCAGATATCAGTTTATCTGCCTCAATCATTGACAAGAAAGGCGATGATTTAGCTGACTTTATCGTATTCAACAAGATTATGCGGTTGCCATGGTGAGTTGATCGATTGTGGCTGAAGCTGTATCCGCCACATTTCACGATATCCGTTAAATGCCGTTCTGCCGTGAACTGTCGTATGATTGTTCAGTAAAACCAGATCTCCATTTTCAAACTGGTGCTTAATACTCACATTTGGATTCATACATACTTCAATGAGGCGATCTTCTAACGCATCCATGTCTGTATAATGTGTGGACTGCGCAATTTCGGAATAATTGGGTTGCAAGGCTCCGGCGTGATATCGGTCATCCCACGCTTCCCACCAGCGAATCGTATTTTGCCCGGTCCATGGACAGGTAATCAGTAACGGATAAACTTTGCTATCTCCACCAAAGTAACTTTCTTTGGTTGAGTAACGGATCTTGGTTTGGCGTAACTGTTCACGTTCACGCCCATGAATCGTCAATGCTGCAAGTGCTGTATCAGATGTGATGTTGATACCATCTGTTTCTGCATTAACCGGCTCATTCCGGTGGCAATACAGTACAAATTCATCTGGTGTAAAGTCTTCGTACTGATATAAATCCTGACTGACATGCATATAAGGAGGCGGACACAAGAGATCCCAGTGCATCGGTAACGCCTCTTGTGAGTCAGCCGAAGAGCTTGGTTTACCCTGATGCCCGTCAACCGGGGAGATAATATGCGTATTGCCGAATTTCCAGGGAACCAGTGCACCCCGTTCGGCATACCACGACTCCAGTTCCTGAGGTGCAGCAAACGGGTCAAAACCACGTAACACAACCGTGCCAAATTCTTTAATCAGGTATTTCAGCTCTTTATGCTCAAATAAAGAGACCGGACAATTATCCTGTGAGTTCACCAGCATCAAACCAAATTTTTCACGGTAAAGCACCGCTTTCACCTGACGTAGTTTTTGTTCAGCTTCCGGTGTTTTTGCGGTTAACCGGATGTAACACCAGGTTCTGTTATCATATTCAACCGGTATAACCACACCATCCCGATCAAGGTGGTTTTGCTTCATATCAACGTTATATTTTCCCTGAGCAGCATCAAACAGCACCGCCGTATGCCATGGGGTTTTAAATGCACGTTCCTCAAACAGGTACAGAGAATATTTTTTGCCGACCATCGAATGCTGGTGAATACTTAAACGAATACAATCTGAGAATTTATCATTCAGGAAATTATCCAGTGCTTTCCCCTGCACCATCATCCCTTTTGCGATTTCAGATAAACGTATCCGGCGTTGTTTATAAGAAAGTTGTGCCAGAACATGCTTCTGATCATGGCTCATAAACTTCTTCAGCCCCAGATAAGTCGTATTCATTTTATTATCTTTGAGCTTCAGCGCTTCAAAGTTTTCTTCATATCCGGGTTGACCGTATTTTTCTTTTAATCCTTTAAAATACTCATAGTCTTCTAAGTCATCAAATTCAGAATAATGCTCAAAATTCACAATCTTCAAATATTCACTACAATTCATTCTTTCAACCATTAAACGCAGTTGATCTGAGAAATCATAATGATGTTTCAAATCAACTGAAATATAGTCGGAGAATGTATGATAATCAGAAAAAATATAGAAAATAACACCGGGCTCATAGATTGCCTGAATATCACGAATGGCTTGAACAAACTTTCTCAAAACTAAATATTCCCCCATATCTGGTAAATGACTAATCACTTTATCCAGATTATTAGTCTTACAGGGGAATGCAGGCAGAAGAAGCTGAACGGGCTGTTCATCTGAGACAAAATGACGGACTTTATCTTTTAATTTTACTAATCCATGAATATCTGCATCGTACTGAGCAATCAGTTGGTTCAATAATATAAATGATATTTCTTCCACTAGATTTTCTTTATTATTTTTCTCTAACATGTTCTTTCCTTAAATAAATAGAAGCATCTGACAATTGGTAGTTAATCATATAGATCACTTGTTCGTTTCAGAGAAAATACATTTATAAAATGATGTAATGAATAAAATAACAGACCAGGATAAATACATACCCCAATGAGTATAATAAATAAATTTAATAATCTGGCCTTGAATCAATACAAGTTATTTTTATTGATCAGACGATAAATCAAGTTAATGACAACCTGAATTTTGAAATCACTGACCTGCCAGTCTTTTATAAGAAATGACAAACATCAATTTACGTTCTCTCTGTGAACCAATATTATTACCACATATTCATATCAAATCTACACATATAAACGGAACCCACTGTTATCGATAAAGGAACAATAATGTTAGAAAATCTGAAACGAATTGCCATTTTTAACAAAGTTGTTGAATGTGGTTCGTTTACAAGAGCCGGACTGGAATTAGGTATGGCGAAATCAAAAGTCAGTGAACAGGTGACAGCGCTTGAAGCGAATTTGAAAGTACGACTGCTCAACCGGTCCACACGAAGCATCAGTCTGACAACAGAAGGCGCAACTTTCTATGAATCCAGTCAGGGTTTGATGAATCAGGCTGAAGACGCAGTTAACTCTCTCGCTCCCATGGTGAATGAAATATCCGGATTAATCAGGATTGGCACTTCTGTTGATGTTGGCATGTATTTACTCATCCCGCAGCTTAAACGGTTTAATAAAAAATATCCGAAGGTCATCTTCGATGTACAACTTGAAGATGAATTGAAAGATCCCATTCAGCATAATCTTGATCTGGTTATCAGGATTGGTGAGCTCAAATCCAGTTCTCTGGTCGGAAGAGTTCTGGCACCATTTAAACTGGGAATCTATGCCAGTAAAACCTATCTGAAGAATCACAAAGCAATCAAAACGCTCGATGATCTGAAATATCATGACTGGATCGCTGTGACCCGAATGAGCCTGCCAAATAACAGAGTGTCTCTGATAGAATCTTCTGGATTCAGCCGCTGTGTCAGAGTCAGGCCCAGACACCAAACCAATTCCCCTATGGCAGCGATGTCGATGATCCAGCAAAATATGGGCATCGGCCCGGTCGCTAATTTTCTGGTTAAACAAACAAATGATGACTCTTTGGTTCAGCTGTTTCCTCAGTTTTCTCATCAGGGACCAAGTATGAATATTCTTTATCCCTCCAGAAAAAATATACCACCCAGAACACATTTACTGATTCAGTTCCTGATTCAGGAAATGCATCACGGGGCGGAATAACAACCAAATGAAGCATGCGTCTTCAAAACAGGCGCTATTGCTGATAAGGACAGATGAGTACAAAGAGACAGGGCTCATCTGCTCATCACATGAGATGCTATATTGCTATACCGCCTCTCCTGCTTCATCACACTCAACAATTTCTGTCTCTTTCAGGCCTTCATCCAGCCATGCCTTTAAAGCATCACAGGCCATCACATGATCAACATATTTTTGTGCCCCGTCACTGACAGCCATCTGATATGTGATCAGCCGCAGCACCACCGGAATATACATTGCATCTGTAATTGAAAACTCCCCGAACAACCAGCCTCCACGATCTGCATATTCATCCATCTGCTGTGAAAAAATCTGATCTATGCGCTGAAGGTCTTGTTGTCCATTTTCTGATAACACGACCCGGCGAACAGCCCGGATATTCATCGGCATTTCATTTCTCAGTGCCATAAATCCGGAATGCATTTCTGCTGCCAACGCCCTTGCTTTCGCTTTCGATGCTTTATCTGCCGGCCATGCCCTTCCGGATAAATAAATATCATTGATGTATTCACAGATCGCCAGTGAATCCCAAACGGTCACCTCACCATCAACCAGACAGGGTACTTTCTGCGTCGGAGTGACCGGTTCAAGGGCTGCATAGAATTGTGGTGTATCTAACGGCAGCTTAACCTCTTCAAAGGAGATGCCTGATTTTTTCATCAATATCCATGCTCTTAGCGACCATGTTGAGTAGTTTTTATTTCCGATATATAGTTTCATCTGGTCGATCCTTTTCATCTGTTGCGGTTTGATTCGGGACAAGATTACAGAAATGATTTTTCCCCGACTATCGTATATTATTCATATTATCTATAAGAATAGTTGATAGGTGGATGATGGATATAGAAGCACTGCGAAGTTTTATTGCCTTTGTAGAAACAGGAAGTTTTACCCGGACGGCAAAACAGGTGCATCGCACGCAGTCAGCCATCAGCATGCAGATGAAAAAAACTTGAAGAGCAAGTTGGCAAGCCTCTTTTTGTGAAGAATGGGCGTCATCTGATTCTTTCTTATGATGGACAACGCCTTGCGCCCTATGCAAAGAATCTGATTGAAATGCATGATAAAACGCTGGCACAACTTAAATCTGAAGCACCAACGACCCAAATTCGCCTGGGCTGTCCCGATGATTATGCCGAGTCAGTCTTACCAGAACTTGTCCGGTTATTTCATCAGCAATGGCCTCAGCTTGACTTACAAATCACAGCAGCCCCCAGCCACCGGATAAGAATGATGCTTGACAGCAACCATCTTGACGCCGGTATCGTCACCCGCTCACCAACATCCGAAGAAGGATACCCGCTGCAACAGGAGCAAGGTGTCTGGGTTCGGGCATTCAAAGACCGGCAGCTGCTGGCAATGGAGCCACTGCCTGTTGTGCTGTTCCAGCCTGAATGTAAGTTCCATCAGGCTGCGATCGACGGACTTATCAAGCAAAACAAAAATTTTAAAGTCATGGCGTGCACCAGTAGTGCTTCCACGCTTCGTGGATTAATTAATCACGGTCTCGGGATTGGGGCAATGGCCCGCTCCAGTATGGGGAACGGACTTGAAGAAATTTCCGGAAATATACTGCCCAAACTGCCGATGATAGAAGTGGTACTTATATTGTCAGGCAGGAAGGAAAATCCGTTAACTGAAGCTTTAGCCCAGCAATTATCACACTGGTATCAAGCCGGGACTCACATATCCGTCGCATAACATCAGAAAATCACTGACAGCAGGAAGTTGCTTCACATCCCGGCGTTAGGGCGTGTTTACCTTGCATAGCCAGCAGGAAAAGCGATGAAAGATAAACACGCTCTAACGTCTCTCACACTGAATATTCTGGGTTAAGCGATGATTATTCAACACCAGATGCTGTTGGGTCAGTGAACGGATATCAAAAGACCCGCTCGCCTGCTTTGGAATATACTGCCTGAGATTCAGAAATGCTTCCCATTCGGGATTACTGATATTATCAAATTTTAACTGACGCGATTTGAGTTTCAGAGTTTTCTGACTGACCTGCCACTGACCATCACCGGTAATGGCGTATTTCACTTCAACCGGCTGGCCATTCAGAGAAGCGGTGAGAACGCCCTGGGTATGATAGTCCCCCAAAGCCGTATACTGATCATGACTTTTCAGTGTCAACCTGAACAAAGGTTTCTGTAATGAAGCTGTACAGTCCCAGTCCCCGACAAGAGACGGGGATGCAGCCGCCACAGAAAATCCGGATAAGAGCAGCATGAGACAAAATAAATAACTGACTATTTTCATTGTATTTTCTACCACAACATCACCAATAAACACAGAACAAGATAACCTGAAAATGCATAGTTCAGGTTGTCTGGGTATGATGCCCAGTATAACGATAAACTTATCCCGCGGGTAAACCTGCTGTTAAAAATAAATGACCAGAACACAAACACGCCAAACGTATTCAATCAGTCAAATAGAAACAACCGGTATTGACAGAGCAGAAGTACTGAACAAGGGGAGAATCAGTATAGCTGACGGACATCAGCTATACTGAGAAACGGATTATTTACCGTAATAGCTGCGTGTATAGAGTGCTTTTACATCTTCAACAGTTGGTTTACCTGGGTTAGTTAATGTACATGGATCACCAAATGCTCTTTCACTCATACGGTCAAGGACCTGTTTGAATTTATCTTCACTGAAATCAACCTCATCACAATCTTTAAAGCAAGCCGGGATATTCATCCCTTTATTAAGCTTTCTGACCGCTTCAGCAAGATCATCAATTCCCAGCAGTTTTTCTACGACAGCATACTTATCTGTTGACTGACGATTAAATTCAATCACATAAGGTAATAAAATGGCATTCGCCAGCCCATGGGTGACTCCAAACTCACCGCCAATTTTGTGTGCCAGGGAGTGAACCAAACCCAGTGATGCATTGGTAAATGCCATGCCAGCCAAAGCAGAGGCATTGTGCATATTGTATCTTGCCTGCATATTTTCCGGTTCTTTAAAGGCTGTTTCTATATTTTCAATCACCAGGCGAATCGCCTCAATTGCATACGGGTCTGTAAATGATGTTGCAGCAATTGAAACAACGGCTTCTGTGGCATGGGTTAATACATCCATCCCTGTGTTCGCCGTGATATGTGCCGGCATTTTTTCCGGTAATTTAGGATCAAGAATAGCTATGTCCGGCACCATATCTGCAGCAACAATCGGATATTTGATATGATTTTCCGTATCGGTAATCACAGAAAATGCAGTAATCTCAGACGCAGTCCCACTGGTTGAAGGAATTGCAATAAATCTGGCTTTGTTTCTGAGTGGTGGCATTGAACCAACTTCAATAATGTCCTCAAATTTAAGCTGAGGATGCTCATAAAAACACCACATCACTTTAGCCGCATCCAGCGCGGAACCACCACCGATCGCAACGATCCAGTCAGGCTCAAACTGAATCATCGCTTCAGCGCCCCGCCAGACAGTTGCGACAGAAGGATTTGGCTCAACGCCATCAATAATGATGCTTTCTATTCCTGCATCGGCCAGATATTTTTGACATTGGTCGAGAAAGCCCAAGCGCTTCATCGAACTTCCACCTGTCACAATTGCCGCTTTTTTTCCCTTTAAGTTTGTTAATTCGGCCAGTGAATCTTCACCATAGATGATGTCACGGGGAATCGAAAACCTCATTATGCTCATAATTTTTCTCCAATACATTTCATAAAATATGATACATAGCGCAGGTTATTCTTCCCTAAGCCTGTAAGAACATGATACAAATCAGAAAATAGCCAACAATAAGACTCAACTCACATATATGTATGTATTTTGTTAAACAGATCACGGTGTTAATGCTATCAATATCACATTTATGTGGCTATAAAAGCGGCACTTCGGGATAAAAAAACCGATCTTCATGATCGGTTATCATCAGATCGGCTACTCAAGTTTATAAGAGGGTTTATTTTTCATGCACAGGGCAAAGTTCCAACGCACCATCCGTAACCAGAATACAATCCATTCCTGCGGAATGAGCCGCCTGTTTACCTAACAACGTGTCCTCAAAAACCAAACACCGGGATGGCTTCAACGCCATCAATTCACAAGCTTTCAGAAATGTATCAGGTGCAGGTTTGTGGTTCTCGACATCAGAAGCCGTCACAATGGCGTCAAACTTATCGAGCAATCCAGCTTTTTCCATTAATAATATGGCATTTTCTTTTGGGCTGCCGGTACCCAAAGCAATTTTTTTCTTTCCCTGATTCTGTTCAAGAATCTGACAGGTTGACGGAATTCTGTTGCCGGGACAACCAAGCGCCCGAAAGACCTGTTGTTTGTATTTTGATACGTTGACGGGATCCAAAGACAGGCCAAAACGTTTGTTGATTTCACCAACCACCTTAATGCTTGGCATCCCCCCCATGCTATGCAGCCAATCTGGCATAAAGGGAAAATTAAAATAGGCTGAAGTCTCTTCCCATGATGCAACATGAGACGGCATTGTATCGATTAGCGTACCATCCATATCAAAAATCAATCCATCATACTGCGCTATCTGAATCATGACATCCCCTTGTCCATTGATAAGAAAAATACGCATACATGCGCATCTAAGCCCTTGTATGCGAGCGCCATCAGACTGATACCCAAACTACCTGAAGGTGCATGATTCAGGTAGCCTGAGTATATTCAGATGGCCGTGTTAATTTTCCGGCCATAAAAAAGGGCCGTAAGGCCCGATACTTCTTTATTCAACTGCAGATAAAATAGCCTGTGGTGTCTCCCATGTATATATCCATTCGGGAATATCACATCCACAAGGTGTATGCCAGATACGATTCATCTCATGCAGACCACCTAAATGATCATAAAACTGAATTGCTTTAATGTTCTCTTCCGTGACCTCTAAGTAAACACCGGTATCAGGAAAATAATGCTGTATCCATTCTGTTGCTTCTCTGATGAGCAGCTTCGCTAATCCGTTTCCCTGATACTCAGGTTCAACATGCAGAGACTCAATAATCGATCCCTTATCAAAATCATGATTACCAAAAGCACAGATAAATCCACACAGCTGGTTCCCTTCCTCTGCAAGAACCACGTGCTGGTTAATCGGTGGATTAATCAAACGAGTCTGCCAAATCAATTTACGCTCTTCATCAACTTCATCACGCAAATAGTCTGCATCCATAATGCCCTTGTAATTCATTCGCCAGCTTTTTGCGTGTAACTTTGCTATTCTTTCATAATCGCTATATTCAGCTACTCTAATATCCATTTCACAGACCTTTTAACTTCCTGTTCATCGCTCTATTCCTTTGCAAACCAGAAAAAAATACAGAAAAAATAACCTTCTGGTTTAAAAAATTACCCAGTCATTAACCTACGACGGCATTTTTCAATTTGCAAGCAGTGAACCGTTCAGATAAACAGATTTAGATATTTGTGCCATAAAATGACCTAATCACCTGCGCATATTCGGAATATTCTTCTACCGTTTCTATAAAAATAAAGAACTCATAGAAATAAATCGTATAAACAAAGAAATACTTAATACTGTTATTGATTCATCATATATATAAAAAAACCGGGTAGATGATTACCCGGCTCCCGAATGATTCGGATAAACAAAAGAAATAAATCAAAAAAACGAGTTTAAACCTTGCTATCAAATCAATTAAACATTTTGATAGCTTCCTCTGGCGCTACGTAGCTCAGGTTGAAGTTTTCAGCCACTTCTTTGCATGTTACCTGACCATGAATCACGTTTAAGCCCTTCAGGAATCCTGGATCACTTAATAAGGCTTCCTGATATCCTTTATCCGCAAGATTCAGAATAAATGGTAGTGTTGCGTTATTCAGTGCAAATGTAGAAGTTCTTGCCACTGCACCTGGCATATTTGCAACACAGTAGTGAACAACATCATCGACAATATAAGTGGGCGCATCGTGAGTTGTTGCATGAGAAGTTGCGAAACAACCGCCCTGATCAATAGCAACATCAACGACAGCTGAACCGGGTTTCATTTTTGCGATCAACTCTTGAGTCACCAGTTTAGGAGCGGCAGCTCCCGGAATCAAAACTGCACCGATAACTAAATCAGCTTGTGTTACATGCCTTTCAATTGCTTCATTCGTCGAATAAACAACTTTTATCCGCCCCTGAAATTCTTCGTCCAGGCGGCGTAATGTATTGACATTTCGATCCAGTACAGTCACATCAGCTCTTAACCCAACAGCCATACGGGCAGCACTTGCTCCAACAACACCACCACCGATAATCACAACTTTTGCCGGCTCAACACCAGGCACACCACCTATCAATAAGCCACAACCACCTTTTGACTTCTCAAGAGCCTGTGCACCAGCCTGAATTGACATTCTTCCGGCAACCTCTGACATTGGTGCAAGCAGAGGTAACTGATTTCTTTCATCAGTCACTGTCTCATAGGCAATACAAACAGCTTTACTCTGAATTAAATCTTCTGTTTGAGGGAAATCAGGTGCCAGATGTAAATATGTAAACAGAATTTGTCCTTCACGCAACATCGCCCGCTCAACGGCCTGTGGCTCTTTTACTTTCACAATCATCTCTGATTTTGCAAACACTTCTTCCGCAGTAGGAAGAATTTCAGCGCCTGCAGAAATGTAATCTTGATCTGAAAAACCAATACCCTGTCCGGCATTTTTTTCTACGTAAACCTGATGTCCATGAATGATCAACTCCCGGACACACGCCGGAATCATACCAACACGATACTCATGATTTTTAATTTCCTTAGGAACACCGACAATCATTCTAAATTTCCTCAAATAAGTAGTTAATAACACTGGCTATGATTTAAATTAGTCAAATTAACAACCAATTGAGTTTATATTTGCAGGTTTTATCACTACATATCAATAGTTTCTAATGTAAACATGGCAGGCAAAGATACAAATCGGGATTTAAATCAGACTTTGATGATAAAAAAAGGAAAGTTAACATTCAGTTATGAGATTTAGATAGCAATTAGTGTGTAAAAACCACGGCTCAAAGCTGAAAATGCCGAAAAGGTCGCTGGAGGAATAAAAATCTGACGGCTTCTGCCCCTGTACAAGAATATAAAAAGAGCAAACCGGTCATACAAATACCTGATCATCTGACCGGGTTTAGTGAAGCCAATAGACATGAACATCCTTGTTTAAGCGTCTTTTTATAAATGAAGAGAGGATGTCGTAAGCAGTTTGTGGAACCAGACTCATTCTGATCAGTGAATGAGTGAAATTAGTATAAAAATGTAGAGACATATTTTGCATATAAAAAAAGGAGAGCTTAATGCTCTCCTTCAAAAATTAACCTGCAGACTTTATCGATTAAAGCGCTGCTTTTGCTTTTTCAACAAGCACAGTAAATGCGGCTTTATCAAATACAGCGATATCAGCAAGAATCTTACGATCGATCTCGATAGAAGCTTTCTTCAAACCGTTGATGAAACGGCTGTAAGACAGACCATTCTGACGAGATGCCGCATTAATACGCGCAATCCATAATTGACGGAATTGACGCTTTTTATTACGACGGTCACGATATGCATATTGACCAGCTTTAGTTACTGCCTGGAAAGCAACACGATAAACCCGAGAACGAGCTCCGTAGTAACCTTTAGCTTGTTTTAAAACTTTCTTATGACGTGCACGAGCTTGTACACCACGTTTTACGCGAGGCATTCTGCTTCTCCTAAACTAAACGAATAAAAACCAAAAAATTAAGCGTATGGCAACATACGAACAACTGCAGCAACTTCACATTTAGGAAGCACTGAGTTAGGACGTAGCTGACGCTTGTTCTTAGTTGTACGCTTAGTCAGGATATGACGTTTAGTCGCACGCTTATACTTAATACCACCAGCTGTTTTTTTGAAACGCTTAGCAGCACCTTTATTGCTTTTCATCTTAGGCATGATGAATAACTCCGCATTGTATCTAGTTTAAACTATGTAATCAGGGCGAACAAAACCCTGCCAACGAATAGCAGGGTTTTATTACTTGCAAGCCACTAATTACTTCTTCTTAGGGGCTAACACCATGATCATTTGACGCCCTTCAATCCGACTAGGGAAAGACTCAACAACCGCCAAGTCAGCAGTGTCCTCTTTCAAACGGTTAAGAACATCAACACCAATGTCCTGGTGTGCCATTTCACGGCCACGGAAGCGAATCGTTACTTTCACTTTGTTGCCTTCTTCAAGGAAACGAGTCAGGTTGCGTAGTTTTACCTGATAGTCTCCAATATCAGTTCCAGGACGGAATTTGACTTCCTTAATCTGAATCTGTTTTTGCTTTTTCTTCTGCTCTTTTGCAGCTTTGCTCTTCTCAAAGAGGAACTTACCATAATCCATCACCCGACAGACTGGCGGTTCAGCATTCGGGCTGATCTCTACAAGATCCATTCCCGATTCTGCTGCTGTTTCAAGCGCTTCATTGATAGAAACGATGCGAGACTCTTCACCTTCTGCCCCTGATAAACGGACTTCACGTACACCACGAATCTCTCCGTTAATACGATGTTGGTTTTGTTTGGCCTGAACCTGACCACGTCTTCCACCTTTAATAGTTTATTCCTCCAGATTGAGCTTACGGCTGGAGACTTCCTGCTGAACAAACTGAATAAAGTCTTCCAGTTTGAACTTACCTAAGTCTTCGCCTTTTCGTGTCCGCACAGCGACTTCACCGGATTCTATTTCCTGGTCACCACACACGAGCATATACGGTACACGCTTCAAAGTATGTTCGCGGATTTTAAAGCCTATTTTCTCATTTCTCAAGTCTGCTTTTGCACGAATACCACATTTTTGTAGTTTTAAAGCAACTTCCTGAACATAATCAGACTGTTTATCCGTAATATTTAAGACAACTGCTTGTTCCGGTGCCAGCCAGGTTGGGAAAGATCCAGCGTATTCTTCGATCAAAATTCCGATGAAACGCTCCAAAGACCCCAAGATGGCACGGTGAATCATAACAGGAATTAAACGCTCGTTATTTTCACCAACATAGGTTGCACCCAAGCGATTTGGCAAATTGAAATCCAGCTGAACTGTACCACATTGCCATGCACGATCCAGGCAGTCGTGTAAAGTAAATTCAATTTTAGGTCCGTAGAATGCACCTTCGCCTTCCTGAATCTCATACGGAATGTCCATTGATTCAAGAGAAACTTTCAGTGCATCTTCTGAACGATCCCAAATTTCGTCGCTACCCACTCTTTTTTCAGGACGGGTTGATAGCTTGACAGCGATATTATCAAATCCGAAAGTCTGATAAGTATCGAATACCATTTTAATACATGATGTCACTTCCTGCTGAATTTGATCTTCAGTACAGAAGATATGTGCATCATCCTGAGTAAATCCACGAACACGCATAATGCCATGGAGGGAGCCTGAAGGTTCATTTCTGTGACATGAACCAAACTCAGCCATGCGAAGTGGTAAGTCCCGATAAGACTTTAACCCCTGATTAAAGATCTGCACATGACCCGGACAATTCATTGGTTTAATTGCATAATCACGATTTTCTGAACTGGTTGTGAACATTGCTTCGGCGTATTTATCCCAGTGGCCGGAGCGCTCCCACAGCACACGATCCATCATTAACGGACCTTTCACTTCCTGATAACCATACTCAGTCAGTTTTTCACGGATAAACACTTCCAGATCACGGAAAACAGACCAGCCATTATGATGCCAGAACACCATTCCCGGCGCTTCCTGCTGCATATGGAACAAATCCAGCTGCTTACCAATTTTACGATGATCGCGCTTTGCCGCTTCTTCTAATCGGGTTAAATGCGCTTTTAGTGCTTTCTTATCATGAAATGCAGTGCCATATATGCGTTGCAACATTTTATTATCACTGTTACCACGCCAGTACGCGCCTGCAACACTTAATAATTTAAAGTGCTGACAAAAGCTCATATTGGGTACATGAGGACCACGGCACATATCAATATATTCTTCGTGATGGTATAAACCGGGACGATCATCACGGGCAACATTTTCGTCCAGAATTTCCATCTTGTAAGGTTCACCACGAGACTCAAATGTATCCCGGGCTTCCTGCCAGCTTACTTTTTTCCGGACAACCTGATATTTGGTTTTTGCCAGCGCTTTCATTCGCGCTTCAATTTTTTCCAGATCGTCCTGAGTCAGAGATTGTTCCAGATCGATATCGTAGTAAAAACCATTATCAATCGTAGGACCGATAGCCATTTTAGCTTCAGGATATAGCTGCTTCAGTGCATGACCTAATAAATGAGCACAAGAGTGACGAACAATCTCCAGGCCATCTACTTCATCTTTCGCAGTAATAATTTCAAGGCTTGCATCTGATTCGATTTGATCACAGGCATCAACACGCTGGCCGTTTATACGCCCGGCTATCGTAGCTTTAGCCAAACCAGGGCCTATGGACTGGGCAACATCTAAAACAGAAACCGGATGATCAAATTGACGCTGACTACCGTCAGGAAGAGTAATAACAGGCATGATAAATCCTTACAGTGGTGTTGCATACCAGGCAACACTTGCATTAATAAAACTTCTTTAAATTTACTGATAAATTACAAAGAAATGGAATACTGAAAATTCATTAAGCATGTACTTAGTGAATGCAATTACGGATGCACTCAGAGAAATACCAGCCAGTATTCTAACGGATGAATCTGAAATAACAACAGATTTTATTCATGTGGAAAGAAACACCTGCACCACACAATCAAACGTGCTGCAGGTGTACGGACAAAATTAATGAAGGTTAAAGTAACTGATACTTTCGTGGAGCTCTTTTGCCAGATCATCGAGTTCAGACACCGTATGATGGCATTGCCCGATAGATTCTGCTGTCTCTTTCACCATATTTGAAATCATTTCCACATGGCTGGTCAGTTCAGCAGAGGCTTTGTTCTGCTCACTGGTTGCAACCGAGACTTCTCTCACCATATCCAGCGTCTCAGAAGAACTGGTTCGAATGTCTCCAAGCATCTGATTGACCTGATGCGAACTGTCTACACTTTCTTCAACCTTAGGCAAAACAGACTGTAAGGCCTTCGCTACAATATCTGTATCTTTCTGAATGATATGTATGGTTTCAGTAATTTCAGATGTTGCGGCTTCTGTTCTTGATGCAAGCGTCCTGACTTCATCAGCAACGACAGCAAATCCGCGGCCTTGTTCCCCGGCACGGGCAGCTTCAATTGCAGCATTCAATGCGAGCAGATTAGTCTGTTCAGCAATATCACGGATGACATTCACGACATTTCCGATCTCGTTGGAACGCTCACTCAGCTTATTAAAGTCTTCCATTGACTTTTTAATCTGAGAGGAAATTTCATTGATAATTTCACCAGAATGTTTGACCAGTTCTTCACCACTGGCACAATACTCAAACGCCTTTTCTGAATTGAGTTCGGTCTTCTCGGCACTACCGGAAATCTCCCCGATACAAATTGACATTTCCTGAATAGAAGCTGCAGTAGACAAAGATGCATCTGAAGACCCGTTCGACGCACGTGTGATGTTTGATACCTGTTGCTTCAGATCACTGGTTGCATTTGATAAATGATGGGATCCATCGAGAATACTTTTTACCATTTTTTTCAGTGAATTCTGCATGATAACTATCGAACCAAGCAGGCTCTCATCATCAAATTTTCCTTCAATGTGTTCAGAAAGATCACCTTTGGCAATACGGTTGGTCACTTCAACGGCATAAACAGGCTCTCCGCCAAGACGTTTCAAAATCGATCTGGCGATTAACAGAACGATTGAGATAACGACCAGGACAATACCAACGGAAATCGCAATAAACTTATATGCGAACGACCAGTAAGTCGCATCCAGGTCATCCATATAAACGCCATAACCAATGACCCAATCCCAGCCCGGAATTTTTGTAACGCCATTAATTTTAACTGTTTTCTTATTTGTTCCCGGCTTTACATTCTCTCCGACATCGATAATAAAGTCTTTGTTACGTAATTCGGCTATATGTCCCTGATAAGATTTCTGAAATTGCCCTAACTTTTCAGACCGCACATGAACACGGGCAATCGCATGGTTATCATTTGACCAAATGTAAGAGGCACCAAAACGCAATCCTGAAAGGACTTCTACAGCCTTCTTTTCAGCCTCTTCCCTTGTGATGAGACCCTGTTTTTCTTGTTTGACATATACACTTACCTGATTTTTCGCAAAACTCAAAACAGACTGAATTTCATGTTTACGACTTTCGATCAGGTTCGAGCGCAACGACTCCAATCCAAACAAACCCAACAAAACAAACCCTAAAGCTATAGAAACAATTAGATAAGCTAGCTGCCTTGAAAGTTTCAAAATACAGGACTCCTTGTAAAATTCCGAAACAACAATATGATATGACACTGACATGAATACTTATTCAGTAATATGAATAAGTGTGTTAATTATAGAATTTGCTTTGTCTTTTTGTTATACCAATTAATGTCGATATATAATAAATAAAAAACAAATGAGTTGTATCGAATACAATCACCGTTCTTATAAAATCTGAAGTAAATCACATAGTGTTAAACAAAAAGATGAAATGGGTTCATCGCTTCAAGCAAAATATTGACACCATTCACACTGTAATGACTTTTATCTGGAAACTATCTGAATAAGATAAAAAAACATCGCAACTGAAGTAAAATCCTAAACATGTCATATACATTATACGATACAAAATACATTTGTATGCATATATAAATCACAAGTTATGAATGACGAAAAACTATCATCATATAAATCTAAAGCTCGATGAACATCACATTGAACCACGATAAAGAGACAAACAGCCGATTTGATAACCAATCTGGAAAATCTACTGATCATCTGAATATATCTGGTGGAACGAACAGACAAGGGCATAAATCCCTTGTCCAGACGCACATGGATGTCTTGAGCGGTGGAACCCGGTGTATTTTGAACAGAAACTTATTCAGAATGGTACGAATATCAAAAGAAGGGAAAGTCAAAGGTTTTCCGGATAACACCAGAAAACCTTCGGTCAAAAATGTAATTGAATGACTGAAATAACGACACAGCCGGGACGTCTGACACCTTCTATTTCAACCCGGATTTCACGCTCAATCTCCAACCCTTTCCTGACGGGTTTTACCTTAGTTAAAATACTTTTTGCCCGAACACGATCACCCGATTTTACCGGGTAGGGAAAGCGAACCTGATTAAGACCAATATTTACGACCATTTTCGCCGTAGGAAACAACGGATTATCAGGATCAACACTATCCGTCAGTTTCGGCAAAAGAGCCAAAGTCAAAAAGCCATGCGCAATCGTTGTTTTAAATGGTGACTCAGCAGCAGCTTTTTCCGGGTCAGTATGAATCCACTGGGTATCATCAGTAACGATACCAAACTGGTTAATTCTGTCTTGATCAACGCGCAACCATTCTCCGGTGTGAATCACTTCACCAAGCTGAGCCTCAAGCGCTTCATAGAGTGCTTTAGCCTCCGGTTTCATCACAATAGGATCGTTCGGTACAACATCCTCATTGACTGCGGGCTGATTAAAATCTTTTGCCCAGGAGAATAAGTGGAAATTATTGGTCTTAGTCAAAAATTCATTCCAGTATTCCCGCATAGCAGGCGGCATTTTCTGAACCAAATCAGCATGCTGTTTGCTTAGTATTTCACTACGTTGTTTGAATAATTCGACGACCTTCATTTCAACCCCTTTTCGAAAATAAGAAGTTACTAACAACCTGATTTTGAACCAGTTCACATGTACGTGCAAATACTTTCGGGCGTACACGCGTTAACTAAACACTGTTTTTTTATTATTTTACATGAGCTTATGAATAAAACGTTATTTTATTAACTAATTCATAAATAAAGACAACTGCAATGAAAGTAAACGTTCCTGAATTGATGATTTATTCATCATCAGTACAACCTATCAGAGAAATAGACCCAACAAATGACCTTCTTTGCTAATCTCATAGCATAAATTCGAACAAACAAAATTGAAATGATAATCATTATCATATAGATTAATTGCTGAAATAGAGCCTTTGACAACCGGTGGTTATGAATTATGAAGTATTTAGTATCAATCATTATCCTGAGTCTGACTGCATTACCCGTCTCCGCATCGGCTAAATTTAAAGTCGTGACAACTTTTACCATTATTCAGGATATGGCCCAAAATGTCGCTGGAGATTATGCGGATGTACTTTCTATTACCAAGCCCGGCGCAGAAATTCATAATTACCAGCCAACCCCGAGAGATATAATCAAAGCACAATCAGCTGATTTGGTTTTATGGAACGGGCTTCATCTTGAGCGCTGGTTCCAGCGATTCTTTGCCAATGTCAAATCGGTCCCTTCTGTCGTCGTTACACAAGGTATCAAGCCCATCTCTATCTATGGTGGCCCATATACAGGCAAGCCCAATCCTCACGCATGGATGTCGCCTGAAAACGCACTGATTTATATTGAAAATATCCGAAAAGCTTTTGTCAGGTACGACCCGGAACATCAAGAGGCTTACAACCATAATGCAGCGGTCTACAAACAACAAATTCAGCAACTCAATCAGCCCATTCGGTTAAAAATGGAGCAGATTCCTGAAGCCCACCGCTGGCTGGTGACCAGTGAAGGAGCATTCAGCTATCTGGCCAGAGACTACCATCTGAAAGAAGCTTATCTGTGGCCTATTAATGCAGACCAACAGGGGACACCTCATCAGGTCAGGGCACTGATCGATAAAATACGCCAGAATCACATTCCGGTTCTGTTCAGTGAAAGTACGATTTCTGACAAACCGGCCAAACAGGTTGCCCGTGAGACAGGCGCACATTACGGTGGTGTATTATATGTCGACTCTCTATCAACCAAAGATGGCCCTGTTCCGACTTATCTCGATCTGTTACGTGTGACAACTGACACCATTGTTAAAGGATTCCGGTTATGAATAGAGCTCATCATACAGTCAGCCTTGAAGCGCGTGACGTCAGCGTCATCTATAACAATGGATTCCGGGCAATCAATGATGTCAATTTCACCCTGAAAGGCGGGACGATATGTGCTCTGGTCGGGGTCAACGGCGGTGGCAAGTCAACATTATTCAAGAGCATCATGGGTCTGGTAAAAATATCTGGCGGAGAGATTCAGCTTTCAGGTCTGCCAATTCGCCATGCACTGAAGCAAAACCTTGTTGCCTATGTTCCTCAAAGTGAAGATATCGATTGGGATTTCCCCATTTTAGTCAGAGACGTCGTGATGCAGGGCCGGTTTGGATTTATGAATTTCCTCCGCCGCCCCAAAGTTTCTGACAAAGAAAAAGTCCTGCAGGCGATGCGGCGGATGGGAATCGAAGATCTGGCAGAACGTCAAATCGGTGAATTATCCGGCGGGCAAAAGAAGCGTGTTTTCCTTGCCAGAGCATTAGCTCAGGAAAGTAAAACTATCCTGCTTGATGAACCTTTTACCGGCGTCGATTTTACGACTGAAGAAGCCATTATGGATTTACTGCGGGAGTTAAGAGATGAAGGCCATCTGATTCTGGTTTCAACACATAATCTGGGAAATATCCCTGATTACTGTAACGAGGTTGTGTTTATCAACCGCACCATCATTGCTGCCGGAGAACTCAGTGAAGCCTTTACGCAAAATAATCTTGAAGCGACATTTGGTGGTGTTCTGAAACACGTCGGCATTCTTGGGGAAACACTGCATGAAGATGACGATGACCGAACAGTCACAATCATTTCAGATCATGAAGAACCAGCGGTGTTCTACGGTAAAAGCAGCGAAAACGCCAAACTCATCCGGCGAAAATCCCGTTCAGGGAGGCCATCATGATTGAATTAATGAGTGAACCCTTTGCATATCAATACATGCAACATGCAATACTGGCCAGTGCTGTTGTTGGTGGTGTATGTGCTTTTTTATCAGCTTTTTTGATGCTGAAAGGCTGGTCTTTAATTGGTGATGCATTGTCCCACTCTGTCGTTCCGGGTGTCGCTGGCGCCTATGCATTAGGGCTTCCGTATTCTGCAGGTGCATTTATTGCGGGATTTCTGGCATCGATCGGTATCGCTTTATTGCGAACACTTTCCCATTTAAAAGAAGATGCCATTATTGGTTTTATCTTCACCACTTTTTTTGCATCCGGGTTACTACTGGTGTCGCTGAATCCGACTTCGGTGAATATTGAAGGTATTATTTTCGGCAATATTTTAACTATCAGTCCCTCAGATTTAATGCAGATGGTCATCATTGCCGTGGTTTCCTTTATCGTATTAGCGTTGATCTGGAAAGATCTGATGCTGGTCTTTTTTGATGAAACTCAGGCCTCTTCCGTCGGTTTATCCCCCACATTTCTGAAAGTTATTTTCTTCACCATTTTAAGTGCCTGCACTGTGGCTTCTCTGCAAACTGTCGGAGCGATTCTGGTGATTGCAATGGTGATTACACCGGGTGCTACTGCCTATTTATTGACAGATCGTTTTGGCTGTTTGCTGATTATTTCGATTTCCATCGGCATTATCAGTTGTGCGCTGGGGGCTTACCTGAGTTATTTTCTTGACGGGGCAACGGGTGGTGTGATTGTCGTCATCCAGACGTTGTTCTTTCTGGCTGCGTTCTTCTTTGCGCCGAAATACGGCATGCTGGCGACCCGGACCAATATCCGTGAAAAAAACAGAAGCCAGACAGTCACCAGACATCAACCGAACATCAATCAGAAAATGAGGCACTTATAATGGATATCATTCACTGGTTGCTCGATCCGTTTCAGTTTGAGTTTATGCAGCGGGCTCTCTGGGCAGGGCTTTCCGTCGGTTCAGTCTGTGCGGTACTCTCCTGCTATCTGATTCTGAAAGGCTGGTCACTGATGGGAGACGCTATCTCTCATGCGGTTCTGCCCGGTATTGTTATCGCTTACGTCGCAGGAATTGCATTGCCTGTTGGCGCATTTGTTTCCGGACTGGCCTGTGCCTTGCTGACCGGATACATCAAAGAAAACAGCCGGGTCAAAGAAGATACCGTGATGGGGATTGTTTATTCCGGTATGTTTGCTTTAGGTCTTGTTCTTTTCACCAAAGTGGAGACGGAACAACACCTGCTTCACATTCTGTTTGGCAATATGCTGGGTATTAACGATTTTGAGTTTCTGCAAACCGTTATTATTTCCCTGATTGTGTTTGCCATCATCGTTTTGTTCAGAAAAGACTTCTTGTTGTACTGCTTTGACAAAAGCCATGCGCGGGTAGTTGGCTTACCGGTTGTCCTCATCCACTATAGTCTGCTGATTCTGTTATCGCTGACTATCGTCGCAACCATACAGGCCGTCGGGGTCATCATGGTTGTAGCCATGCTGGTATCTCCGGGAATCACGGCATTTGTATTGACCAGGCAGTTCAGTCACATGATGTGGATTGCACTCGCGGTATCGCTCACTTCAATTATAACCGGCATATTAGTGAGTTTTTATATTGATGGGGCGACCAGTGCCTGTATTGTACTGGTGCAGGCTGCATTTTTCATCACAGCGCTGACCGTGTCCCGGCTGAAAAACAGAGCCCGGATCAAACCGCGGAATCATCCTCTGACAACAGGCTGAAGATTCATCTTCTCCGGAGTAATAAAGACTTACCGGATTGCAGGCTGTGACATGCGATTCACCGCCTGCACCGGCACTCCGGCTATCCGCCCCCGGTCGTCCACAACAACACAGCGATAATTTGTGGCGTCAGAATTCTCAAACACATGACCAATGGATAAACCGTCGCATAAGCCAGTGCCGAAGCGCCACAGGTGGCGTGAATTGAATTAGCAAACGCCAGTGCCGGTGGATCGGTCATTGACCCGGCCATCAGGCCACAAATCGTCAGATAATTCAGCTTTCCGGATAACCGGGCAAGCAACCCCACCGTTAATAATGGCACCAATGTAATCACCACGCCCAGTCCCATCCAGGTCAGTCCTTCTCCATCCAGTATGGTGGTAAAAAAATTACCGCCGCAGCTAATCCCGACAACCGCCAGAAACAGCACAATCCCGATCTCCCTTAAAGCCAGATTCGCACTGGGTGGCATAAACCAGTACAAACGACCAATACTGCCGATTCTGGCTAAAATAATCGCCACAATAAGCGGCCCGCCCGCTAAACCCAACTTTAACGGCGCAGGCAAATGAGGGAGCTGAAAAGGTACCGAACCAAGCAGAACGCCCAGTCCGATACCAATGAATATGGGCAACATCTGCACATTCTGAAGCTGGCTGGTTTTATTGCCAATCATACGCCCAACGTCGTCAATGTCAGACTGTTGACCGATGATATACAGGATATCCCCGAACTGCAGCACCGAATCCCGGTTCGCGACCAGTTCTACACCAGCCCGGTTCAGTCGGGAGATCACCACATTGTGCTGGTATTTGATATCCAGCTCTCCCAAATGTTTTCCCAGGACTTTTTCATTCGTCACCACAATCCGGTCACTCTTAAGCATCGTCCCTTTTGTCGATAAAGATTCAGCGACCTCACTTCCGATAATGACCATCGCCCGGTGCAACTTCTCCGGATCGGCCCCGACAAAATGGAGATAATCACCAACATTTAAAATCGTATCCTCACCGGGCACCTTCAGATTTCCCTGCGTTTTCACGCGGGAGCAAACAATATCGTCTCCAACCAGTGACGCCAGCTCCGGAAACTTCATCCCATTCATATTCGGGTTTTCTATCAGGATATTCACTGACAGCAGATTCCTGACTTTACCGGCACTTTTACTGTCATATATTTCGGCTTCCTTATCGACACTGATTTCAAAAACAATCCGGATCAACCACATTGATAACAGAATTCCCAAAATGCCAAATGGATAAGCCATCGCATAACCCAGCCCCAGCATATCCGTCTGATGTGTCGCTTCACCTAATTCCTGCAATACCTGCTGCCCTGCAGCCAGTGACGGAGTATTTGTGACCGCGCCGGAAAAGATACCCAGAATCACATGCAAGGGTAAATCAAATACGAAATACAGCATGACGGCAGTCAGCCCACCCAGTAAAACAATACCAAATGCCAGCCCGTTCAACTTAAGTCCACTGCTTTTGAGTGATGCAAAAAAACCCGGTCCAACCTGAATCCCAATCGTGTACACAAACAGAATTAAGCCAAACTCCTTGATAAAGTGCATGGCATGATTATCAATATGCCAGCCAAACTGACTGATAATATGACCAACAAGAATACCACCGAACAACACCCCGCCAATGCCCAGACCAACACCTTTAATTTTCAGTCCACCCAGCCACAGACCGACAACCGCGACAACTGACAGAACCAGTAAAGAAAGTGCGATTTCACCCATAATTTATTGTCCGCTATCAGAGAGATATCCCTGACCAACCTCAGGGTTCAGGGATAAGTGAAAGAACGATCAGCGATTGAAATCCCGGCATGTCAGTCGCTGACAGACCCGATACGAATGAACATGAACGGAACATTTGGATATACACATTCATTCAGTGCATTATAAAGACAAAGTCTATCGCTTTGAGAAATGGTCATATTTGATGAAGGCGACACAATAAAAGATTAGAAGCGGGTGAGACGGAGGAATGTTATAAAGTGTGAACTCAACAGAATGAATGCGCATCAGCATGCATTAAATTCCCTTGCCATGCAGCCAGAGAGTTCAGTATCCAGGGCCAAAGAATTACGCCCGGTCCTGATATGCACGTACACTGTCCCGCACCACCAGCTCAGGTTCAAGATGAACAACCTGCGGCTCACCGGGCTGATTTTTCAGCCGGTTCAGCAACGCTTCCACCGCTGCTGTTCCCAGCCGGTATTTCGGCTGATGGATTGTCGTCAGAGAGGGCGTCATATATTTTGCGATATAGATATCATCATAACCAATGACAGAGAGTTGCTCCGGAATATCAACGCCCTGATTGGTTGCCGCATTGATCAATCCCATCGCCATCATGTCATTGCAGACAAACACCGCACTGGGTAATGTTTCCTGTGCATGTAACTGCTGGTATGCAGCATAACCGCCATCGGATTCAAAGTTCGATTCAATCACCCATTCCGGCTTGATCTCAAGCCCGGCATCCTGCATGGCTTTTTGATACCCCTGATAACGCATCAGTGCCTGATTACGGTTTAGCGGGCCGGTCACACAGCCGATTTGCCTGTGTCCTGACTGAATTAAATGCTGTGTTGCCAGATAGCCACCTGAGAGTGAGTTATCCTGAATTTTGTCACAGGTAAAATGCATCGCCCCCCAGTCCATGACCACAACCGGGACATCCGGAAAACGATCAAATGCATCAATATGTTCTCCGGCCAAAGTCGGACACATCAGAATCAGCCCATCGACCCGGCGTTCAAGCAAAGTATTGATTGAGGACTGCATACGCTGATCATCTCCCTCAGTATTACAAAGGATCAGATTGTAGCCTTGCTGAAAACAACTGCGTTCAACCCCTTTCACCACCTCACCGAAAAACGGATTGGTTGAGGTCGTCACCAGCATACCAAAGGTCCGGGTCCGGTTCATTTTCAGACTGCGGGCCAGCGCCGAAGGGGTATAATTTAATGACTTCGCCGCCTGATTAACACGATCGGCAATCTCATCGCTGACAAAACGGGTTTTGTTGATCACATGGCTGACCGTCGATGTTGAAACTCCGGCAAGTTTTGCAATATCTTTCATCGTTGCCATGCAGATAACTCCCTGATTAATGCTGAGCGATAAATTGATTCACTTCATCCCGCTGCGGAATCGACGTCTGGGCACCAAAACGGGTGACTGAAATCGCCGCCGCTGCATGCGCGAACATAATCGCCGCATCCAGTGTCTGTCCTTCGAGTAAGGCGGTTACCAAAGCGCCATTAAATGTATCTCCTGCTGCGGTTGTGTCTGTCGCTTCAACCCTGAATCCGGGAACTAAACGTCCTGCACCGGCTTCACTGACCCAGACCCCTTTCGCGCCCAGAGTAATCAAAACCGTTGCAATATCTTTTGCATGCAGCACTTCAGCCGCCTGCTGCGCAGAAGCTTCGTCCACCACAGCAACACCGGTCAGCACTTCCGCTTCGGTTTCATTGGGGGTAATCATGTCAACCCGTGCCAACAGCTCATCCGATAACTGACGGGCTGGCGCCGGATTCAGAACG
The DNA here is from genome assembly GCF_024346755.1 of Vibrio aerogenes. NCBI lineage: Bacteria > Pseudomonadati > Pseudomonadota > Gammaproteobacteria > Vibrionales > Vibrionaceae > Vibrio > Vibrio aerogenes. Next base: position 256,506 of record NZ_AP024862.1, on the reverse strand, counting down.
ACTCTGGTCCCATGCTGCGATGCATATTCCAGTGCCTGAAAAACCCCCTCAACCGGTGTTTCAAGCTGAACCAGCAAATAATCAGCCTGTTCAATCAGATCTTTATGATCATCGATTAATTCAGATGTGACTTTACCATTGGCTTCGGCTGAAATGCAGATTGAGTTTTCTCCGGTATCACTGACCTGAATCATCGCAATGCCCGTCGGGCAGTCTGGTATCACGCTCACCGCAGCAACGTCAATACCGTCCTGCTGAAAACGTTCCCGGATCTGAACACCAAAACTATCATCACCCACGCAGGCGATAAATCCGGTATCCGCTCCCAAACGGGCAGCCGCAACAGCCTGATTCGCACCTTTTCCTCCCGGAATGACCCGATAGTCACGACCATGCAATGTTTCTCCCGGACGGGGAAAAGCAGGAACACGCAACACATGATCGGCATTCACACTGCCCAGTACGACTAATTTACCCATAATCAATTATCCTCAAAATCATTTCAGTCTGAGTCAGTTATATCCTTTCAAACCTGAAGTCACACTATTGCGGAAAAAACGTCACAAACCGGAAAATACAAAGCTCCGGGGAAAATAACTTCGGAAAAACAGATAGCTGACCCGGCTGTGAAAAATATGCCCCCACAACGAGGGGCATACTGATTTATCATTGTGGAGCAATGACAAACGAAACAGTCAGAAAGCACCGGGCTTACTGGCTGATCACTTTCAGAGGCACAGGAATGTTTGCAGGTACTTTCTCGCCTTTGAGCATTTTGTCCGCAGTTTCAACCCCCAGCGCACCAATCAACTCCGGCTGCTGTGCAATCGTTGCAGCAAGCTGTCCGCGTTTTACCGCCTTAATCCCATCATCCGTTCCATCAAAGCCAACAATCATGACTTTCTTGCCTGAAGCCTGAGCTGCACGGATTGCCCCCAGTGCCATTTCATCATTTTGAGCAAATGCAGCCTGCAAATCCGGATTGGCAGCGAGCATGTTTTCCATCACATTCAGACCTTTTGTCCGGTCAAAATCAGCAGGCTGGCTGGACAATAATTTGAAATGACGACTCTTCACAGTTTTCATGAAGCCTTCGCCCCGTTCACGGGCCGCTGATGTACCGGCAATCCCTTCAAGCTGAATAACTTTTGCGCCATCACCGAGTTTATCTGCAATAAAGTTACCCGCCATTTCGCCACCGGCAACGTTATCTGATGCGATATGACTGACGACTTTCCCCCGGCTTGCACCACGGTCAAGTGTAATCACCGGCACTTTCGACCGGTTTGCCATCCGGATCGCATTTGATACCGCATCCGAATCAGTCGGGTTGATCAAAATGGCTTTGACACCACGAACCATCAAATCTTCCACATTAGAGAGTTCTTTGCTGGGATCATTTTGTGAATCCAGCACAATCAGGTGATAACCAAGATCTTTCGCTTTTGCTTCTGCGCCATCTTTCATCGTGACAAAAAACGGATTATTCAGTGTGGATAAGACAATGGCTATCGTTTCCTGTGCCTGAGCACTGATTGATACCACCGATGACAGCAATGCCGTAGCAATGAAAGTCGAAATTTTTTTCATATTTGTTGTCCTTTATTCATGTCCGCAGGGGCAGGGTTTGCAAACCGGCAACGCCTGCTCGTTTCACGATGACTTGTGTTAATTATTCATGTAATGGTGTAATTGTTATCAATTACTTGTTTTTATTATCCACCAGCACTGCCAGCAAAATAACCACTGCTTTTGCAATCATCTGGTAGTAAGAAGAAACATCCAGCAGGTTCAGCGCATTATTCAGAAAACCGATAATGAGCGCACCAACCAGTGTTCCCATGATGCGACCTTTACCGCCCATCAGACTGGTTCCACCCAGTACAACAGCCGCAATCGCATCAAGTTCGTATCCCATCCCGGCGGTTGGCTGGGCTGAGGAAAGTCTTGACGTCACAATAATACCGGCCAGTGCAGACAAAAGCCCACAGATGGCATATACACCAACTTTGACTTTATCGACATTTATACCGGAAAGACGTGTAGCCGACTCATTTCCGCCCAGCGCATAGACATAACGCCCGAAACGGGTATGGTTAAGCAGATACCAGGCCAGTCCGAAAACGAAGGCCATCAACCAGACCGGCACCGGAATACCAAACATATAACCGGTCCCGAACCAGGCAAAAGTATCTGCAACATCCGTAAATCCGGTTGAAATAGGCCGGCCTTCGGTGTAAACCATCGTGACACCGCGCAACAAAGTCATGGTCACCAGCGTCGCGATAAACGCCTGAACTTTACCTTTGGCAATAATGGCACCACTCAAACCGCCAAGCACCAGCCCGGCAATCAATGTCGCAGGCACAGCGACCATCACCGGCAGTTCCAGTGCAATCATACTGGCCGCCAGAGCACCACACAGTGCCAGCACAGAACCAACACTCAAATCGATCCCGGCAGTCAGAATAACCAGTGTCATCCCGACGGCAATAATCGCATTCACAGATGTTTGCCGTAAAATATTCAGCAGGTTATCAACCGTGAAAAAGTGTGGATTTAAAAAAGACACGACGACAATTAAAAAAAGCAGCGCAATCAAAGATTTTTGCTCAATCAACCACGCTTTACTGAACCATTTTTTCTCAGACATTACCGGTTTTTCCATAGAGTTCGAATTCATGCTGCCTCCCCGTGATACTGCTTGCCGACTGCACAAGCCAGCAGGTTTTCCTGATTTGCATCTTTTGCATCAAATACACCGCTGATACGTCCCTCATGCATCACAAGAATGCGATCACTCATCCCGAGGACCTCAGGCATCTCCGAAGACACCAAAATAATACTCATGCCTTCAGACTTAAATTGATTAATTAACTGATAGATTTCTTTTTTGGCACCGACATCCACCCCACGGGTTGGCTCGTCCAGAATCAACACTTTTGGCCGGGTCATCAACCCTTTGGCAATCGCGACTTTTTGCTGATTTCCGCCCGACAAATTGCCGATAATCTGATCTTTTGACGGTGTTTTAATATTGAACAGCCGGATGAAGTCTTCAACGGCAGTTTTCTCATCCTGATGGCGGATTTGCCATCCCTGAGTGAGATGATTCAGCGCACACAAAGACATATTCTCTTTGACCGAAAGTCCGAGCACTAACCCATCACCCTTGCGATCTTCTGAAATATAAGCAATGCCGTTGGCCAGGCCGTCCTGCGGACTGACTGGATTAATCGTTTTGCCTTCGAGATTGATCACGCCTTTTTCACTGGGCAATGCGCCATAGATGACCTTCATCAGCTCAGTCCGGCCTGCGCCCATCAGCCCGGAAACTCCCAGAATTTCACCTTTATGCAGCTGAAAACTAACATCACGGACACCAGACCCGGTTAATCCGATAACTTCCAGACTGACGTCCCCGGCAGCCGCATCGATCCTTGGATACTGTTCGTCCAGTTTCCGGCCAACCATCATCTCAATCAGTTGATCTTCATCCAACGCTGACACCGCTTTCTGCCCGATAAACTTTCCGTCACGCAACACGGTCACATCATCACAAATTTCAAAAATCTCTTTCAGGCGATGAGAAATATATACAATCCCGCAGCCTTGTGATCGCAACTCGCGAATCACACTAAATAAAGACTCGGTTTCCGTATCCGTCAATGCATCCGTGGGTTCATCCATAATGATAACTTTTGAATCAAACGAAAGTGCCTTGGCTATTTCCACCATCTGCTGCTCGCCCAGACTCAGATCACCCAACAATTTCTTTGAACTGTGACGTACATTTAAACGCTTCAGCAATTTGTCTGCTTCGGCATACATCTGTGGCCACAAGATCCGCCCGAACGCATTGGTTTTCTCACGCCCGAGAAAAATATTCTCAGCAATTGTCAGTTCAGGAATCAGATTCAACTCCTGATGAATAATAGAAATACCGGCCTCCTGAGAATCTTTCGGGCCTTTAAAATCAGCAGATTTCCCCTGATAGGTAATCTCACCGGCATCTTTGGTATAAATACCGGTCAGCACTTTCATCAAGGTTGATTTACCTGCGCCATTTTCTCCCATCAGTGCCATCACCCGTCCCGGGTATACACTTAAACCGGCCTGATCAAGCGCTTTCACTCCCGGAAAAGCTTTTTCAATCTGATGCAGCGCTAAAATGGGTTGTGTCATGACTTCACCTCAACCATTGTCTGACTATGCTAAAAAACAACACCAACCTGAAAAACCACATTGGCATAAGGCGTAAATTCCCCTGTCCGCACAATTGCCCGGCTTTGACGGGTGCGGTCTTTAAATGCTTCATGCGGCATATACGTTTTTTCTATCGGCTGGCCGGTTTCTTGTGACGCTTCATCCAGTACGGTTAACAGCGCCTGGTGGAGTTCGGGACTTTTGCCGGCGAATTCCTCTGCCATCACAACACCCTCAATTTTTAATTCAGACAGCATCGCTTTGACGGTCTCGATAAATCCCGGTACACCCGGTGTTAAGGCCATATCGATACGCTGACAGGTTTGTGGGACCGGCAGTCCTGCATCACAAATCGTGATTTCATCAGTGTGACCCAGCGTCGCAACCAGGCGGGATAATTCTGAATTTAACAGACTGCTTTTTTTCATCGTATGCCCTCAGTCTTCTGTTCTTCTCTTACTTTGAAACCAATCAAGGTTGAAACCAACAAATCGACCAAAAAATAACCATCGAAACGTTTCGATGAGAATATACATTGAAAAAATGTAAAGAAAAGTGATTCGAGCCGGGTTTGTGAAGCGGATCGTCCGGAAGAAACAAAACGGAAGGGAAACCTTGAAGGTGATCATTGTTCAAATAACAAATCAATCAATAATCAGGGAGGGCCCGTCAATACATTCATCCGGTGTTGAAAATGTCATCACTGCTCATATTTAAGCCAATAAAACAACGTAAATTTAGGTAAATCTCCCGGCTATTCTTTTTGCAAAGAACGGGTAAGTCACGCTCTGATATGATCTGGCCGAAAGCTGTATGAACCCTTGCCAGCACTGAATTGTTCACATCATGAGTCAGCGATCAGCTCAAACTCGCTCATCCCGGAATAAGCCGGTCTGCCCGTCTGATGTTTCACATCCCTCTGTGATGTGTCTTTTCATCTTTCTTCCCTTATGGCACATTGTTTTCAGGATGAATTTTTCAAAATGATTTGTTGAAGCCAATTTGTTCAGAGCAATTTGTTCAGGCTCGTTTTATTGAAAGCATCTTGTTCACGTTGTTCACGGCAATCTGGTTCCACGGTCATTCATTTAAACGGTAATTTATTTAAACAAAAACAATATCAATGGATTGCAGGCGCTCCTGCGCTCAAAAAAACCGCAACACTAACGGTCCGGGATTCTGTTAATCCGTTCAGCATGGTTGAATATAAAATGTTATCGAAACGTACCCTGTTTTTCCTGCTTCTGCTGCTGTTAGCCGCAGGTGGCGTTTACTATCAATGGTTCCGGCATGAACCACCTCCGGAATATGCGACAGAACCGGTCAAAAGAGGACATATTGAAAATATCGTACTGGCGAATGGTATGCTTCAGGCGTCAAAACTGGTGAGTGTCGGGGCTCAGGTCTCCGGTCAGATCGTTAACCTGCCGGTGACACTGGGAGAATCTATCAAAAAAGGTCAGCTGATCGCCCAGATAGACAGCCTGACCCAGCAAAACAGTCTGAAAAAAGCGCAGGCATCACTGGACAGTCTGAATGCTCAGGCCCGGGCAAAAGAGGCTCAGATTCAGCAGGCAAAGCAGGAATTTACCCGCCAGAAAGCCATGCTGGCTGATCATGCCAGCTCAAAAGCAGATTATGAAACCGCAGAATCCAACCTGAAAGTCTATCAGGCCCAGCTGGATCAGCTCCATGCGGAAATACAGCAGGCCAAAGTCTCCGTTGATTCTGCAAAAGTCGATCTGGGCTACACTCAGATTTCAGCACCAATGGATGGCACCGTGGTTTACACCGCAGTAGAAACGGGTCAGACCGTCAATGCCAACCAAAGCACACCAACGATTATTGAAATGGCGAAGCTGGATGTAATGACGGTGAAAGCTGAAATCTCTGAAGCTGATGTCATTCACGTCAAACCCGGACAGTCTGTTTATTTCACCATTCTGGGTCAGCCTAATCATCGCTATCAGGCAACGTTAAGAGCGATAGAACCCGGCCCGACTTCTATGGATGGCGATGACAGTGATATGACCTCCAATGATTCTGAAGCCATCTATTACAACGGCCTGTTCGATGTGGATAACCCGGATGGTACGCTCAGAATTGGTATGACAGCACAGGTTTCGGTGATTCTCAGTCAGTCAGATAACGCTTTACTCGTCCCTGCTCAGGTCTTGCAAAGCTTACCCGGGAAAAAACAAACCCGCTATCAGGTTCCGGTCCTTGAAAACGGACAGGTTATCTATCGTCCGGTCACCGTCGGCATTAATAACAAAGTCAATGCTGAAATTCTCAGCGGTCTGAAAGAAGGTGATCAAATCATTCTGGGCATGCCTTCGGGAGATACCTTTACCAACCGCCGGTTCCGCCGTCCGCCAATGGGAATGTAACCAATATGGCCAAAACGATTCTTGAACTCAACGGCGTTTCCCGGTCGTTTCCTGCCGGAGATGAACAATTAACTGTACTCAAACAGGTTAACCTGCGAATTGAGCAGGGGGAGATGGTCGCGATTGTCGGCGCTTCCGGGTCAGGAAAATCAACACTGATGAATATCCTCGGCTGTCTGGATAAACCGTCTGAAGGACAATACACCATTCATGGTCAGGATACTTCGACCATGGATGACGATGAACTGGCACGGCTGCGGCGGGAACACTTTGGTTTTATTTTTCAGCGTTACCACCTGCTGGGCGATTTAACCGCCATCGGCAATGTCGAAGTGCCATCTGTCTATGCCGGCAAAGATCGCAAAACCAGACAACAGCGCGCCAGTGGATTGCTTACCCGCCTGGGACTGGCTGATCGTTTGGATCATAAACCTAACCAGCTCAGCGGTGGTCAGCAGCAACGGGTCAGTGTCGCACGGGCATTGATGAATGGCGGAGAAGTGATTCTGGCTGATGAACCCACCGGTGCACTGGACAGTCACAGCGGCGAAGCCATGATGGCCTTATTGCAGGAGCTGCATCATGACGGGCACACCATTGTCATTGTCACACACGACATGCACGTCGCTGAGTTTGCCGATCGGATTATCGAAATCAAAGACGGTGAGATCATTGCCGATAAACGGAACAAAAATACACCGGAAATAAATCACCTGCCCTCACCGGCCCCGGCACCGAAACGCCGTATTAACTGGGATCGCTACACAGAAGCGTTCAAAATGGCTTTGCTGGCCATGTCCAGCCACCGGTTGAGAACGTTTCTGACGATGCTCGGTATTATTATCGGTATCGCTTCAGTTGTTTCTGTGGTCGCACTGGGCACAGGCTCTCAGCAAGCTATCCTCAAGAATATTGCATCCATGGGAACCAACACCATTGACGTGATGCCGGGGAAAGGCTTCGGTGACCGGCGCTCCGGCCGGGTCAGAACACTGAAAGCCACCGATGGCGAAGCCCTGAAACATCTTCCCTTTGTCGATAGTGTCACCCCCTCGATCAGCACCAGTGTAACCATTCGCTATGTCAATCAGGCCGTCAGCGCCAGCGTTGAAGGTGTAGGACCTGAATATTTCCGGGTCAGGGGTTATCAGCTGGCTGCCGGCCAGTTCTGGGATCAGCAAAGTGTGACCTCCCTGGCTCAGGAAGCCGTCATCGACAGTAATACAAAAAAAGAGATGTTCGCTGATGAAAATCCGCTCGGCAAAGTGATTTTCCTCGACAACTTACCCGTCAGAATTATTGGTGTGACTCAGCCATCAGAACGGGCATTCGGTAACAGCGATGCTCTGAAAATCTGGATTCCGTACACCACAGTTGCTGGCCGGATGGTCGGGCAAACCTATCTGAACCGTCTGACGGTACGGCTGAATGATAATGCCCCCAGCAGCGCCGCAGAACAGGCGATTATTTCGTTGCTGAAAATGCGCCACGGCACACAGGATTTCTTTACCATAAACACAGACACCATCCGGCAAAACATTGAAAAAACTACCGCGACGATGACGATGCTTATTTCAGCGATTGCAGTGATTTCTCTGGTGGTCGGCGGTATCGGCGTGATGAACATCATGCTGGTTTCAGTGACTGAGCGTACCAAAGAGATCGACGTCAGAATGGCTGTCGGAGCCCGGCAAAATGATATTTTGCGTCAGTTTATGATTGAGGCCATTCTGGTCTGTTTATGCGGCGGTATTTGCGGAATCTTGCTGGCCTATCTCATCGGCATTTTGTTCTCATATTTCGGCAGTAACTTTCAGATGGTTTATTCAGTCACGTCGATCGTCGCTGCGTTTTTATGTTCAACACTGATTGGGGTGTTGTTCGGATTTCTGCCGGCAAGAAATGCCGCCCGGCTTGATCCGGTTGAAGCACTGGCAAGAGAATAAGGAAACCGAATGTTGACATGTAATTTAAAATCTCCGGTTCTGGGCATTGCCATCAGTGCCATTCTGTTGTCCGGCTGTAGTTCACTGACAAAAACCGACTTCGTCCCGCCAACAGTAGATATCCCGGCAAGCTGGCAAACCACAGTGGTGAACTCTCAGGTGAGTCTGGATCCCTGGTGGAAACGATTTAATGATCAGCAACTGAACCGCTTGATGACTCAGGTACTCCGGACCAACAACGATTTAGCGCTGGCAACCCTGACGCTGAAAAAATCCCGGCTGCAAGCCGGTTTATCAGCCACCGATCGCTATCCTTCGGTCAGTTCAACGTCTTCAGCGAAGAAATCAACCCTGCTGGATTCCGGCTCAACCAGCTCGGATTATTCAACCACCCTGTCACTCAGTTATGAGCTCGATTTATGGGGACACGTCTCATCCACAATTGATGCTGCACAATGGCGTGCCGTCGCCAGTGAAGCAGACCGGGAAAGTACCGCACAAACCCTGGTTTCAACCACCGCTTCCCTGTACTGGAAAATCGGCTATCTGAAAGATCGCATTGCGCTGAGTGACAAAAGTATTGCTTACGCCCGGCAAACGCTGGCACTGACTCAGCGCCAGTTTAAAAGTGGCTCGGTGTCTGAGTTAGATGTATTTGAATCCAAACGCAGTCTGGCCGGACAGCAGGCGACACGCAGCCAGCTGGTACAGCAGTTAAGAGAGTCAGAAAATGCGATGGCGGTGCTGCTTAACCACGCCCCTTCAACCCCGGAAAACCTGATCACAACCCTGCCAGACACTGCGCTGCCAGAGATTGCGGCGGGTGCACCAGCGGAGCTGCTGGTGCGCAGGCCGGATGTGAAAGCATCACTTTATGAACTCAAAGCGGCCCTTGCAACCAGTGACGCAACATTCGCTTCTTATCTGCCCACGTTAACGCTGACTGGCTCTGTCGGAGATTCTTCATCCCAGTTAAGAGATTTACTGCGCGACCCTATTGGTACACTGGGAGCAAATCTGGTTCTGCCTTTTCTGCAATGGAACACGATGAAAATCAATCAGAAAATCGCAGAAGTGGATTACCAGACGGCGGTAGTCAACTACCGCAAAACCTTATATGCTGCTTTTGAAGATGTCGATAACGCGCTGTCAGCCCGGCAGCAATATCAATATCAGGGAGATAAGCTGAAAGTACAATACGATGCCGCGACTGCCGCTGAGCGCATTTACGCCAGTCAATACCGTCATGGCGCCGTCAGTATCCAAAACTGGCTGGATTCACAGGAAACCCAGCGCAGCGCACAGGAATCGCTGCTGGAAAATCACTATAACCAGCTCAATGTGCAGGCGACCATTTATCAGGCGCTGGGTGGCAGTGATATCGCACCCCCGGTGACCGGAGATAAATAAAAGGTTTATCTCATCTCTGGCCGGTCATTATCCTGACCGGCTTTTCAATCACCCCGCTTCCACCCGCGACGCCTGCGCCAGCCAGCTGATAAACTGATAAACCGCTTTGGGCGGTGTTGGCAGGGTCAGCGCAGCATAATGAAGACCATTGGGCTCAAAGCCAAACGGTGCAATCAGGCGGCCGGAGGCCAGATCATCTTTCACCAGAATTTGCGGGGCGATGGCAACGCCAAGTCCTGAGGTTGCGGCCTCCAGCATAAAGTAGAAATGCTCGAAAATCTGGCCGGTATTTTCAACCTTTCTTCCCCGGCTGCTAAGCCAGTCATTCCAGGCTGACATCCGGGTACTGGTATGCAAACGCGGCAATGACAACAGCGTTTCAAGAGAGAGTCCATCCTCCGGTGGCAACAGCGCCGGACTAAGAACCGGGCCGGCAAAATCAGCGAACAGGGGCGTGACATTCAGGGATTCATCAAACTGATGATGAATCCGGATGGCAACATCAATGTTATCGTGTCGTAAATCAATCTGCCCATCTCCGGCACTTAAACGGATTTCTGTATCCGGATACTGGTCACGAAAATCATAGAGCCGGGGAATGAGCCAGCGCATCGATAATGTGCCGGGGCATGACACATTCAGCGCCTGTGATTCAGCTTCGATACAACTGGTCACAGCTTCTTCTAAGATATCAAACGCCAGAGTCAGCCGGGGCAGAAGCTGGCTGGCTTTTTCGGTTAACATCTGTTGATTGCGTGGCCCGGTCAACAGCTGAATACCAAGCTGAGATTCCAGTCCGCGAATCTGGCGGCTGATCGCACTATGGGTGACACACAGTTCGTCTGCTGCCTGGCTCATCTTGCCCAAACGCGCTGTCGCCTCAAAAGCCCGGAGTGCATTCAAAGGTAATGCATGTCTCTTCATTGGCACCCTCTTTGTGAGTTTTTAGAACATTGACCTGATATTTCATCAGTAACAGTTTTCTGCCTTTTTATGAAATAATCACATCAGGTCAACACAGTCAACCAAGATGATAAGGAACCCATTTGGAAACACATGTATTTATCGCAATTTTATCCGGAGCCCTCCTTCACGCAGGATGGAATAGTGTTGTAAAAGTCGGGCTCGATCGCTTCTCCACCATCCTTCTGCTCTCTTATGTTCAGGCGTTGATTGCAATAACCGGTCTGATTTTTTTTGTTCCCCTGCCATCGGTTTCTTCACTTGGATGGCTGGTTCTTGGTGCATTTTTGCACACTGGCTACAAAATTTTTCTGATTAAAGCTTACGAACGTGCCGATTTAAGTCAGGTTTATCCGGTTGCACGCGGCACCGCCCCATTACTGGTGTTACTTTTCTCCATATTTTTTCTGCACGAGTCATTTTCCCGGACCGAAGTGATCGCAGTACTGACGATCTCTGGCGGTATACTGGTGATGGCCCTGAAAGGTCATGCGAAACAGACAGGGTATACCGGGCTGTTTTTCTCTTTGATAGCAGCTTTGTTTACCGCCAGCTATACATTAGCTGATGGTATGGGAGCCAGAGTCGCCGGAACAGCATCAGGGTTTATTCTGAGCCTGATTTTGCTGGATACGCTGAATATCTGGGTTTATGCCCGGACAACACGCCGCGTCAAATTGTTTCCCACTTCACTCCGTGTCTGGAAACCCGGATTCTATGCCGGCGCTATGTCTTTGGCAGCTTACTGGATTACCGTCTGGGCTTTTACTCAGGCACCAATTGCACTGGTTGCTTCACTCCGGGAAATCAGCATCCTGTTTGCCACAATGATTGCTGTCGTGATCCTGAAAGAACCGGTCAGTTTGTGGCGCTGGGTTTCGGCTTGTTGTATTGCACTGGGGGTCATCATGATGCGGCATTAAACGACCGCAATGAAGGCTGGGTGGGAACCAGCCATAATATCGGTTCCATTAAACCGTTTGTGGTGTTGAGGTCTCACCACGATTCTGATGCAATCGCTGAAATATTGCAGAAGAAATTTCATAATTACGCTGCCGGGCTATTTTCTGAGATAAAAACAGCTGAGGCAGCTCAAAGCAACAAAGAAAGATAACAATTCCCGCCCCGGTACGATCATGGTCGAAGACAAAAAACATCAACATCGCAATAATCGTCAGTGAGATGTCCATCGCAAACAATTTATATCGCCCAAGATACAAGTGATGAAACCCGCCAATGAACATATAGTTCAGCACTGCATAAGTGTCCGGGTCTTTAATCTGATCCGCCTGCTCACGGAAGAAGGCTTTTCTGATCTCTTCAGCCGATGCGTTCACCTGCTGGCGGAGCTGCTCTTCCTTTGCTTCCAGCTCGTGCAAAGGTTCAAATAAATTCATTACGGCACCTCATCGTGTATTTTCTCTGTCAAATCAGGCTGATTACAGCGCCGAATCCGGGCCAGGCCCAACCGCCAGCCTTTGCATGCACCATATTTTTCGATGCATTGCCGGGTATACTCAGAACAACTGGGTTCGAAATTGCATTCCGTATTCAACAGCTTTTTCGAACCACCCTGACGCTGGTAAAAGCCAATCAGCTTCAGTGACAGCACTTTGAACATTACCGGCCCAGCGTGATAATCAGAGCTTCCCGGCGCCAGAATAAGAGAAAACGTTTCTGCTCAATCACCTGAAATACTACCTGCCAGCCATCCTGTGCATGACGGTTCAGTTCTGCTTCTAATCTTTGTAGCGGAATACCACTGGAGCCCAGCAGGATTGTGCCGCAACCACCTTCAACAATGTGAACAATTTTATATTCTTTAAATTGAGCCATAAAATCACCAGATTCAGATTTTTAATAGGAAAAACAAAAAATTAGCGTTGGGATACTACCCGACAATAACATATGCATCAATACTGACTGACATTTTTATTCTGATTCAGAGACATCGCCTGACAAATGTCTCGACAATATTCAGAATATGCGATTGCCAGAAAGCCTCTCCACCGTGATCTGCACCTTTCAATTGATAGCAAGACACTTCTTTGTCATTTTGTTTCAATGCTTCATAGAGTAGTACACTCTGACCAAACGGAACAATCCGGTCCTGACTGCCATGAAAGATTAAAACCGGCGGGATGTCGTGTGATTTTACGATGTAATTCATCGGCACTGTTGGCCGGACAAGCGCCGGATGATCAGCCGGGCGCACGCCGCCAATCAGCAGCCCTTCCGGAGAATCAGCCGCTGTGTGATCAAGTACAGAGGGCTCATTCGACATTTTGGAAATGTCCGTTGGACCGTAGTAATCAATCACACCCCGCACCTGAGCAGGAAGTTGTGCCGGATGACATTCATCCAACGCTTCATCTTGCTGCGAAAAAGCTGCCATCAATGCGGTATGTGCACCGGAAGAATCTCCCCACAAAAATAACTGCTGCGGGTCAGCATGATAGTCGCAGGCATGTTGCACCATAAAACGGACTGCCGCTTTGGTATCAATCACCTGAGCCGGAAAAGGAGCCACGGTTGACGGGCGATATTCCACTACCGCAATCACAAACCCACGCCGGGCAAACCAGGCCAGCTGTGCCACCTGCGAACCTGTATCCTGCTCCAGCCATGCCGAACCCTGCACATAAAGCACCAAAGGATAGGTTTCAGGCTCATCTGTATATTGTTTTGGCTCAATAATATGCAAATGTAACGGGCCGCTGTCGCGGGTGATATAGGGGACACTGAAATGGATGCGACAACACATTTCTGCATCGCTGGCCGGCAACACCTCAATGCCTTCAGCAAAAACGTGACTTTCCGGAAACCCTTCAGTACCACAAACAGGTTCAATTATATCTGACAATGAATGATGTCCGGGCTGTTTATTTATCATTTTATTCTCCTTTTCGGTCAGCTCACAATATCATCCGGTTATCCCCGTCAACAGCGAATAACCTGTATATCCAAATGACCTGAAGATGCATGATGCAGATCATTGGGGAGTATACAACTGATTTATCATGTCACTATTTGCCGGAGATAACCAGAAAAGGCAGTCAGGAAGAAGACATAAAAATTATCCGGCAGAAGAAAATCTGCCGGACAGAGGATAACTGAAATGGATCAGAAAGAAACACACTTGGTTGTTTCAATTCTCATCACAGATTCCTGTGCAAACGTTTTTTTATAAATCGAGCGCAGCTCTTCGATACTCTTGTTGCTGGTTTCATCGTGAAGCGGGTGGATGAGCATCAGTGCACGGCTGCCTTCTTTGGCCACTTTACCGTCATTACCCAGCCATTGTCCTTGTGCTTTAAATACAGTCAAACCATTACGGAAACGTGGTGTGACTTCCTGATCGACAAATTTCTGCCATTCACCCAGTGTAATATCCGGCCCGTGTGGACGGCTCAGACCAAAGTACAATGTTGTTTCAGCCATCGGATTACCGGCATCACAAGCGATTGCTTTTTCGTTCTGCGGGGATTCAGCATTGACCGCACACCCGGAGAGCAGAGCCGCACAAGCCAGCGCAACGATACGTAATGAGTGTAACCGACGGACATTCATCAGATTCATGAGTTAACTCCATTTATCTATTTAATATAAAGCGGCCATAATACAAGAAATACAGCAAAAGAGGAGTCTAATATGGTAATTATCAATAAAATCTCATTACCCTACCCGGTACGCTTCCGGCAGGCACTGCGATAAAAATAAACACGCCCTTACAACTTTATGAAACCGGATCATTCTTGTTGAGCCTCAGCGATGACCATAGCGTTTGAGCCATTCTTCCTCGAGTGCCGGCATCCAGCTTGAATGTGGTTCAGCCAGTGTCGGGACTGAATTCATCATATTCTGAGCCGGGAGCTCCCCGAACAACTGTCGATCGGCTGCTGGCAGCCGCTCCGGATCTAATACCGTGCCGTCGCCCCATATTTTGGTGTCTGCTTTTCGCGCCTGCGCCTGAGGTGAGAGCAAAAAGTTGGCAAAAACCTGAGCGCCTTCTTTGGACCGGGCATTCACGGGAATCGCAACAAAGTGAACATTCCCTATCATTCCCCGGCTAAAACCGTAGCTAAAGGCAGTCTTGGGTAACGTTTCGCGCGCAATCAGATTGCTTACTTCATTTGGATTGAATGAAACTGACAATTTCAGTGTTCCATTTGCCAGCATACGATGCATGTCCGCTGCATTGGCCGGAAATGTTTTCCCCTGACGCCACAAGTAAGGATGCAGTTGATCCAGATAATCCCACAGTGGCTGTGTCAACCGGGCAAAAAACTGTGGATCGACTGGTTTTTGAAACCATTTCTGACCTGAAATCTCAAGTAATAACTGTTTAATCAGTGTGGAACCATGAAAATCCGGAGGAGCGGGATAGGTAACCTGACCGGGATTCTGTCTGGCAAAAACCAGTAATTCCTGTGCCGATAATGGCGGATTGGGTGTTACCGTCCGATCAGCAATCAAATTCATTTGCGCTGCACCCCAGGGACTTTCCAGCCCCGATGTCGGAACAGTAAAGTCAACCTGCACCGGTTTGGTTTGATCGACATACCGCCAGTTGGGCAAATAGCCGACCCAGGGTCCAAACAACAGATCTTCACGTTTCATCCGGCTGAAATTCTCACCATTCACCCAAATTAAATCAACCCTTCCCTGCCGCTTCACTCCGGCTTTCACTTCAGCCTCAATCTGGCTGACAACTGAGGAGGTATCGGTGATTTTGACGTGTTTTATCTTCACACCATATTGTTTTTCAGCCTGCTGGGCTGCCCATTGAATATACTCATTAATTGCAGCGTTACCTCCCCATGCATAAAAATGGACAGTTTGTCCATCGGCTTTCGTCATGACATCATCATGCCAGTGGTCATGAGCGACAACAGCGGACGATATGATTAATACCAGTAATCCTGATAACAGCTTTTTCATCATTATGCATTCCCCGGACTGATCCACTAAAGTTTAGACGATGCAACAAACGGATTCCCTGAATCATCTCTTCTGTTGTCTCACAGATGTGTCTGAGGACATATTTTGAGACCAATCACATTCATTCACAAAGCATGCAGGTGAGTCTGATGTAGCAAAAAGAAATGACTGTAATAAACTCAACCCGACAGCGACTAACAGGTATACCCGAACACGGATGAGTCCAATGCTGAAAAAAATATTACTGATTCTGATCCTGATAACACCTCCCGCAGTTTATGCCGATTCTCTGCACCACTCCTGGGACCTGTTACTCAAAGCGCTGGTAAAAGTGCAGGATAACGGCGGTATTTCCAGTGTGGATTATCAGGGGTTCAATACCCGGCGGGCTGAATTGCAATCTTATCTCGAGCAACTGGCTGCGGTATCGCCGGATACCTTTGATACATGGTCAACACAGACCCGCCTGGCATTTTTAATTAACGCGTATAACGCCTGGACGATTGAACTGATCCTTCGCCATTACCCGGTAGATTCAATCAAAGATATTGGCTCATGGTTTCAATCACCCTGGGAAATTCGTTTTATCCCGCTGCTGGGAAAACAGCGGACGCTGGATGAAATCGAGCATCAGCTCATCCGATCGGATATATTCCGGGAGCCACGCATCCATTTTGCCGTCAACTGCGCCAGCATTGGCTGTCCGGCTCTGCTCAATGAAGCGTACAGCGGAGAGAAACTCGGGCAGCAGCTGCATGGAGTAACCATCCGTTTTCTTGCAGATCACCAGCGAAACTATCTCCGGAACCGGCAACTGTATCTGTCAAAAATTTTTCGCTGGTACAAAGAAGACTTTGAACGCGGCTGGCAGGGCTATGAGAGCCTGCAACAATTTCTGGATGATCACCTGCCTCAGGCCGGATTCAATATAAAGGCACTCCGGCAATGGCAGAATTCCGGAAGAAAAATCCGTTACAGCGACTATGACTGGGCTTTGAATGATATCAGCTCATCTGGCAAAAATGCCCGCTGATCACATTAGCTTAACAGCGTTGTCATGATCTCCCCCTTAAAATATGACTTCTGTCAAATATTCTTCTGAGCTTGACTCAGAGTTCATTCGCTGCGGGATCATCGATAATGCTCAACTTTAAGGCTGTTTTATATTCAGGATTTGGATTACTCACCGGATTGATCGTTCTTGTGGGGCTTTCTGCCTATCATTCATTAAACAATGCCTCGCGGGAGTTCGGTATTTATCACCACCTGACAGAGACGACAGAAACCACTTCCCGGATTCAAACAAACCTTTCTCTGATGCGCCTGGAAGTCAAAGATTACATCCTGCACTCCGATGTGAGGCATCAACAACAGTTTGAAGTTTATCTCGATAAAACCCGTAAGCTTCTCACCCGGTCACATCAGGATTTACAATCGACTGAACGCAGGGAAGCGATATCACAACTGGAAAAACTGCTTGGCCGCTACAAAGAAGGATTCGATAAGATTGTGCAGCTCAAACAGTTGCGCCATACAAAAATGAACGCGCTGACCCGGAAAGAATCTGAAGTCGAACATAATCTCTCCAAAATACTATCTTCTGCCAGAGAAGAAGGCGACGAAATGGATGTGGCCTATACCGCGTCTCTGGCTTTAAAAAGCTTATTGCTCATTCGGCTGAATATATTTAAATTTCTGAATAATAATCAGGAAGATACAGCGCGTACGGTTAATCAGGAATTCAAAGTACTGGAAAAACATCTGGCAAAGCTTGAGACCGAGTTGACCAATCAGTCTTATAAAATTCTACTGCACTCAACCATGAAAGATGCCTCATTCGATGTCAAAATTTTTAATGAGGTCGTTTCTGCTATCTTCCAAAGAAATGATGTGATTCATCACACTATTGATCTTGTCGGCTCACAGGCGACAAAAAATATTGCCCGTATCCGGCAGTCAGTGAAAACGGAACAGGATAATCTGGGACAAAACCTGCAAAACAAAAACCAAACCGCGATTTCAGTGATTAGCATTATCATTCTGATTGCCATGGTTTGTGGTGGACTGGTCAGTCTTTACATCGTTCGTTCAACACTGAATAAACTCGGGGGGGACCCGGCCCGTGTGACCCGGATTACACAAAATGTATCCGCAGGAAATCTGAACCTTGATCTGCCGGACAACGGTGAACCTGAAGACAGTCTATATACTTCTATCCGGCATATGGTCAGTACACTGCAGCAAAGAACACGGCTGGCAGGACAGATCGCTTCCGGCGATTTATCACAGCAAATAGAGTTGGCATCAGAGCATGACGCTTTGGGGATCGCCCTGAAAGAGATGACCATAAACCTCATCAATGTCTTATCCGGAGTACAGATTTCCGGTGAGCAGATCAGTGCAGACAGTCAACGAATCTTCCAGACCAGTCATTCTCTTGCTGAGGGGGTCGCAGAACAACAGGGAAATCTGGAGCGGATCTCCCTGTCTCTTGCGGATCTGTCTTCACGCACAATGACGAATGCAGAAAATGCCAGGACTGCCAGTGATTTCGCCAGAAAAGCACAAGGCGCTGTGACCGGAGGACAAGAGAAAATGCAGGATATGATTCAGGCAATGGACGATATCCAGCAATCGAACCGGCGCATTACCGCCTTTATTGAAACGATTGATGAAATTGCAGAACAAACGAATTTGCTGGCACTCAATGCAGCCATTGAAGCCGCAAGAGCCGGAGAACAAGGGAGAGGTTTTGCCGTTGTTGCTGAAGAAGTCCGGAATCTTGCTTTCCGGAGTACGTCGGCCGCTGAAGAAACAGGGAAACTCATTCAGGAATCAGGGATAAAAGCCCGACATGGTGTACAAATGGCTGAGGCGACAGCTCAGGCGCTGGGCAATGTCGCTGAAAGTATTCACTCAGCCTCAGAGCAGGTTTCCCGGATTGCACTTGCCTGTGAAAAACAGGTTGCCGAAGTGGACAATGCACATCAGGCTGTTGCATCGATAGAAGCGGTCACCCAGCAAAATGCTGCCGCTTCTGAAGCCAGCGCCAAATCAGCTGAGCAGCTCACGGAACAAACCCGGTCTATGAAAGAAATTTTACAACAGTTTACTTTCCGGGAGCATCCGGGCAAAAGCTGAACAATCGTCCGGGAAATAAACTGAATAAACCTTTGGACAGACATAACATACCCGGCTATGATCTAGCCTGTTTGATACAAAAAATTTATTTCCACTTCGTATAATCCCAATGATATGGTTTGGGAGTTTCTACCAAGAGCCCTAAACTCTTGATTATGAAGTCTGTCTCTTTGTTTTTCTCACCCGGCGTACCGGGGTTGCAGCAAAGCAGAGTACGTTGTGACTTCGTAAACAAAGGGTTTAATTAAGGCAGAAACTCATGAATTATTCAGCGCTTCCGAAAATAGATTTACATTGCCATCTGGACGGCAGTGTTCGTCCTTCCACTCTGATTGAACTGGCACACCAGCAAAATATCATTCTGCCATCAAATGATGTGCAGACCATTCAGCAGATGATGACAGCCCCACCCACCTGCAAGGATCTGGATGAATATCTTCAATGTTTTAGTCTGCCACTCTCTGTCATGCAAACAGAAACGGCAATCGAGCGGATCTCATTTGAATTATTCGAAGATGCCGCCCTTGAAAACGTCAAATATCTTGAAGTCCGCTTTGGTCCCCTGCTCCATCAGACTCAGGGGTTATCTCTTGATCAGGTGATTGGCAGTGCAGTCAGAGGGATGCAGCGGGCTGAACAACAGTATGATATCCGGGGCAATTACATTTTATCTGTTATCAGAAACATGCCGGAAGATAATATCAAGGCAGTTCTGGATGCGGGTGAAACCTATCTGAATCATGGCGTGGTCGCATTTGATCTGGCCGGAAGCGAAATCGCTGGTTTTTGCCACCAGTTTATTCCGTATGCAGAATATGCACTGATCAAAGGCTACCATGTCACGATCCATGCCGGCGAGCAAGGTGTTGGCCAGAATGTGTATGATGCAGTCACGTTACTGGGAGCCAGCCGGATTGGGCACGGGATTCATATCAAAAATCATCCTCAGGCCTATCAGCTGGTAAAAAAACAGAATATTGCCCTTGAAACCTGTCCAACCAGCAATGTGCAAACCAAGGCTGTCGATCAGCTTCAACACCATCCGGTGCAAGCCTTTCTTAAAGACGGCATAGAAATCACGATTAATACGGATAACCGAACCGTGTCAGATACCACCATGACCGATGAAATCCGTAAAGTGACAGAAGCATTTCAGCTGACAGAAGCAGATTATTATACAATTTACCGGATGAGCCTTGAGAATGCATTCACCTCAGACACAGTGAAAGAACATTTAAGGTCTTTTATTCCGCTGAAGTATTCATAATCGTACCAGAGCGTTTTTATCTTTCACTGCCTCCGGCAGGAACGGCGATAAATGATAAACACGCTCTGGATATTTCAGCCCGCAACTACTGTGCACGAACTGCCCGAATATAATCAGCGACTTCAATCATCGGTGCAATCCAAACCTCATGGCGTTGTTGTGCCAGATATTGGATTAATCCATCATGTGCCGCCTGACTGACATTAATACTGTCATGTCCACCGCCGACGCCATGAAACAGAAAAACCAGCAGATGGTGTTGTGCGATCGCCTGATCAACCTGTGCAATCAGCTCATCAGCGGTATTATCCATCACACTGATCGTCTTCAGTTCAGACAGATTCGCTTCTGCCAGAGATTCGGTTCCCCAGTTAACACCTCTGGCTGCCGGAAACATCTCTGTGATTTCATCCAGAAAGCTGTCTTCCCCCGCTTTTGTATCACCGCAGGTATAAGCGAAGGTTCTTCGCCGTTTGCCATCCACGGCTTCTAATGTGACATTCGTGATCTCAACATTGCCTAAAAAACGAGCCTTAGACCACAAAGAAAGATCTTTCTCTGCCGTCACCCAATCCCGCCCCGGCTGACTGCCGTCACAAGGATGAAACAGCGTGTGATTGCCTAGTTCATGCCCTTCAAATGCAGCAAGTCTCCAGTCCTGAATTCGCTGTTTAAAACCTTCACTGCTGATTGTCAGATAAAAAGTGCCCCGCATACCATAAGCATCAAGCACCGGTAACACGTTATCCAGATGTACAGAAAGTGCATCATCATAAGTCAGAACAACGGCGGCTTTCTTTCCATGCCAGTTATGCTCCGCCGCCTGCGAGCAGAATGCCGTTAGCAGTGACAGGGTGAATACCAGTATTACTTTCATCATGTCGGGTCTCCGTTTTTAAAGCCAGGTGAAGCAGACATCACATCAAGACAACATTTGATTTTCTGCATGACCAAAAGCCATTCAACTCTGTGACTCAGAGTTTATTATTTGATAAATAAGCAACATGTTTTATATTAAACGAATATAATTATGCTGAATGTGATCGGGGGATAAGTTTTGCCAAGATATGTATATCTGGATACTGGATTCAGAAAAAGTCCCCTCAATTCCAGCATGAATTGAAGGGACATCAATGAATTTATCACTGCATATATGGTAACCGGAGAAGTCAGCTCAATCAGGACTCGCAGAGCATGATCTGCGAGAATACCGCCTGTGCTAAAGCCCTGTGATTTTCTGCATCCAGATGAACCCCATCCGAGAGGCTGGTCGCACAATACTTTCCTGCATCAATAAAAGAACATTCATACTGTTCTGACAAATACCGATAGCTGGCACTCAATGCTTCACATTTATCCGGTGCCCCCGCAAAAGCTTCATTTTTCTCTGCATCTTGTGAATGCTGTACCGGAGGCGGAGAAAGCAGAATAACTTCGCAAGACTGAGGATAATAGCTCTGAATCAGCTGAATGAGCTGACCCGCACTTCGTGCAATATCTTCTACCGTTCGGTTAAAACGGGCTTTCAAATCATTTGTGCCTAACATCAGCACCACATAGTCCGCTGCATAATGGCTTTCCAGGACAACCGGCAAATACGATTGACCATTTCTGCCTTCAAATAAAGGATCATCAATACCGGTATTCCGGCCATTCAGCCCTTCTTCGATGACCCGATAATCCTCTCCCAATAATCCGTCAAGATATCCGGTCCAACGGGTTTTCCACCCGTAACGTCCCCCGCCCGGAATATACCCCCAAACATTTGAATCACCATAACAAAGAATTGTTTTCATTTTTTCTCTCTGATCTATGAGTTCTGGCTGTAATATAAATCGGTTTATCACTCAGGCACATACCCACCACATAAAACACACAATGTTTTTACATCTGATCTTTCATTTGAGCCATGACAGCCAGATGACACAAAGCAAAAAACACCTGAAATTCAAGTTATTGATAATAATAGCATTATCAGATTATCAATACATCACCGCCCTTTTCTTTAGTCAGAATAAAAAACACTCAATATGATATTTGTCACACAGATTGTGAGGTTGATACCATTAATTTATCTATTTTTGAAACACTGGTTTAAAAAATAACATCTTTTCATATCAAATCACTTAAAAAATTGTTAATAAATATTAAGTCTGATGCGTATCAGACTGAATATAAACCCGTGCCTGTTTCAGACCTCAATCTCTGAATGACCAGACGCTTAAAAAAACGAAAGTCTGTCTGTATGGCCGGGAAATAAAAGAAAACGAAGGAAAATCAATAAGATGAAAAACTATCAATTACTCGGCTTAGTCAGTGTTGCTGTCTCCTCGGCACTCTTTGCCCAACAAGCTTCAGCATCAGCTTGTTCTGACTTAATTAATAACCCTGACGTCAACTGGCGGGAATCATCACTGCAAACTGATCAGGAAATCGTGCAGTGTCTGGCATCTTCACTCGGTAAACCAGTCGGTTTTGGTGAAAATACAACCGGTGGTTACGATCCAAACGGCAGCAGCCATTTGGTTGTGATCAAGAAGAATGCGGATAAGTCAGTCGAACAACAAATTCTGGATGCAATCAGTTCAGAAGAGTACAACTGGATTGTCTTTGATAAAAAAGACTTTGCAAAAGATACTGAAGTCGCTATGTACCGCCTTGACTGTGGTGAAGCTGATGTGCTGGCAAACCTGGATAACGCAACTGAAGCTCAGTGTATGGACCATACCAAATGGTGTGATGCACATGGCGTTTCTTCTGACAGTTGTGATGCAACATTCTTTAACGAAAAACTGAATGACAAGTCCTTGCCTATCCGCAATCAGGTTATCCACTCAAATACAACCATCGATGGACGTGGTGCGAATGCTTACTTCTACTTTAACGGCTTCCAGATCGGTAGTGACAGTAAAGGTAAGAGCACATATCAGGCACAAAACGTCATTGTAACAAATAACCGTTTTGTCGGTGCAGGGCATACAGAAGACCATGAACTAGACCCGGATATGATTCGCTCAACCGGTGAATCTCATGACATCTGGATTCACCAGAATACATTTGAGCATACAGGTGACTCAGCATTTGACGTTAAAGTTGGCGCATATGATATTACCGTATCATTCAACAAGCTGATTGATGTAAAACGTGCGGCTTTACATGGCTCAAGTGACAGTCGTCCTATCAATGCACAAATCAAAACAACGATTCATGACAACTTATTTGTCACACGTGATGAATATTATAATGCAAAAGAATTTGATACCGGACGTCGTGTTCCTCTGATGCGTTTTGGTCAGTCTCACATGTTCAACAACGTTTTTTACGGATATCGTAAAGACATCCTGAGTGTCCGTGACGGTGGCCGGATTGAATTCCAGAACAACGCCTTTATGAACAGCTATGCCGCTGCTGCAACGAAAAAAGGTGATGACATTGAGTACTGGACTGAAACATTATTACGGGACTTCCGTGAAGGCGGTCTTGAAATCACCGGAACTTATGTCTGGAACTCAGATTCGAACTGTAAACTGGATACGGCAGCAGGTAAAGGTGACCTGACCGCTTCACATGGTACAACACCTGACATGCTCAGTGCTTACGGTTCAGCTTCAAAAAGTTCTATCAACAGCAATATGATGGAAGCCGGACAGGACTTAGTTGATTATGTTGCTGCAACTGCCGGTAAAGGCGGGCTGACACCTTACGTATCTTCTTATTCTAAAGGTAAATCTGCGATTCTTGCAGAAGTTCCTGCAACCTGTACAAGCTCAGATGCAAGCGCAACAGGCAGCACCAGCAGCGATAACGGCAGTTCCGATACCGGCAGCAATGATGATTCATCAGATACCGGCAGCACAGATTCTGGTAACTCAGATTCCGGTTCAGGCACAACAACACCATCCGGTGACAATCTGGCCTTAAGTGCCAATGCGGACGGAAGCTCAAAAGCAAGCAGTAAAACGGGTTACAGTAATGCAATCGACGGCGACACCAGCACTTACTGGTCACCATCAGGCACAACCGGCCGTATCAGCGTGAAAAATCTCAACACAACCGTGAACACGGTTAAAGTTGTAGAATTAGCGGGTTCAGAAGGTACCGTGACTTCATGGGTCTTGAAAAATCACGACACAGGTGATGTTCTTGCCAGTGGTTCTTCATTATCTGATGCAATCAGCTTTGATGCTGTCACAGTGAAAAAGCTGAGTCTTTATATTGAAGCCGCCAGCAGCACGCCTAAAATTGCTGAATTTGAAGTCTACAATCAGTAAACACCATTGATAAGTCACTATCACAGTGGCAATTCAGAAAGACCTCCCAAACGGAGGTCTTTTTTTGAAAAGTCGTATCCATCCGGCTCTATTCTTCTTTCACCTCTGAGCGAAAGCCCCGGCGGATATTTAATAAAGTCATACTTGCAAAACACGCGATAACCAAGCCTAAATGCCATGCCTGATTTATACCGGATTTAAGCAGCGCAAAACTGACCAGCGCAGCAACGATCATCTGCCCGCCCCCGGCCAGCGCTGCAACCATCCCCGCCTGATGCCGGTAAGGCAGCATTAACTGAGCCTGAGCACAGGGTAAAGCAATCCCGTTTCCGAAAACCATCAGAAACTGCCCCACCATCAACATCAAAGGATTTAACGGTATAAGAATAAACCAGAGTGCAGAAATCAATTGCACGACCGGTGACAGATAAAAAACAGCTCTTAATCCAAAGCGGCCCCTCAGACGAGTCACAGAAAAACTACCAAGCAGCATCCCTATCGCCGGAATCAAAGCCCACATGGCGTATTCATCGGAAGACATGCCAATCTGAACCTGCATTAAAAAAGGCATCAGGGAAATACACGTAGTGACTAAAGAAAAATTCAGCCAGCCAATACTTCCAAAACTGAGAAAATAGACCGATGAAAGCAGCTTTTTATACTGTTTCAATGATTCCCGGACTCTGGGTAATGGTTTCTTAAAGCGCATCGTTTCTTTAAACAGAACAAACAACACACACCAGACAAACATAAGATAACCAAGCAAGGTGTAAAAAATGGCCCGCCATCCAAGATGATGGTTAATAAAGCCACCTAATACCGGCGCGAATATTGGCGTCACTGAAGCAACCATCGTGACATAAGACAGTGCAACAGGTAATTGATCTCCGGAATAGGAATCCCGGGTAGATGCTCTGGACAGGACGGCACAGCATCCGTTACCAGCCCCCTGAATAAAACGCCCGAGGATCAAGCCGGTAAAAGAATGACTGAAACAGACAATGATCACGAGACCAATGAAGGAGAGAATCAACGCGGTCAGCAGCACGGTACGTCTGCCGATAGAATCAGACACCGGACCGTAAATAAACTGCAATGGCCCGAACCCAATCAGATAGGCCGAAATCAGAAGTTGGGTCTGATCTGCTGAAACAGAAAAATCATCAGCAATCCAGGGTAATGAAGGAAACACAAGGCCAATACTCAGCTGGCCAACACTAATAGCAAGACTGGCTAATAATACCGGACGCCAGTTAAATCCGTTTTTAGTTTGCACATCATTCATATCCGGTTCAGTGTACACTGAATTCGGTAATATACAATCCTGAGAATATCAGATTGATGATCAACAGAAGCGGAAAACTAAAATGTTCAAAAACCACGGCGTTTCTGTCACCGTGGTTCAACAGAATTTACTGTTTCGCAGCCCAACGCAGGAATTCACCACGCTCTTGTGCAGAAGCTTTATCAAACCAGAATTTCAACTGTTCAACCGTTGTGGCTGATTGCTTTGATTTTTTCACCTGATCTTTTTCTACATAACCTAAAGGCTGATCGGCAAATACCGTCTTATTTGTCTGGTTAAAATCAGCAACCAACGGGCCTAAATTCATATAAGGAAAAACCTTGGATTTCGCTGGCAGAACAACCTGCTGCACAATTTTAACCGGAAATCCGGCAGAAACGTTAAACACAGGTTTGTGTGCCCGGTTCAGGTTGTCAATTTTATGATACCGGTTAGAAACAAGCGATACATGCAATTGACCATGATTGGCTTCTGCGCCAGAGGTTAGTGTTAATACATATGGCGTCGTGGAAAGAAATTCAGGTTTTCCGCCATTTTTTTTCAGACGTCCCTCATATCTGACCACCAGCTGGAGCTTATTTTCAGAAAAATGAACAGCAGTGCCTTCCTGTGCCGGTTTACCATTTACAAACAACACTTCAATGCCGTTTTCAGCATCGAGGGTCAGCGCATAAACCGAACCTGACACAGCCCACGTCCAGCAGATCATCACTAAAACAAATAATCGGTTCACAATCACTCTCCGGGAGTAAAAACAAAAAGCCAACGATAAACGTTGGCTTTCTTTAAATCAACTGGTTATCCAATAGATTAGAATGAGTAGTATGCACCTACTAATGTAACATCAGCATCCAGATCACTACCTACGCTGAAGTCATCAGAAGTTTCACCCGTCTGGTATTCAGCAAATACTGTCAGGTTACTTGCCACTGCGTAGTCAACACCCAGTGTCCAGTTACTTGTATCACCATCAGCATCAAACTCAAAGCCGTTAACACTTATGTCATCAAGAGTGATATAGCCATATACAGCATACAAACGCACCTTATCCGCAGTATAAGAAGCTGCAACTTCGAAAGCGTCACCGGAAGTATAAAGTGTTGTGCTATTAATTGTTGCGCTATTGAAGAAACCGAATGAGTCAACACCTTCAAAGTTTGAATATGTAGCAGCAAGGAAGAAGCCATTAACATCAACAGATGCTGAAATACCCGCTTGTGAAAAATCAGTAACAGCGTCAACTTCACCTGTGATATATGATGCGCCTACAGAAAAAATATCTTGGCTGTAATCTACAGAAATACCATAGATATTATCTGTTTCAGTATCAGATTGAGTATTTACATCTGCAACAACAGTGAAAGCATCAGATGGAGAAAGTTTCAGAGCTAAACCGTGACCTTTGCTTTCAGTTGGGTGACCACTGGTACCAAGAACATTACCTTCATTCGTAATATCTGTTTTTTCAATTGCATTATCAGAATCAGCAAAGTCACCAGTTTCACCGATAGCCAGACCCCATTTGTCTGCTTTCAGTGCGATGTACATATCATCAAATTTAGCACCGTTATCAGTACCATCGTACCAAGAGCCTGATTCAATCTCAAAAGAACCAACAACTTTGTAGTCATCGTTCAGTGCAGTTTCTGCATCAACCTGAATTTTTCCCCAGACATTGATATCAGCATCAGTTTCTTTACCTGACATAGAGCCTGTCACATTATTAGCGTCATCGATTTCAAATGCATAACCAGACTCAATGTCATAGTTTGCCAAATAAGCATCAACTTCACCTTTCAGCTTCACTGTCGTTGCGTCTGAAGAATAGATTTCTGCTGCGTTTACTGTACCTGCTGCTGCCAATACAGCCAGCGCTAATAGGGTCTTTTTCATATTAATCCCATATGCCTTATTTTTGGTGGGAAGTCCTTATCCGATTCCCTCGTTACTATTATCTTGGTTATATAAAAAATATGAACTATATAACCAATCCACTGTCATGTCGGACTCAAGTTTGCAGAAATTTAAATTACATGTCAATTTTTCTAAATATTTTTTATAAAAAACAACAAACTACAAACATATCAATTAAATTGAATAACGAAAAAAAACTAAATAATAAATACTTCTAAAAAAAACCTCACAAACAACAGATGAAATCAAACAACAACCTACAAATCATTATTATATATTATAGAGAAAACAATATTTAGCATAAAAAATCGCAATGGATATCAATGATATACCTGTACAACTTCATCATAATTTTACACACAACCAATTGATCTAGTTTACTTTTTACTTTTTTTTATCAAGAATTACACCTATACAAGCACAGCTGGCAGCTTCAGAAGAAACCGAATAAAATAAGATTGATAATGATTTTTATTTACAAAATAAATACCTGACTTGTTGTATATTTATATTTTCCAGATGGAAAATATAAATATACATAAAATGAAATCAGATGTATGTTCAACACGAGGATTTATCTTGTACGCTGATATAAATATCACTCAAGGTTAGATTATTTTCTAACCAGAAATGCCCGGGGCAGGGAAAATCCTCCCAGACGGGACAGGTTTATTTTACAGAGAATCTCCTGATACTTTTCTCAACAGCATAAAGAGTAATACCGAAATACCACCTAATATCAGGCACAAAAATGACGCACGGTCAAAATCAGCATCCATCACTGCGTTATATATTTCCAGAGATACCGTATTGGTCCGTCCCACCAGATTCCCGCCAATAATCAAAGTAATCCCGACTTCCCCCAGCGAACGGGCAGACGCAAGAACTAAACCAGCAGCCAGACTTTTTCTGACTGACGGGAGTATGACCAGAATCAATGTTTGATACTGATTTTTACCAAGCGTTCTGGCGGCTTCAGCCAACTTAAAAACATCCCGTTCCAGAGCAGACTGAACCGGTTTAACAACCAAAGGTAATCCGGCAATTAGCGCTGCCAGATACACACTGCTACGGGTAAAAATAATATCTGTCTGAAATCCAAGCCTGCCCAGCCAGCCATTTCTTCCCAGCAGTAATAACAGAATAAATCCGGTGCCAACCGGCGGAAAAACAAGCGGTAATGTGATGATAAACTCAAGTATCGCAGTGAACATATTCTTTCGTTTTGCCAAAATATAAGCAACCAGAACACCACAAATCCCAAGAGTAATGAGTGCGACAATACAGGTTTTAGCCGTCAGAATAATGGAAAATAATAATGTATCATCAGTGAAGAAATAACAGAGCCAATCAATCATAAGCCATGCTGACGAACGATGTTTTTGATCTTTGAGGAGTGGAGACACTGCCGGAATAAAGAAAGACCTTTCAATTCAGTCTGTCCTTTCAGTATACCGGATACAATATGAATCGGTTGATATCCTGAATGAATCTGTATATAACCGCCAATACGATCTTTTACTTTTTGCACATCCGTCAGGTTCACAAAACCGGCATCAACCTCACCGGCGACAAGATAAGCTGTCACCTGGGGTACCGTTGAAACAATATAGAGTTTCTTTTTAACTGCATCATCAAGATGCTCACTTTGCAAAAAATGCCAGCCAGCCCGGCCGTACAGCGCTTTTTTTGTATGAGGTATCGCTAAACGCTGAACTTCTGATTTCAAAATATCGTGGGGCTGAGAAAGATCTAAACCTTTTCGCCACGCCAGAACCAGAGTTCCTGTACCAATCGGATACATTTCAGAAACCTGAACATGATGATCGGTAAAAAAATCATCAGAGGAAATGACGGCCTGAATCCTGCCGGTTTTTTGTATCTGCGCCAACATCTGTCCGAAATTACCATAAGATACCTGAATATTCAGATCATAATCCCGACCGCAAGCATCTGCGATATCAGCCACCAATGCTTTATAGCCGGCACCTGAAGCAATCATCAACTGCTCTGAGGCACGACTGTCTGAGCAGGGAAAAAAAAGAATAATCACCAGATAAAACCAAAAAAATTTTTTCACGATATAACCTATTCTTATCAACAGATGTCAGCTGACCTGATAGTTCCAATACGGGTCTGCCCGTTTTCAATGAAAAAGAGATGATCGGCAAGTTGCTTAATTTCATCAGCGGCATGGGTAACCAGAATCACAGGGACAGAAAATCGTTGCGGAATTTGCTTTAAATATGCCATCAAAGCCTGGCGGCATTGGTGATCAAGAAAAGACATCGGTTCATCCAACAGCAGTAAATCTGGCAGGGACAGTAACGCGCGACCAATCGCAACACGCTGCGCTTCTCCGCCCGATAATGAAGCAGGTTTACGGGACAAGAGGGAATCAATGTCCAGCAAAGTCACAATTTCTTCGAACAGCGCCGATTTCTCATCCGTCCGTCCTGAAAAAAGCAGGTTCTTCTTTACGGAAAGAAAATGAAACAAACGTTTATCCTGGAAAATATATCCGATTCGTCGTTGTTCCGGAGGCAGATTTATCTTCAGTTCAGACTCAAAAAACACCCGGTCATTGACAATAATTTTCCCCCGGTCCGGTGCTAATAACCCCGCAATCATATTAATAATGCTGGTTTTACCTGCTCCGGAATGCCCGTAAAGTGCGGTGATACCAGTGCTGCGAATCGTCATTGCAGCCTCTATATTGTGCGTACCCAGTTTTTTCTGCACATCGATCATGATCATCTGTCAGCTCAAAAGCCAAGCTATTTGAAGTGCGCTTTGTATCATATAAACATTCGGATTGAAAGCAGTATTTCCGGAATCAGGGGGAAGGCAATCAGATAAAGGAGAAATAGTTTATAACGAATAAAATATGCCTAAAATTATTGCCATACAAAAAGCTTATAAATGCATAACAAAAGAGACATTCCGATTAATCCGGCCCAACCTAACACTCTGGTTATATTTTCCGGGGTAAACCGGTTAAGTTCAGGGAAAAGAATCATGCCAAAAGATACAAGTGAAAGCACACCAAATAGATTTCCAATATACATTGCATTCATTGCAGAATGAGGCGGAACAAAGACTAATAACGCAAGATAAGATGCCATTAAACCGATAGCAAGATAAGACTGAACCTCAACAGCTTCATTTCTGTTGATATAAAAGAAGATGAGAACCACTACCGCGGCAATAACAAAAGTCAGCATAAAGAGATATCACTCATCTACCCAAAGTCTGAAAGACAGGCCGGATAACATTCTCTGACCCTCAGACTCATCTGTGTCTGTCCTGATGAGGCAAACATGATTTACAACTACAACATCGTCAAAACTCAAGAAAATCTGTACTCCGTGATTCAGTGTTTCAGACCATGCCGAAAATCAAAAAAATAGTACCCATTTGTATCATTAACTCATTTAATTAGAAATACCGTTATATAAAAAAGGCCACATAAATATGCAGCCTTCTCTTAAAAGTATCAGAAATAAGTTTTATTTACGTTCAAAAGCGCCTAAATCTGGTGCACTTCCCTGATAACTGATACCACTTTCTTTTGATCCCGCATTAATCAATTGTGAATTCGGAGACAAACGGAACAAAGAAGTTGCTGGTAGCGAACCATCTTTATTTCTTGATACCGTTGCTTTAGATGTATCCAGACTCACAAAATCTGATGCAGATACAGAAGGCCCCGTATCCCATGAATTATTTTTTGCATCGGCGTTTTTCACAGAAACAGAACCAGACAGAGAAATATTGTTACGGAAATAATGTTCCTCTCCTGAATTCAGACTATTGCCAAATCCATAGTTGGAACCGTTTTTATAGGATGTGTTATTAATAACTGTAACACCACCAGCATTATTATTCTGGTCAAAACCTTTATTCACATTACCAAATGAGACAGAACGGGTGATGCGGTGATGACCAACGGCTTTTTTCCCACCTAGTTTGAATCCGTTTCCGTTGCCTTTGAAGCCACTGTCATCCCAATAATCTATCCCGTTACGGAATGCCCAGCTGTCTTCAATGATAACTTTCTGTGGGCTATCATATAAATCAAACCCATCATCTGAGTTTTCCCATGCACGACAACCGATAAAGCGATTTCCGGGACCTTGTTTCTGTTTGGGTCCGAAGCCATCCGCCATACTGCCGTGTTTCTTCGGATCATAATTCCGGTAGGCATCGGAATTAATGACTGTGGTATAAGAGCCACCTTTATTGATTTCAAATCCGGTATTCCGGTTGTGGTGGAAACGCATATTTTCAAAGGTATTATGAGCACCGGTGATATAAGCGCCATGATATCCGGCATGAATCACATCTATCCCTTTAAAATACCAATAATCACCTGTCACATAAAACCCAAATGAGTTCTGCACCCATTTACCTTCAGGGAAAGAAAAGTCAAAAGTAGCACGTCCACAATTGGCTGCCGCAACATAAATCGGTTTGCCATCACTCCCTGATTTCTCAAAGTTAATCGTATTTTTTTTACCCGATTTATACGCAACTTTATATGTTCCGGGTTTAAGCAGTATCATTTGACCCGCTTTAGCAACTGACATCGCTTTTGTAAAATTCATTGCAGAACTAAAGCTGGAACCTGAATTGTCTGCAGAACCATCCGGAGTCACGTAATAGATTTTACTTGCAGACAAACCACTTGTTGTTCCGCTACAACTGGTACCGATCGCTTTTGCAGCAAGACTGTCTGTCGAAATACTATCGACAACGGTTGTTGTATCACTGCAACTTGCCGCTTTTACAGCACTTCCTGCCACATTCAAATAATCAACATTTGCTAACCCGGCAGATGTTCCGGCCTCCATGCGAATCGCACTCACACCTTCTGGCAGATAAACAGTCACACTTTCTGTTTTCCAGCTGCTCCAGCTCCCCGTTGAAGGCTGCTTCAACGTATATTTTGTGCCATCAATATAAATCATCGCAGGGCGGGCATCTTCTGAACCATTCGCATAACGGACAGAGAGCGTATAAGTACCACTTTGCCCGGCCTCTATCTTCCAGTGAATCGCTGTACCGGATTCATTGACAACATTGACATAACCGACACCGGAAAAACCCGCATGACTGGCTTCACTCACATCGCCATCTGCGCTACAAAAACCTGCCTGGTTTTCCTGAATTGTAATATCCGAAGAAAAATCTCCGGCCATCGCTAAGCTACTACCTGTCAATAACACAGTTGCCAACGCTGAATATATATATTTAGAATTATTTTTCATCCTGAACCTCATAACGTTGTTATATATCAGACTCGCTGATACAGATATACATCACAGAATCATCTGATGCATCACAAGGCATATCATGCATTTTTAATCATCAATTTGAAAAGTCGTTTTATAAATTACGAGACAACTATCACAACAAAAAAGAACCGTTATTTTACTTTTAACAAAATAAAAATACATAAATAACAGTATGATATACTATTTGATAAAATACATTCATGGACCGGTGTTTTTAAATTGTATTAATATAAGTTGCTTATATTAATACTCAGAATATGAATAAATATTTACATTCGGGTCATTTGAAGGTACGGGATTCTACACCAGCCGAAAACTCTAAAGACCTGTTCCTGATTTTCAGGCCACTCAGGCCGATATCGACCGATGCCCTGCTGGTGAGTTTATCCGGCCTTCATCAGAAATCAGTCACCTTTCTTGCGCCGGACATGTCTTTTGAAGTCACGTGGGTCAATAGAGTCACGTACTCATAAGCCGGATAAAAAACACACAATACTTTTTGATATTTTTAATGATAGTTCAACCATTTAATCCCTTAAACTCCTTGGAAAACTGTCACAATTCTTATAAAACGCTGTATCTCACCATACACCAATCACATACATTATCCGCTTCATATTGTATATAGACACTCATCTCTCTATGCAAATTGATCAATAATATAATCAATACTTGTAGCAATAGTCATGGCTAATTCATATATGGAGAACAATTCATGCCATTTACTCACTCAAAAAAAACGGCGACTCATCGTCATGTTCGTCACACATTTCGCAGCAAATTGCTTCTTTCTTGTGCCTGCCTGGGGTTAGGGCTTGCTGGTTCAGCACTGGCAGATGTTGAAGCTTTATCCGTTCAAGGCAACCAAATCTATGCTGGTGGACAGGTAAAAAGTTTCTCAGGGAACAGCCTTTTCTGGAGTAACAACAAATGGGGCGGCGAAAAATTTTATACCGCTGATGTTGTTAAGATGCTGAAAGATGACTGGGACTCCAGTATTGTCCGCGCTTCAATGGGCATTCAGGAAGAAGGTGGTTATCTGGATGATCCTGAAGGTAACAAAGCCAAGGTAGAGCGTGTTGTTCAGGCCGCAATTGATAACGATATGTACGTCATCATTGACTGGCACTCACATCATGCTGAAGATAACCCGGCAGAAGCGATCGCATTCTTTAAAGAAATGGCAACTAAATATGGTGATAAACCCAACGTAATTTATGAACTGTATAACGAGCCACTACAAATCTCGTGGAGCAATGTTATTAAGCCCTACGCTGAATCCGTCATTTCAGAGATTCGCAAAATTGACCCTGACAACCTGATTGTTGTTGGTACGCCAACATGGTCACAGGATGTTGATGTCGCGTCTCAGGATCCGATTGAAGGAAAAAATATTGCTTATACACTTCACTTCTACGCCGGCACACATGGCCAATATTTAAGAGACAAAGCAACAACAGCTCTAAATAACGGTATCGCTTTATTTGTGACAGAATGGGGTGCAGTGAATGCTGATGGTGACGGTGATGTTGCAGAACAGGCAACGAACACCTGGGTTAATTTCATGCGTCAACATAATCTCAGCAATGCAAACTGGGCTTTAAATGATAAAAAAGAAGGTGCTTCAACATTCCTGCCTGACACAATGGAGCTCACAGCTTCAGGCAAGAAAGTAAAACAGATTATTGCTGACTGGCCTTATAAAGTTGCCACGACAGACGGCTCATCGACAGAAAACCCGCCAACAGATGAACCAACACCGGATGAACCCACAACAGATGAGCCAGCGAATACCTGTAGTGGTGTCAATGTTTATCCAAACTGGACGGCAAAAGACTGGGCTGGCGGTCAGCCAACACACAGCAATGCCGGAGATCAGCTGGTTCATGAAAATAAACTATACACAGCTAACTGGTACACAACTTCTGAACCAGGTACAGATAGTTCATGGACATTTGTCAGTAACTGTAACTAAAACGGGACTTTCCCTTTCATTACAGTGATGTGATTCGAAACATGGGTCAACAGACCCTGAAATACCTTCAGCCAAACCCGGCTGAAGGTATTATCAAAGACAAAAAATCCCGGCCGGGGCATCACCGAACACTAACTTCCCGCAAATAGCCATGCATTTCCCTGAACTTTGTTCTATTTTTTATTAAAAATATGAGTCAGAGTTTATGATGAGATTAAATTTAAACCTATGTATTCTTGCATCTTTTTTGTGCTTTCTCTGCGGGAATCAATACGCTGACGCAACAGAGAGACTCACCGAAGTTATCTATCCGCCAGCTCAGTCCAATCTTGACAAAAGAGATCAGGATTTTATTGAAATTCTGCACATGGCACTCAAAAAAACCGAAGCAACAGATGGCGCTTTCATCATCCGTCCCACAAAACTTGCGATGAATCCGCTCAGGTTTCACCGGGAATTAGAGAAAGGAAATGAACCAAACATTATCTGGGCTTCTGTGACGAAACAGAGAGAAGAGCGGTTTCTTCCAATCAGAATCCCTTTAAGAAAAGGCATACTTGGTTACCGGGTTTTTTTGATCAAAGCAGCAGATCAAAAAAAGTTTTCGGCGATTACTTCGGTCAACCAACTCAAGCAAATGAAAGCAGGGCAAGGTGCAACCTGGCTGGATAGTGATATTCTGGCCTCCAACGGATTCAATGTAGAAGTCGGGTTCAGTTACGAAGGCTTATTTAAAATGCTTGGTATAGGGCGGTTTGATTACTTTCCCAGGGGAATTAATGAAGTCTATATAGAGTTACAGCAAAGAAAAAATCAGCATCCGGACATTGATGTTGAAAAAACACTCCTTATTTATTATCCCTTGCCCAAATACTTTTTTGTAAATAAAGAAAATAAGTATTTAGCTAATCGTATCGAACGTGGATTAAAAATCATGATAAAAGATGGTTCATTTGAGAAGATTTTTATGAAATACAATAAATTTTATATTGATGCAATTAGAATGGATAAGAGAAGAATTTTTAAAATTGATAATCCTTTTCTGCCAGATACTGTCCCATTAGAACAAAAAGAATTATGGCTCAACCTGCTTCAAACCGCAGATAAATAAACAGTATACCCAAGTGACCTCAAGATGCAGGATTCAGAGCGCCATCAACAGGTCCGCTCAGCACAGATTAGTTTGCATAAATATACATTACCCCCCAAATACATAGCGCGACTTCACCTATCCATGCACCGAGAGTCACCATAAAAAGGATAAAACGGGAAAAACCACCTGCACCTGTATTTTTATCAAAACAAAAACGTGCATGACTAAGAGTGACAACAGAAGAGAAAACAAACCCAAATACCAGAATTAAAGAGAGATCCGTCAAAAATTCCCGGGCAGGATAAGCGAAATACCCAGCATTAAATAATCCAATAATTCCTGCAATTGTTAAAACCGGCATAGAAACAGATAAACAACATTTACTTCCGACAGCCATTCTTTTATTTTACCACTTCCCTTACATCTGGTTCGTGAAGTATAAAGCAATTGCGTGTCAGAAAAAACATGACTTCCCGCAATATGGATATGACTGATAAAGAATTGAACAAACCCTCACCTTACTTATTCAGGATCAACACCAGATGTAACCACGTAATAAGCTGATTACATCTCAGTGACCTGAAAATGGCCACGTAAGATGCAGGTCCCTTTAATATATAGCTTATCGCCAGCTCATCACACCGGTATAGTCGATACAATCACTCAGAGCTGAGCTTCCTCCGGTGATAAAAACCTGCTGTTTTGCTGAAACCGGATAGGTCAGATATTCTGAACAAACAGCGCTTTGCCCTGTTCCGACGACGACTTTTGTACCCGCTTTTAAATGGCACTGACTCATTTTATCCAGAGGTGACCACTGATAACATATTTCATAGTCATGCCGGTAAACGGCAATGTCACCGGCGGGTTTATAAAAAGCCCACCACTGACCTGTTTTGCTGTTTGGATTGGTACTGTTCCAGGCCCGGAAAAGAGGAACAGATGTACCCGGTTTGCTCTGATACACCTTTCCCTGGCATAATTTACCTTTCCCCGGTTCACCCAGCGCTTGCGCCAAAAGTTCAGGGTCCTTTATCTCATCAAAGAAACGGCTCATTTCAGCAGGAAGAACGGTTGTCCCCAGGCAAGACAGACCTTCACCGGACGATACAGTATGTCCATCATCATCCGGGGCCAGTTGATAAGTCGACGAACATCCAGTCAGAATGAACAGAGACAGTAGTGATAGTTTTTTCATCAGTTATTCTCTCCTTTCAACAGGTTATTAAGACTGTAACCAGCTCAATAAGCCCGCGCAGATAATCATGAGTTCCCCACAAGTAAATAGTTATCTCAGTCACGATTTCTTCACAGTAATCAGTCATCCCGATACAAAATACCTCAAACTTATGATCAATATGTCGATACATAAAGAGACCACGCCATTCACTTCGTTAATACATAAATATAAAACCAGTATAATATAAACCCAAACTCAACAAGAGGGAAAAACGACGAAATGCCAGGCAACAGTGAAAGTGGGCCTGTGATATGACGGCCACACTCTATCTCTTACCGTGAAAATAAAAAACTGTTCTGACGGAACTGAGCTTCTTGTTCCTCAGAGCAGTGACAATAAGATGCAAGACCTGCAGAGAGTATTTCAATGAATAAATTTACCAGATCATTGTTACTGATATTTACACTCATTCTCAGTCCTGTCAGTCACAGTGCCGGGAATATAAAAACTATGAAAATAGAAGGCCCCAAAGAAGAGCTCATTTACCATATCCTTGAGCTGGTCCTGAAAAAAACAGACCCGGACATCCGGTTCAGTCAGAGCCCTGAAACCTACAGCGGAGCCAGAATGATTGCCGAAATCGAATCAGGCAACATAGATGTTGGCTGGGGCGGTATCAACCCGGACATGGAAAAGCGGCTTCGCTCGGTCAAGATACCGGTATTGAAAGGCCTTCTGGGACACCGGATATTTATTATCCGTGCTGCGGATCAAAATCGCTTTGCGCAAATACAAACACTGGATGATTTAAAACGGTTTCATGCCGGACAAGGGACTTTTTGGGGAGATACCGTTGTATTAAAGAATGCTCAAATCCCGGTCGTGACTACAATTAAATATGCCAACCTGTTCCCAATGCTTGAGGGAGGTCGCTTTGATTATTTCCCGCGGGCTGTACACGAACCATGGGTTGAAGTTCAAAAGAGACCAGAACTGAATTTAGTGGTAGATAAAAACATTTTGCTTATTTATCCGTTTGCGATGTACTTCTACGTCAATCAATCCAACACCGTATTACACGATAAGATCTATAACGGCTTCGAAACCGCAATCCGGGACGGCAGTTTTGACCAGCTTTTCTTCAATCATCCGATGATTAAAGACGTACTGCACAAAGCAAATCTGACGCACAGAAAAATATTCAGAATCGATAATCCGATCATGGGAAAAGACACAGAACCGGATCGGGCCGAATTCTGGTTAAACATTGATGAACTGGAAAATCTGTAAAACTGAGAAACGTCATTTTTATAGCGATGAGCGATTAAAAAATGGATGTACTTTTAAACACCGGATTGACTCCCAAAACAGCATTTTATGAAATGAACAGTAACGCAGACCAGAATATTGATAAATAAGGTATCAGAGATGAATTCAATTAAGCATAAATCCATGGCATATCTTGCCACTATCTCACTCGTGGTGATGGTCATCGCTTTTACTGGTGGCTATTATCTGGCAAAGAATTATTTCAGTAACCAGTTAAATCAACAGATCAGTGATTCCAACACAACATTATCGATTGTTCTGAAGGAAGCGATATTTTCTTATGATCAGGGCTTAGCCAATGACAT
The DNA here is from genome assembly GCF_024346755.1 of Vibrio aerogenes. NCBI lineage: Bacteria > Pseudomonadati > Pseudomonadota > Gammaproteobacteria > Vibrionales > Vibrionaceae > Vibrio > Vibrio aerogenes. The sequence goes on along the minus strand of NZ_AP024862.1, from coordinate 217,572 downwards.
TATGAATTCATTTGTCACTTATGCATTCATACACGAAATCAAAGCCTATGATCATCGTGGTAAAACAATCAGCACTTCGACTGAAAGTGCAGCGCAACCGTCATCACAGGATGTCAGAACAGAAAAGGTTGATGTACTTTGGGAAGGCAAGAAAATTGGGTATCTGGAAATTTCTTACCGGATGGATGCCAATGATGAGCTCCTTGCGACAACACGTTTCATGTTCATTCTGATTTCGCTAATCATTCTGCTTTCACTGCAAATAGTCAACTGGGTTGTGTTAAGTAAATCCGTCGTTAATCCGATCAAAATCGTGGCTGATGCGATGAGCGAAATTGCCCAGGGCGGTGGCGACTTAACCCGGCGGCTGGAGATTTCCGGTAACGACGAAATTGGTGTACTTGCCAAAGGATTTAACGACTTTATCACAAACATGCACTCGCTCATCGGGCGAATTGTAAATTCTGCCAATGAACTCTCCAGTTGTTCAGAACAAATCAGCGATAAGGCCGGTACAAACGCTAAAGCAACCCGGGAACAACTCAGCGAAGTTGAGCAGGTTGCAACAGCCTTAAGTCAGATGTCTTCGGCAACCCGGGAAATCTCTGACAATGCGAATACAACGTCGGATAAAACAGATAGCTGTAATGAACTGGCTTTACAAGGGAATCAAATCGTTAAAAAAACCGTTGAAGATATTCATGATCTGGGCGATCAGGTCGGTGTGACCTCGAAAAAAATCATGGAGTTGAAAGAAAAAAGTGATCATATCAACACGGTATTAGAAGTTATCAAAGGTATTGCTGAACAGACAAACCTGCTGGCTCTGAATGCGGCCATTGAAGCGGCACGGGCCGGAGAACAAGGAAGAGGGTTTGCTGTCGTTGCTGATGAAGTGCGGGCGCTGGCCCAGCGGACACAAAAATCTACCGAAGAAATTGAAGAGATTATTCAGGATCTGCAATCTTCATCTGAAAGCACAAACCGCCTGATGAATTCAACCCAGGAAACACTTGAAAAGACCCAGTCAGAATCGACTCAGGCAATTCAGGCCATCGAAGATATTATCTCTGATATTCGCATGATCAATGATATGAATACACAAATTGCGACGGCAACCGAAGAGCAGAACGTCGTGACGGCTGATGTGAGTGGAAAAGTAGAAACCATCAATTCAATTACTGCAAATATCACCCAAAATGCCAAAAATGTGGGAGAACTCAGTACCCGAATCGATCAGTTAAGTCATGACATCATTCAGGATTTGTCTAAATTTAAACTGTAAATCAACCGGAGCAATCGCTCTGACAGCAAGCAGACCGGAAGATAGCAAGAAGACTGGAAGATAGCAAGAAGACTGGAAGATAGCAAGAAGACTGGAAGATGCAAGAAGGCCGGAATTTCCGGCCTTCACTGAGCACTCATCAGTGCAAGCACAAGACCTTTGAACATCACAGTTTCTCCTCAATGTCACATGTTTGGGGACAACCTGACGTTCTGTTTGTGTTTGATTTTTGCTCTTCGTACTCAAATTTTTAGTGTATATCCGACATAAAAAAAGTGCCTTCATCCAGAGGCACTTTTAAATAAAATATATTGATTAGTCAAAGAGTTACAGAAGAGCAACTGATTCCTGTGCAATCACAAACTCTTCATTCGTCGGGATAACCATTGCAACTGCATTCAACATTTCAGAACGGGCAATCACACCACTATTACCAAAACGTGCAGCTTCATTTGCAGCAGCATCTTCCACAAAACCGAATACTTTCAGATAATTCAGCACTTCATGACGAACGGCCAGTGCATTTTCTCCGATACCACCGGTGAAGACGATCCCATCCAGTCCTTCACCAATAGCAACCATGTATGAACCGATGTATTTAGCAACCCGGTAGGTGAAAATATCAAATGCCAGTTTCGCTTTTTCATCACCCGCATCAACAGCTTCAAGAATACCCCGGACATCACTTGTTTTACCGGAAACACCCAGAAAACCAGATTGCTTATTCAGCGTGGTAAAGATTTTGTCTTGATCCCAGCCTTTGCGCATTAAAAACTCAATCACACTCGGATCAAGGTCACCACAACGGGTTCCCATCATCAAACCAGCCAAAGGCGTCAAACCCATACTGGTATCAATACTTTTACCGTTTTTAACAGCAGTCACAGAAGCGCCATTACCCAGGTGAACCGTAATAAAACTGCTCTCACTCACAGGCTTGTCCAGCATTTTAGCCGCTTCACTACTGACAAAATAGTGACTTGTGCCATGAGCACCATAACGTCTTACTTTATATTCGTCATAGATTTCATGAGGCAGAGCATACATAAATGCCTTGGCTGGCATTGACTGATGGAAAGCAGTATCAAAAATAGCAAATTGAGGTAAGTGAGGGAAAACGGCCATTGCTGCACGCATACCATCTGCGTTTGCTTTATTGTGCAGTGGTGCTAACTCAGCCAGACGGTCAATTTCATCAATGACTTTTTCGTCAACTTTGACTGTCCCTTTAAATGATTCACCACCGGCAACAACACGGTGACCAATCGCAACAAACTTAGAACTCAGGTCCAGAGAATCCAGTAACTTCACAATACGCTCAAAAGCATACTGATGATGGTCACCTCCGGCCGGAATAGCTTCTTCAGATTTTTCTCCCTGATACTTCCAGCTAATCGCAGCTTCCGGTAAACCAAAACATTCCCCCAGTCCACTGATAATTGCATCACCATTTTGTGAGTCAATCACCGCAAATTTAAGTGAGGAGCTCCCGGAATTTACAACTAATACATACGAGTCCGACATAAAACTTTATCCTGTATCTAAGTGAATCGCGAAGAAGCACTGCGCTTCCTGAAACGGTGTTTCTCTATTATTCAATATTTGTTGAATCTTTCAACTTTATTTTAGTTACAGAGCGATTATAAAGCTGATTTTCATGATCAAGAGCAAATGTTTATTTATTTCTATGCACAAAATATTCACTCAACCTAAATAAAGAGCAAAAAACATACACACAGGAAATGTATTTTCTGCATAATTATTCATAAAATTAATCAAAAACACCCGAGACATAGATTGGTCATGTCATAGTAATAAGTTGTATAGATCATCACTGCATAAATCATTATCGCATAGTTCAACCTTGCATAAAGCAAGTTCATTCAGGACAGACAAAATCCGGTGATTTTAATACACCGCAAACAGAGGATATTTATAACAAATGTCTGATGTCAGCATGAAAAGAACTTAATCAGATTCAATCACGCAGCGAATCTTTTCAGATGCTGAAAAACCGGCCTTTTTTATTAACACACGCGCAAAATGATCAACATCTGAATAATGTTGATTGGGTAAGATCACGATATCCGAGATGAGCAGTTCAGAATCATTCCGGGTGATAATTCCGGCAGCAACGGGGGTGCCATCGTCAAAGCCAAGATATAACTGGCAGGGCGGCGACAACATAATCTGTGTAAAAAATTCAACAATCACATCTTTATCGGCCTGTGTTTTATACTTCTCAGCCTGTAAAACGGCAAACATCACTGTCAAACGATGAAAATCAACCAGATAACAATTTTCCAGCGCTTGATCAGAATGTGTATCATCAGGTACCCAATCAATTTCCCGATACTGACTCTGCCCGGTGGATGCCAGATACAATGCCTTTCCTTTCAAACTGGGGGCCGTTGGAAACTCGACATCAACCTGCGCTGATAACCATTTATTTTTTTCATTAACGAGCCGGGGTATTTCTATCAAAATAAAAGCTCCTTTTTCTGTCTGGGTTCTCTTTCTTATACATGCCTGACAATACAACTTGTATGACAGCTTTACTCGGGTCGTGCTCCCCTCTTGCAAGCCGGCATATCAGCACGCATTCTACATAACACAGCACTTTACTGATATGAACATTTGATAATGCCCTTCAGTAACAAGGGGTTATTTTATGTTATTTAACAGAATAACCCTATGATTTTACACGACACTGAAACAAAAAAATTCAGGGGTTGTATGATAATAAACATGTGCTTCACAACAACAATCGCCTCCTTCTGTTTATTTCTCCTCTAATCTTGATATGATGAAACGTAATTGTTTACTCTGGAATACCTTAATATGAAAAAATACCTCGTGACATGTTTGATGTCATTAAGCCTGACAGCCTGTGATAATAGCGAAGTTGGTGATGTCAGTCTGGGCGTATTTACCACGAAAGATATCAAAATAAACCAACTTGTTGATCCAATTGTCACCGGTGTGACATGTCATATCGCCAGTATAGAAGCTGACCTCAGTCTTTCTGATCCCTCTGATTCATCAATTGCCTGTCGTCAGACCGGGGAGATAACACCTGATATGATTGCCAAAATTGATAAATCGGATTCCGGGGATGTCATCTTTAAAAAATCGAAAAGTATATTTTTCAAGTCGATGAAGATGAGACGTATTTATGATCCGAAAACCCAGACGCTCATTTATGTTTCCTACTCAACCAAAGAGACGTCCGGCAGCTTTAAGCACAGTATTTCAACTGTTCCGTTATGGGGTACAAAAGCATATAACGCCAGTACAACACTCAACAAAGACTAACTATCTGAAGTAACACTTCTGATTCATCAAAAAGAGTAGCAGACGACCAGGAACTGTAATTTTTATGGCAAATCACAATAATCATAACGCCATCCCAAAGCCACCAAAAAAACAACAAATGAATGAATTCCTGCGGGTTCAGGCTGACTAACTAATTATTCAAGAAGAGACAAATACGTCAAGAAAAGACAATGACGCGGACAGCACCGCAATTTCACCTAATAACGGGCACAGATGGCAAAGGTTTTTTTTATGCAGGATAACTCTGAAGAGACGCAGACGCTTGAGCCAATTCAGCAACTGGATAACACTTACATCAATCGCCTGATTCATATATTCGATGTCTGCAACGAAGGGATATTTTATATGAATCATGATGGTTTGATGACATTCTACAATCCGGATTTTTATAAGCAATTTGATATTGAGTCTCCCACGATTAACATATCCCAGTGGTATCATCTTGTTCACCCGGAAGATCGTTCACTGTTAACTGCCCGTGTCGATTGTCACCTGAATATGCCTGAACAGCGTATGATCACCCACTACCGCATTTTGAATAAAGAGGGCCGCTACGTTTGGGTTGAAGGCAGTGCCGTATGCAGAAGAGAACAGTGTAAATCATATATTGTGGGTAGTCACAGAGATATATCGGACAAGAAAATGCTCGAAACTTATTTGAAAGAAGCTGCATTTTACGATGATTATTCCGGACTTTTCAATTTGAGGAAATTACTGCTCGATATCGACTTGATCATCAGAGAACCCAGAATCCTGTTTTCAGTGTTAACGATTCAGGTCGGTAATTTTCAGGCCCATGCTGACGAATACGGTTCCTCAGACTTAATGGAAAATGTACTGACGAACATTAAAGCCGCGGCTGCCGTCTTTCATCAACAGTCAGATGCAGTGCTCTACCGGATAAACCTGAATACATTTGCAGTATTGATTAAACACACAGTTTCATTATCAGAGCTGGGGCGGCTCAGTGCTCATTTTATTAAACACTATCGTACCTGCATGAAAAAGCAGAGTAATTTACTGGCTGATACGGTCAATATAGGTGTTTACCCGAATTGTGACCCCCACTTTGACAGCCATGAAATTTTGAGCATCGCTTCCAGAACCTGTGCTTTTGCCTGTGATAAAAGCCAGTCACAAATTGAATTCTATGAAGGGGAAACCCAGAAAAAAGTCGACCGGTACTTTTTTATTGAGAGTGGGCTGAAGGAAGCACTGAAAAACAAAGCACTTTCAGTGAAGTTTCAACCGATTATTGCAACAGAAACCGGCAAGGTATCCAGTTTTGAGACCCTGGTACGCTGGCACTCTCATCTGTATGGCGATATCTATCCGGATGAATTTATTCCGATTGCTGAAGATAAAGGTTTGATTAGTGAATTAGGCTATCAGGTTTTTGAAAAAGCCTGTCAGTTTCTGAATCATTATAATCTGAAAAATCAGTCAGATATATGCATTAATGTTAATGTATCCGTGTTACAGCTTCTGAGCCGGAACTTTCCCGGAAAACTCCTTAAAATTGCCTCTGAAGCACAGGTAAAACCATCATCGATTATCCTTGAGTTTACTGAAACCGTGATTCTGGATAACAATATCAATGCCGCAACGCAAATCAAGCGACTCGGAGAACTTGGATTTATCCTGTCACTCGATGATTTTGGCTCGGGTTTCAGTTCCATCAACAGTTTCTTTGACCTGCCTTTTCATCAAATCAAAATTGACCGTTTTTTTGCCCGGAAATCAACTCAGAACCAGACTTCGTTCCGGTTTCTCGAATTTCTGATTCAGCTTTGTCACGAAACAGAAATTAGTATTGTGATAGAAGGGATAGAAACCCCGGAGATGCTGCATCAGTTTCATGAAATGGGCGCTTCTCACCTGCAAGGATACTGGTTTTCAAAACCATTATCGATTGCTAATGCGATGTATTATAACCCGACGAATATGCTGCAAAACCGGATAACTGAGCCATGAGCACTTTGTCCTTATCTGGGATTTCAACCAGTCACAGAAAAGGAGACCTCATACGAGCTCTCCCTTGAACACAGACAAGAAGCTAACCGGGTAGAATTACCGGCGTCTTGATAGCCATAAACAGGCGAGACCAATAACAAATACAGTCCCGGATGATCCACCACCAGAACTCTTGGACGTTGTGCTGACAGCGGTTGCCCCGGCACTGCTGCTATTGCTGTCGGCAGATGAAGTGTCATCATCAGAGGCGCTGTCATCCTGGGCACATTCATCTGAAGTCCCTTCACTTTCGTAATAGCATTGACGCTTTGCATCTGTGACCGTGTAGACAGGGGTTTCATCCCCTTCAATCACACGATTGATCCAGTCACTATAATCGGCAACTTCCGTAAATACACCGGTAATATTGGCGCTGCCAAAACCGACACCACAATCTGTAGGTCCAAAGCTGGTGATACCTACCTGAACATAATCACCGCTGCTTCTTTCCCAGTAAACCGGACCACCTGAGTCACCGGAGCAGATACCATTTCTTAACGTACTGCCATCATTATCACTGACTGAACTTCCGGCCACTCCCGAAAAACAGAGCTGAGCATCCTGAATCTTGTCACCAACACCTGAATAGCCATAAGCGCCAAAGTACTCATTAAAGCTACTTATACAGGTCGTGTTATCGACATAATCCAGAGTGGTTTCATAAAGTTTGTCGGTCATCAGCCCTTGTTTTGTATTGCCATGGCCAATAGTAATAAATTTGCTTTCTGAATTCCGGTAAGTCGTGTCATCGCTGACCCGGGTTGCCGTCCCTGAAATATTCAGAGCAGATTCCAGCTTAATAATCGCCAGATCATTCGGCCAGAGTTCAAGCACAGAGTTGGTAAAATCTTTTGCATAATATGCGGATGCACGAACAGTTTCGATAGATGACAAGGTGTCTTCATCGTCTGAATCAGACTGGCCTACAGAAAAGTACAGCATATAGTCTTTGTTCAGCTCTGAACCTGAATAGATACAGTGAGCCGCAGTTAACACATACTGTGGTGCAATCAGTGTCCCGCCACAAATACTGTGAGGACCAGAATTCTCACCATAACCTCTTCGATCATAAAACAAACTGACAAAATCTGAGAACGTTTGTACGGATGTTTCCGTACCATTCACAATTCTCGGGGAAACTGAACGATCGGTACCTGCCTGACTGAACGGAATGCAAACAGCATTCAATAATAATAAAGGAGCAATAATTTTTTTCATATTCAATTCTTTATAATCAGAAATAAATTACATCAGCTATATTTTATCCGGGTAAAAATAAAATCTTTGTCTGATGCGCATCATTTCAGGTCACCTGATTCATTCAAAACCAAATGACCTGATTATAAAACTCTAACTGAAATCGGGTTTCAGAAAAAATATTGCATTTCTTTTTTTTGAAGGCTGCTATGTTTTATTTATGAATAAGGCTCACTCACCACGATAATAATTTTGAGGCACAAATGGGAGTTTTGTCACCAACATCGGCAGTTTTTTACCCCGAACGTCGGCATACACTTCTGTTTCAGGAGCAGCAAACGCTGTGTGAACATAAGCCATTGATACAGGCTTACCGGCAGTTGGTCCGGATGTTCCGCTGGTCACGACACCAATTGAATGCCCTTCAGCATCAAAAAGTTCAGTCCCTTCACGAACAGGCGCTTTGCTCAAACCAACTAAACCAACCCGCTTTCTGCTGACTGACTTTGTTTCAATCTGGCTGAGAATGATATCCGCCCCCGGGAACCCGCCAGCTCTTTCGCCATCACGACGACGAACTTTACTGATCGCCCACAACAAGCTTGCTTCAACCGGCGTTGTTGTCTCATCCAGATCATGACCATACAAACACAAGCCGCACTCCAGACGTAACGAGTCTCTTGCACCTAAACCAATCCACTCAACCTCACCGAAAGCAGTCAGCTTTTCTGCAAGCGCCACGGCCTGCTCCGCAGGCACAGAAATTTCGAAACCATCTTCACCTGTATAACCACTCCGGCTGACAATACATTCAATCCCGTCGATTGCTAAACGCTGGATATCCATAAAACACATTGTGGCAACTTCCGGCGCCAGCTGCGCAAGTACAACTGCCGCTTTTGGTCCCTGCAGCGCAAGTAAAGCCCGTTCATCAAGCACTTCCAGCTGAACTGAATCCGGTAAGTGGTGTTGCAAATGAGCAATATCCTGCTGTTTACATGCAGCATTCACGACAACAAACAGCTGGTCGCCAAGGTTGGCCACCATTAAATCATCCATAATTCCGCCCTGCTCATTCGTAAACAGTGCATAACGCTGTTTACCGGCAGGCAGATCGATGATATCAACAGGAACCAGCGATTCCAGCGCCGCAGCAGCGTCAGCCCCCGACAGTATGAGCTGCCCCATATGAGACACATCAAATAATCCGGCAGCTTCACGGGTATGTAAGTGCTCTTTTTTGACCCCCATCGGATATTGAACAGGCATCTCATAACCGGCAAACGGGACCATCTTGCCGCCGGATGCCAGATGCAAATCATACAATGGCGTTTTCAAAAGTGGCTGATTTGTTGGTGTGGATGTCATTCGTATTCTCCCTTACATCAATTCACATCATTTTCATGGTCATCATTCTAAAATACAGGAAATTATGTTTCCTATAATAAACATAATGAGAGAACTTAACACGATGAGAGAAATAAAGTCACGCTTATTTCGCCGTGACCCATAAAATCTGGGCATCTTCTTCACTGACAGAAACCAGCATGTGCCCCATGTTCGCATCATAGTACACACTGTCTCCTGCCTTGAGCAAAATCGGCTCATAAAACTCGGTATACAGCATGACTTCACCTTCCAGAGTGAGCAGAAACTCTTCTCCGTCATGGCGAACCCAGTCACTGAAATCATTAAAATCACGGGCTCTGACCCGGGTCTTGAATGGCATCATTTTTTTGCTGGATAATTGTGTTGCCAGCAATTCATGTTCATAAGTAGATGTTGGATGTGGCTTTCCCTGCCCTGAACGGGTTACATCCCGACGCCCGGTCGCCCTGATTTTTTTTGGCGGTTCAAACAATTGAGGCATATCAACATCCAAACCATGTGCAAGCTTTTGCATCGCCTGAAATGTCGGTGAGATTTGCTCATTCTCAATTTTACTTAATGTAGAACGGGCCAGGCCTGTTTTCTGGCTCGCTTCCTCAAGCGTTAGTCCCAGCTTCAAACGCAAATCTTTAATGCGTTGTCCAAGCTCCAGAGGTTCTATATTTTTATCCTGACTCTCCTGTGCAAGCAGCAGCGAAGGATAGTCATCTATTGTATTGTCCCGCATTGTTTCCCCAAATTCGTCCTTTGAGTCATAATTATATCATTATTGTGTCACGAACCCACCACAGAGAAAAGTCAACCCGGTGAGATCGTAAAACCAACTTACATCATGAAAATATGTTTCTTATTGGAAATTTTTATTGATTACAGTAAAAGTAGCAGGTATGTTATCGGTATGTTAGGCCAGATATGTTCTTCATAGCTGCGTACTAAAAACAGGCTTGAATACTATTTTTCCCGGAGAGAAGTTGATGGACAAAAATTTGAAATTTACCGATACACACGAATGGATTCTTGATCACGGTGATGGCACCGCCACAATCGGCATTTCGGAACATGCTCAGGAAATGCTTGGGGATGTGGTTTATGTAGAATTACCAGAAATTGACGCAGAAATTGAAGCCGGAGAGAATTTTTCTTTGGTTGAATCAGTAAAAGCGGCTTCTGACCTTTATGCCCCAGTAACCGGAGTCATCATTGCTGTCAATGAAGAGCTGGAAGACAGCCCGGAATTAGTCAATGAAGAACCATATGAAGGCGGCTGGATTGTCAAAATCAAACTATCAGACCCGGCAGAACTGGAAAAGCTGAAAACAGCAGAAGCTTACGAGAATGCATTGGAAGACGAATAAGTCTCTGACTGCACAGCCCGTCATGCCACGGCAGGCTGTGCATTTTAGTTTATCTGCGACCACCAATTTCTGAGAGAAAATGCAATCATGACGCAACCACGGCACCATTCACAAAACCTGATGCAAAACCTGAACAACCAGCACGAATTTGTTACCCGGCATAACGGACCAGCCCGCGGTGATCAACAAAAGATGCTGGCAACAATCGGTATTGAAAGCACCGACCAGCTCATTCAGGAAACGATACCAGAATTGATCCGTCTCACTCATGCTCTACCTCTCCCCCCTGCGCTGAGTGAGGCGGACATGCTTCAACAACTGAAAGCAATGGCTGAAAAAAATCAGCTGATGCACAGTCTGATTGGTCAGGGATATTACAATACACACACACCCAGTGTTATCTTGCGTAATGTGTTTGAAAATCCCGGCTGGTATACAGCTTATACGCCTTATCAGCCCGAGATTTCTCAGGGACGCCTTGAAGCATTACTGAATTATCAGCAGATGATTACTGATCTGACCAGTATGGAAATTGCCAATGCCTCACTGCTTGATGAAGCTACGGCTGCTGCTGAAGCAATGACATTATGTCAGCGGGCCGGAAAGCATAAGGGTAAAACATTTTTTGTGGCGGATGATGTTCATCCTCAAACCACAGAAGTTGTCAAAACCCGTGCAGAGTTTCTTGGTTTTGAAATTGTGGTTGCACCACTGGCATCACTACCTGAACAAGATGTGTTTGGCGCATTGATTCAGTATCCCGGAACAACAGGGGAAGTTCAGGATCTGACAGGCCTCATTGAAGCCGCACACAAAAATAAAACGATGGTCACGGTTGCAACAGATCTGCTTGCAAGTGTTCTGCTGAAGCCGGTGGGTGAAATGGGTGCAGATGTCGTGATTGGTTCTGCACAACGTTTTGGTGTTCCGATGGGTTATGGCGGTCCGCATGCTGCGTTTATGGCAACCAAAGAAAAATTCAAACGGACGATGCCCGGACGTGTCATTGGTGTTTCTGTTGATGCAAAAGGCAACCCGGCACTCCGGATGGCAATGCAAACAAGAGAGCAACACATCCGCCGTGAAAAAGCCACTTCGAATATCTGTACAGCGCAGGCTTTACTGGCAAATATGGCCGGATTTTATGCGGTTTATCATGGTCCGGAAGGGCTGAGGCAGATTGCACGCAGAACACACCACATGACGGCGGTTCTGGCAAAAGGGTTGCAGCAAAGCGGTTACAAGCTTCAGCATACACAGTTCTTTGACACCATCACTATCGTGACCGGTGACAAGACTGATGCACTGTATCAAAAAGCACAGGATGCCGGATTTAACCTGCGGTATTTTGCTGATCGCTTAGGCATGAGTTGTGATGAAACCACAACCCCCGCTCAGTTGCAGGCATTGTTTCAAGTGTTTGAGATCAAAACAACACCTGATGCACTGTCTGAAGAAATTGCAGCGGATGAATTTGCTGCGATTCCGGCAAGCTGCCGCAGAAACAGTGATTATCTGACTCACCCCGTATTCAACAGCTATCACAGTGAAACGCAAATGATGCGTTATCTGAAAAAGCTGGAAAATAAAGATTTCTCACTGACTCACGGCATGATTCCGCTGGGTAGCTGTACAATGAAGCTCAATGCGGCTTCTGAAATGATTCCGGTCAGCTGGGCAGAGTTCGGTGCTGTTCACCCATTCGCTCCGAAATCACAAACAGCAGGTTATGCAGCACTGGCTGAAGATCTGAAACAAATGCTGTGCGCAGTTACCGGTTACGATGCATTCTCGCTTCAGCCAAACTCTGGGGCATCGGGTGAATATGCCGGCCTGCTGGCAATTCAGCGCTACCATCAAAGCCGTGATGAAGGTCATCGTAATGTCTGCCTGATTCCAGGTTCAGCACATGGCACGAACCCGGCCTCAGCATCAATGGCTTCAATGAAAGTGGTAGTTGTCGCTTGTGATGATCAGGGAAATATCGATCTGGACGATCTCAACGCGAAGGTAGAGAAACACCACAACGAATTATCCTGCATCATGATCACTTACCCATCCACACATGGTGTATTTGAGTCTCATGTTCGTCAGGTATGTGACATCGTGCATGCCGCGGGTGGACAGGTTTATCTGGATGGCGCCAACATGAATGCACAGGTCGGTCTGACCAGTCCGGGCTTTATCGGCTCTGATGTTTCTCACCTGAACCTGCATAAAACATTCTGTATTCCACACGGTGGCGGCGGTCCGGGTATGGGACCAATTGGTGTTAAATCTCATCTCGCACCATTCCTGCCGGGACACATTGAAGGCGGAGCCGATGGCGAAGACTATGCCGTTTCAGCCGCAGATATGGGAAGTGCATCGATTCTGCCAATTTCATGGGCTTATATCGCGATGATGGGTGCAGAAGGCCTGACAGAGGCAACCCGGATTGCAATTTTGAATGCCAACTACGTGATGGAACGATTACGTCCGCATTACCCTGTGTTGTACCGGGGTGAAAATGGCCACGTCGCCCACGAATGTATTATCGACATTCGCCCGATCAAAGAAGAAACCGGCGTCAGCGAAGAAGATATTGCAAAACGCCTGATGGATTACGGCTTCCATGCGCCAACGATGTCATTCCCTGTTGCTGGTACATTAATGGTTGAACCAACAGAATCAGAAGATCTGGCTGAACTGGATCGTTTCTGTGATGCCATGATTGCAATCCGTGAAGAAATTAATCATGTGCATTCCGGCGTTTGGCCACAAGATGACAACCCACTGGTCAATGCACCACATACACAGGCCGATTTAATGGCTGCTGAATGGGCACATCCATATTCACGTGAGATTGCCTGTTACCCAAGCCGCCAGAGCAAACAGGCAAAATACTGGCCGACAGTCAACCGGGTCGATAATGTCTACGGTGACCGTCATCTGGTCTGTAGCTGTCCTCCGGTGGACGTGTATGACGCAGAATAATTGTTGATCACTGATTCAAAATCACTATCATATATAAAAGGCGGACCGGATGGTTCGCCTTTTTGTGCTGAATACCAATTCCACTAATTTTCTGATCAGAATGCGTATATTGCTGGTTTATTTATTCTGAGAAGAAGGCATTTTCGGATCGTCTGACTGATCAGTCTTTCGCTTATTTTCTTCCTGCTTCTGGCGTTCATGCATCGCTTCAATCAACTGACGGTCTAACTCTGCAAAATACAGATCTTCTTCAGCCTGTCCCCGTAAGCGGAGTTTGTCTGTAAAGTCCATCTGAAGTCACCTCTCTCGCTTCAGGTATTGATAGAAGTATAGTTAATCATGAAAAAAATGACCTGTTTCTTGTGATTTACTTATCAGAAAATACATGTTCAGCGTGCCGCCAAAACAATAAAAGATTAACTCAACAGAAAACTTTTTCATCCAAAAGATAAACTGATGCGTATAAGAGAAAAAATAACCGGAGTTTATCGTGCTTGTTCCAGCATCTCAGTCACTACATTTGCCTTTTCTGATGACAACGGATCATCTGATGCCTGCGGGCAAACGCAGGATTTGGGGCAGTGGACTCCTTTTTTCCCAGACTTTGCTGGAAGCCACAAAACAAAATGGGCTCTGGCTGGTCATGCAAGACAGTGATGGTCAGGCGGCAATGTCACCGGGTGATATTGTGATACAGGCCAGAGTACTCTCTGTTGACTGGCTCTCTGCCGAATACATAGATGCAGAAATCTGTACCCGCAGCTGGGGGAATATTATTGATGTCAAACAAGCTGCCGGATATGGCTGGCTAACGGCTCAAACCCGATCACTATGGCCAACAGAACAGCGACTGTCCCCGGATGAGCTCCTGGTCATCAGATTTCAGCAATGGCTGAAAGACCATCACAACATCCCGCTCTGGCTGAATGATGTTCCAGCCAATATGACCGACCCAAATCAGTTGTGCTGGTACTGGCTGGAACTGCTGCCACTCCCGGTATCAACCAAACAACGTCTTCTCAGGCAACCCACTTCACAAGCTTGTCTGCGTTATCTGAAAAAAATTTTCTGGTATAGTGATCGATTCCGTCATGACTTGCGTTAGATGAGTATCGATCCCATGCTTGAAGTCAATCACGATGAAAATGAGTCGGTTCTCAAATCAGGAGAACACAAAGGAACCCATGGTCGAACAATCTTTGTCACGTCATCACGTGGCATCCTTACTGTCCAACATCGCAGAGTCACGCTGTAAACAAAGTTTTGAGCAGTTATTCACTATGATTGCACCTATGTTACTGAATTACATGCGCCAGCAACTTCAGGACGACGCACTTGCCTGCGAAATTGTTCAGGAAACCATGCTTAAAATCTGGATGAAAGCGCACCTTTATGATGAATCAAAAGGAGCAGCGACCACCTGGATTTATTCTGTTGCCCGGAATGTTAAATTCGATACGCTGCGAAAACTCAAACATCACAATGACTGGATTCAGGGAGATGATTTATGGCCTGTTCTCAGTGAGGAGTCAGAACCCGGTCAGTTACCGGCAGAATTCCATGCCATTGTTCGTCAGGAGCTCAATCAGATTATTGACACACTTCCGCGCTCCCAGTCCGTCGTGGTCAGAATGATTTGTTTGCAGGGAGAATCTCATCAGTCCGTTGCACAAGCACTCGATGTTCCGTTAGGGACAGTTAAAAGCAGGCTCAGACTGGCACTCAACAAAATGAAGGAGGCTCTGGATGACTAAGATTCAATACCATCCGACAGATGACACCCTGTCTCGTTATGCCGCAGGTGAACTGGACCCGGCATCCTGTATTATGTTAAGCGCACATCTGGAATTTTGTAGCCAGTGCCGCCAAAAAGTGACAGATTATGAAAATATTCAGGCCCGTCAAATGATGCAGAATGCCCCGGAGCCATTGAGTGATGAACTCACTCACATGTTGTCCGGGATTCTGAAGCAAACCCCGGTAAAACCTGTTGACCCGGAGTGCCAGACAGTAACAGCAGAAACGCACACACAGTTCCTGAAGGTAAACCATAAATCTTTCCGCCTTCCCCGGGCATTAAAACGCCATGAAAGTCATATTGGTCCGTGGAGTCGTTTGCCAGGCAACATCAAACGGGCAAATGTCACCACCGGAGGTCAGAGTAAAATGAACTTTATATACATGGACTGTAACAGCAGCCTGCCTCAGCATACCCATCAGGGAAGTGAAATTACGTTGGTTCTGGCGGGTGAGTTCCATGATGAGCATGCAACTTATTATCCGGGAGATTTTGTTCTGCAGAATGATCATCACATCCATACGCCCAAAACATCCGCTGAACAGGATTGTCTGTGTCTGACGCTACTCGATGCGCCACTCCGTTTCACATCAGGTCTTGCGACGCTGCTCAATCCGTTTAGTCCAATTTTTTTCCGCTGACCGTCTTTCGGATCAGCTTATCTGACGAATGGCTCTGCCGGGTTACCGGCAGAGAACCTGTTTCAAGACACAGCCAACAGATATGAAAATGACTGAGCCTCACCATAAGAAATTGTCTCTTTTTTAACAAAGCCCCGACGCTCATAAAATTGTTGTGCAGCAATACTGAAATCCGGAGTTTCCAGCACGATCTGATGGACATCAGTCAACGTCGTCAAAAACTGAATCACACATTGTCCAACCCCCGTTCCCTGATGTTCAGGATCCACAAACAGCCGCAATAAATGAAGACAGCTTCCCTGAATATGGTAGTAAAATCCTCCGACAATCTCTCCGGAATCTTTCACGACATAATATTCATACTGATATATCATTTTTCTCTGATGTTCCGGATCGTTATATCCCGGAGGACCGGAGCCACAAGCATTCCGGTCAGGTTCAAAAGCCGCCAACTGGATTTGTGCTAACCTGTCCGCATCAGAACTTCCGGCTTTTTCTATCTGAAATATCATCAATATCTTTGACCATCACCCATTCAGTTGTCTGCCCCGTAAACAGTCTGTTCCATCAGGGACGTGAAGCAAGAACAAACGGTCTCTGTTAAAGCACGCCTTTCGGAACTATCCGGCGCATTTTCACTCCCAGACGCTTGGCCGGGCTCACCTTCTGGTCAGGATTAAAACTTTGCGTAATCGCCCAGGCATTCTCCGGAGCCATTTCTCTGAGCATTGAGGCTTTGACTTCCTGAGTAATTTCCGGAGAGTGAATCACCGTAATACTTTCCGTATTCAGGTTTGCGCTGCGCGGGTCAAAATTATAAGTCCCGACGACCGTAATCTCATCATCTACCGTCATCGTCTTGGCATGTAATCCGAACACCGGCACAACATCGAATTTCTCTGACGAATGATCCGTTATCACACTTTTCCTGATCTTCGCATCGGGCCGGAATTCAAAAATTTCCACCCCGGTATTCAATAATGCCTTGCGGTTACGCTGATAGCCACTGAACGCCTCAAGATTATCGTTAGAAGCAAGGCTATTGGTCAGGATTTTAATATCAACCCCTTTATCAATCAGCTTTTTCAGGAACGCGCGATCCGAACGCGTCGTGACCAGATACGGTGTCTGAATGACCAGGGAATGCCGGGCGTTTCCCGCCAGCTCCGCCAGTTTATCCCGCGTCCGGCCACCACCACCGAGAAACGTTTTACGATCATTTTTATTTGGTTTATCAGCAATGTATTCAACATTATCCAGCCAGCGAAACTTCCCTTGCTCTTTCAGCTTCTTAAACGTTGCAGGCACTTTCTCAATCTCATCTCTGATCTGAGGCGAAAAATTATCAGGGTTGCAGGCAAAAGCATGCAAACGGGGAAAGTCCGGATTCTGCGGATAAGATTTATGTCTGACCAGTTTTTCCACCGGCACACTCAAATCATATTGCCAGTATTCTTCAAATGAGGCTTTTAAATCCTTGACGACTTTTCCGGCCAGAAAAACATCCCTGTCCCTGAAATCATATGCAGGATCAAGCCCGAAGTATTCATCAGCGATGTTGCGGCCTCCCGTAATCGCCACCTGATCATCGGCAATGAAGACTTTGTTATGCATCCGCCGGTTCAAATCCTGAAAATCAAAAACCAGTGTGGCCAGCTTTTCAGCCATGTTTTTACCGATATTCAGCTTCGGGTTAAAAATTTTGATATCGATATTATCATGAGCAGACAACATCAATAGCTCATCCCCTCTGGCCTGCAGGGTGATATCATCAATCAATACCCGGACTTTGACCCCCCGATCGGCAGCCCGGACTAAATAATCGGTCGCTATCAACCCCACTTTATCGACTGAGAAAATAAAATATTGTACATCAATGGACTTCTCAGCATGCTCCGTCAGCCATGCTCTGGATCGCATCGCTTCATCCCCGTGTTCCAAAACATAAACACCGGTTTTATCTTGCATTTCAGACTGAAATGGCTGCGTATAATCTGACAATGCTTTCTCTTTGTGAACAGGCAAAGTCTGACAATAATCGGCATCAGAGAGAGGCACACTATCCGGATGAAAAGTACAGCCACCAAGAAATAAAGTGAATAGAAAAAAGGTCACATAACCAGTCATTGTTTTAGTCATAAACGGAATAGCTCAGAAAACGTGCAAAATATCAGTATCCGGCAAACCATATCCAATTTACAATTCTCTGTCACTGTTTTTTCACTCATGACTCATGCTTGTCTGACATCTCAGTCAGGCAATGGCATATATCCGGGATTCAGTGAGTCATACTGTCCGGTGCCGGATTATTTCGCTTTAAACAAAATGAAATCACACATCCGGCACTGGCTGCAACACCACCAGCGAGAAAAACAAGACTATAGCCGTAACCGTCAGCGAAATAGCCGGCTACAGGCCCGGTCAGTCCGTAAGCAATGTCCTGAAATGCAGAGAAACCTCCCAGAGCAATGCCCCGGAACTGGGGTAAAACACGCTGCACCACTTCCCTGCCCATCGCAGGAAAAATCAGTGAACAGCCAACACCGGTCAAAAACGCGCCTGCAATCGCCTCAAGGGGAGAAGTGGCGTACCCGATCAAATACTGTCCGGCGCTTTCAATCAAAAGTGAATAGCCGGATAAGACTAATCCTCCGAATTTATCCGGCAGATGCCCACACACAACCCGGATGAAGACAAAGCCACCGCCAAAAGCTGTAAACCCGAGCCCGGCCATTGCCCAGTTCTGATCAATGAAGTAAGGCACGAAAAACGCGCCAATTGTTGCAAATCCGATCCCCTGCAAACAGACGACCAATCCATAGGGCCATATTTCTCCCAAAATCACCCTTAAAGACGGTTGCTTTGCTCCGGGATGAGGTGCAACCCCCGTCAGAGGTAACATCGCCAATAATCCCAGACAGGGCAGCAATGCGCTGATCATCATCGCCCCTGTATAACCGGCTGTATTGCAGACCCACAGACCTGCAGGCGCGCCAAACGCCAGCGCGCCATAAATCGCAACGCCAAGCAGTGCCAGTATTTTCCCGCTTCTTGATGGTCCGGCAATTCCCACACTCCACGCAATAATCCCAACCCCGCCTAAACTACCACCGACGCCTAGTAACAATCGTCCACACAGTAAAATGCTGTAGGATAAATAAACATTTGAAACACACAGACCTGCGATCAGTGAGACCAACGCCCCCAGCGCATAATATGCCAGTCCCCGTCCAAGTGCCTGCTTAGGCCCCAAGCGGTCCGACAATCGCCCGGCATAACCGCGGGTGATAATCGAAGAGAAAAAAGTAATTCCCACCGCCAGACCTGCCATCGTATTATTCAGTCCAAGCGGCCCGGTCACAAAGACTGAGACAATTGGCAATGAAATTGCAACACATAAATATGCACCAAACAAAATCAGAGTCAGTAACATTAACCGCCGGTTTTCTGTTTTGGATAATCCTTTTTCCGTTTTGGATAAAGCTATAGTTGCCATGAGTCATGATTCCTGTCGTAATTTAAAATGCGAACTTTTCGTCGCATTACAGAGTACGATGGATAGCAGTATTTGAATAATCGCATTCCCGGCAAAGAATTTTTTACATTAAGATATTGATAAATATAAAAAATAATCATCAATAATGAAAGATGCATCATTCAGTGTTCACATTATTGATCGGTTCAGGAGACACCATGAGTACAGCAAAACAGCCGCAACTGAAATCAAGAAAAAGACCACAACAATCCCGCTCTTCAGATTTAGTGGCCTCTATTCTTGAAGCCGCCGTACAAGTGCTCGAAAATGAAGGCATTACCCGCTTTACAACAGCCCGTGTTGCCGAAAGAGCTGGTGTGAGTGTGGGGTCACTGTATCAATACTTTCCCAATAAAGCTGCGATTCTGTTCCGGCTTCAGTCTGATGAATGGGAGGAAACCGCCACGATGCTGAAGCAGATCTTAGAAGAAACTTCCCTTTGTTATACGGTAAGAGTTCAGCGGCTGGTTTATGCATTCATCAAATCTGAATGTGACGAGGCGAAGATCAGAATGGCCCTCAGTGATGCCGCCCCCTTATTCCGCGATTCACCGGAAGCCGGCATCATTGGCGCCGAAATGCAAACTGTCTGTTCAGCTTTCATTTCCGGTATCCTGCCCGCTTCAGACAGCACAACACAAACGATGGCAACAAACGTATTACGCATGACTGTCAGTGCTGTGGGTAAGCGTTTTTCAGAAGCACCACGAACCACAGAAGAAATCAGTGCGTTTGCACAGCATGTTTCAACAATGCTGATCGCTTATCTGGAGACTTTGACAGAGCAGGAAAAATTGAAATTGCAGGGACAGGCGCCATAGCCCCCTTTCCTGATTCATCCACTGACTGAATGCTTGCTGATACCAATCTGTCAAATAAACTGATCATCTGGATAAGTGCCCATGGATGGCTTGAGCGGTTTGCGGAACCAGATATATCCAGATCAGAAAGTGACTTAGAATGGGATGATACGTCACCGCTTCCTCGTGCTGGTGGTGCGCCTCATCACCGGTCAGCAGCTCCCGGATGATTCACACAACAAATCAGGACAAAATGAATCATTGTTAATGCACATTGCTGACACAATTGTTAAATTGAATCTTTCCGTCAATTTAACATGGAGTCACAATGATCACCTGGCAACTTCTCTCCTTTGCTCAGCTCACCCCCATTCAGTTGTATCAATTACTCAAACTCCGGGTCGATGTTTTCGTCGTGGAGCAAAACTGCCCCTATCCTGAACTGGATGATAAAGATCATCATCCCGGCGTTTATCATCTGCTTGGCTATCAGAACGACCAGTTGATCGCCTGTGCCCGCCTGTTACCAAAAGGACTCAGTTATCCTTCGGTCAGTATTGGCCGGGTCGCTATTCTGAAAAGTGAACGCGGTGGCACGGGGCACCGGCTAATGACACAGGCATTGACAGACTGTGAGTCATTGTGGCCGGGTGAAACGATCGAAATCGGAGCTCAGGCGCATCTGGCTGGTTTCTATGGAAAACATGGATTTGTACCCACATCCCCCATGTACCTTGAGGATGATATCCCACATATTGATATGACCCTGGAAAAATAAAGACGGGCATCGAAATGGTGCCTGTCCTCACATCTGTTGATATGACCCTGGAAAAATAAAGACGGGCATCGAAATGGTGCCTGTCCTCACATCTGACATCCTCACATAAGGTATTCTCAAAACTGATCATTGAAACATCTGCCGGGCCCTCCCGGCACGTCTGGTCCTTATTACCACCGTCTTGTCACCGTCTTTCCCTGTCACCCATTTTCTGGTTCAGGCTTTATTTATTGATTTTTTTGTGAATAATAAATGAAAATGATAATAATTTTCATTATTATGAGTATTAACAATAAACAAACAGCAAATAAAAAAGGTCAGCCAGGTATGCCAAAACCCAAACTTTTACTTCCCATCACGCTTTCTGCCTTCATTCCCGTGTATGCGGTTGCAGCAGAGAATACATCCGGTGAAGAGAAACAAATGGAGACCATGATTGTGGAATCCAGCCGAATCAACACCACCAGACAAAACCTTCCACAAAAAATTACGATCATCAGCCAACAGGAAATCGAAGCGCAGTTAGCCATTTCAACCGATAGCTCTCAGATCTTATCAAACCTGTTACCTGCTTATTCACCGAACACTCAAAAGCTCAATAACAGCAGCCAGACATTCAGAGGACGTTCGGTCTTATATATGATCGATGGCGTGCCACAGTCGAATCCTTTAAGAGAAGGCAGCCGTTCCGCACACACCATTGATCTGTCAATGGTTGAACGCATTGAAGTGATTCATGGCGCAACAGCTATTCACGGCATGGGCGCTACCGGCGCAATCATCAACTTCATCACCAAGTCCAATGATTCGGATCAAGCCTTAAAGCAGCACATCAACGTTCAGCTGACCACCCCCACCAACGACGCCGGTTCAGATTCGCTCTCATACCGCGCCAGCTATAATGCCAAAGGCTCTCAAGGTAACTGGGATTATCTGGCCGGGCTCGCCGGAGATGTGCAGGGTGTCTACCAGGATTCGGACGGCGACTATATCGGTGCAGCCACTGTCCGGGGTGATCTGATGGATTCAAATACCTTTGATGGGTTCGGGAAATTAGGCTACTGGTTCAGCGACAGCAAAAACCTTCAGTTTGAAATCAATCATTATCAGCTGGTCGGACGCATGAATTTCAAAGGGGTTTCCGGAGACAGAGATCAGGGCATCGCGACTTCTTCCGTCAAAGAACGGCCAGAAGGAGATAAACCATTCAACAAAGTCCAAACCTATAGTCTGGTCTACACCGATACCGATTTATCCGGCATGTCTCTGAAAGCACAAACTTTTTATCAAAAATTCAGGGCCCGCTACGGTGCAACGACTTCTTCAAGCTTTCAGGACCCAAACACACCGGACACCATCTATGATCAGTCCCAGAACGAATCGGATAAACTTGGGGCCAAGCTGAGCTTGTCAAAAGATGATCTGTTTGACCAAACCCTGAAGGTGACTGCCGGGCTGGATTTACTCAAAGATACCACCCGCCAGCAGCTGATTCTGACCGGACGGACATATGTCCCCAAAACCACTTACTATAATTATGCACCTTTCATTCAGCTGGAATTTAAGCCTTTTGAACAGCTGATCCTGCAAACCGGTGCCCGTTATGAAAATGCGCGTCTCAAGATCCCGACCTATCAAACCGTCGCCGCACGCAATGGTGTCACAGTCGATGGCGGCAAACCAACCTTTGATAAAACGGTCTACAATGTTGGCGCCTTATACAAAATCACGCCAGATGTCAGTGTGTTTGCCAACTATTCACAGGGATTCGGGATGCCCGATGTCGGACGGGTTCTCAGAGGCGTCAATACAACCGGACAAGACGTGGATCATCTCATCGACCTGTCTCCGATTATCACCGATAACTATGAAGGTGGCTTTCGCATCAACAAGGATCGCCTCGATCTGGAAATCAGTTATTACCAGTCTGACTCGAAACTTGGCAGCCGGATTGTGGAAAATAACGGCCTTTACACTGTAAAGCGGGAGAAAAAAGAGATCCATGGGGCAGAAGCTTCTGTCGGCTACACTCTCACTCCGGCACATAAGCTGGAAGCCGGTTACTCTTACATTCAGGGGAAATCAGATACCGACGGCGACGGACATGTCGACACCAAACTGACCGGAGCTGACATTCCACCCAACCGTTTACGTCTGGCATGGACAGCCCACTGGAATGAACAATTATCGACCATGCTGCAAGCCAGCCACAACTTTGATCGCACCTTCGATGACGAAGAACTTGATTTTAATGGCTACACCCTGGTTGATGCCTCACTGGGATATGAGCTGCCAGTCGGTAAACTGAAAGTCTCTGTCGCAAATCTGCTGAATGAAGACTACTTGACTTACTACTCACAAAGCGCCTACAAAAATGATGATTTCTATTTCAAAGGACGCGGACGAACCATCACACTGGGTTACGGTTTAACCTTCTGAGTTTGATCACTTCGTCTGATTGACCTGAAAGCCAGTCAACAAGAATACCCTTGATTGACTGGCTGAAATCGTGCTTATCAACATCTGGAAAATCTTATCAACATCTGGCGCTGTAAAAATGAACTGCTTTCACAGCGCTTTTTTCATGGCCTTTTTACATGACAAAGGGCAGTTATTACAATATTGTGCGGGCTTGGTCGCCCGGTAATAATAACAACACGTCCGCCGGACCCGGACTGGCTCAGGCAAACCCGGAACGATGGTTTTGTCAGAGAAATAACGGGCAACCGGATTACGGGCAGTCCCGAACAGATCTGTGGTTTCCGGATTGAGTAAAAATGACAAATCCCCGAGGGCCTGGGTCGTCGCTGCTGGTTGCTTTATATCCGGTAAAATCCTCCGCTCATAAATACTGAAAATCCGCACTGCGATGTTTTCCCATAACACAGATTGCTGAACCCGCGTGAGCCGGTGTAACTGCAAAACCAGCATGGATAAATTTCCCTCAAAAGCCCGGGTCAGCAATGCTGTACGCCAACGGGCGCGGTCCTGAGCCGGGGCGCTGACCCGCAAGTTTTTCAGCGGCATTTGTGAGCGCCAAATCCGGTTCTCTAAAGGGTACTCAAACATGCAATTCTGAATCGACATATCCAGCCCCTGATGATACACAGACATCGAATATAGCAGCGGTGCCAGTGTCAGAAATGCCACCCGTTTGATGACCAGCGATGCAGTCACTTTTAAATCCGGCGCACCGATCTCCGGCTGAATCTGCCTGAGAATATCAAGGCAAACGTCATCATCTGTCAGTGCCTGCATCTCAACCGCAGGAGAAGCCACATCGCGGGCATCTTTCAGCCCCAGTTGAGCCAGCCGGTGCCATTGTCTGACGGATAGCAAGGGCTCCCTAGACCGGATTGCTGTTGTGTTCATGTCTGATCTGACGCCCCTTTCCATAAGGAATGCACATCGGTGTCCCGAACAGAGGATCTGTGGTGATATGGCATTTCATCCCAAAGACTGCCTCAACCATGTCAAAGTCCAGAATCTGTTCCGGTGGCCCCTGACGAAAAACCTCTCCATCCTTCACCGCAATCATTTGATGCGCATAGCGACAGGCAAGATTCAGATCATGCAACACCATCAAAATCGTGGTCTGCTGCTTTTGGTTCAGCTCAAACAACAAATCCAGAATTTCAATCTGATGGGTGAGATCTAAGTAAGTCGTTGGCTCATCGAGCAATAACACGTCGGTATCCTGAGCCAGAGCCATTGCGATCCACGCTCTCTGGCGCTGACCACCCGATAAAGACTCCACCGGGCGGTCAGCCAGCTCAAGCATGTGGGTATCCGCCAGTGCTTTTCTGACCAGCCGCTCATCTTCTTCACTCCAGCTTTGCAACCAGTTCTGGTGCGGATACCGGCCCTGTTTCACCAATTGTCCGACCAACAATCCTTCCGGTGCCACAGGGCCCTGAGGCAGAATCGCCAACCGGCGCGCCACCGATTTACCCGGCAGCCGGTTCAGATCCTGGTCGTAAAGAAAAATCTGGCCGGACCGGGGTTTAAGCAAACGCGCCAGTGATTTCAGCAGGGTCGATTTACCACATCCGTTCCCCCCGACCAGTGCCGTAATCTGATGGGGCTGGATCGCTAGATCCAATGCATGAATGATCGTCTTCCCGCTGTAGCCAAGTTGCAGACGATTCGTGTTTAATGGTATGCCCGGGTTGATCGGCGTGAACGCTTGCAAAGTCATCTCCTGTTCCGATGGTCAGAACCGTTGCCGGTAGAGTAAAAAGATAAAGAAAGGTGCGCCGATGGCCGACACAAACACGCCGGCCGGGACGTCCAGCGGCTGAAATAACAAACGCCCGCATAAATCAGCCAGCACCACCAGGCAAGCCCCGGTTAATGCAGTCACCGGCAGCAACAACGCAAAACTTCTGGCCATCAAACGGCGGGCAATATGCGGGGCAATCAAGCCGACAAAGCTCACCGCACCCGCATATGCAATCGCCGGGGCCGCCATCATCACGCTAAGCAACAACATCCATATACGTGTTCCTTGCAGCGACACCCCTAAACCCACTGCGGTTTGGTCGCCCAGTTCCTGCGCATTCATCCGGCGGGAGAAATAAAGGGAAAGGCTGAAACTGACCAAAATCCACGGGAATAACCGTTCAACGTCATGCCAGTTGGTGCCATAGACACTCCCGGTCAGCCAGATATACGCCATCATACTGGTTGATTCCGGACTGACTGCAATCAGCAAAGTCACTATCGCACTCATCGCCGCCGAGACGCCGATCCCAACCAGCACCAAACGCATCGGTGAAACCCCACGACGCCAGGCCAGAACATAGATCAACAAACTGGCGCTCAATGCGCCACCGATAGCAAACACTGGCAGCCACCCAATCCCCAGCACCGGCTTAAAAAAGAACAGAAACACCACAGCCGCAGCAGATGCGCCACTGGTTATGCCGATAATATCCGGTGAGGCCAGCGGATTACGGATCACAGACTGAAGTATCAGACCGGCACCGCCTAATGCCGCACCAACCATGGCCGCCATCAGGATTCGCGGCAGGCGCAGCGTTTCTGCGACAAACTGTGCCAGACTCCCGGATCTGCTCAGACCGGTCCCGCCTGTATCCGATGTTCCGGCAGATAAGGCAACCCACATCACCAGCAACGTCAGGAACAGCGCAAATAATAACGCCAGCAGGGACGAATACGTCACCGAAAACGAAAACCAGCGGTGGCGAAAGGTCAACTGTTTATCCATGCTGAAGTCCTTTGCGGGCCAGATAAATGAAAAAAGGCGCACCAAACGCGGCGGTCATCACCCCTATCGGGATCTCTTGCGGTGCGAGTACTAACCGGCTGGCGATATCTGCCAGCAATAATAAAATCGCCCCCCAAAACGCACTCAGAATCAGCAACCATTTGTGATGATTTCCCACCACAGCCCGCACCATATGCGGCACAATCAAACCGATGAAACCAATATTTCCGGCAATTGCCACACACGCCCCGGCAAGACTGATAATGAAGAGACTCATGACCACTTTTATCAGGCCGGTATTCTGGCCCAGCCCGGTCGCGATATCATCGCCGGACAGCAAAATATTGAGGTGTGGCGCAAGCAGCACCGAGCCGGTGATTGCCCCCCAGATATAAGGTAATACGGGCATCACCGTGGTTAATTCATGCCCTGAAACCGAACCTGCCGCCCAGAACAGCACGCTGTCAACGCCTTCCTGCCCTGTCACCAGCACCCCTTGTGTAAACGCCATAAACAGGGCCGAAATCGCAGCCCCCGCCAGCACCACCCGAACTGGCGACAAGCCGTCATAACCTAAACTGCCGAGTCCATAGACCAGTATCCCGGCGATGGCAGCTCCGGAAAAAGCAATCCAGAGATAATCATCGGGTGAGCCAACCGCGAAGAAATTTGCAAATAACACGATAAAAAATACCGCACCGCTATTGACCCCGAATATCGCAGGTGAGGCTAAAGGGTTACGGGTCAGCGATTGCATCAGCACACCAGCCACCGCCAGCCCTGCGCCAACCGAGCAGGCAACAACACTGCGGGATAAGCGGGTCGTTGTGAGAATGACATAATCAATTGAGCCGGGATCCGGCGTCAGAAAAGCATCCCATAACCTCGCTAAAGGAATCGGATACTGGCCGCAAGCCAGGCTCACCACAAACGCGGCCATGAGTATAGACAACGAGATAAAAATAAGTCCCCAACGATACCCCGTTTGATGGTGTGCAATTAACATAAAACCACGCTACAGGGCTGATGAATTCAGATGATACATCTCAGATAACTGGCCCAGCATCAGATTTGCACCCAAAATACCGCCCGACAAGAGCCAGCTCGTCCGGTCCGCCAGATAAACCTGATGATGTTTTGGCGCTTTAAGGATTTTCCACAACGGGTGAAGCCGCCATGACTGATAGTTTTGTCTCACGGCTGGCGCATCAGAATGAAGAATCACAAAAAAAACGTCCGCATTGAGCGTTGGCAAAGCCTCTTTAGATTTCAGCTTCACTCCCCAGCCCGAAGCACCCGCCGGATGCGGCAGCTGAAACCCAATCGACGTTAATACCGTCCCGGCGAAGCTTTGTTGCAGATATAAACGCAAATGATCTGAACGAACATCAATCACCGAAGCGGTGGCCGGCCAGTCCGGAATGTGTTTCTTTAACTGGCTGCGAAATGCCGTAACACGCGCTTGCCACTGATGCCACAGCTGCGCTTTCTCCTGCTCCCGGCCCGTTGCTTCAGCCACCAGATCCAACGTGTGCTCAAAATCATACACATTGTCGGCAAATACCGTGGGAGCAATAGCCGACAACTGTGAATAAATCTTTTCATGCCGGGAACGGGCACCAATAATTAAATCCGGCTGCAATGCCGCAATAACTTCCAGATTAGGCTGGGTCTCCAGCCCGACATGAGCCACGCCTTGTAATGACGATCGCAAATACCGGTAGGTTGGTTTTTCAGCCCAGGAATCAACCACACCGACCGGACGAATTCCGAGAGCCACCACAGAGTCCGTCGCCCCCTGGAACAAGGTCACAACACGAACCGTTTTCTGCACGCGTGTCGTGCCCATCGCATGCGTGACCTGCTGCTCAGCCCATGCTTCAGAACAGGCAAAAAAACCGAAAAACAGAGACCAGAAAATCACGAGACAGGGCACCGGAATCACCTTGCCAAAAAGCTCCATACGGCGGTTACGCATTGATATCCTTACTTCAGTCAGGCTAATGTTGTTAATAAAATCAATAATAATGATAATTAATTTCATACGCAAATGTTTATCACTACGATAAATGAACCTGTTGATGAGCTCCCGAAGGGCGAGATTGATTGGCTCCTGTCCTGCGTTACTGATTTTCAACGTAGAATGACTCTATTTGCCCTCTTTTCTTATAAAGGAGGTGTGCCTTGCTCAGAAACCAATCAATGCTCGCTGAATAGGCATCTTGAGGTCACTTCGGTATATACATTTAAAATTCACTAATCATTGAAAAAATGAATATGCGCTCTTTAAATTAATGGCACAGATTATTAATGAACTAATTTAAATATTTATTGCATTAAAAATAAAAGCAACATAGATCACAAAAAATATAAATAAACTTATTAATAATCAGTAAAATATCTCTTCGTATAAATTGATGACGAAGATATTTCAATTACTGAAGCAAATTGGTCAGGAACGAGTTATAAAAATGAAGAGACGAAACCTCTTTTGAATTTTCTTATGAGTGATGGGCAGAATAGATATGGATAAAAACATTAAAATAACGACGATTGCGGCAATTGGTATGTTTCTCTCTATGTTTGATACCGGAATTGTCGCAATCGCCGTCAGCCACATTACTCAGTCTTTACACGGAATCAATTCCTCTGGTCCGTTAATATTAACGAGTTATTCATTGATGTTATGTGGAACGATTCTGTTTTTTGGTGATTTATCTTCAAAATATGGATCTATCATCGTATTTAAATCAGGAATGCTACTGCTTTTAGTGTCATCAGTGTTGTGTGCTTTTTCACCGTCGATGTGGATACTCATTTTATTTCGGGGAATTCAGGGTATATCTGCGGCCATGATACAATCGACAGCAATCACACTCACCAGCCAATATGTAACAGAAAAAAATAAAACAAAATCAATAGCAACTGTAATCACTTTTGCAAGTATTGGTCCGATACTCGCTCCAACAGTTGGGGGATTCATTCTTAATTATTTTTCATGGGAATGGTTATTTTACATCAATATTCCCTTCTGTTTGGTATCTTTATTTTTATCGTTAAAAATAGAAAAGGTTAACAACAATATTGTAAGACATCATCAATTTCAATTATTAATTTATTCTTCTTTCGTTATCAGTCTTATTAGCGGAATTATTTTTTCAATGGGATGGCTTCTTACTGCATCTCTTGGATTAGCGATATTAATCATATATTCAGAAATTAAAAGCAAGCATCAGGGCGTGCTATTTAATAAGCATATTTTAAATTTTAAGTTTTATTTATCAATATTAGGATCACTATTTCTTGGTTCTTCAACTTCATGTATGTTTATCATTCCGCCTATAAAATTATTAGCATCTGATAATATTTTGTTTGTTTCTTTTATTGTGATGACATTACCGGTTTTCACTGTATTCATATCGAAAATATCTCCGGGATTTATTGCCAAATATGGTTATCAGAAGATCTGCATCATAGGCTTTGTGTTCATGTTTGCCGGAACGCTCGGGTTACTGAAGGAACAATTCAGCACCGCTTACACGTTCATTTGTCTGGCCTCTTTTGGTATTGGATGCGGATTATTCCAGCCATCCAATACCCTTATGTTGTTTCAATCTTCAGACAAAAGCTACCATGCCATGTCAAATTCATTATCAAGACTGTTTGTCAATTTGGGAATTGCTCTGGGCTCGTCACTGGTTGCTGTTTTTTATCTTTGATCCACATTGTCTGCTCACGACAAACCGTTGCAGAATATTTGCTTGTGACCGCATTCGATCACAAAATAGCGACAAGTATTCTGCCTGTGAGGCATCAGGGTAAATCAAATGAGTGTGGAAATAAGCCTTCTGTCTGTCAGTGATGTGACTGAATTACTGGCATTTGAGCTGGAAAACCGGGGCTGGTTTGAACAGTTTGTCGAACCCAGAGGGGATGATTTTTATACGCCAGACAGCGTCAAAGCACAGATTTTGGAATTTTTACTGCTGCACCGGTGCGGTGAAATGTATCCCATGTTAATTCGCGATCAGCATGGCAACATTTGCGGACGAATTAACATTCACCGGATAAACAGGGAAAAGAAATCAGGAGAGCTTGGCTATCGGGTCGGTCAATCCTTTGTATCCAAAGGTATCGCGTCACAAGCCGTGGAAAAATTCATGGCCTTCCTGGCATCTGAGTCTGCACTTGATTCGGTCACGGCGTATGTACTAACCGGCAATACCGGCTCTGAAAAGGTGCTGCAAAAGAATGGTTTCAACAAAGTTGACAACATCATCAATTACTCATCGCTTCATGGTGAACTCCGGGATGCAGTCAAGTATGTGCGGGGATTAATCTGATTATCCTGGAGCAACAGAGCAAAGGGACACCGCCCCTTTGCTCTGGCATCAGTCCGTCAATTCTGCCAGATCCGATCGCCGTCTGTAGTTGATTTACCGGATTTCATAAATCGTCGTCGAGCCGCTGACCTCATTGGCGGTAACCAGCAAAGCGGTTTGTGTCGGACTATGTGCTGCCGGAATAATTAACAGACCTTCCGGCCCTAAATCGCCACCTTTCCCGGCCGGAACCAGCTTTTTCGGTTCTGCTGAAAAATCCCGGTCATTGATATAATCAACAAAAACCGGCTGCGTCGGGTCGGAGATATTGTAAATCATGATGCCACCGATCCTTTCCAGACCAACGAATGCATAAGTCGCCTGATGGTGTTGATAACACACCACATTTTCCGGCTCCGGGCCTTTGTTATCACTGCGGTTGTCGATTTTATTTTTGGTGTTGCTGGCATTGAAATGTTTTGGATAACGCTGAGCTGTGATCTGTTCAAAATCGTCCCCGCTGTCTGAAACCAGACGTCCATCCGCATCAAAGATTGAAAACGAACGGGCACCAAAACTATACAGCTGGTCATAGTCACCATCACCATCTGTATCACCCATATCCCGCGCAATTTTCAACCGGCCAATCCCGTGTTTTACATGCTGTATTTTTTGGGCATTTGGGAACTTGTCCGGATCCAGTTTTACATCTGCAATCCTGACTTCATCATTGGCTGCCGGATTATAGTGTGGGTCTTTCTTATCTTCACTGTATTCCCGGCCATCCCCTTCATTCGCTGTCAGCACATAATTCCGGCCATTGATCCGGCAGCCGGAAATCCCGTCAGGCTGATACATCCCCATAACCGGCCACTGGCGGATATCGGCCCGCTTATCTTTATCATTCCCATCCAGCCCCTGACCGGGCAAAGCGTGGTTTTTATAACCCAGCCCGGTGATTGTTTTCAGCCGGTTGTGCTTCAGGTCAATCACCGCCAACGCATTATTTTCCTGCAATGCGACCCACGCTGTCTGGTTATCGTCACTGATAGTAATGTATTCGGGTTCCAGATCTTCAGCCGGAGTTGAGCCGGGGCGGATTCTCACCTGTCTGGCTCTGAGTGCGTCTGCGCTGAAATCATCAAAACCCAGTGTCATTGTGCGGGCATGATTCACACCCCGGCTTAAATCAATCACACTGACCGAACCTTTGGGATCACACAGATAATCCAGACAAGGCTCACCTTCATTAGCGACCAATAGCTTTTGGCCGTCTTTGGTAAATTTCACCATATCCGGCAGGCTGCCGACCGTGACCTGTCCAAGGGGCTGGTTCGTCACAACATCAAAAAAGGCAACCAACCCATTGTTTTGCCGGTTAAAGTGTTGCGAATCTTTATTCTCAACCGCAACGGCAACCAGCCCATGCGCCACATCAACGCTCTGAATACCGGACCCCAACGCCCCGGCCTGTAATTCTGCGCGTTTCACCGGAGAGGCCGGATCTGAAATATCAATCACGTCGATACTGTTTTCCCCGCCGTCAACCACATAAAGCGACTGTGTTTTGGGTGAGTACGCCGCAATTTCTGCAGCACTTTCATCAAATATCCGGGTTTGATACCGGCCAAGCTTGTGTAGTGACACCTTCTGGCCTGATAATGCTGAACTGCCTGATGTACCGGAATGTGAAACACAACCGGCAAGCACCACCGTCAGTCCGAGTACGATAGTCGTTGAAAAAGTGCTCAGAAAAAAAGTAGTCCGTGAAAAAGCCCTGTTCATAGATCCTCCGTGAAAGGCTGTTTTTTAACCAGCGTAGCGGCAATATATTGCAAAGAAATGGCGGTCAGCCGGTTCGGTTCGATTCAATCTATTGTCTTCCGCACTGTTTGCCAGGGTCTCAGGAATAGCGCAGCTATTCAGCTTCCCCGGCGATAAGGTTATAATTTATCTCATATCCTCCAATTTCAGAGGCAACTCCAATGATTGTTTCATCGGCAAGTATCAATCAAACTCCCCGTGACTGGACAGGGAATATCTCCCGTATTCAGGCCGTGATTGATCAGGCGGCCAAAGCCGGGGCGACCCTGATCGTGACACCGGAGCTCGGCATATCCGGTTACGGATGTGAAGATTATTTCTATCAGGAAAAACTCACCGACACCGCATTGCAGGCGCTTTCCCGGCTCCGGATTCCGGACGGTGTGCTGGTCACCGTCGGCTTACCGGTGCTGTTTTGCAACCGCTTATATAACGCCGTGGCCCTGCTCCAAAACTCGCCGGATAGCCAAATCATTCAGGGCATGGCGTTTAAAAAACAGCTGGCAATGAATGGCATTCACTATGAAGCCCGCTGGTTCTCCCGGTGGGAGTCCGGCAGCGTGGTTTATACCGATCAGATCACGGGATACCCGATTCCCGTCGGTGACCCAACCTTCGACTATCAGGGTTACCGGATCGGATTTGAAACCTGTGAAGAATCCTGGGTGCCAAACCGCTCTGCCCGCGCCTTATTTGACCGGGGCGTCGACATTATCATCAATGCCTCAGCCAGCCACTTTGCCATTGGTAAATTTGCAACCCGCAAACAGATGGTGATTGACGGCAGCCGGACGTTCGGTGCCGCTTATATTTATTCAAACCTCAATGGCTGTGAATCCGGACGGGCGGTCTACGATGGCGGCTGCCTGATCGCTTCCGGCGGTGACATTATCGCGCAGGGAGAAAGGCTGCACTTCACGGACAGCGCGATCATTTGTGCAGCTATTGATGCGCACGATAACCGGCTTGTCCAGCAGATGAACTCACAGACCGCAGAACTGAACAACATCATGACGGATACCATCTGTCTGGACACTCACCCCGGTGATGTTGCAGCCAGTCCGGAAGCCTCCGCGGTCACATCCGTGCCACCGGTGAGTGTACCGCCACTTCAGCCATGGGAAACCTCTGCCGGCCTGCACCATGAAGAAGCCATCCGCGCGGTCGCACTCGGCCTGCGGGACTGGTCCAAAAAGACCGCCACCAATGGCTTTGCCCTGAGTCTCAGCGGCGGTGCAGACAGCGCACTGGTCGCCGTGGCGACACATCTTTCGGTTTACCTTGAACTGTCAGAATACAAAAGAAAAGGCCGGCAACTGTCAACGCACTTAGCGCGGTTTCTGCCGGAAACTTCAGCAGACGGCCGTCTGCTGAGTGACATCCCGTCACTGACCAAACGCATCATGCATCACTACATGCTGACCTTATATCAGGGCACCGGGAACAGCAGCGAAACAACGCTCAATGCAGCCAAATCAGTCGCAACCGGCACCGGCGCATGTTTTGACAGCTGGGATATCGACCCGCTCATCAAAAGCTATCAGGCATTATCTGAAAAAACCATTGCCCGGCCGTTAACCTGGGAACAGGATGATATTCCATTACAAAACATTCAGGCCCGGGTCCGCGCGCCGGGCATCTGGATGTTGGCTAATATCGACAACAAACTATTACTGACAACCTCAAATATGTCGGAAGGCGCGGTTGGCTATGTCACCATGGACGGCGATTCCTCCGGCGTACTGGCACCGATATCCGGCATCACCAAAGGACGGATTCTGAACATACTCAGCTGGCTCAATACCACCGGTATTCTGGTCGATGAAACACCCTACCCGCTCCCCTGTTTACAGCCGGTGGTTGATCAACGGCCTACTGCGGAATTACGGCCAGAACAGCAAAATGACGAAGATGATCTGATGCCATTTGCCATTCTGGACCGGATTGTTGAGTTGTTTATGGTAAAACGAAAATGCCAGCAAACCATTTTTGAAACATTAACCGGAGAGTTTCCTCACTACAGCCATCACCAGCTCAATCATTATGTTGAGCTGTTTTTCCGGCTGTTTAAGCGCAATCAGTGGAAACGGGAGCGTCAGGCGCCCGGATTTCATATTGAAGTCAATTCGCTGGACCCGAAAACATACGGGCGTTTCTCTTTGTTTACCGGCTAAGTTTTCGGTGAAACGGTTTACGGGCGAGGTTTACGGGGACAGACACTTTAATCTCGTCAATCCGGACACTTAAATTTGCATATCCAACCCACAGGTAAGGAGAAAGTACTGTGTACCAAATCAGACAAGCCGTTGCTGAAGATATCAAACGGATCGCACAAATCGAGTTGCGATGTTTTCCTGAAGCAGAAGCAGCAACGCTCGCTTCTTTTCAACAAAGGTTTGCCGTCTTTCCTGAATGCTTCTATGTGCTGGAAGTTGAAGGCGTTATCGTCGGGCATACCAATGGTTGTATCTATCACAAGCCAGAATTACCGGACATCCTGTATACGGACCCTAGCCTACATTGTCCCGAAGGTGGCTATCAAACCGTATTTGGCTTAGCGGTCGATCCGGATTATCAGGGAAAAGGATACGCTTCATTACTGACCCGTCATTTTATTGCCGAAAGCCGAAACAAAAATCTTCAGGGAATGGTGCTGACCTGTAAAGACAGACTGATCGGATTTTACGAGAAACTTGGTTTTGCATGTCAGGGACGTTCGGCATCCAGTCATGGCGGAGCAAACTGGAATGATATGATCATTGAGTTTCAGGTGCCATAATTCAGCGTTCAGTCACCTCCCGGAGATTCCTGATTCTGCGGGTGGTGACTGAACTCATTGATATCTTCCGCAAGACAAATGACTTACCTGAATATCATGGGTAATGTCGTTAATAACAGAAGGCCCATTGTCATATTGAACATCCGGTTGTACTCAGGCTGCTGAAGTTTACCCGACACAAGCTTCCCGATGGTGACCCACATGAATGTTCCGGGAATCGTCGCGGTATTAAACATGACAACCCCCAGTAAAGCTGATGGCCAGAACAAATCACCGTTTAACGTAAATACCGAACTGGCCGTGATCAGACTTGCCCATGATTTGGGATTGATGACCTGAAATGCCGCCGCCTGAATCACCCCCATGGGTTTCGCCTTATTATTCACGCTGTGAACTTTTGCAAAGGCTATTTTTACCGCCATATAGATAATGTAAGCCGAAGCAATATAAGCACATATCGTATGAGCAACGGGCCAACGCTGAAAGACCTGACCGAGTCCTGATAAAATTGTCAGATGAAGCAATGTCATCCCGGTTCGTATACCCAGTATATGGGGAAGCGTTTTCGCAATTCCAAATTGAGCGCCAGAGTGCGCAAGCAATATATTATTGGGCCCTGGTGTCACGGTACTGATAAAACAAAAAAGCATGAGAGAAGGTGCAATTGCAAGTAGTGAACTGTCCATAGTGATTTATTCTTCCTCTGAAATTTAAATATTGTATTGATACAATTAAGCAATTAAACTTACATTTAATTTCACATACGATACAATTTTGATCAATAAATTTATTGTTATGAATACAATTAACGCTATGAATACAATGAAAGAAATCAGTGCAGAAAAATTTGAACAGGCATGTTCGCAGTATCCTAAATATCAGGCACTGGCATGGGTGATTGAACAGGCCATTCATGAAGGGAAATTCGTCCATGACCAAAAGCTGCCAGCCCAGCGCATTTTGGCTGACGCTTTGAATATTACGCACGGAACAGTCACCCGTGCCTACGCCCTGCTTGAGAAAAAAGGCATTGTGGATGCCAGACTGGGGGACGGAACTTACGTCCGCCAGCTGCACCAGACAAGCAATAATACAGAAAAAGACCTGCAAAACCGCGAGTATGACTTTGCCTCAAGTATGCAACCCATGCTGGGACAACAATTATATCTGGCTCATATGTTGAAAGAGTTGTCCGATGATCCGGGAGCGGTTGAAAGCGTGATGACTCATGCCTATCAGGGGCTGGACAGGCATAAAAAAGCTTTTCTTTCCTGGCTTGCTTCTAAGGGAATTGAAGCAGGAATGCCCGATATTTGCTTTACCAACGGTGCCCAGCAAGGCATTTTTACCTGCGTCCAGATACTAACCCGCAATAACGATTATATCCTGCATGAAGCGCTGACATACCCCGGTTTACTGCACGCCGCAGAAGCCAGCCATGTCAACACGTTAGGTGTTCCCTTCTCAGACGACGGGCTGGATCTTGAAATTCTTGAGAAGTATTGTCAGCAATATCACCCCAAGTTACTGTATATCACCCCAAATATGCAAAATCCGACCAATATACGGTACACAACTCAGCAACTGGACAGAATCATCGCACTCAGTCGTCAATACGATTTTTACATTGTTGAAGATGATGTGAATTACTGTCTGCCGGAAGATTGGCAGCGCCCTATCCAGCAACGAGCCCAAGACCGGGTTTTTTATCTTTCAAGCCTGTCAAAGTATGTCGCCGGCGGATTACGTATCGCCTACAGCCTCATTCCCGCTCAGTGGCAAGCGGCATTTAATGCGCACATTCATAGTCAATGCTGGATGCTGCCAACACTCAATTTTGAGTTAGCCGCCCGCTTCTTAAACAGTCATGAATTTAACCAGAATCAAGCATATTTAGCAGATGAAATGCGCTATCGTCAGAACCTGTTTAAAGATATGGCTCACCGCCATGGTTTAACCACACGGGGGGGGGCGGCCTGAATATCTGGCTCACGCTGCCGGAGTCAGTCAATCTCAACCAGTTCAGGCACTTATTGGTGACCAACCGCATTAAAGTGAGAGCCGCCGATTTATTTGCACGGGCAAACGCTCCGGCAGGGCTGACCAATGGATTCAGAATCTCGTTAGGTGGTTTTCATTCCCGTTTGGAATTTGATCAAGGGGTGGCTGCTTTCGAACAGGTGTTATTGCAACTGAATCATTATCAGGATGTTGTGATTTGATGGTGGTGTATTAACCATTTGATGATAGTGTATTAACCACTTGATGATAGTGTATTAACCACTTGATGATAGTGTATGAACCGTCTCTTGTTCAAAATGGACTTGTTTACAGAGGTGTAAAATGACAAAAAAGATATTTTGGGAAAACCCATACCAAACGGAATTAACATCTTATGTCACGGCTATCGATGGCAAAACCATTGAATTATCTGACACTATTTTTTATGCCGAATCTGGCGGTCAGGAGAGTGATTCCGGAACAATAGGCGGCATTGAAGTTGTGAAAGCAGAAAAGCAAGGAAAGCAGATTTTTTATACGCTTGCCCACACCCCTGAGTTTGCCATTGGTGATGAGGTTACAACAATAATCAACTGGCCAAGACGATATGCTTTGATGAAACTGCACTTTGCTGCTGAATTAGTCCTTGAATACTTATACCGGGAACTGGCGATTGATAAAATTGGCGCTCATATTTCTGAGGACAAAAGCAGAATTGATATGTTATTTCCGGAGAATATCAGTCAGTTGCTCATCAATATTCAAAAGAAAGTACAGCATATTATCGATGCCGATCTCCCTGTTGAAAGTAACTTTTCAGATATCGAAACAGAACAGCGTTACTGGAAAATAGAAGGCTTTGCCCGCGTGCCATGTGGCGGAACACATTTACATCAAACGTCTGAAGTCGGACAGGTTCACCTGAAGCGGAAAAACCCTGGTCGCGGGAAAGAAAGAGTCGAAATTACGATTGAGCCGGTGTTGGTGAGTTGATGTGAATTAGTGTGATTACCAAGGGAGACTGACGGTATAATTACCAACCGACTTTGTCGTAGTCACACTAGTATAGTTATATTGCTATCTCATTCGATATTGCTAATTGAACAGCCTGAGCTGCATGAATTTCAGTCGTGTCATACAATGGTACTTTTGTATGTTCTTGCTGAATCAGTAGTGCGATTTCAGTACAACCCAGTATCACAGCCTCGGCACCCTGCTCATGTAAACCGCTGACAATATTCAAATACTGTTCTCTTGATTCAGTGCGAATAACACCCCGACACAATTCATCATAAATTATGTCGTGAACAACTGTCTGTTCATTGGTATCAGGAACAACGACATCAATACCAAATTTATCAACTAAACGACTTTTATAGAAATCCTGCTCCATTGTGAAGCGAGTACCAAGTAACCCAACTTTTTTAACGCCATCAGCAACCAATTTATTGGCCGTTGCATCGGCAATATGAAGAATTGGGATAGAAATTTCAGCCTCAATTTCCGGAACAACCTTATGCATTGTATTTGTGCAAATTATCAAAAAATCCGCACCGCCAGCTTCAACTGACTTTGCTGCATTCGATAAAATCAATGCTGTTTCATTCCATTTGCCTTCATGTTGTAACTTTTCAATTTCATCGAAATTCACACTGTATAAACAAATTTTCGCAGAATGCAGGCCACCAAGTTCAGACTTAACGCCTTCATTGATTGCCTTATAATAGCTGGCTGTTGATTCCCAACTCATACCACCTAACATTCCGATTGTTTTCATTTTGTACTCCATTATTTAAACCACAATATAAATATTGAGTCAGCTAACTTTTAACGACAATATTAAATCGCGATATTTCTGCATATCAGGCTCATTTGGCAATTCAGGAAGTGCCAGATAAAACACATATGTTTTACCTCCAGATCTTGCTACCAATTGGAACTCATATCCCCCGATACCACCAGGTTGTGACTGGAGATAACCATTCCAATTCTCACCGTTCACTTCGGTCGCAGCGCTGGGTTCTCCACCAAACTGCTTGTGGTGGGCAGTTGTAACAATGTAATTGACGAAATCAAGTGCTTCATTTTGAAATTTTTGGTCTAGCTGAAGCTCTTCAATCATTGCTTCACCAGATTCTGAGACAATTAAGAAGGGTCTTTTTGATTCAATCGTCCATCCTTCAGCTTTAGAAAAGTTAATTTCCTGATCCTTTGGTGCTGTGCTTCCGGTAGCGGAAGATGCCAAAAAAGAGAGTAAGGAACCTAATTTTTTGATCATAGTTTTTCCCCGATAGCTCTGGCTAACATTCTTAATCACAGGCTGGCTCGTTTTGTCACCTGCCCAACTTACAACCAACCTATCATAACTCTATAAAAAATAGAGAGTATTTTAAAAAAAACAGTATGGATATACTGACTTATTGGGACAGACGCTTTAATCCTGGTATTCATTTCTGAAGATTCCGGCTTCAGTGGCAGGTTTGGTGCGCTTATCAATTTTGTCGATCCAAGCGGCGCATAGTGCACGCGCCCCAGCCCCTTTTCAGGGCGGAAAAGGGGCGAAAACGCCTTTTGGTGATCGCTGGCCGGAGCAGGATTGGAAGCGCATCCCTGCGCCCAATCCTTCAAAAATCTTCCTGATTTTTGTCCTGATTCATTGGGTCACTGTGAATAGGAACGTGTGAATAAGCACCAACAAAAAGAGCCACAACTAACTAAAGTGGCTCTGAGTTAACTTAGTTTCGAACAATGATCTTATTGTTTGAGACGAACCTTTCCGGAAGCCGAGACTTTTCCGGGTGCGTCCTGAATGGTGATTAATTTATTGATGTAAAGTATCACTTCATAAAAATCACTATCTGAGGGGTTATTCTTATGCAGATAATGTTGTCCTGTTCATATTTAATTTATGCGTCATTCAACTTATTATTAGAACTTTATTTAAGAAAAACGGGCATAATAAGCCGCAATTATTGGGCCACCACCAAGAACTAAATAGGCAACCAAGCCCCACCAGTATTTTTTGTTATATGTATATATACAACTGACTACTGTGATCAACAGATTTAAAATGAAAAGACAAAGAATAAATAACAACCCTAAATTACCATCGCTGTCAGCAAACAGGTAAGAGAACACCGGAATATTGGCAATCCATAGCCACGTCAGGCTCAACCATATAGCGGACAAACCAAGAAAAACTGTTTGAATTATTTTTTTCATACATAACCCGTTACTTACATTACAAACTGGATCGTTGTAATAAATGGCTGATAATTATATTCGGTATAATGCTGTAATAAATACCATGATCTGAACCCCTTAAGAAGCTCAAATTTCTTTGGAAGACTATGGCGTAAGTCACTACCTTCATCTATCAAATCCGGATGATTTATATCTTCAGGGTCAAGGCCGAAATGATCCTGAATGTCATATAAAAACTCTCCTCTGATTTGATCCCCTTTGTACTCCAGCTTTGTCGCATAAACCCTCATTGACCAGATACCATGTACTGATAACGATTCCCCATTGAATCTTTGGTATTGCATCCCGAAGAAATAAGCCCCTGTTTTTCTCCGGAGAGCGTCAGATAAGCAAC
This sequence comes from Vibrio aerogenes, assembly GCF_024346755.1. Lineage (NCBI taxonomy): Bacteria > Pseudomonadati > Pseudomonadota > Gammaproteobacteria > Vibrionales > Vibrionaceae > Vibrio > Vibrio aerogenes. The sequence goes on along the minus strand of NZ_AP024862.1, from coordinate 176,715 downwards.
ATGCGCCATGAGTTAGCCCTTTTGTCATTATTTTAATATTAATCAGGATGCATTTTGCATAATTGCTTATCAGTTATCAATTACTTAGTATGTGGCTTATTGGGACAGACGCTTTAATCCCGGTATTCATTTCTGAAGATTCCGGCTTCAGTGGCAGGTTTGGTGCGCTTATCAATTTTGTCGATCCAAGCGGCGCATAGTGCACGCGCCCCAGCCCCTTTTCATGATGTTATTTTTCTGATTAAGACTGAAAATTCTTGTTCCCATGCTCTGCGTGGGAATACATACGGGACTCAAAAATAACGTTTAAATTTTATCTGTTACCCCCTCTGTCAGAATAGTTGCCACTGTTAAAAATTAACCAGTCATAGGGGAGGTTAAAGAGGAATGATGACCCGCTATTCACCAGAAAGAAAAGAAGCGATCCTGAAAAAAATGTTACCCCCACATTCACTTTCTGTCGCTCAACTGGCAAAAGAAGAAGGGATTTGTGAAGCAACCCTGTACAATTGGCGAAAAGCATTCAGAGAATCAGGAGTCGTTTTGCCAGACAGTCATACTTCATCTTCACAATGGTCCGCACAAACCAAACTGGCCGTTGTTGCCGACACCCTTTCTATGACTGAAGCAGAGCTCAGTCAGTACTGCCGTGAAAAAGGCCTGTACCCTGAGCAGGTTCATCAGTGGCGCAGTGAATGTATGCAGGGCTTTATGTCGGCTAAAGAAAGGGAAGCGGAAGCGAAAAAACAGGCAAAGGCCGATAAACAGGAAATCAAAGCCCTGAAAAAAGAGCTGCGACATAAAGAAAAAGCACTCGCTGAAACTGCAGCTTTACTGGTGCTGAGAAAAAAGCTCAGAGCCTTTTACGGGGAAGATCCCGGGGACGACTGACCTCAACCGAAGACAGGAAAAGTCTCATAGCACTGATCCATGAAGCCTGCCAGAGTGGTTGCCGGTTAATCAGAGCCTGTGATGAAGCGCAGATTGATTTACGGACTTACCGCCGCTGGTATCAGGGTGGAAAGGTTCAGGCCGATCAAAGACCACAGGCATTGAGACCGGCGCCGGTCAACAAGCTTTCAGAGCAGGAACGAAGGGCGATTATCGACATCTGTAATACTGCAGAATATGCCAGTCTGCCGCCCGCGCAGATTGTTCCGGCCTTGTTGGATAAAGGAGAATATATTGCCAGTGAATCGAGTTTTTACCGGGTCTTAAAAGCAGCAGGACAGCTGACCGGGAGAGGTCGCCAGAAGAGCCGACAAAAAGTTGTAAAACCAACGAGTTATACTGCGACACAGCCAAATCAGGTCCACACCTGGGATATCACCTATCTGCCTTCAACGGTACGTGGTCAGTTTTACTACCTGTATCTGATTGAAGATATTTACAGCCGGAAAATCGTGGGTTATGAGGTGCATGAAACCGAATGTGGTGAGTTGGCGTCAGAATTATTGCAACGGACAGTGTTCCGGGAAAAATGTTTTCAACAGGCGTTGGTCCTGCACTCAGATAACGGCAGCCCGATGAAGTCCCTGACACTGAAAGCAAAAATGGAAGAGCTTGGCGTGCTCTCTTCTTACAGCCGTCCGCGGGTGAGTAATGATAACCCTTATGTGGAATCGCTGTTCCGGACGTTGAAATATATCCCGCAATGGCCATCAAATGGATTTAGAAGTCTGAACGATGCCAGAGAATGGGTAGAGCGATTCGTTCAGTGGTATAACACGGAGCACAAACACAGTGCGCTCAATTACGTGACGCCAGATGAGCGTCATCATGGAAAAGACAAACAGATTTTAGAAAACCGCAAACAGGTCTTGATGTTACACCGAGAGGCGAATCCAGCGCGCTGGTCAGGAAATATCAGGAACTGTGAGCCAGTTGGTAAGGTTGAATTAAACCCGGACAAAACACCAGAAATTGACGAAGAAAAAGCAGCTTAAATATTAAGCAGATGATGACAACTATCTTGAAAAACACCGGTTAGATGGCGTTTCAGGAGATGTAACCCACCCGCAAAAAGAGCCACAAACGTGGCTCTGAGTTAACTTAGTTTCGAACAACAATGTTATTCCGGCACTTCCACTTCCAGCATAGTCACTTCTCTGATTGAAGCATGAATGGTGAGCAGCTTATTCAGGTAAAGCAGCACCTCACGTACTTGTGGGCTTTTCTGATTCATCTCATTGAGATGATCTTCAAGCTGGATCAGATATTCGCGGGCTTTCTGTGAAAGGTTTGGATCGTAGGTGATTGTTGCAGGCATAAGTGCCTCCTATGTCATGATTCAGAGTTGAATCACCACCCGAAGGTTCCCAGGCTGCGGGTGGTGAACTGAACGGGGTTAGGAACTACCGTGACATAGGAAACGGCCCGACCGAAGTCAGCCCCGCCCAGCTCACCATAATTTAATGATATAAAATCAGGATACAGCTAAGCGCATGTGATGCCTGTGTAATGTGGCATCCATGTACTATGTCTTTGCCGGGGTTCCTAAGCCCGTCACTGGATTTTGCCAGTGAGCGGGTAGAATAATCTTGGTGGGGATGGGTGTCAATTGGTGTATATGAGATAGCTTATGGGGACAGACGCTTTAATCTGCGGGCATATAACGCCCAATTAACTGTGCGAGCAACGCTACGCAAAAGCCCCTGCATTGCTCCGTAAACCCTAAACTACCTGCAAACCAAAAATGCCACGCGTTGCGAGTCACGGTTGAATTGATTGTTATATTTCTAGTCCTTACACCATACACTTCGTACACCAACACTGCAGAAACCAACTGATTTGCAATTCTTGCTACTGGTACTGTTTGGCATAACATCAGTTAAAAATACCTGTACACCTAAAGACATTGCATCTGAAATTCGAGCCCGCAGTAAAGCAGTTTGACACCCTTTAGAGCGATAGTCTTCTTGTGTATACGCATTGGCTAATATTGCATATTCATTTTCGATAAAGCTCGTTGCCCAAGCACAGGGTTCACCATTTATTTTTGCGACATAACAGCGAAATGTGTCTGTACAATAAAATGAGCGCTTCTTATCCCAGATTTCATCCGAACACTCTAAACCTGACGTTTTGAGTAAGGCTAGAAACGCATCGACATTATCGTGTGTCCATCGTTCAACTCTGACTTCATCAGGAACTTCTTCGAGCGCTACGTAGTTTACCGCCTTTAGTTCGAGAAACTCATGCTCATAAGCTGGCACAAACTCGCGACTTGATAGCCATACCTTCAACTCATTAGTTATTGCCTGTGGCTCGATAGAAATTTCAGGAGAAATGCCATGTTTATACAAACTCAAATAGCTCTCTAAGTCTCCTGTATCACTAACACCATGGATGATTATCTGGTTGTCATACTTACGCGTTTTGTCGATAAAAACTGAACACCCTTCAAACTCAGATTTAAAAAGTTCACTTTTTAGATCTGTGGAAAGAGTTCGCTCATTATTAAATTGAAAGTAAGAGCTATATACGTCTTTGACTCTTTTATCTTGCATTGTTCCCTCGATATTGAATGAAATATAACGCCTTGCTAAGGTGCAGCTAACCGACCACTGAACCCAAGCAAAGCCACGTAATCACTAAACTTTTTTTAAATTGAAAATGCCACGCGTTAGCAGTCGGCTTGAGCAATTTGTTATGAGTAAATTTCACGAATTGCATCAATTAACCCATATACAATCAAGGAATTATCTACTCTTGCTTCAGGATGACAAAACGCAATTACATATTTCATTGGTGCTCTCTCGAACCACCAAACACCTCGAATGGTTCTCTTCCATTCAGAGTTGTTAAAACCAGCAACATCTTTAAACAGTTCACCAGTTCCCCCACATATTGTGATGTCAGGGTCATAGAGTGCATACTGTTTTTTAATATAGCTACGGTCTTCATAAGCCACTTTATTGAGTGAGGCGTAGTCTGCGGTGTGAGTTCCGGGTGATTTTTTCAAATTCATTGCACATATAGACTTGAGGGAATACTTACGATCTTCTTGGCTGACTACATCAAATTCCTTCCAAGGAATTTCACGTTCTGGGCTTCTGATACCAGTAACCCAGCGAACGACATTGTTCCATGTTTGAGTTCTTGCTCCATCAGCTAGAAACTTTCTCAGATCCCAACCGCCACCATCAGGATCATTGACTTCTTTTAATACAATACAGATTTTGATGTCAGAATTTAAATAATCGTATTCTGAAACTAAGCCATCTGATACGAAGCCTTTTCTGCTTCCTCTCCACTCATCAAAAAGTGCATTTTCTTGACCATGAATCGACATAATATCCTTTACTCATAACATTCTTAATAACAGACAGTTTCGTTTTTCTGTCTGCCTGACTTTTAATCAACTTACCATAACTCATTAAAAACTATAGCATATACATCATATTGTGCATTCTGCCATCACATAAAAACGAGACTGCGCGTTATCATTTTTTAACTACGAGCTTACGAGGACAGACGCTTTAATCCTGGTATTGCCCTTTTTTCATGGTTTTATTTTGCTCGGTGAGGCTAAGAATTCTTGTTCCCATGCTCTGCGTGGGAACACATACGGATGTCAAAAAGGACGTTTAAGTCTTATCTGTTAGATGGCGTTTCAGGAGATGTAATCCACCAACAAAAAGAGCCACAAACGTGGCTCTGAGTTAACTTAGTTTCGAACAACGATATTATTCCGGCACTTCCACTTCCAGCATGGTCACTTCTCTGATTGAAGCATGAATGGTGAGCAGCTTATTCAGGTAAAGCAGCACCTCACGTGCTTGTGGGCTTTTCTGATTCATCTCATTGAGATGATCTTCAAGCTGGATCAGATATTCGCGGGCTTTCTGTGAAAGGTTTGGATCGTAAGCGATTGTTGCAGGCATAAGTGCCTCCGTACGGATAGGTCAAAGAAACTTCACCACTCAGAGGTCCTAAGAATGGGTGGTGAACTGAACAAGGTTAGGACAACCGCCCGTACGGAAACGGCCTGACCGAAGTCAGCCTCATCCAGCCCACCGTTATTTAGAATGATTTCGTTTACAGAATAGTCAAAATCATAAAATTCAGGTGTAAAAAGCTGCATAAAAAAGTCAGCACGAAGCTGACATTTATATGTCGTACGGTTAAATCCGGGGTCCTAAACCCGTCACTGGATTTTGCCAGTGAGCGAGTAGGATAATCTTGGTGGGGGTGGGTGTCAATTGGTGTATATGAGAGGACAGAGGCAAAATATCCGTTATGGGCACTCTGGCAAACTGAGTAAGTTATTTGGTTGTTCTCCATCCTTTTGTGTTTTGAGATATTTTTGACCACTTGCACTTTTTGATATAACAACCCAAACAAACTGACCTTTAACATCTACATAAAACTGCCATTTTCCGCTTTCAATTCCTTTTATCGCTTCATCAAGGCTTAATTTCCACCTTCCACCACTTGGGGTAATTCCTCCGATATGAGATATTCGTTCGAAAGGGCTGGTTCGATTGGTCTTATTTATACATTGAATCTGAATATTATCGGCCATGTCAATCACCTTCTAATTGGTTACTCTAAAACTTCTTATAGGGACAGAAGCTTTAATCCCGGTATTCTTTTCTGAATATTCTGGCTTCAGTAGCAGATCTAGTGCGCTAATTTATTTTTTCGCTCCAAGCAAAGTATTGTGCACTCGCCCCAGTACTAATATTCAGGACTCATAATTCAGCAAATATTTCACACATATGGCTATCACCAGGTTTATAGCCTGGTGGATTTTCTATAAAGGTAGTTTTAGTTATATTTAGTTCTTGCATTTTATCTATAATACACAAATTCCATTGATGCCCAGGTTCAATGTGGTCACCTTGAGTTTGATAACAACGAAGTATAATATTTCCAGATAAAGATTTACCAACAGCAGCAGGTTGAGCAACTCGAGATAATCCACTATACTTAAAGCTAATTTCTTTTCGATCATTAATTGCTGAGATTATTTTTTCAAGCATAGGACACTCCATGACAATCCGTATAACCAATTCAAAAACAATAGCTTAAATACAAATTTTAATTTAAAGTCAGACAATGATTAATTCATAAGGATATTGTTTACCTACATCTAACAACCATACAGATTAATATATAAAATCATCTCAAACCCAACTAATCATAATAAAAACCACAAGAAACCCCCGAGCTATAAAATAACATACCTCATTCTCCAAAAATAATATTTATCAAATCCTTCAATAGATTATCTCTACTTTTAACTGCAAATTTAACCAAAGCCGTTTTAGCCATCTCAATAATAGGCTGTTCCCCTTCTCCAGATGTAATAAATTTCTGTAAAGTCTCAACATCTTTGACTAATTCAGGTGATTTGCTCATAGCAACATTAAGACAATGAATTAACTGCGCTTTATGTTGACTACTTAGATTATCATCTTTGATGTGTGTAATACGGGAAATTTTTGCATTACCAATTTCTGGTGAATCACCTTTTATACCATCGATATCACCAGAAATTGTTAGCCCTTCAATTTGAAGGTTTTTTATTTTTGCATTCCCAATATTGATTAATGTAGGTTTTCTTTTATTTTTATCATCTTCATCCATTATAATTCCAACTTTAAATCAACTATACCCTATATTTATTGAAAGCTGTTCTATTCTCTTATTCCAACATTAATTGAGATTTCAACAAACAAATCCCACAATCAAAGAATGGATTAATACTTAAAATATATCTAACAAAAAACTCAATAATAAATTAATTTTAGATCACTCTCTCACATAATATGCAATATATTGAAATCAAGATTAGTAAAAATGGCTCTTAACCACTCAGATTACAATTGAACTGTTTATCATGCGATAACCCCGTACCTCGGTGGGGATAGGAGTTCTATTACTTTTCTTCCTACATGGAACATAAGAACGCAATCCCCAAATTCAGGAGAAAAATCACGATGATTTTTCAGGTTTTGTGTGCAGGATGCACTTACAAAACCGCTCCGGCCAGCTCCCACCAAAAGGATTTTCTGGATACTCTTTCATCCCGGAAAGAGTATCTGGGGCGCGTGCACCAAGCGCCACTTGGGTCAACAAAACTAATAAGCGCACCAAATCTTCCACAAAAGCCAGAATCTTCCGGGCAAACGTTACACAGCAGGCAACTTCAAGTCCCGTATGCATTCCCACGGCGGACCGTGGGAACGATAGGAAACACCCATAGTAAAAAAGTAGCACAGCAATCAAAAACCACACAAAATCAGGAGAAAAATCAGGAAGATTTTTCAGGTTTTCTGAGCCATGGATGGCGAATAAAACCGCTCCGGCCAGCTCCCACCAAAAGGATTTTCTGGATACGCTTTCATCCCGGAAAGAGTATCTGGGGCGCGTGCACCATGCGCCACTTGGATCAACAAAACTAATAAGCGCACCAAACAACCCACAAAAGCCAGAATCTTCCGGACAAACGTCACGCGGGAGCATGGGCACAAGCTCCCGCGTGGGAACAAAAAATGAAACTTTCATGACAATTGCACATACGTGCAAAACAGTCATCCCACTGTCACACAAAATGCTTAGCTTAATCAACACTCAATCACCAACCAACCTGATGAAGCATGAATACAGCGACCATCTCTTACCCCAAAGCCCAATGGTGGCAACAGGTCAGGCGCAAAATCGCTATTGCGAAACAAGAACCGGCGAACCTGATTGGTATCCTTTTACTGGTCCTGTTTGCCTATTTAATCGTGGCGCCGGTGATCTCCATTCTGACCGACTCAGCCATCGTTCAGGCCGGTGACAGCGCACGGGTGCATAGCGCGGAAGGCGCGTTTACCGGGTATTACATCAAACGGGCCATGACCTCCCGGATGTCTGAGCTGCTGCTCTGGAAACCCCTGCTGCACACCATGCTGCTCTCCGTCACCACCGTGCTGATTTCAGTCGCTCTGGGTGTGTTACTGGCGTGGCTCGTCAACCGGACCAATCTGAAAGGCAAGAAATGGTTTGCCACCGCTTTGATTATCCCCTTTATGCTGCCGACATGGACTTTCGCGCTGGCGTGGAACACTATCTTTAAAAACCGCACCATCGGCGGTCAGCCCGGCTGGTTTGAAGCGCTCGGCATTCAGGTGCCGGACCATATCGCCTACGGCTTTTTCCCGATTGTGGTGATTCTCTCCATCCATTATGTGCCACTGGTGATTTTGATTGTCGGCAACGCCCTCAAACGCCTCGACGGGCAGATGGAAGAGTGTGCAAGAATCCTCAAAGCATCGCGCCGGACCATTGCGTTCAAAATTATTTTGCCTTTGGTCCGTCCCGCGATCCTCTCTTCTGCGCTGCTGATTTTTGCTGACTGTATCGGTGAATTTGCCGTGCCGTACATTCTCGGCCTGCCGGTGCATTACGATACGCTGGCCACCGGGCTTTACCGTTCGATTGACTCCCGTCAGACCGGTGTGGCCGCCGTGCTGGCTGGCGTAATTATGCTGATTGGCGTGATCACCCTGCTGATCGACACCCGGATGATGCGCGAAGCCCGCCGCTTTGTCACTGTGGGCGGCAAAGGACAGACGGCACACCAGCACCGGCTGGGCAAATTGCAGGGCCCGATGGTCACTTTTGTGGTCATTTTTCTGCTCTTCAGTGTTGCGATTCCGCTGCTGACTCTGTTCCTCTCCACCGTGATGATCCTGCCCGGCCGCTTTACCGCCGATAACTTTACGTTCGATTACTGGGTAGGACACAACCTCGATACCATTGCCCTGCACAACGGCATTCTGCTGACACCGGAATTCTGGCATGCCGCATGGAATACCTTATGGATTGTCGGCAGTGCATCCGTCTGCGCCGGTGTGTTGGGGCTGCTGGTCGGCTATGCCGTGATGCGCACGTCGTTCCCGCTGGTCGGCCAGACGCTGCGACAAATCACCTTCCTGCCTTATCTGGTGCCGGGGATTGCATTCGCTGCGGCTTATCTTTCCCTGTTTGCTGCACCAACCGGGCCGATTCCGGCACTTTATGGCACGCCTGCGATTCTGATTCTGGCGCTGATGGCAGAAAAAATGCCCTTTGCCAGCCGCTCTGGTATCGCCGCCATGACCCAGCTCGGTAAAGAACCCGAAGAAGCCGCCCGAATCGCCGGTGCCGGGTGGATGACGCGCATTACCCGCATCATCACCCCGATTCAGGCCGGGCCACTCACCACAAGTATTTTGCTGCCGTTTATCTCCGGCATCAAAGGCGTCAGCCTGTTCATTATTCTTGCAATTCCTGCCACCGATGTGCTGACCACCTACTCGCTGCGGCTCATCGATTATAACTACGATCAGGCTGCAAACGCCGTCGTCCTGATGATCGCGGTCATCGCGCTGGGCGGCACACTGCTGATTCAGAAAATATCAGGAACCGGACTCAGTCAGGGACTGGAGAGCTAATTATGCCATCAATCAAACTGAACCAACTTGTTAAACAGTATGCACCGGGCGCGAAACCCGCGGTGAACCAACTCTCACTGACCATCGAAGACGGTGAATTTATGTGCCTGCTCGGGCCGTCAGGGTGCGGAAAAACCACCATTCTGCGGATGATTGCCGGAATTGAACACGCGTCCGGCGGTGATATCGCCATCGGTGATCATCTGGTCGACTCAATTGCCAGCGGCACATTTGTCCCGCCGGAGCATCGCAATATCGGGCTGGTGTTTCAAAGCTATGCACTCTGGCCGCATATGACCGTCGAAGAGAATGTCGATTTTGGCCTGCGGATTCAGAAAATGGACAAGTCCGAACGGGAAGCCATTTGTCTGGATGTGATGAAAACCCTGCGGATTGATCAGTATGCCGACCGCTATCCGTCGCAACTGTCCGGCGGGCAGCAACAGCGGGTCGCGCTGGCGCGGATGCTGGCAGTTAATCCGAAAGTGCTGCTGCTGGATGAACCGCTGTCGAATCTGGACGCTACCCTGCGGCTTGAAATGCGCAAAGAACTGCGCCGGATTCATCAGAATTACGGCACGACGATTGTGTTTGTCAGCCACGACCAGTGGGAAGCGATGACGCTGGCAACCAGTATCGCCGTGATTAATCAGGGCGAGTTGCAGCAAGTCGGCACACCGGATGAAATCTACGCCCGGCCGCAAAATCGCTTTGTGGCTGAGTTTATCGGCAACCCGAACATGAACCTGATCGAACTGCTTTCGCAATCCGGTACTGAACCTTCGCGGCTGGCGACGATTCTCAGCGGTTATCCGGAAGCCGGAAACGGCACCAGCTGCGGGATTCGCCCGGAGGATATCCGGCTGTACGCCGAAGCAACTGGCCGGACTCTCAGTGCCACGATTGAAACTATTATTCCGACCGGCGGCAGCTGGGTGATTGAAATCAGCTGCTTTGGCGAAACTCTGGTGCATTCCACCCAACTTCGTCCGCACTGGCAGGAAGGGCAAACCGTGTACTGCGAACTGCCCCACGACGCCCTGCACTATTTTGATGGCCAGGGTGAACGGGTCTCCGCGCAGCCTGAACAACCCACAGACAATGTGGCTTTTTTTCACGCAATACCTCACCACCAAACCACCGCAACTTCTCACTATTACAGGGACTGATGATGACTTTGAAGCATTCTATTCTGACACATTGTGTTTTAAAGAAAGACCATTTGAGAACAAACCTCCTGAAACAAACCATGGTCGCAACAACGCTGGGACTGGCAGTTTCAGCCGCCCATGCAGGCAGTGAATTTGATCTGAACAAGCTGATTGAAGCAGCCAGACAGGAAGCACCGATCACCGTGTATGATTCCACCGGAAAAATCGTCAAACAGGCCAAAGCGTTCAGCAAAAAATATGGCGTGCAGGCGGTCGGTATCAAAGCCAAAGCACCACAGATTCTGGAAATTGTCAGCCGGGAAGCTCAGGCCCATAACGTGAAATCGGATGTGGTGATTCTGGCGGACGCCCCCGCCGGGATGGAACAGCTGCTGAAAAAGCATTATGTCACCAGCTGGGTACCGGATGATTTAAAAGCCGATATTCCGGCAGATTTTCAAAACCCACTGACCGTGATTCAGGCCCCGAATGTCTGGGCTTACAACACCGCGATTTATGATGCCTGTCCTGTGAAGAATATCTGGCAACTGACCCTTCCCAAATGGCGCGGAAAAATCGCCATGCAGGATCCACTGGGTAAACCGTCTTACACCGATTGGTTTAACCAGATGGCGACACATTATGATCAGCAGGTCGCTGATGCTTATCAGGCACAATTCGGCCATCCGCTGAAAACTGATGAAGCATCAGCCACGGCAGCATTTGTCAAAGCACTGGCGGAGAACTCACCGCTGCTGACCAATTCAGACAGCAAAGCCGCTGCCGCTGTCGGCGCACCGGATGTCAAAACCAGCTTTATGGGATTGATCAGCACCGCGAAATTCCGCAAAAACAAAGACGGCATGAAGCTCGGCCTGTGCACCGGGATGAAACCTTTTGCGGGCTGGAGCTATCCAAGCCTGGGCTTTATCACTAAAGGGACAGACAGTCCAAACGCGGCCAAATTATTTATTCATTACATGATGACCAGCGAAGGCATTGCGCCGCAGGGTGTGGACGGCAAAATGTCCACCAACCAAACCGTGCACCTGCCTGCAAATGAAGCGTCTGGTATCGGCCATCACTGGCATGAGATCATGACTTACCACACGGCAACTGCCGCCTCTGACTGGGCGAAGCGTCAGGACTGGCAGGACTTGTGGAGCCTGAGTTATCAGAAATAACCGGACTATCATGACCCGGAAAAATAAGCTCTGATTGTACCCGGACGAGTGATACCAATCGTATTGAAATCTCCGGGCATCTGAATGATTTGGGTGGAGCAAATAGACAAGGGCATGGATGCCCTGAGCGGTTTGCGGAACCAAATTCATTCAGATGAGAGAACTGTTTCAACGAAGGCGCAGCCTTCCCCCTAGGGTCTGTTGACCCTAACAACCAGGAAATAAAATTTGAACAACACTGAATTATCTGCCCGCGAACAATATCTGTATGAACTGGTTTATTCAGCCGGACAGCTGGCACTGACGCATTTCCGGCAAAGAACACCGGGCAGCTATACCTTAAAAGGTCATCAGGACTTTTTAACCGAAGCGGACAATCTGGTTGAACAGCACATCCGCCGCGGCATTGCACACCACTTTCCCGGCGACAATATTCTCGGCGAAGAGAGTGGCGGCGATATGCAGCAAGCGCCGCTGTGGGTGATAGACCCGATTGACGGCACGGCCAACTTTGCCCGTGGCATTGAACACTTTTGTATCTCGATCGCATTTTATGCCAATGAACAGGTTGAGCTGGGCGCTATCTATAACCCTGCGACCGAAGAGTGTTATCTGACCCGCCGTAACGGCTATGCCGTAAAAATCGATGGCTCCGGAAGCAAGCGACCACTCACTGTTTCGCAAACGCCGGATATCACACAGGCAACCATTGAACTGGGCTGGTCGACCCGGATACCCCAGTCTCAGTATTTACGCTCAGTGGAACAACTGCTGACCAGCGGTGCGAATGTGAAGCGCTGCGGCTCCGGCGCACTGGCACTGGCCTGGGTGGCCGAAGGCCGCACCGATGGCTATGCCGAGCAGCACATGAATGCGTGGGATTGTCTTGCCGGGCTGCTGCTGGTGCGGGAAGCGGGTGGCATCACCGGACAGTTTCCGGCAAACATGCAGGATATCTTTTCCGGCGGGCCGATCATTGCAACCACACCACAAATTGCCGGCGAATTTTCTCAGTCAGTCGCCATTCCTTTAACACAAACAACAGAAAGTGAGTTCATCTTATGAGCCAGGTCAAACATTATCCCCGCCCGTTAATCAGCCTGATTCAGGCAGACATACCCCACTGGCATGTCGACCTTTACATTGGCGAATCTGCGGGAGTCTCAAACCCCGAACTACTGAACGAATTCGGCATCAAAGTCGTTTTGAACTGCGCCGTCAATCTGGAAGTCAATATGGTCACTCAGCCGGAAGCGAATGTTTCTGAAGGTGTCTTTGACTACGGCAGTGGCCCGGTGCGCTATTACAAAGTCGGCCTGATTGACGGGCCGGGCAATACACCGGAAATGATGCTGGCGGGATATCTGATGCTCAAAGGCGCACTGGAACAAACCCTGCCGGAAAAACCATCTTATAAGGTGCGGGAAAAAGGCAACGTGCTGGTCAACTGCCGCGGTGGCCGCAGCCGCTCTGTCACCGTGGTCGCGATTTTCCTGCATCTGGAGTTTCCTGACCTGTACCCGACCCTGATGTCTGCCATCACCCATATCCGTAAAACCCGCGAACTGCATCCGGATGAATGGTTTGAAACACCGAAGCCGATGTTGATTGAGCTGGCCGAAGCAACCGTCAGTATGGTAAAAATGTTGCGACAAAACGGATGCCTTCCTGCACCGGAATCATCACTCGCCGAAGCAGAAGCGAATTGAAACAGATGTTCGTTGAAACAGATGTTCGTTGAAATAGTCGTTCATAAAATCAAATAGCCAATAAAAACAGCAAGAAATAACAGCGGAACCTAATTCATGAGTCAGAAACCGATTGCCAGTGCAGCAGAAGTCGCCCGGTTAGCCGGTGTTTCCCGGTCTGCCGTCTCCAGAACCTTTACCGCCGGAGCCAGTGTTTCCAAAGAGACCCGCGAGAAAGTGATGTGGGCGGCAGAGCAACTTAACTATCACGTCAACCATCTGGCCCGTGGATTATCCAAAGTGGAAAGCCGCCCGGTGTGTATTCTGGGTGCGGATCTGAATGCACCCTATCAGGCCAAACTGCTTGATACACTGACCAAACAGCTTCAGGCGGCCAACCGGGCCGTCATGCTGATCAATACGGACGGTGACAAAGACAACATTAACCGGGCGCTGCAACAAACCCTGAACTACCGGGCAGCAGCGACGATTGTGCTTTCCGGCACACCGGGCAGTGAATTTGTACAAAGCTGCATACAAAGTGGTCAGCACGTCATCCTGATCAACCGTAATGGTCAGTTTGAGGGCAGTGACCACATCCAGCTGGATTACTCGTCCGCCATCAGCGAAGCGCACCATATGTTAACCCGTGCCGGGTGCAAAAAGCTGGCGGTGGTGTCATCGACCATTCAGTCGCCCAGCCTGCTGACACGGGAGAATCTATTCCGGCAATGTTTAAGCGACGATCAAACCTGCGAACTGGTTCGTCTTGGGCCAACCTGCTATGACTCCGGAGCAAAAGCCGCCAGACAATTGCTCGCTTCAAGTCAGCGGCCGGACGGCGTCTTCTGCGTCACCGACCTGCTGGCCTGTGGCTTTCTGGATGTCGCCGGAAAAGAATTCGGCTTATCCGTGCCGGATGAGCTTTGTGTGGTCGGGTTTGATGATATTGAACAAGCCAGCTGGGAAGGCTATCAGCTGACAACCTTCTCGCAGCCGCTGGAAGATATGGCCGGCGCAATTATCGCCCGGCTGAAAGCAGTCTCCGGCGGCGAAGCACAGGGAAAAACCTTGTCATTCCCGGCCCCGCTGGTATGGCGCAACACAGTGCGGTTTAAGAAGTGAATTGGGGCTTTCGGAATCAGTCAGCCCCGGAAATTTGAAACGGGGCGGCGTTATCTTTTTGCCATCGGGTGTTCCGGATTTAGTTGCAGCAAATCCCAAAGATTGCCATATAAGTCTTCAAACACGGCAACGGTGCCGTAATCCTGCGCTTTTGGATCGCGAACAAATTTGATGCCGATTGATTTCATCCGGTTGTAATCCCGCCAGAAATCATCCGTATTTAAGAAAAGAAATACCCGTCCGCCTGCCTGGTTGCCAATAAAATCATGTTGCTCAGGTTTGGACGCTCTCGCCAGCAGTAAAGTCACCCCATGTGAATTGGGTGGCGCGACCACCACCCAACGCTTGTCCTGCTCAGGTGAATATACCCAAACGACCTGAATATGCATGATTCAGCGCCAGCCGAAAAGTACAGTTCAAGGAAGGTGAATGCAGGCAGGTAAACACCTGTCAAATTCACCTGACGCAGAAATGTGCGTTTCGGCTGACGCCCTGCGGGTGAGTTTGTCCGGGCTTGACCCAGCGTTACTGACTCTCAACGTAGAATGACTATGTTCTCAAATCAGTGCCTTGTTTCAAGCCCGGACAAATCTCACTGAACACCGCATCTTCAGGTGGTTTGGGTATAACAATCTTCAATCAGCTCAAACTGAAGTTTGTTGACGTAGAAATCAATCGCTTCATCGTAATCTTTCACAACCAGCGCAATGTGAACAATATTTTGTTTCATCCGTTATTTTCCTCAAATCACATCGTTGTTATTTTTCACTGAAAGCAATTTTACCGGCTAAACCGACAAGTAAAACCCCGGAAAACCCTTCAATCATCGGTGTTTGTATTCAACACTATATTGATTCGTACACAGAGCTTTACGGGGACAGGCACTTGATTTAAGGAAATCAGTATCCCGGCGTGAAAAATAGGATTTATCAGGACAGGCGTTTAACGCCACTCAGACTTCTGCCTCTGCTCAAAAAGCAGACCGGTATCACGAAGTCTCAGTCTTCTCTTTACTTCATATTTCATCATGATTGTTTCCTGCCCCGCAGGACTCGGATTCACTCCTTTTCAGCAGAAACATCTTGTCGCATGCTCGGGAGATTCATAACTCACCAGGCTTGCAAATGACCACTCCCCGCTCACAGCTGATTTCTCTGGACGTCACGCCTTATTATCACTGCGTGTCCCGTTGTGTGCGCCGGTCATTTTTATGTGGGGAAGATGAGGTGTCCGGTCGATCTTACGAACACCGGCGTGACTGGCTGGAACATCGAATCCTCAAATTAGCCAATATTTATTGTATTGATATCTGCGCGTATGCGGTGATGTCAAACCACTATCATCTGGTCGTTCATATCAACCGCGCGAAGGCAGAATCTCTCAGCAATGATGCTGTGATTGGCCGCTGGCAAACGGAGCATCAACTGCCGACCATCATACAACGGTATATCAAACGTCAGTTAACGGGCAAAGCAGAATATCAATGTTGTGAACAGCTGATTCACCGCTGGCGGAGACGCCTGTATTCCCTGAGCTGGATGATGAAAGAGCTGAACTTTGAGATTGCCCTGCAAGCCAACCGGGAGGACGGTTGCACCGGTCATTTCTGGGAAGGCCGGTTTAAATCTCAGGCCCTGTTAGATGAAAAAGCGGTGCTGGCAGCGATGACTTATGTCGACCTGAATCCGGTCCGCACCAAAATTGCTGAAACGCCGGAAACCTCAGAATACACCTCCCTGAAAAAACGACTGGATTCTCTGGAAGCAAACCAGCCGACGCCGCACGGCCTCTTCCCATTTATTGGTTATGAACTTCTGGAGCAACCAGACGGGATTCCCTTCCGGCTGATGGATTATATCGAATGGGTGGATCTGGCAGGCCGCCAGATCCGTGAAGATAAACGCGGATTTATCGACGCACACCAGCCGGAGATACTTACCCGACTTTCTCTTAACCAAACTGAGTGCCTGAAGCTGATGACCGGACTTGAGCGAAGGCGACGAATTTGGGTCGGCTCTGCCGAAAGCCTGAAATCAACGAAAACTGCGCTGAATAAATCCCGGATTGATGGTTTGAAGATTTAAGTTGCTTTGCCCTGCCTGAGATTTACGATTTTTCTCCTTATCTGTATAAACTTCAACCACACCCCTTAATTTTCATGTTCGATTTGTGATTTTTTGGTGATCGGGTACGGCTGGTCATAGTGAGGTTGATGGTTTTCTTTTAGTGGTGTGTGTCCTTATTGTGCTTTGCAGAATGCCGCTGGGAACGATTGATTGTCAGTAAATACTCACTTTTTTCAATAATCACCCTAGCCGATGAATGGTCGGGGTGATTCAGCTACTGTTTAAAGACCAGTTCAAATATTTCTTTGACCTGTCAGACTGGGTCTGTTGTACTTTGAATTCCAAGTTGAATAAGATTTAACCCGATCCTGAGAGCATTTTTTACTGACCGGAAGACTTTATGATGAACCGAAACTCCAGCCCGGCGCCTTTAGATTGTCTCGTTTTATAACGGGCCGGATATTTATCGAAAAAATCAGAAAGCTTCTTTAAACCATAATTTCTTGAGTCAAAATCTGGCTTAAGCCGTTTTAAATATTTTCCTGCTTCTCCAAGCTTTACCCAGCCAGAGTCATCCCGGTAGTTTTGCCAGGCCTGATGCATCAGTTGCCATAGCTCCCGCTCAGACTCCAGCATACTACTTTGCTGTGCTTCCGGCTCCGGGCCACCATTTAAATTTTCAATCGCTATAAAATCATCGCACGCATTTTTAAAAGAAGTGGGAGTCATTGCTTTCCCCACACCAACAACATGTATTTCAGATTCTCTCAACCGGGTCGCAAGACTGGTAAAATCACTATCACTGGAAATCAAAGCAAAGACATCAAACCGCTGTGAATATAATAGATCCATCGCATCAATGATCATAAGTGAATCGGTAGAGTTTTTTCCTGATGTATAGGCAAATTGCTGCTTCGCCTGGATTGCTAACTCGTTTAAAGGTTGCTTCCAGTTTTTCAAATGTTCGGTTGAAAAGTCACCGTAGGCGCGTTTTACGATAATCTGCCCAAAGCGCGATAATTCTTCAATTATCGAATTCAGCTTAATATAGGGCGTATTTTCAGAATCAATTAAAACCGCAATTTTTTTATTGCCCATCTATCATTTCCCTGGTCGACTCATTGAATCTTTTAATCATAATTCAGGTTCAAAATGACCACATAATAATTGTGTCATTTTCAGGTAAAAAGGACTGCACCGGTGAGTTCAGGCTAGTCGATTGACATCTGCCCTCAATTTTGTCACTAATGGACACTTTGATTCACGGAGGATCAGATGGATCTGCATACGCTCGGAATTTACTTCTTCGTTTCATTTTTCTATGTCATCAGCCCCGGCCCGGCGGTTTTTCTCGCGGTTTATAACGGCGCAGTAAGCGGTACGAAAACCGTAATGGCTTCGGCATTGGGCAATATTACCGGATTGCTTTTTCTGTCGACACTTTCTGTCAGTGGCCTGAGTGCCATTTTACTCTCTTCTGCCTTACTGTTTACTGCGGTAAAAGTCACAGGTGCCGTGTATCTGATTTATCTGGGTGTCAAACAGCTGCTCACCGGCAGAAAGCGTAGTTTGATTGCACCCGCAGGAGAAAAAAGGCAGCACCGCAGTCTGTTCTCTTTTTACCGGGAAGGTTTTTTGGTTGCAGCGACCAACCCAAAACCGATCCTGTTCTTTGTCGCTCTGTTCCCACAATTTATCGATAACCATCATCAGCTGTTCACTCAATTTATGGTGATGACTCTGATATTTATGGCTATTTCTTTTTCAGCTTTGTTTACTTATGGTTATCTGGCAGATAAAGCCGGTGGCGTATTTTCTCAGGCACGTTACGTGCACTGGTTTCACCGTATCAGTGGCGGGTTGTTTATCGGTTTAGGCGGAAGTCTGCTGCTGGTGAAAAGAAGTACCTGACAGAAAAGCTTTACGGGGACAGGCACTTGATTTAAGGAAATCAGTATCCCGGCGTGAACCGGATATAAGTGTCGGTCTCATATTTCCCCGCAGTCGCGGGGAAACAAAGCACTCTCATAAACACTGACCAGAAATCAGAGTCACTCCTCTGAGCTGGTCAGCCGCTGAATCATCCGGTAAACCGCACGGATTTGCGGTGCATCTTTGGTGTAAAAGTCTCCGAAAGGATTTTCCGGCTCAGAGAAGCCCCAATAATCCCAGCAGCCTTTGGGGTTGTCTGGTTCTGTTGCAGTCAGTTTGTCTGAACGGTGCACCTGCGGGTAAAGCAAAATCAGATTATTCGCATCGGCATATTGGTTATATCCGGTGCCGGTATAGAATTTATCACCAATCACCGTCACGCCCTGCCGGCAGCCATGAAACACCACATGCACCGCACAGGTCGTGCCGGTTTTACATTGCGGCGGAATATAAACATAGCCGGTGTCATCCATGCTGGTGAAAGGCTCAGAGATGAATTCAGACTGATCAAAAGCCTGGGGCGTCGCCGCCGGGTTTGTTTCGTCAGACGTAAACTCAGGATAGATCTGCGATAAAACCCGTTCAGCCTGAGAAAACCCGCAATTATTGATATAAGGCGACTGTGTAACCGGGCACGCACTATCTTCAGGGTTGTCGGTAATAAAAGCATGTCCGGCCTCCACATTGTTGTCATGCCAGATGTCTCTTTCATTCACGCCGAGCGCCCGGAAAAACCGGATATTCTCATCCACAACTCCGGGTCTGACTGTCTGATCATTCAGACCACCAAAAATGTAATACCGGGCATTTTTCAGGTGCTTGATATTATCGATTTTGCCAGTTTCAGACAGCAAGATAGTTTTTGCAATTAAGTGCGGTGTATTGGGTTTCCAGAAGTCGTACTCAGGATTTTTACAGGTCGTGACCGAAGCTATTTCATACGGAAGTGGCCAGGATCCCGAACAAAGGTAAGGCCCGGCCCCAACAATACCGACCCCTTGCATGATCGCAGAGTGTGCGACAAAGAGTTGCCCGGCCATATAACCCCCGGAAGACAAACCGGATACGGATGTGTGATGGATATCGGCGCCGAGTGCGGGAAGCCGTTGGCTGGCAGCATTTGCATGAATATTCATGATAAAAATCAGTACCAACGTCCATATATATGCCAAAGTTATTTTAAGTCGTTTCATCATATTCCTTTATTTATAAATATAAAACTTAACGCATATAGAATATTCCCTAAATCAGCCTTGAAAATCGTGATATTGATCCAAAAAATTAAAGTATTTATTGCAGTAATATATAAGCCCAATTGTATTGATCAGTAATCACCGAACACATGATATGTTGATGAAATTGTCATAAATTCTTATTGCACTTACGTGCAAATCTTAACCTGACTGTCACAAACAAACGGTAAATTTTCTGACTGAATACTCCGGTACACTGGATAAAGATGCCGGAAAGAGTGAAAGCACATCCTTGCAAAAAATATCCAGATCAAACCACGAGATACCGATGATTGATGACATACACAGGGAAATAATGATGAAACCAATGCTGACTACCAGTATCGCCACATTGATGATGATTGCCGCAGGCAGTGTATTTGCTGCTGATGATCATCCGGACAGCTTGTCTCAACTGATTGAAAAAGCCCGGCACGAAGCGCCTGTTACGGTTTATGCACCTACCGGAAAAATTGTCCGTCAGGCCAAAGCATTTACGGAAAAATATGGCGTAAAAGCGGTCGGCATCAAAGCAAAGGCACCACAAACGATCGAAATTTTCCGCCGGGAAGCTGAGGCGAATAATGTCAAAGCAGATTTGGCGATGGTGGAGGATGCACCGGCAACACTTGCCCAGCTGATTGAGTCTGGTTATGTTCAGAGCTTCGCACCGGCAGATTTAGCCGCAGACATTCCTGAGAGTGAACAAAGCCCGCTGGTAGTCGTCGGCTCCCCCAACCTGCTGGCTTATAATCCGTCGAAGTATGCTCACTGCCCTGTTTCGAATCTGTGGCAACTGACCGAACCTGCATGGCGCGGTAAAGTGGCCTTGCAGGATCCGGCGATGAAACCGATGTATCTGGACTGGTTTAATCAGCTGGCTGAACATCACGATGCAGAAATGAAACAAGCTTATCAGCAACGCTACGGGAAGACGCTGGTCACGGATGAAACATCCGCAACAGCGGCATTCGCTAAAGCACTGGCTGCAAATAATCCGCTGCTCACCCACTCAGACAAAAAAGTTGCTGGTGCCGTGGGTGCACCCGATGCCAAAGAATCCTTTATCGGCCTGATGAGTACCGCCGAATTCCGCAAGAAAAAACAAGGATATCAACTGAGTATCTGTCACGATGTTTCCCCGTATATCGGGATTAAATATCCGACGCTGGGCTTTATTGCCAAAGGAACTCACAGCCCGAATGCCGCAAAACTGTTTATGCGTTATCTGATGACAAAAGATGGCATAGAGGCGCAGGCGATTGACGGCAAGCTCTCGACAAACCGCAAGGTGCCTGTCCCGGCAAAAGAGCAATCGGGGATTGCCCAATACCGCAGCCAGCTGATGACTTATCAAACCGCCAGTGCCGCGTCAGACTGGGAACACCGGCAGGACTGGCAAGATCTGTGGAATCTGAGTTATAACCAGTAAACGGCAGGTCAGGGTCTGTTGATGTGATTGTTAATACTTGGGTGGTTACTGAAACTTGGATGGCTGTTGAGCCGGCCAAACCGTCACATTCCACCCAAAGCTGGTCAGTGTACTTCTGGGGACAGGCACTTTTATCCGGGCGGGAAAGACCTTTGGGGAAACGCCTTTGGCGGGCACCGGGGCGTGTTTATCTTTCACCGCCGGACCTGTAGTCACCTGAAATGGCACAATATTGATCGTATCAATAAATCCCGTCAGTCGAGATACCAGTTAGTCGCGTAAATAACCAGCAGGACCAGAATAACAAGAAGAACCGGGAGGGTTAGCCTTATTGCCAGCTTTTTGATAAATCTTGGTTTGTCAAATACCACGCCTTCAGCTTCCCTCACCCTCCTCTCTTCATCAAAATGCCATTTAATCGCGAAGTAGGCGCCAATACCTAATACAATCAGCTTAAGCGCTCCGGCAAAGTACGGAAAGAAGTTGGCCCAGCTACTGTTCATATACATCTCCATCACATTCAATATCGGTCGGCGGTAGCATTATCAAAAATTCATATTGAGTACGCCCCCAAAGTCAGGCGATTCAGCCAGCGCAAGTCTACTGATCGCACCGGCTTTCCGCAACGCTCTTTGCATTGCTTATTCTGGCTTTTGATGAGAATGCACTCTCATCCATTGTCATATCCCGTAAAATCAGTCGACCGGTTTCAGGCTTAAACATGGTATCTCCTTTTCAGTATGCTTTGTTTACCTGATTCAACTGAGGCAGTCAGTTGACACCCACCCACACCGGGATTATCCTACCCGCTCGCCGGCAAAATCCGGTGACGGGATTAGCACCCCGGTTGATATAGGGCATGTAAGTGCCAGCGTGATGCTGGCTTTTTTTATATGTTGCTTTTGTACACCTGAATTTTACGATTTTGTCTATTCTTCAGACAGGATTCTTATCAAATCATGGTGGGCTGGGCATGAGGCTGACTCAGGTCAGGCCGTTTCCTATGTCACGGTAGTGCTAACCTCGGCCCAGTTCACCACCCATTCTTAGCACCTCTGAGTGGTGATCGTTTATCGATGACATAGGAGGCACTTATGCCTGCAACAATCACTTACGATCCAAATCTTTCACAGAAAGCCCGCGAATATCTGATCCAGCTTGAAGATCATCTCAATGAGATGAACCAAAAAAGCCCACAAGCCCGTGAAGTGCTGCTTTACCTGAATAAGCTGCTCACCATTCACGCATCAATCAGAGAAGTCACTATGCTGAAAGTGGAAGTGCCGGAATAACATCGTTGTTCGAAACTAAGTTAACTCAGAGCCACGCTTGTGGCTCTTTTTGTGAGAATGATAAGGACAAAGACGGCTTATGGGGACGGATGCTTTCCGTCAATCGCAGAATTCCAACAAATAACCACTTGCTAAAGCATGACTCACAACACGTAGCACTGTTAGTTTGCAGTAAATTAAGTGATGATGGTCAGCTGATACCACTTTATATGAAAAATTTATAGCCTAATGAAAGCATCAGTAAACTGAGCGAGACTGAGATCGTACGTTGAATCAGTTTTGCACCATACTTCATTGCTGAAGTGCTCCCCACATGATTCCCCAGCAAGTTCATCACGACTAAAGGGATTGCCAGCCCGTAAAGCACATGGCCAGCCAGTACAAAAGCAATCAGCGCCCCGATGTTTGAGGAAAAGTTAAACATTTTAGAAGTGGCGGATGAAGACACTAAATCGAACCGCAGTAAATAGTGCAACGCTAAAATCAGAAAGCTGCCTGTTCCCGGGCCAAAAAACCCATCATAAAAACCAATCACAAAAACAGCAGCTGGCACACCGAATAAAATCACACTTCTGTTGATTGGGGTACCATGTGTTTCATTGCGGTTCTTTTTCGGGATGAAGGACAAAAGAATCCCAAACGGCAGCATCATCAGAATAATTTTACCGATCATGTCCGGGTCGAAATAGAGAATGGCTTTAGCACCCACGTAGGCACCAATCAACCCGGCAGGGATTCCGGTTGCAACAGCAGCCCAGACCACTTTTTTATTGCGGACAAAATTGCGTATGGCGGCAATGGTACCCAGAGTACTGACCATTTTTTCCTGTCCGAGCGCCAGTTGAGGTGGTAATCCGGCAAGAATAAAAGAGGGCACCAGAATGAGTCCGCCCCCACCAGCAACAGCATCCATAAAACCAGCTGCAAAGGCCGATACCATTAATGCAATTAATATAATCAGTGTGATGTCGTGACCAAAGATTTCCATGCTTTTATTCCTTCCCTGAGTCGGCTGTAATGAAAACCCATATTGACATATGTCAATAGACAGAAAAATAATATATTGAGAATTGAGATATGTCAATCAGAGAAGTCACCACGCTATGTATCATCATCCCACTCCTCCGGTGCAATTAACCGGGTTTTGTCCGCAAACGTCTGTGCGCGGATATCCTGAGGGTTGTAGATCGCGCATGAGTCCATCGATAAACAGCCACAGCCAATACACCCGCCCAGATCATTTTGCAACGCCTTCAGCTGCTGAATCCGGTGCTCAAGCATGGCATTCCAGTTTGACGCCATTTGCGACCATTGCTGGCGGCTGGGGGCCTGATGTTTTGGCAACTCAGATAATGCCCCTGCGATTTCTTCTAAAGTCAGCCCCACCATTTGTGCCGCTTTGATCACAGCAATTCTGCGCAACACATTGCGATGATAGCGACGCTGATTGCCCTGATTCCGCCAGCTGTAAATCAGCCCTTTTTGCTCATAAAAATGTAAGGTTGAAACCTTCACACCCGCTCTTTTCGCCACTTCGCCAACGGTCATTTCCATCTTACGCCCTCCATCCGTCTGCACTGTTTTCAAATGGAATGAAAAAGTGCTTTACCTCAAGTTAACCTGAGGTATTAACGTAGCACCAATTCAATCTGATTGGGAATAAGAGTATGCCGTTATATAAAAAAAAGAGTCATAAAGAAAAGAGCCATAAAAAAACCGGCGCAAGTGCGTATTTATCAGGACAATTTTTTGATGGTATTTCTTCCGGATTATTCATGATGGCACTGCCGTGGGCGATGCTGTCTTCGCCTGGCATGGGCACTTTTGTCGCGATGGTTGCGCTCGGATGTACAGCACTCTCTTTTATCCTGACCCCGGTTTTTTCAACGCTGATTGACCGCTTTTCAAGAAAACAAATCCTGATCTGGGTTCAGTTTATTCAAACCACCACAGCCGCGACTGTCGCTGTGGCTTATTGGGCCGGGTATCATTCTGACGGATTGCTGGCAACGGCTCAGCTGGTGTTCTGGACCTCTTCCAATCTCGGATGGTCAACCAATAATGCGTTTACTCAGGAGCACTTTGATCAACACGAATATGGTTCAATCTCCGGCAAGCAGGAAGTCATCATGCAGGTGACCACGTTAGGCTCGGGTGCACTCGGTGTGGTGTTACTGGAGCGCTGGGGGATGTTTGAGTTCTCCGGCTTCGCGGCCATAGCTTCAGGCATTGCGACTCTCAGTTATGTACTCACCCCTTACCGGCGTCAGTTGCACCGGTCAGCATCGGCCTCGTTCGTCACACAGATGAAACAAAGCCGGGAGATTTTCACGCAGCAACCCCGGTTTTATGTATTCGTGATGCTGTCGGTATTAAGCTATCCGGTCTTGACCTTCCTTTCCAAATTAGTCCCGATCTGGTTTTCAGAAACAGGCATTTCAGGTGATTGGTTCGCCGGTTATAACATTGCATTTGGCATGGGATCGCTCGTCACAGGTTTACTGGTCAACCGGTTATTAAGCCTCGGCTCATTTCAGTCGGTGATGATTGGCGCCATGGGCGTTGCAGCCATCGCAGTGCTCGGGATGAGTTTGTCTGCATCCCCCCTGCCGCTGCTGGTCTTCACTTTTTTCTTTGGCACATTTAACGCGCTCAACCGCATTGCCCGGATTAACTGGATGCATCACTGTGTCAGTATCAATGAGCGCGGACGGGCCGATGGCGGGCTGCAAATGTTTTCCAGCTTAACGCAAAGTGTCAGCTACGTGGCGATTGCGTTTTTAAGTCACTTTGGTATCACGCAATTGGGGTTCTTTCTGGCTGCCGGGGTGATGGTGGTGGCTGTTTTTATGATGATGCATCTGAATCGCGGGGCCGGGCTGGCGGTGAAGGTGAATGCGGTTTGATCTTGAAGATTTCTCCATTTCAGGAAAGCTTGAGCAAAATTCGTGGCCATAACACTATTCAACAGAAAAGCACTCAGGCAAAATATGGCAAAGTGGTTGTACCGGGCATAGCTCACTCAACCGGTATGAATGCCTGACAAAAACAGAACAGCTCGCTCTGCAGCAAACGGATAAAAAGGAATATTCACATGTTAGTATTGAACTGCACCAAAGCCGCTGCAGATTTTTTTACAGTGACGCGTCAGGGGAAAAAACAGTCCCCCATAGAAAAACCACCAACACCAGCTATTGGTGATACTTTATATCATGACCAGCCGGTGTCTTCATGGCTGATACATGCCATTAAAGTTCAGCGCAAAAATGTGTTGATTGCGATGGATGTACATACGCGTTATGCCATGGTGTTCGCCGGCATTAAAAAAGGCAACTGGTCAGAATTTGCCAATCAGTGGCTGGAACGATTATTTAATAATATGCAATTTCGGGGTGAAGAGTTTGAGCTGTGCGATGAAGCCAGCTTCCATTCAATGCTGAATGAATTTGCCCGTCAGCATCCGCGCCCTCATTTCTGTCAGCGGGGAGATCGCAGCGTTCAGAGCCATATTAATGATGTCGCGTGGCATATTGAGAACTG
Source organism: Vibrio aerogenes (assembly GCF_024346755.1). Taxonomy (NCBI): domain Bacteria; kingdom Pseudomonadati; phylum Pseudomonadota; class Gammaproteobacteria; order Vibrionales; family Vibrionaceae; genus Vibrio; species Vibrio aerogenes. The sequence continues at coordinate 150,642 of NZ_AP024862.1, read as the reverse complement.
GGCGCACGAAACAGGCCATCTGCCTGAACATCATGAAGACGCCGCCTCTTTTGATGAATGGCTCAACAGTATGACTCGTTCCACTAAATCATATAAAAACGGTTTCTTTCCGGATGAGGAGATGTTCCTTCACTGGATAACCCGGTATGGAGATTTGGATAGCCAGGAAGAACCGATGATTCGTCAGTATTTTAATCAATCCCGCCGAATGACAATCCGCTCTATTTCAGATCCGGAAAAAATTGATGAAATTCAGGCGATGATGGAAGCGGTCATCAATGAATATAATGAAGGCCTGGCTTCTCTGCCTGATAATGTGATCGATATCCGTCAGGCCAGAGCCAATAAACAAAAGGGCTGACTTCGTTATATCAGTTTCCGGGAACATGAAAACAGGCAAGTGTTTTGCTCCCGGGCATCGATCATTGGGGCTCTGTATTTTGAATAATTCAAAAGGATATGATTTGAAGGATACGATTCTTATTGATTTTGATGGTGTGATTCCCAAATGCCTGAACATTTGGAATCTCAGCAGCAGTGAACAATATGCCCGAGGCTTGAATTTATTCTATGCAGCATGCTTATTTTTGGTGTCGGCAGGCTTGATTGTTCACAATCCGGTTTGGGATTTGAATACCGTCAATAGATGATGATGCAGAAGGCACTGACACAACCGCTCCGGTTGGCAGTGCCACCACCACACCATTCCCCTCAACCCCTCGCCCCTGATGCCATGAAGGAATACCGTGAATGAGATTCCGGCACGCACGAATCCATTCACCATGAGAAACAATCACAATACATTGCTCAGGTTCCTGCGGACAAATGGATGCAAGATCGGCCAGAAACGAGCGGATGCGCTGTTCGAAATCCCGCTCAGATTCCACGCCCGGTACGGCATTCATGGGTGCTTGGTATCGGTGATGATACGCCTGCCAACAGTCTGAAAGAGCTTCATCTTCATCGATGACCCGACCTTCCAGCACGCCAAATTTTCTTTCTCTCAGACGAGAGTCTGTAAGTACTTCCACACCATAAGGTTCGGCCAATATCAGGGCAGACTGATGTGCACGACCTAAATCGCTGCTGTAAATCACCGGCTGTCTGCTTTCAGGCAGTTTTAGTTTCCTCAGTTGCGCAATTGCGTCCTGAGTGAGTGGGCTGTCCTGCCAGCCCTGAATCCGCCGCTGCCGGTTCCACTGCGTCTGACCATGCCGGACAAGGATAAGCTTCATAAGGCTCCCCGGAACATCTTTGCAGTGAGCTGCGGGTTGTAAGGGAAGTACCAGTGAATATAAGAAGCAATCACGTTTTTATATTGCCAGACCGGGTCCATCTTTTTACCCCGCTGAGACTGTGGCACACACAGGACGTTTTCATTCGAGACTGTTTTTGAGTAATGGAATGTGTGTCCCCGCAATGATTCACCTGAAAAATCAGCTTCAACTAACCCTAATGCCGCAAGTTTGCTTTGCATGACTGACTGTGCATCCAGCACCCCACACATTTCCCCCTGATGTTGCTCAAGATCCGTGAGAGTTTGGTTCAGATACAACATCCCGCCGCATTCGGCAATCACCGGTTTGTTGTCTGCCACATGCTGATGAATTTGCGCTTTCAGAGTGTTATTTTCCGCCAGCTCATGCAGGTGAAGCTCCGGATATCCGCCGGGCAAATACAAGGCATCACAGCCGGGCAGTTCGTCCCCTTTCACCGGAGAGAACAGAGCGATGTCTGCGCCCAGCGCCTGTAATAACTCAAGATTAGCCTGATAAATAAAGCTGAATGCCGTGTCATTTGCGATAGCAATGGTTTTCCCGGCTAATAAGGGTTCTTGTTCCAGGCGAGGAACCTGCTCAAATTCAACCGCTGGCGGCATGGCAATATCACCGCTCTGGCTGATCAGATCAGCAGCAAGATTCAAACGCGCCTCCAAGTCTTCCAGTTCCTGCGACTGAACCAACCCAAGGTGTCTTTCCGGCAGCGCAAGGTCTGCATTTTTCGGCATGTAGCCACAGAACGCCAGCGTGTCCGGCAATGATGCTTTGAGCATCTGCGCGTGACCGGCGGACCCCACACCGTTGGCAAATACCCCATACATGTGAATATCATCGCGAAAATTTGCCAGACCATAAGCAATCGCACCGAATGTCTGTGCCATCTTCCCGGCATCGATCACCGCCAGCACCGGAATGCCGAGCGTCGCCGCAATATCCGCACTGGAACACTGGCCGTCAAACATGCCCATCACCCCTTCAATCAGAATCAGGTCGGCGTCTTCGGCAGCTTCAGCAACCAGCTGTTTACAGTGGTCTTCCCCGCACATCCAGAAGTCGAGCTGATAAACCGGCTGCTTTGAGGCAAACGAAAGAAAGCCTGGATCGATAAAGTCAGGCCCGGTTTTAAACACGCTGACCTTCTTTTCCTGACGGGTAAAATATCTGGCGAGCGCGGCAACAATGGTGGTTTTACCGCAGCCGGAAGCCGGTGCAGCCACCACCAGCGCAGGACAAGTAACTGAACTCATGACTGACGAAACGCCTCCAGATCCGGCCAAAGCTTGTGCAGATCAAGATGTGCTTCAATCGCATCTGCCACCCGGTTGATGCCGTCTTCGCGCATTTGCGCAAAATCGACGCCTTGCGCCTCCGGTAATCCAGCCCAGCGCAGAATGGCACGACATGCGTCCGGTGACTCGAAAATACCATGCAGATAACTGCCAAACACCTGCCCTTCCATTCCAATCGCTCCTTCTTTCTCTCCATTCAGGGAAAGCGGCGCATTTTCTGAGCCCCCCCTGGGTGATGCCAGCATGGATTTCGTATCCAAACACATCGACCGTTTTTTGGCCGGGTAAACTCAGCGTTCCGTGGGTTTGTTTCAGCTGTTTGGTCGCTTGTAACGCCGTCTCAAGGGGCAGATAGCCCAGCCCGGCACTCTCTCCGGCCTGTCCTTCCAGACCCAGCGGATCGGCAACCCGCAGCCCCAGCATCTGGTAACCACCGCAAATCCCCATCAGCTTGCCACCAAAGCGCAGGTGACGTTCAATCTGCTTGTCCCAGCCTTGTTCACGTAAAAAAGCCAGATCGCTGCGAACACTTTTGGACCCCGGAAGAATGATCAAGTCAGCCGGTGGCAGAGGCTGGTGCTGACCAACAAACACCAGATCAACATTCGGATGCATGCGCAGCGGGTCAAAATCGGTATGATTACTGATGCGTTGCAGCACCGGCACCACCACTTTGAGTTGGGGTTCATCGTTACTGAGCTGACTGATGTTAATCGCATCCTCGGCTTCCAGCATCAGCCCGTGCAGGTAAGGCAGCGCCCCGATCACTGGCTTGCCGGTTTTCTCTTCCAGCCAGTCCAGACCATTTTCGAGCAGCTTGATATCTCCGCGAAAGCGGTTAATCACAAAACCAATCACCCGGCTTTGCTCCGACTCGCTCAGCAGCGCCAGCGTGCCGTATAAATGGGCAAACACACCGCCCCGATCGATATCCGCCACAATGATGACCGGCACATCCGCTGCTTCAGCAAATCCCATATTGGCAATATCGTGCTCCCGAAGATTGATTTCCGCCGGGCTGCCCGCCCCTTCAATCATGACACTCTGATATTGGCTTTTCAGGCGATCGAAAGATTCGATTACATATTGCATCACTTGTGGTTTAAAGGCGTGGTAAGTCACGGCATCCATATCTTCCAGTGCTTTGCCGTGAATAATAATCTGCGCCCCGATATCGGTGTTTGGCTTGAGCAGCACCGGATTCATGTCCGTTGTGGGTTCAATCCCACAGGCATGTGCCTGTACCGCCTGCGCACGGCCAATCTCGCCGCCATCTACAGTGACGGCACTATTAAGCGCCATATTCTGTGGCTTAAACGGTGCCACCGTCACGCCCTTGCGTGCCAATACGCGGCAAAGGCCTGCAACCAGAACGCTTTTCCCTGCGTCAGAGGTGGTGCCCTGCACCATCAAAGCTTTTGATGTTTTTATCATTGTTCTATCCCATTCAAGCCAGCCAGTGCCCCACAGCACGATCTAAACTGTCGATGATTTCCTGTTCACTCAGTCCATGCTGCTCAGCAAACACAAGACAGGCACCTAAACCGCAACCTTCGATGATATAGCCCTGCTCATACATGCGGATAGCTGGATACTGAGAGTGCAGAAAGCTTGCTTTTGATGTGGTGAAAATGCAGTTGTCCGGCAGTGATGCAGCGGCAATCCGGGCATCGCGGGAATCAAGCACCCATTTCGTCGTTAACAAAGACAACTCTTTGACTGCTGTGTGACCATGCATCGCAATCACCGGCGCAAACATCATCACCCCACCGGCAAGATTCAGCGACGGAAGCGCCGTTTCCAGCAATGTGCAGCAGGCTCTCTGCACCGGGTCAGACAACCCGTGATCCTGCCTGAAACAGTTGACATCTGACGGCAGGCCGGATGACTGATTCCAGAGCGATTCGAGTAGCCGGGATTTGATCGCAAGCTTTTGCGGGTCAGTGGTACTGCCACTAAACCAAAGCGACAGATCCAGCCAGCGACGCAACCATAAAGTAGCAAAGGTAGTACCGCCGATACCGGATTCAGCAATCAGGTGGGCTTCTCCTGCCTCGGCCTGCCGCTTCAGTTCCGGAATCAGTTCATCTTGCATCAGCCGGGCTTCTTCGCCGGTTTGGCAATGATGGACAACCACCTCATCCAGTTTGCAGCCAGTCAGATCCGGCGTGTTATCCAGCCCGAGCTGATAACAATGCAGCCGAATCCTGAACCCTTTTTTCCTCAGTGCCTGAAACAGCCCATGCACCAGAATCGCTGGTGTCACCAAACCGTTTCCCGTCACCGGGGAAGGGCGATATTCACCATTTAACCGCGTATTGGCATGACCACAGGCAATTTGTTCCGTGTCTCTGGTGGGATGCAGTTGCATCAGCCCTGCACCTTCCCCGGCATCACTGATTTGATGCAGCTCAGGCACCGGCGCGACGGCGTTGAGGGTGATATAGTTCAGCCAGCTCATGATGAAGCACCTTTCAGCGTGAGGGGCAGCCCCGCAGTCACCAGCGTCACTTTGGCAACCTGCGCTGCAATCGCCTGATGCAGCCACCCGGCTTCATCCACATAACGACGGCTGATTTCGCCCATCGGCACTACACCACAGCCGACTTCGTTGCTGACCAGCAGCACCTGACCAGGCAATTCAGACAGGGTTTGCAAAAACGCTGCTTTGACTGCTGACCATGCATGGCCGGTTTCTCCTTCAGCGGTGCCAAACAAGGCATTACTCAGCCATAACGTCAGGCAGTCCACCAGAATACAGTTGTCTGGCTTGCTGTGTTCCTTTAATGCCTGAGACAACGCCAGTGGTGCTTCAATGACCTGCCATTGTGCCGGGCGCTGTGCTTTGTGCAACGCCACCCGCTGTGCCATCTCTTCATCACGGACTTCAGCGGTCGCAATGTACACCACGGGTTTACCGGATGCTTTGGCAATGCTTTCTGCATAGCTGCTTTTTCCGGAACGGGCACCGCCCAGCACCAGTTCAATTTGAGTTGTTGCTTCACTCACGATTGCTTCCTTCATTCACAAGTTCACTGCCTCATACCACACGAAATAATTTTCTGATCACCCACACCCCGATGCCTTCGTATTTTTATCAGAACCGATAATCTCTGGCGGCCGCCAGCATCCCGAGTGCAGACGTCAGTTTTTCCCATTGTGCTTCCCCGTCCGGTAACCCGAACCGGATCGCATTTTTCTCGTCGCACAGCCGGGTCAGTATCTGCTGCTGACACAACAAATCATGACACGCCACAGCATTGTCAACATACACCGTGGTAAACAGCGGCGTGCCTGCTCTTGGGCAGTCGAATGTTTGGTCCAGCAATTGATTCAGTCTTTGTGAAGCGGCCTGAATCCTGTCAGCTGTGGCCCGCTGCCATTCACGGTCTTTGAGCGCCTGTTTCATCACCCAGCGGGCCGGGCCATTCACAGTCCAGGGACCGAGCGTTTCTTCCAGCAGTGCTTTGATCACCGGCCCGGCGAACACGAATCCGGCTCTGGCTCCGGCCAGACCAAAGAACTTGCCAACGGAACGCAGCACGATCAGGTGCTCACTGTGCTGCACCCCGTTCAGTATCGAGATCTCCGGGGTACAATCGGCAAATGCTTCATCAAGAATCAGATAGCCGCCTTTGTGCTGCTTCTGACGAAGAATGGCTTGCAGCTCGCTGCGCGGGGTCTGCCTGCCACTGGGATTATTGGGGTTGATCAGCAAGACAACATCACAGGTTTCCAGCTGCTTTGGTGTCGGAAAATCATCATAAAATTCGATCTCCCATTCATTGCCATCCCGCTCAAAACTGCCCCAGGCATGCTGATGCTCTTTATAGCCAACGCGTGGCAGCGCGATAGTGCCACAACGCCCCGTTTCCAGCGTAATGACGCCCGGCAGCGCCATAATCGCCGCCTGAGATCCGGCGACAGCGATCGGCTCATCCGCAGCGCCATAATAATTTTTTGCGGCCGTTTCCAGCCCGTCGCCGGTCTCCGGCAGCCGGTTCCAGACTGATGCCGGGATGTCCCCGACCGGATAAGTCAACGGGCTCACCCCGGTCGACAGATCGACCCAGTCCGCCGGATCGGTGCCATATCGTGCGGCGACTTCTGTCAGATTCCCGCCATGTTTGATTGCCATTCACCACTCCTAAAATTCGAAATACGCTTATCATCAAAGCCGATCCCTCTTCAAAAGACGTCTGTCCTCAGAAGATGCCCCTCAATCAAAAGGTGCCTGTCCTCAGAACAGGCCCGCCAACACGCACGCCAGCCAAAGGTAACTCAACGCAAAACTGCCTCGCTCAACCAACCGGTTTGCCCGTGGAATCGCTTCTGCGGTGGCATATGGACCAACGCCCATCGGCTGTTTCTCATGCAACACCCCGTGATAGTATGCCGGGCCGCCAATCGTCACGTTTAACGCGCCTGCGCCTGTGGTCATCACCACGCCACCATTCGGACTGCTGCACGCTTTCGCCTGTGTTCTCCAGCAATCCATCGCATGGCTGAAACTGCCCTGAAACGCATAAATCAATGCGGTGATCCGGGCGGGTAACCATGCCAAAAAGTCATCAATTTTTGCGCTGAAAAAACCGAAGTGCAAGTACTTCTCATTCTTGTAACCCCACATCGCATCGAGCGTGTTGACCAGCCGGAACAACACCGCTCCCGGCGCCCCTGCAATCAGAAACCAGATCACCGGCGCAAACACGGCATCATTGCCGTTTTCCAGTACCGACTCAATCGCCGCCGAAACCATGTCTTTCTCTTGCATGTTTTCTGTATTGCGGCTGACGATCATCGAGACCTGTTCACGCGCCCGTTCGATCTCCCCGGCTTGCAGCGGCTGATAAATATACTCAGCGTGCTCAATCAGGCTGCGGCCACCGATGGTGACATACAGGATCACGGCATTGAGCCCAAACCAGACCACCGGGCTGAGCCGCCATGCCAGCGCAACCAGAAAAACTGTTATCAGCACCACCGGCACCACCGCCAGTAACCAGCCGAGCACGCCTTGTTGTTTTTCACTCAGACCCGGCATGCCCCGGCAAAACGCTTCGATGCGCTGCACCAGATTGCCGAAGCCAGCCAAAGGATGAAAACGCCGCGGCTCACCCAACCACTTATCCAGCCAAAGCGCACCGATCAATAGCCATGCACCGGCCAGTAAACCCGGCATCGTGCCGGTAAACAGTTCATGCAACATCGGCTTTCTCACCCAATCCGGAACAATCAGCGGCATCGACAAAGTCAGGCATGTGATCCCGTTCCGTCAGATAATCATGGGCCAGTGCCCACGTTCTGACGGCTTCGTTCAGCGGCACCAGCTGAGCCTGCTGCACCGCTTCAGGATGATGCTGCGCAATCGATCGGAACACAGCAAGATTGTCCACCAGCACCCATTCAACCTTTGGTAACGCGTAAGGCTGCGGCTGACTGACCACTCTCCCTGCCAGATAAAAGTGTGCTTTGTCTCTGAACGCTTGTTCTTCACTGAGTGTCAGCGTCATCGCCTTGTCAGATAAATGTTGCGGGCAAAGGCCCATGGCGTTTAACGCCTTACGGACATCCCGGTTTTCACTGCCTAACGGCATGGAAAATTTGCGGATATCCCAGTGATGTTGCTGAACCGCACGCCACCACGTCCTGAATGCGGGTAAATCACTAAAGCCCAACTCCGGCAAAGAAGACAGATGCGCCAGCGCTTCGCGGTCAATCAAAGACTGCACCGGGCTACTTGCGACGACAATCACTTCAGCCCCCGCATCCCGCAGTAATGTCACCGCTTCATACTGACCACAAACCAATATCCGGACACCGGCGAGCGGCAGCTGCTGACGCCAGTCCAGTTCATCAGCCAGTGCCACCACTTCACCAATAATCACCAGTGCAGGCCCCTGATAACCAGCTTGTTTGACCTGATCTGCAATCGTCTCCAGCGTGCCGGTAATACAGCCGTGATCGGCGCTGGTGGCTGAGCTGATAAAAGCAATCGGTGTGTGTTTGCTTTGTCCGTTTTCGACCAGACTCCGGAGGTGTTCAGCCAGCTTTTTTGCCCCCATATACAGCACCAAAGTGCCGCAATCCGGCCCGAGACGACTCAGCGCACTCAGTGCTTTGGTGTTCTTATGACCACTGACAAACGTCACGCCCGAGGCCATTCCGCAACTGGTGAGCGGGAAGCCGGAATAAGCCGCCGCACCTAAAGCCGCGGTAATGCCCGGCACGATTTCGTAAGGGATGCCGTTTTGCTTCAGGTCGCGGCACTCTTCGGTGGTCCGGCCAAAAATACACGGGTCACCGGCTTTCAGGCGGGCAACCCGCATGCCTTTTAAAGCGAATGCCATGACATCCGGATGCATGCCATAGTCAATATGCGTGCCCTGATAACCACGGTAGCCGACCTGATGAAGGGGCACATGGGCCGGAATTGTGGCAAGAATCGCCGCACTCACCAGCTTGTCGTAACACACCACATCACAATCCGCGAGCAACTGTTTGGCCCGGCAGGTCAGCAGCCCCGGATCGCCCGGCCCCGCGCCGATTAAATACACTTTACCTTGATTCATGTGAGTTTCCTTTGGTAGCCGGTTCAGCGACTGTCGGTTCTTCAACAAATTCACTTGCTTCAGCATTTTGATACCAAACTCAGTCATTTCCTGATCTGGATATATCTGGTTCCGCAAACCGCTCAAGGCATCCTGCCCGCTTAGACAAGGGCATCCATGCCCTTGTATGTTTGCTCCACCAGACACATCCAGATGAGAAGTTAATTTTCCAGACTGGTTTTATCTGCTCCGGCATCTTTATTTTCTTCAACAACTCTCCCCTTGCGACAGGCATGAGAGAATGTTGGGTCATACAGTTTCGAATCGACGAAATCATCGATCGCAAACACCTTGCTGACAATAATCATCGCCGTCGAGCGAATCCCGGCGGCATGCATCTTCTCCGCAATATCAGCCAGTGTGCCGCGCAGAATGCGCTGCTGCGGATGCGATGCTTTCTCGACCACGCACACCGGCCAGTGTGGCGGGTAAACTTCGCTGAGTTCACGGACGACTTTGCGGATCAGCGTCGCGCTTAAAAACAGGCACAAGGTGGCTTCATGGCTCGCCAGTGATTTCAGGTTCTCTTTTTCCGGCACCGGCGTGCGGCCTGATGCGCGGGACAAAATGATGGTCTGACACGCTTCCGGCAGCGTCAGCTCCTGACCGAGTGCCGCCGCGGATGCCTGAAATGAAGACACTCCGGGAATCACCTGCCAGTCGATCCCCAGCGCATCGAGCCTGCGGGTCTGTTCTGCCAGTGAGGAATAGATCGACAGGTCGCCGGTCTGCACCCGTGCGACATCTTCACCATTCGCGTGTGCCTCGGTGTAAACCTGCGTGATCTGATCGAGATCCATGCTGGCCGAGTCATAAATCCGCGCGTCTGGTTTGGCGCGTTCAATCACCGCTTTGGGCACCAGACTGCCCGCGTACATCACCACCGGGCAGGTTTCAACCAGCTTGGCCCCTTTGACGGTAATTAAATCCGGGTCGCCCGGCCCGGCACCGATAAAATAAACGGTCATGCAACCTCCTCATTGTTTTGAGGATCAGGTGCCTGTTTCAAAGCACGGCCCGGCGTCTGCCCAGCACGGGTTTCCCCATTGTCTAAGCAGTATTTGTTTTTGTATCCACGCGGCGTCACGATGAGGTCTTTGAAACGGTAACTGCTTTCGTTACCGACAATCACCGCTGCGTTCATGCCAAATTCCAGCGCCGTAAACTGCTCCAGCGTCGAAAGCTGCACAGACTGTTCATCACGATAAGCCGCGTTGACCACCGCAACCGGCGTATCCGCCAGGCGGTGCCGCAGCAGGATTTGCTGCGCTTCAATGATCTGGGTCTGGCGTTTTTTCGAGCGCGGATTGTAGAAGGTAATAGCAAAATCAGCCATCGCAGCGGCTTCGATTCTGCGGGTAATCACGTCCCACGGCGTCAGCAAATCTGACAGTGAAATGGTGCAACTGTCATGACCCAACGGCGCTCCCACCAGTGAAGCACACGCATTCGCCGCAGTAATCCCCGGCACAATGTCGACATTAATCTCAATCGCCTGTGCAGCAAGCAACTCAAACACCAGCGGCGCCATGGCATACATGCCAGCATCCCCCGAGCAGACCAGCGCAACGTTTTTGCCTTCCAGGACCTGTTGAATCGCCGCATCTGCACGCTGCCACTCTTTGGTCATTCCGGTTCTGATCAGCGTCTGCGTCCCAATCAGCGCCTCAATCAGTTTGACATAAGGCGCATAGCCCACCACCACATCAACACTTTGAATCACCGCCTGAGCACGAACCGACATCATATCCAGACTGCCGGGGCCGAGCCCCACCAGATAGAGTTTAGCCACAGTGCAACTCCTCAGCAGGTACTTTCAACCGGGTCAGCCCCTGCTCAATCTGCTTGAAAATAATGTCGGTGACTTCATCGAGCGCCAGCAGATGAAAGGCTTCCCCCTGCTCTCCCTCTGCGATTTGTACGTCGCAAACGTCCGACAACTGCGCCTGAATTTCTGCCATGTCATTGACAAAGTGATTGCCGGAAACCAGCAGCAGCGGCACGATCCGCAGCACCGGTCTGGCAGCGCCCGATGCCCGGTGTTCAATCGCTGATTTCAGCAGTTCAAACGGCATCGCCCCTTCTAAAGAACAGGACAGGTTTTTCGCCGAAAGCTGCGACAGCAGAGTGTCACAATAGCTGATCGCCTGATGCCCCGGATTGTCCAGATAAGGTGAGCCGTGGTGCACAAACAGGTTGATATCGCTGCCCTGTTCAAATCGTCGATTCAGGGCGGCCAGCAGATCGTTGGCCCGGTGGGTGTGATGGATAATCGCGGGCGTGAAGTCAATCGCCGATAAAGAGAAATGCTGAAATCCTTCAACAATCAGCCCGGCCTGTTTGTGCTCGTCGGTCGGGAACAGATAACAGGACACCACCAGAATCCGCTGATAGCCTGCCATATCAAGCGATGCCAGCACCGCGGGCAAATGCTGACAGGCTTCCCCTTTCTCAGCCAGTTTTTTCATCACCATCCGTGAGCTGACCGCGATTCTGACTTCAGTTTGGGGATATCGTTTTTGCACCTGCCTGATCAAATCCTGATAGCGCTGCTGGGCAACAACGGAGCCAAAACAGCTCAACACAATGGCTGTTCCCTGGTTGTAATGTCTTAATCTTTTCATTGTGTCACTCTTTCCACTTCTTCAATCGCTGCAAAATATTGATCATCAATGACGTGTTGCAACGGCTTATTTTCTGATAACGCCACAAAGATGTCCTGCCACTGTTGCAGGGTAAAATTTTCCACGCCACGCAACCACTGACCATGATTGGGGGAAAGGGTTGAGGCCGGATTTTCAGCACGTTCATACACCACCATGGTGGCCCGGTTGCGGCACGCGCCGACACACATGGTGCGGCTGATTTTGATCCGCTTCTCCCCGGTTGCCAGCCCGAGTTCTTTCAGAATTCCCCGCAAATCATGGGCTAAATTCTTACTGCCGCCTTTGGCGCATCGCTGGCCTTCACACAGCAAAATATGGTGTTTGTGAAACAACATGGGCCGGTTCAGATCGACGTGCTTCGGCTTACACTGATACCCTGCAACCACTTCGTTGCCGTAGGCATTCACTTTGATTGGGTTCGATTGTTCCTCAGACGGAGTGAACCAGTTTTTACGCTTGTGTCTGACCAGTGATTCACTGTATTCCCGGCGGCAGCAGGCGACCGTCATATGAAAACCATCCTGCTGAAACACCCATTTGGGCACCAGCAACTGACGGGTGTCACTAAGCTTCAGCGCCGCCGCTTCGGCCACCGAGTTGCTGCCGGTGACTTTTTTCACATAATCTGAAGGGTTTTCAATGCCTTCGATGCCATCCAGCACTTCTGCATCAAAGGTTGTAAACGGCCAGTGCATCTCACAGGAAAGCGCGAGCAACCCCGCTTCATCGGCTTTCAGTGCAATACTGGCGATGGCCTGAACCGACTCTAACGCCAGATGAAACTGCTCACTGAAAGCAGCTAACCCGGCTTTCAATACGGAAACCGGCGTGTTGCGGTCACACCCCAGCCCCAACACCAGCGATTTAGGCCGCCACAGCACCAGTTTATTCTCCCAGCCAGTGATATCCGGGGAATGGTGCGGATACTCTCGGTTACAGAACAGCCGGTCACTGATCAGAATGGCACCTTTGAATTGCTGACTGTCGATGCCGTCAAGCGAAGAATGTGTGAGAAGATGAGCAGGCATCCGTTTTTCATAAGGCCACCAGTGCCGTTCACCGGCTTCCTGCGCCACAATTACCGGCTCATGATTGACAATCGCGGCAGAGACTTGGGTTAAAGCTGGCTCAGAGATTGGGTCAAGCGTCCAGCCAAAAGGTGCACCGAGCATATCGGCAGAAAGTGTTTCCGACGTATCAGACGCGGTGGTAATCACCGGGGTCGCCTTCACAAGATGCGCGACCCGTTCAGTGAGTGCATTGCCGCCGCCACGATGACCAGACAGCATCGAGATCGCAAACCGGGCTTGTTCATCCAGGCAGACCACCGCCGGATCCGTGCGCTTATCAGCCAGTAAAGGGCCAATCATCCGGCTGACAATCCCCGCCGCACAGACAAAAATATGTCCGTCATACTGGTTGAAACGGGCGGCCACAAAATCAGACAAAGGCAATGTTAATCGCGCAGCTTTGGCGCAGTCATCAAAGGCAACCGGTGCGACAAACAGATCGCAAAACGGCAGCGCTCTTTTCAGTCTCTCTCCCTGCTTTGCACCTTGCACGGTAATGACATAAATGGCTAATTTCATCATCTCCCCCCGCCTACGCTGCTGACTGACTGCCGCGCAGCACACCCCGGCGCTGACGGATAGAGAGCTGCACCATCGAGAAGTAACGGTGCTCCTGCGGCACATCCTCAAGGTTGCGGTAGATTTCTTCTTTGTCGGTACTGGCGTGTGATACATACGTCGCGGTATCTTCCAGTCCCAGCGCTTTTAATTTGGCAGAGAGCGGCGCAATCATCCGGCCTGCTTTGATGAGCAAAATAGTGTCAAACTCTTTGACCAGTCGCTCCAGACAGTCGATGCCATACGTCGCCGGTACCACACAAAACCGTTCTTTACCTTCCGCCAGCGGAATTTTTGTCGCCGCCGGCACTGCTGTCACCGAAGTCACGCCCGGCACGATCACCGGCACCACATCCGGCATGATGTCTTCCAGCTCTTGCTGAATATAACTCCAGGTGCTGAAGACCGAAGGATCGCCTTCGGTAATAAACACCACGGACTGCCCCAGCCTGAGCCGGTCATGAATCGCCATGGCCGCAGCCTGCCAGGCCGGGACATTCACCGAAGGGTTGCGGGTCATCGGGAAGTGAAGAAAACAGCGTTCTCCGTCAATCTCTGCTTCCGGGATGGCGCCGGTTACAATCTCCCAGGCAAAGGAGTCACCTTGCCCTTTGTTTTTTTCAGGAATCGCGATCACATCCGCTTCCTGAATCAGGCGGGCGGCTTTGAGCGTCAACAGCTCACTATCTCCTGTCCCCACACCGACCGCATACAACTGACCATATTGATTATTATTCATGAGTTTCCTTCTGAGACGACTGTTTTTTTTACAAATAAATGCGTTTTTACAAATGATTGTTCTTTAGAAAATGAAAAGAGATGAATCGGATTTTCGGCCTGATAACGCTGATAATGCGCCAGCGGCTGCGTATTGGAGATGTTGACGAGTTGAGCATCAAACTGAAGTTCGCAGGCACTTGCCCATTGATAAACTTCTGACACCGTATCCATCGTCACTGCACTCACCACCAGCCTGCCACCTGCCTGCAAAGCCGCCCAGGCCCCGGTCAGAATCGCATCCATCTCGCCCCGGCTGCCACCGACAAACACCGCATTCGGTTTGGGAAGGTCCGCCAGCGCTGCCGGTGCAGACCCGGTGATCAGCTGAACATGATCGGTGCCATGTGCAAAAATGTTCGCCTGAAGACTGTCAAAACAGGCGTCGTTGCACTCCACAGCAAATACCTGACCTCTGGCGGCAAATTTGGCGGATTCGATCGCGATCGAACCGGAGCCGGAACCGACGTCCCAGACCACATCATCCTGTCGGATACACATTGCGGTGAGCGCCAGATGTCTGACAGCCTGTTTGGTGATCAACCCTTTTTGCGGCATACGCTTCAAAAAGCTTTCATCGGCTGCGAACTGCCCGTGACCGCCCCAAAGCGCAGGGCTGCCCCGCTGGGCTACCAGAATATTCAGCGGATCGAATTCAGTCTCACATTGAGCCAGTTCATCAATACCAAATGTTCGGATTTGCTCACGGGGACTGCCCAGCTGTTCACACACCGTGAGTGTCCAGTGCGTTTCGTGATAGGTTTTCAGGTGGCGGGCAATCACTTGTGGCGTGTTGGTCTTATCCGTCAGCAGGGTAAACAGAGCGCCCTGCTGCATTCGCGCCACCAACCCGTTTAAACCCCGGCCATGACAAGACAGATAAGCGGCGTCATGCCACGGCAGTCCCAGCCGTGAAAAGGCTAACTGCGCTGAACTTTGCGCCGGAATAAATGATAAGTCACTGGCCGGAAGCTGCTTCAATAAAGTGCCACCAATGCCGAAAAACAGCGGGTCACCCGAAGCCAGCACCACGACATCGCCTTCTTCACTTTGATCAATCACCTGATTGAGCCAGTTTGAAAAACCCTGTGTCATATCCAGAAAGATGCCCTCAAACTGCGGAAACCAGACCCGGTGGCGGGGATGTCCGGCAACCACTCTCGCCTGAGACACCGCACTGACGGCGCGGCTGGTTAAGCTCAGGCAGCCATCTTCCGGCACCCCAATCACAACAATATTTGCCATTATTTTTCTACCGTCTGATAAAGCAGGGCGTGAATCGTCGAGACCACAATGGGGCTGCCGCCCTTGCGCCCGGTACTGACAATGTACGGGACTTTTGTCTGTTCCAGCAGCGCCTGTTTCGATGCATCGGCTTTGACAAATCCCACCGGAATCCCGACGATCAGCGCCGGTTTGATTTCACCGGCTTCCACCATCCGCAGCACTTCATACAGTGCTGTCGGGGCATTGCCGATCCCAATCACCGCACCATCCAGCAGGCCAAGATCCCGTGCTTTGCGCATCGCCCAGATGGCCCGTGTTTCGCCTTTCTCCTTTGCAGTCGCAATCACGTCTTCATCACCGATAAAGCAGCAGGCCTGATTGTGGTTGATCGACAGGCGCTGCGCACTCAGGCCACTGATGATCATCGAGACATCACTGACAACCGGCGCACCGGCTTTTAAGGCGCGAATCCCGGCCTGAACCGCACCAGCGCTGAATTGAAACAGCCGGGCGAATTCAAAATCTCCCGTGGTATGAATCGCTCTTCTGACCACGGGCCATTGCCTCTCATCAAACTGATGACCGCCATGAAACTGCTGGATTTCATGGTCGATAATGGCAAATGAGTCATTTTCAATCGCCCGTCCCTGACGGGTCATTTGTTGCATTGCATTCATGTTACTTTCGCCTGATCTTTGTTTATCTATGACTGCTATCTGACCAGATACATCCTGATAAGCAGCTTGTTATTTAACCTTTCTTTGCTCCTGCCAACGGGGTGCCATCAAAATCAATCAATATCACTTCAATCTCTGATGCACCGGCAACGTATTGACTCGCGTGTTTTCTGGCTTCTTCACACAGCCGGTTGAGGAAAGATTGCGGCTGATGTTCGCGCACCAGTTCCAGCATATGTCTGCCTGTATTGGCGTGCGCAATTTGCTGGCACACCGCATCGGGGAGCTGTGTTTCTGCGGCAAGCTGGCTGAGATGATTAAAGTCAATGGCATGCCCGGAGACATGGGTCATCATCCGGCCTGAAGTCAGTTTTGCCAGCTTGCCGATCATGGTCACCAATGAGACTTGACTGATACCGTAACGTTTACCTGCTCTCAGGCCCACGCCGATAAAATCCCCGGCCTGTATAAAGGCCATGTCAGAGGCTTGCGGGAAGTGAGTCATGGCTGCTTTTTCAGACCGGCCGCCGGTCGTGAGGATGACATGGTGCAGCCCGTTGGCACGGGCAATCTGGATCGATTGCCGGACCGATGCCGCATAAGCCGAGGTTGAAAAAGGTTTGACTGTGCCGCGGGTACCGATAATCGAGATACCACCCACCAGCCCAAGCCGCTCGCTGATGGTTTGTTTCGCGGCTTCTTCGCCACCGGGCACAGAGATGGTCAGTTCTATGCCATATTGCTGGCTGATGGTGTCGGGCACTTGTGCCAGTTCAAGCTGAACCATTTCGGCAATATGTGCTCTGGGCACCGGGTTGATCGCGGGCTCACCCACCGGCAATTCGAGACCGGGAAGCGTGACTGTCGCCACACCAACGCCCCCTTTCAGGTGAATCCCCGGCTCATCGCACCAGCGGGCAGTACACTGAATTTCCAGCCCATGAGTACAATCCGGATCATCCCCGGCATCCTTGATAATGCCTGCCGTGACTTCGGTATTCTTTTTGAATTGAACGCTTTCAGGCAGCGCGTTTTCGGGCCGGTGCGTTTCAGAAAAAACAATTTCAGAAAAAACAGGTTCAAGGCGGACCAGTGGAAAAGTCACCCAATCGTGGTTCGGCAACCGGATCGCAATATCATCTGATAACTCGCGGGTTATCAGCGTTCTGACCGCGGCCCGTGCAGCCGCAGCAGCACATGCCCCGGTGGTATAACCCTGGCGCAACTCTGAGTGGTGCTTTGAACGTTTTAATTTTCCCACGTACACATTCCCTGATCATTCCCTGAAACAGATCATTAAGAGAGAACAATATGCACCGATGCACATTAATCTCATATTTTAAAGACAACAAGGGCAGGAGAAATCGCAGGATAAGACGACTCTGAGTGCTCCCGCCCAGATTGTTCTGTAACTGATACTTCGTTTAGCAGGATCTGACTTACGGGCTGACATTTCACACCGGAAACACAAGGCCGCTTACAGTTGCGGGTACAGTTCAGGATTCTCACCTGATTCACTTTTCACCTGCCACATCAGAATGATGCTGTATGTGTAGGGACTAAACGCGTGGTTGAGTCTCTCACAGGGTGAGCGCTGGCGGATATGATGTTCATCAATGTTGGTTGAATGAGATTTATTATCTGGGAGGTTTTGTTTTGAATTGGTTTTTCGGAAGATTTTGACTTTTGTAGATGGTGCGGAAGATTCTGGCTTCTGTGGATGGTTTGGTGCGCTATTAAGTTTTGTTGATCCAATCAGCGCTTGGTGCTCGCGCCCCAGATACTCTTTCCCGGATGAAAGAGTATCCAGAAAATCCTTTTGGTGGGCGCTGGCCGGAACGGTTTTGTAAGCGCATCCTGCGCACAAAACCTCAAAAATCCGTCCAGGATTTTTGCCCTGAATTGTGTGGTTTCTTGTTGATGTGCTACTTTTTTGTTATGGAGTTGATGGGAGACGTTTGGTGAGTTTGTACATATCCCAACTCTCTGTGATGACCAAGGATAATCGTATATTTTAATGAGCAATTCGAAGAATAAATAACCATTAGGCATAATTAGTTGAGATGAGCATGAGCGGACACCTAAAGAGAATAGACTCAATAGAAAGTATGGCAGTATATGACAACTTTCAATGGTCATCATCTATGCGAGATAAAGGAAACAACATCGCAGAATGTAAAAAACTAAATATTCTTTATGGGCGCAACTACTCTGGGAAAACAACACTTTCTCGGATCCTCAGAGCTTTAGAGACTGGATATATCTCAGATAAATATAACTCACCAAAGTTTCAATTGACCTTTGATGGCGGTAGTACTGTTACACAAAACTCACTAAAAAATCATGGTCAAATTATCCGGGTTTTTAATGAAGATTTTGTTCGGGACAACCTGCATTTCATTGTTAATGACGGGCAGACCATCAATTCGTTCGCCATCTTGGGTGAAGATAATACAAACCTTGAAAAAGAAATCGAAGAGAATGAAGCCAAACTGGGGAGCGAAGAAGATAAGTCTGGATTGCAAGGAGAGTTTCTTGTTGCAAACGAGAGATTCAAAGAAGCCCAACAAGACTATAAGAACAAGTCGTCAGAATTGGAGAGAAAATTACGTGATAAAGCTAATAAAGCTGACTCTGGAATCAAGCACAATAAATCCTTTGGTGATGCTAACTACAATGTCACAAAAATCAGGGCAGATATCTCGACTGTTACAAAAGATACTTACTCTGTGCTTTCTGATGAGCAAGTAGAGAAGTTTTATGAACTCCTAAGAGAAGAACTCAAACCAGAGATCCCTGAATCATCAAACTTCAACCTTCAATACTCTACGATCATTTTAAAGGCTAAAGAACTAATCGAAAAAAAAATACAGGCTTCTGAACCAATCCAAGAATTGTTAAACGATGTAGCTTTGGAAAATTGGGTCAGGACTGCCAGAGGTCACCATCAAAAGAAAAGAGATAAATGCGCATTTTGTGGGAGTGATCTTCCAGACGATTTGTGGGAGAAGCTGGACAAGCATTTTAATCAGGAGTCCGAAGAACTGCGTCAAGATCTGGAAACCCTTATTGGGTCGATTGAACGTGAGCGATCCCGGGTTCCCAATCTACTGAAAATCAACAACTCAGACTTCTACTCTAACTATACTGCTGACTTAGATTCGCTGGCAGGACAGCTATCGACCATATCAACGTCTTACATTGAGAGTCTGGATTCCATAAAAGAGCAGATCGAAAAAAGAAAAGATAACATTTTTACGCCTCTTGAATTAAATGAACCAGAGTCGGTTGAAGAAAATTTGAATGCGATTAGGGATTCGTATGACCAAATCAGAATTAAATCCAACCAGTTTGCAGATTCATTAAGTTCTGAACAGTCTGAAGCTCGTACGGCTCTTCGCCTCCATGAGATTTTTACATTCATCACCGACATAAAGTTTGAAGAAGAAAATACAGCTATTAGTGCACTGAAAAAGTCTATGGATTTAGCGGAGACAACCAGAAACTCCGCAAAAGAAGGAGTTGTTACAAAACGAAAGGAAATAGATAATCTGAAGGCTCAGCTAAAAGACGAAAGCAAGGGAGCTGACCGCGTAAATGATTATTTGAACAATTTCTTCGGCCATCAGCATCTTTCTCTCAAAGCCATCGAAGAAATCCCCGGAGACGAATCATCCGGATACCGATTTGAGGTAACTCGAGATGATCAAAAGGCATTCCATCTCAGTGAGGGTGAATGTAGTCTGATAGCTTTCTGTTACTTCATGGCCAAGCTTGAAGACGTAGAAACCAGAGGTAATAAACCAATTATCTGGATCGATGATCCTATCTCTAGCTTGGATGCAAATCATATCTTTTTTGTCTACAGCCTCATTAATGCCCAAATTGTAAAGCCGGAGAAATATGAAGATGACGGTGAGACAAAAGAACGTGATCGCTTTAAGCAGCTATTTATTTCAACTCATAACTTAGACTTTTTGAAGTATCTGAAGAGACTTCCCGGCGCTTTGAATAAAAAAAAATCTCAGTACTTTATTATTACCCGAACAAATCAGGTCAGTGATATTAAATTAATGCCAACATACTTGAAAAACTACGTCACGGAGTTTAATTTCTTGTTTCATCAAATCTATAAATGCGCCCACGCAGAGATAGAATGTGATGCAAATCATGATTGTTACTACAATTTTGGGAACAATGCCCGGAAGTTTCTTGAAGCATTCCTGTACTACAAGTATCCCAATTCCATGGAAAAAGGTGACAAGTTGACGCATTTTTTTGGTGATGATGCTTTAGCGGCATCACTAACAGATCGCATTAATAACGAATATTCTCATTTGGAGGGAATATTTGAGAGAAGTATTTTACCAATTGATGTCCCTGAGATGAAAACAACAGCAAGCTTTATCTTGCAGAAAATTCAGGAAAAAGATCCAGACCAGTATTCAGCGTTACTTCAAAGCATTGGGGTAGAAGATATCTAAAGCACCTGTCCCAAGCTATCTAATTTCCCCATATACAACAATTGACACCCTACCCCCACCAAGATTATCCTACCCGCTCACCGGCAAAATCCGGTGGCGGGTTTGGTACCCCGCGAACACAAAGGTGCATAAGCGCCAGCATTTGCTGGTCTTTTTTATGTACGGCCTTTACACATCTTAATTTTATGGATTTGACTATTCTTTAGACGGATTCATTCATAATGATGGTGGGCTGGATGAGGCTGACTTCGGTCAGGCCGTTCCCTTTGTGGCGGTGTACCAACCTTGTCCAGTTCACCACCCATTCTTGGTACCTCTGAGTGGTGAATTTCTTCGATTTAACACAAAGGAGGCACTTATGCCTGCAACAATCACCTACGATCCAAATCTTTCACAGAAAGCCCGTGAATATCTGATCCAGCTTGAGGATCATCTCAACGAGATGAACCAGAAAAGCCCACAAGCGCGTGAGGTGCTGCTTTACCTGAATAAGCTGCTGACCATTCATGCTTCAATCAGAGAAATCACCACGCTGAAAGTGGAAGTGCCGGAATAACATCGTTGTTCAAAACTAAGTTAACTCAGAGCCACGCTTGTGGCTCTTTTTGTGGGTGGGTTACATCTCCTGAAACGCCATCTAACAGATAAAATTTAAACGTCCTTTTTGACACCCGTATGTGTTCCCACGCAGAGCATGGGAACAAGAATTTTTAACCTCACGCAGCAAAATAAAACCATAAAAAAAGGGCAAAAATCAGGAAGATTTTTGAAGGATTGGGCGCAGGGATGCGCTTCCAATCCTGCTCCGGCCAGCGATCACCAAAAGGCGTTTTCGCCCCTTTTCCGCCCCGAAAAGGGGCTGGGGCGCGTGCACCATGCGCCGCTTGGATCAACAAAATTTATAAGCGCACCAAACCTGCCACTGAAGCCGGAATCTTTAGAAAAGAAGGATTAAAGCGTCTGTCCCAATAAGTCCAATAACTCCGGGGACAGGCACCAAAAGGATTTTCTGGATACGCTTTCATCCCGGAAAGAGTATCTGGGGCGCGTGCACCATGCGCCGCTTGGATCAACAACACTCAATGGCGCACCAAACCCACCACGAAAGCCAGAATCTTTCGGACAAACGTCACACCGCAGACTGTATGCTAACCCACGCGCAGAGCGTGGGAACAATAGGTTGAGTAATTTAACAACGAGGGAACAATAGAAAAAAAATGGGAAAATAAAGCGTTCAGTGATTCACTTCCATCTCTGAAATCAAATACGTATTAACATCACTCATCGAACATTCCTCATCCGAGGCATCACTCTGAGTAATCACCTGATAAGTTTTTCCCTGCTTATCATGAAAAACAAACCAATAGACCTGAGTATATAAGCCGCTTTTCTTTGTTTCAGATGCCAGCTGTTTGATCTGAGTTTTTGTCCGGTCAAGCTGTGTAATATCAACAATGCCTTTATTTTTCAGCCAGACTTCTGCCATATTCAGCGGCCATGAATAACAATCAGGACCAGCAGCAACAGAGAAACCTGAAAAAAAGACCAGTGTGATAGCAAGTAACTTTCTCATTCAACCACCTCTAACTGCCTGTCATTACTCAGCCATATTTGCTGACGAACATGAAATCGTAAAATAATACATCCTTCCGAAGCCCGGCCGGGATGAACACGACTATCACCATGAATCATAAAACCATTCCTGCCAAACATCTGATTTCCGGCATCAGGACGAAGACGAAGCGAATAAATGCCGGTATGAGGCCCCAGCCCCTTTTCAGGGCGGAAAAGGGGCAAAAACGCCTTTTGGTGATCGCTGGCCGGAACAGGATTGGAAGCGCATGTGATGCATGAAATCAGGCTTTTATCCCTTCCCGCTTTCATTGAACCAGCTAACAATGCCTTAAATGATATTTCTTTGAGTTAAATGATGTGATGGAAGCATTCGCTGGTGCAGCACTGCAAATACTACGATGTGACTGCTGTGTTTAATATAATAAATGACGTGACTACCATGAGGAAAACTTAATACGCCAGTTCCAACATCAGTTCTGTGCTTTCCCAGAGAAGGTGATTCCGCAAGTAAACTAATGGCTTGACGCAATTCAGAAAGATAACTCTGAGACTGGTTTGTTCCCCATTCTTGTATTGTGTACCGGCGTATCTCTATTAAATCAGCCTGGGCATCCGGAGTGAGATGATAAGCTGGCATCAATCGAATTTACCTGCTTCCAGTTCATCAAAAAAAGTTTCACCATCGATGAGATCACCGGCAGCGATATCTGCTTTTGCTTGTGATGCTCTTGCCTGCAATAGCTGTAGTTTCATGGCTTCAATACTCTGATAATCTTCGGCGGACATCACAACCGCGACCGGTTTACCATTTCTGTTGATTTGAACTGGGGCTCGTTGTGCTTTTAACAACATGTCACCAAAATGGGTTTTGGCTTCGTTTGCTGAGAGTATATTCATTGAATTGACCTCATATATCGTTCGATTTAATCATAATAGTCAAATTGAATGTTACTTGTCAAAGCAGGTGATAAGTTACGTCAGATAAAGCCCAGCCCCCGGAAAGTGATATGAAACAGCATCATACGAAAGACGTAATCTGCAAATTGCGTGTGAGGATTCAAAAACCGGAATTCAATGAGACTTTATGATTTTGCGCTGTTTTCATGGTTTTATTTTGCTCGGTGAGATCGCAGAACATGGCTGAAACAAAACGGGGGTTCATCACAAAAAGAGCCACAACTAAAGGGAGTGGCTCTGAGTTAACTTAGTTTCGAACAATGGTCTTATTGTTTGAGATGGACCTTTCCGGAAGCCGACATGATCGGATGAACATCCATACTCTTATGCAGGAGCCTGATAAATTAAAGCGTCTGTCCCCAATAAGGGAAAAACATCTGTCCTCATTATCTCCACAAATGTGCAAGAACAGGCAGGACAAATCCCTGATGACTACTGAACACCGTTGATGGTTTCTTGTATACTCATCGTCATCTGTGAATCAGGCAAAAACATGGGAATGTCTCTTTCAACTAGTCACTTCAGGGGCATTTGCTTTTACCAAAGATATCGCCCTGAAACTGCATCATATCGCAGGCGAAGAAGAAGCGCTGGAATGGGGCAAATTCCGCTCCGGTTATGTATCCATTACGGGTTCAGATGACCAGCCACCGGGACCCGATGAATTAGAGACTCGGTGGCAAGCGGTTCAAGACCTTGTTGAAAAAGAACCAGACATCTATGACCGGGCCATCACTGCATTTTTACAAATGGCAAGAAATCAGTTTTTCTGGGATGTAAACAAACGAATGGGACGGTTCATGATGAACGGTATTTTGCTTGATCATGGCTACCCTATCATCAATGTGCCCGCGAAAAGACAGCAAGAGTTCAATGCCCTGATGCTGGATTTTTATTCAGACAACAATATGCAGCCAATGAATGAGTTTCTGCGCTCCTGTATGAACGAACTGCTCATTAAGAACTTTCAACTTGATTTACACCGATGATGAACATTGCAGGGACAGTCGGGCTTGAAATATTCTGCTGCCAGCAGTTTTTATACAGACTAAATTGGGTTCTTTATTGACGGTGGTTTATATTTTGCTTAAATTTAGACCACGACTCACAACAACCCATGATTCAATCAGGTAGCAGCTATGAAAACCGAAACAGTCAGTTTCTTAAAGAAACATGCAGCAGACTTGCCAGTCGATGAACCGATGATCATTACCCAAAACGGAACACCAAAATATGTGGTTGAATCTTATGAAGAGAGACAACGGCGTGATGATGCAGTCGCGATGATGAAAATGGTGATGCTTGCCAAACAGGATGTGACTGCTGGCCGGGTCAGTTCACTGGGGAACCTGAAAGACCGTCTTGCTGAAAAAAAACAGAGGCTGAAAGGTGAGTAATCCCATCGTCATCAAAACAACTGTTTCTTTTGATAAAACCGTTGATAATGCGATTGTGTATTTAAGCCAGTGGTCTGATGAAATTGATGTGATTGAACGGGTTGAGAAAACACTGGCACAATTTGAATCCTGTGTGTCAGAACATCCGCTGGCTTATTCCCGGTGTCCGGAATTAATGGAGCTGGGCGTCAACTCGGTCAGAAACGCAGCCATTGGTGACTTCCGGATTCTGTATGAAGCCGAAGCATCAGAACAGCAAACCGTGATTTATCTGCTGCTGTTTTTAAAAACCAATCAAAGCATTGAGAAACAGCTGATTGAGTTTTGTCTTTATCTGTAGGGTTAATTGTCTCAGTTAATTCAGAGCCACGTTTGTGGCTCTTTTTATGGCTGCCTATTTTATACTCACTCCGCTACTCATTCACCGACATCCTTTTTTTTAGCGCTTTACGAAGATTATTCAGCGCATAAGGCTTCATTTTGTTCCACTGTTGGCATTCCTCTCTCGTTCTGCCACACCCCAGACACCATCCTTTGGGGCCAGAGAAATCACACACATCAATACAGGGACTTTTTTGCTTTTTCATCGCTTTGTTCTCAACGTTTTTCACGGATGATTCACAGATTGAGCAGAATTTTTTCGATACCTGACTCCAGCATCCGGAGGCGATTCAACTCTTCGTATATCCGCTGTTCCAGATTTTTGAAGTTGAGCGGTAAAGTACGCTGGCAGATACCATAACTGCTTTCCAGCAGTTTATATCCTTTCCAGCTATTGATGCGTTCTCCTTCCTGAGCAATCAACCGGCGAATAAATTCAGCTTGATCAGGGCAGTCTTCTTCATCATCCCTGAACCAATGATCCTCAGCCATTCAATGAGACCGGTTATTAAGTGAATTGTTATAACATAACAAGTATTAACTCTCCAGTTGATTGAGTGATTGAATGATGAAATATAAGTGATAGAATTCAATGCACTTAATTTACTATATATTCACTTTTATTTTGAGCAAAAAGCTACCTTTAAGCCATTGTGTCATCGATGATGTGGTCGAGCTGGCAGAGCAGATGACAAACCCGGTTCTCTTAAAAGACAACCAGGGAAAATATCTGTACGCAAATCCATCCAGCGTCCGGTTATTCGGCTTCAGTCATCAAAATGAGCTGATTGGTATCAATGCGAGAGAACTCAATTGTAAAATAGAACATCGCTGGCACGCTGAATACAATAAAACCGTATCAGACCTGGATAATTTCGTGGTCAAACAGCGCAAGACCGGGAAAGACCTGATGAGAGTACTCCCCTGTCAGGACGGCACGCTGCGGGTTCAGAATATGATGAAAAATCCGATGGTCAGTCAGTTCTCAGATAAAGTGACCTCTGTTTTTACCTTTAGTGAAAACTTAACGGATAACGTAGACAGAATCACTTTGCTCAATCTTTATGTGAAATTCTACACCGCTCACGAATCTGCTATTCGGTACTTTCTGAAATATCTTTCTGTTGACCCGCTGTTTGTCAAATGCCCTTCCCTGAGAGAAATGGAAACGATTCTTCTGCTGGCAGTCTTTGCCAACCATAAGGCCGTTTCAAACAAAATGGGCATTTCCGTCAGAACCGTCGAAGAAAACATCCGGAAGATCAAGCAAAACAAACTGAAAGACGAATATCTTTGGACTGTCCTTCTGGAATTAATAAGAAATGAAAAGAGAAACATTAAAATTACGTAAAATTATCCAAATCACCACGGTTTCAAATGTCTTCGAATGGTACGAGTATATTGTTTTTGCTTTCCTGTATACCGCCATCGGTCAGCACTTTTTTTCCTCTTCTGATCCGGTCTCCGCGGCGATTGAGACCTTTGGTGTATTTGCGCTGAGTTATCTGGCACGGCCATTCGGCAGTGTGTTCTTTGGCTGGTTGTCCGATCACGCTTCCACGTCAAAAGCCGCGAGAATATCCATGCTGATGATGGCATTCCCACCGATCGCCATTATCGTTATCCCCAGTTATGAGTCGATTGGTATTATAGCGCCGGTCCTGTTGGTACTGGTTCGCCTGATACAGGGATTTGCTGCCGGCGGAGAGCTGCCGGTCACTGCAACTTTTGCCTACAACCACACAGAGCCGAAATTTAAACGTCTCGCCTGTGCTCTGGTCAATTGCAGTTCGTTGATTGGTGTTCTGCTGTCTTCACTGACTATCACGGTCATGAATGCCACACTGACGCAAACTGAAATTACCGCAGGTGCATGGAAGTACCCTTTCTATTTTTCCATTCCCCTGATGATATTTCTGTTTTGGCTGAGAAAAGATTTAGCGCTGATGGATAAAAAACATCCGGTTCAGAAAAGTGATGCTGCCCCCGTTCACTATCTGTCGGCAATCTGTCAGCACAAACGGGCTTTTATGACCGGCTTTGTTGTGATTGCTTCCTTGCAGATCTCGTTTTATCTGATGTTTATCTGGCTGCCAACTTACCTGCAACTGTTTTTAAATGTCCCCAAATTAACCGCATCAGCATTCAACACGCTCAGTATTCTGGTGATGGTCGCAACCGTCATCCTGACCGGGTTGGCCCTGATCAGGTTTGACGGCCGGAAAGTTTTATTTCACTTTTTCTATATTGAAATCGTTGCGGTTATCGCTTTATTTTACTGGCTGATTCAAGATCAGAGCGACTTCACTCTGGCAACGATCAGCATCATTTTTTCTGTACTGATTGGCGTAATCGATGCGATTGCACTCAGCTTTATCGGCAGCTTATTTCAATCGCAGGTCAGAGGCATCGGCATGAACGTAACATTCACATTGCCAGCTGTGTTTTTCGGTGGATTCTCCCCCCTGATTGCAACCTGGCTCATTCATCACACCGGGATCTTAATGATTCCGGCGCTCATGATTGGCGTCGTGCTATTGGTTAGCCTGATCCTGCTCATTCAATTTGAGCGTGAACCAGACACCCGCCAAGCGTACCTGCATCAAAATTAGTCATCAGTCTTGTAAATGAATCATACACTGTGTCATAAGCCCGCTGGCCGTGATTATGGCAGAGTGTTGACTGACTGGCTTCCATCCGGTTCAGAATATTCTGGTAACTGCCGTAAAACATGTCGGTCACATCGTCGACTTGTTTGATGGTCCATGGAGAGAAAATCGCTTCAACACGATCCAGTGCGACAGGATTGAACGGAGAATCATCATCATGAAACAGGTTCTTCGTGAATCTGCTGTTGGATGAGTAATCAAAAACCAGCAAGTCCGTTTTTGGCCGGGCTCTGCCGGACAGTTCGATACAGGCCTGATGTTGATCCGGGAAAGCGTAAAAGGCAGAAAAGATGGTCATCAGATCATACGTTTCCTGAGTCAGTTGACGGATATCTGCCACATCACCATGGATAAACCGGCAATGTGGATACTGACGCCGGGAATAATCAATCGCCTTAATATCCTGATCCAGCCCGGTCGTTCTGGCCTGCTGATTCAGCATATCGACGGTACCACCCAGTCCGGAGCCGACATCCAATATGTTTTGTTTGGCTGAAAAATCGATTTTACTGATAGCAAAATCCACCGCTTTTCTATCTTCAGGATGCGTAAAATCACCCTGTCTTATTTCTGCAAGCAAATGCTTTTTCTGAATAAAATGGCTCATAAGAATGGTTCGTTACCTTTAACAACATGTAAATGAAATGACACTAAAAATTCAACCCGGTGTATTTTCCTTCCCTCATCGCAAGGGGGATTTTCAAGCAGACTCATTGATGCCAGAACCTCAGAAATATGCCATACGGGTTTTTCCCGTATGGTCAAAATAAGAGAATCCTCTATCTTAGAAAGCCTTGTTGCATATTATCATCTCAGTGATGAAATATGAGTCGTCAACCCGTATTTTTCTCCGGATCATCGATACCGGAGAATTGAATCAGGCAGGCTTAGCCGCTTCTTTGCAACTGGCGAATGGAAAAAGATGGACCTCGAAGAGCTTACATTCTGGTTTGAAGTCGTACAACGCACTTCTGTTCCGGATAATGGCAACCAACTGACCTCAGAAGAAAAAGCAGCGTTAGTACAAAGCTGTCAGGTACTGGCGCAAATCGCTCAGCTGTTTGCTGATCAGATTGCCGGACACACCTCAGATCTTCAATTCAGATAGACCGCTGAATCAGGCTTCTCACCCACGCTTCATCGCAGGAGCAATGTTTCATGCGATAAAAATCTCTGTAAACATATACTTGTCATATGAATGCTTGATAATTGCAAATAAATCAATATAGAATACGCAAATGCATTAATACAGGTGTTGAATATGAGAACGCTGAATTTCCGGCTGACCATTGATGGTGTCAGCGACCCGACTTTAGTCGTGCGTCAGTTTCAGGGGTATGAATCCATTTCCGACTCACGGGACACCGGCAACCCAATCTGCGGTTACCGCTACCAGATTGACATCGCCAGCCGCCGCAGCAGCCATACTGCGGATGCAATGGTCGACAGCAAAGCCCTGCTGGAAGTGATTAAAAACGGCCAGGTGGTGCAGAAAGTTCATGGCATTATCCGCAACTTCAGTAAAGGCGACACCGGTCACCACCACACTTTTTATGCCATTACCTTAGTTCCCTCACTTGAACGCTTATCCCTGCGACAGAACAGCCGGATTTTCCAGCAAAAAAATGCTCAGGAAATCCTCACCACCCTGCTCGGGGAAATGGGTATCAGTGACTTCAGCTTCTCCCTCAAACGTCCCCCGGCAACCCGTGAGTTCTGTGTGCAGTACCGGGAAAGTGATTTAGCTTTTTTCCATCGCCTCGCGGCTGAAGAAGGTATGATGTATACCTTCAGCCATGAAGACAGCAAGCACACGTTAATCATCACCGATAATCCGGAAGGCTTTCCGGTGCTGGGTGCGCCGGTGCTCTACAACGCTCTGTCCGGCGGCGCGAATGAACTGGCCTGTGTCACCACGCTCACCGAGCATAAACAGGCCGAAGTCAGCACACTGCAAATGCAGGACTATAGCTTTAAAAAACCATCCTACCCGTTCACACAAACCGTGGATGGTAAAGCGATGGACTACCAGAATCAGACTTACGAATACTTTGACCATCCGGGCCGGTTTAAAGATGACGGCAATGGCAAGGCGTTCAGCCAAATCCGGATGGAATATCTGCGCCGCACGGCACACACCGTCACCGGCAGCAGCGACGAACCCCGCATTCAGGCCGGACAAAAATTCAGCTTGATCGAGCATCTTGACCCGGCGATGAACCGCAAGTGGCTGACCGTCGCCGCAACGCATACCGGCACTCAGCCGCAGGCACTGGAGGAAGATGGCAGCAGCGGTGCCACCACCTACCAAAACCAGTTCACGCTGATCCCCGGCGATTTAGTCTGGCGGGCACAAATCCAGCCCAAACCACAGGTTGATGGTCCCTGTATTGCCACCGTCACCGGCCCCGCCGGAGAAGAAATCTACTGTGATGAACATGGCCGGGTGAAAGTTCAGTTCCCGTGGGACCGCTACGGCAGTTCGGATGAAAAAAGCTCCTGCTGGGTGCGGGTGGCCCATGGCTGGGCTGGCACCCAATACGGTTTTATTGCCATTCCCCGCATCGGTCACGAAGTGATTGTCTCTTTCCTTAATGGCGATCCGGATCAACCAATTATTACCGGTCGTACCTATCACGCCAGCAACCTCTCTCCTTACCCGCTGCCGGACAACAAAACCCGCACCGTGATCCGCACCCAGACCCATCAGGGCGAAGGTTTTAACGAGATCCGCTTTGAAGATCAGGCCGGTGTGGAAGAAATCTTCATGCACGCCCAGAAAGACCAGAATAATGTGGTGAACAATGATGAGACCACTCAGGTCGGGCATGATCGCACTGAAAATGTCGGCAATAAC
The DNA here is from genome assembly GCF_024346755.1 of Vibrio aerogenes. NCBI lineage: Bacteria > Pseudomonadati > Pseudomonadota > Gammaproteobacteria > Vibrionales > Vibrionaceae > Vibrio > Vibrio aerogenes. The sequence goes on along the minus strand of NZ_AP024862.1, from coordinate 120,167 downwards.
GAAACTATCACCATCGGCAATGACCGTACAGAAAGCGTCGGCAATAACGAAACCATCACCATCGGCAATGACCGCAAAGAAACGGTTGGCGGCAATGAGGTCGTGACCATCAAAGGCAATCAGGCTGAAACCATTGCGATTGCCAAAGCGGAATCCGTGGGCGCTGCGAAAGCGCTGACCATTGGTGCTGCTTATCAGGTGAGTGTCGGGGCAGCGATGAATAAAAGTGTCGGTTTATCGGATACCAGCCAAATTGGTGGTTCCAAATCAACCTCTGTGGCAAAGAAAATTGCCTATGATGCCGGCGATGAAATCACCCTGACTACCGGCAAAGCCAGCCTGACCATGAAATCTGACGGCACCATTATTCTCAAAGGTGTGGATATCACCCTGTCCGGCAGTGGTGAAATCAAAACCAAAGCCAAACAGAATGTGGTGATTAAAGGCAAAAAAGTATTGGAGAATTAACCAGTGGAAAGAAAAACGCAGTCTTCCCCTGATGAGGTGGTGACCAAAGATTTACTGGAAGAAGTCACCAGCCATACGGAAAAGGTCGCTTCCCTGAACCCGGAGTCAACTTATATCGCAACCATTGCCGAGATTGATGAAGAAAACCGGCTCTGGATTGATTTACCTCAGCTGGATTATCTGGCCGAAGCGCTGACAAACACACCTGTCTGTGATGACGATATCGGCAAACGGTGCAGTGTGACATTTATCGAACATGATATCCGTCAGCCACTGGTGACCGGCCTGATTTATCAGCCAAATGCGGTGCCTGAAACCCTCAGTCTCAACGCTGAAAAACAGCTCACCTTAGCATGCGGTAAAAGCCGCATCTCTCTGGATGAGTTTGGCCGGGTCAGTATCAGCGGAGAAAGCATCTCCAGTCGTTCATATGGCGCCAACCGCATCAAAGGCGGTTCCGTCAAACTTAATTAGCTGTCAGCCTATGGAACTTCATAACGCATCAAAGCTACAGGCATCATACGCCAGTGCATTATTTAAGGATGGCCGCAGCGGGATCGTGATGATCGCCAAAGGCAGCTGGCCCATCAAAGCCCCTGAAAATACCAGACCCTGCCTGTTGCCGGAGTCTGAGGCGCTGCCAATTCAGGAAACCGATACATTTACCGGCGAGCCGGGCCTGAGTGCGCCGGTTTACGAAAATGACTTTCCTTCGGTGAAACCCTTCTGTGATGTGATCATGCACGCCTGCGCGCATGCACCTCAGGGAAAATCAGCAGAGCAGGTTCAGGTTGGGTTAGAAGTCAGCAATATTGCCAAATTCTTTGTGGTGACGGGTGCCTGTAAATGGACAAAGTGGGCCAGCCTGACGCCGCCACAACCCTTTACCGCTCAGCCGGTCAGTTATGATCTCGCTTTTGGCGGCACCGATTTGACGCAACAGGATAAAGGACAGGTGAAAGTCTGTATGGCAAACCCGGTCGGCCGCGGCTTTATGCCTTTGCATCCCTTCAAAGCCATCGAAGGAAAACCCGGCCCGCAGACGCATGAAACCGGCAAACCAGTCGTTGATCCATCGCTGAATTATGCCCCGCAATCCTTTGGCCCCATTGCCCGCAACTGGGCACCCAGACATCAGTTTGGCGGCACTTATGATCAACACTGGATTGAGCAGGTTCGTCCGTTTCTGCCGGATGATTTCGACGAACGCTTTTATCAGTGTGCGCCGCCGGATCAACAAACCGCATACCTTCAGGGCGGAGAAACCGTTACCCTGCACGGCGTCTCCCCGGAGGGAACACTCACATTTAAAATTCCGGAAAACGCCGTCTATATGGCGGTGATTGATCACCACGGTACCGAGCATGTGTTATCGCCTCAGGCCGACACACTCATTATCGAACCGGAACTGAACCGCTTCAGTATCGTCTGGCGGGCAAACTGGCCTGTTCACAGAACGCCGGAAGAAGTGGACACCATTCTGGTTGGCACCCCGACACGGGGCTGGCGTCATGCCCGGATGACCGGCAAAACATTTGTGGCAGATAAGGGGAAAAGGATTGGATGAAAACTGAATTATTCACACCAGCTATTACAGCCGATGCCCCTTTATCGGTTCTGGATATTGGCTTAGTCACCTCACTGGCCACCGGCTGGAAAGAAACCAGCGCAGCGATGCGGGCCGGATATGATGCATTTGTGCATCCGGAAAACAGCTTATACCCGCTGGCAGAAGTGCCGTTTAACCCGAATGTCCGGGGGTTCACCCGTATGGCCCGACTGCTTGAACTGGCCCGGCAGGATTTAACCCACCAGTATGACAGCCTGCCGGTGCTGTGTGCACTGCCCGGGCCGGAACGGGCCGGGCTGGTCAGTTTCGCAGAGACCCGTCAACGGGTATTTGATGCGCTGGCACAACTGCCGGTGTTTCAGGGGAAATTTATCCGCAACTGGCTTGAATTTTTTGGTCAGGGACGCTGTGCCCTGGCACATCAGCTGGTCAGGGCTCAGGAAATATTAACCACCACAGACTATGACAAGGTGATGATTATGGCGACAGACAGCTGGCTGTTTCCGCAAACACTGAGCAGTTTACTGGCAGGCCGCTGGGACAGCGACCCCATGACGGACAAGCGGCGCTTGCTGACTTCCGGTAACGGCGAAGATAACACTGATGGATTCGTCCCCTCAGAGGCCGCCGGGATTCTGGTGGTTGGCCGGGCAGAACAACACGCCAGCCCTTATTTGATTGATGGCGTCGCCAGTGCAGACGAGCCTGCACCGTTATTCAGCCCCGACGTTTCCAGAGCCGAAGGTTTAACCGCAGCTATCAGGCAAGCCTGTGATGCGGCGCAAACCCCTTTTTGTGATTACCCGCTGCGCATCGCCAGTGTATCGGGTGAGCAGTATTTTTTCCGCGAAGCCAGTCTGGCACAAACCAGAAACCTGACTCGCCGTATCCCCGAGCAACCGCTCTGGCACCCGGCATCACATATCGGGGAAACCGGCTGTGTTTCCGGCATCGCGATGCTTGCGATGGCGATGGATGGTTTTCAACACCGTTATCTGCCCGGAGAGCGGGTTCTGTGCCATCTGAGTAACGACAACTGTGACAGAGCGGCGCTCTCTGTCAGATACTGTGCCGGTACAACCTCACCACTGAATCAGGGAGTATAAAATGGCAAATACCGTGTTTGCGAATGGTTTGGAAGTCTCCTGCAAAATCTCCGGCGGCAATTCTGTCGCCGCATTTCCGGACCCGTGCTGGAGTCCGCCCTCACCACCGGCCGGCCCCGTGGTGATCCCTTATGCCAATACGGCTTATGCCAAAGATCTGGCCAACGGCACCACGAGCGTATTGATTGGCGGAAAACCAGTCGCCAGAAAAGATCAATCCTATCTCAGCACCAGTACCGGCAATGAAGCGGCCACCCGCTCTTTTGCGCAGGGGGTCACCACCGGCACCATCAAAGGAAAGGCCTATTATACCAGCTGGTCCATGAATGTGATGGTGGAAGGGTTGAACGTGCCCCGGCACACGGATTTGATGACGCACAATCATGGCTCACAGCCCGGAAATACGGGGGGCTGGGCATATGTATCTAAAGCAGATAAAACCGATGACTGTAGGAAGGATATTGAGCGGGTAGAAAAGAAATGCGGTGTCGATGAAAAAGAGAATAAAAAGTTCAGAGATAAACAAAAACGACGTAACAAACTAAGGCTTAAGCGAGGTAAAAACGAAAAAGAAATAAGAAACCTGACGTGGAAAGACAAGCACTGTAAAGCCTTAGCAATTAAACCAGGTATCGAATCACTAAAAAAAGCTGAGAAGGATTTCAAAGCCGAACTAAATGCAGCAAAAAATGATTTTTGGGATGTTAGTGAAAAAGCAACCAAAGAGCTTATGACAAATGCAGCTGAATCATACACAACCAGATCCATAACAAGATATCTTGAAGGCTTATCCTGTACAATCTTAGGGCCTGAAGCAACAGTCGCATGTGAAACAGCAGCGACTCTTCATAATATAGTGGATAGTGCCTGTACAGTTGTTAGTACTGGGTATGATCTTTGGGAAAAAAGAGATATTGCCAAAGAATTAATGGGCAAAGTTGGTGAAATTAAAGGCTATCTGTCAAAAATTAAAGACATGCGTGACGTTTTAACCGGAGACAAAAAGGAACAAGCTTACAAGGATATCGTCGAAAAACTGAAAGATGTGGCTAATGATATGTCGATTGCAGCGACAGCAGACCCATGCACAAGAGCTAAAAGATGCCAGCTTGTCCCCTACAAAAATCTGGGAAAGCAGGGCAGAGCTGGTAATACTACAAAAGCAAAAAATTCATCTCTTTTTGGGATGATGTTTGGCGATCAACGGGGCTGTTGTTCTGGGCAAACAGGACATCATCTGGTTCCCGATGCATGGGCAAAAAATGGATGTGATGCATCGAAATATAATGAAAATGCGGCTCCCGTCGTGTGCGTAGAAGGAGTAAGTCACTCAATTGGAAGTCATGGAACAATACACGATGCTCTAGATGATATAGTTATTGACTTCTATGAGAAGAATAAAGAAGAAGCAACTGTGTCTATCAACAAAGCTATTAATATGGCATCAGATGCACATAGAAATAGTTTTGGTTTAATTTCTGATTGCAACGAACAGTGTATCAAAGCTCAATTACGCTCTTACTACAAGAATTGTGGGTGTGGTCAGCTTAAACCATCGACGAAAAGTGAAGAAAATACCGGAGTACCCGATTACCAGGAATCCGGTGGTGAAAGATAGCATATTGGGCTGGAGAGTGTTTTATGGGATTAAGTAATAAAGAAGTATTTTGGGGTTATTCCGTGATCGGAGCCTGCATCATGTCTGATGAGTATTTAGGCTTTTTACTGGAAGAAAACTATGAACAAGCAAAATACAATAAAGGCGGCGGCGTCAAAGTTCGCTTTTGTACTTATGATTTAATGAAAAATAAAGGTAAGCGCTGGGGAATGAAGGAATTTGAGACAGGTTGGGCATCTCCAATTATGGCGCATTCTAAACAGGATGAATTTATCGTTGTTGATCGTATCGCAAAAGTATTTTACAACGGACTTGGTAAAAATAAACAGTACGAAAAACCACTCAACAGTTATAAAGCTGGTTTGTTTGGCCTCAAAAATATTCACGGCACCATTTATGGCGCTACATCTGCCCGCATAACATATAAGCGGATTGGCCCTGACAATTGGATCAAAGATGAACGGTTAAAAAATATTCCGGGGGGAGATCAAACATCCCAGAAAGGCTTCCGGGATATTGATGGTTTTTCTGAAAATGATATTTATGCGGTTGGTGGAGACAGGGATGTCTGGCATCTCGATGAACAAGGTTGGAGTCCTGTCGATATTAGTCGCCAGCCATTTTATTGCACCTGTGTTGTTTGTGCTGAAGATGGCTATGTTTATATCGGTGGGCGGTTCGGTGCAATTGCCCGCGGACGCGGTGATGAATGGGAAACTTATTATCCAGAAGAGTTGACCCATGATATTGAAAGCATTGCTAGTTACCGGGGACGTATTTTTGTCGGAACCCAAAAGCAAACGTGCGTTCTTGGAGAAAATCTCATTCCGGAGTCATATGACTTTGAGGGGCAACTTCCTCTTATGGCTGGTCACTATATTTATACCGCTTATGATCGTTTATTAATTGCGAACAACTTCAATCAGGTTGCTTTTTTTGATGGCGAAAAATGGCTGAATATCAATGGATGTGAAGATATGACAGCAGATGAAGCCAGCTTATTTATGAATCAAAATCTTGAGTGGCTGGAGAAAGCAACCGACGATCTGGAAGAGCTGACCGAAATCATTCAGAAAGGGAAGAAGTAATAAGAAACCATCGACAATAAGCTACAAAACATGGGACTAACAACAAAAGAAATATTACAGGAGTATTATGTAACCGGCGCTTGTATCATGAGCCCATACTACTTTTGTCTTCTTTTAGAGCAAGATGAAGATTCAAAAGATGATCCTGACGAAGATGGTGTAAAAGTTCGGTTTGCTGTACATAATCTGAAAAATGACCCGGGAAAACGATGGGGAAAAGTTCAATTTGATGAGGGCTGGGCCAGCCCAAGTATTGTTCACACCGATAAATTAAATGAGTATCTGGTTGCCGATCGGGGGGGAGATGTATATTACTGTGGAGTTGGCGATAATAAGCAATTTGAGAAATCAATTGAAGACTCTGCAGGAATCTGGAGCTTAAAAAATATTAACGGTAATATTTACGGTGCCACTATCCCCAGAATTACCTATAAACGGCTGGGAGTAAATCGTTGGGAAGAACTATGCGATTTATCCAAACTGCCAGGAGCTCAACACAGCAATCGGGTTGGATTTTATGCTTTAGATGGTTTTACAGAACAAGATATCTATGCCATTGGAGGAGATCGGGACGTATGGCATTTTGATGGTAAAGACTGGAGTCCCGTAGATATTGGTCGTGAAACATTTATATGTAGTTGTATTGTTTGTGCAGACGATGGTTATGTATATATAGCCGGGCGCGGTGGGATTATAGCCAGAGGACGGGGAGACGAATGGGAAACGCATTACCCGAAAAAACCATCCGATAATATATGGAGCATCACAAGCTACCGGGGAAGGGTTTTTGCAGGAACAGAAAGTGAAACCCTTATCATTGGAGATGATTTAATTCCACGTACCTATGACTTTGAAGGTCAGCTTCCATCAATTGCAGGCAGGTATATGTATTCAGCATATGACCGGTTACTCATCACAAATAATGATAATCAGATCGCATTTTTTAATGGTGAGAAGTGGCTCGATATTAATGGTTGCTTCGATATTACTGAAGAAGAAGCTCAGGTATTAATGAGTCAAAACCTTGAATGGATTGAACAAGCCCAGGATGATTTAGAAGATTTAATGGACATAATAAACAAGGTGAAAAAATGATCATTCATTTTAAACAGATAAATTTTGAATATTAGCGATGCGAAAATAACAGGTAATTAAAGTGGCAATATTTTCTGAGCAGGTATTAACTCAACTTCATGAAGATGCCCCATTTTGGTGGTATCTCAAAGATCAGGCAACCCGTTCCCCTTTATACCGGCGAAAGCAAATCACTGAGCTGGATAACCGGGTGAATGCTTTTCTTACAATGCTGGCACTCGCTGATAAGAATGGACATCAACCGCTTGCGCATATCCCGCTGGATGAGCAAGGCGGTTTGTTTGTTCATACGTGGCTGGGCATCAGGCAGCATCAGCCCGAAATATGGCAGGCTGCAATTGAGAACGTCACCGATGCAGCACTCAGCGATGAACTGGCTTCCGCGCTTGCCTGTTATGAGACACAATCTATCGGGGATGTGCTGTCTCATCTTGGGTTCAGTGACAACCCGTGGTTGCGGCGGGCAACCCTGAAATATGCACAGCTGCGGCAGGTACGGCTGGCGGATGCTTACCTTCAGGAGAAAATCTCCGCAGCAGATGAGCCGGAAGTACTCATGGCGCTGGAAAATATCGCCTGCCAAAGCCACGAAACACAATATGACCTCTCCGCCATTCAGATTGACTCCGAAGCCATCGCGTTTGCAAAGCTTTATATCCGCTACTGTCACGGAGAAAATGAGTCAACACTTATCCCGGATCTGATGCAAATCCTTCGCCCCGATTCAGCGCATTTACGCGACCTGCTTCCTCTGCTGTTTTCAATTGCGCCGGTCGATCAGGTCTCCACATGGGTTCAGCAGTTACTCAAGGCTGCCATCTCAGATCGGCTCAAGATTTTCTCAATCGGTATTGCCGGGTTGACGGAAAATATCCCGGTTCTGATTGCATATATGCATTCACCGGAATGGGCACCTCTGGCGGCTGAAGCGTTGACCATGATCTTTGGCGTAGAGCTTGATGATGATAACCTGAGCCTGCTTCAGGTCGAATTCGAAGATAAAGAGAAACAGTCAGCGTATGAAGCGCTGGCGGAAGAGACATGGCACCAACGCTATCAGCGGGATAAGCAGGCCCAGCCCTATGAACCGGATTTACCCTACCCTGATATTGAGAAAGTCACCGCATGGTGGGCACAACATCAGGCGCAATGGGAGTCAGGCCAGCGGTATTTTGCCGGGCAACAACCGGATCAGGCCGGGCTTGAGCATGTGCTGGCAAATGGCAATCAACAGCAAAGGATACTGGCAGCGCTGTATCTGAAGCGATTGGATCCGGAAAAGCCGATGCATCGTGTGGTTTAAGTACGGCTGCAACGGGTTTAATCTTCAAACCGGGAGACTATCGTGATTTCAAGCTGATTCACCTTCTGCTGTTCCAGCTTTCTGGCTGTAGGTTCAGGAAAGACACCGATGTAATACTGATCGCTACCGGTATCAAAATTAACCAGACGATACCCTCTGGCTTTCAGCTTCCGGTCGACAATTTTCAATAACACCAGAATATCATCATCAGGCTGCATTGCTTGTTCAACAGACTGGGCATTGACGGCATCATTTTGATGAAAATAGTCCCGCAAAATACGATTGATAAAATGAACGGTTTGATACTCTTCCTCTTCTCCTTTCCAGTCGAGTTGCAATAACTGATTGTCTTCCTGCAAAAAGAAAATCATCATCAGCGCTAAGTAATCTTCTCCATCTTCTATCTCTTCTGCATATTCACTTTCATCAAAACAGTCATCTAACTGCAACTTTTGGTTGTAATGACGATAAAAAGTCATGGCATCCATCTGTTGATAATCATCGATTAACTGAATCAATGGACGGTGGTCGCTATTTTTATCAACCAGCTGAACAAACTGACTGAGACCAGATTGAGAATGCAAATAAGGCAAAGCTATCCGCTTTGTGTTCATTCCCGCGACAGCACAAAGGCTGAAAGCGCATAAAAGGAAAAATAACAGAATAAATTGATTCATAAACAGAGGGATAACTCACCGGAAATAATGTCATCAGAATACTCTTCCTGACAGGAAACAACCATATCATGACTCAATTTATTCAATTGAATCAATACAAGACAGGGTTGTTTCCGTCTCAAAATATTGAAGTCTGATTATGTGCCTGTCACCGCTGATTCCGCCTCAGACTGAAATTGCTTGCGGTACAACTCGTAATACCGGCCTTGTTGTGCAATCAACATCTCATGACTGCCCTGCTCTTTCAGTTCGCCCTGATCGATCACCAGAATCCGGTCTGCCGCACGGATGGTGGACAGGCGGTGCGCAACGACAAAGCTGGTCCGGCCGTGCAAGACCTGTTGCAAGCTGTGTTGCAGCACGTGCTCTGTTTGCGTATCCACAGAAGAAGTTGCTTCATCCATGACCAGAATCTGAGGGTCGGCGACCACCGCCCGCGCAAAGGAAATCAACTGCTTTTGCCCGGTGGAGAGGTTGTTTCCGCCTTCCTGAACTGCCGTCTCGTAGCCGTTTTCCATTTGCAGAATAAAGTCATGCAGGTTCACGGCTTTAGCCGCCGCTTCAATCTCCGCATCCGTGGCGTCCAGATTGCCATAACGAATGTTCGAGCGAATTGTGCCGGTAAACAGAAACGGCGTTTGTTGCACAATGCCAAGGTTTGATTGCAACCATGCCAGACTGCGCTGACGATAATCCGTCCCGTTCAGCAAAATCTCCCCGGCACTGGGTTCATAAAAGCGGCATAACAGGCTGATGATGGTCGATTTTCCTGAGCCGGTGGCACCGACAAGCGCAATGGTTTCCCCTTTGTTCACCCGCAGGTTAAATCGTTTCAACACTGTTTCTTCCGGTTTATAGCCAAAAGAAACATCCCTGAATTCAATCGTCTCAATCAGGTCATCGCCGCCATCAATCACGGCATGACCGGCATCTGTTGCCTGCTGAATGCTCGCCAGCACAGTATCAGAATCCTGAATCTCCGGAGTGACCTGCAATAAGCCTATCACCCGTTCGACACTGGCAGTCGCCCGTTGTAACTCTGCAAGTTTGCCGGAAACCTCCAGCATCGGGTCCATCAGGGAGCGGGTATAACTCATAAAAGCAACCAGCGTACCGAGGGTGAGTGTCCCTGCCAGAACATCTGCACCACCGAGCCAGAGTGCGATGCCGGTGGAGACCGACACAAACACATTCACAAACGGATAAAACGCCGAAGTCAGCAGTAAGTTTTGCATCGACTGGAAATAGATTTTCCGGGTATCACTTTGAAACTCATGCAGGTTCTCATCCTCGCGGCCCAAGACTTTGCTGGTCTGCACACCGGACAGACTTTCGTTGTAAATCGCCGTGATCCGGCTGTTGGTTTGGCGCAGTTTCCGGGAACTGTCGAGAATTTTCAGGTTAAACCACACGGCCACGGCCAGCAAAACCGGCACCAACGCCAGTACGATGAGGCCCAACTGCCAGTTCAAAACCAGCAGCACCACAAAGATCCCGATGAGAAACGGAACGCCCCAGCATAAATCGAGCGTGCCCCAGGCAATCACATTGGCTATCCGGTTTGTGTCTGACGTGATCCGGGCCAGCAACCAACCGACGGCATTTTGATCAAAGAAACGAAACGACAAGGTCTGTAAATGTTCAAAGCTCTCTTTACGCAGCCGGTACATCAGGCGTGTTGATAGCTGCCCGGCCAAACGAATAAAGCACCAGATCGAAGCCGCAATGGACACAGTCAGTCCGGCAAAAATCAATCCATAGGAAAGGAGCTCAATGTCAGGGCCGAGTGCCACAATGTCATCGACGATGGCCTTGGTTACCAGCGTGAAACTGGCATCGACGATAGCCGTAAACAGCGCGACCACAATTAACCGGTGAAACAAACGCTTTTCCGGCTGATAAATCATCTGAAATAAGGTTTTCCATGCACCGTTCTGTACCGGTGTGTTGTTATCATATTGGTTCATAAATGCCTCTAAACGGCCAGTTCTGATTCAAAATCGGCTTGCTGGTGACTTTGAATCTTCCATAGCTGACGATAGAAATGATTGTTTGCTTCAACATCAGCATGTGTTCCCTGAGCGGTCAGCCGCCCGCCTTCCATCACAAAGACCCGGTCTGCGTGGCGGCACACACTGATCCTGTGGGTGATGATCAGCAGAGTTTGCTGACCCTTTTTCTGATGCAGGGCACGGATAATCTCTTGCTCTGTTTTTGAATCGACGGCGCTGAGGGTATCGTCCAGCACAAGGATCGGCGTGTCTCTCAACAAGGTTCGGGACAGAGTCATCCGTTGCTTTTGCCCGCCGCTTAAACTCACACCACGCTCACCAATCACGGTATCGTATTGTTTGGTGAACCGTTCAATGGTGTGATGCACCGCCGCATCAACAGACGCCTGAATCATCTCCGGATCGGTCGCTGCTGCCCGGCCCAATTTGATGTTGTCCCGCAGGCTCCGGCTGTAAAGAAACGGCTCTTGTAACAGTGCGCCGATATGTTGACGAACACTGTGTCGCGTGAGCTGATTAAGTTCATAGCCGCCCAGTTGAATGGAACCTTGCCGGTAATCCTGAAGCCGCATTAACAGTTGCACCAGTGTGCTTTTTCCGGCACCGGTCGGCCCGACAATGGCGATCGTTTCACCGGGGTCAATGTTGAAGGTGACATCCTTCAGTGCATGTTGATCGGCTTCAGAGGCAGATGAGTCCGCGTCATAGGCAAAACTGACCCTGTCGAAAACAATCCCCGGTGTGAAATTTTCAGGCAGAATCTGCTCTTCATCCACGGGTTGCTCTTCCGGGACAGACAGAATTTCCTGCATCCAGCCAATTGCAACCGTGGCTTTCCCGGCTTCACTCAGTTGTTGACCCAGCTGACGAATAGGCCAGATCAGCAGGATCGCATAGCCGATAAAGGCGAAGTAGGTGCCGACGCTGATATGACCGTGTGCCGCCATCCACGCACCACCGACCAGCACAATGCCGTTTTGTGTCACGCAAAGCAGGCTCGACGTCGCCCAAAACCTGGCCAGTAACCGCATCAGCTTCAGATTTAAGTCGCTGTAAGTCCGGTTGCTCTGATCAAATTTCTCACACTCATAAGCCTGACGGGCGAAAGCACGTACGACCCGAATTCCGGTCAGGTTCTCCTGCACGATGGTTGTCAGATGACCTTCCGCTTCATCCACCAGCTGGAACATGGCTTTCACTTTGCGGAAAAACTGCCATGCAAAAGTGAAAACAACAGGCATCAGGCATAAGCTGATGACGGTCATCAGCGGTGATTGCATCACCATCAGCGGGATGACAATACACATCAAAATGACGGTTCTCCCCATGTCCATCACCTGTAGCGTTAAAAATTCACGCAGGGTATCGACATCTGAAGTACAGCGTTGCACCAAATCACCACTATCAGCCCGGTTCAAATACGGTTCGGGGAGACGATGTATATGCGAGAAAAGCCGTTCACGCAAAGATTTAACGGTTTGCTCACACGCACGTGCGGCAAGAAAATCTTTGAGATACATGAATAGTCCGCCTAACGCGGTCACGACAACGATGGCGACACCGGCAAGCCAGAGCCGGTCGGGGGAACCAATCCAGTCCACAAGCCACTGTAATGAACTATGTGTCGTTGTGTGCCCGGAGGAAAGTAAGGTATCAATGGCAATCTGGCCGATGGTCGGGCCAAGAAACATAAAATAACTGGCAATTGAGACTGCAATCGCCGAGCCTGAGTAATACCATTTTTTTTGTTGAATCAGTTCAAGTAAAAACTGGTTCGGATGTTTCGATGAATTCACCGCATATCCTTCCTTGATTGATGATGCGGGCTTTCAACGTTAATAAAAAAGCCCGCAATATTGCGAGCTTTTTTATTGAAGAAACAAGAATGAGATTCTGAATCTGTCAGCCCGCGTTGAACGGGCCGGAAAACTGAATTCCTACCCGTGAGTCACACCATTGCCGGTCGCCATGAGCGGCATATTTTGGAGAATGATATTCATCATGGGTTTAATTCCTTCTTCGTTGGCTGTTACACAGCCGGTTAAATCAATCTGTTTGCCATTACAAAATGGCAGTGCAACGAATGTATAAGACATCCTGAACATTTGCAAGTAACTTATGTATTCCTTTTTATATACGAAAAGGAAAAGGCCTGAGCGGTTTGCACAGCCAGATATCCGGTTCAGAAAATACCCTGGATACGCGCTGCTTATAAAACGGTACTCTGGTTATATGCGGGCACTCACTTCAATGATGCTGTCGCGCAGAATCTCATAAATCGTGTTAATGATTGGCTCATCAAGAATCAAAGGAGGCGAGAGAATCAGGCAATTCCCTAAAGGCCGGGCGATCAGTCCCCGCTTCTGCGCAGCCTGTGCCACTTTCATCCCAACCATATCCTGCTCTGCGAACGGGATTTTATTCGCTTTATCTTTGATAAACTCAATCCCGATCATAAAGTGGCTGCCACGCACTTCCCCAACCAGCTCAAGGCTGTCTAAAGTTTTTAATAAATTCTCAAAAACTTTACCGGTATGCCTGACCTGCTCAGGAATGCGCTCCTGCTCCATCAGCGCAATGTTGGCTAATCCGGCTGCTGCTGCCGCCGGATGGCCTGAATAAGTCATCCCATGCAAAAACACTTCTCCGGGCCTGGAAATCACTTCATAGATTTCATCAGAAAGAATCGTTGCAGACAAAGGCTGGTATCCGGAGGTCAGCCCTTTTGCCGTGGTAATGATATCCGGGGTAATACCGAACATCTCTTTTGAAGCAAAGAAGTGCCCTAACCGGCCAAAAGACGTCACCACTTCATCTGAAATATATTTAATCTCATTGTCGGCACACACTTTTGCCATGCGGGCATGGTAGCCTTGCGGCGCCATGATCACGCCGCCAGCACCCATCACCGGCTCAGCAATAAACGCTGCGATGTTCTCAGCACCGATGTTGTGGATGTTCATTTCCAGATCGTCGACCAAACTGTCAAGAAATTCGGCTTCGGTCATCTCTCCGCCTTCTTTCCAGAAATGCGGGCACTGAATGTGATGCACTAACTCCGATGCACTGTCCCAGCCTTTGCTGTAAGCCGGGGTTGTCATGGCGACAGAAAGATGTGTAGAGCCGTGATAAGCACCAATACGGCTCAGTATTTTTTTCTTGTGCGGCCGTCCAAGACGGTTGTTGTAATGATGCAAGATACGAATGGCAGAGTCGTTAGCAACGGAGCCTGAATTGGCAAAATAAACATGGTTCAGATCACCGGGAGCAAGCTGAGCCACTTTGTCGGCCAGTTTTGCCGCTGTCGGATGGGTAAAATTGTAAAACGTCGAATAGTAATCCAGCGTGTTCAGTTGTCTGCTGATGGCATCAATAATTTCCTGACGCTTATGCCCGACATTGACACACCATAACCCGCCAATGCCATCGATCAGCTGGTTTCCGTTACTCTCTGTGACGTAATAGCCTTCGGCCGCCGTAACGACCGTCAGTGCGTCTTTATTTTTTAAGTCGTTTAGATCAGCGAAAGACTGAATCAGATGCTCATCTGCATGAAGAATATCGTCCGTGTCTGTTGGTAAATGCATCGCCATTTATATAATCTCCTGATAATCGGTGAGCTGTGTGGTGTTTGTGCTCACTTCAAACTCCATTTGTGCGTTGATATCGGTGATAAAAAGTGTCTCGGTTAATCCGGCGGCAGCGATTGGCTGTGAATCTGGCCCGGCAATCAAAGAATGACCGGCATAGCTGAGTCCCTGTTCTGTTCCGCAATAATTGGCATAAACGATCGTGACCGCCATTTCCGCCGCCCGCGCGGGCACCAAAACTCTGGACACATGCTCATACCCCTTCGGGTTGGCTGTCGGCACAAATATCAGCGTCACCCCCTGCCTGGCTAAAGCCCGGCAATGTTGGGGAAATTCAATGTCATAACAGATAAGCAGTGCCGCTTTTTGTCCGCCCCATGAAAACGTCTGGTATGCGTCACCGGCGACAAAGCTTTGTTTTTCCATTTCCCCGAACAGCTGAATTTTCCGGTAATGAGCCAGAATGTTGCCTGTCTGATCGAAGCAGGTGGCTGCGTTATAAACCTTGTCCCCACAAGCTTCTGCCCAGCCGATCGTCAAACCACAGCTATATTCTTTCGTCAGTCCGGACAGACGCTGCATCCAGGCGCCATCCATCGTTTGTGCGGCTGCCCGGTGTAAATCCGGCCGGTTGTAACCCGGTAAAAAAAGCTCAGGGAATACAAGCATCTGCGCGCCACCCTGCACCGCGGCTGAAAGGCAGTTCTCTATGGTGGAAAAGCCTTTTTCAATCTCACCGTCGGTGGGTAAACTCTGATAAAGCCCTACTTTCATCCCTGATTCCTTTGATTGAACTTATATCAATTCCATTCATTTCCTAATCTGGACATATCTGGTTCCGCAAACCGCTCAAGCCCTCCATGGGCGCTTAAACAAGGGCATCCATGCCCTTGTATGTTTGCTCCACCAGACATATCCAGATGAGCAGTACCTTCGTGTGATTGGTATTATTTTTTGAGGCGGGTCCAGATCGCGTCGTACATTTCCTGTACTTTTTGATCACAGGCCTGAACAAAGACACCTTTCGAACCTTTTGGCGGATGAGATTCCGGTGAGTTTTTCACGGCATCCGTCAGGTAAGGTTCTGTCCCTTTCACCCCTGCGGAATATTGCGCAAAATTGGTCACTGCCGCTGCATTTTCCGGCTCAAGCAGGAAATTCATAAATTTCAGTGCATTTTCCCGGTTTGGTGCATCTTTCAGCAGCACGACGTTATCCATCCATACCAAATAGCCTTCTTTGGGAAAGATATATTCGATATTCGCGCCTTCGTTTCTTGCTTTGGCAGAAAAGCCGGACCAAATCATACCAGCGGCGGCATCACCGGAAACCAGCACATCTTTCGCAACATCAGAGCCAAAAGAAGCCCAGTCTTTTTTGGCTTTATTAACCAGCTTGCTGAGCGCCTTCAACTGTGATTTATCGGTACTGCATTGCGGAATCCCCAGATACAGAGAGGCGAGGGTTAATGTTTCTCCGGCGGTATCCAGCACATTGATCTTACCTTTCAATGCCTGCGGTGGATCGAAGATAATCGATAAGGAATCTGCCGGCCCTTTATAAACATCGCGGTTAACAGAGAAGGATGTTGTCCCCCACTGGTAAGGAATCGAACTTTTCCGGCCCGGATCAAAAGGTACATCGAGCCACTGCTTCTCTATATTGCCAAAATTGGAGAGTTCCTCCGGTTTAAAGGTATCGAGCATCCCCTCACCTTTCATGATTTTGACCATATAATCGCCGGGAACGGCAAGGTCATAACTCCCCAGCTTGCCTGCCTTGAGTGATGCCAGCAGCGCTTCGTTACTGTCGTAGGTGTCCATCGTCACTTCCACATCATATTCTTTGGAGAATTTGTCCAGAAGTTCCTGTGGGATATATTCAAACCAGTGATAAAGCGATAACTTCCCTGCGGCCTGCACATTTGTGGCAAGAGCAAGTAACAGCATTGATGCGATCGTTGTTTTCTTCATAGTCTTTCCTTCCCTGTTAAGATTCTGATGTTTTTTCCGGCCTATATACCCAAATCACCTGAAGATGCAGTGTTCAGTGAGATTTGTCCGGGCTTGAAACAAGGCACTGATTTGAAAACATAGTCACTCTACGTTGAGAATCAGTAACGCTGGAGCAAGCCCGGACAAACTCACCCGCAGGGCGTCAGCCGAAACGCACATTTCTGCGTCAGGTGAATTTGACAGGTGTTTACATGCCTACATTCACCTTCCTTGAACTGCACCTTTCGGCTGGCGCTGAATCATGCATCTTCAGGTGGTTTGGGTATACGTCCAATCAACCAGGACAGCGCAACAAAAACAGCGGAGACACCGAGCATAAGCGTGGAAATCGCCATAATATTGGGTTTGATTCCCTGTTTGACGGACCCGAAAATGGCCGTTGGGAGCGTTTCAACGCCTGCGCCTTTGACAAAGTTCGTAATCAAAAAGTCATCCAGTGAAATGATGAATGCGAGCAGAAATCCTGACAGAATCCCCGGCATCATCATCGGCAGAAGCACCTGATTAAAGGCTTCTTTGGGGGTTGCATATAAATCCATCGCCGCCTGTTCATACATCGGAGGAATACTTTGCATCCGGGCAGAAATTGGCAGGTAGGCAAAAGGAATACAAAAAACGATGTGAGCCAGCAGGATGGTCAGTATTCCCCCTTGAAAGCCAATGGCCGAAAAGAACACCAGGCTGGCAACCGCAGTCACCACCTCCGGAACCATTAAAGGGAGATTAATCAGCGCAAACCCTGCAACTTTTCCTCTGAATTTTCCGGCTCTTGTCATCGCGACGGAGGCGGCCAGTGCAATCATCGTTGCGATGGTCGCGGCAGCGACAGCAATAAACATTGAGTTGAGCGCGGCGGCTTTGAACTTCGGTGCTTCGGGGCCTGAAAATACTTCGCTGTACCATTTCAATGACATCCCGCCCCATTTCGTGATCGAAGGTGATGCATTGAAAGAATAAATGGCGACAATCACCAGCGGCGCATAGAGAATCACCAGACACAGCAGGGTGATTTCCCGAAAGCCAGTGAACTTTTTTAAATCAATCAGATTTTTCATCATTTCTCCTGCTGTTTATGCTGGCTTCTGGCGTAAATAATCAGAACGGCCATCACGATGGTTAAAAGAATCATCGATACCGCAGCACCAAAGGGCCAGTTCCCCGCGGCACCTTTAAACTGTTCTTCAATCAGTGAACCAATCATGAAGTTCTTCGCGCCGCCGAGCAGATCCGGTGCTAAAAAAGCGCCCAAAGATGGCACAAACACCAGAATGCAACCGGCGATAATGCCGGGTTTGACGAGCGGTAAAATCACCAGGCGCAATGTTGTCCAGGCACCGGCATACAGGTCAGCCGCCGCTTCCGATAAACTGAAGTCGTAACGCTCTGCGGATGCGTAAATCGGCAGCACCATGAAAGGCAGATAGCTGTAAAACAGCCCTAACTGAACCGCAAGATCTGTGTTGACCAAACCCAGAGGTTCAGAGATCACACCAGTCCAGAGCAAAAATTCGTTTAATGGCCCGTTGTCCCTGATCAGAAACTTCATCGAGACGGTACGGATCAGCAGGTTGACCCAATACGGAATCGTAATCAGAAACAACCAGATCGGTCTGGATTTTTCGTCACGGGTCGCAATGAACCACGCGGTTGGAAATCCGATAATCAAACACAGCAGTGTCGCCATCGCAGCTTGCTGGATAGAGCGGAGAAAAATATTGATATAGGTCCATTCGATCACGGGGGGCTCATCACCAAACAGACCGCGATCAAGAAAGAACTGATCACAGGAAGCAGCAGAGAATTCCCAGATCACACCGCCACGAAATTCTTTGGTCAGAATTGAATAAACACCCATGATGGCGACGGGAACCAGTAAGAAGAAACCGATCATCACCCAGGAGGGAAGCATCAGACCAAATGCGTTTTTTTTGTAAATATCGGATGTGATACCAGCGCCTGAAGACGCGCCCGCAGCCATTAGTCAATCAGCAGGCTTGCTGCACCTGCCTCCAGTTTTAACCCGACCACATCACCCATTGCGGGAATTGTCATCGACTCCGAATTCTGCATCCGGACAGTCATGTCTTCACCGTCATCCAGCTTTAACTGCACATGCGTATCCGTTCCCAGATACGTTTGATCGGTCACAGTTCCCCGCAAGTCGCTCTGATCCGGAGCGCAAACACTAATCCGTTCCGGCCGGACAGAAAGGTGTCCCTTACCGGGGCTGACTTTAGCAGCAGCGGGACAGGAAAACGGATGTCCGCCCGGCAGCACAATCTGTGCGATACCGTCCGTGACAGACTGAACTTCAACATCAAGGAAGTTTGTTTCACCGATAAAATCAGCAACGAACCGGTTGACCGGTGCCTCGTAGATTTCTTTGGGGGTGCCTGTCTGCTGAACATAACCTTTTGACATCACCGCAATCCGGTCAGACATGGTCAGCGCTTCTTCCTGATCATGGGTCACAAAGACGAACGCAATGCCGGTTTCCCGCTGTATTTCTTTTAACTGCATGCGAACGGCCTGACGCAGTTTCAGATCCAACGCAGACAGAGGCTCATCAAGCAGCAGGACTTTGGGACGAGGCGCCAGCGCGCGGGCCAGCGCAACCCGTTGTTGCTGCCCGCCAGACAATTGTGTGGGTTTACGATTGGCATACTCCGTCATTTGCACCAGCTTTAACATATCGTCAGCCCGGCGAACCGCTTCCCGGCGGCTCCAGCCACTGCGCCGCAGCCCAAACATGACATTCTCTTCTACCGTCATATGCGGAAACAGCGCATATTGTTGAAAAACAGTATTTACCGGGCGCTCATGTGCCTTTAAGCCAGTCAGGTCGGTATCATTGAGATGAATACTGCCCTCGCTCACATCCTCGAAGCCAGCGATACATCTCAACAAGGTTGTTTTCCCGCACCCGGAAGGCCCAAGCAGGGTGAAGAACTCGTTTTCCCGTATATCCAGCGAAACCCCATGTAAAGCCGTGAAGGAGCCATAACGCTTCACAACGTTATGAATCCCCACTGAAACATCGCGTGTCATCATCAGTTATCTTCCTTGATACCCCTGTATTTCATTATTTAACGATATAACAAGCCTAATGAGGGGTATATAACCCCAGAGGGTTATGAATATGATCCACAGATAATGTCAGTTTGAATAATACCAGTCCGAGTCATTTTCTGATCTGGATATATCTGGTTCCACAAACCGCTCAAGCCGTCCATGGGCGCTTAAACAAGGGCTTAAACAAGCGCGTTGCAGCAGGTTTTTTATTCAGATGCTGGAGATGACAGGCATCAGAAGGGCGAAAAGTTCCGCCTGAGAACTAATCTGACACTTAGCGTAAAGCTGTTTGCGAAATACTTTGACCGTCTCTTTACTGATATTCAGATTCAGGGAAATCGATAGTGATGAGTGTCCCTGCAATATATGGAGTGCAACTTCTGCCTGACGGGGACTGAGTGAAATGTCATGCTGAGTGAAGACGGCATCCCGGAGGCGTTCCGTCACCGGCGGTAAACTGATATTTTTCCCCTCTTTTGGCTGATAGTCTTTCCAGTGTTGTGTACATAATGCGGACAAGACCTTTTCAAATGACCGGATGTGCTTTAATTCCGTTTTACTGAACTTCGTTCCCCGTGATTCATCCCGGCCGAAGCAGGCTGTCAGTGTTGTCTCAAGCCCCAAAGGGGCGAATAAAGCAAACTCATCAATCAGGGTTGTCTTGTCATAGTATTCATTGAAGTAGCTTGTAAACTTAAACTGGTCAGGCGCCAGATCAAAGATACTGTGGATACCGGTTTGAATGCCACTGCGCACCACATGATAAAACGGGTCCAGCATATATGCGCCACTGAGATAATGCGTCTGCATTTTTTCGTACACCAGCGGGTCTTCGGACTCTCTGTAAAGCTCTTGCGGCGTGTGATCTTTGTGGTAGACAATAATGATCAGGTTATCGAAATGAACCTGTCTGGCAACGAAATAACTCAAAGCTTCCGGAAAGTTCGCACTCCCCGAAGCATTCACTAAATCGGCCATTGCCTTATCCAGTCTGACATCAAATATCCTGCTCATTGATCAGTGACTCCTGAAACACTTTCCCTGCTATTTAAACATACCACTCTGGGGTTATATACCCCCAAATTTACAGGCTTTATGATTTCTGTTATCGACACGGGTTATATAAACCACAGTAAAAATCATCATTGATGTGACCAGTTTCCCCTTATTATTCAGAGAATTAAAAGATGAATACAACACTGTTAAGCCAGATTCTCGATTCGGTAGAAAAGCGCCGGAACAACATCATTACTGACCTGTCTTCTCTTGTCGCTTGCGACAGCACGCTTGGTCATGAGGCAGCGGCTCAATCTGTTATTAAACAAGTTTTTCTGGAATTAGGGACCAGGGTGAGTGAGATAACGATAGATCTGGACAAACTCTCCTCACTTCCCGGCTTCTCCCCACCAGTGACAAACAAAACAGATGGCCGGACAAATATTGTGGGTGTTCATACTCCCAAAGAGGCAACCGGCAGGTCACTTATTCTCAATGGTCACATGGATGTGGTGCCATCCGGACCGGCGCATTTATGGAATCATCCGCCCTTTGAACCCTATGTTGACGGCGACTGGCTGTACGGACGCGGTAGCGGCGATATGAAGGCGGGTATTGTGGCTTATTGCAACGCATTCGCTGCATTAAAAGATCTGGGTTATCAGCCTGCCGCGAAAGTGATTTTGCAAAGTGTCATCGAGGAAGAATGTACCGGAAATGGAGCCCTCGCCTGTTTAGATGCAGGCTACACTGCTGACGCTGCAATCATTCCTGAACCTTTTGGCCAAACCTGTCTGGTTGCCCAGCTTGGTGTCATGTGGTTTCAGCTAAAACTCACCGGCAAACCCGCACATGTGCTGGATACATCCAGCGGAAGTAATGTTTTTGATGCACTTTACCTGATCATCAACAGGCTGAAAGCGTTAGAAAGCGAGTGGAATCAAACTGATAGACGTCACCATTGCTATGCCAGTCATGCTCACCCGATTAATTTCAATTTAGGTAAGGTGCATGGTGGCGACTGGGCATCAACGGTCGCCTGCTACTGTGAAGCCGATTTCCGGGTTGGTTTTTACCCGGGAATGAAACTGGACGATATCAAGAATGAGCTTGAGCAGGTCATTGCCAGCGTTGAACTGCCAAACGACCTGAAAGCAGAACTATGTTATACCGGCTTCCAGGCTGAAGGCTGTGAAATCAATAAAGACGCTCCGCTGATTGAATCAGTGAAAGAAGCACATCGTCTGGTCTCTGATACACATTGTGAAACACTCGCAGTGACCGCCACGACGGATTGTCGTTTTTTCCAGCTCTATGGCAATACCCCGGCAACATGCTACGGCCCGGTAGCCGAGAATATTCATGGCTTCAATGAGAGAGTCTCAGTATCGAGCACGGTTCAGGTTGCTCAGGTACTGGCCGTATTCATTGCAAACTGGTGCGGCTTAGAAAAAACCGGATAAGCAGGCTTTTTCTGCTTTGAATGAACTCGCTGAGTTCCCCCCTATTCAGCTAAAACGGAGTCAAGGATGAACAGCTACAAACAATGGCAAGAACAGGCACAGTCAATCACATTAATTACAGACGCTTTTATTAACGGTGAATTTGTCGGCTCTGAAACAGGAGAGACGCTCACATCTATCAATCCGGCAACCGGAGAGATTCTGGCAGAGGTAGCAAGTTGCTCAGATATTGATGCAGACATTGCCGTGGCTGGCGCAAGAGCCGCTTTTCAATCCGGTGTCTGGTCGCGGATACCAAATGCTGAACGGAAAAAGATTTTATTAAAACTGGCTGATTTAATTGAAGAAAACCGGGATAAATTCGCTCTGATTGATACTCTGGATATGGGGAAACCCATTTCAGATTGTGTTTACTTTGATGTACCAACAACCGTTGACACTTTCCGCTGGTCTGCCGAGGCGATAGATAAGATCTATGGCGAGATCTCTCCGACAACTGACAGCAGTCTGGCTTTAATCACACGGGAGCCGGTGGGCGTCGTTGCAGCCATTGTCCCGTGGAACTATCCATTAATGATGGCAAGCTGGAAAATAGCCCCCGCTCTGGCAGCCGGAAACTGCGTGATTCTGAAGCCTTCGGAAAAATCACCGCTTAGTGCACTCTATCTGGCTGAACTGGCGAAAACAGCCGGTATTCCTGATGGTGTATTGAATGTATTACCGGGTTCAGGCCATACCGTAGGAAAAGCACTTGCATTACACCCGGATGTGGATGTCATCGCATTCACCGGGTCGACAAAGGTCGCCGGTCAGTTAATGGAATATGCCGGCCAGTCAAACCTCAAGCGAACCTGGCTTGAAGCCGGAGGAAAATCACCATGTATTATATTTGCTGATTGTGAAGACCTTGAAGCCGCAGCCTCAGCTGTCGCACTCGGTATTTTTTCCAATCAGGGAGAGGTGTGTATTGCGACTTCAAGACTGATTATCGAAGACTCAATCAAGGATGAATTCATTCCTTTACTCATCGAAGAGGCGAAGAAATATACCCCCGGCGATCCGCTGAATCCTGACACCATGATGGGCGCTTTGGTTGATCAGCAGCATTTGGATCAGGTGTTAGCCTGTATCGGGAAGGGAAAAACAGAGGGGGCAAATCTTCTGTTTGGTGGTGAAAGTGTACAGGTGAACGACAAAGGGTGTTACATCCAACCGACGATCTTCACCGGGGCACAACAGGATATGGAGATTGTGCAACACGAAATATTTGGTCCCGTTCTGGCAATCAGCACTTTTTCCGGTTGGGAGGAAGCCATTCAACTGGCAAATGACAGCAAGTATGGCCTGGGGGCCGGAATCTGGACCAGTAATCTCAAAAAGGCACATAAAACCGCACGGGAGTTACAGGCAGGCATGGTATGGATTAACAACTGGGCTGGCAGTGACACCACGACACCATTTGGTGGCGTTAAACAGTCTGGTAACGCCCGGGACAAGTCTCTTCATTCTCTTGAAAAATATACGGAAATAAAAACCACCTGGATTGATCTCAGCTAACTTTTAGCGCTGTGCACTGCCCATACTTCTTGTTCCAACGCTCCTGCGTTGGAATACATACCGGGTTTGAAACTGGCGTTTTCTTTTTTTGTTGTGGTTTTGATTCGGAAGATTTTGGCTTTTGTGGATGGTTTGGTGCGCTATTGAGTTTTGTTGATCCAAGCGGCGCTTGGTGGGCGCGCCCCAGATACTCTTTGCTGGCGAAAAGCGTATCCGGAAATGTCTTTTGGTGGACGCTGCACCTCTCCTTGTTCCAACGCTCCCGCGTTGGAATACATACCGGATTTGAAACTGGCGTTTTCGTTGTTTGTTGTGGTTTTGATTCGGAAGATTCTGGCTTTTGTGGATGGTTTGGTGCGCTATTAAGTGTTGTTGATCCAAGCGGCTCTTGGTGCTCGCGCCCCAGAGACTCTTTCCCGGATGAAAGAGTATCCAGAAAATCCTTTTGGTGGGCGCTGGCCGGAACGGTTTTGTAAGCGCATCCATGCGCACAAAACCTGACAAATTCATCGTGAATTTGCCTCCTGAATTATGTGATTTCTTGGTTGCTGTGCTACGTTTTTGTTATGGGATTGATAGGAGATATTTGGTGTGTTTGGGTGGTTGGCATAACTCGAAATTGCCCCATTCCGTGTTTCGGCTCCTTAGTTCAATCGAAAATTCCCACTCCAGCTGCCATACAAATTCTTATCTATTTGCCTATGTTTGGCCTTACCAGAAATCGACTACAATGTATGGGTATACAGTCATATTTAAATTTAGGTGTTTTTGTATGATTTTAAGACAGGAACAGTGCGCACTAATAAAATGTTATACAGCACAAGAATCCGAGGAGATGCAATGAACGCCGCAATTAATTTCGCATCGGCCATATTGGTCGCTTTCATACTTACATCCTGTGCCGCCATCGATCACACGTCAAAAGTGAAACAGAAAACTGGACAACCCCTTTTCGCTGGCGTAGGCGATATTGTTGTAAGCATTGATAGAGAACGAAATCTGGAAAATGCTTTTGGAAAATCCGACATTTTTGGCCGCAAAACTAAAGAGGGATATACCGAGATCCGTTTCGCCGGTATTGAGCCAGACGGTACCGTTGTTTTGTATAGAAAGGATATCAGCATTATTTCCAATGAAACAACAATGAGCCGCACTCCCATTTCAAATACCACTGGCTACTCGCAAACAAACGTAACAGGAAGCGCTAATACTTTTGGCAACCAAACCTCACTCAACGTTTCTGGAAACACAACCTACAATGCCACGACCATCGGGCCCGCTGAGGATTACCACATAGCCGTACCTTCGGACACAATTCCAATTCGGCTAAAGCCAAACGAAAAGGTGTTGCCCGTTTCCGGCTATTTGATACGAATCGGCCACGTCACACCTAATTCAATTGAGTATCGCGTCGAGCAACAACCGAACTAAAACGGGTCCATATGAAAGTGCTGTATAACAAATCACTGCAAGGGACGCTTTTTTATACGCAAGTTAATCCGTTATATTCTAATTTAGCAAAAGCGCTGACTCGCATGTGTCCAAATATAACTTAACCAGCTGATACATTTTTAATGCTCTGATATTCAAAACCATATACGACAATTGACACCCAATCCCACCAAGATTAGCACCCCGGTTGATATAGGGCATGTAAGTGCCAGCGTTGTGCTGGTTTTTTTATATGCTGCTTTTGCGTACCTGAATTTTATGATGTTGTCTATTCTTCAGACAAGATTATAGTCAAATTATGGTGAGCTGGGCGTGAGGCTGACTTCGGTCAGGCCGTTTCCTATGTCACGGTAGTCCTAACCTCGCTCCAGTTCACCACCCATTCTTAGCACCTCTGAGTTGTGATCGTTTCTCGATGACATAGGAGGCACTTATGCCCGTAACAATCGCTTACGACCCTGCCCTTTCGCAGCAAGCCTGCGAATATCTGATGCAAATTGAGGATTATCTGCACAAGAACAATCCTTCAGATCATAATTTCCATGAAGTCATACTTTACATGAATAAGTTGATCACCATTCAGGACGTAATCGGAAAAACCACCGCTTCCGGAAAGGCCAGCGTAAAACAATAAGCCTGTTGTTCTAAACTAAGTTAATTCAGAGCCACTTCAGTTGTGTGGCTCTTTTTGTGATAGCCTTCCGTTTCACTTCAGCCATCTTCAGCGACTTCACCCAGCAAAATGAATCCATGAAATCAGGAGAAAAATCAGGAAGATTTTTCAGGGATTGGGTGCAGGATGCACTTCCAATCCCGCTCCGGCCAGCACCCACCAAAAGGATTTTCTGGATACTCTTTCATCCGGGAAAGAGTATCTGGGGCGCGTGCACCAAGTGCCGCTTGGATCAACAAAACTTAATAGCGCACCAAGCCCACCACAAAAGCCAAAATCTTCCGGACAGACACGCAAAAGATAAAAGGTCAGTCCTCAAAACGAAGTGAATTAATAACCACACCCCATACCCTTTATAGTTTGAGAAGTCGCTCCGCAATTACCAGCCTGTCATTTGAATTCACGACTGTTCATATCTACCCTAAGTGAACCATATATACATTTGGTTTCATATAATTATATCAATTAGAAAGGAAACATCATATGAATAAATTACCGTTGCTGGCTGGTGTGCTGAGTATGGCACTACTTCCGTTATTTTCTCAGGCGGAGCCCGATCCTGACTTTCATATTTATCTGGCACTGGGCCAGTCAAATATGCAGGGTGAAGCACATTTACCTGACACACCGATTTCACACCCGAGAGTCCGGGCACTTCAGAGCCAGAATTGCAGTGACTCTGAATACGCTTACGGAACGTGGCGGGGTCATTTTCAACCCATCGCCCGTTGTAAAGAAGGTGACTTTCCAAAACAGGATGGCACCTATGCGCCTGTTGGTCTGAGCCCGGCTGACACATTTGCAGTCACCATGGCTGACGCAGAAGGTGAAAATGTCACGATTGGGATCGTCGGTGTCTCATACGGTGGTTCGGATATCCGGGCTCAGTTGCCAAACTGTGCCGATTTCGATCTGTGTAAGCCACCTTATGGCGATATAACGGGTGCACCGGTTGTGAACGGAACAACGCCGATCTATCCATGGATTTTAGAACTGGCGAAAAAAGCCCAGCAAGTCGGGGTGATCAAAGGCATCATTTTTCATCAGGGCGAGACGAATACCGGACAGGAAGTGTGGGTTGAGTATGTCAGACAATTTGTCAATCATCTAAGAGAAGATCTGAACCTTGACCCGGAAAAAGTTCCTTTCATTGCCGGTGAACTGCCAAGAACCGGCTGTTGCGCTGTCCACAACTCTTTAGTTCATCTTCTGCCGGATCATATCGAAAATACTTACTGGGTTTCATCCGGCCCGATGCCTGATGGCACCGTATTGGGAGACCGGGGCGACCACGTGCACTGGAACACCGACGCCGTGATTGAAATGGGTAAACGCTATGCCGCTAAAATGCTTGAAGTCGGTGATTATCCTTCAGACAAAAGGATCAGTGCATCGCTGAAAATTAAAGATGACTGGGAAAACGGTTATTGCGCCGTCGTCACTGTGACAAATCACGGGCAAAGCAGTGTGAACTGGAAAGCAAATCTAAACATAGAAGGCACCATCAGCCAGGTCATTAACGCCGAATGGGAACAGAATGGTACAACACTGACGCTGAATGGGCTCAGCTGGAATAAGACATTAAAAGCGGGAGCCAGTATATCTTCTGTGAGTTTCTGTGCTGAGCGGTAAACGCTCATCAGCCTGATGCCGTTTTGAATCACACAGAAAAGAGATGCATTCCGGGGGAGGGTTAATGGCACTGATGCGCTGAGAACCCAAGTAAAATCCACCTGCAAAGCCGGTGGATTTTAGCGGTTCTGCGGACACGCACCATAAACCTGTAGGTCAAAACTCAAGACATCATACTGATATCACATACGATTTCATTCACAACGCAAAGTCCATCGTATCTACGGTTACTGCATTTTCAACCATGTCATTCAACCGGTATGATTGACTCACTCACAATTAACCTGACGAAGTAATGACCACACCCAGAGCGCAGAAAGTTTCTCTTGATATCACGCCTTATTACCACTGCGTCTCCCGCTGTGTCCGGCATTCTTTTCTGTGCGGGGAAGATCAGTTCTCAGGCAAGTCTTATGAGCACCGTCGCCTGTGGGTTGAAAACCGGATTCTTGCGCTTGCTCAGGTTTATTGTATTGATATCTGTGCGTATGCGGTGATGCATAACCATTATCACCTTGTCGTGCATATCAATCAGGAAAAGGCAGCGCAGCTGACAAATGCTGAAGTGATTGAACGCTGGTCTGTTGAACATCAACTGCCGACAATCATTCAGCGCTATTTACATCTCCCATTAACACCCACTGAAAACCGGCAATGTGAAGTCATTATCGAAGCATGGCGCCAGCGCCTCTGGTCTCTCAGCTGGCTGATGAAAGAACTCAATGAGGAGATAGCCAAACAGGCCAATCAGGAAGATCACTGCACGGGGCATTTCTGGGAAGGTCGCTTCAAATCTCAGGCGCTGCTGGATAAGAAAGCCTTACTGGCAGCCATGACGTATGTTGACCTGAATCCCATTCGGGCAAAGGTCAGCCCCACCCCGGAAACCTCACAGCACACTTCCGTGAAAAAGCGGCTGGATAGTCTCGAAAATCACCAGCCAACGCCTGCTGGCCTGCACTCTTTTACAGGTTATGAACATCAGGACAACCCGGCAGGCATTCCGTTTCGGCTCATGGATTATCTCGAATGGGTTGATTTTGTCGGAAGGCAAATCCGGGAAGATAAACCGGGCTATATCGATGCCCACCTTCCGGCCATTGTCTCGCGTCTTTCCCTGAACCAGACTGAATGTCTCAAACTCTGTACCCATCTGGAACAAAACCGATGTGGGTGGATTGGGCCACCTGAGCAGCTCCTGATAGTGAAAACTTTCTTCAACAAGCAGCGAATTCACGGGATTTATTGTTAATCCGGGTTTCGCTGCATCCTGAATGAATCAACAACCGGCTTTCCTTATTTGAATTACCTCAAACGTGCTGTTTTCTTACTGGAAACACTCAGAATCTCATCACTTTTCAATATAAGATTATATTTCTCTGTGGCAAAGGCAGTTGTTGTGTGATCTTTGTTAAGGTGCATGTCCCTGTTATTACTGGAAACACTCAGAATCTCATCACTTTTCAATGTAAGATTATATTTCTCTGTGGTAAAGGAAGTTGTTGTGTGATCTTTGTTATGGTGCATGTCCCTGTTATTTATTAATGGTGCATGTCCCTGTTATTTATTGGTGATTGTGTCTGTGCAGCTAAAACAGGAGAAGCCGTGCCGGAAGGTTATATTGCAGCCCTGTCTATTGTATGATTTTTGCGGATTATACCCAATGAACTTTAAGGTGCCGGTTTCAGGAGCAGATTAAACAACAAACAGCGTCAGGAAGTAAATTTCAATGGACTTTGATAAAAAATATGATCGGCGGGAGCCGACAACCGATTTCTCTCAGGCAAAGCTGCAACGATTACTGTGTCGTTCAGGCTACGAACCCGCTGGATGTATAAAAAAACTATCAGGCGGATACAGCAACCTGAACTATCTCTTTGAATCAAAAGGGACAAAGTGGATTTTAAGGCTGTCAGGAAAATCAGTTCGCGAATTTCTCGGAGAATTATCCGTGCTTGAGCAAGTTGAGACAATCCTGCCTGTACCACGGGTATTGCGGTTTGAAACCGATGCGCCGGAAGTGAACCGGCACATCGCTATCATGAGTTTTGTTGAGGGCGTCCCGCTGAGCCAGACAGAAGATGATCTGCCTGCGGCTGCGATTGAATCAATTGCCCGCTCTTTGGGATACTGGATGGCTAAAATGCATCAAATCTCTTTTCATACCTCAGGATTTTTTGGACCCGGCGGCGAGATTGTGGAAACCTTTACGCCTTTTCAGGAAAAGACCTATCACTATTACCAACATCTCCTCTCAGAACCATTGCTGGCAAAGCGACTCGGCTCTGAGACGTTGGAAAAGTTAGCCAGGTATATAGAAATCAACCGGCCCTTACTTGAATCACTGCCCGCTGTGATGAACTTGACCCACTCTGATTTCAATCAGAAAAATCTGTTGGTTGAGAACAAATCCGGACATTGGCAGATAGCAGCTATTCTCGACTGGGAATTCGCTTTTTCCGGCTCACCAATGATCGATTTCGGCAATTTTTTTCGATACGACACCGAACTCTCCCCACACTACGAGCAACCACTGGTTGAGGCGTATCTGGCAAATGGCGGAGTGTTGGATCACAACTGGAAAGCACAGGGGAAATACCTCGATCTGCTCTCAATGATGCAGTTTCTCACCCGCGAAGGCGACTATCCGCGAACGTTTGCGACAGCACGTAAGGTAATTGAGAATACTGTGGAATGAAGAGCGGAAACCATCAAAAAAAAATATCCTCCGGCATAGCCGGAGGTTTTTCATATGCGCCTATAAGGCTCTCCTACCAGCAGCGCCCTAACAGGCGCATCACGCGATCTGACATTTGCATAGATGATTACTTACGGCCCGTAAACGGGCTGCCTGGATATGGGATCGACAGTTGCTCTCCCAATTTATCCTGTTCCAACTGATGTTTTATATAATTCTGTATCTTCGCGGTATTTTTCCCCACCGTATCTACGTAATACCCTCGACACCAAAATTCTCGATTTCTGTATTTAAACTTCAAGTCCTCAAATTGCTCGTAGAGCATCAGACTACTTTTTCCCTTCAAATACCCCATAAAACTCGAAACGCTCATTTTCGGCGGAATTTCTAACAACATGTGAATATGATCAACACAACACTCTGCTTCCAGAATATTCACCTTTTTCCATTCACAGAGTTTTCTCAATATTTCGCCTATCGCTCTTCGTTTTTCTCCGTAGAAAACCTGTCTTCGATACTTGGGTGCAAATACGATGTGATATTTACAATTCCATCTTGTGTGCGCTAAGCTCTTTTCGTCCCCCATTGGGACCCCCTTTCAATTTTTGTTTAACTTTTGCAGTTGCCAGACCGCAAGGTGTTTTAACAAATTGAAAGGGGTTTTATAACTGACTCATAGCTTAAAGCTTTACGGAACCCCCAGCCTAGCTGGGGGTTTTCTCAGCACAAAAAGCCAAAACCCGAAGGTTTTGGCTGATGCATGACAGTCTGGAAGAACTGATTTTCAAAAAACTACGCCTTCCCGAACACCTGGTTTTCCTGTTCTTCCACCCGGATAAAGGTCGTGCGCTTGGTCAGCTCTTTTAACTGAGCGGCGCCAACATAAGTACAGGTGCTACGGACTCCTCCGAGGATATCCTGAATGGTATCTTCGACACTGCCACGGTATGGCAGCAGCACGGTTTTACCTTCTGCGGCACGGTATTTAGCCACACCGCCGGAGTGTTTATCCATGGCCGATTTTGACGACATACCATAAAACTTCATATAGCTTTCGCCATCTTTCACCACAACCTCACCGCCGGATTCTTTATGCCCGGCAAGCATGCCGCCCAGCATGACAAAATCTGCACCTCCACCGAAGGCTTTGGACACATCTCCGGGGCAGGTACAGCCACCATCGCCGATAATCCGGCCACCCAGGCCGTGCGCCGCATCGGCACATTCAATAATCGCTGAAAGCTGCGGGTAGCCAACACCGGTTTTCACCCGTGTCGTACAAACTGAACCGGGACCAATACCAACCTTCACAATATCAGCACCGGCCAGAATCAGCTCTTCTGTCATATCACCGGTCACGACATTACCGGCAATAATGACTTTATCCGGCAGACTTTCACGAACCTTCTCGACAAATTCCACCAAATGTTCAGAATACCCGTTCGCAATGTCAATACAGACAAACATCAACGCATCATTCAGTGCCAGAATCTGATGCATTTTTTCAAAGTCAGCATCAGATGTGCCCGTAGACACCATCATATGTTGCAGCACGTTTTCATCTGCATTTGCGACGAATTCCGACCATTCATCGACAGAATAATGCTTATGAATTGCCGTCAGCACATCATGTTTTGCCAGTACTGTCGCCATTTCGAAACTACCCACAGAATCCATATTGGCAGCAATGACAGGCACGCCACACCATTGACGCCCACTGTACTTGAAGGTAAACTCGCGGGTTAAATTAACTTGGGAGCGGCTTTTTAAAGTCGAACGTTTCGGACGAAACAGGACATCTTTAAAACCTAACTTAAGTTCTTGTTCGATACGCATTGTCTTTTTCCTTATTGATTCACCTTGTGTCTCAATGTTGCAGTGCTGAAAATGATGTTGGCAGACATCGATTCATGATCATCGGACACAAAAAAACCGGAGCGTTGGCAGACGCTCCGGTTTTCAGCATTATAGGTTTTGTTTTACTTTCTACAAGACTGATATTTTTATTTTTTTTGTGGTACTATTTTGCGAAGCTGTATATCTGAAACACCAGAGCGTGTTGACCGCAATTCTCAAGGATTACAATCACCTGCCTTCCATAATTCCCGCAATTCCCAGGTTCTTTTGACCTCCAGATGAAACACTGCATCCTGAGATCACTTGAGCACACAGTCTCATAAGATCTCTTTCCCAGAATCTGATGAAAATATTATCTCAATGGTTCAATTTTGAACAAAATTTGCTAGAGTTAAGAAATGTCTGTCCATCTGGTTAATCCGGAAACTTACGGGCAGATTCAAAGGAGGATACGATGGCTCTCCCGTCACTACGGTTGAAAACAATCATGCTGTTACTGCTGGCAATACCTTTTCAGGTACTTGCGGCGGATCAGCATCATTTTTACCGTAGTTCAGGTATCGCCAAAATAGGCAGCACTTCAAGCACCTATGAAGAAACATGGGTCACGCAAGTCGGATTCAACTACGCACTCAGCCCGGCAATTAATCTGGACATTGGTTACTCTGAAAGTCCCTCTTTTCAGGACTTCTCCCTGTTTTCACAGCCTCAGTTACTCAATCAGCCGAAACTGACTTATAAGGGAATTTTTGGAGGGGCGAAGCTGCAACATAAAGTCTTTGACAATACGTCGATTTATGCAAAAGGCGGTGTGGCCATTACCCGGTTTGATGAATCATTTACAAATACCACTTCGGCACAGGACTCTGACGCCCGTGAAATCTCACCTTATTTTAGTGTCGGGGCCAGTATCCCGGCGACCAACCTGATGAACCTGGATTTGAATGTTGAAATTTCTTATCAGGATCCGGAGTTAAAAGCAGATATCAACCCAATCTTCCTGTTGGGCGCACAATACCGGTTTTAATTCACCAGATGGCGTAAATGAGGTAATAAATCGCTGGCAAGTAACCCCCGTTCTCCGAAAGCTTTTGCATTTTGATCGGCCGCCATACTGTGTGTCTGCACGCCCAGCTTTGCAGCTTCCGGCAAATCCAGCCCCTGTGCAATAAATGATGTAATCACACCTGTCAGCACATCGCCCATACCTGCACTCGCCATCCCTGGGTTGCCTGCCAGACAAACATAGGTATCTTGCCCGTCACACACTAATGAACCCGCTCCTTTCAACACAATGACGCCACCATAACGGGCCTGAAGCGCTTTAATCGCCGCATAACGATCTGCTTCTACCTCAGCAACGGAGGTCTGAAGCAAACAGGCAGCTTCAGCCGGGTGTGGGGTAATGACACGTTTATCATCTTCATTAGGCTGCTGCATCAGAAAATAGAGCGCATCTGCATCAACAACTTTAGGTTTATCCGAAGACGCAACAGTTGAATAAATACGGTAGGCTTTTTCATCTCTGCCAAGGCCCGGACCAATCGCCAGCACATCACTCCATTGCATTCGTTTTTCAACGAACTCCGGTGAATCCCAGCAGGCACTCATCACTTCAGGTGTACTGACCAGTAAAGGAGTCACATTATATGCGTGACAGAGAACAGACGTCATACCGGTCCCGCACTTCGCCGTCGCCATTGCTGCCAGAATAATGGCACCACCCATGCCTTCATTCCCGCCAAACAGTAGTGCTTTACCGTGGGAGCCTTTGTGTGAAGATGCCGCTCTTTTGGGTAAAACATGTCCCGAAGGTTTGACCTGAATCGCCCGGACTCCGGGGGTATTCATGTGGTCAAAAGCATCTTCGACCCCCAGACCAGCGAAATGCAGCTCTCCAACATAATTTCTGGCTTTGCCGGTGACCAGCCCTTGTTTCAGGCCGATAAAACTGACCGTATGTTCGGCTTTGACTGCGCCACCAAGGACGCTACCGGTATCACCACACAACCCAGATGGAATATCAACGGCAATCACCGGCTTTGGACTTTGATTCAGCGCTTCAATCAACGTGAGGGCGCTCATTCTCACCGGACCTTTTAATCCGGTTCCCAGTAACGCATCAATAATAACATCAACACTTTCAGGGACTTTATCACCGGGGGCTGAGACTTCCCCGCCATGGCTCCGCCAATGTTCGTACGCCACTCTCGCATCCCCGGTTAAAGAGTCCGGCCCGCCGGTCTGCCATACGGTAACGTAGATTCCGACGGATTTAGCGAGACTGGCCACAATGTAACCATCTCCACCGTTGTTACCTGAGCCACAACAAATCAACCAGTGCTCTGAGCTGGGATATTGCGCCATCCCTATCGCAAAAACAGCCTGCCCCGCCCGCTCCATCAGACTGTACATTTTCAGCCCTTTTGCATCAGCAGCAGACTGCTCTCCATTTTTGACTTGCCGGGTTGAGTAAAAAACATTGGTCATTGCCATAGACAAATACTCTTATCAATTATATCTGTGGGATACGACTGCACAGCAAAAGACTATTGAAAAAATCAGACCAGCTTAGCCTGTAGGATGATTCGACATCAACGCTTCTGAGGTCGCATCTTCAATCGACAGAAAAATCGATTTAATTTCCCCCGTCGGGGTTCTCATCGGATTTAACGTGACATTCTGATACATATAATCAGCCTGTTGAGTCACGGGCCTGACATTGCGACACTTAAAAAGGTAAGGCCTTTGACGCCAGGTAATAAAACTCCGGCAACCCAGGTTATAAACCGGCTTGGTTTTGACTTCAAACCAGGCCCTTGGGATCTCCGGAAATAACTCAAATAAAGACAAACCAATCGCATCATGCGATTGCTTACCACTATGGTGAGTCATGAACCCGTTCCATAACTGAACCTTATATTCTTTGTCGATGACAATCAGACCCAGATCAATATTCTGCACCATATCGACCATCCAGTGAAATTGCTCAAACTCTGCGGGAAGACTCATAATTAAAACTCCTCCTCCATTAAATAAGCCAGCTTGTTATCGAGAATCGGCAGTGATTCGTCGACAAACATAAAGAGCAAATCACATCTGATGGATGTATTTTCAATATTATAACTGACTTCAAAAGTCATCGTTTTTTGGAACGAACCCGCCGTTGACTCAATGACCGATTCAATTGGAATATGCTGCCCGAGCAATACCGGAGGACTCTGGAAAAAACGCACTTCAGACTGCTCTCCAAGACCATTTAAAAATGCGCCGACCAAAAGATTCGAGACATCAATCAATAATTCAATCTCTTTCAGATCTTCATTTTCGACCGGAACTTTCATTAACTGTTTCATATCAGAAACACTGGAATCACTCAGTAAAACCAAAGCTTCACCCGCGATCCCCTCACCGCTGAACCCCTGACACACACCAGAAACCTGATCATTTTCAGCCAGCTCTTTCAACGCCATATGCAGTTCAGTGACTTCGAAAATATTCACATTCGGTAAAGGTAACTCAACAAATACATCAAAATGACGGGCTAAAACATCCGCAGCACGACCAATGGCAATATTCGCCACTTCCATATAAATATCACGCCGTTTCAGAACAGGTAGCTCATAGGAAACCGGGGTAATCACCTGTTGTTTGACAGGTGTTTCAATCAGTGTTTTGAGAACTTCTTTCAGAACATCTGCAGCAATTGGTTTTTGAATGAAATCTTTTGCACCCAATTCAGAAACCCGCTCTTTTGCCTTGGGCTGAATATCCCCCGAAACCACGATCACAGGTGTCGTGTAACCAGCTTGCTTCATCGCTTCCAGCGTACCAAAACCATCCAGTTCCGGCATCGTCAAATCAAGAAACATCAAGTCAAACTGGCTTTCTTTCAACCGGTCCATCGCATCTAAACCATGCACGGCAAACGTAACCCCGGCATTGAGTGATGCCGGTAACGATCTTGCTATTTGCTTTCTTGCCAATGCCGAATCATCACAAATCAAAACTGAGAAGGACATAATTTCGCCTTAAATCATAACCAGTTAAGTTTCATTGTATACAGAAAATGAGAGGCTCACCAAAAAACAGCAGATATAGAGTCAAAAATATTTAATCCGAACAGGCAAATGGTCGCTACGGCGTGTTTAGCACAGATGCAGACAGGAAACTGGTGGAAATTCAGCAAAAAAACAATGATTGACCGACAGAGAAATAACTTAAATTTCGAGGCTTTAGTCAGAAAAAACCGGTCAAAAATGTAATATGTAAAAATTTATCTCATAATTTTTTGAGCCAAGGACGAATTTATTCCTAATCTTCCCGAAAAATAAATATTTAATTGACAAGCGAACAGATTACACTACACTCAAATGTACAGCTAGGAAGCAGTCCGTTGGTTACCATACGTCTTGTTGGATTATTCGTTACTCCCCGGTCGTTCGTACTCATCTTACTTTTCCACGCTATTATGGCCGTAATGGCTTAGTTTTACTTAGATTTACCAGGAAATAATTATGTCTAATACAGTGACTGGCACTGTCAAGTGGTTCAACGAAACTAAAGGTTTTGGTTTTATCCAGCAAGAAAATGGTCCAGATGTGTTCGCACACTTCAGTGCAATTCAAGGTGATGGTTTTCGCACTCTGACAGAAGGTCAGACTGTTGAGTTTGTCGTGTCTCAGGGTCAAAAAGGTCCTCAGGCTGAACAGATCAAAGTTCTGTAAGCAATAACTCGAATTATCAGAAATAGCCAGCCTCCGGGTTGGCTATTTTTTTATCTGTTTTTCGTCATCCACATCAATTTGTCTGACCAAGAATCAGACAAACTGATGAAGCAAACCTGATACCTTCTGTTTAAGCCAGCAGGCTTATCTTCATTAACCCAACATCTTTACTCAACATCCAGCCTTTGCCCAACCTCTGAAAATACAACTTTCAGATTTTTTGATGAGCGTAGTGCACGGTGTTTTCTGCAATTTTCACGATCACACGAACAGCCTGTTGCATCCCCTCGATGGTCACAAATTCATGAATACCATGAAAGTTATAACCGCCCGTAAAGATATTTGGACAAGGTAATCCTTTAAACGAAAGCTGCGCACCATCGGTGCCACCACGAATCGGACAGACTTTTGGCTCTACATCGACATCAATCATCGCCTGTTTGGCGATTTCAATAATCTGTGGATGCGGCTCAACCATCTCCTTCATATTGGCATAACAGTCCGTAAAATTGATTTCCACACGGCCACGCTTCAATTTTTGATTCAGGCGCCCGACTGTGTCCCGCATCACCTTTTTGCGTCGATCCAGCCCATCGTGCTCAAAATCTCTCAGGAGATAAGTCAGCTCGCTTTGAGCAATCGTCATGACTGCGGTTGATAAGTGATAAAAGCCTTCATAACCTTCTGTGGTTTCCGGCGTTTCATCCTCAGGCATCATCATTTGAAACTGCGCTGCGATATTCATGGCATTAACCATTTTACCTTTCGCAGTTCCCGGATGAACAGACACACCATGACAGGTCACAACCGCTGACGATGCATTAAAGTTTTCAAACTCCAGCTCACCCACAGGACCACCATCAACAGTATAAGCCCACTGCGCGCCAAATTTTTCCACATCAAAAAGGTCTGCACCACGACCGATTTCTTCATCCGGTGTAAATGCGATACAAATGTCGCCATGAGGAATTTCAGGGTGATCAATCAATACTTTCATCGCGGTAATAATTTCAGCAACGCCCGCTTTATCATCAGCACCTAACAGGGTGTTTCCATCGGTCGTGATCAGATTATAGCCATGCAATGCATGTAACTCTTTGTACTGAATTGGCGATAAAACTTCATCCCCTTTGCCAAGGGCGATATCACCTCCCTGGTAATTTTCAACAATTTGAGGCGTCACATTTTTGCCTGATGCATCGGGTGATGTATCCAGATGTGAAATAAAACCAATTGAGGGAACATCATGATCAACATTCGACGGGAGCCGCGCCATCACATAACCATGTAAATCCAGACTGACATCCTTGAGGCCCAATGCAAGCAGTTCATCAAAAATATACTGGGCTAACTTTTTTTGCCCGGAGGTACTCGGGCAACTCGATTTATACGGATTGGACTGAGTATCAAAGGATACATAACGCAAAAAGCGATCAACCAGACTTTCCATAACAGAATTCTCACGAAACAGATGATATTCAACCAATATTCAATGGGTTGATTTAGGATATTGATATACTACGGTGAGGTGTCAGTCTGTATGTTGCTATAAATCAGTTTTTTGCGATTCAATAATGATATGTTTCAAGGTTTTCACAAATAGGGAATTTGTCAGTGCAATTGGGTAGTGCAATTGATAGCGTCGTGTAGTGAAATGAGTTACACAACATCTGGTTTTTATACAAACGCCGTGCTTAATTTTTCAAAAAGAAGCGCTTCATCAATCAATTCAGCTCTAGAGCGTGTTTATCTTTCATCGCCGTTCCTGCTGGAGGCTATTTTTTACTCTGGCAAGGCGGCAAATTTAGATAATAGCAATCTATATTTAACATTTGCCAACGCGGTCAGAGTAAAAAATGGCCCCAGCCCTTCGGGTAGTGCCTGAAAATTGCTCACTCTGTGTTGCTCAAAGTTCATTTAGAATCCTAAACGACACTTTTCGCGCCTTGACTGAGCAATTTTCAGGCGACTACAGGTTAGGCTATGAAAGATAAACACGCTCTGGGAGAATCACTGACAATTTTTTGCTGAATGCTATTTACTGAACTATGCTTAAAGAGTCTCAGAGTTCCCTTCGCTGAACACATATACGCACCCAGGATATACCTCTCGTTTTACGGGAGGTATATTTTTTGGCTTTGGCTCAGTGAACCGGTACATCGGCATCGTCGGCAAACTGGCCAAAAAAGCTTTCCAGTACTTCCGGTGTCAGCTTACCCTCAGCTTCAAGTTGCTTTAGTTTGGCAACGACTTCTTTTTGTTCTTCAAGAGAAGGGAGCTTTACTTCTTCTTTCTTCTCAGGTGCCTGTGCGGCCATGTCTTCAAGCGCTTTATCGAAATCACTCATCTCTCTTTATGCCTTCAGTTTTATTGTTCGGTTCATCCAGGACACATTGGTTCAACAAACCGGTTTATCTCAGTGTCCTCAGAATTCAGTCAGCCATACTATTCACTCTTGATTCATGCATCAAGGATGAAAGATGAAATATCAATCCACAGTTGAAATCAACGAGTGTTTCCTATCAAATACACACCGAAGCGAGCAGAATCATTTACATTATTGATAATTTAAACAGGTAACATTAATCTTATCGATAAAAATGATTTTATTCAGCAAGTTATCTGCTGACAAAGTAAAAATTTAGTGAACTTTTCTTTCGTTTCTCAAACTAATCCTCAGTAATTTAGTTTAACCTGGAGCACTCATTGTCATGCAATCGGCAGCGTTTCAAAAATTGCAGCACTACTTAAACAGCCAAATCATCGGTCAGGAATCACTGGTAAAACAAGTTCTGGTCGCCCTGCTTGCGGACGGACATATTCTTGTGGAAGGTCCTCCGGGGCTGGCAAAAACCCGGGCGATCAAATCACTTGCAGATTGTATCGAGAGTTCATTTCACCGGATCCAGTTCACGCCGGATTTGCTTCCGGCAGACCTGACAGGTACGGATATTTTCCGCCCTGAAACCGGTGAATTCAAATTCCAGCCTGGCCCCATTTTCCATTCACTGCTGCTGGCAGATGAAATCAACCGCGCACCAGCCAAAGTACAGGCTGCGATGCTGGAAGCGATGGCAGAGAAACAAGTCACAGCCGGAAGAAAAACTTATGCACTGCCAAAACTGTTTCTGGTCATGGCAACTCAAAACCCGATTGAGCAGGAAGGGACTTATCCGCTGCCTGAAGCTCAGCTGGACCGTTTCCTGCTTCAGCTGAATGTTGACTACCCGGATGCTGACAGCGAATTATCCATTTTACGTCTGAACCGGGGAGAGGCTCAGGGAATTAATGCCACTCAACCGGATAAACTCAGCCAGGAAGATATTTTTAAAGCCCGCCAGGCGGTGCTAAACATCCATATGGCCGAGCCAATTGAACAATATATTGTCCGGTTGGTCATGGCGACTCGCCACCCGAAACAATATGATGAAAAACTGGCTCAATGGATTGAAATGGGCGTCAGCCCCAGGGCAACAATTGCACTCGATCGATGTGCCCGTGCCCACGCCTGGCTGAATGGCCGCGATTTTGTCAGTCCTGAAGATGTTCAGACGATGGCATTTCCGGTATTGCGCCATCGTCTGCTTTTAACTTATCAGGCACAGGCTGAAGGCGTTCATCCAAATCAGATCATTAACCAAATTCTTTCTCTGGTTGGTAGTGCATAAGAGGCAGAATATGGAATTACCTGCTTACAGCAACGGCGTCACACTCGGTCTGAAAGAGTTGCTGTTTTATAAACAGCAATGTGTGGCCTGGCTTCCCCCGGCAAGAAGCCTCTGGTCCACCATGGCTGGCCAGCACCAGAGCCGTAAACTGGGCCGCGGCATGGATTTTTCTGAAGTCCGCCAGTATCAGGCCGGAGATGATATCCGGACGATTGACTGGCGGGTGACAGCCAGAACCGGAAAGCCTCATACAAAACTCTTCAGCGAAGAGCGGGAAAAACCGGTGGTGATTTATGTCGACCTGAGTGCCAACATGCACATGGGTTCCCGGCTGCTGCTGAAATCGGTACAGGCCGCTCATATTGCGGCGCTGATTTCATGGCTCTCATTTACCCAAAAAGACCGGATTGGCGCATTGATTGATTTAGGTGACCGCCAGATCGAAATTAAACCGAAAAGTCATCAGAGCGGCATTCTGACGATGTTGCAAAAGATGATTGAGGGACAGGCAGAAATTCTGCAGCAAACGAACCGCAACGAAGTCAATTCGATGGCAGAGTCACTGGTTGCACTCAACCGCCTGGCACCCAAAGGAAGTGAAGTCATTGTGATTAGTGACTATACCCGCTATCACGATGATATGACATCTCTGTTCAATCAGTTAAGGCAACATAATCTGGTTCGTCTGATTCAGATTTATGACCCGCTGGAACGGGGAGAAACATCCTTCAGAGGTGTGGAGTCCGTCTCAGACAGCCGTCAGACCCGATGGTTAAACTTCTCAGCAGGAAAAACCCGGAGCGGTATAAAGAAAGCCTTTGAGACTCAGAAAGACCGTTTAGAATTACTGAGCAGAACTCAGGGAATTCCTTATACTCAATTATCCTGTGGTTTACCTTTATTGACGCAACTTTCCGGGAAGTTTTAAATGGCGAAATCAATCTCAAATTTACTGGACCTGAAACCTTTGCATCTGCCGGATGCTCCTTCATGGTGGCCTTTAGGCTGGGGGTGGATCAGTCTGATCGCATCTGCTGTGGTTGTGATTCTGCTGATTCTCTGGATAATCAGCAAATATCGTCGCTGGATAGCGCCGAAAAAAACAGCCCTGCGGCTGTTACAACCACAATATGGCCAAATCACGCCTTCAGATGCGATGGAATTGGTCAGACAGACCTCTTTATTCTATTACCCCCGCCAAAAAGTCGCCCATTTAACCGGCCGTGACTGGTATAACTTTTTAGATCAA
This sequence comes from Vibrio aerogenes, assembly GCF_024346755.1. Lineage (NCBI taxonomy): Bacteria > Pseudomonadati > Pseudomonadota > Gammaproteobacteria > Vibrionales > Vibrionaceae > Vibrio > Vibrio aerogenes. The sequence continues at coordinate 78,581 of NZ_AP024862.1, read as the reverse complement.
CAACTTGGTCAATCACTCTTTGTACCAAACGAAACATTGTGGCAACAGGCTTTGTATCAAGCGTCAACACCAGATGAAACCCAGCGGTTAGTCAATGACTGCCGCGCCTGGGTTCAGGGTGCTTTGCCACCGAAAAGAAAAAACAGGAGATAGGAAAGTTTTGACTCATATCGAATTAGTCTGGTGGTGGATGTTGTTTTTGTTACCGCTTCCGCTACTGATTGTCAGATTACTTCCTCCCGTCAAACAGCCTGCTGCTATTCAGCTTGCATACTTACCTCCGGAAGGCAGTATGACCCGTCCCAGCCACTGGCTGGCACGGATTCTGGCCGCTCTGGTCTGGGGAATGCTGGTACTGGCCTGTGCCAGACCTGTCTGGCTGGGCGATCCGGTGACTATCCAGCCAAAACACCGCGATCTGATGCTGGTGGTCGATCTTTCTTACTCGATGAGTCAGAAAGATATGAAGCAGGGCGATGATTTTATTGATCGTCTGACAGCCGTCAAACAGGTGGTCGGGCAGTTTATTGAAAAACGGGAAGGTGACCGGCTCGGTCTGGTGCTGTTTGCCGATCATGCGTATCTGCAAACCCCGCTGACCTTTGATCGGGAAACCGTAAAAAAGCAGCTGGATCAAACCGTGCTTAAACTGATTGGAACCAATACCGCGATTGGTGAAGGGATTGGTCTGGCGACGAAGACGTTCATTGATGGTGATGCACCACAGCGGGTGATGATTTTGCTCAGCGACGGCAGCAATACCGCAGGTGTGCTTGACCCGATCCGTGCGGCAGAAATCGCTAAAAAATATCACGCGACTATTTACACCATTGGTGTCGGTGCCGGAGAAATGATCGTCAAAGACTTCATCTTTTCACATAAGGTCAACACGGCCAAAGATCTCGATGAAGCAACTTTGACAAAAATTGCACAGATCACTGGTGGACAGTACTTCCGGGCACGTAACAGCAAGGAACTGTCGCAGATCTACGACAAAATTAATCAACTTCAACCGGTACAAAAAGCCGGACAAACCTGGCGTCCGCAGACTGAGTGGTTTATCTGGCCACTGGCACTGGCTTTTGTGCTGTCTCTTATTCTGGTGATTGTAAGGAGAAACCATGTCTGATTTTGTGTTTCTTTATCCTTTATGGCTGGCGGCGCTGCTCCCCGTCATCGCCGCGCTGCTCTGGCTGGCTAAACGACGCCGGAAACAGCAGCTGATTGCCCCGCATATTGCACAGGCTCTGGGGATATTTAATGGTCAGACCTCATCAGCAAAACTGGCCATAATCGGGATCACCTGGACAGCTGCGGTGATTGCGCTGGCGGGACCAAGCTTCCAGCAACAGTTGCGCCCTGCCTATGGCGATGCCCACGCACGGGTGCTGGTGATGGATATGTCGCGTTCGATGTTTGCCACAGACAATCAACCAAACCGGTTAACGCAGGCGCGTTATAAAGCGGCTGACTTACTGAAGCAGTGGAAAGAAGGTGTGACAGGCCTTGTGGCTTACGCCGGCGATGCTTACACCGTCAGCCCGATGACCACAGACTCAGCAACCATAGCAAACCTGCTGCCAAATTTGTCACCCGATATTATGCCGTATCCGGGCGCAAATGCCGTCAAAGGTGTACAACAAGCCATCACCATGATGAAAAATGCCGGGCTCAGTTCAGGAGCTGTCATTCTGATCACTGATGATTTAGATGAGCAGGAGCAGCAAGGCATTGAAAAATTGCTGAAAGGCACCCACTGGCGACTGGCTATCTTGGGGATGGGCACACTTTCCGGTGCACCTATTCCACAAAGCAACGGCTCGCTGCTGAAAAATGCACAGGGACAAACCGTGGTCGCGAAAGCCAGTTTCCCGCGGATGAAATCTCTGGCACAGAATGTTGGCGGTACGTTTATTTCTGTTCAGCTCAGTAATCAGGATGTTGATACGATTGTGCATGCAACCCAACCTTCCGGGCTGGAAAATACCTTAGCCAAAAGCAGCAAACAACAAGTGAAAGATCGGGTCAACAACGGCTACTGGTTGTTGCCATTGCTGTTAATACCAGCGCTGTTACTATTCAGACGAGGGATTATTTTTTGTTGGCTGGGCCTGCTCAGTTCAGGGCTGATTTGCCTGACACCACAACCGGCAGCAGCTTCTCCCTGGCTGAATCAAAATCAGTCCGCCAAACAGCAGTTCGATCAGAAAAACTATCAGGATGCTGCTCAAAATTTCACAAGCCCGGACTGGAAAGGCGCTGCATACTACAAAGCCGGAAAATATCAGCAGGCAATTGATGCCTTGTCGTCAATTCAAAATCCGACACCAAAACAGCAATACAACCTGGCAAACGCCTACGCCAGAAAAGGAGAGTTGCAAAAAGCGGCAGACCTTTATCAACAGGTGCTGGATAAAACTCCGGGCGATCAGGATGCAAAACATAACCTTGATGTGGTGAAAAAGGCGCTGAAACAGCAACAGCAACAGCAACAGCAACAGCAACAGCAACAGCAACAGCAACAAAACAAGGATAAAAACAGCCAAAATAATAATCAGCAGAAAAAACAAAACAGCAAAGATCAGAATAAGCAGCAGTCTTCCGGCAAAAACCAGCAAAATAAAGACCAGAAATCATCTGATCAGCAAAAACAAAACAAACAGTCCGGTTCCGAGCAAGATAAACAGCAGCAACCGGATCAGAATAAAAAGCAGTCGGGTCAGCATAAAAAGCAATCTAATCAAGCAAAGAACCCGTCTGAACAGAAGAAAAAAGACCAGCAGAGTGACCAGCAACACAGTCAGTCTCAGGCCGGAAAACAAAAAGAGAAACAGGACAAAAAGGCTCAGGCAAAAGCCAGCCGTCCCCAGCAGAAAAAACAATCCCAATCATCAAAACCTGAATCTGCGATGCAGCAGGCCAAAGAGCAAAATAAACAGGCAGACCCGGAGCTCCGTAAACTGGAGCAGGTTGAAAATGCCCGGGATCCAAGCCGCCTGCTCCGCGCCCAGTTATTACTTCAGGCTCAACAAAAAGCACCACCAGAGGACAACGGTAAAGCATGGTAAGTATGAAGAAACAAACCCAACCAGTGATGATGTCAATCCTGGTCATGCTGGCTGGTTTACTGATCAGTCTGACCAGCTATGCATCCACTTATGCAACGGTCAGTAAAAACAAGGTGACGAAAAATGAACTGTTCCGGCTTCAGATCATTACCGATACAAAAGCATCGAGTGATGACCTGAATCTGGATCCACTGAGAAAAGATTTCTATGTTGACCGGCCCAGCTTTGGCACATCGGTCAACATTATCAACGGCGACAGGAGCGTCCGTAGTCAGTGGGACGTCTCGATTGCAGCAACCCGCAGCGGCATTCTCACCATTCCTTCTTTTACGGTCGGCAATGAAAAGACCCAGCCGATTGCGATTCAGGTTGGTAATGATCCGACACTGCCCAGTGATGATGAAATTGTTGAAATTCATTCAACGCTGGGTCAATCAACGCTCTACCCGAATGAGAGCACATTGTTACATGTGCGTTTAATGCTGAAAACCGACACCCGGCACATGCAAAACCCACAAATTCAGCCACCATCCGCAGAAGGTGTGACTCTGGAAGCAGCCAGTCAGCCGGATCAGCACCGGGAGATTATCAATGGGCTGGCGGTCACCGTGTTAGAACAAAGCTTCCGGATCACGGCGACAAAAGCCGGAGATTTTTCTGTCACCGAGCCCGTTTTTACCGGCACGATGCTGTATAGCGGGATGCGTGGACAAACAAAAGTACACGCGATTAAAACCACCCCCAAAGTTTTCCCGGTCAAAGTACTGCCACAACCCGCAAATTATCAGGGTGTGTGGCTGCCAACTTCCTCGCTGTCGCTCAAACAAACCTGGGTGAATGGTGAAGGAAAACCCGTCTCATCCGCTTCAGCGCAAATGAACGTCGGTGATTCACTGACCCGGACCATTCAGCTTCAGGTGCGGGGTCTCAGTCAGGAACGCATTCCTGACATCCAAGTCAGCTATCCGGATTCAGTCCGGGTTTACAAAGAGAAGCCGGAATACAAAACGCTTGATAACGGCGACACGCTGATGACGCTCAAACAAGTGTTGATACCCAATCAGGCCGGGCATATTGAAATTCCCGGTATCAGCCTGAACTGGTGGGATACCATCAACAAGAAGCAGAAAAAATCGATGCTCACAGGTCTGAACCTTGAAGTGGCTCAGGGTAAACCGGTTGAAACCATGATGTCTGTACCTCAGGCTCCCGCTGCACCGGCGGCAGCTCCCGCGAAAGTGATAAAAGAGAAAGATGCCGGCTACTGGCCTTATCTGACTGCAGGCTTCGCCCTGCTTTGGTTGATCACTTTTATTCTGCTGGTTGTGGTCTATCGTGAGCGCTCACATACATCCAAACCAACAACGGAAAAAACACAACCCGATCAATCAGCACAAATCACGCTGAAACAAGCCCTCAAACAAAAAGATGGCATCCGGGTTCAACAGTTAGTCAACCAACATCTGGCACAGTTTCCGGGGGATGAAGAAACTCAGCAGAACATTCAGAATGAAGTGAACCGGCTGCAGGCCATCATCTATTCCTCTGCACCAGATGATTATGATCCCAAGACGCTGATGCAGTTACTCACTCAACTGGAAAAACAAGCCAAAAAGAGAGAGAAAAATCAGGCTGATTCGTTACCACAGCTTTAAATTTTTCTCCGGCCAGCGCGATAAAACGGGTTTGAAGAATCAGACCCGTTTTTTTATTCCCTGAAGAGATTTATTGCCTGAAGAGATTTATTGTCTGAAGAGATTGCCACCCCGCGCCTGATTTGCTATTGGTATAAAGATACTCCAACCATCTGACACAGGTTGTTTGAGTATCAATTCAGGAACGCAAGAATAAAATTTAAATCCTGATATTTCAGCTCAACACAAGGAACGCATCTATGACCGACTCATCAAGCTCCGATAGTAAAAACAAGCGCGAACTCACCCTCCGCTTTTTGGCCGAACCCGGCGATGTCAATTTTGGCGGAAAAGTTCACGGTGGTGCCGTGATGAAATGGATCGATTTAGCCGCTTACGCCTGTTCTGCCGCCTGGAGCGGAAAATATTGTATTACCGCTTATGCCGGTGGCATTCGCTTTGTTGCGCCTATTCTTGTCGGTCATCTGGTCGAAGTCAGCGCAAAAGTTGTCTATACTGGACGAACATCGATGCATATTGCGATTGATGTTCAGGCCAGCAACCCCAGAACCCAGGACAAACGCCTGACCACCCACTGTATTGTGATTATGGTTGCCGTGGATGAGCTGGGGAAACCAAGTTCCGTACCAGAGTGGGTACCCACAACACCCGAAGATATTGAATTGAGAGAATCTGCCATCCGGCTGATGAAAATGCGTGAGCAGATTGGTGAGGAAATGGAAGCGCACGTCAAAGCATTCAAAACCAAATCATAAAAAGCCCGGCGGAGCATGCAGATTCTGTACATAAAACAGAAGAGGCAATCACCATGAAAAAATTTTTCTTTATTGCATGTATGACCGGGTTATGTGGTTTATGGACGGTTGAAACTCAGGCGAATCTGGTTCCCGCCATCAAAACGGCAGTTGCGACTCAGGCACATGGCTTTGATCATCAGAAGCTGATGGATGAAATCATGGCCAATAATCAGACCGCCGTGCGTGAGATGATCAAAAGTAAAGATTACGATCCCAACTACCTGTTTTCAGACGGGAAAAGCTACTTCGACGGCGTGATGACGTTTGATAACTGCGAAATGGCTGCAATTCTGCTGGCTTCCGGCATCAGCACGAACCTGAAAACTTCCGGTAACCAGACCATTGCCGAAAAAATTACCCGCTCAGATAGCCTTTGTCTGAAAAAACTATTGACCAAATATACCGGGAAATAACAGCTTTCACGCTCGAACGTATAAAAACAACCGGACTATTCCGGTTGTTTCAGTGGCTTAACCAGCCGGTCCAGCCCTTCAATCTTAATCGCCAGACACAGCTGCATTAATTCACCCAGTTCACCTTTGGGAAATTCCCCTTTCCGCTCAAACCACAGCAGGTATTCCTCCGGTAAATCAATCAGCACCCGTCCGGCATATTTGCCAAACGGCATTTTCACTTGTGCCAGTTTTAACAGATTTTCTTTACTGAGCATATCAATCACACCTGCTGTAGTCGTTCGATGTTCAGGGACTGCCAACCCAATCTAAACCGGGAAGGCTTTGCCAAATAACATATTCCGGCAGAATTCACCGAATTCAGAATCCGCCATCGACTGCAGATGATACGGACTGTCCACCCAACCGTAAACCCGCAGCAATTCCTGAACCCCTTCACGATAGCTGCGGATGAACTCAAATGTTTCCAGCGCCACCTGTTCCATCTGATAAGAAGAAATATTGCTGATCTTATTCTGGTGCTTACAGTATTTCATCATCCGCAGCAGTGGCAGCAGTTTGCCATCCAGTTTTGCATCAGCGGCGATCAACTGCGTTTCTGAAATTTGCGGACTGCCGACATAGGACCAGTCATTGTGATTGGAAGCCAGCGGAATATAAAAGCCCAGCTCATGATGATCGCCGACCATCACCGCCGGCACCAGCTCAAACCGACAGTGGTCAAAATTGAGCGCCATACACATTTTATCTAAACGCAATACGCTGTCCGGCCACACGTGATGCAAGTCGTGCTTTAACTGATTCAACACCACATGCGGCACAATATCCCGCTGCTCAGACGACATCACCACAAACAGATCGACATCACAGGCTGATTCAATCAAGGTCTGCTTTTTATAACCACCGGTAATAAAGCAGTCAGTGACATAAGGGAGTTGCTTTAACTGGTGCCGGATTGCAGCAAAACAGTCGCTAATTTCGGCTTCCTGCGTCTCTGTCAGCGCAATATGTTGTAAAAATTGTTCAAACTGGGCTGATAATTCAGCGGATTGCTCAACCATATGATTTCCTTACTGATGCATTTCATAACTGCGGCACAGTATAAGGAAAGAGATTTCATATTTATACCCAAACGATCTCAGGATGCAGGATTCAGTGAGATGCGTCAGATCCTGTGGCAAAGCGTTGATTCAAAACATTGATTTATAGCATTGATTCAAAACACGGTGATTCAGCGCTGACTTTTATCTTGAACAGCCATTGCACAAAAATAATGAGAATAATTTGCAATTGATAATAATTTTCATTTAAATTATTACCTCAATCAGACGGATGGGAATCATCATGAATTTAGAACAGTGCTGGCGTTATTACGTCAAAGCAGAAGAGCTGAATCAAAACGGACACTGGCCGGAGGCATTCCACTTGTATCATGATTTTCTGGCTAACCTGCCCGATCATTTACAGGCTGCAATGACGGGCCATTCAACCAAACCGTGTCAGCTCATGTGCATGCTGGATGGATTTAAAAACGCCACGATTCATCAGGCTGAAATTCTGAACACACTTGGAAAAAATGAAGCGGCGTTTAAGCTGCTCAATCAAACCTACAATTTCCTGCAGTTTATGGCACTTGAACCTTTCTCTTTGCGGCCAGCCGTACATGACGTGCTCAATGATCACAGCGAAGCACTGTTACAGCACATAGAAGCCTTTTGCGCCGCCCAACGTTCAGCCACATGGATGCTGGAATTAGAACAAATCCAACGGGCTCATTATCATTTTCATCAGCTACAACAGTTCCGGCAAAGCGAACCATGCAGCCTGATGAATTAGTCTTGCAGATAAATTAGTCTTGTTGCCATCCGGACCAGAATTAAACCAGTTCAACGGGTCCGGAGACAAACCAACCTTCACGCCTTACGCAAAAACCGCAGTTGCGGCCCGAATACGTTAATCAGCGCACCGGAAACAATTAAACCACCGCCGAGGTAAGTCCAGACGGACGGCACTTCGTGGAATACCCACACGCCAATCAAGCCTGAGAAGACAATCTGGATATAAGAATAAGCGGAAGCTTTGCCGGCGGTCTGGGTTTGCATAGCTTTGGTCAGCCCGTATTGACCGACCTGAGTAAATACCCCGACTAAAACCAACACCAGCGTTAAGTGCAGATCAGGCCAGACAAAATCTTTGCCCATCAGCACGGCAGAAACAGGCAGCGCGACCAGCGGGAAATAGAAAATAATCACCGAGCTGTCTTCACTGCGGCTGAGTTTTCTGACGATGACATAAGCAACCGCACTACCGAATGCGCCTAAAAGAGCGATCCCCACGCTAAATAAAGGCAGGTGATAGTCGACATTGCTGTCCATGCCCGGCTGAACCATGGTAAACAACCCAAGCAAACACAGCACAATACAGATCAGCGTTGCAAACTGAACCCGCTCTTTTAAGAAAATCACCGCCAGCAATGCCGTAAATACCGGATGAACATATTGCAGGATCGTGGCAGCCGCCAGAGGAAGCGTTGTGACTGAATAATACACACACATCAAAGCAATCGTGCCCACGACACCACGGGCAAATAACCACTTTTTATTGTTTCCCCAAATGGAAATCTTTTTACGCCGGACATCGAGATAACTAATGATCAACGAAACCAATGCTCTGGCCGCTACAATTTCAAACAGTGGAATCCCGTATTGCCCTACCAGCTTGACACAGGCAGACATCAGGGCAAAACCAAGGGCAGATAAAAGCATAAAACGGACGCCAAGTGGCACCAGTGAGTCAGATTCAGAATGGGGAGACATAACAACATCAGATTAGTCAAAAGTGTGAGCAGTTTAACATATTCAACGGATAAAAGGACCATGAATATGCTCACAAATCATTGTCATCAATATTTCATCTTGATTTGATCTAATAGCAACCAATGAAATCAGATGAATAGAGTCACACCTTGAATGTTTCCACGATTACACTGAGCCATACAACAATAGAAGATTTACACGCCGTCGAATATCAGTGGGTTCGATCCATGTATGCCAGTGGGCACAGTGCTGAAGAAATCAATCATTATATTCGCCAGTGTTTTGGAGGCGATGAGTCTTTTGCCGATCTGTTTCGTCAGGTTGCACTTCATCAGGAAGAACTGTATGTCCTGCTGCAGTATCTCGGCTATCAGCCCGTGTATTATGATTCTGAGTGAACACAGCTGAATGTTATTTCCAATGCCTTTGCGGGCAGAAAAGTTTATTTTTCAACCGGAACTCGCTAAAGTAAGGGAAAAGCACTTTTACTTTTAAGAACTTTCACTTTAAGAACCTGCAGTGCTTATTTCACTTGTCTGGATCACACACGATTATGCTGAATGACGAACTATATCTTCGCGCACTGGAGCGCGATGATTTGAGGTTTATTCATAACCTCAATAATAACCGTAATATCATGTCTTACTGGTTTGAAGAACCTTATGAATCGTTCGATGAACTTGAAGAATTATACAATAAACATATCCACGACAATGCTGAGCGCAGATTTGTCGTCGAAGACAGAAACAAACAGTTGATCGGTCTGGTGGAGTTAATCGAGATTAACTATATTCACCGTAGTGCTGAATTTCAGATCATCATTGCACCGGATTATCAGGGTAAAGGTTACGCCTCCAGTTTAATTCACAAGGCGCTGGACTACTCTTTTACAATCCTCAACCTGCATAAGATTTATCTGCATGTCGCCATTCAGAATGAAAAAGCGATTCACTTATATAAAAAGGCAGGATTTACCGAAGAAGGCCATCTGGTTCAGGAATTTTTTATCAACGGACATTATCAGGATGTCAAACGCATGTACATTCTGCAGCATGATTACCTGACACGTATCGGACAGGCCATTCATTTTGATCATGTCTGACCCTTTTGATCACGCCTGAATATGAAGTCCGGTACACCCTTTAAGTCCGTTATAATACTTAAGTCCGGTATAATACTTTCACGATATGCCAGCCAAACTTGGTTTTGACCAGCTGCGGCGTCAACACTTCGCCTTTAAAACAGGCTTTATCAAAGGGGGGGACCATTTGCCCGCGACGAAACTCCCCCAGGTCACCACCTTTTTTGCCGGAAGGGCAAATCGAATGCTTTCTGGCGAGCGTCTGAAATTTTGCACCTTTTTTTAATTGTCGGAGGATATCTTCCGCCTGATTTTTATGTTTAACAAGAATATGCAGTGCAGCTGCTGTTGTAGCCATTGTTATGTTCTCCCCATCAAAACGATGGATTATAACGTAACCGGTCAGAGATAGTGATGATTGAATCGATAAGATCAATAAAATTCCGTTTAAAGAAATTCTGATATTGAACCGCAACTCAGATCGTTTACTATTACAAATAAGAGCGTCTTTAGGTAAGTCATCATGGGTAAAACCGTAAGTAAAGCGAATCAATCACAGGGAATGCTGATGTTTACACTCAATCGTCAGAGTCAGTTGTTTGCGATTGGTACGCTAAAAATTCGTGAAATTGTGTCTTATCAGCCCATGACACAAATTCCCTACTCACATCATAATGTGATTGGTACAGTCACTATCAGAAATTTAACAATTCCGGTCATCGATATGGCTGCAGCCATTGGCTTTTATCCGATTTCACCGGAAGAATATAAAGACTGCTACCTGATTGTAACCGATTGTCTGCGTACAGTTGTCGCGTTTATGGTTCGTTCAATTGAAAAAATCATTGAATGTAACTGGCGGACAATCGAACCTGCACCGTCAACTGCAGGGCACCATGTCTTTGTGACGGGGATAACCCGTTTTGAAGATCAGATTGTACAAATGCTGGATGTTGAACTGCTCTTATCCAAAATTTATCCGCAGTATGAATCCGCGAGAATTCCAATCCTGACCGATATAGAACGGGAAAAGCTGAAAGCGTTTAATATCTTGCTGGTCGATGATTCAACCGTGGCCCGGAAGCAGTTATCTGATGCTCTCGACGGCATCAATATTCCTTATGATATTTGTAAAAACGGTGCCGAAGGGCTTCAGCTGATGCGTGATCGTGCAGAAAGGGGATCTCCGGTTGATATTCTGGTCAGCGATATTGAAATGCCCGGCCTGGATGGCTACGAATTATCATTTGAGGTGCAAAATGATCCGTCTCTGAGCAACGCTTACATCATTTTGCACACCTCACTCTCCAGTGAAATCTGCATTGAGCAGGCACATCAGGTAGGCGCACATGAAGCACTGGAGAAATTTAACTCCACAGAGTTAGTCGAAGCGATGCTGCGTGGTGCGACCAAGCTGCAGGAGCAGGCTGTCAGTAGTTGAGACCAGCCAGGGGAGCTGTTTTTTGATAAACATGTTTTTTGATAAACATGTTTTTTGATGAACACGTTTTTTAATTCACACATTTTTAATTAACACGTTTTTAATTAACAATAACCGTTTGTGCAAAAACCCCAGTCAAAAAAAAGCAGCGCATCTGCCATTGCAGATCAGGTGCGCTGTTTCAGCAAGAAAAAAGAAGCTGCTTTCTGCCCCAGTAATCATTCGTACTATCGAATCGACTCACGCTTTTGAGTCCCACAACTGACAAAAAGTACAATCATCACTTCACAGCTTCAAAACAGGAACAAGGAATATTTACAACTCACTCTCACTTTATACCAATGCCACTTCATACCAATGCCACTTCTTTTCTGTCAGGAATTTCATGAGATGGTATGACTTCCGGCCTAACCTTCGTCGTAACTCACATCCAGCTGATAATCACCGTCTCCCTTGGCATGATATTCTTTGCTCTCACTACACACCAGCGGATGGCCTTTCTCGTCACACTTCACCAGGCTCACCCAATGACGAATACACAAAGTCGCATGACACTCTGAAGCCTGTGCGTTCAGATGTGTACAGGTTTCCAGCTGAATATCCTCGATTTCAACCAGTTCAATACACCCGGTTCCCCGGCGAGCTCCCAGCGCTACCTCTACATGACAGCCATCCCCGTTACGGAACACAATTTGTTTGGGTTCGTTCCGGTCGCCAACGTATGCGACAAAATGATTTGGATACTGCAGACCGGTATGTCTTCCATCACTGAAGTAAGCCACAATATGGTGGTAGTCAATCACATAACTGGTCACATCAGCATGAGATCCTTCATCAAGAGGGAAAAGTTTATCCAGTAATTTTTTGGCCTGAACCTGTTTCTCTTTCGCCTGTCCGGCCCCCAGTGATTCTACGGAAATCACCATCTCTGTAATAAATTGCTGACTTTGCTGTCTGTCAAATATGGTATTTGGCATTTGCATATTCATCAATGAATCCCCTCAATCAGTCCTTTTTAAAATTCACATTCACAACCTCACTTCATATGGGGTATTTTTCACCACGATGTGACCTTGCTTATCTTTTAGACTAATCTATTCTATATACAATTTCACAACAAAAATTTTACAGTGTGAATTATACAAATGGCCTTATCAAAGAGTATTATTCGTCAGTCTCATTTTCTGGGTACAAAAGTACGAAACTTAAGAAAGCGAAATCATCTGACGATGGAAGATTTATCTGCACGGTGTATCCGGATCAATCCTGAGTACGCCCCTTCGGTTTCTTATCTGTCAATGATAGAACGCGGCAAGCGGGTACCCAGCATTGAAATGCTGAAAGTGATTGCTCAGGTATTCCAGAAAGATCCAAACTGGTTTCTGGATGATCAGCCGGAAGCTGTTGATATTACACCAAATAAAGGCAGCCGTGGCGGGATTACCGGGATGGCACTTGAGCCTGGTTTTCTGTTTTCGGAAGAAATCCTGCAAATTGCAATTCCGGAGATGCTGTCTCAGACAGGTATTTCCGGCAGGCAGTTTGCACAACTGCTTATCCGGGCGCATCAGGAGAGCCTGAAAAATCATTTTCCTGATCTGGAACGTGCCGCTGAGAACATTGGTCAGAAGCAGCTTAATCTGACGGTCGAAGATCTGATCGATATCGCCCATCATCTCGGATTAAGGATTCACTGGTTTTCAGAAGCTTCAACCGAGATCCGGGACGAGCTTGGGCTCAAAGCAAACAGACTGGTGACCTCATATTTTGAACCACCCGGTTCCATCTACCTCAATGAATTGATGAAACCCTATCCGACCCGGATAAAATACGATTTAGCTGTGTATATCGGGCATAACATCCTGCACAGTAAAGAAGGCTGTAAAACCGTACTTTCGATCGGGCACACCAACAGCTGGGAAGAAGCTTACGGTGAAGCACAAAATTACGATATTAACTCAATTGACATGCTCAAAGCATGGCGTGACTTTGAATCCAGTTTCTTTGCCGGTGCCTTATTATGCCCCAAAGTGCCCTTTCGCCAGCTGCTGGACCGGAACGGATACGAAATATCGGTGCATGAAAAAGTCGGGGTTTCACCTTCTGTTGCCATGAGGCGGATGACCGCCGTTTCTCCCTATCCTTACTGGCATTACTTTGATGCCTATGGTGAAGGCAAACTCAAAGCCGTGTACAGAGGCAATGGCATCCCACTGCCCTGGGGGAATATGAGAAAAGTGAAAGATCCTTGTCAGCACTGGGCTGTGTTCCGCCAGCTCGCCACTCCCAAAGCTGGCAGCTCAGCCCAAATATCTTTGCTGAATGTCGGTGATGAACCCCGAATTTACTGCTGTGAATCAGTGAATGTGACCGATCCAGCGGGCAATTCAAGAGTGCTCTGTGCCGGAATTGATTTAAACCCGGCACTGGAAGCGCAGGGCTGGGATGCTTTGCAGATTGCATCATCCCTCAAAGAAGCCTGCATCCATGGCGGCGGCGGTGCAAAAATCCCGGAGCCGATCCATCAACGATTAACAACCATTGCAAAAATACTGAATATCAACTGGATTGAACGGGGCATCGCACAGGATGCACAGCTGATATGTTCACGGGGAGGCGTGTGTCCACGGACACCAAACTGTTATGAGTCCGGCAAGGAAAAAAAGAAATAACATCAGCAGGAAGCCTGACAAATAAAAAAAGCCAGTCACAAAAATAGTGTGACTGGCTGATAATCAGTGTGAACAATAATCAGGTTCACTAACAACGTCAGTTGGCTAGGTGACCCTCGGCTTAAAAGGGTCACTCTTAATAAAGCATGATGCATGCCAACTTTAAAAATAAATATAAGCTATTGATTTTTAATAAAATTAATTCTAACCCGCTTCAACTCATAGCAGAAGAGTTCATATCTGATTGCATTATGCAAAGATATTATCATTTTGCAAATGCAATATGAATCAGCGCTGATACTTTTCAGCGTACATATTACTGTCAGCATATCTGATCATATCACCGACATTGTTCATCTCTTCCATGTACGCGGTATAACCAATACTCACTTCCACATGAATACGGTGTCCTTCGCAATCGATCGATGCCCGTTCAAACGTATGACGAATTTTCTCAATGACACTTCTGATATAAAGTGAATGGCCGCTGTCAGCGAGTAAAACCAGAAATTCATCACCGCCAATTCTTGCAACACAATCATTGTCCCGGACGACATGACGAATTCTTCTGGCACATTCGATCAAGACCTGATCGCCCACCAGATGCCCGTACTGATCATTAATCAATTTAAATTTATCAATATCAATACAAAGTAAACCAAATCCCGGACCAGAGCAGCGACCCCTCTGTTTTTTTCCCTCAAATACTTTACTGAGCCTGTCCATGAAAAAACGCCGGTTTGGCAACTGCGTAAGCTCATCACACATCGATAACCGGCTGGAGCGCTTATATAACAGGTAAATAGTCAGAAATGAAATCGCCAGCACGATAAACAAAGAGTATCCGATCAAACGGACCAGGTAGTATTGATACCAGGTATACCGGCTAAGAATACTCCCTGGCTTTTCTGCCACGGCAATTTGCCAGGTCCCCGAAGGAAAATAAAACATTTCCTGCACAAATATATGTTGAAAGACTTCCGGATTACCCCAGAAAACATCCGCTTTTTTTTCGGTAAAATCCTGGCCGCTGACGGCAATATCGAAGTGACTGGCTAAATGAGTAAAATTCAGAAAATTAAACAATTTATCAATATCAACAACGATACTGACTCCTCCCCAATAATGCTGATTTTCCGGCGGATCGAGAAAAACCGGAGAGCGGACTATCACCGCTCTTCCCCCCTGAACAAGAAACACCGGACCAGAGACAACAACTTCCTGAAGCAACCGGGACTTCCGGACAGACTTCCACTGGTCAGGCAACTGATGGAAATCCGTTCCAATGACTTTGTTGCTGCCTTGCAACGGATAAACGTACCGAATCACATCATCCGGAGCAAAGGCCACAGAACGGATAAACTTACCCTGTTCAATGGTTTGCCGGGACACGTTTTCCCAGAATTGCTGAATGGACCGGCTATGCACAGAGATAAGCATCGAAAGACTTTTGGCAGCGTAAGCATCAGCCAGAATTGATGCTTCTAATTTATAGCGAATCAACGACAGTTCTTCTTCAGCCCGCTGCTGAATATCATGTCGCATTGCCTGTCGGTGAGTCAGAAAAAGAAACTCGATTAAACCAGTATAAGCACAGCCTAAAATGAATAAAAAGATGATGACTGTCCACTGCTTCAGAAGAAACGGATGTCGCATGTATACGCTCTCTGTTGTGATGGTTCAAAGCTCGTTGAGATCAATTACTCTAACAAAAACAATGAGAGTTAGTATGCATATATCTCCGCAGATGCCCAAACAACCTGAAGAGGCATGATTCAGATTGTTTGGCAATCAATTAATGTGGCTGCAACATTGAAAGCGCCATTCTGGTATACATCGCTTCCAGCATATCCCAGCCGGCGTCCGTCTGAACCGGAATACCGGCAAAGACCGACTCGCTCCCGGACCGGATAATCAGATAATTGAGGCTGGCACCGAAAATAGCGCCAAAAGCATTCAGAAATTCGCTGTCAAACCGCCCTGTTTTGAGCAAAAATGAAAACAACGCCTGAACATGCGCTTCCCTTGCTTTCGCCAGTACATTTCCGGCCGGAGAGGATTCAATCAGCTCCCAGGCCAAAATTGCCGCGGTCGCCTTACGGGTTCTGATTGACTGAATATGCTGATGAATCAGCGTTGCCACCGCATTTTCAAAATCATTTTGAAAATCTTCAAGGGTCAGTTGACCTATACTCTCTTCTACTGTTGGCCAGAACTCCCCACTTTCAGCGTACTTCTCCGCCAGTTGTTCTAATCCACCAAAATATCTGTAAATCAATACCTTATCTACTTTCGCTTTGGCGGCAACATAGTTAATTTTTAATTGTTGAAAACCTTCATTCACCAGAATATCTTCAAACGTATCCAAAATTCGTTGTTCAGTCTGCTCTCTTTTTCCCATGACTTTTTATTCACCTTCATGAATAGGTAATATATATTGCATATTAGTCTGCTATGTTCCTGTTCCTAATTGACCTCAAGATATATGTTCAGCGAGAGTTGATTGGTTTTTGAACAAGGCACTGATTTAAATCAGGCCGGATAAATGCCTGAATCAAGATTTTACTTTACAAACATATCATAAATAAACAAAATGTCACTAAACGGTGACAAACGGGACAGGATCATCATACAAAGCAGTTATATGAGTTGTTTCTCATAAAAACACTTTATATTTTCGCATGCGGCTTATGTGATTGATCCCGGGATTATTATAAAGAGTATTTGATTTATGAAAAAAACAACCAGTCTGGTTTTAACGGCAAGTTTCACTGCTTTTCCACTCTGTGCTCAGACGACAGATTATTCAATCGGTGCGGGCGTGGGCATACAACAGTCAATTTACAAAGGCGTGGATAATACAACGTCAGCTTTTCCATTAGTCGCTTATGAAGGGGATCATTTTTTCATTCAGGGCCTCACCGCAGGCTATAAACTCCGTCCGGGTAACGCATCCTCAAATCTCATTTTTAAAGCGATGTATGACCTTAAAGAATTTGATCCTTCAGACTCTGACAACGCGCAAATGAAACTGCTGAATAAAAGACGCGGCACGGTCATGGCAGGTATCGGATATCAGTTGAATACGGCACTCGGCAGGTTTCAGGCTGATGTGCTCACCGATGTCGGTGATGAACATAACGGCGCTTCAACCAGAGCGATGTGGACTATCCCACTCCCCTATGGCCGCTGGGGCGTGAATACAACGCTGGGCTATACCTACAGCAACGGAAACTACAATAACCACTACTATGGTATTTCGGCTCAGGAGTCTGTGACATCCGGACTGGATAGTTACGACCCTGACTGGGCTGGTGCATTCTTTACCAATGTTCAGTCTTACTGGGCTTTAACACAACATTTATCAGTCGGCGGTGGCATCAGTTACACCATCTATGATGACGAAATAGCAAACAGCCCAATGGTTGACGATGATACATCGGTAGGTGTCAATCTCAGTATGACCTATCGTTTTTAATGACATGATTCAAAGAGATACCCCAGGGCGTGTTTATCTTTCATCGCCGTTCCTGCTGGAGACGATGAAAGATAAACACGCCAGCACCTTCTCTCAGCTTCTCAGCCTGCAACGAAATAAGAACCGGAAACACAACAAATACCGGTTCTTGTCTCACTTCAGTTCTGGTCTCAAATAAGTTCCCGCCATTGAGCATATGTAAGTCATTTAATACATAAAAATCCCTGATATAAACACCATAAATTTTCGTCTGTTTCCTCTCAGTCAAATCCGCTAATTTATTTTTTCTTATAAAACAAAACTCTTATTGACCAGCCCAATTCACGGAGAAGCAATGATGAAACTGAAATATCCACACCTGTTCAGGCCCATTCAAATCGGCAAAATCACATTTAAAAACCGGATATTTTCCGCCCCGGTCTCTTTACAGGAATTATCCAGTGAGTGCTTTTTATCACAGGAAAACATTGCATTCTTCGAGCTGAGAGCCAAAGGCGGTGCCGCCAATGTCACCATCGGTGAAGCCATTGTCGAAGAGACAGGCCGGGCACACACCAAGGAGTTACGCATTGACGACCCTCTGATTTTACCGTCACTCACTCATGCAGCCCGCTCGATTCGCCGTCATAACTCAATTCCAAGCATAGAACTGGCCCATGGCGGTAAATATGCCGGGATTCCGAACCTTGAAAACCCACATCCCAAAAACAAACCCTACGGCCCGATACACGAATTCTCTGAAAATGGCACAGAAGTATTCCAGATGGAAGAAGCCATGCTGATCCGGTTGGCAGAATCCTATAAAACCGCCGCAGCACGGGCAAAACTGGCCGGATTTGAAATGCTGATGGTTCATGGTGCGCACGGTTGGTTAATCAGTCAGTTCCTTTCCCCAACGAATACCCGGACCGACCAGTACGGCGGTAGCTTTGAGAACAGAATGCGTTTTCCGGTCATGGTACTGAAAGCCATCCGGGAAGCTGTCGGACCGGGCTTCCCGATTGAATTCAGAATGAATGCGCTGGAGTTGTATCCCGAAGGACATGGGCTGGATGAAGCCATCCGGGTCGCCAAATATATCGAGCCTTACGTGGATATTCTGCATATCAGTGCCGGTAACCAACACGTTCAGGAAACCTTCGTCAGAACCCACCCATCGATGTTTTTACCTCACGGTGTCAATGCAGGACTTGCGGCTGAAATTAAAAAGCATGTCAACATTCCTGTCGCCGTTGTCGGCGCCATTACCGACCCGGATTTAGCCGAGGAAATCATCGCGTCAGGACAGGCCGATATTGTAGCTCTTGCCCGGGGATTAATGGCTGACCCGTTCCTGCCACAAAAAGCCCATGAAGGACGCGATCAGGATATCCGTAAATGTATGCGGTGTCATGATTGTATGGATACCATCATTGTGACCCGGGATACGGCATGCTGCATTAACCCGGTGATTGGTGAAGAAGAACTCTATTTCTCACCACCGCCTTTGCCTGCGCAGCCGAAGAAAGTGCTGGTTGCCGGTGGGGGTCCGGGTGGCATGCAGGCAGCATTGTCTGCGGCTGAACGCAATCATCAGGTGATTCTGTGTGAAGCCAGCGCAGAACTGGGGGGACAAATTCGTTGTGAAGCGCATGTCGATTTCAAAAAGAACTATTACGAGTTCTCACAATGGCTGATTCATCAGGTGACGCAACATGAGAACATCGAAATTCGCATGAATACAAAAGTTGATCCACAACTTGTCGATAGCATCGCACCAGACTCCCTCATCTGTGCCATTGGTGCCGTGCCGATCAAACCTGGCATTCCGGGGATTGATGACCCACGGGTGATCGACTGCATGGACATGGAAGATGAAAACCTCGAAACAGGCCAGCGGATCGTCATTATCGGCGCCGGGCTGGTGGGCTCTGAAGCAGCCGTACACTTCAAGCGGGAGAACAAGCAGGTTACCTTAATCGAAGCCAGAGATGACTTTGCTGTCGATGCCAACGTTTTCCATAAAATGGCACTCAATATCGAACTGCGCGAAGGCATCGATCTTCACCTCAATACCAGTGTGGAAGCAATTACTGCAGAAGGCGTGGTTGCTGTCGATCAATCCGGTCAGAAGCATGTGTTCCCGGCAGATACGGTTTTCTGCGCCGTGGGAATGCGTTCACTGGCGGAAGAGCGGGAACAGCTCCGGGAATCGATCATTGATTTCAGACCTGTCGGAGACTGTGTTCAGGTTGGCAAAGTATCCGCAGCTGTTCATCACGGCCATTATGCTGGTGTTGATCTTTAACGCCAGAGTACTGCAATAACGACAAGCCGGGAGGAAATTTGTTCCCGGCTTCTGCTTTGACTCAGGTGTTTTGCAGGGCAACACCTGTTCTCCCTCTTTCTGCACCTTCCCCGCTCTCCTTTCGTTTCTTGCTTATTCACTGATTTTATCTTAATGATTTTTATCAATTAATTTCTTCAGCATCCTTCCATTCATATAAGTGAAATAAAAATTCACAAAAAAACCAATAAAAACAACATCCAATAATAATCAAATTGAAAATAAAAATTCATCTCCAGTCTTTAATTTATCCGGGTCCAAACAATAAAGCGCTGAGGACCGGTTTGTCATCCGATGTCGGGGCGACGGTATGAAAGCAGCACTTCAAACAAACAAGGTAAATCAAATGAAAAAAGCAGTTCTGGCAACCGCAATTTTTACAGCATTGGTATCTGGTTCATCTTTCGCAGCAACCGTCTATGACAGCGAAGGAACAACACTGAAGGTTGGAGGCCGTGCAGAAGGACGTTTCAACATCTCTGACAACAATGAGTCAAAAGCTGATGGAACAAGCAAGTTCAAAGACAAATCCCGTGCCCGTTTCAATCTGAAAGGCAAGACTGAGATCTCTGATGAGCTTTACGGTTTCGGTAAATATGAAGCGGAACTGGATAGCGATTCTGACCTGACAAACCGTTACTTCTTCGCTGGTATCGGCACCAACATTGGCGAATTCTCTTACGGTAAACAGGATTCTGCTCAAACTCAGCTGACTGACTTTACTGATATCCTGAATACATTTGGTGCCAGCGCTTCAAGCTACGTGAGCGGTAACAAAAGCAAACGTGAGAACAACTTCCTTTACTCCGGCGAGTTTGATGCACTGACAGTGAAAACAAACTACGTTGCATCCGATGAAGAAGATCAGGACAGCTTCGGTATTTCTGGTGTTTATCACATCAATGACGCCTTCAGCGCTGGTTTGGGTTACGTGACTCAGGATGAAAATTCATCTGACACAAGTGACCAGTTCAACGTGACTGTGGGTTATACAATGGATGCTCTGTATCTGGGCGCACTTTTCAGCACCGGAACTATCGAATCAAAAGGTGTTGACAACGATGTAACGGCTTATGAAGTCGCTGCAAAATATAAATTCGGTAAGACTGCACTGGCTGCGGTTTATAACTATCAGGAAGTCGAAGACACAGATACAGTTGATGAATTTGCTGTTGAACTTGAGCATAAATTCAACGGTCATCTTCGCATGTATGCCGGTTATCTGTTCCAGCAAATAGATAACGAAGATGATGAGCTTCAGGCGGGTATCCGTTACGATTTCTAAGATGATGAATCTGGTCAGGCCTTTAGTCCACTGTTGTCAAACAACCCGGCCTGACCGTTTGATCACATCATAATAAAAACAATTTACTGTCCTTTTTATTCATTTGGCCTGATGCACTTGTCAGGCCCTTTTTCACTTGTGGTCTTTTTAACTTATCGTCTTTTTTTACTTCTGTTTTTTTAACTTCTGTTTTTAACGATGGCGCTTTGGTTGTTGATAAGTTTTACCAGCCGCCTGATAAACATCCTTCTTCTTCACACTAAACTCAGCGTCAAAAAACCAGGCAACAAAGTAAATCACATCATCACCTTCATTCATAATGTGTTCCACATACTCCTGAATTTCTCCCTGTTCATTTTCCTGCTGAGTCACATGATAAATTCTTTTCTCACCTTCAGCTTCTGCAATCGCAAACTGCCCGGTTAACTCTTTCGCGGCCTGAGCAACCTCACTGTCCTCAACCGTTTTCAGAAAATCAAGCGCCTGTGGCAACGAACCACATTCACAAGCCTGTTTCACTATTTGCACGAAGTCATGCTGTTGCATTGTATTTACCATTCTGATTCTAAATAAGTGCGCTTATCCTCTCATAAATTGATTTTTCTCAAAAGCCCGGAATGATTCTGTAGCTCAAAACCTGATATACCACTCTAAGTCATTTCCTGATTGGTATAAGGCCCCGGTTCCCGGATTCAGGCTGTTTGGAAACCGATTCATAGTTTGTTAAGAAAATAGCCCGGATACTGGAAAAGTTGCATTTCTTCTTCCACATTTAAAGGGACATTCTTAAATTAAAAACAAGGTCAGCGGGCTTTTTGGCATGAAAATGGACAAGCATTCCTTGTTCAGAGAACGAAGTCTTCAAGCAATCTCTGAGCTTATCGACACAACAGACGGCTCTTTATATCAACATGCGACGGATATACTGCATCACGCGTTATCTTCGTATGCTTCGTTACTGATAGAAATCGACCGGACATCTCAGTCGAAACGTTTATTAGCAACATCACCGAAAATGAGAGCGGAAGATAACATTTGCCGGGATCTCGAAACCCTGCTGACCCAGCAGATGAAATATATCCGGGATGACTACTTTATCATTCCGGTGCATACGTCTTTACGGTTTCCGCAAGAGCGGTATGTTGTGCAGCATCAGATCGAAGGTTATTTCGGAACCACACTCCAGTGCTCAGTTCCCGGCAATCTGTGCTACGTGTTTATTTCTCTGACGACAGAACCGATAGATGATCCGGATACCCTGTATGAATGGCACCAGTTAATTGCACAAATCATACAACAGAACCAGAAACATGATTATCTGGCCCGGCGGGTGGACCTGCTGCTGAACCGGCTCAATCACGAAGTCTCTCACGATAATCTGACCAATCTGATGAACAAAAGTTATCTGACAGATACGCTCGAGCGCCTGATGATTTCCCCACCGGAAACCGGGCCCAAACTATTCTCGCTGGGCTTACTGGATATAAAGAACTTTAGTTTGATTAATGATGTCCATGGTGCTTATGCAGGTGATCAGGTTTTGAAATATGTCGCACAAGTGATGACCAACCTGATACAGGACGAGCAGTTTGTCTTCCGGCTGGCAAACGATGAATTTGCATTTATTACATTTCGTCAGAATCCGGTCTCACTGTGTGAAAAGATGATCAAACAGATCTCCCATGGATATCATGATGCCCAGCATCACATCTCACTGAAAGTCCGGATTGGCCTAGCAACATACACCCAAAGTTCTGTCAATGCCGATGAACTGTTACTGCATGCTTCACTCGCACTCAAAGAATGTAAAACAGCAAACCAGATGATCTGCAGCTACGAAACATCCCTGAGCGAAGCCTACCTGCGCAAAACTGAACTGATTAATGCACTGAAAAAAGAACTGAGTCAGTGTATTGATGCCTCTGACGCACTCTATATCAAACTCCAGCCAATCGTACGCCGCCATCAAGGCGTCTGGAGTTACTTTGAGGTTCTGGCTCGCTGGATGCATCCGACATTAGGAGAAATCAGCCCGGTAGAGTTTATTGAAGTTGCTGAAGAATCCGGTTTAATCATCAGCCTGGGGCGGCGGATTATCAGGCTGGCCTGTCTTGCAAAGCAGGACATTGAATCTCATGGTTATCAGATCAGGCTGAGTATTAACTGCTCGGCTCAGGAACTCAGTCAGTCTCATATCTACACGGAATATTTGACTGAACAGGTCAGCTCTTTTGGATTTAATCCGGATGAGTTTACGATTGAAATTACTGAAACCACCCTGCTGGTCCAGCAGCATTTAGCGAAGAAGACATTGGGACAGCTCCGTTCTGCCGGGTTTAAAATTGCACTGGATGATTTTGGTACAGGTTACTCAAGTCTGAATTATATTCACAGCTACCCGATAGACTGTATCAAAATCGATGCATCTTTTATCAAGAATATGCTGAACAGCTATAAATCCGAACAGGTCGTCAGCCTGATTATCCAGCTGGCAAATCAATTGAATATTGATCTGGTCGCAGAAGGTGTTGAGCAGAAACACATTCTGTATAAGCTCTATCATATGGGCTGCAATCAAATTCAGGGTTACTGGTTTTCCTGTCCCATTCTGACTCAGGAAGTGATCAGCCATCTGCTGACCCAAACTCAGTCATCCGCATCCGACACATTGATTAACCTGCGTTCATCTTAAATCAGGGTGTTATATCATATCCACCGGGAGCACCCGGAGATGTTTGGCGAAACAGAATGACAAGGGCATTCAAATCAATTCCAAGGGCATTTAAATCAATTCATTGATAAAAAAAGCCAACATGACACAGGTCTGTTGGCTTTCCATTCACTGAAATTCAGGCTTCAATCAGGCTGCTAACTTTGACCCGGACTATTTTCTGTACGGGCTGCAAGCTGGAGTTCTTTCTGTTTCAACAGTTGGTCCAGCTGATTGCGGTTTGCTTTAAACTGCTGCATCTCTTTTCTTGCAACCGAAGTTGCCATCGGAATTTTCGCTTTCATTGCATTCACCGGGCGCCCTTTGACGATCAGTTCATAATGCAGATGCGGACCAGTAACACGCCCGGAACGGCCGGTTAAAGCAATTTTCTGCCCACGGGAAACTTTCTGACCTTTATGGACCAGGATTTTACTCAAATGCAGATAACGGGTTTTATAAGTGGAATCATGACGAATCACGACATATTTACCGGCATAAGGGTGGTTACGAATCATAATGACAGTCCCATCGCCCGTTGCCAGCACCGGCGTCCCGACCGGTGTCGCAAAATCAGTTCCGTTGTGTGGCATAATGCGGTGCGTCACCGGGTGATGACGATGGGGATCAAACGGTGAACTAATCCGCCATCTTTTGCTGGTTGGATAACGGCGAAAAGCTCTTTGCAGGCTGTGTCCGTTACGATCATAATACTGACCATCGGTATGCAGATAAGCTGCAATCGTCCTTCCCCGGTTAAAGATTTTAATCGCCTGAATTTCCGTATTACCGGTCAGTTGCTTGCCAACATACTGCTTCGACTGAACAATCTCAAACTTATCTCCGGCGCGCAAATCTCTGGCAAAATTAATTTTATCTTTCAATAAAGAAACAATCTGCTCAATTTCATTGCTGTTTAACCCCGCCTTATTGACAGATAATGAAAAAGAACCGTGAATTTCCCCTATGAGCGGCTCACGCTTCCACTGACCAGGAATTTTAATACTCTTATATTCATAACTACCGTCTTCCAGCCGGGTAAAGACCACGCTTTCAACCAGGCTGAATTCAAGTGACATTTTTTGCAGCGTTTGCCCGTCTTCCCCACGCCAGAAACGAAGCGTATCACCGGGCATGATAGTATCCAGAGACAGGTAGTCCAGATCCGTCTCCATAATTTTCATTAAATCACGGTAACTGAATCCAAGTTGCTCAAAGATATGACTGAGGTTATCGCCGGGACGAATGGTATACTCATAATCGGGCAAGCGCTCAGCAGCTAGCGTCTGTTCAGCCACTAAAGTCTCAACCAAACGATTTTCCGGTAAAGTCAGTTCCAGACTGCGTCGGTGAGCCTGTCCATGATAAAGCAAATTATAAAATGCGATCACGCATAATAATGGTAACCCCAGAACATATACTTTTTGCCGGCCAGAAAGCGCCGCGACACGTTCGATGATTGCTTTCACCACTCACAATACCCCGATAATTGAAAAATCAGTAAAGCTTAAAATTTTATACTGTAAAAGTCACGAAAGAAAAATGAAAAGGCTTAGATAAACGGCAAAAGGCACCGAAGTGCCCAATCATACATATGCTCAGGTATTCAATCTGTATTCTTTCAGATACGTTACTTTCCCGGTGCTTTTCAGCTCAGAAATCACTCAACTGAACAAAAACCGTTGTAACAACATTATTGTAAGGAAAAATTACTGGTGTGTTGAAACCAGGCAATTATCTTCACCAAACTCATTGGGAACATACTGATCAGCACCAGGGTCATTGACCCAATCCTGCTCATTAATCAGGTAACGAAACTGGAACTGCCCATCTTTCGGCAGGCGCGTCTTAAATTTAAAAGTCCCTGATTTTGCAATTTTCTTCATCGGTTCAGGCTTCCAGTCAAGAAAATCCGCTACGATCGCTGCTCTTGAAATATCTTCAGGCATATCCAGCTCAAACGTGACTTCAACTTCATTCTTGGTTTTAAAAAAGCGCTTACTAATCATCTGCAAACTCCGTCTTATCATCTCGGTGCTGATTCTTAACATGTCACTCTTTACATCAATAGAATAACTTGCCGAACCTAAGTTGTATAAATATTAACCAATCTTGTTTATCTTAGGAAATGTAGACCCTATCTACAATAACAAAATATACAAAGTGCTATTTTTTCTTTGATTTTCTGCCATCTGGCTATGGGCTGGTTACTGTCACCCATCAGATTGAATGATGCGACAGTAAGCATACGTTCATAAACATAAGCAATAGTATGAGATTTTTCCAGCTCAAAGTGTGATATCGGTTCCATCAGTATTGGATAATACCCATTCCACTTATTTTCTGATCAGGTATTGAATGTGATGAGACCCAAGGCATTCGGCCATCAAAAATAAAAAAAGCCCCTGAAACAGGGGCAAAAGTTACCATCGCTTATAGTTATTTGAATGCTGTAACCTGATGGTGAAGGTCTGTCTGTTCAAACTAAAATGCGGCCGGATCAGCCAAAGTCGCCATTGACATAACCACGGGTACGGTCATCCCCCGGATTGCTGAAAATCACTGAAGTCTCGTTATGCTCAACCAGCTCTCCCATCAGGAAAAAAGCGGTTCTGTCTGAAATACGGCGAGCCTGTTGCATCGAGTGTGTCACAATCACGATGGTGTAGTTTTTCTTCAGTTCTTCCATCAACTCTTCGATTTTATGCGTGGCAATCGGATCCAAAGCCGAAGTCGGCTCATCCATCAGAATCACATCAGGTTCCATGGCAATGGTCCGGGCAATACATAATCGCTGCTGCTGTCCGCCTGACAAACCAAATGCATGAGACTTCAGACGGTCTTTCACTTCATCCCAAAGCGCCGCACCACGCAGAGAGCTCTCCACGACTTCATCAATGTGCTTCTTGTCTTTAATCCCTTGTGCACGCAGGCCATAAGCCACATTCTCATAAATACTCATGGGAAACGGATTCGGCTTCTGGAAAACCATCCCGACTTTAATGCGCAAATCTGCCACATCGATATTGCCGTAGATATCTTCGCCATCCATCGTCAGCAAACCGGTAATTTTCACACCTTCAATCAAGTCATTCATCCGGTTCAGGCAACGCAGCAAGGTTGATTTACCACAACCTGAAGGACCAATCAGTGCCGTCACCTGACGCTGAGGAATAGGCAGATTAATCGATTTTAATGCCTGGTTTTCACCATAAAACAGATTCAGGTTTTCAATAGAAAATTTATTCATTGTTTCAATCTCAAATAATTCTTTATCACTTCATCAACAAGACACGATGTGTTTAGTACGTTGCTGTATTAAATCGTCTTGCAATCAGTTTCGTAATCATGTTGATCAAAAGAACAACCACAATCAGTACCGTCGCTGTACCGTATGCCTGGTTCCACTCTTCAATCGTGAACAATTCGGTCGTCAGTTTGTATAAATGCACCGTCAGTGTCCGGCCTGAGTCAAACAGTGAATCCGGAATACGTGCCACCATACCCGCAGTCAGGAAGATGGGTGCAGATTCACCAATCACCCGGCCAATACTCAGAATGACAGAGGTCAGAATTCCGGGAATCGCACTGGGTAAGATCAACCGCCAAATCGTATAGATTTTTGAAGCACCCAATCCGTAGGATCCCTCACGATACGTCTGAGGTACGGCCATTAAGGCTTCTTCCGTAGTACGGATGATGACAGGCAAAATCAGAATACTGATCGTTAATGCACCTGAAAGGATAGAGAATCCAAAGCCCAGAATCGCCACAAAGAATGTCATTCCGAACAAACCGAAAATAATCGATGGAATACCCGCCAGAGATTCGGTACAAAAGCGAATCACTTTCACCAGTTTGCTACCAACCTTCGCATACTCTGTCAGGTATATCGCCGTCATAATTCCCAGCGGTGCCGCCACAATGATCGAGGCAATAACCATATAAATGGTCGAAACAATCATCGGAAAAATACCGTGCTCATCTCCGGTTCGGGTATAGTTATCGGTAATGAAATGCCAGTCGACATGCTTCAGACCATTGGCAAGAATGTACCAGATGATCCAAAACAGGAATCCGACGGTAAATGCAGCGGACAGCCAGATAAAGCCTTTTAAAATCTGGTCCTGAAATACTCTGGCTTGTTTAAGTTTCACTTTATCCATCGTTATTTCGCCTTCTCACGGTTCAGATATAAAAGTCCGGCATTCAGCATCATGATAAAGACAAGCAACACCACGCCTGTCGCATAAAGTGCATTGGCGTGCACGCCGCTGGCATAAGACATTTCAATCGCAATATTCGCGGTCAGTGTCCGGGCTGATTCGAGAATGCTGTGAGGCATTGCCGGTGCGTTACCCATCACCATGATGATGGCCATCGTTTCACCGAGTGCACGGCCAATTCCCAGAATAACGCCCGTCATTATCCCTGAACGGGCCGCAGGGACTAACAGCTTGAAGATGGTATAGATATTTGAAGCGCCCAGCGCATATGAGCCTTCTTTGTAAGAACGGGGCACCGCACGAATGGATGTTTCTGATACCGTAATCACGGTTGGCAGAATCATCACGCCCAGTACAATCATTCCGGCCAGAATCGTATTTCCCGCCGGAACATCAAAAATCTGCTGAATCAGCGGAACAATGATCACCAGACCGAAAAAACCATAAACAACTGAAGGAATACCAGCCAGCAATTCAACTGCCGGGCGAATCACATCAGCCAAACGTTTAGGGGCGACTTCAGCAATAAAGATAGCCGTCAGCACACCAACCGGGACACCGATGATCACAGCACCAAATGTAGAAACAACAGACGCAACGATCATCGTCGCGACACCGTAAAGCGCGGGCGGTAACCAGTCCGTTCCGAGGACGATACCGGAAACCCCGGCTTCCTCAAATGCAGGAATACTCTCTTTAACAATGAAGTAAGCAATAATGAAGAGGGAAACAATTCCAATCACGGCACTGGTTAAAAACAAGCCGTGAAAGATTTTCTCTTTCCAGTCGACTCTTTTTTTAGCACGCAGGCGACGACCAGAGGTGTGAGGTATCTCATTCATGATGTTGTCATTACTCGTAGCGATGGTCATAAACAATCTCACTTATCGGACCAGCCGAATGTGGACAGAAAAAGCCCAGCCGATTCACTCAGCTGAGCAATAAAAAATAATTGTGGTTTTACCTTAGTGAATTGAAATGTAGCCTTTCTTGCTCACGATTTTCTGAGCATCTTTAGTCAGCATCCAGTCCAGGAACTTCTGAGTTTCAGCTGAAGGCTTGCCTTGCTTGTAAAGTACAAGGAACGGACGGGCAACTTTATAAGAGCCGTTCTTAACATTTGCAACTGTTGCATTCACACCATCAATAGCAAGCGGGTGAACAGAAGAATCAACAGAACCAAGGGAGATATAACCAATTGCATACGGGTTAGAAGCAACCATTGTTTTCAAACCACCGTTACCGTTTGCAACCTGAGCGCGCTGAGAAATAGCAGACACTTTTTTCCCTGCGATTTTCTTCTTCAGCTTCATGATGTCTTCAAATGCACCACGTGTTCCTGAAGCAGTATCGCGGGTGATAGCAACGATTGGCTTATCATTTCCGCCAACTTGTTTCCAGTTCGTCACTTCACCTTTATAGATAGCTGAAACCTGAGCTGCAGTCAGACCTTTCAAAGGGTTTTTCGGGTTCACAACAACGGCGATACCGTCGCGGGCAATCACTTCTTCGACTAAAGAAGTCTCTTTCTCTTTTGCTTTCAGATTACGTGAAGCCATACCAATATCAGCACTGCCATTTTTCGCAGCTTTGATACCTGCAGAAGAACCAGGTCCCTGCACTTCGATGAAAACACTTGAATGGCTTTTCATATAAGTTTCTGCAAAAACTTCCATCAGTGGCGTCACACTACTGGAGCCTACTGCAGAAATTGTTTCTTTAGCTGAAGCAATATTCACTGATAGCGCACTGATAAGAGCAACTGCACCGATAACTGTTTTTTTCATCATCTATATCCTTTAAATGGCGTGTTCGCCGTTCACGTTTTATTTCAACGAGGGTCAATGTAGGATAGAAATATGACAATTGTGTTTCAGTCTGTTTAAACGTGCATGACAAACGATAAAAATATACATGAGCTCAATGGAATGAGGCTCACAAAAAATCTTTATTAAATAATGAGTTAGGACGCATATCAGCGTAAGTGATAATTCTGATATCAGTTAATTTTTTTTGCATTTAACCATCTGATAAGTAAAGATTTTTTAGTTATCATTTTCACGATTTTTATTTGAAATATCCATGAAGAGAGATAAAATCACATTTCTTCCCCCCCATCGGATTAAAAGGGTCACTCATGCGACACATCATAAATATACTATCTATCAGGTTGCAGGTATTCATTCCGGTTATTGTCACATTAGCTTTACTGATAACCAGTTTTCTTCTGACAACATCTAATCTCCGGCAGGCATTTAACGGTGTCTCCACATCGACAGAACACATTATCGCAGGAAAAGACCAACTCAATGAGGTCATCGATCATGTATACAATATGAGGATTCACGCGATATACAGCACTTCAGAACATGAATCAGCAAGGTCTTTTACCAACTTGCTTGAGGAAAAAAAGCAAGCCATTCAGTCTTTATTACTCAAACTCGGACAGTTCCCGGCAATTCAGGATGAAGTGAACGCACTAAAAGCAGCAACGGATAAATATGTCAGTTACTCCGTCAATACGATTCAGCCCCTGCTTGAAGAAAAGTACAGCCAGCAACAAAAGCCTGACTTTGAAAGCCGTTACCAGAAAGCCTCTGATATTTACCGGGAACAGGGTAAAGATATGATTGCGCAAATCCAGTCTCTTTCAAACCATATGAATAAAATGGTCAGACAGGATATCGAAACACATACTCAAAAGCATCATCAGGCAGAGATCTACGCGCTGGTTGGACTGGCTTTTATTATTGTCATTGCCATCATCATTAACTGGTTATTAGCCGGCATCATTATCTCACCCATCCACCATTTGCAAAAAATAATGCATCACGTCGCGGATGGCGATCTGACCGCAGTCGCAAAAGTTGAAGGAAAAAGTGAGCTCAATGCACTGGCAAATGATGTGAATACCACCATCCGCCATTTACGAGACATGATCAGCACATTGCTTCGTACCAGCACTGATGTCGCCACTTCAGCAACAGAACTTGCCGCTGTGATGACACAGGCAAGTGTGAACTCTGATCAGGAGAAACAGGAAATTGAACTGGTTGCTTCTGCCGTTTCTGAACTGGAACAGACCGCAAGCAGTGTGACCGGGAATGCACAGGAAGCTGATGCAGCAGCAGAGCACTCCAACCAGTTAACCGCCTCCAGCCTGGAAATTTTTGATCAAAGTAATCACACCAACCAGCAAATGACGACACAAATCAACGAAGCAGCTCAGGTTGTTGCCTCTTTAAAATCACAGTGTGAACAGATCGGCACAGTCGTCGAAGTGATCGAAGAAATTTCTGAACAAACGAACCTGCTGGCTTTAAATGCTGCGATAGAAGCAGCACGTGCCGGAGAAACAGGCCGTGGATTTGCAGTCGTTGCGGATGAGGTCCGGATGCTTGCTTCCCGAACTCAGGAATCGACAAGCGAAATTCAAACCATTATTGAAGAACTTCAAAACCAGTCGGGTACAGCAAATGACAGCATGACATCCAGTCTGACAATGCTCAATACCAATCAGAAAATGATGGAACAGGTACAGTCCACCATGAGTGACATTGCCAAAGCGATTGGCAGCCTGAGCCTGATTAATACTCAGGTTGCATCATCTTCTGAAGAGCAGCGGCAGGTCACGACAGAAATTCATCAAAATATTTCAAATATCTATGAATTAGTAACTCAGAATGTTGCCGGCATTGTGCAGTCGACTGAAGCCAGTCAGGAGTTATCATCTCTGGCTGAGTTGCAGGCTCAGCAGCTCAGTATTTTTAAAACTTCATAAAAACAGTGAAGGCGCGCCAGTGATCGGTGTTGGTCACGAGCGCCGCCTTGATGCAGCAACTCAGCTCACAAACTGATTAACTTTCACCCACAATCAGTTCATAAAAGTGTCGTATCGCTTCAAAAAACAACTTAAACATAGTCATCCACACCCATATATTTCACTAAAAAATGAAACCGGATAAGATTTAATATGAACTTTTTTTGAACTTTTTTTGTCAGTTATTCGCCCCCTGTCATCTGCACATCTCATCTGACCAGCTATAAACAACTGAATAAAAAACAACCAAGTAAACCAGACACATACCCCCTGATATCATAAACAATCTATTGATTAATAAAGAAATTGTTACAATATTTATCTGCATTCTGACTGTTGAAATAATCATCGGACCAGTTAGAATCCTCTCCCGTCTTCAAAACAACAGAGGTTAAAAAATCGCCATATGATGAATAAATTATCAATAAGATTTCAGGTCATTTTACCTGTATTGGTGACATTGATCCTTTTGGTCGCAGGCCTTGTGTACACTAAAATCAATCTCAAACAAGCGTTTAACGGTGTTTCACAGGCTACAGAAGAAGTTGTAGAGAACAAGGACGATCTCACCGCAATCATTGATAACATCTATGGTATGCGAATTAAGGCTATTTACAGTATTTTCAACCCTAAGGATATCAGCACGTTATCTTCTGTTCTGCGTGAAAAGCAACTTTCTAATGCCAAAAAGCTGAATCGATTAAGTGAAATTTCTGAACTCAGAGATGAAGCTGTTGCCCTGAAAACTGCGATGGATCATTATGTCAATTACTCCATTAATACCATGCTTCCTTTAATGCATGAAAAACATAATGGTGACCAGCAACAAAGCCAAAATTTTAGTCAAAGATATCAGAACGCCTCAGATATTTATCGTCAGGCAGGCAAAGATATGGTCAGCGCAATTCAGCGTCTGTCAGATAAGATGAACACAGTTGCGTTCCAGACCATCAATTATCACAGTGAACACCATGCAGAAGTGCTGAATTATACTTTGATTGGTTTAGCGGTTATTTTGCTGATTGCACTATTGGTCGCCTGGACGTTATCCGGCATTATCGTCAAACCGATTCATCACCTTCAGTCAGCCATGCATGAAATTGCCCGTGGTAATCTGTCAGTCAAAGTGAAAGTCGATGGTCACAATGAACTGGGTGTTTTAGCGCAGGACGTCAACGCAACCGTCGGGCAACTCAGTGATACTGTAGAAACACTCAACCGGATCAGCAATGAAGTCGCAACCGCTGCAACAGAACTGGCAACCGTCATGACACAATCAAGCAGTAACTTTGATCAGGAAAAAGACCAGATTGAACAGGTTGCATCCGCAGTTTCTCAACTTGAAGTCACGGCGACCAGTGTGACCGGTAATGCGCATGATGCCAATACAGCGGTATTTGAAGCCGGAAAAATGGCAATGAACAGTCTGGATATGTTCGAAGAAAGCGGGCGTGCAAGCACAAAAATGGCAGAACAAATCAGCGATGCCGCACAAATGATTTCAGACTTACAGGCACAGTCAGAGCAAATTGGTCAGGTTATTGAAGTCATTGAAGATATTTCAGAGCAAACCAACCTGCTTGCCCTGAACGCAGCCATTGAAGCAGCCCGTGCCGGAGAAAGTGGTCGCGGATTTGCAGTCGTCGCCGACGAAGTCCGGATGCTGGCAGCCCGCACGCAGGATTCCACACAGGAAATTCAGGAGATCATTGAAAATCTTCAGAAAAAATCCGGTGACGCGAATGAAAGTATGACGACCAGTCTTTCGATGCTCAACAGTAGTCAGGCACTGACCGCGAAAGTCCGCGGCGCGCTGAATGATATTGCAGCGTCCATTTCTGAGCTGGAAAATGTGAATACTCAGGTTGCTTCCTCTTCAGAAGAACAGCAGGAAGTGACGTCTGATATCAATAAGAACATTGTCAATATTTACGAGCTGGTAACTCAGAATGTCAGCGGTGTGACTCAATCAGCAGAGGCAAGTCTGGAGTTGTCTGTTTTAGCCGAGCAACAAAAACAACAACTGAATTTCTTTAAACTCGCATAAACCGGGTCACAGTCACAGCTTAAAATTTACAAGCGGATATCAAAAAAGCCATGACATCTGAGTCATGGCTTTTTAATTCTTTCCGGGAACGATTTCAAAACCCGATTACTTTTTCTTCGGAATAAATACAGCTTCGCCCACCGGCACATTTTGATAATAGCTTTTATCGCGTTTCACCGGCTTCTTCGGTGTTACTTTGACTTTCTGCCGTGAAGCCACTTTCTTTTTGGCATTGCCCGGTTTACGCGGCTTTCCTGGCACCAATCCTTTAAACTTCGCTTCCAGTCCTTCAAATACCGAAAACTCAATGGTCTGAGAAAGAAAAGCTTCTACCCGTTTAAAGCTGTCCCAGTCTTTAGGGCCCACAAATGAAATCGCATTCCCTTTATTACCAGCCCGCCCGGTCCGGCCAATACGATGCACATACTCTTCCGTATGTTTCGGCATATCAAAGTTGATGACATGGGTGACATTGGTGATATCAAGACCTCTTGATGCCACATCGGTCGTCACCAGAATCTTATAAGCACCCCGTTCAAACTGACCCATAATCGTGTTTCGTTTTGTCTGGTTCAGCTCTCCGCTGAGCGCAACTGCTTTTAGCTTTTGTTGATTGAGCTTATCAGTTAAACGCTCTGTATCAGCACGGGTGGCAGTAAAGATGATCATTTGCCGGTATTCAGATGACGACAGTACGTGTGCAAGCAACGCTTCTTTGTGATCCAGGTGATCACACAAATAAAAATTCTGCGAAATATCTTTATGCTCTTCATTCGCCACCCCAACAGAGATCCGCCTCGGGTTATCCAGCATCTCCATCGCAATATCATTGACCTCTGCATGATCCAGTGTCGCTGAAAACATCAGTGTCTGGCGGCGGCGATGCTTTGCTGCCCGGCTGATTCGCCGTAACTGAGGCGCAAAACCAAGATCCAGCATCCGATCAGCTTCATCGAGAATCAATGTTTCCAGACCTTCCAGATATAAAGAGCGGTGATCCAGATGATCAGCAAGACGGCCCGGCGTTGCCACAATGAAGCGCGGATAACGTCTTAACGCTTTCACCTGATCGTTAAAGTTTTCTCCCCCGACAATTAAGGCCGCGGTATAACTCAGTCCACCCAGCATCGCCCGTAATTCTGTATAAACCTGCTTGGCGAGTTCCCGGGTTGGCGCAAGAATGACACCACGTGGATCTTTTGCAGAAAACGATTTATTTTTCAGAGCCTTATGCAACATAGGTAAAATAAAGGCAAGCGTCTTTCCTGACCCCGTCTTCGACGACGCCAGTAAGTCTTTTCCCGCAATGATCACCGGAATTGCTTTCTGCTGAATTTCTGTCGCTTGTTGAAATGCATAGTGATTTACATTTTTCAACAACCGGTTATCCAGGCCTAAATTTTTAAATTGCAAAGGTCTCTCCTGTTCATCTGATGTATGACAAAAAGTATATACCCGACAAGGCATCCTGAGGCCATCCGGGTATAAATATGCGAATAAGCGCGGTATCTTAACTCAATTAAATCCGGCTGGACAGCAATGTTTCGTTATCATTTTTCACCCATCTTTTGCACACCCGCGATGTATTTTTCAGTCAATTTCCAGCCACAGACAATACATATCTCGTTGTATGGTTTTCAAATTTCTTATTTTTCTCTGACTTTCTATTCACTTTATTAGTGCTACAATGACAACATCAAGTGTTCGTTATCTCCCCTCCAAACGGGTGAAGCGAACAGGTTTGATTCATAAAAAAAACAGCTAAAGGAGTTCACAATGAACAAGCTTTTATTTGCGATCGCAGCATCAGGCGTCGTTTTCCTTTCTGGTTGTGCTTCTCAAATGGATAGCTCAGCATCAGCAAAACTCGATAAGCTCAGCAACCAGGTAAGTCAGCTTAGTGATGAAGTCGCAGCACTGAAAAGTGAGCAAATGACTCTGAACAACAAGTTAGATCAGGCATCTGACGCCATCACTTCAGCGAATAAAGAAGCAGCAAGAGCGAATATGAGAATTGATCATATTGCTCAGTCTTATACCAAATAAGAAACACCCGGAGGAAAGTGCCGGTTTGCACTTTCCTTTATCATTCATTTCCTCTGTTCTGAATCATCCTGATCATTTCTTTTTCACTTATCCCGACATATCAATCGGACAAAAACAGAAAATTAAGATGCTGAGAAAGCTTTCAATGCTCATCAGGTGTGACGATCTCTACCGGTATGCCGTTTTTTGTCACCAACGCGGCTTTTGCTTTTTTATCAGGATAACCAAACGCGTCTAACCACCACATCAGCGACTGTGGCAGAGACAATGTCTTCTTCGACCCATCACTGCGGGTCAGAGGTTCATGGACTTCCATGTATACCGTCCGCTCCGGTTCAAGGGACACTTTTACCGGCTCATCGATCACCCGGACTTTTTCTCCGACTTTGACCTGATGGAATAACCATTCGATATCTTTGGGGTTCATCCGGATACAGCCGGAACTGACACGAAGTCCGATGCCAAAACTTTTGTTGGTCCCATGGATTAAATAATCGCCGGCACCATAAGCCAGTCTCAGCGCAAACAAACCCAGCGGATTATCAGGTCCGGCCGGGACAACCGAAGGTAATTGAATCCCTTTTTTTTGATACTCACTCCGGATGGATTGAGGCGGTGTCCAGGTTGGATTAGGTCTTTTCTCACTGATCCGGGTTTTCATTTCCGGCGTATCCCGGCCAATTCTGCCAATACCGACAGGAAAGATGTGCACTGTCTTCAGGTCCGGCTCGAAATAATACAGCCTTAATTCGGCCAGGTTGACCACAATGCCTTCATAAGGCACATCCGGTAAAACTGTCTGTGCCGGGATCGTCAGGATATCACCCGGTGTGGGTAAAAATGGATCCACGCCGGGATTAGCTTCCATGACAGCCAGAAATCCAACATCATATTTATCTGCAACTGCTGCAACGGTTTCTCCTTTCTCAACCTGATGATAAATAATTTCTCCGACCATCCGGCTTCCCTGTGGCGGGAAATGATATGTCCGGGCGTCAGTCAGACAGCTCCACAACAGCAGAAAACAGAATAAATTACGACACATACACCTGACCTTCCTTCGCGGCCTGATAAATCGCTAAGGTTATCTTTCTTTCTGTCTGATGATCAACGATAGGCGAAGGATATAACAATGAACTGACAGAAGGCATCTTCCATGGTTCATGGCACCAGCGGTCCGGCACATCTTTCAGTTCCGGAATCCACTGCCTGATAAAGCGACCTTCAGGATCAAATTTTTGTCCCTGAGTCACCGGATTAAAAATACGGAAATAAGGCTGGCCATCACATCCGGTTGAAGCCGACCATTGCCATCCACCGTTATTCGACGCATAGTCACCATCAATAAGGCGGCTCATAAAGTAATCTTCACCATGACGCCAGCTAATGTGCAGGTCTTTGGTTAAGAAGCTGGCGACAATCATCCGGAGCCGGTTATGCATCCAGCCGGTATGTTTGAGCTGACGCATTGCTGCATCCACAACCGGATAGCCCGTCATCCCCTCTTTCCAGCGGGTAAACGCCTCCTCATCAAACTTCCAGTGGAGCTGCTCCCCCCAACGATGAAAACAGACGCCCCGGCATAACGCGGGTTCAAACACTATCAGATGCTGATAAAACTCCCGCCATATCAGTTCATTCAGCCAGGATTCTGCTCCCTGACTTAATCCTCCCCCATCGGATTCTGCATATAAAGCAGCAACACACTGACGTGCAGACAAAGCACCAATCGCAAGATAGGGCGATAATACGCTGGTATTGTCTCCGGCCGGGAAATCCCGCAACTGATGATATGAGCTCACTTTGTCACGACAGAAATCTCTGAGGCGCTGGTTGATCACATCCGTATCAACCGTCCAGGCATCACTTGGCTCACACGGATAGCTGAAGCTGACATTTTCAGAAAATAAGCGCTGAGTAAAAATACGTGAAGGTGTTTGCACTCCGGCTTTGACAGCAGGAATAACTTGTGGCGTTCTGAATAACTGACGCCATGTTTTCTGAAATGGCGTGAAGACTTTGAAGTAGCATCCCTGACGGTTGAGCACCTCTCCGGGAGACATCAGACATTTATCATGAAATTCCCGGAACGAAATTCCCGCAGAAGCCAGTTCAAACCCCATCGCCTGATCGCGCTGCTGTTCATTCCATTCATATTCTGTATTGACCAGGACTTCATTCGCTTCGATGGCACTGGCGATGTCCTTGACGGCCCCAATACTTTCATCAAAGGTATTTACTTCCATGTAATACAGAGGAATATTGAGCTGACTGAGCTCATCGCACAGCTTTGTCAATCTTCTGCGGATCAGATCAGCCTGCATCGGTGACATTTGATGTCGCTTCCATTGTTCTGGTGTGGCGATATAAACGGCAGAAACAAACTCTCCCGTAGCAAGCGCATAGTTCAATGCACTGTGATCAATTGTTCTCAGATCCCTTCGATACCATACTAACTTCATGAACCCCCCAGTTCCTGATGCAGTTCAGTCAGCATCCCGGAACAGGAAATCTCTCCGGAGAAACACTCACTGAACTCATGTATTGCTCTTTGCTGTTTCACCGTCAGTGATTTATTCGCAAAAAAATCAACATGATTAAATTGATGCTCTTTTAAATGACCGGACAAATCCGATATGTCTTCAACCCCATCAAGCATCACAATGAAGTACCCTTTTTCAGCCTGCTTCAGCGTCTGAATCCATGCCCAGATACTGCCTGCTGAGTCAAAGCTGACACACAGACATTTCCCAAGACTGCTGGCTTTATTTTCAACTGTGACCATCCAGCTGAGATGAGTCATCATCAACGACTGGAAAAGACTCTTGCGGACTGACTTTTGTGACCCTTTCATTCTTTCCAGAATGTTCACAACCGGCACAATAAATTGTGCTTCAACAATCGATAGCGGATACATCCTGAACACAGAAGAGAGAATCTCTTCGGCCCGGCCCCGGTTAAGCTGAGACAGTGCATCGAGTAATGCTTCACATTCATTCAGATTTGCAGATGAATCCAACGGCTCACTGTCTTCTTCAGTTGAATGCCGGATTAATTGTGCAACTTTACCAATAGAGATCCCTTTAGCCAGCCACTGACGGATACGCTGGATAGTCTGTATATCCTGCTCATCAAACAAACGGTGCCCTTTGGCTGTTCTTTTTGGCTCAATCAAATGATAACGACGCTGCCACGCTCTGAGTGTGACAGGCTTTACACCCGTCATCTCAGAGACTTCGCGGATAGCATATAATTTTTCTTCAGAGTCCATAACGTAACTTCAGTCCCTGTGGATAAGGATTTAAATAATGTTGTTGTGCAATGTATGCATTCGGATATTGAGACAAATAGTGCTGAATCATTGTCACAGGGACTAACAGAGGTAACACGCCCTGCCGGTAATCATGGATCAAACGGGT
This sequence comes from Vibrio aerogenes, assembly GCF_024346755.1. NCBI lineage: Bacteria > Pseudomonadati > Pseudomonadota > Gammaproteobacteria > Vibrionales > Vibrionaceae > Vibrio > Vibrio aerogenes. The sequence continues at coordinate 39,281 of NZ_AP024862.1, read as the reverse complement.
CAGCTCTTCTTTTTGTACCGGATCGAGGAACGGCTTAAAATATCCCTGAATATGCATCAGGACATTGGTTGCATTCTTTCTGCTCGCTCTTTTCGCCAGCGCATTCATCAACCCCAACCGGTATTGTTCAAAAAACGTCACCGGGTCTGCCTCTGCGACTTTTGCCACCATTTGACCCAGTTGACGGTATGACACAGGATCATGCGCCATCAGTGTAAATTTATAGCGACTGTGAAATGCAATAATTTCGGCAGGCTTAGGCACCTCACTGACAGACTGGTATAAGTCATACAGACAAAACACCCGTGAGATGAAGTTTTCCCGCAATACCGGATCATTTAAACGGCCATCTTCCTCGACAGGTAGCCAGGGCATTTTTTCAATTAATTTCTCAGTATATAAACCTGTGCCATCTTTTCGTACACCATCTTGCTGATATACTTTAACACCTTGCATACCACAAGTCGGTGACTTTGATGCGACCACATAGCCACAAAGTTTCAACGGTTGCATTGTGCTGATTTTATTTTCAGCAAAGCGATACATGGTCTCTGTATAATCGACGGATTCATTTTTGGATTCAACCAATGCCGTCTTGCCTTCCATCCCGATAAGCCGGATGGCTGGCCGCGGCACACTCATTCCAATTTCAACTTCCGGGCAGACAGGATGGAAATCAAAAAACTCAGAAAGTGTATCAAGAATGAAGCGATTACCTTTATGACCGCCATCAAAACGAACTTTCTTGCCAAGTACACATCCACTGATCCCAACAGGTATTTTCTTCGTCATTGCCATCACCATATTTATACATAAATTTACTTTGTACAACTTAGTATAGCATAGTTATACAGGATGGAATTACGTATCACTTTTGTATCAGAATTATTACTGACAATAAGGTATTCGTCAAAAATTTGGCCGAAACTGTTTCAACCATTGATAAATCATCCTATGATTGTTACATATGAAAAGTGTCAAAATAAGAACACTTCGTTTCATAAAACAATAAATGGCTCACTGTCATGTTGGTATCGCGCAGTTATAAATCAGATAAATCAGTTACCTGAAAACCCGGCTAAAATGGAAGCGTGCAGAAAATACGTACTATTTTATTATGTATAAAAGAATACAATATCAACGAAACTGTCACGCTCACAGAGTATTGGACTGACATGGCCTAAAGGATGATTCAGTTTGGACAAGAGTCTTTACCTCCTTGAAATTGAAATTGAGCAACTCAAGCAACGCCTGGAAATCTCCCCTGAAGATGTACTCAGAGATGCAGAACAACTTCTGACGCGTTCAAAGCAAATCCATTATCCTGAGGGGGCAATTCAATGTCTTCTCATTATGTCACGCAGCGCCCTTCAGATCGTCCGGCACGACCGCAGTCTTCATTATGCAAATGAAGCACTTGATATCCAAAACAGCCTTGATAATGACAGATATCTGCCAGAGATACTTCATTTACACGCCATGAATTATTGGGAAGATGGCAAATATTATACCGCGCAACAGCACTGGATCAGTGCACTTGAACAATCGACGCTGGAAGAACAAATCGAGATCCTGATCGCTTCTCTGTTAGGGCTTGGTAACATATGGCGTAGTACCAATGAACACTATCTGGCCTGTGACATCCATCAGCTGGCGGTTAAGGTAGCAAATTCAACCCGGATTGCCTGGCTTGAAGGACGCGCCAGAATTCTTTGGGCATGGGATTTATATTTACTTGAAAACTTCGCAGAAATGCTGACCGTTCTCGACGTTGCCATGGAATTACTTGAAAATCATCATAATCAACAGTGGCTTGCTGAAGCATGGGACTTCCAGGCTCTGGCGCTGTTGGGGCTCGAACGTCTTGAAGAAGCTGACAATGCGATTCAGCAAGCCATTACCCTGGCGAAAAATATCAACTTCCCTGGATTCAGTCACATGCTTATATCAGCCGCTCAAGGCTGGAATTCATGAGAAAAAATATCGATCAGGCAACAGCATTACTGAATCAGGCAGAGAAACTGGCAGGTAAACTGGATGACAACCACGATTTACTCGCTCCGATTTATTATCAGCAGTCGATTATCGCTGAACAAAAAAGAGAGTACAAACTTGCACTGTCAGCGTTTAAAAAATACCGCGACTGTTCGGTCAATCAACTGAAATTGCAGATCACCCGGGAAAGTAAAGATAAGGCACAAAGCCAGAAAAAACTTCTGGATCAGAGAGCGAAAAAGCTCATCAACCGGATCCGCAGTCAATACGAATATGATCCGGAGAAACACCTGTCAAATGTCGTTTCTGAAACACACTGGTGGGAACAGCTTATCTTGTACAAAACAGCTTTAACATATTCAAATCATTCAGTTATTATCATTTATCATGAAGTACCTGAATATATCGATATCTGTACCGAACTTGCTCATTCACTTTGTTCAAAACAAGACCTGGTTGCCCGTTTAAGCTCTGAGCGCCTTGGATTATTGCTTTCAGACAAAGATGAAATCGCCCAAAACATTTTTAATGTATTAAAGAAGATGATTGAAATTTATCCATGGGAAAGAAAAGGACTCAGGGACTTCCCGCCCGAAGCGACTTTACATGATATCCTGTCTTTTCCATTTACTCTGGATCAGTTAATTCAGCTGCCAAGCGAGGAACAACATGCCGGGCTTACTGAATAAGATTAAAGAAGCAGGTCTTGACGTCACTTCTGTTCATGGTGACGGAGCGATTATTCTCTGGAACCATATCCGGAATTATATTGCGTCGACACAATGGGAACAGGCGCAATGCCATGTGATCAGCGCAGAATATCAGGCGCTGTTAAATCAAATCGAATTAAGTATTGATGAATTAAATGCAGCTCAGGCCCTGTTACAATTACCGCAAGATGCTGAAGCCGTACTTTCGATCAAAATCAGCCTGTGTCAGCGTTTAATTGAATCAGGAGATTACCGGACAGCACTAAACGAATACATTTCGATTTCTAACATTGCTGTTGAAAATGAGTTTATTGATGAATTTGCACTGGCTGTGATTGGCATGGGCGAGCTTTGTTACCGTTACGGTGACCCGACAAAAGCACTGCTGTTCTATCAAAAAGTTAACAGTATCGACCAGGCAATCTCAAGCCGCTCACTGCGTCTCAGATATAAAATATGCATGTTAGCCTGCTATGTCAGTATGAAAAAATATGCAACCGCAGAAGAACTTATCAAGGAGTGCGAAGAACTCAGTATCCTGGTCAGCAATCAGGAACTGACCCGACAGATTATTTTCTATGAAACCAAAATCCACCGCGCAAAAGGCCATATTGATAAAGCGATTCAGGTCCTTTCAAAAGCACCCTATACAACGAACAACCGCTACAATAAACCATTGACCTGCCTGCTAAAAATTGAACTGGCATATTGCCTGATTGCTCAGGGAAAAATCACTCTGGCAGAAATGATATTAACGCAAAAGCTGCAAAAGATGGCTCATCTGACTAACCCTGAATTACACAAATCTTTATATCAGGCCCTGGCATATATTTATGAATATCAGACGAAATATGAAGAGGCACTGAAATATGAAAAACAGGCATTTCAGATTGAATCAGATTTAATGAAACAAATTCCAATTGGAGAACTGGGTGCCAGCCAGATCAAACGCCTCTCACAATTTGAGTTACAGCTTAAACTCATTATGTCGAAAATGGAAAACCGGGAGTTAAAAGAAACGACAGAAAGTCAGAAACATACGGTGGCACGACTACAGCAGGATGTATTCACCGACCCGTTGACAAAACTGCATAACCGGCGATGGCTGGAAGTAAAATTAAGAGATTTACTGCTCAACGAAGTCTCATTTGCATTTTTAATCATCGATATTGACCATTTCAAATCAATCAACGATGAATTTACTCACCTTATCGGCGATAAAGCCATCATCAGTATCTCTGATGAGCTAAGCCGTTATTTTAATTTTCTTCATGCGTCATGTGTGCGTTATGGAGGGGAAGAGTTTCTGGTCATTCTGGAAAATACAACACTCGATGATGCCCAAAAACATGGTGAGAAATTCCGTCATCATATTTATCAGCTCAACTGGGATGAACTGTTCAATGAACGCAAACTCACTGTCAGTATCGGAATAACGCTGCACAGAGACGGGGAAAATACACAGCGAACACTTCACCGGGCAGACAAAGCGCTTTATCAGGCAAAAGCAAACGGAAGAAATCAGGTCTGTGCGGAAGCCTGACCTTGCCAATCAGCGTGCAGACAAGCCTGTACCCCCTGTCTCTGGCGTTGTCTGCATATACATCATCACTTTTTATACCATTCTGAGTCAGTTTCTGATCCGGTATTGTATGCCATTGGTATTGTTCTTCAGTGTTCGTTGATCACAAGCATCTATTGCCATTGTAATACTCTGACTTCATTGCCTTTTGCAGGAATGCCCGGAATATTCAGAGACAGCAAAAATGAAGCAACTGCCATCACGGCGCCGATATAAAAAACAGCCGGTGGAGAAACCATCCAGATCAAACCAAATGAAGCCGGTATAATCACAGCTGCAATGTGGTTGATCGTAAATGAGACGCCTGCGGTTGAAGCCATATCAGCCGGATCAGCGATTTTCTGAAAATAGGTTTTAATTGCCAGCGCCAGAGCAAAAAACAGATGATCCACCACATACAAACCGGCAGCAATATGGGCATTTTCGACAATCCCGTAACCGACAAACACCAAAACTAAACCACCGTATTCCAACATCAATGCCCGCCGTTCACCGATGATACCAATCGTTCTGCCGATTTTTTTGGCAAACAGGAAATTAAAAACATAGTTGATCAGAAATAATAAAGTAATTTCACTGGCCGAGTAGCCAAATTTTTCAACCATCAGAAAACCGGCAAATACCGTAAAAATCTGCCTGCGTGCACCACTCATAAATGTTAATGCATAATAAAGCCAGTAACGTTTTCTGAGCAGTAACTTTTTGTTTTGAATCGTCTTCGCTTGAAACTGTGGAAATATCAGCGCAGCGATGATCGTCAGGGCAAAAGCAATCCCCCCGGTAATCAGATAAACCCACAGGTAGGACAGTTTCAGCAAATCCAGCATCAGCCATAAACACCCATAAGTCAGCAAAGAAGCAAGCGCACCAGCCGAAATCAGCTTCCCTAACATTTCTGGCGCTTCATCCTTATTTATCCATTGCAGCGTCAGGGATTGCTTTAATGTTTCCAGATAATGAAACCCGCAGGACATCAGCAACGTCGTCATCAGTAACCCATTAAAAGAAGGGAAAAAACCGGTGACTGCGACCCCCAGCGTTAACATGGATAGAGCAATCATCAAGAAACGTTGTTCTTTAATAAACAGCAGAATAAAAACGGCAGAAAACGCCAGAAAACCGGGAATTTCTCTGACGCTCTGTAAAATACCAATGTCTGAACCATTAAACCCGGCGTTTTCAACAGAGAAATTATTCAGCAACGCACTCCAGCTGGCAAAAGCAATGGGCACAATAAACGAGACAACGAGCAAAAAATTCTCAGGGCTTTTCCACCTGCCTCTGTTTTTTCCTTCTCCTGACACAACAATTCCTTTTCATATGAGACAAATGAGTCATCATAAGCGATCATGGTGAGAATGAGAACTCTGTTTATTCAGGCCGCTCATATGGCTCATAGCTTACCCGTCAAAAAACCCGATCAAAATAACAATTTATGCAACACGACGGGTAAATGTATTGACTTCCCCGCTGCAGAATGCCGCCAGGCAACTACACTTAGTATCATGAAAAACTGAATCGATACACACGACAAATGGCAATGCCTAAACCTGAATTCACACATAAAAATCATGTATCAGCTCAGAATAGTCTTGAGTCATTAGCAATGATTGATCACAGTAGTGAGCTGACGTTAAACATTGCAACACCCGTCGGAAAAAAATTCAGATGCAATACCACTTTTATTGGCATCCATTCAAATGCTTACATTCTGACAGAACTACCTTCCTCAGATGGCGGAAACACCCGGACATTTTTCCAGCCGGGATTCTGGTGTAATGTCAAAGCAATTTCTCACCGTGGAGAAGGGGCATTTATCTATTTCCGCAGCCAGATTCTTCATGTTCTCAACAAGCCCGTACCGCTGGCTATCATGTCAATTCCCGAGGGGGTGAAGTTAACACCGCTGCGTAAAGAAGCCCGGTATCAGGTCAAACTCCCCGGAGCAGTTCAGTTTGATAACAGCAAAATTGAGTGTGAAATCCGGGATTTGTCTAAAAGCGGTTGCTGTTTTTCAACGTCACTTCTGGCAAAAAGTCTTTATGAAGGCGATTATGCCACCCTCATTCTGAGACAGGGAAATCTTGAAGTCAGTGTCGAAGGCAAGATATGTAATATTCAGCGTAATTCCCCGCATCGAATCGACCATGGTTTTGAATTAACCGATAAAGGAAAAGTCAGTATCAGGCCATTGCTTGAACTGCTGAATGTGAACGGCACCAAGATCATTCTTGATCATCACCCCACACAGCAGGAAGATACGTGAATGAGTCAAAGATCCCGGCATATGACCGGTTACCGATGAATTTTGACAAAAATTATGCAGATAACGACAGATTACCTGTTGAAAAAACATCAGCCTTCGCGATACTAAAGCCATCCAAATCAGACCTTAGTCAACAGTATCATAATGAATTATCTTTTCACTTTTTTTAAAGGCATGGCGATGGGAGCGGCAGATGTTGTTCCTGGTGTATCGGGTGGCACTATTGCCTTTATCACAGGCGTTTATGACACATTACTTGAGAGCATCCGGCGCATTAACCCCAAGCTCATCACAGTGATCAGAAAGCAGGGAATAAAAGCAGCACTAACCTACATCAACCTTAAATTTCTGCTCTGCCTGTTTGGTGGTATTTTTTTGAGTATCATCACGCTGGCTAAATTAGTTTCCTGGTTACTCGTGGCACACCCGATTCCGCTCTGGTCATTTTTCTTTGGCCTGATTCTGGTATCTGTCTTTCATATTTTAAAACAAATACAACACAGAAAAATCACCCAGCTTGCGGGCTTCATTGCCGGTATATTGCTGGCGTATTCAATTACAATATTACAACCACTGCACCTTGAGCCAACATCACTCAATATCATGCTCGCCGGTGCTGTTGCTATCTGCGCGATGATACTGCCGGGAATCTCAGGCAGTTTTATCTTATTATTAATTGGTATGTATACCCCGATTCTGAGTGCCGTCAAAAGTTTTCAGATCTCGCCAATCCTGACCTTTCTGAGTGGATGCGTTCTCGGACTCTTGTGCTTCTCTCATCTCTTGTCCTGGATGTTGAAACATTACAGAGATCTGACGCTGGTCACTCTCACCGGTCTGATGGTGGGAACACTGCCGAAGATATGGCCATGGAAAGAGACCCTGACCTGGCGAATTAACTCGCATGGAGAACAGGTTCCGCTGCTTCAGCAGAATTTAATGCCGGCTGAATATGAGCGCCTGACAACACAACCCTCTCAGCTACTTCTGGCGATTTTGATGATGCTCGCAGCAATCGGACTGGTTCTGATGCTGGAAAAGACAGCGAAGAAGAAATATTAAACGGTATAGACCTGAGCGGCCTCAAAATGCAGCTCAGGTATATCACCCAAGCCTGTTCATGTCTGGTGAGATACAAGGCCGTTTTCATCAATTCAGTTCATACAGAATGAAATCAGATCCAAACAGAAATAAAATCCATTTTTTTTAACAAATGCAACAAATTCACCACTAAATGCATCAAATTTGCAATTTTCCGACCAATATATCAATTAATCCTAGACACTTTCTGCTGGCACTATAATATTAATTTTTTCCGGAACCCGGTGCCGGAAGCATTATACCCAAACAACCTGATGGTACTGACCTCACACAAATCAGCCTGCTTGGGTATATAACTCATATACAAATAATTTAATGACAGGAATTATCATGCAAAACAACATCTTTGCCCGTTTTGCCCGAGGGAATTTAGTGATTCAGATTATTATTGGGATCGCCCTTGGTGCACTATTAGCAACATCTGCCCCCGATGTTGCTCAAAAAGCAGGCTTACTTGGCAGCCTGTTTGTCAGCGCCCTGAAAGCAGTTGCCCCGGTTTTAGTTTTTGTGCTGGTTACAGCATCCATCGCCAATCAAAAAAGAAATCAGCAGACCCACATGCGCCCAATTGTCATCCTTTACCTTGTAGGGACATTTGTTGCATCACTGACCGCTGTAGTTCTTAGCTTTCTTTTCCCGACGACACTGACACTGGTGACCGGCGCAGAAGGCACCACACCACCGGAAGGCATTACAGAAGTACTTCATACTCTGCTGTTCAAGGTTGTTGATAACCCGGTGAATGCCATTCTTCAGGCAAATTATATTGGCATCCTGGCCTGGGCTATCGGTCTGGGTATTGCCTTCCACCATGCCAGTGCACATACAAAAGCAGTTCTGGAAGATTTAAGCCATGGTGTTTCACAAATTGTTCGCTTCATTATCAGACTGGCGCCTTTTGGTATTTTCGGGCTGGTCTCTTCAACGTTTGCAACAATCGGTTTCTCAGCACTGGCAGGTTATACCCACTTACTCGCTGTCCTGCTTTCTGCCATGCTAATCATTGCTTTGATTGTCAACCCTGTCATTGTTTATATCAAAACAGGACAAAATCCATTTCCTCTTGTTCTGCAATGTTTGCGCGAAAGTGGTGTAACGGCATTTTTTACCCGCTCAAGTGCTGCAAACATTCCTGTGAATCTGGCATTGTGCAGCAAACTTGATCTGGATGAAGATACCTATTCCGTCTCGATCCCGCTTGGCGCGACTATCAACATGGCTGGTGCTGCCATTACAATTACGGTTTTAACACTGGCTGCTGTTCATACTGTCGGGATTGAAGTTGATATGATGAGTGCTGTTCTGCTCAGTCTGGTATCCGCAATTTCAGCATGTGGCGCATCTGGCGTTGCCGGTGGTTCACTGCTCCTGATTCCTCTGGCTTGTGGCCTGTTCGGAATTTCGAATGATGTAGCAATGCAGGTCGTCGCGGTAGGTTTTATTATTGGTGTCATTCAGGATTCAGCGGAAACGGCACTGAACAGTTCAACAGACGTGGTATTCACTGCGGCAGTTTGTCAGGCTGAACATAAAAAAGCCAACAAACACTAGAGCGTGTTCTCGTTTTATATCAAAAGAAAAGCCCCTGACTTCAAAATCAGGGGCTTTTTATTAACCGCTGCTCATTCCATTCAAAATAGTGACTGATCTACTCAATGATATAACTTGCAGGCCACCAGCAAACAACGCCCGTTCTGAGCCAGTTCATAAGTTCATAACTACTCATTCAGTGCATATTTTTATCCGTATAATCAGTACTGACCTGAACACCTGTCTGTTCAAAAGATACTTTTTGTTCTTTTTCTTCTTTCTCTTCCTGCTCTGCAACCGGTTCTGTTCCGGAAACACCGGACGCTGAAATTTTGTTGATCAATTCACTGTGTTCGGATGAAAGTATCTCTTCAGTCCCTTCACCGGAACCAGAACCAGACACCGGAACATCCCTTTTATACAACTTATTAAATGCTTTGATTAACAAGTGCTTCGTGACACCACCCTCATGCAGTTTCTTGAGTAATGGTTTAGCAAAATTTTGCAGCAGAACAACCGCTTCAACACCCAGTTTGTTTCCGACTTCATCTCTGACATTCTGCGCCATCTCATAGCCACATTTTGCCGAACAAAATAGCCAGACATAAGCGATCGAATTACCGTGTTCGCCGTGATCAATCCACGCTTTCCCCGCATGATACATCGCTTTAGCATTGCCTTTTTCTGAACAACGCTCGAGCCAGTAACAGGCTTTACCGTGATCCTGATGAATTCCAATCCCCTTGAGATAATTGAGACCCAGTTTGATCATGCCTTCTTCACTTTCCAGTTTTGCCGCTTTTGCAAACCAGAAACAGGCATCTTCCGGTTTCGGAGAAGGATTGTCTTTGGACATGAACCAGTCACCTAACTGCAACTGTGCCGGTGTATAATTTGATAGTGCTGCTTTTTCCAGCAGACTCATTCCTTTTTCAATATCCACATTGGTGCCACGGCCAGTCAGATAAGCCTGACCCGTTTCACACAGAGCAGCCATATTTCCTTCCAGTCCCTGAATATATTTCTGCCAGAAACGCCCTTTTTCTTCATAGACCATATCACCAACAGTTTTTTTACATAGCCGGACAACACCATACATCCCGGTTTCGCTGTCGAGCTCAGCCGCTTTTTCATACCAGTACAGCGCATCTTTTACATTGAAGCGTTCAGCTTCTTTGGCCATAAATAAAATCGTCGGAACATGCCCGGATTCTGCTTTCAGCAAACGTTCCTGATGCTCATCTTCTTTCTCTCTTTCCAGAGCCTTACGACGAGCTTCCCCTTTTGCGATCCGCTCTCTGTCGAGCTTTTTCTGGTTGAGAGACATCATCATCAACCAACTCACAAGACCGATCAGAACCAATCCCGCTAAACCAATAAAAATTCCAAGAATACTCATTAATGTTATTTCTTATTCCACTAAAGCCGGAAAACACTCCGGACAAAACAACTGCGACACTGTATGACATGAAACACAATAAAAATAAAATTAAAGAATATCAACAACAACGGATTTCATGCGAATCCTTTTACTCATACAGTGACATCAACCTAAAATAATATAGACAAACAACCTGAAGATACAGTATTCAGAATATTCGGGTATATCTCTGAGTATAATTGAAGATAATCATTCAGATTTCAGCAAGTACACCCGGGATAAAAAGCCACAGTACCCACATTAAATGAACAATTCATGATAAATCACAGTTTTTGTGGGCCATGTACGTTATCCGTTGCCTTCTGATAAAGAGCCCTCTCAACAGAAATACCCGGCAAAATACCTGATAAAAGACATATTTTATGGCGAATACTTGACCTATTCACAACTAAGTTTTTTACTAAAAAGAGTAACGCTCGCTTAATCACTCATCAAATAAGACTCTATAATGCGTATGAGAAATGACCGTTTGTCCCGTCCCTACCCTTTAGGGGCAACACCTGATAGCAATGGATGTAATTTTTCTGTTTATGTAACAGATGACTGTCAGATTCAGTTAGCTTTGTTTGACAGCAAGGGGAAATGCCGGACCTTCCCGCTGACAAATGAGTATGCTGGTATTCGTTACATCTATATTCAGGAAGTCACTGCCGGCCAGAAATATGGTTACCTGATAAAGCAACATGATCAGCGCTGGCACTATATTTCAGATCCTTACACAAAAGCACTGGAGGGACCATTAACATACACTCCCCCCTTCACAGCAAAAAAAAGCTTTCAGCTACCGAAGTGTGTGGTGGTAGATAACCACTTTGACTGGCAAGATACAGTAAAACCAGAGATTCCCCGTGAAGCGACCGTCTTATTTGAGACCCATGTGAAAGGCCTCACTCATGAAAATCCGGCAATTCCGGCCAATATCAGAGGCACCTATCCGGGACTGATTCATCCTGAAATGATGAAATTTTATCAGGCACAGGGGATCCGCACCCTGCAATTTCTCCCGGTGGCTGCATGTATGCATGAAACACACCTGCTCGAGATGAATGCAGTGAATTATTGGGGATACAACCCGTATGTCTTTATGGCGCCGGATCCCCGCTATGCAGTCAAAGATGCTGTGACTGAATTCAAAACCGTCGTCAGGGAACTCCACAAAGCGGGTATCGAAGTCATTCTTGATGTTGTGTATAACCATACCGCAGAAGGCGGCGGTGAAGGACCACTCTTCAATCTCAGAGGACTTGACCCTCAGTACTATCTTACCAATGGCCCGTACTTTGCTAATTTTACCGGCTGTGGTAATACCGTCGATTTATCCTATCAGCCAGCGCTGAATCTGGTGATGGATACACTCAGATACTGGGTCAGTGAATATCACATTGATGGCTTCCGTTTTGATTTGGCAGCGACTTTGGGACGAAATGGTGAAGAATTCAGTCAGGGGGCTGCTTTTTTCAAAGCGGTTGCCCAGGATCCCATTCTCAAACAAGTGAAATTGATCGCCGAACCCTGGGATATAGGTCCAAATGGCTATCAGGTTGGTAACTTTCCATTCGGTTGGAATGAGACGAACGATAAGCTCAGAGATATCAGCCGGAGTTTCTGGCGTGGCGATCAGGGATATCTGAAAGAATTTGCGACCCGTTTGATGGGCTCGAGAGATCTTTACAGTGCAGCTAACTGGCCATTTAAATTAACCGTAAACTATATCACCTATCACGATGGTTTCACGCTTCAGGATCTGGTGTCTTACCGGCATAAGCATAATGAGCGAAACGGAGAACAGAACAGGGACGGACATGGTGATAACCGCTCTGAAAATTATGGAGTGGAAGGCCCGACAAGCGACAAATCCATTTGTGACATCCGGGCCCGCCAGAAACGCAATTTTATGGCAACGGTACTGTTTGCATTCGGAATGCCGCATATTCTCACCGCTGACCTGTTATCTCACTCCCAGCAGGGAAACAATAATGCATATTGTCAGGATAATGAGATCAGCTGGCTGAACTGGAACCTGAACACTGACCAGCAGCAATTCCGCGACTGGTGCGGAGCGCTGGTGAAAAACCGTGAACAGTTTATGATTCAGTTTATCGATGCATTCAGCGGCAATTCACGAAATTCAAACCGGGTTTTCTGGCGAAGAGTTGACGGTAAATTAATGAATCAGGATGACTGGAACCAGCTCAGTGCTGTAGCACTACACCTTGGTATTGGGGATGACGGCGCTGAACTGCTCTATCTGATCAATCAAACCAAAGCGCCCGCCCGCTTCTCTTTGCCGAAAAACAAAAATCAGCAATGGCAGGTCATATGCGATACCGACTCTTTTGTGATGATGGACGATACCGTATCGGTTGAAAAGCTTCAGCCGGAGATGACGATGACGATTCTTTACTTCGACCCGCAGTCTCTGCACGCAGAATCCTGATGTTTTATCTCTGAGTCAGACAACAAGGCCTGTATCTGCTATCTGCATTGACCGGACCGTACAGGAAAATAAGAAACATAAATAGAACATACTGATTACAATGGGTATAATAAAATGCTCAGTTTCCCCCCAGCAATGACCACAGTCCATGAAACCCAAACCTGAACGCGTGATAGTCAGGGAATCCGGGTCAATCATATTTTCTTGTCACAGAAACAGGCTGTGGTGTTATTGCTTTCTGTATTGATATTAAGCTGTATTAAGGATTCTTCATGTATAAGCGATTTGAGGGTTTTACGCAGGCTTTCCCCCCCGAAGAGCCACAACAACCCCCTGAAACTTTATGGGCATTTTGCCGGTATTACACAAAAGGCTTTACCAAACCGCTCTTATTCATTGCGGTTCTCAGTACCATGATTGCCATTGTCGAAGTCTCTCTCTTCGGCTTCATGGGCCACCTGGTGGACTGGTTATCTTCAAGTCGTCCGGAAACGTTCTGGGCTGAAAATAAGTGGACACTCAGCGGATTAGCGCTGGTTGTTGTCATTGGTATTCCATTATTGATTTCTGTTCAGTCTCTGCTGGTTCACCAAACCATGCTGGGCAATTATCCGATGTCTATCCGGTGGCTGGCCCACCGTTACTTACTGAAGCAAAGTATCTCCTTTTATCAGAATGAATTTGCCGGCAGGATTGCAACCAAAGTGATGCAAACCTCCCTTGCAGTCCGTGAAACGGTCATGAAGGCAGTGGATGTCTTCGTATACGTGGTTGTTTATGTAACGGCAATTTTGTTTATGCTGGCTGACTCAGACTGGCGCTTAATGATGCCAATGCTGGTCTGGTTACTGATCTATATCGGTATTCAGTTATATTTTGTGCCTAAGCTGAAGCGGGTTGCATCGCTTCAGGCTGACGCGCGTTCAACCATGACCGGACGCTTTGTTGATAGCTACACCAACATACAGACAGTCAAACTCTTCTCTCATCATCACCGTGAAACAGAGTATGTTCAGGACAGTATGAAAGGATTTTTAGGCACGGTTTATAAGCAGATGCGGCTGGTTACCGGCTTTAATCTTTCTGTAGAAGTGGCCAACTATCTGCTGCTGTTTGCGATCGCCGGTACTTCCATTTATCTGTGGTCACAAAGTCTGGTGACGGTCGGGATCATTGCGGTGGCTATTTCACTTTCATTACGGATTAACGGTATGTCCCACTGGATTATGTGGGAAATCGGTGCATTGTTCGAAAATATAGGGACAGTTGTAGACGGTATGGCATCTTTGTCCCGTTCAATCCAGATCCAGGATAAACCGAATGCAAAAGCACTGGATATCAAACAGGGCGCCATTGACTTTGATCATGTCTCTTTTCATTACGGCGAAAATATCCATGTCATTGATAACCTGAACCTGAACATCAAACCAGGAGAAAAAGTGGGGCTGGTTGGCCGCTCCGGTGCAGGGAAATCAACACTGGTGAATCTGTTACTGCGTTTTCATGATGTGGAGAGTGGTGCCATTCGTATTGATGGACAGGCGATTGATGACATTACTCAGGACTCGCTGAGAAGCGCAATTGGCATGGTCACACAGGATACATCATTGCTTCACCGCTCTATCAGAGAGAATATTCTCTACGGAAAACCAGATGCGACAGAAGAAGAGTTGCTCAAGGCAACGAAACAGGCACATGCCCATGAGTTTATCGAAACCCTGACCGATCCACACGGCAACTGCGGTTATGATTCTCAGGTTGGAGAACGGGGTGTGAAACTGTCTGGCGGACAACGTCAGCGGATCGCCATTTCCAGAGTATTACTGAAAAATGCACCGATTCTGATTCTGGATGAAGCCACATCAGCACTCGATTCAGAAGTTGAAGCTGCCATTCAGGAAAGCCTGTATCAATTGATGGAAGGCAAAACCGTCATTGCGATTGCGCACCGTTTATCGACCATTGCGGCGATGGACCGGCTGATCGTCCTCGATGAAGGCAAGGTGGTTGAAGAAGGAACCCATCAAGAGTTGCTGGATAAGAACGGTATCTATGCGCATTTGTGGGAACATCAGACGGGTGGGTTTATTGCCAGTTAATCACCACATTTATCCCCCCTCAGTCCGGACGGGCTTACAGCTGAGCCCGTCCGCATACCACCTGCCAGATTTACAATGTAAATATGATTGATACTGATTTTCAACGCGGAATGACTATTTGTGAAGGAATAACTCTGTTTGTGTGAACCAGCGCCTTGCTCAAAGCAATCAATTCCCGCTGAACATGCCTCTTGAGGTCTTTGTATCCATGTTGGTATGACAGTTTACATTTGATGATAGCAATGAAGTAAGGTATCAAAAGAATAATAGTAACTGCCCGGTTTCACGGGTTTACAATCCTGCTTAAATGCGGTTTCTTTCTCGTTATACAGCATTTTTACTAACAATTTGCCATCCGCGGCATTGCGGAAAACATCCCACTGAATATTAGCACTATATGGGGAAACCCACGCTCCGTGCCATGGGTTATCGGGTTGATATCCTTCACTCAGGGAAACACTTTGTGTGCTGCCCTTCAGCTGCATCTGCGCTGCAAACGGAATAATCGTTTCTGCATGGGCAAAACGTAACTTTGCTGCATATGGATTCGTCCCGTTTTGTACAGCTTTAACCTGATGAAAGAAATCATCCTCAAGTCCTTTCGCAATCCGGTATGTTATATCGGTCTGATTCAGACCCGGCCCTTTCTGATAGAAATTTTTTCCATCCGACAGGTAAGTCAGCCACTGCGTTTCTTCCGGCGTAAAATACAGGTTAAATTGCCATGGCTGATGATTCGATTCATCAACCATCCCCGGAGAAATCAGATACAAATTGAATAGCTGCATCGCCGCGTCTGTCTCAGTGTACACCTGGGCTTTTTTCTTCCCTCTGCGGGTGAACTGATACTTTCCCTCTGCCAGTGCATCAACAAACGCCGGAGTATAAATTCTTTCTAAAATCCTCCGGGCGATCTGATGTGTTTCAGGTTGGTCAAACAGTCGCTCAACCGCAAGATGCAGCGGTTTATTATGTTTTTTGTATTGCTGATACGCTTTATTTTGCTTATGAAAATACAACTGATTCCGGTTAATCTGCGGTTGCATGATCAAGGGCTCCAGTGCCGGGTCTGCCTGAATCAAACCATGAACAAACGATACAGCACTCTCTTTGGCCCGGGAGCGCCCGGAGTATTCAACCAGAATTTTCCGGCCTTGTTTTGTGGCATGCACAAACAACGGTTTATCCCGTTGCACCATTCTCATGCCAATCCCCCGATGTTCCCGATGTCCAAGACGGGACAACTCGCCGTATCCAAGTTTTTCATTTGCAGTCATCAACCGGGAAATTTCAGCACCCAGTTTCTCTCCGGCAGGCGTCAACGCATGCAAGTCTTTGGCTTTTTGCCAGATTTTCAGGCTGATATCATCGTATTTGGGGCTGGTTAAAGCTCTGGAACCATGTCGTGCCAGAGATTGAGTGAAGACCAGTGAATATCCGTCAGGCACGGGTTCATAAGTATTCATTGCCTGACGGGGTGAATACACGGTTTTAGTGCCGTAAACGTAGTCTGCGGATGCCGGGGAGTTTCCCGGCAAGCTGCATCCTGCCAGCATCATCGCACCGAATACAGAAATGTATATTTTCATGATAAATCCTGAATAAAAGATCAAACTCCCCCGGCTGCATCAGAAGGGCAGCTCAGGTACAAGGATGGATATTTATCACCACAGCTATAAATATTCAATCAGATCAATCACCATTTACCGCAACATCCTTTGAGCGAATCACCGGCTTTGCTCTTTTCGACGGGTTGGTTTTCTTCTAAAATCGGCGTATTTCAAAATATTCAGGAGAATAAACAACACGATGAATAACAAGAGTATCATGACCAACTTTATTGCCATTCTCTGCATGTTGATTGGTTATCAATTCAACGAGCCAGTTATACAAACAGCGGGACTGTTTGCCTTTTCTGGCGCAATAACCAACTGGCTGGCTATTCATATGTTGTTTGAAAAAGTACCCGGTTTATATGGCTCAGGTGTCATTCCCCGCCGGTTTGATGCATTCAGAACGGCGATCAAATCATTAATGATGGAGCAATTTTTCAGTCAGGAAAACATCGGAAAATTTCTCGACCAGGAAATTGGTGAAACCCACAATTTTGAAATGGACGCCATAATCGAGACCATTGATTTTAACCCAACCTTTGATGCATTGGTTGACGTCATCGCTCATTCTCAGTTTGGTGGCATGCTGGCCATGGTTGGCGGAACAGAAGCACTACAACCCCTCAAACAACCTTTTGTTGAAAAAATGCATGCTTCTGTGGCCGAAATCGGCCAGAGTGAAGCCGTGCAGGATGCGATCAAATCCCAGCTAGGTTCAGGTTCGGTCAAACAAGATATCGAAGCAAAAATCGAACAGATTATTGATCAACGTCTGAGTGAGCTGACCCCGCAACTGGTGAAAGACATGGTACAGAAGATGATCAAAGAACACCTGGGGTGGCTGGTTATCTGGGGTGGTGTTTTTGGTGGCGTCATTGGTATAGTGGCGTCATTGATATAGTGACGTCATTGATATAGCTGCGGCCCTGTGCGCTTAAATCAGCAGGCAAATCACACCGGAAGCTCCCGCCGGTGTGATTGATTTCCTGCACAACACGCAATCCGTATCCGGTTTTTCTGTCCCGATCAACTATTGCCAGATATACAATGCAATCACTGTCAGTAACATCACACAGATCACATTGAGAATCATCCCGACCTTCATCATCTGAGTCTGCCGGATATAGCCGGTAGAAAAAACAATCGCATTGGGTGGTGTGGCAACCGGTAACATAAATGCACATGATGAAGCGACCGCTATCAGTACCACCAGAATCACCGGCGGCATATTCAGCGCCTCAGCCACACTGACAAAGACAGGAATGAGCAATGCCGCACTGGCAGTGTTACTGGCAAACTCCGTCAGAAAAACCACAAAGCATCCGATAATGACGATGATAAAGAACACACCGAACTGGGTAATCAGCTCACTCAGCTCCTGAGCAATAAACACACTGGTGCCGGTCTGTTTGAGGATATTACTTAAACTGATCCCACCACCAAATAACAGTAAAACACCCCAGTCTGCCGTTTTTTCTATATCTTTCCAGTGTACAACACGGGCGAAATTGATCAGTACAATCACACCAAGCGCGATGATCGTATCAAAAGACTTAAATCCGCCAATCATGCCGTTAATTGGTTTACTGAAGATCCATAAGAACACTGTCAGAGAGAAGATCCCCAGTGTCACCACTTTCCCTTTATCCCAGTTCACCGGCTCATAATTCAATTCAAAACGACCGGATAAATCCGGTTTAAAAACCAGATACAAAACGAAAATAGCGACCGGAAGCAAAATTGCAGCGGCAGGAATCCCATAAAACATCCATTCCGTAAAAGAGAGCTTCAGCTCAGCAGCCGCAATCGCATTGGGCGGGCTGCCTATTACTGTCGCAATCCCGCCAATACTGGCGCTATAGGCAATTCCGAGCAGAACAAACACATATGTTCTTTCACGCTGACCCGAATCCACTTTACTCAGCACCCCCAGCACCAACGGAATCATCATTGCTGTTGTCGCAGTATTGCTGATCCACATAGAAATCACAGCCGTCACCGCAAATAGCATAAACACCGCGACGGCCATTTTTCCCCGTGCCAATACAAGAACTTTATCGGCAATCACTTTATCCAGCCCCTGATGATGCATTGCAGCCGCCAGTGCAAATCCCCCCAGGAAGAGATAAATAATCGGATTAGAGAAATTGCTCAGCGCCGCCTGCGTATCAAAAATACCGAACAAAACAGCCAGCACAGGGACCAGTATAGCGGTCACGGTGACGTGCAGTGCTTCTGTCAGCCACAGCACGGCAATAAAAACAAGCAAGCTGAGTCCCAGCACAACCTGAGGAGGAAACGGTAAAGTTTTATATAAAATAAAGAAGAGAAGCGTATCACTCAGGACAATTATACTGTTACGGTTAAAAAACCACTCACTCGTATTTGAGGGAAGTGGGACGTTATCATTTTTATTCATTATGTATGCTTCCTTTTGAATTAAAACGTCAGCATGTGACGTCGCTAATATAACTCAGGATGAATATTCAATGAATGACATAGCCAGCAAATGTAAAATGTTATGCCTGCATAGAAAACATAACCTTAACAATCATTTCACCTCATGCATTTTTACAAACTCACGGTATAATGATTTTCAATCATTGTGCACTCACCAGGCTATTTCCCCAGCCGTTATCTCCGATACAGGGAAACCATGGATTTATTACTTGAGCAGTTCAAATTTTCGTTATCAGTCACCGGTCCCATCTGCCTGATGTTATTTTTGGGCGTCTATTTCAGAAAAACCAGCCTCATCGATGATCATTTCATTGAAGTCGCTTCCCGTCTGGTGTTTAAAGTTACCCTGCCGGTCCTGCTGTTTCTGAATGTGTTGCAGTCAGACTTTAGTGCAATTGCTGACAGTGCATCATTCGTATTATTCGGTCTTTTCTCTAACTTCATCTTCTTTCTTTTGACAACCGTGGTCATTAAACAGTGGTCAAAAAATTCAGCGGATCAAAGTGTCATCATTCAGGGTGGGTTCAGGGGAAATGCCATGATCGTCGCACTGGCTTATGTTGCCAACGCTTATGGCAATCAGGCAATTGCAACAGCAGCGCTTTACTGTGCCGGGCTGGTCCTGCTGTTTAATGTAGAAGCGGTGTATACGCTCATCCCGAAAAATCAGAATAACCGGGAAAATGCACTGGGTGTGATCGTAAAAACACTGACCAAAAACCCACTGATTATTGCTATTTTACTTGGGCTGACTTTTTCTCTGCTGAACATTCCGGTACCGGAAATTGCAGATAAAGCGGGCCATTATTTTGCGAATATGACACTGCCACTGGCACTGATTTGTGGTGGTGGTGCGCTGGATCTCCGGCAGCTTCACCGGGATAAAAGTTCAGCATGGATTGCCACACTGTTCAAGCTGGCATTGTGTCCGCTGCTGATTACCGCTGCGGCATTACTTTGCGGATTCAGGGGGATTGAACTGGGAATTATTTTTCTGACCAGCTCCGCGCCAACCGCATCTGCCAGTTATGTGATGGCTCGTGTGATGGGCGGAAATGCTGTACTGGCAGCCAATATTATTGTCCTGACCACCTTTCTTTCTCTGCTCACCACGACAATTGGTATTTTTGCTTTATCAATACTGAATCTGATTTAATTCAGGCGGGGGCTCATCCCCGCCAGTGGCACTGACAGGTTCTCATCAAAAAATATGTGGAATTCCGGATAAAATGGTATGGCAGGCAGGGAAAGCGGAATATAAAGCGTGAAGAATGGCCGGATGAGAAGAGAAGAGACAATACCGGGGCCTAATGAATTGCCTCAATGTGTTCAATCCTTATTTTAAAGGATCATCGTCAGGCAAAGCATGATGGATCCAAAGCGCTAATCGCTTTTTGATACTTTTTCCATCAGATTTATCCGCCGGGAGCGGCGTGATCTGGCGGACTTTCACTAAAAACAGATACAGGGCTTTGACCTTTGTCGACTGGGAAGCATTATCACTGGTGAGCTGATATCCCTGCATTTCAGCCATCTTACATCCCACTTCCATCGCTTTGCGGAATAATTTATCTTCATTTTGGATCTTAGCTGTTTTTGCCATACTTGTACCATAGTTCGCATAAAATCATACAGTTAGTATATACCTAAACAGACTCAAGATGCAGGTTGCGATGATATTTGTTGGCGCTTGCAGCAAGGCAGGAAATCCCATGACTCATCATATCAGGCGCTGATATACATCATATATACACAAATGACCTGAAAATGCATGATTCAGGTTGTTTGAGGTATTTTGGTGAATCATAAAAAAACCACTTCATTTTGAAGTGGTTTTTGTACCTTCAACATCCGGAATCCGGCGATATCATGCTTCTTCCTGCTTCATGTCCACAGTGGTTTCAGCTTTTAGCTCTGCCTGCTTTCCCATAAATGAAGGCAGTTCAATCCCAACGTTACTGGCCATTTCATGCATTGGCGCGCCCATAGTCAGGAAATCTTTCATGAATGATTTCAGCCCGGCCTGCCCGTTCTCAGACCCCTGATCCCAGACAGTCAGATTATCAATCTTCATCTTCGCAATCGCTTCTGTCTGCAATCTGACGACCTCTTCCAGTTTCTCGATCACCTGAAGTTTCGCCAGAGCATCACTGTCACCAGCCGACCGGACTAAATCATGATAACCTTCCGCTTTGGCTTTCATCACTTTGCGCATCCCTTCTGCTTCGGCTTCATATTTGGTCAGTAACGCTTCTGCTTCTGCCTTGGCAACAATTTGAATTGATTCGGCCTCACCTTTCGCTTCTTCTATTTTCTTCTCGGCTTCAATTGTTTCTGCCACCACTTCATGTGCCCGCTGTCTGGCCAGCTCGGTCTCTTTTCGTCTTTCCTGAATCTCTTTTTCAGCAATCTGTTCAGCAACTTCAGCATCTTTACGGGCAGAAGCTTCGGCAATTTTCAGCTCTGCTTCTGACAAAGCAATGGCTTTTTTAGTTTCATTCTCACCCTGAATCTGCTCAGACTGACGCTGAGCCACAAAAATTTCTTTTTCAGCGACCGTGCGACTGATGGCTTTTTCTGATTCAGCAGATTCAATCGCAACCTGCGTATCTTTCTCACGCTCTGCTTTCTGCGTGCCAATCGCCCCCAGTTTTTGTTGCTCAGCCACATCTACGTTTGCCCGTTGAACCACAGTTTCAGCAGCTTTTCGGCCAATTGCTTCGATATAGCCCATTTTATCGCTGATATCTTTCACGTTGATGTTAATCACTTCCAGCCCAAGCTTTGCCAGTTCATCTGCGATATTCGTATTTACCTTTTCCAGAAAACTTTCCCGGTCCTGGTTAATCTGCTCAATTGTCAGTGTGGCAACGGCGGCACGCAACTGACCAATGGTAATATTTTGTGCCGCTTCTTTAACTTCCACCTGAGATAGCCCAAGCAAACGTTCGCTGGCGATTGAAGAAAGTTCGGGTGAGGTACCAATCGCCACCGTACATGAAGTCGGAATATCCAGACGAATGTTATTCGCAGATAAAGCATCTTTCAGATCGACTTCATAGTCGATCGGCTGAAGCGACATATACTCATAGTCCTGAACGACAGGTAAGACAAATGCTGCACCACCATGAACCACTTTCGCTGACCGTCCGCCGCCTGTTTTACCGTAAACGACCAACAGCTGATTCGGTTTACATCTGCGATAAAACAGCAGAAAGGAAAGCACAAAAAACAACAGTAATAAAACAGGCACAAACACAAATGCCATCGTGCCAAAATCTGTAACTGATAATGAAAGATCGTACACGGGTTATCCTTAGTTTATTTTTAATGAATCAAATGAATGAGCTCGGTCATATCTAGAGCGTGCTCTAGGGCCATACCATTCTGAATAAGTTTCTGACCAGTTTATTTTCCAGGTTGGTATCAGTTGACCTTGGTGATATCTATATGGGCAATTTCATGGGTGATCCGGGAAATAGAAACCGTTTCGCCAGAGTTAAACTGACGGCTTTCAGAGACAGCTTTCAGATAGTAAGTTTTACCCTCGATGGTGGTTTTAATTTTACCGTAGCCAGAGGCTGACTTATCCGGCACTCTGGAATAGACTTCTGCCGGGTGCCCGTCCTCAACAGACAGCTCAGTCATCACACCGGTCTCCATCTTTCCCGCCCGCCTCATCAAATACATAAAGGCCGTCGACATACTGACTGAAATCCCCAGACTTTTCAGATAAACGCCCAGCGTGATTTGTCCGCTATCCTGTGATAACGCCAGAAAAGACCAGCAGAAAGTCATCGCCAGCGCCAGCACCGAGTTAATTAAAAAATCATCACCCAAATCGAAACTCAGGTCTGCTCCAAAGAGCATCAGAAGCAGTTTAATGACAAATATTGAAGTGGACGCAATTGCTATCCAGAAAATGATATCCAGCATAACGAATATAAATCCGTATGAAATGAAATAAGTATAATGAGATTCGGGGATGTTAATTGAGGATTGATATTCCTGTCAATGTCCTCATACATTATAAATGATGTGTATACCTAATTGACCTCAAAGATACATCTTGAGGCCAATTGGGCATGTGAGAACAATGTGAAACACCTGTACTGAATCACCGCAATTCACACTGTAAATCGAATTGCTATACTGCGATCAGCTTATAAAAAACAGTCGCCAACGGCGGAATACTTAATAACAGGGAATCCGGCAGGCTTTCACTCTCAACCGACGCTGTTTTCACTAGTTTTTCGACCGGGAAACCACTACCGCCATAGCGTTCATCATCGGTATTGAGCAAGAGCTGATACGGACCGGCAAACGGTACGCCAATCCGGAAGTCGTCCCGGCTGACGGGTGTAAAGTTACTGATGACCAAAATCCGTTCACCGGACAGACTGATGCGCTCATGGGCCAGAATACTGATGTCCGCAGCATCCGATAAACGCCACTCAAACCCTTCAGGTTTACAGTCGAGTTCATAGAGAGCTTTTTCACTGGTATAAAGCCGGTTTAAATCGCGGGTCAGCGTCTGCAGACCTTCGTGGCGACCATAATCCAGCAGGAACCACTGCAGCTGGCTGTCATGCGCCCATTCGCCTCCCTGCCCGAACTCCGAGCCCATAAAGTTCAGTTTTTTTCCGGGCTGTCCGTACATGTACCCAAAATAGGCCCGGAGATTCGCGGTCTGTTGCCATTCATCTCCGGGCATTTTATTCAGCAACGAGCCTTTGCCGTACACCACTTCATCATGTGATAACGATAAAATATAATTTTCGCTGTGCGCATATATCAGCGGGAACGTGATGGTGTTGTGATGATATTTTCTGTGGACCGGCTCATTTTGCATATAAGTCAGACTGTCATGCATCCAGCCCATATTCCATTTGAAGCCGAAACCCAGACCGCCAAGAAATGTCGGACATGAAACACCGGGGAAAGCCGTCGACTCTTCGGCAATGGTCATCGCATTGGGGAAATGTTTATAGACTTCTTCATTCATCCATTTCAGCATTGCAATCGCATCGTAGTTTTCTCTGCCGCCGTCAACATTGGGTATCCACTGGTCGTGGCTGCGTGAATAGTCGAGGTACAGCAAAGAAGCGACTGCATCAACCCGAATGCCATCAATATGGAACAGGTCGAACCAATACAAAGCATTCGCCACCAGAAAACGCCGGACGTGCTCACGCCCCATATCGTAGATGTATGAATTCCAGTCCTGATGCCATCCTCTGCGCGGGTCAGGATCATGGAATAAAGGTGTTCCGTCAAAGTTATTCAGGCCGTGGCCATCTGCCGGGAAGTGCGCAGGAACCCAGTCCAGAACAACCCCAATATTGGCCTGGTGACATTGATCGACAAAGTATTTAAAGTCATCGGGTGAACCGTAACGACTGGTCGGCGCAAATAACCCGACAGGCTGATAACCCCAGGAGCCATAAAAAGGATGCTCAGCGACGGGCATTAATTCGACATGGGTATAGCCCATGTCGACAAGATAGGGTACCAGTTGATCCGCCAGTTCCCGGTAATTCAGAAAACGGTCATCCGGCCCCAGCTTCCATGAACCGGCATGGAGTTCATAAAAAGATAAGGGTTGCCCGGGCTTTTCAGTTACCGGCCGGTCAACCCATGCTTGATCACCCCATCCATAACCATCGTGATTATAGATGACAGAAGCCAGTGATGGAAATTGTTCCGCATGAAAGCCCCAGGGATCCGCCTTATGAGGCAGCCCTTCCCCGTCCGGGCCTTTAATTTCGTATTTATATTGTTCACCTTCAGACAGCCCCGGAATAAAAATACCCCACATGCCGTAATCCAGCCGCTGCATTGGATGACGTCGCCCATCCCAGTAATTAAATGATCCAATCAGGCTGCAAGCGGAAGCGTGCGGTGCATAAACCAGAAACCGAACCCCTTCAATCATCTGACCATCACGTTCTAAAGACATAAACTGAGAGCCCATATGATGATACATATGAACCGGCGTATGAAGATCTTCATATTCAGCATAAATTGAATGGTACTGATACGGATCATCCACAATTTGCTCGCCGGATTCCCAGCGAATATGCAAACGATAGTGGGTAAACCTCAGATCAAGGTCTTCCTGTAAAATAAATCCGCCATCATCTTCCGGTGTCATATCAAACCGGGATTGATCGTCGAGTAAAAGTGAGACTTGAACAGCATCCGGCATCCATACCCGTAGTACACCCTGTACCGGAGAAATGTAGGGGCCGAGAAAAGAGAATGGATCTGCGAAAGAAGCGTGCTCAAGTTTATGATAAATCTGTTGTTTTTTTAATAATTTCTGACTTGTTTTCAATATCCGTACTCCTGCCCTCAAAGTTGATTCACAATGCATCGGTGGGATATGTATCCATAAACCCTTTGCGTATCCTTGTTTATCCAATATCCCGGATACTCCGGTTACATCACTGATGTACAGAACAACTGTGGATGAAAATGCCCGCATAAGCGGGCATACGCATTGGTTTTAGTCTATAAGACAACAATCTCACATAGAGTGATTTGACTTAAAATTCTGAATTTTAATCTATATCTGACCCTATCAACGTGTTGCAGGGTCTGTCGACCTCTGGCATCAGTCGTTAACGTTTGACCTGTTTGAGCTTCCAGATATTATCAACATAATCCCGGATACTGCGATCAGAGCTGAATTTACCCACCAGCGCAGTGTTTAAAATCGCTTTTTTTGCCCAGCCGGTCTGATCCCGGTACTGTTGATCAACTTTGGACTGTGCCTCAACATAAGAAGCAAAATCCGCCAGTACCAGATAAGGATCCCCGCCATCAAGCAAACTCTCATAAATCGTTCTGAGTTTACCGGGATGTCCGGGAGTAAATGTATCGCCTAATAACAGGTCCAGAGAAGCTTTCAGTAAAGGATCCGCATTGTAATAGTCATACGGGTTGTAACCGCTGGCTTTTAATTTCTCGACATCATCCACTTCCAGACCAAAGATATAAATGTTCTCATCGCCGACTTCTTCACGAATTTCAACGTTTGCACCATCCATCGTTCCGATCGTTAATGCGCCGTTCAGGGCCATTTTCATATTACCGGTACCGGATGCTTCCTTCCCGGCAGTCGAGATCTGTTCAGACACATCTGTCGCCGGAATAATGATTTCAGCCATGCTGACGCGGTAATCAGGAATAAAGACAATTTTGAGTTTTTCATTCACCTTTGGATCATGATTGATCTTTTCTGCAATCATATTAATGGCATAAATGATCTCTTTGGCCAGATAATAACCCGGCGCTGCTTTCGCTGCGAAAATAAAGACTCTCGGTGCCATCTCAAACTGCGGGTTTTCCGTTAAGCGGTAATACAGAGATAAAATGTGCAGTAGATTCAGATGCTGACGTTTATACTCATGTAACCGTTTGATTTGAACATCAAAGATCGCATCGGTATTCAGCTCAATATCTAAATGTTCTTTAACCCACTCAGCTAAACGCACCTTATTCGCTTTTTTGACAGCCATAAATTCATGCTGAAAATCGCTGTCATCAGCCAGCGCTTTCAACGCTGACAATTCGTCTAACGCGACAGGCCATGAATCGCCGATTTTAGAAGTAATCAGGTCAGATAAATCCGGATTACAATACTGCAGCCAGCGCCGTGGCGTAATCCCATTGGTCACATTGAGTAACCGGTCCGGATACAGTTCATGAAATTCAGGGAACAGATCTCTTTTGACCAGTTCAGAATGCATTGCAGCAACACCGTTCACAGCATAAGAACCGACCACACACAGATTCGCCATCCGGACCATCCGGTGAAACCCTTCCTGAATAATCGACAATTTTTGCTGCTTGGTCACATCTCCCGGCCATTGTGTCCGGACTTCCTGTAAGAAGCGGTGGTTAATATCGTAGATGATTTCCATATGGCGGGGTAACAGCCGCAGAATCAGGGCTTCATCCCATGTTTCCAGCGCCTCCGGCAGTAAAGTGTGATTCGTATAGGCAAATGTCTGGCTGCTGATCTTCCAGGCTTCACTCCAGTTCATCCCTTTCTCATCAAGCAAAATGCGCATGAGTTCGGGAATCGCAATAGCCGGATGGGTATCGTTGAGCTGAATCGTTTCAAATTTTGGTAAATCTTCAATCGCATGACCGGCTAATTCATGTCGGCGAATAATATCCCTGATCGATGCGGCGCTATGAAAATACTGCTGCATCAAACGCAGGGTTTTGCCTTTTTCATGGTTGTCATTTGGATAGAGAACCTTAGTAATGTTGCCGGCATCAATCAGTGCATGCTGTGCTTCAAAATAGTTGCCGTTATTAAAACTTTCGAGTGAGAATGGTGCAATGGCCTGACATTCCCATAAACGAAGCGGATAAACGGTATTACTCTTGTAGCCGACCACCGGAATATCCCATGGCATCCCTTTCACGGTCATACCGGGAATCCAGCGTCGCACTTCTCTGCCATTCACCTGCTCGGTCTTTACATGTCCGTAAAAACCAATCTCCTGTGCCAGCTCGGGCCTTGCGACTTCCCATGGATAACCTTCCACACCGCACCAGGCATCCGGCGCTTCCTGCTGGTGGCCCTCTGAAAATGATTGTTTAAACAGCCCGTATTCATAATGCAGACCATACCCAACCGCAGGAAACTCCTGCGCAGCCAGAGAGTCCATAAAGCAGGCAGCCAGCCGGCCAAGGCCACCATTTCCGAGCGATGGGTCCCGCTCCTCCTCCAGCAAATCAGACAAGTCTTGCCCGAGTTCACTCATGGCCTCACGTATCATCTCAATAATGCCCATGTTGAGCAGGTTATTCCCCGTCAGTCGTCCAATCAAAAACTCAAGCGACAGGTAATTCACACTCTTGGCCTGAAGAATGTGCTCATCCTGCTCGGTTTCCAGCAAATCAAGCGTCGTGAGTTCAGACAATGCACGTGACATAGCAAGATACCAGGAACGCTTTGTCGCATGTTCCTGAGTTGTGGCATATGTGGATGTCAGGTGACGCTTCACATTGTCCAGAAATAACTGTTTATCAAATGATTTTTGCAATACAGGTTTCATCGTAAAACCTCACTGATAGATGAGCGGTTTGTTTATCCAGAATAGCTTCCCAAGTAATAACCTTAGTCAGTAATTCGGATTCCTAGCGGTTTTCTCCTTTATCAAGTCAGCAAAAAAGTGACGAACATCACAAAAAATTTGATACGACTTCTGTTTTATACCAATCTGGAAAATTAACTGATCATCTGAATGTGTCTGGTGGAGCAAACCTATAAGGGCATGAATACCCATGTGTAAACCTTTTTTTATAAACAAAAAGGGGGATGGCTTGAGCGGTTTGTGGAATCAGACAGACCCGGATCAGAAATGACTTCGTTTGGTATGCTTATTTCCTCAAAACATAAAAAACCCCTGAAGCAAAATACTCCAGGGGTTTTAAGAACAATGAGATGCGGTCAGAGACTCAGCGGTATCAGTTCAACACCTAAAACAGTACTTAAACTCATCACAACGACCAATGACATTTTAAATACCTGACGGGACCAACCTTCATAATTGTCGCTGTCCATTTTCCGGAATGTTACCCGGGTCCACATGAAACAAACAACAGCAGCAACAACCAGATACTCATAACCCGTATTTCCGGCCAGATACAGCCCCAGTGCAACGGCATTAAATGCAGCAACGTAAGCCATCATATGCTGTCGTGCTTTTTTAATCCCCGAAACAACCGGAAGTACCGGAATACCAGCCTGACGGTAATCCTGCATCCTGAACATGGCAATCGCATATGAGTGCGGCATTTGCCATAAACAAAATAATGCAAAAAGCAGCAGGGATTCCGGACTGATGTAGTTGGTCACAGCCAGATAGCCAGCCAACGGGGGAACTGCCCCTGAAATACTGCCGACTAAGGTGCCGTAAACAGAAGTCCGCTTGTACCACATCGTGTAGAAAAATACATAAAAAATGTATCCGAGCAGTACAATCACTGTCGTCAGCGGATTCGTCTGAAGGTACAACAATGCCGTGCCGGATATCAGCAAAATAATCGCAAAAATGAATGCATGGTCAATATTAATCTCACCGCGTACCAGTAAACGCTCCCGCGTCCGGGACATCTTCCGGTCGATATCACGGTCAAAAATGTTGTTGATCACACATCCCGAAGCGATCACTAAAGCGACACCCGACATTGCATACAGCAGAAGCAAAGGTGTAGCAGCTTCTGTTTTTGCAGCGAGGAAAAACCCCGCTGCTGTAGAGATCAGATTGCCAATAATGATTCCGGGTTTCGTAATTGACAGATAACCTTTGATCATATCAACCAACCTGTTACATCATCATGTTGACATTGAGGTTCCACATAATCCACAGCGACCCCCCAATCACGATTAAAACGACAATGGCCGAAAATATCAGTGAGATAAAGTTCCATCGCCCTTCATCAGTTTTCAGCTCCATATGCAGAAAATAAACAAAGTGCACAATGACCTGAACAATGGCACAGCCGAACAGAATCGCGTAGGTTGTATGAGCAGGTAAACTCTGTGTCCCTGCATAATAAAACGGAATCGCGGTCAAGATCAGAGAAGCAATAAAGCCTATGATGTAACCCTTTGCTCCGCTTTCTGTATGTTGATTACTCATCACATCACCCCGACTAAGTAGACAAATGTAAAGACACAAATCCATACGATATCCAGGAAGTGCCAGAACAAACTCAGACAACCAAAGCGCGTTTCCATCACTTCAGTCAATCCTTTCTTATTCAGTTGCCACAGGCAAACAACCAGCCAAATCAGACCAGAAGTCACGTGGATACCGTGTGTGCCGACCAGCGTAAAGAATGCAGAAAGGAACGCACTTTTGTCCGGACCGTGCCCCATCGAAATCAGGTGATGGAACTCATAGATTTCCATCGCAATAAAACCCAGCCCGAAAAGGAAAGTAATCACCAGCCACAGCTTCATACTGCCGAGCTGCTTCCGCTTCATCGCAATCATACCGAAACCGAAAGTGATACTACTCAATAGCAGTAACATGGTTTCAACAAACACAAACGGGAGTTCGAAAATATCTTTACCAGTCGGACCACCCGCTGTTCCCATTTCAAGAACAGCGTATGTCGCAAACAAACTGGCGAACAAGATACAGTCACTCATCAGGTAAATCCAAAATCCGAACAGCTTATTGCTGCCGGTATCATGGTGGTGATCATGCCCATGATCGACCGCAGAATTAGCGTGCATAGTTCACCTCCACATCGTCTTTCTTCTCTGATGATTTTGCCGCTTCCCGTAACTGAGCACGGTGAGCGTCTTCAATCGCTTTAATTTCATCAACCTGAACATAATAGTCGACGTCATCGTTAAAGCTGTGCCGGATGGTTGTTGCAATCACACCAACAAGGCCAATTGCAGCCAGCCACCAGATGTACCAAATCATGGCAAAACCAAATACCAGAGCGAAGGCAGAAACGTACATACCTGTCGGCGTATTTTTCGGCATATGAATCGGTTCATATTCCACTTCTTTGTCCGGTGAATGCTCACCACGCTGCTTCTGATACCAGAATGCATCAATTTCATCGCCTTTCGGCAGAACAGCAAAGTTATAGAATGGCGGTGGTGAAGAGGTTGCCCACTCCAGCGTCCGTGCATCCCACGGGTCACCGGTCAGATCACGGTTCTGTTCACGATCACGGATACTGACGTAAATCTGAATGAACTGACACACCACACCCAGCGCAACAATGGCTGTGCCGAAAGCGGCAATCGCCAGGAACGGGAAGTATTCCGGATTGATATCCTGACTTAAACGACGAGTCATGCCCATAAAGCCAAGCGCATACAGTGGCAGGAAGGCCAGAATAAACCCAATCAGCCAGCACCAGAATGCACGTTTACCCCAGGCTTCATTCATCATAAAGCCGGTTGCTTTCGGGAACCAGTAAGTAATTGCAGCAAAGCAGCCAAAAACAACCCCACCAATAATCACATTGTGGAAGTGCGCAACCAGGAAGACGCTGTTATGAAAGACAAAGTCAGCACCAGGAACAGCCATCAGCACCCCGGTCATCCCACCGATTGAGAACGAGATCAGGAACCCGATCGTCCACATCATGGGAGTCGTAAACTGAATCCGGCCTTTGTACATCGTGAACAGCCAGTTGAAGATTTTAACCCCGGTCGGTATCGAAATAACCATCGTCGCGATTCCGAAGAAAGCGTTCACATTCGCACCAGCGCCCATGGTAAAGAAGTGATGCAGCCAGACGACAAACGCCAGAATCGTAATCACAACAGTCGCCCAGACCAGCGATGTATAGCCAAACAGTTTTTTCCGGGAGAACGTTGCCGTGACTTCGGAGAAAACCCCGAATACCGGCAGAACCAGAATGTAAACTTCAGGATGCCCCCACGCCCAGATAAGGTTGATATACATCATCATGTTACCGCCCATATCATTGGTGAAGAAGTGGAATCCTAAATAACGATCCAGTGTCAGCAGCGCAATCGTCACGGTCAGAATCGGGAATGAAATGATGATCAAAATATTTGAACACAGCGAAGCCCAGGTAAAGACCGGCATTTTCATCATCGGCATATCCGGCGTCCGCATCCGCAGAATCGTGACGAAGAAGTTAACACCACTCAGTGTCGTCCCGACACCGGATATCTGCAACGCCCATATCCAGTAATCCACCCCGACCCCCGGGCTTGCATCAATCCCGGACAGAGGCGGATAAGCCAGCCAGCCGGTCCGGCCAAATTCACCCAGCCCAAGTGACATGTTGGTCAGAACCACCCCAACAATAAACAGCCAGAAACTCAGGTTGTTCAGGTAAGGAAACGCAACATCCCGTGCACCAATCTGCAATGGAATAATAATATTCATCAGACCGATGACCAGCGGCATCGCCACAAAGAAAATCATGATCACACCGTGAGCGGTGAAGATCTGATCATAGTGATGCGGGGGTAAATAACCGGCTTCTCCCGCAGCAGACAACGCCTGCTGGCTCCGCATCATCACCGCATCGGCAAAACCACGCAAAAGCATGACCATAGCAACAGCGATGTACATAAAACCAAGTTTTTTATGATCTACAGACGTAAACCATTCATTCCAAAGATATTGCCATTTGCCCAGGCGCGTCACCCAGGCAACAACAGCCAGACCAACCACTGCTATCACGGACAGGGTGATCATAATAATCGGCTCATGATATGGAATAGATTCCAGTGTTAATCTTCCGAACATAATTATTCCCCGTGAGCAGCCATTTGATGGCCTGCTTTCTGATCTGAATGATTCATTTCATGATTCATCTGCTGGTGCGACTGATGTTCATGGCCATGTTGATGTTTCGTCTCATCTCCTGATGATGGCATATCCATCATGTCTGACATCATTCCACCCGGGTGTTGCATCACAATCTGATGGAACAGATTATCAGGCACACTGGAGTAATACGTCACAGGGTCATCAATACTTGGCTGTGCCAGTTCACGGTAATCAGCAAAATCTTTCATCGTATTCGGTGCAGATTTAACCTTCTCTATCCAGGAATCAAAACTCTGCTGATCAGGTAGTGCTGTTGCTATGAATTTCATGTGAGAAAAGCCATCACCACTATAACTGGCAGCAAAACCTTTATAATCACCGGCCTGATTTGCCACCAAATGGAGGCGTGTCACCATTCCTGGCATCGAATAGAGCTGACTTCCCAAACGTGGAATAAAAAAGGAGTTCATCAGGTTGTCTGAAGTAAGGACAAACTTCACCGGAACATCTTTGGGAAATGCAACATAGTTGATTGTCGCCACATCATGATCCGGATAGATAAATAACCATTTCCAGTCCATCGAAACCACTTCAATTGTCAGTGTTTCATTGTCACTGACAAGTGGATTCGAAGGCTCCAGATGATGTGTGGAACGCCAGGTTATCGTCGCCAGAATGGCAATGATAATAATCGGGATGATCCAGACTACGAGCTCAATCTTAGTGGAATGAGACCATTCTGGCGCATATTCTTCATCTGTATTACCAGCCCGGTACTTGTAAGCAAAATAGATGGTCATCAGTATCACAGGGATAACAACGATTAACATCAGGAGCAAAGCTGTAATAATCAGCTCTTTTACCTGAACACCTACCTCGCCTTTCGGATCCAGCAATGCAAATTTACATCCTGAGAGCATAAGCGTTACCAAAAGTAACCCGGTTCTCTGAATGATGCTTTTGTATCGTGAGGCTTCCATTGACTTTTACTTTCTCTTTTTGGCAGTGTCTTTATCACTCTGATCAACGCAAATCAGAAGCAATAAGATCACTACAGTTGGTTTTAATAAAAAGTATTATGTTGAGTTTTGTAACAAGCAAACTTTATAAATCAAACTTAGGTTGAGTTTTTCAAAAACGTGAAGTTTACAACTTTACAGTCAAAAATTCCCAAACTTATTGTCATATAAAGAAACGCTTAGTTACATTCAGTGCATTATCTTAACAATCACACTATGGTGCGCTATAGTAAATTGCAATCTTAAGTTACGCAAACTAAAGAGAAAAGAATATGAAAGTACTATTTGTGAGTTTTATCAACACAACTTCGTGTAATAGAAGTGTTTTTTATATATATCCTTACTGTTAATAAGTTTTTTGTTTATTTTTTTTTTTTATAACATTTGAGCTTTCTCACGAATTTGTCATAAGGTATTGATCTTTCATCCTTCAGACAACGTAGTACACTTTTTAAACGGAATATTAAAACCTGAACGGAATAAAAAAACGGTAGGCCCGTGGACTACCGTTTTACACTGAATAAATATTGATCAAAATCTGAAATTATGCGATCTCAGCATTATGATAAACCTGCTGAACATCATCACTCTCATCCAGTAAATCGAGAAACTTCTGGAATTTTTCCGCATCTTCTCCGGCAATTTCTGTATGTGTCTGAGGCACAAATGTAATCTCTTCAACATCGACTGTTAGATCGGGGAACGATTCAGCCAGCGCTGTTTTTGCCTTAAAAAACTCTGTATTTGGCGCGAAGACTGTAATCACACCATCTTCAAGCTCAATGTCAGTGACATCAACATCAGACATCATTAACGCTTCCAGTACCGCTTCTTCGTCATCTCCCCGGAACTGGAATACAGCCTGATGATCAAACATATGAGCGACAGTTCCCGGACTGCCGATTTTCGCACCGGTTTTGACAAAACACTGACGAACATCCTGATAAGTACGGTTTCCGTTGTCAGTCAGGCAGTCAACGATCACGCTGACGCCACCCGGTCCAAATCCTTCGTAACGCGCAGGCGCATAATCTTCACCACCGCCACCGGATGCTTTATCAAGCGCTTTATCAATCACGTGAGAAGGCACCTGATCTTTCTTGGCCTTGGAGATCAAATGTTTCAGTGAAAGATTTGTATCCGGATCTGCGCCACCATTTTTGGCACAAACATATATCTCTTTACCATACTTGGAATAGACTTTAATCTTGGCGCCTTGTGTCTTCGCCATGGAAGCCTTGCGCACTTCAAAACTTCTTCCCATCGGGATGTTCTCTCTCAATCAATAGAATGCGACGAATTGTAGAAAAAACACAGAACCATTTCAATTTCTGCAAAAAATATGGGATAGATTACATAACACCCATCACTCTTTTGTATTTCTCTACACATTGCTCAAACCAGGTCTGTTCATCTGCTGAGCGAATCGAACTGATATATTTGGTTAATTCTTCAGGGCCAGCTTTGCCCTGCTTCAATTTCCAAACCAGAAAAGCAGCCTGTTTATCCAGCTCAATCCGGTTTTTTTCTTCAGCAGCAAGTTCAGCAAGATTAAAAGACATAGGTTTACCTGCACTCAGTAAAACAAAGCAGGAAATATATCACAGGGGAGGAAAAATCAAGAAAGGAAATATCCTTTTTGTATGCCGGAGCAATCTCAGGACCGCGGGCCCGGTATATATTGCTGAAGGGTAGTTCCTCCACCCTTCAGCACATTGATTAATGAAGAAGACCTAATTCTTTTGCTTCTTCGATCGTTAAGCCACTTTCTCTTATCTCTTTCATCGCTTCAATCCGCCGACGGGCTTCCGCCGATTTAAGAGTATTTTTTTGTGGTTTAGCCGATTCAACTTCATCCATGAAGTCCCACTTGCTTGTCATATTTGCCATTTCATCATGGTCAATTGAATTGATAGACATAAACACCTCCGAACAAACCATGCAAGGGACATGTATTCTATATCGAAGAGAAAAACGCTTGTTAAGCAAAAAGATCCCAGAGTGTGATTATGTTTGAAATTCCGGATAAATTTAGATGACGAAAATCGCATTTTTTGCGCCGGAGCACATCTGGAGCGGCTTGCCAGAATTGTCCCGGATCAACGTTCAGATAACGCAAAACAAAAAAAAGCGAGCTCGGGAAGCTCGCAAATAGCTAGGTATGAATTTTTATTGCATTTTTGTGGCATAGTTCAGCCAAAGACATTGTTATTTATAACGAATATCCTGCGAGACAAACAGTAATAGTTATTCAGATCCGCTCTGTCAGTTCCCTGTAAAAACAATGCAAATATACGCCCTAAACATCAATTGCAATATCATCTAAAACTTTCAGGACCTCTTCATCTATCTGCCCTTCCCCGATTTGTTTGCAAACTTTTCTTCTTACAGCCAGCCCGGAGATCAACTTTTCAATTGACAGATGTTTCTCTGCATTGCCGGCATTAAACTGTTCAACTGTTTTGCTTAACACTTCATACGGAATAGCTTCCTGCCCCGCTCTTAACCAGTCAAGCTTCTCTATCAGCTCCTCACACTCCTGACGAAGTTGTGAGGGGGAATGTCCGGTCATCGCCGATAAAGCCAGAATACTGCGTTCCAGGGCCTCTGGTGAGGTGTATTTGGACAGAGTGATCGTAATCTCATCGGCATTGATCTCAACCAAGTGTTTCCTTAATTTGACGCGTCGTCCAAGATTGCCTCGTGGTGATGGTGATTTTCTTTTGATTGGTTCAAATTCTCCATCAATGATGGAAGACAACTCATCCAGTTTTTGTTTGGAAACCAATTCATGCCGGAGCGGGTTTGGTAATGTAGGAGCCATGTTCCTTTTTCCGGCATTCGTCGTTCTGGCTCTGGAGTAGCGCAGAACTTCTTCAACATCACACCGGATATCCACTTCGTAATCGGTGATCTTATCTTTCGTACAAATTCCTGTTACAGACAGATGGTAGCCCCACAGATTGACCTCGAATGAATTTTCATCATGGTGTACTTCGGCCAGACGTTTCAGTTCCCGGATCAAGTCCATTGAAAAACGCCGCCACTCAATATTTCTGGCAAGTTTCTGATTCAGTTCTGAGAGTAATGTGGACTCGTGGTGTCTTCGGGACATCCGGCTGCGAAAGTAAGAATAGAGCTGAAATACCAGTGTATGCTGTCGCAGAATTTCAGGAGGAAAGAGGAAAAAATAATCGCGGGTCAATAGCTCTTCATAGAATGACGGCTCCCAGACCAGAATATACAGATTAGGCTTAATCTTGATTTCCCCGCCAGCACCTTCAACAGGCGCTTCCTCAGAAGCTGTAATCGTCCGGGCCAGAAAACGAAAACGATCACTTTTAAATCCTTCCGGCATATTTTCACTTAACCAGCGCCCCGTTAACTCGTGTAACTGAAAATCAGTGAATTCAATACGATCAATACTGTCACGGATCGAATCTCTGGCAGGGCCGCTGTCTTTCTTCCCTCTGAGTGAAAGGATATCCGTAATATACAGTGGCGTTTTATTTGGGATTTGCTTCGCATTCAGGTGATATTCTTCTTTGTGATAGTCGTGATACTGCACAGTGAGTGTGAATAAAGCAAATAACGTCATCAGATCATCAACTGTCATAATATTTTTTGACGATCTTGTCTCTATTACGGCTTTGGTGCCTGAAATGGAAACCATTGATTTTTGGTAATTTTTTCTGGTCCTTGGCGGCGCTAATGCTTGATCAATAATCCCAGCCCAGTTGGTTGGAGAAACAACAAACTGCTCCGATTCATCTTTGATCGTAGGTGGCGTGTTTAAACCATGCTCATGTAATAGCCGCTGATTCACCTGAGTCTGTGCCAGTGCTTTCGAACGCTTCTGCCTTTCTGATTGTTTGACTGATTCAGTGACTAAACTGGTAACACCGAGTGTAGAGATGAGCTGGTTGGGATTGACAAACCGGTGAAGCATTGTTTTTCCAGCCAGTCCTTCTTCAAATCTGACAGGAATTTGTGCAAAAAGACCAATATTGACTGCAGCTCTTAATCGTTGCTGGATTGCTGCTCTGGTGAGCTGTCCGTCTGTGGCATCAATTAATTCTGTTGTTGAAACCAATCCATCCTGACTGCTTAACCCCTTCAGAGAAACTAAATTCAATAGTTCAACAATGCTTTTCGTCACCCCTTTAAAATGCTGATACTGTTCAATCCAGTCAATTGATGACTCAGATACTTCGAACAAATGCCCATCTTTATGATTTCTGGGAGACTTAATCAATATTTTTTCAGCTGAGCTCATATTTGGTTAGAATCACATAATCTGTAAAATAATCATTGTTCCGAGAATAATGAAAAATTATCTATAAATAAAGAGAAAGTTTTTATTTTATTTTTTTGTGATCAATATGCTTAATTTTGATCTTTAATGATTAAATGATCTAATGATCCGGGTAAGAAAGTAACCCTAAATATATGGTATAAAAGAACTTTTTTTTATTCATCTTGAAAGCATGATCATGAACCCTTCGGACCCATGATCATTGAATACCTGAAAACATGATCATCAAAGCACTGAAAGATGATCATCTGTGTTTCAGAACAATGATCAATGATAATCCGGAAAGATGATCAAGTTGTTGCTTTGTTCTCATGTTTTTAGTCTTGGTTATATTCAGACAAACGAATTCATTTTTTATCTTTCTTTCTTCTCAGACGAAAGCATGATCATGGATATGAGTCCTTGATTGGCATATTTTCGGGATACGGGCAGAAAGTAAGCGACATTTGGCACTGTAAATTGTAATTTTTTAATTAACCGCTCGCATCGTAAGCATGATCAAGGTGTTGAAACAGTATTTGAATTCATTTTTTCAATTTTCTATTTTGGTTTTTATATCGGTTGATTCTTGATAGAGCCCGGTTGAAAAGACATGAGCCGTATATCTGTGTAAAAAACATATGCTTCCGGCTTGCCATTCATCTTGATCATTGTTCCGATCTTTATCGTCTGTTTTTTTTGACCAGAATACCTTGGATTTCGAACTATATTGCCTTGATCATTGTTCCTGAGTCGTCTTTTTGCCCGGAAGCATGATCATAAGAACTTCTTGATCATGTTTCCAAAAGCATGATCACCATTCATTATTGTTTCTTGAATGAATGATTTGATTGTATGGTATCAACACAAGTTTTTCTGCGTGAAATGCTATGGATGTATTGCGTGAGGTCCCGAAGGGCAAGATTGATGGGCTCCTGCTCTGCGTTACTGATTTTCAACGTAGAATCACTATGTTTGCTCTCTGTTCTTATAAAGAAGGCATATCTTGCTCAGAAACCCCTCAATTCTTGCTAAGCGATTTCTTGATGATTTGTTTGTCTGAAGAAAGCTGTGGATTTATTTTTTATTTTCAATTTGTTAAATGATGCATCATATTAAAGTTGAATGAGCACTCTCCGTAACTTTGTCGTGATCTTTAATCGTTCCGGTTTATTTTTATAATTTACATTGTAAATTGTGACGCGGTAACACTTTATTTTTATATGCTTACCTTAGTGTTAGTTATCCATAATTTTTTATCAGTTTTCATCATCAAGATCGACTTTATAATAAGAATTACATTTTATTGGCCAAAAATTAACACTTTAATGTGATAATTATATTGAATTGGCTGTTCACCTTTTTGTTGATTTTTATTATATTTGGTGTACATTTACTTTCAGGTTATTCATTATGGAAAATTGGCG